>NZ_JABEQN010000004.1 GCF_014174165.1 Gluconacetobacter dulcium | reverse complement strand
CGGGTTCGGGGCCTATGTCATGCACCATCTGGCGCGCACCGGCCTGCTCGACAGCGTCCGCTTCCGCCCGATGACGCTCCCCGACCGCTTCATCGACCACAACACGCAGGATGCCCAGTATCGCGAGGCCGGGCTCGACGCCACCGCCATCGCAGCCACCGCCCTGCACGCCCTGGGTGTTGCATCGTCGCAGCAGACGGCCTGATCCGGCAGCGACGACATGGCCAAGCAGCGTGCGGACCAGATGCTGGTCGATCGGGGCATGGTGGAAAGCCGTGCTCGCGCCCAGGCTCTGATTCTGGCCGGGGTCGTCTATACGGGCGACCGGCGCGTGGCCAAGGCCGGCGAGCAATTGCCCGAGGATGCCCCGCTGCTGCTGAAGGGGCAGGATCATCCTTGGGTCTCGCGCGGGGGCGTGAAGCTGGCCCATGCGCTGGAGCATTTCGGCCTGGACCCGGCGGGCGCCGTGGCGCTGGATGTCGGGGCCTCCACCGGCGGTTTTACCGATGTGCTGCTCACGCACGGGGCCGCGAAGGTCTTCGCCGTCGATGTCGGGCATGGACAACTGGCATGGAAGCTGCGCAGTGACCCGCGCGTGGTGGTGCTGGAAAAATGCAATGCCCGCACGCTGGACACCGCGACCATCCCCGACCCGATCGACGTGCTTGTCTGCGATGCCAGCTTCATCGGCCTGCGCACGGTCCTGCCCGCCGGGCTGGCATTGTGCCGGCCGGGTGCATGGGCCGTGGCGCTGATCAAGCCGCAGTTCGAGGCCGGACGCGAGGCCGTGGGCGCCAAGGGCGTGGTGCGCGATCCTGCGGTGCATGATGCGGTCTGCGCCATGATCGAGGAATGGTGGTCCGCCCTGCCCGGCTGGACCGTGCTGGGGGTCGAGCCCAGCCCGATCACCGGCCCCGAGGGCAACCGCGAATTTCTGATCGCGGCGCGGCGCGACGCAGAGTAATTCCCCTTTTTCCGTTGGAATGTGTTAGGCAGCGCGGATTCAGCCCAATTCGTGCCGCGAATACGCGCGGCGCCTGTCCGATGAGTAGCCGTTCATGACCGCCGTTTCCGCTCACGCGCCCCAGCCCCCCGCCGAGACCGGCCTCGCCGCCTCGCTCACCGAGGTCGAGCGCCAGCGTATCCTGGCGAAATCGGCCCTGTTCGCCCCGCCGACCGGCATGTTGCCGGACGGACGGCGCGACCTGGTCGGCCTGTCGCGTGAGGAACTGACCGATGCGCTGGTCGCGATCGGCGAGAAGCCCTTCCGCACCAAGCAGATCTGGCACTGGCTTTATCATCAGGGCGTGACGGATTTCGCGCGGATGAGTTCGATCGCCAAGCCGTTGCAGGCCAAGCTGGCCGAACGCTTCGTCATCGGCCGGCCGGAAGCCACCACGGTCCAGACCTCGAACGACGAGACCCGCAAATTTCTCTTCCGTTTCCGCGACGGGCAGGAGGCCGAGACCGTCTATATCCCCGACCGGCGCGAGGATCGCGGCGCGGTCTGCATCTCGTCGCAGGTCGGGTGCACGCTCTCCTGCACGTTCTGCCACACGGGCACGCAGAAGCTGGTGCGCAATCTGGGCGCGGCCGAAATCGTCGGCCAGTTCATGGCGGCGCGCGACAGCTATGGCGAATGGCCCAGCCCCAGGGGCGAGACCCCGCGCCTGCTCTCGACCATCGTGCTGATGGGCATGGGCGAGCCGCTGTATAATTACGAAAACGTCGCCAAGGCGATGAAGATCGTCATGGATGGCGAGGGCATCGGCCTGTCGCGGCGTCGCATCACGCTCTCCACCTCCGGCGTGGTGCCGATGATGGACCAGTGCGGATCGGAACTGGGGATCAATCTCGCGATCTCGCTCCATGCCGTGCGCAACGACCTGCGCGACGAGATCGTGCCGCTGAACCGCAAATATCCCATCGAGGAACTGATCGCCGCCTGCCGGCGCTACCCCGCCGCCAGCAATGCCCGGCGCATCACGTTTGAATACATCATGCTACGCGGCGTGAATGACAGCGAGGCCGACGCCCGCGAACTGGTGCGGCTGATCGCCGGTATTCCGGCCAAGGTCAACCTGATCCCGTTCAACCCCTGGCCCGGCAGCGACTACCGGCCCTCGACGCGCGAGCAACTGGCCAAATTCGCCCAGATCGTGATGGATGCCGGCTTCGCCTCGCCCATCCGCATGCCGCGCGGGCGCGATATCCTGGCCGCGTGCGGACAATTACGCACCGAAAGCCAACGCGAACGCCGCAGCCTGCCGGCCTGACATCGCGGCAGGGGAGCCCTGCATTTCGGGCGGTTCCCCCGCTGGCACCATCGTCCATCCAATGCTAGGACGCGGGGATCAGGCGCTCTGGCGCCCGCACTCTTTTCACCTTTTCAGATTCGACGACAGGAGATCCCGTTCCATGGCCGCAAAGGACGTCAAGAAGGTCGTGCTCGCCTATTCGGGTGGTCTCGATACGTCCGTGATTCTGCGCTGGTTGCAGACCACCTATGGCTGCGAGGTCGTGACCTTCACGGCCGACCTGGGCCAGGGCGAGGAACTGGAGCCGGCGCGCAAGAAGGCCGAAATGTTCGGCGTGAAGGAAATCTTCGTCGAGGATCTGCGCGAGACCTTCGTGAAGGACTTCGTCTTTCCGATGTTCCGCGCCAACACGCTGTACGAGGGCCAGTATCTGCTGGGCACTTCGATCGCCCGCCCGTTGATCGCCCAGCGCCAGATCGAGATCGCCGAAGCGGTCGGGGCCGACGCCGTCGCCCATGGCGCGACCGGCAAGGGCAACGATCAGGTACGTTTCGAACTGGCCTATTACGCGCTGAAGCCCGACGTGACGGTGATCGCGCCGTGGCGGGAGTGGGACCTGACCTCGCGCACCCGCCTGCTGGCCTTCGCCGAGGAACATCAGATTCCCATCGCCAAGGACAAGCGCGGCGAAGCGCCGTTCTCGGTCGATGCGAACCTCCTGCATTCGTCCTCCGAAGGCAAGCTGCTGGAAGACCCGGCCGTGGGACCGGACGAGATCGTGTTCCAGCGCACCATTTCGCCCGAGGCCGCGCCGGATGTGGCGACCGAGATCGCGATCGATTTCGTCTCCGGCGATCCGGTGGCGCTGAATGGGGTGACCCTGTCCCCGGCCACGCTGCTGACGCGGCTGAACGAACTGGGCAAGGCCAACGGCATCGGCCGGCTGGACCTGGTGGAGAACCGCTTCGTCGGCATGAAGTCGCGCGGCATCTACGAGACGCCGGGCGGCACCATCCTGCTGGCGGCGCATCGCAGCATGGAATCCATCACGCTGGACCGCGAGGCCGGGCACCTGAAGGACAGCCTGATGCCCCGCTATGCCGAAATCATCTATAACGGCTTCTGGTTCTCGCCCGAGCGCCGGATGCTTCAGGCCCTGATCGACGAGAGCCAGCATTCGGTGACCGGGCGCGTGCGGCTGAAGCTCTACAAGGGCAACGTGATCTGCGTCGGCCGCGAAAGCCCCAACAGCCTGTACGACACCCGCGTCGTGACCTTCGAGGATGACGAGGGTGCCTACAACCAGGCCGATGCCCAGGGCTTCATCAAGCTGAACGCGCTCCGCCTGCGCCTGGGGGCGCAGATCGGCCGCCGGGGCGGCGCGCTGTAAGCGCGGCGTCCCTTTCCTGCCTTTTCATTTCCGCCAAACCGAGGTGTCATGAAACGTCTGTCCCGCGTCACTTCCCTCCTTCTGGCTTCCGCGACGGCCCTGTCGCTGGCGGCGTGCGGCGCACGCCCCGAGGAATCCAAGCCGGACATGACGCCCGAGCAGTTCATGGCCAAGATCCGCGCCGAGCCGGGCGTGAAGAGCCTGCCCGACGGACTGGCCTACAAGGTGCTGGAGAGCGGTCCCAAGGACGGGCAGAGCCCCGCGGTCGGCGACGGCATGATGGTGATCTACGAAGGTCGCCTGCCCGAGGGCGGAATCTTCGACAGTTCCGATCAGCACGGCAAGGGGGCCTATATGCAGATGCCGCTGGACGGCGTCATCAAAGGCTGGATGGAAGCCCTGCCGATGATGCATGTGGGCGATACCTGGATGCTCTATGTGCCGCCCGAATTGGGCTACGGCCATCGTGCGATGGGCATCATCCCTGCCGACAGCCCGCTGATCTTCAAGATCCAGCTTCTGGGCGTCTCGAAACAGTAAGCGCAGGAGCCGCGCCAGTGCGCATGATACGGCGGGAACGTCCCCTCGCCCCATTCGTCGCGGGTCTTCTGGGCCTGCTGGCGTTGGCGGGGTGTTCGTCGCGCCATAATCTCGGCCAGGCGCGCTATCGGACCAATTGCGGAATCTGCCATCATGGCGGTGAAGGCATGCTGGGGGAAATTCCGCCTTTGACCGGGCGGATCGACCGGATCGCCCGTACGCCGGAGGGACGGCATTATCTGGTCGATGTGCTGCTGAACGGCCTGAACGGGCCGCTGCTCGCCAATGGCGGACGCTATAATTTCTCCATGCCGTCCTTCCGTCGTCTTTCCGATACCGAGATCGCGGCGATCCTGACCTATCTCTCCGCCAGTGGCGGGCAGGCAGATCCGCCCGCCTTCGCCGCCAGCGATGTCGCGGCGCAGCGTGCGCAGTCCCTCGGGCCGTCCCGCGTGGCGGACGAACGGCGGGCGCTGGACCATATCCACCCATTGCCCTGAAACCCGGATGTCGTGATCGACGACCGGCTTGACCGGAGCGGGTCCGACGCCTGAAAAGAACCTTCATGCAACGCATATTCTCCGGCATTCAGCCGACCGGTATTCCGCAGTTGGGCAATTATCTGGGCGCGATCCGCAACTGGGTCGGCTTGCAGGCCGATCACGAGTGCATCTTCTGCCTCGTGGACCTGCATGCCATCACGGTGTGGCAGGACCCGGAGGTCCTGCGCCAGCAGACGCTGGCCCAGACCGCCGTGCTGCTGGCCGCCGGCATCGACCCGAAGGCCCATATCCTGTTCAATCAGTCCGCCGTCAGCGCCCATGCGCGGCTGGGCTGGATCTTCGATTGCGTATCACGCCTCGGCTGGCTCAACCGCATGACCCAGTTCAAGGACAAGGCCGGCAAGGACCGCGAGAACCACTCGGCCGGCCTCTATGTCTATCCCAACCTGATGGCCGCCGACATTCTGGCCTACAAGGCGACGCGGGTGCCAGTCGGTGACGACCAGCGCCAGCATCTGGAACTCGCCAACGACATCGCGCAGAAATTCAACCATGATTACGGTGTGGATTTCTTCCCGGCGATCGAACCGCTGATCCCGCCCGCCGCCGCACGGATCATGAGCCTGCGCGACGGGACGAAGAAGATGTCCAAATCCGATCCGTCGGCCCAAAGCCGGATCGAGATGACCGACGATGCCGACGCGATCGCGCTGAAGATCCGTCGCGCCAAGACCGATCCCGAGCCCCTGCCCTCCGAGCCGGCCGGCTTGCAGGACCGGCCCGAAGCCCGCAATCTGGTCGATATCTACGCGGCCCTCGCCGGCATCACGGCGGCCGACGTGCTGGCGCGCCATGGCGGCAAGGGCTTCGGCCCGTTCAAGACGGCGCTGACCGAAGTGCTGGTGCAGAACATCGTGCCGATTGCCGACGAGACCCGGCGCCTGCTGGAAGCACCGGACCATCTGCGCGCGGTGCTGCGCGACGGGGCCGCGCGGGCGGCGCAGATCGCCGAGCCGATCGTCAGCGAGGCCGAGCGTCTCGTGGGCTTTCTGAAATAGGAACACGCTACCATGCGCCAGGCCCTGCATCGCGTCGACATCCCGACCCGTGGCAAGGGGCTGGTAATGTTTACCGATACGGTGCGGCAATGGGTGGCGGAGACCGGGATCGAGACCGGCCTGCTGACGATCTGGTGCCAGCATACGTCGGCATCGCTGACGGTGCAGGAAAACGCCGACCCGACGGTACGCGAGGATATCAGGCGCTTCTTCGAGGCGCTCGTCCCCGAGGCGCCGGGCCGTTACATCCATGACGATGAAGGCCCGGATGACATGCCCGCCCACCTGCGGAGCATGCTGACCCAGACCCAGCTTTCAATTCCGGTTGCCGATGGGCAACCGGTGTTGGGCCTGTGGCAGGGGCTCTATCTGTTCGAGCACCGCCGCCAGCCCCATCGCCGGCGGATTGTCCTGCACCTGATCGGCGAATAGAGGCTGGTTGCACAGTGCCGCTACCGGGCCGCCCTTGGCCCGGTAGCGGCAGTTTTCGGTCAGCCGCGCGGCCTCACCAGCCCGGAACGAGGAACCGCGCGGGGCAATTGTCCTGCGCTTCGGGCGCACGGAAGAACGCGCTGGCCCGTGGGAAATCGGCCACCCGCTCGCGTTTCAGGGTGAACCAGAGCTGGGTCAGCACCTCACGGCCGGCATGGTCATGCTCGCAGCGCAACTGAAGGGCTCGGTCCGTTTCGGTGTGGAACGCACCACGAAATGCCTGCATCACCGCGTCCCTGGTCACGACCTGCCCCTGCCACGCCCGCAGGGCGGTGCCGAAATCGGACTGCGCGACCTCGGTGCGCATTTCCAGCGCGGTATGGAAAAACGTTTCGGCGGGGATGCCGAAACATTGGACATGCTTGTGATATTCGTGGTCGACCAGACTATGCGGCAGATGCGCTACGGTCTGGTCCAGCGCCTGCTTCGTCTCGCTGCTGACCGCCAGAGGGGTGGCGGCCTCATGCTCGGGGTAGATGTCGCATCCGGCTGCCCACCAGCGCTGCGGGGGCACGCCCTGGGCTATGAGCGGCTGAGGGCGTGATGCCCACAGGCCATGCAGGCCGATCAGCGGCGCTTTCGGCTGGTCGGGCTGGCAGCCTGGCCCGCTGGCGCAGAAGCCGGGCTGCCAGGTCAGCGCCAGCGTATAATGGCCGAAATCACCGTGCGCGGGCGGGCTGATCACGCTGGCCGCCACCGGCATGGGCGTCGGTGGAACCGGCGTCGGCGCGCAGGCGGCCATGCCGGCCGCCAGAACGAAACCGCCGAACGCAAGGCGCGCGTGGCTTGCCGCACGATGGACCATTGTCATGTCATTCTTTCGCTTTATCGGCGCAGGATCGCCGCGTGGTGGGTCAGATGGTCCTGGATGAAGGACTGGATGAACCAGTAGGAATGATCGTAACCGGGGTGACGGCGCAGGATCAGTTCCTGGCCGGCGGCCCTGGCGGCCTGCTCCAGATGCCAGGGCTGCAATTGCGCATCGAGGAACTGGTCCGCCTCGCCCTGGTCCACCAGGATGGTCGTCGGATGGGTGTGGCCCGCTTGCAGCAGGAGGGTCGCATCATGGGCGGCCCAGGTCGCGCGGTCCGGCCCCAGATAACCGGCGAAAGCCTTCTCACCCCACGGGACCGCCGCCGGATGGACGATCGGCGCGAAGGCCGAAACCGATTTCCAGCGATCTGGCGCGCCCAGCGCATGCACCAGCGCGCCGTGTCCACCCATCGAATGCCCCATGATGCCACGCCGCGAGCCGTCCAGCGGGAGTTTGGCCTCGGTCAGCGCGGGCAGTTCCTCGGCCACGTAGGTGCCCATCCGGTAATGGGCGGCCCACGGCGCCTGCGTCGCGTCCAGGTAGAACCCCGCGCCGCTGCCGAAATCGTAGCTGTCGTCCTCTCCGGCGATGTCGGCCCCTCGGGGCGACGTGTCCGTCGCGACCAGTGCGAGCCGGTATTCCGCCGCGAAACGCACCGCGTTGGCCTTGATCAGGAAGGTTTCCTCGGTGCAGGTCAGTCCGGCCAGCAGGTGGATGACCGGCACCGAGGCCGCCGCCGATGCGCCATCGGGCACGAAGACCGCGAAACGCGCCTCCAGCCCCAGGCTCTCGGAGGGATGGCTGTAGAAGCCGAGCGTGCCGCCACAGCAGGCATGGGTGGCGCGGGTGGTGATCGCCACGCTCAGAACGCGACGAACGCGACGACGGTGCGGATGCTCTCGCCGCCCGTCATCATGTCGAAGCCCTGGTTGATCTTCGCCAGCGGCGGGGTGTGGGCGATCAGGCTGTCGATGTCGATCCTGCCGTCCGTGTACCAGTCCGCGATCTTCGACACCTCGGTGCGCCCATGCGCCCCGCCGAAGGCCGAGCCGATCCAGCGGCGGCCGGTTGCAAGCTGGAATGGACGGGTGCTGACTTCCTGCCCCGCACCGGCCTCGGACGCGATCGCCGCCCTTTCGTCCATGATCGTGCCTCTCCAGAATCGCGCATGGGAATTATCGCATCATAAAGGGTGGCATCCCTAAAAGGGTCAATGCCGCCCGTCGGATTTGCGACAGAGAATGTCCTGACTGTCACAAAATCCATCATTCCGTTCAGACTGTTGTCTTTCCCGGCCGTGCGGTCAGTATGGGATTGGTTGGCTGCATTCGGCGCCACGCATTCAGCATGTCCTGAGGGGGAAAACATCAATGATCGTCGACCGGCGGATCGGATTATTCATCCTGATGCGCGAAAGCCTGCTGACATTGGCGTTCCTTGGGGCATGGGACGTTTTTGTCGTCGTCATGTTCCAGGTCTTCCATCAGGACTGGATGGAACAGCCGACCCTGCCGGTGTCCCTGCTCGGCTCGGCCGTCGTGCTGTTTCTCAGCGTGCGTAACAATGCGGCCTACGGACGGTGGTGGGAAGCACGGACGCTATGGGGCGCGATTACGAACAATTGCCGCTCGTTCGGCCGGCAGGCCGGGTCGCTGCTGGGCGGTCGGCCAGATCTGGCCTGCGCCATGGCGGCCTATCCTTACGCATTGCGCAGCGCACTCGGCCGGCTGGAGGATTCGGGCGATATCGCGCGGCTGCTGCCCCCCGAGATGCGCAAAGCCATCGCCGGCCGGAACAATCAGCCGAATGCCATCCTTTACGAGATCGGACTGGCGGTGAACGAGGAAGTGGCGCGACAGAAGATCGACGGTGCCGTGCATGGCCAGATCGACCGTATCCTGTCCGATCTGGCCAATGCCCAGGGGGGGCTGGAGCGCATTCGCAATACGCCGCTGGCCATTCAGTTTTCGCTGATTCCCCGGCTGGTGGCCAACATATTCTGCGTCCTCCTGCCGCTGTCGATGGTGCAGACCCTGGGGTGGATCACGCCACTGGGCTCATCGCTGGTCGGGCTGCTGTTCGTCGCGCTGGACAAGATCGGCAGCGACCTGCAGGATCCGTTCGACAATTCGCCCCACGCCATGCCGATGCGGACAATGGCCCGAACGATCGAAATCGACCTGCTGCAACCGGTCAATATCCCCGTCGAAGGCCCGATCTCGCCGGTGCGTGGCGTGCTATCCTGAGAGCACGACCGAAACCGCCGCTGGTGGTGATCCGACGCGCGTTTGCCGCGCGTCGGTGTTCACGGCCGCTCCGCAGCCCGCATTTCCGGCCAGGCTCCGAGCGTTTCGCAGGGCGACCCCAATCCGAGGATCGAGACAGAATGGGAAAAATGTGATATAACCAGTCAAATGAGCATGTTCAGAACGACCCCCAAGGGCGGTGTGACCGACGCAATGGCTCGCACTGCCGCTGCTACAACTGCCGCACAGGCGAAGACCAAGGTCAAGGACGAAGACCCCTTCCGCGAGGGCGATGCTATCGTCTACGCCGCCCACGGTGTCGGACGGGTGGATCGCATCGGCATCGACGAGATCGCGGGCACCAAGCTGGAAATGATCCAGATTTCGTTCCCCGGCAACCAGATGACGCTGCGCATTCCGCTGACCAAGGCGCGCAAGGCCGGCCTGCGCAAGATCGTCTCGCGCGAGATCGTGGACAAGGCCATGGCGATCATCAAGGGCAAGCCGCATGTCAGCCGCGGCATGTGGGCCCGTCGCGCCGTGGCTTACCAGGAAAAGATCAATTCCGGTGATCTGGTCCAGATCGCCGAAGTGCTGCGCGACCTGCGCCGCAATGTCGACAGCCTGGATGGCAGCTTCAGCGAACGCAAGCTGTTCGAAGCGGCGCAGGAGCGCTTTGTGGCCGAAGTCGCCGTGCTGGAAGGCAAGGAACCGACTGCGGTCCTGGAATCCCTGACGGCGGCGATGAAGGCTGCCTGATCCTACCCGGCCCCGATGACATCATCCGTCGGGGCCGGAACCTTCAAGACTGTCCGTTCATGCTCCGCCCGGCCCCGTGGTTGCGGGCGAGCGTGTTTCGGCCCGCCGCCAGCGGCGGGTCGCCAGACGCCATGACAGAAGCAGCCCCGCTTTCTGCTGTGCCAGCCAGCCACCGCTGACCAGTGCCGGTTCGGCCTTCGGGTCACCGGTTTCCACCACATTGTGCGAGAAATTCGCCGTTCCCAGCATCATGTCCCACCAGGGAAAGACCGCGCCGTAATTGCATGAGCGCCGGCCGGCGGAGCGCAGGCCGTGATGCACACGGTGGAAATGCGGAGAGACCAGGACCCGCTCACCCAGCCAGCCGAACCCGACCCGCGTATTGGCATGCGACAGGCTTTCGACCAGACGCAGGAACAGGATCAGCAGCGGGAATTGCAGCGGCGGCACGCCGATCAGCAGCCCGACGGCAATCGCCCAGACATAGGACGTGACATCGTCGAGCAGATGATTCCGGTCATCCGACCAGAAGGTCATCTGCGTCTGGGCGTGATGCAGGGCGTGCAACCCGTACCACCAGCCGAAGACATGCGACAATCGGTGGCGAACATATTCGGCGAAATCCAGGATCACCGCGTACAGGAAGAACGTGACGATCGGCCAGTCCATCAGGCGTGGAAACACGCTTTCCAGCGTCGGCGGAATATAGCCATGGTCGGTCAGGATCCCGTTCAACCAGGTCTGGATTTCGTAGAAGCCGAAGAACGTCACCAGCGGAAACAGGCCGATGCGCGCGATCAGGGTATAGACGATGTCCATGGTCACATTGTCGCGGTTCTCCCATTGCCGCAGGGGCCAGAACCGTTCCAGCGGCATGCAGATCGCAAGGTTCAGCACGACCTGCAATACGCCGTAGATCGCAAACATCGCCCAGAGGAAGGATGTGTCCTCCCACTCCATCCACCCGAAATGGTACAGGATCGGGATCAGCCAGTTTTCCTGGATCCATCCGGCAAGCCATGAAAACGGATCGATCATCTCCATCCCCCTGTCGTCATAGGCGACCTCGCATAGTCTGTTACAACAGACACAACAACTCCGTCCTTAAAACAGCAAGCCTGCCTGGCGCCGAATCCCGGCCGGCTCACGGGCGAAAGACGCGGTCCCGTTCCCTCGATAGTCCTTCCCGCGCGGTTCAGTCCGCACCGAAGACATCGCGTGTGAAAACCTTGCCATCGACATCGGCGAGGTCCCTGGTGCGGCGATTCGCCACGATCACGTCGCTCAGCGCCTTGAACTCTGCAAGATCGTGTACAACGCGCGAACCGAAAAAGCGGTCATCCTGCATACTGGGTTCGTAGACGATGACTTCGATCCCCTTGGCCTTGATGCGTTTCATGATCCCCTGGATCGAACTCTGCCGGAAATTGTCCGAGCCGGCCTTCATCACCAGCCGATAGATACCGACAATGGTGGGCTTCATCGCGATGATCCGCTCTGCGAGGAAGTCCTTGCGGGTACGGTTCGCATCGACCACCGCCGAGATCAGGTTCTGCGGGACCTGATCGTAATTGGCGAGAAGCTGCTTGGTATCCTTGGGCAGGCAGTAGCCGCCATAACCCAGGGAGGGATTGTTGTAATGCTGCCCGATCCGTGGATCGAGGCAGACACCGTCGATGATCTGGCGCGGGTCCAGGGCACGGGCGAGAGCATAGCTGTCGAGTTCGTTAAAGAAGGCCACGCGCAACGCGAGATAGGTATTCGCGAAGAGCTTGATGGCCTCGGCTTCGGAGGGGTCGGTCAGGAGGACGGGGATATCCTTCTCCACGGCTCCTTCGATCAGCAGATCCGCGAAGACGCGGGCGCGTTCGCTACGCTCGCCCACGATGATTCGCGAGGGATGCAGATTATCGTATAGCGCACGGCCTTCCCGCAGGAATTCGGGCGAAAAGATCACCTGGTCGGTCTCCATTCGCGCGCGAAGGCCCTCGATGAAGCCCACCGGGATCGTCGATTTGATGACGATCGTCGCGGATCTGTTCAGCGCGATGACATCCGAGACCACAGCCTCCACGGAGGACGTGTCGAAGTGGCTGGTCTCTATATCGTAATTCGTGGGGGTGGCGACGATGACGAAATCCGCATCGCGATACGCCGCGACCGGATCAGACGTCGCCTTCAGCGAAAGCCGTGCATTGGTGAGGAAATCCTCGATTTCCTTGTCGATGAGCGGCGAAATGCGCGCGTTCACCTTCTCGACGCGCGCGGAACTGATATCGACCGCCGTTACGTCATGGTGTTGCGCGAGGAGAATGGCGTTCGACAAACCGACATAGCCGAGACCCGCAACCGCTATTTTCATCAAGTCCTCAATTCATAGCAATCATGAGAATTGCCGGGGCAGACGAATCCTGTCTTTCGGCCATAGTACTCTTGCCGACGCGCCTCGGAATAGGGCTTTCGGTCGGTGATGCCCAGGCGCGGCTCATCGACCGGCATGACGGACGACCCGCGATGCCGATGTCCCGACGGGTCCATACCCTCAATAATTGAACTGATAGGACAGGCCGATGCTGCTGCCGGGATCATTCTCCGGGGTGGTAAAGCCGGTGACGTTGCCGCCGGTGCCCACGGTGGTGTTCAGCTTCAGGCGGCGTGTCAGGTCGACCTGGACCTGCGCCTGCGTGCCCGACCCGCTGGTGGCCTGTTTCGCACCGACATAAACGCCGCGCATCACATATTTGCCCGCCTCCACGCTGGTGCCGTTGCCCTTGCCGACGCCCGATCCGCCGGTCAGTTGCAGCCGGTCCAGCCCCAGCGTGCTGCGCACCTTGCCCAGCGGATCGAAGGCCGATCCGCCGGTCAGGGTCGCGACGGCCGCCGCCATCTCGGCCATCTGTGTGGTCGAAAGCGATTGCGCATCGGTGCCGAACAGCAGGATCGCCATGATCTGGTCCTGCGACAGCGGCGGCGTGGAGGAAAAACTGATCTTGGGCGCGCTGGCGTAGCCGCCGACGATCAGCTTCGCCGTGCCGGCGGCGGTCGCACGTTCGGCTTCGAAATCCAGCGTGGGGTCGATCGCCTGAGTCACGCCCGAACCGTTGAAGGCCACCCGGCCCTTCGTGAATTCCAGCGACACTCCGCCCAGGTTGAAACTGCCGCGCCGCATCGTAAACCCACCGGCGATGTCGGGGGCATCGGCCGTTCCGCCGACATGCAGCCGGCCGCTCATTTCGGCGTCCAGCCCATGCCCCCGTACGAACATCCGGCCCGGCGAGGATGCGGTGACATCGAGCCCGACCATGAACCTGTCGGCCTTCTCGGCATCGGATGGCGGCGGCTTGTCGCCGGGGCGGATCACATCCAGGGTCGCGATCGATGGCGGCAATGAACTGGGAATATTGATCTCGGCATGCGGGATGACGACCTGCCCCGCCACGTCGATACGGGAAGCCAGCGCGCCCTTGACGGTCATGTCCGCGTTGATTTGCGCCGTGACCAGATCGCTGGCCAGAGGGCGGGCGTTCTTCGCCGTGATCCGCAGATCGATGGGCAGGCCCGGCTGGAAGGCCCCCAGCGTTCCGCTGACACCGATACTGCCCGGCCCGGCCGTGGCCGACAGATTGTCGATCGTCAGCCGATCATCCTGCGCGATGATCGTTCCCTTCATGTTCGAAAGCTGGATTCCCTGAGCATAATCATGCACCTGACCGCCGGTCAGGGTCACGGTTCCCGACGCCTTCGGCGCCGACAGCGTACCGCGAAGGGCGATGGACAGGCGAGCGATCCCCTCGACCTGCCGCCCCTGCGCGCCGAGATAGGCATTGGCCGCTGAAAGATCGACATGGCCGTCGGCCTGCACCCCCATGGTGCCGGCCGAGCCGGTGGGCACCGTTCCCTTCACCGCAAGGTCGAGCAGAGATCCGGCATGCGCCGTGGCATCGACCCGTGCCTGAGCGCCCGACAATTGCGCCGTCGCGTCCAGGTTCAGCGGTGGCAGCGCGCCGCTGAAATCGCTGTGATAGGTCAGTCCCCGCGCCGTGACGCTGACCGTACCCTCGGGTCTGGCCGTTGTACCGCGCAGCTTGGCCCGGGCACTGATCGTCCCGTCTGCCCTGAGCGACGGCATGAAAGGTCGGGCGATGGCGGGCGTCAGATTATCAACCGTCGCCGTCAGGTCCAGTGCCGGTTTCACGGTACCCGCCACGTCGATGCGGGCCGGCACCACGCCGGGGGGCGCCAGCGTCAGGCGCAGGTGATCGACGCCGATCGCCTTGCCGAACCCGATCCGCGCCGGCGCCGTCAGCCGGACCGCCTCTCCCCTGGCATTGGCTTCCAGCGAGCGGATGGCGACCGACTGCGCCGGCGTATCCACGACCAGGGTGGTGGCCAGCGCCGCCGGAGCACCGGCCAGGGCCTGGAACGTCGCATTGGCGCCGATCGCCATTGCATCGCGCGGTCCGCGCGCCGTCAGCCGGACATCACCCGCCACATTGGGCGCCGATACCCCGTCCAGCCGCAATGTCATGTCGGTCAGCGTCGTTCCCAGCGGGTCGGTCACGGTTCCGGCCAGAGACAGGTTGCGCAGCCGCGCCTGCGCACTGGCCAGCGTGCCGTCGACCGCCACCGTCACGACCGGCGGCTTCGCGTTCGGTCCGTCGTCGGAGGCAGGATCGGATGTGCGGATCGACGCCTTCAGCGAGCCGGATACCGGCTGGCCCGCCAGACGCGACAGATCGGCCAGCCGGTCCATCTTTACGTCCAGCGTGCCGAGCGGCGTGACCCGATGCGGGTTCAGCACCAGATGCCCGCTGCCCGACAGGCTTTTCCAGTCCAGGCGCGCCAGGTCGATGGTTCGCCGCCCCTGCGGGTCCTGTTCCAGATCGGCGGCGATCGACAGCGGGGCGGCGTCCACGGTCCCCTTGGCCATGAGGGTGCCCTGCGGATGGGTGGGCAGATGATGAAAGACGGCGTCCAGCATGAGCGGTCCGGGCGGCATATCTTTCGTGCCCAGTTGCCCTTCGAGATGCGCGGTGGCCGAGAAGTCGGTCATCGGCCCGTTGATCGCCAGCGTCAGCCCCGCCTGCCCCCGCATGGCCGGTGACGCACGCTGCATATCGTCGATCGCCAGTTTCGCGGTCGCATCGATCGCGGCGCCGGTCTTTCCGCCCGTGACCGGGTCCGCCGCCGGAGCGGCCGACCGGCTGCCCGACACCGCCAGATGCACGGCCTGCCCGTCCAGCGCCAGCCGGTCGATCCGCAGAAGACCGGGATGGTCGCCCACCGCGCTCAGCATGGACGCGCGCAGAGAGAGTTTGCCATCGGCTCCGATCAGCGACACCGCCTGCCGAAGGCCCCCGGTAATCGCCAGCGGGCCATCCAGCGCCAGCGTCATCGCGTCGCCGGGCCGTACGGGCATCGCAAACGCGCCATGCAGGCCAAGGTGGCCCTCCAGATCGGTCCCGCCCGCACGCGCGAGGGGCGCCAGCGCCGGCACGTCGAGATCGAATGTTCCATGCGATGGCGTTGCCGTCATCACCTGCCCCGCCAGATGCAGCAGCGTGTGATCCAGTCGCACATCCAGCGGCCAACCCGCGTCGTCGGGATGCAGGGACAGATCCAGCGTCAGCGGCGCGGCGGCGAACAGGGCGGGATGACTGCCTGGGATCGACAGCGCGTTGACCGCGGCATGCAGGTGGGCATCCGACGGCTGGCCGCCGGTCGCCTCATGTCCCTCGAAATCGACCGCGATCCGGTCGGCTGTCACCCCTGCCGCCATCGGCTGGTCGAGCGTCAGATGGCCTTCGCCGACCGGATGATGCACATCGCCCGAGAGATGCGCGTCCAAGGCGAGAGCCTGCCAGCCGATCCCGTCACGCACGGTCATATGGGGCGCACGCGCCGTGATGGAGAGTTTCGATCTTACATTTATAAAATCAATTATTCCATTGATATTGGAAGATATACTCCCAGATTTCAGCGTGAACGCCAGGGTGTTCGCGTTCCTCGGGCCATCGAGGTCGAGCGCCAGATGCAATGGATCAAGCGTTTCCAGGCCCGATGCGCTGGCGAAGCCGCCCGGCCCTTCGTCCGCCGTCAGGTGCAATCCGAGGCGCCCCGGCACGATCTGCGTCCGCAGGGCCAGAGCCCCGACGCGATCCAGACGCTTCAGGTTCAGGTCGATCGCGGCCGTGGGGAGCGTCGCCACGCTGAGCCCATCCAGCACCGGTGCGAGATGAGAAAGACGCGCATTGCCGTCGAGCGAGAATGCGGCATCGCTGCCCGCGATGGCGGCACCGACCTCGATCCGTCCGACATGGACGGCGCGCAGGTCGATCCCCAGGTCGAAACTGCTGCCATTGCTGCTCTCGGTGGACTTCGTACCGCTTTCCGCCTGGAGGCGCGGAATGGCCAGCCGCGCGATCGACAGCCGATCGACACGCGCCTGTCGGGCCAGCAGATGGGTCGGCCGCCAGTCCAGTTCCAGCCCCTCGATCGAGAGCCACGTTCCCTTGCGATCGTTGAGGTTGATCCGGGCAATGCGCAGCGCGTCGGGGAAACGGCCCGAAATGCCGTCCAGCGTCACGGCACCGTCCGTCAGTTCGGCCGTCTGGCGGGCAATGGTATGGCGGCCCCAGCCCGTATTGGCCACGATCAGGATGGCCACCACGCCCAGCACAACCACCGCCAGCGGCACGCCGATCAGCAGGCCAAGAGTCCAGGCGACGATCCGGGGCCAGCGCCGTCCGCGCCCGGCGGAGGGGGACGGAGTCTCCTGTGCCATCAGAAGGTTTCCCCCAGACCGAGATAGAGTTCCCACGTATCGCCGCGCTTCGGCCGATTGAGCGGCACGGCGATATCCACGCGCACCGGACCGATGGGCGTATAGTACCGCACGCCGGCACCCGCCCCGACCCGCAGCGTGCCCTGAAACGGCCGGCTGCCGGTGCCGACCTGCCCCGCATCGGCAAACAGCGCCCCGCCGAAGCTGCGGAAGAAGCGCTGGCGGAATTCGACCGATCCCGCATCCATCGAGGTGCCGCCGATGGCATATTTGCTGCCCGGGAATTGCGGCCCGACACCCTGGTAACGGAACCCGCGTACGGTGGCGCTGCCGCCGGCATACAGACGCTGGTCGGGTGGGATATCGAAGGTCGAGGCTCCCTGCACGCTGCCAACGATCCCCCGCACCGCGATGATGCTGCGGCCGGGACGTGAAATGCCGAGATGCGTCAGGTCGAAATAGGTCGAGGCGTTCGCCTGCATGATGGTGAAGAACGATGTTCCATTGATCAGCGATGCCGATGGCGTCACGCTGGCGGCCAGCCGCACACCATGCGTGGCCGGGTCGATCGGGTTGCTCAGGCCGGTGCTGTCATAGGTCGCCCCCAGGGGGAGCGAAATGATCGTGTAATCGTTCACCAACCCCATCTGTTCGATCTGTTCCTGTTCCGCCTGCCCTTCGAACGAGACGGTCCAGCGCTGGCCCAGCCTGCGCACCACGCCCGCCCGCACCAGCAGCGCCGTCTGTCGGTAGGAATAGAGAAGCTGGCGGATGCCCTCGACCCGCACGCTGAGATTCTGGTCTCGGGAGCCGAAATCCGGCTTCATCAGGTCGGCATAGACATCGTAGCCCAGCCCCTGCTGGGCCGATCCGCCCAGGCCCGTCACCAGTGCCGTCAGGCGCAGGCGCTCGGCATTGCCGAAGATGTTGCGATGCGTCCAGCTTACGCCGCCGCGTCCGCCCAGATCGGTGGAATAGCCGCCCTGCACGGCCACGGTCCGCACCTTGCCTTCCTTGAAATCCAGCGACAGCGGCATCTGGTTGCCTGCTGAAAGCGGCGGCGCGTCATTGACCTGAACATCGGAAAACACCCCCAGCCCGGCCAGATCCTGCCGGGCGGCTTCGATCCGCGAGGGCTGGTACAGGTCGTTAGGATGCATGGTCATCCGCCGTGCGATATAGGCCGGATGTGTGCGCCTCATGCCGGAAAGGCCGATCGCGCCGATGGTCACCACCGGGCCGCTGCGCACCGTATATTCCACATCCAGCGTGTGGGTCTCCGGCCGCAGCCACGCTTTCGGCGGGGCGACCTGCGCCAGCGCGTGCCCCTCCTCCTTCATCTCCGTTTGCAGGCTCGCCGCCGCCGCCAGCACGTCGGAAGCGATGGCCGGCTGGCCGGACTTCACACCCAGGGCCTTGGTCTCGAGCGGGTTCAGGACCACCGGTCCGGTTCCGTCGCCGGACGCACGCACCAGCGTCACGCGGCCGAGGCGGAATATCTCGCCCCTGGTCGGGGTAATCGTCACCAGCACGGCCTGCCCCTTGGGGATCGCCTGCAGCCATTCCGGCAGTTGCGGATCGGCCCCGTCCATCGGGGCAGCGGTCGCCGCGTTCTTGTCGCCACGCGACCTTACGGTGATTTTGATCGCCGGGGCGTAGTAGCCGTAGCTTTCCAGCGCGGTGCGCAGACGGCCGTAATCGTTGCGGATCCGGCCGGCCAGGGCGAACGGGCTGACGGCATGGGTCTTCTGAAGAGACACCAGACTGGATGACGCGCTGATCGCGGCATCCAGTTCCGCTTCACCCGTTGGCGTGATGGTGGTGGTGTAGGTCTGCGGGTCGGCGCCGAGAACGGTGTCGGTCGGCCAGCACAATGCAATCGCGAGCATACCCCCGGCAACGGCGAAGCCGCTCCGCCGCGTGCGGGCGCCATTCCATGCGGTCCAGCCCTGATGCTCCGGCCGATCCGCTCTCTCCGCTCTTCGCCGTGCAATCACCCGACGTCGCCGCACCGCTGCCAATGTATCCCTGTCCCGTTCCTGTACTGCATCCCATCCAACGGTCCGGCTGCTCCATCGTTCACACGCCGCATCGCCCCGAGCGGCACGTCTAACCCATTTATAAGGCGATCGTTTGACGAGACGATAAAAAACAATGTCAGGCCGCCCGCGGCAGCCAGCACAAAGCGTTTTGTCCGGGAATCGGAAACTTGCCTTGACAAAAGGCCCCATATTTTTACCTGATTGCACAGGTAACGACGCCGCCGCGTCCCGCCCCGCGTGAGGGAGGTTTGCCGCACGATGACGCTGTCACGCCCCGAGTGCTCCGGCTCGTGCCCTTGACCGGGCGCCCCGCGCATATGATGTGTTCCCGCGACCGCGCGGGATGGTCCGGCGGCGCGCCCAGGAAGTTTCAATCGTGACCCAGCATTCTGTCTGCCCCCCCACGGAGTCCGACCGGGAGGTAAAGGGCCTCCATGTCATCACGTGGGGTTGCCAGATGAATGTGTATGACAGCGCGCGCATGACCGACGTACTGCGTCCGCTGGGATACCAGGCGGTCGATGCGCCCGACGCCGCCGACATGGTGATCCTGAACACCTGCCATATCCGTGATCGGGCGGCGGAAAAGGTCTTCTCCGAACTCGGTCGCCTGCGCCTGGTCAAGGAGACCCGTGCCGCCGAAGGGCAGCGCACCATCCTGGCCGTCGCCGGGTGCGTGGCCCAGGCCGAAGGCGCTGAAATCCTCGCCCGCGCGCCCTACGTCGATATCGTGCTCGGCCCGCAGACATACCACCGGCTGCCGGAGATGGTCGCACGGGCGGCACGGGCGGCCGGTGCCGTCATCGACACCGATTTCCCGGCCGAGCAGAAATTCGATTTCCTGCCCGATGCCCAGGCCCCGCAGACGCCGGGCGGCCTGACGGCCTTCCTGACCATCCAGGAAGGGTGCGACAAATTCTGCTCGTTCTGCGTCGTGCCCTATACGCGCGGAGCCGAATCCAGCCGCCCGGTCGAGTCCGTGCTGCGCGAGGCCCGCCGCCTGGTCGAAACGGGCGCGCGCGAGATCACGCTGCTGGGCCAGAACGTCAACGGCTATCACGGCGAAGGGCCGGATGGCCGGGTCTGGGGGCTGGCGGGCCTGGCCGAAGCCCTGGCGGCGATTCCTGGGTTGGCGCGCATCCGTTATACCACGTCGCATCCCCGCGACATGGACGACGCGCTGATCGCCGCCCATCGCGACCTGCCGGCGCTGATGCCGTTCCTGCACCTGCCGGTGCAGTCGGGGTCGGACCGGATCCTGGCGGCGATGAATCGGGGGCATACCGCCGCCGACTATCGCGACATCGTCCTGCGCCTGCGTGATGCGCGGCCGGACATCGCCCTGTCGTCGGATTTCATCGTCGGTCATCCCGGGGAGAGCGATGCGGATTTCGAGGCGACGATGCAGTTGATCCGCGATGTCGGGTTCGCGCAGGCGTTCTCGTTCAAATATTCCCCCCGTCCGGGCACCCCGGCCGCCGGCGCGCCGCTCCAGGTGCCCGAGGACGTGAAGGACGCACGGCTTCAGGCCTTGCAGGCCCTGCTGCGCACGCAGCAGGATGCCTTCAATGACGGGACGGTGGGGCGCGTGGTTCCGGTGCTGTTTACCGGACATGGGCGCAAACCGGGACAGTTGTCCGGCCGGTCGCCCTATCTGCAAGCCGTGCATGTGGATGGGCCCGATGCGCTGATCGGGCAGATCGCACAGGTCGAAATCCGGGAGCGATACACCAACTCACTGAGTGGAACCCTCATACAGGAGAGAGCCTTCGCTTGAGAGAACAGACGGTATCAGCGATTCTGCCCGGCCGGCGCCCCGCCCGGACGCGCGATCATCAAGCCCCGTCCGACATCGCCGCGATGCGGACGGTCACGCTGCAATTCGACGACAATGCCCTGCTGGCACAGCTCGTCGGTGATCATGACCGTCACCTGCTTCATCTCGAACGTGGATTCGGTATCCGCCTGTCCTGCCGGGGCAACCGTATCGCCCTCAATGGCAGCCCCGACCGCGTGGAAATCGCCCAGGCGGCCCTGGCCAGCCTCTATCAGCGCCTGCAAGGGGGCGGGGGCGAACTGGATAGCGCCGATATCGACGCGGCGATCCGCATGGCCGCCGCCCACCACACCATGCCCCGCCCGGCAGCCGAAGGACGGACCAGGATGACCCAAGCCACCGCGCCCCACGGCACACCAAAGTCTCTGTCCGAGGCGCCGCGCGTACCGCTGGCGGAACTGCCGGCCATCCGCACCAAACGGGGAGCCATCGCGCCCCGTTCGGCGGGCCAGGCGAGCTATATGGAAATGCTGGCACAGACCGAAATGGTCTTCGGCATCGGGCCTGCCGGCACCGGCAAGACCTATCTGGCGGTCGCGCAGGCCGTGGCGATGCTCCAGGCCGGCCAGGTCGACCGGATCGTGCTTTCGCGCCCGGCGGTCGAGGCGGGCGAGCGGCTGGGCTTCCTGCCCGGCGACCTCAAGGAGAAGATCGACCCCTATCTGCGCCCGCTCTACGACGCGCTGCACGACATGATGCCCGGCGACCAGGTGGTGCGCCGCATGGGCACGGGCGAGATCGAGGTTGCGCCGCTGGCCTTCATGCGCGGCCGCACGCTGGCGCACAGCTTCGTCATCCTCGACGAGGCGCAGAACACCACCGCCGCGCAGATGAAGATGTTCCTGACCCGCATGGGCAGCGGCACCCGCATGGTGGTGACCGGCGACCTGAGTCAGGTCGACCTGCCCAATGGCGTGACATCTGGTCTGCGTGACGCGGTGGACACGCTGGAAGGATTGCCGGGAATCGGTATCATGCGTTTCGAGTCCCACGACGTGGTGCGACACCCGCTGGTCGCGCGCATCGTGGACGCCTATGATCAGCGAGCGGCGGCCGAACGGGACATGTCCCGCAGCAGGGCGCGCCGGGAGAACAATGGAACCGCGAAGTAGCAAACGCCCCGCCGAAACGGACGGGGACGTTATAAGACCGTCGGCGGCCGAAATGGCCGCCGGCCCTCACTCCACCATGGCACAGGACAGCCCGGATTGCGACGTGATCGTCGCGGACGCGCGCTGGCATGGCGCCGTCCCGGGAATCGCGGCCCTGGTGCGCCGCACCGCGCGCGCCGCCTGGGCCGGCGAAGAGCCGGCGCCGGTTACGATCGCGCTGGATTGCGACCGCACGATCCGCCGGCTGAACGCGCGCCACCGCGACCGCAACAAGCCCACGAACGTCCTGACCTTCGATTACCCCGACGGCATACCGGGCGGCGACATCATGATCGCGCTTGAAACCGTCCGGCGCGAGGCGCAAGCGGCCGGGCGGCCGATCCGGCATCACCTGATGCATCTGGTCGTTCATGGCATCCTGCACCTGCGCGGCCACGACCATCACCAGGCCGGCGAGGCACGGCGGATGGAAATGGAGGAGGCCCGCATCCTGGGCCGCCTGTCCGTCCCCAATCCATGGAAATTCCGCCCCGGCGCGCCGTCCGGCCGCATGGAGGACGCGCAGTGAACCGCCCCCTGCCCGAGCCCGCGTCGCCCGAGGGCGCGCCGAGCCGGGTTGACGATGCCCATGCGCCGCGTCCACGCGGCCGGGGCCTGCTCTCGCTGTTCAGCCGCCGGCGCGGCGAACATGGGCTGCGCCATTCCATCGCCGCCCTGGTGCAGGAAGCCAACGAGGCCGAAGGCGACGGGACCGACGCCAATTCGGAGCTCGACCGCCAGGAACGCGCGCTGATCGCGAACGTCCTGCGGCTGCGCGGCATCACCGCCGACGACGTGATGATTCCGCGCGCCGATATCGTCGCCATGTCGGTATCGCTGAGCCAGGACGAGGCCCTGGCCCTGATGCGCCGCGAGAACCATTCGCGCATGCCGGTCTATCGCGAGCAACTCGACGACATCGTGGGCATGATCCATGTGAAGGACCTGATCGCCTATGCCGGCACCAGCGAAGCCTTCAACGTGGAGACGCTGCTGCGCCAGCCCCTGATGGTGGCCCCGCAGATGCCGGTGCTGGACCTGCTGTTGCAGATGCGCCAGCGCCATCTCCATCTGGCGCTGGTGATCGACGAATATGGCGGCATCGACGGGCTGGTGACGATCGAGGATCTGGTGGAGACCATCGTCGGCGACATTTCCGACGAGCATGACGAACCGACGGCGGTCCTGATCCAGGAACGACCGGACGGCACGTTCGACGTCGATGCCCGCCTGCCGGTCGGGGAATTCGAGGCCCGGCTGGGCACGCTGCTGACCGAGGCCGAGCGGGAGGCCGAGATCGAAACGGTGGGCGGGCTGGTCTTCCGGCTGGCGGGCCATGTGCCGGCACGCGGCGAGGTGCTGACCCATGACAGCGGGCTGGTCTTCCGCGTGCTCGACGCGGATGCCCTGCATATCCGCAAGGTACGCGTGCGGCCACCGCCGGCGCCGCCTGCCGCCTGACCGACTTGTCCGTCCTGACCCGCCTCTTCCCGCTATGGGCCATCCTGGTCTCGGTCGCCGCCATCGGGCGGCCGGGGGCCTTCATGGTCCTGACGCCGGCGATCACGCCGCTGCTGGCCCTGGTGATGTTCACCATGGGCGTAACACTGACGCTGGCGGATTTCCGGCGTATCGCCCGCCGCCCCGCGCCGGTCGTGGCGGGGATCGTGCTGCATTACGCCATCATGCCGCTGGCGGCATGGCTGATCGGGCGGCTGCTGGGCATGCCGCCGGCCCTGCGGGTCGGCATGATCCTGGTCGGCAGCGTGTCCAGCGGCACGGCATCGAATGTCATGATCTATCTGGCACGGGGCGACGTGGCCCTGTCGGTCAGCATCAGCACGCTCTCCACCCTGGTCGGGATCGTTGCCACGCCGCTGCTGACGCGGCTGTACGTGGCGGCCGACGTGCAGGTCGATGTGCTGGCCCTGCTGCGCAGCATCGTCATGCTGGTCGCGCTGCCGGTCGCGGCGGGGCTGGCCGTCAACATGCTGGCCCCGCGTCTGGTGCGCCGGGTGGAACCCGCCCTGCCGCTGGTGGCCATGATCGCCATCATGACGATCATCGGGGCCATCGTCGCCTCGGTGCGGCCGTCACTGGCGGCGGCAGGGCCGCTGGTCCTGCTCGGGGTGGTGCTGCATAACGGGATCGGCCTGCTGGGCGGCTATTGGGGCGGACGATTGCTGGGGCTGGAGGAAAGCGCCTGCCGAACGCTGGCGATCGAGGTCGGGATGCAGAATTCCGGGCTCGCCGCCACGCTGGGCCGGGTTTATTTCGGCCCGCTGGCGGCCCTGCCGGGGGCGCTGTTCTCGATCTGGCACAATATCTCGGGCTCGGCGCTCTCGGCCTGGTGGTCGGCCCGCCCGGTGCCCACGCCCCCCTCCACCGGTTCGCCGGCATCTTGACGCCTGCCCGCTTTGCGGGCTCTGTCCCCCTTTTACCGTTCGCCCCCTTCAGCCTGCCGGAGACCGTTCAGCCATGCCCGTTACCCGCCGCACCCTGATCGCGACCGCGACCCCTGCCCTCCTGTTCGGACAGGCCCTGTCCATCCGCGCCGCACGGGCCGCCGCCGACCCGCGCATGGCCGTCCGCGCGGCCGGCAATCCGGCGGCCAAGGTGCATGTCGAGGAATGGTTTTCGCTGACCTGCACCCACTGCGCGCGCTTCGCAGCCGAAGTCTTCCCCAAGATCCGCAGCAATCTGATCGACACCGGCAAGGTCTATTACATCTTCCGCGATTTTCCGCTGGACCAGATCGCGCTGGCGGCGGCGATGATCGCCCGCGCCTTGCCGCCGGAACGCTACGAGCCCTTCGTGCTGTCCCTGCTGGCCAGCCAGGACCGCTGGGCCTTCGCCCGCGACGTCAACCTGCAGGACGAATTGCAGAAAATGGCCGCGCTGGCCGGCATGCCCGCCGAAATGTTCCAGAAGACGCTGGCCGACGACACGTTGCGCCAGGCCATCATGGACGAGGAAAACCGCGCCCAGGCCGAATACAAGATCGAGGGCACCCCGACCTTCCGCTTCAACGACAAGGAGCAGGTCGGTCAGGAGATGACTTACGAAGACTTTGCCAAAAAGGTCGCCTCGCTGAGCTGATCAGGTCCCTTCTTCCATGGCTGCCCGTTTTGTCCGCCTGCGCATCGGCGGCTTCAAGAGCTTTGCCGACCCGGTTTCGGTCGATATCCTGCCCGGCCTGACCGGGATCGTCGGACCGAACGGCTGCGGCAAATCCAATGTGGTCGAGGCCCTGCGCTGGGCGATGGGCGAAAGCTCCGCGCGCTCCCTGCGCGGCGGCGAGATGGACGACCTGATCTTCGCCGGCACCGCCGCCCGCCCGGCGCGCAATCTGGCCGAGGTGACGCTGACGCTGGAAGGCACGGAGGGGATCGCGGCCCCTCCGCTGCACGATCAGGACGAATTGCAGATCACCAGGCGCGCCGAGCGCGGCTCCGGCAGCGATTATCGTGTCAACAGCAAGCCGATCCGCGCCCGCGACGTGCAGACCCTGTTCGCCGACCTCGCCTCGGGCGCGCGCTCGTCGGCCATGGTCAGCCAGGGCCGCGTCTCGGCCCTGGTCAATGCCCGGCCCGAGGAACGGCGGAGCATCCTGGAGGAAGCCGCCGGCATCACCGGCCTGCATGCCAGACGGCATGAAGCCGAACTAAAACTGCGCGCCACCGAAGGCAATCTGGCCCGTGCCGAGGATCTGCGCATCCAGTTGGAAGGCCATCTGGGCAGCCTGCGTGATCAGTCGCAGCAGGCGAAGCGCTATCGCGAGATTTCCAGCGCGCTCCGTGAATCCGAGACCACCCTTCTGGCCCTGCTGCATGCCCGCGCGCGTCTGGCGGTGGAGCGCGCCGGCCAGACGGCCCGGCAGGCCCGGCAGGCGCTGGTGCAGGCGGAGGAGGCCGCCGAAACCAGCGTGATCGCGGAATTCGAGGCCAATCGCGACCTGCCCGCGCTGCGCGCCCGCGCGGATGAGAGCCGCACGCTTCTGGAACGCCAGAAGATCCTGGCCGAAGGCATGGCCCGCGAGGAACAGCGCGCGACCGAGGCCGCGCAGGCCGCGACCGCGCGGCTGGGCCAGGCCGAAAGCGACCATCAGGCCGCCCAGGCGCGCGAGACCGACGCCGCCGAAAACGTCGCCCGCCTGCAAGCCGAACAAACCAGCCTCTCCGAGCGCCTCGCCGCCCTGCCCGATGAGATGGCGCAGGCCGCACAGGCCCAGACCGATGCCACCGCCATGGTGCAGGCCCGCGAGCAGGCGCTGGAACAGGCCGGCGCCGAAGCCAACGCCGCCCAGGCCCAGGCAACGCAGGTCGCGGCGGCGCTCACCGAGGCGCAGGCCCGCCACGCGCGCCTCGAAGCCCAATATACCGCCCTGGCCGCCGAACTGGAAACCTTGCGCGGCACCCTGCCCGAAACCTCGGTGCTGGAAGCCCAGGCCGCCGAACTGGCGGCCGCGACCACGCGGCTTGCGGAATCCCGCATCACGCTGGAGCAGGCGGCGCAGGAACAGTCAGACGCCACGCTGGCGGCCAGCCTCGCACGCGGCCGGGCGGACGAAGCCCACCGACGCCATGACGCGGCCCGCCGGGCTCTGTCCCAGGCCACGGAGCGCGCCGAGGCCTTGCGGTCCGAACAGCAGGGCTTGCAGCGCCGGCATGACGAGGCCCATGGCCAGCGGGTCGCCGCCGAGCATCGGGATGCGTTGCGCGCGGGCCTCGTCGCGGCGCAATCCACCCTCGATGCCGCCCGTGCCGCGCTGGAACAGGCGGAACTGGACCGTCAGGCGGCCACTGCCGGCCGGATCGACGCCTATGCCCGCCTTCAGGAGGGCACGAACCGGCGCACCACCACCCAGGCCGCCCTGCAATCGGCGGATACGGCGCATCAGCGCGCGGTCGCGCGGCTGCGTGCCCTGGCCGAAGATCTGGCACTTGCCCAGTCCGCCGCCATCGCGCCGGAACGGCTGACCGCCGCCAGAACGGCGCGCGAGGATGCGGAACAACGCCTCGCCGAGGCCGGCCAGGCATTGGAAGGGGCGGAAGCCGCCCTGGCCGACGCCGCCACCGACCGCGACGCCGCGACGCACCGCCTGAGCGACCTGAAGGCCGACCTTTCGCGCCTGAACGCGCAGGCCGAAGGTTTGACCCAGGCGCTGAAAACCGGACAGAGCGAGACGCATTTCCGGCCGGTCGTCGATG
The DNA here is from genome assembly GCF_014174165.1 of Gluconacetobacter dulcium. Taxonomy (GTDB): domain Bacteria; phylum Pseudomonadota; class Alphaproteobacteria; order Acetobacterales; family Acetobacteraceae; genus Gluconacetobacter; species Gluconacetobacter dulcium. Next base: position 229,326 of record NZ_JABEQN010000004.1, on the reverse strand, counting down.
ACATCACGGTGCCCGACGGGTTGGAGGCCGCCCTTGCCGCCGCCCTGACCGATGGGCTGGATGCCTCCGTCGCACCGGACGCGCCGCGCCTGTGGCACACCCTCTCGCCCCTGAGCACGTCACCGCTGCCGGGCGCGGGCACGGTTGCCCTGGCCACGCTGGTGACAGCCCCGCCAGCCATGGCCCGCGCCCTGGCCGCGATCGGCCTTCTGGAAGACGGGGCCGACGGCGCGGCCTTGCAGAACGACCTGCTGCCCGGCCAGAGCCTGGTGGCACGCGACGGTGCGTTATGGCGCTGGGATGGCTATCGCGTAGCGGCCGGCCAGCCCAGCCGGGCGGCGCTGCTGCTGCGACAGCGCAACCTCCTGCGCGAAACCGAAGCCGCGCGCCAGACCCGTCTGGCCGATCTTCCGACCGTCGAAGCCGCTGTGGCTGCTGCCGAGCACGCCCGATCGGCGGCGACCGCGTCGGTTGGCGCCGCCCGCACCGCCCGCGCGGCGATCGAAGCGACACTGCGTCAGGCCCGCACCGATGAAGCCGAAATCAGCCGGCTGGACGCCACCGCGCGCGCCCGGCTGGAGACGGTCCAGCCCCAGCACGATCAGGCGACGCAGACCCTTGCGGAGGCCGAAACCGCGCTGAGTGCCGCCCGGCAGGCAGCGGCCGACCTGCCGGATGCCGCCGAACTGGCCCGGCGGCATGAAGCCGCCCGCCAGCAGGAACAGGCCGCGCAGACCGCTGAGACAGCATGCCGCGACGCCCGCAAGCGCGCCGAAACCGCGCTGGAAGCCGCCAGGCGGGAGGACGACGCCACCGCCGCCCGCAATAACGAGGCCGAAGCGCGACTGGCGACGATCCTCCCCGAATTGCACCGCATTGCCCGTGAGGCCGAGCAGGCCGAGGCCGCCCGGCAGGAGGCCGAAGCCACTCTCGCGGCCCTGCCTCCCAGCGCCGAGACCGATTCCGCCCTGGCCGCCGCTGAAATCCGGGCTCGTGATGCCGCAGCGGCCCACGAGGCCGGGCGACAGCTTCAGCAGGAGGCCGAACGGGCGCTGGAACAGGCCCAGACCGCCCACGCGGCCCGACAGGCCACGCTGATCGAGACCCGCAGCGTGCTGGACGCGCAGGCGCCGCGCCTGGACGCCCTGCGCCAGGAACGGGACGAAGCGGCGGAACGGCTGGCCCGCATCACTGCCGAGCAGCAGGCCCTGCCCGACCTGGAGGCGATCGCAGCCCGCGTCCGCGAAGCACGCGAGGCCGTGGCCGCCGCCCGGCAGGCCGAGGACGAGGCCCGCCAGCATCGCGTCACCCTGGCCGGCGAGGACCAGACCATCCAGGCCCGCCTGACCGGCATTGCCGCCGCCCTGTCCGACTGGACCGCCCGTCAGGCCGCCGCCGCCGCCGAACTGCTCGGCACCACAACCCGCCTGGATGCCGCACGGTCGGACCATGCACGCCTGGCCGCCATGCCGGAAGAAGTCACCCGCACCCGCGAGAGCACACGCGCGGCGATGGACAAGGCCGAGGCCGACCACGCGGAAGCCGCCCGCCAGTTGGCCGAAGCCGAAGACGCTTTGGTGAACGCCCAGACCGCGCGGCGCGATGCCGAGGCCGCCCTGGCGGCCGGGCGTGAAGCCGTGCTGCGCGCCGAGGGCCGGCACGAGCAGGCCGAAGCCATCCTGGCCCAATTGCTGACCGAGACGCCGGAGCCACCCGGCATCGTTCCCCCCGACCTGACCGAAGCGGCGGAAACCAGCCTGCGCCGAAAGATCGCCCGCCTGACCCGCGAGCGCGAGGATATGGGGCCGGTCAATCTGCGCGCCGAACTGGAAGCCGACGAGGCCGAGACGCGGATCACGACCATCCAGCGCGAAAAGGACGAACTGGACACGGCCATCGCCCGGCTACGCGGCTCGATCGGCGCCCTGAACCGCGAGGGGCGCGAGCGCCTGCTGGCGGTGTTCACCGAAGTCGACAGGCATTTCCAATCGCTGTTCGCCCGCATGTTCAATGGCGGGCGGGCACATCTGGGCATGGTGGGAAGTGACGACCCGTTGCAGGCGGGGCTGGAAATCTATGCCCAGCCGCCGGGCAAGAAGCTGGCCACGCTGTCGCTGCTCTCGGGCGGCGAACAGGCCCTGACCGCCCTGTCGCTGATCTTCGCGGTATTCCGCTGCAATCCCGCGCCGATCTGCGTGCTGGACGAAGTCGACGCGCCGCTGGACGATGCCAATGTCGGGCGCTTCTGTGCCCTGCTGGCCGATATGGTTGCCGAAGCGGGCACGCGCTTCCTGGTCGTGACGCATCATCAACTGACCATGGCGCATATGGACCGGCTCTATGGGGTGACGATGCAGGAGCGCGGCGTCAGCCGTGTGCTGTCGGTCGATCTCGACCACGCGGCGAGCATGGTCGGCCACCCCAGGACCGACGCGGCGCACCAAGGCGAATAACACGAATATCTGCTTTAAAAACAAAACAGAAAAGAATGGTGTGACGGCATCACATCATCGCGCCGTGCTTTCCAAATAGCCCGCGACCCGCGAAGTCGTACCATAAATCTTTTAAAAACAGAAAGATATGACATGAAATGGAGACAATCCATTACATGCCATACCTTCGCGGCGACATGATCGCTGACGAATGATATCTTTTATAAACAAATATCTATCTGGTCATCTGCATTCCATCCGCGAACGCCGCGCCCCAGGGGTTGCCCTGGGAGCGCGGCCTGACGGATGTCAGCCCGGCAGCATCGTGCCGGTCTCGATGAAGCGCTGATGCCAGGACAGCGATTCCTTGAGCAGATGTGGGGATTGCTGGCCGTAGGAGCCTTCCCGCGCCCGCTTGTAGTAATCCTGGAGCATCGGACGATAGTCCGGATGCGCGCAGTTGCGGATGATCGTCTCGGCCCGCTGCTTGGGCGACAGGCCGCGCAGGTCGGCCAGGCCCTGTTCAGTCACCAGCACCTGCGAATCCTGGGTGATGTGATCGACATGCGAGGCCATCGGCACGATCGCCGAAATCTTGCCACCCTTGGCGGTCGACGGCGTCATGAAGACCGAGATGTAGGCATTGCGCGCGAAATCGCCCGAACCGCCAATGCCGTTCTGGATGCGCGAGCCCATGACCTGGGTCGAATTGACGTTGCCGTAGATGTCGGACTCGATCAGCCCGTTCATCGCGATACAGCCCAGGCGACGGATCAGCTCGGGATGGTTGCTGACATCCTGCGGACGCAGAATGATCTTGGAGCGGAACTCGGCCATGCGGTCGTTCAGCGATTCCGCGGCTTCCGGGCTCAGGGAGAAGGCGGTCGCCGAGGCGACACGCATCTTGCCCGATTCCAGCATCCCCAGCATGCCGTCCTGAATCACCTCGGTAAAGGCGGTCAGGTCCTCGAACGGGCCGTCTTCCAGACTGCTCATCACGGCGTTAGCGACGTTGCCCACGCCCGACTGCAACGGCAGAAGCGATTGCGGCAGACGGCCCTTCGCCACTTCATGACGGAAGAACTCCATCAGATGCCCGGCAATAGCCTTGGCCGACGCATCGGGCGGCGAGAAGGGCGCGTTGCGGTCCGGTGCATGGGTTTCGACGATCGCGACGACCTTCGACGGGTCGACCTTCAGCGTGGCCTGGCCGATCCGGTCATCGGGGCGCAGCAGCGGAATGGCGACGCGGTGCGGCGGCAGGGCGGTACCGTACCAGATGTCGTGCATGCCCTCGAGCGCCGAGTGCTGCCAGCTATTGACCTCGATGATCACCTGGCGGGCGGATTCGACCCACGTCTTGTTGTTGCCGACCGACGACGACGGAACGATGGTGCCGTCTTCGCGAATCGCGACGGCCTCGATGACGGCCGTATCCATCTCGCCGAAGAAGCCCTGCCACGTCATCGGGGCTACGTGGCTCAGATGCATGTCGAGATATTCGGTCTCGCCGCTGTTGATGAGGCCGCGCAGGATCGGGTCCGAATTGTAGGGCATACGGAACGAGATGCCGTTCACCTTGGCCAGCGCGCCGTCCAGTTCCGGGCCGGTGGAGGCGCCGGTGAAGAGGCGGATGCGGAAATCGTTCCCCTTCGCCTTTTCCCCTTCGATGATCGCGGCCAGGGCCTGCGGAACGGCTTTCGGATAACCCGACCCGGTAAAGCCGCTCATGCCGACCATGCTGCCCGGACGGATATATTTGGCGGCCTCCTCGGCGGTGGTCACTTTTGCCCGGAAGGCGGCGTTCCGGATTCGGCTATGATCGATCATGGAACCTTTCCTCGTGTCTTTTCGTTATCTTGGTCTTGTACTGCGCGGGTCGGGCCGCCCCGATCCTGCCATGGAGACAGGTTACCGTATCGGATACCAGGCCGGCCGACACGCCATCTGTTCTCTTTCCTGGCAGACCCGTCACAACAAAAGAGTGTTATCCTTGAGCATGTGCCCCGTGACCGACCCGGAAAACGATCATGAGCGGCTGGTGCGGCTGGCGTTGACCCGCGTGCCGTCCCGCCTGCGCGGGGCGATCGACTGGCTGCGGGTTCCATCGCGCCGCCCGGCACGGTTTCTGGCGAGTCTGCTGCTGATCCTGGGGGGATTGCTGTCCTTTCTGCCGATCCTGGGCCTGTGGATGCTCCCGCTCGGACTGATCCTGCTGGCCGAGGACGTGGCGCTGCTGCGCCGTGGCGTGGACGCCCTCATCCTCAGGATCGAACGCCGTTATCCCGGCTGGCTGGCGGCATCCAGGTAAAAACGACTACCTGCCATGCGCGCGCCCACATTCTGGCGCATCGACGGCGGACACATGGCAAGATGACGACCGTGACCCCATATTCGACGAAAGGCCTATCACTCCCCTCATCGTGACCGAAGCCCCCATGCAGCCGAATCACACGCCCTCAACCGATGACACAGCCTGGACGCCACACCATCTCCCCACGCCGGGTTCGCTGCCGGCCGATGGAGCTGAATTCTGGCGCGACCTGCCGGCGCTGGAAGCGCTGATTGCCGGGCGCCCGATTCGGGTGGTCGGCGACGTGCATGGCGATCTGCGGGCGTTCGAACACGCGGTGGCGACCGACCGATTCGTCATCCAGCTCGGCGATCTGGTGGACCACGGACCCGATAGCGTCGGCACCTTCCGGCTGATGCAGCGCCTGCTGGATGACGGTCGCGGCCTGTTCATCCTGGGCAATCACGACCGCAAGCTGGCGCGCGCCCTGGCCGGCCACAAATTGCGGTTCGACGCCGCGCTGAGCGAGACTGTCCGCCAGTTCCAGGCACCGGATAACGACGATGTCCATCACCGGGCGGTGCAGGACATCGCGCAGGCGCCCCCGTGGATCGTGCTGGGCCGGCGGATTTTCGTGCATGGCGGCTTCCACTCCCGGATGCTTTCCGAACCTCCGCCGCCGGGCCTTGGAGACGTGACCCCGCTGCTGTCGCGCGCCTTGTTCGGTGAAACCACGAGCCGCACGCGCAAGGACGGCTACCCGGAACGCAGGCTGAACTGGGTCGACCATATTCCGCCCGGCTACACCGTCTATTGCGGGCATGACCGCCGGTCGACCGACGGCCGCCCATGGGTGCGCGACGGACGCGCCGGCGGCCGATCGGTCTTTACCGACACAGGTGCCGGAAAAGGCGGCCACCTGGCATGGATCGATCTGCCCGCCGAGGACTGAAACACGGTATAACCGCACGATCGACAGACAGGAGCATGTTGACGTGAACGATACCGTGGCCATCGACCAGACAAGTCAGGCGCCTGGCGCCCAGGAGATGCTTCTGGGGCTCCGCCAGAGCATCGACAATATCGATGCCGCGCTGATCTACATGCTGGCCGAGCGTTTCCGCCATACCCAGGCCGTGGGCGAACTGAAAGCGCGCCACAACATGCCTCCCGCCGATCCGGCCCGCGAGGCCCGGCAGGTCGCGCGGCTGCGCGAGCTGGCCGGGGCCGCGCGGCTGGACCCCGATTTTGCCGAGAAGTTCCTGGCCTTCATCATCAAGGAGGTCATCCGCCATCACGAAGCCATCGCGCGCAAATCCACCGGGCCCGGCGCCGTCTGATGGTCACCGCGTCAGACCCCGCCGCCATGGCTCCTCCCGCGCGGACGCTGGTACTGATGCGCCACGCGGAAGCCTTCCCCGGCCCCTATGGCGATCCCAGCCCATCCAGCGACCTCGGGCGCCCCCTGACCCCCGCCGGACGCCGCCAGGCGCACCAACGCGGAACACAACTGCGCGAGATCGGCTTCGTCCCGGAGCTGGCCGTGATCAGTCCGGCGATGCGTTCGGGCGAGACCTATGCGGCACTCGGGCCGTTTTCCACCACCGTCGCGCCGCAGGTTCGCCAGGAGGCCCGGCTCTATGAATGCGGCAGCGAAAGCATCCTGGAAATCCTTCAGGAAACGCCAGAAAATATCAATAATATCATTGTGATAGGGCACAATCCGGATTTGTATCAGCTGGTGATGGACCTGGCCGGACATGCCATCGACGACCCGGACAAGACGATCCTGATTCGGGGCTTTCCGGTCGCCTCCCTTGCCTGTTTCACGGTGCATGGCCCCTGGCATGCACTGGCACGCAAACAGGCCGTTCTGACCCGTGCGCTATGCAATTAAGGGGGTAAGCGCCCCCCTGCCGGCGGAGTTGCCACGATAGCCGTTTCGTCCTTATCTCGGCGCATGCCTGCATGAGGACACAGCGGCGGATCGATACGTCGCAAACTGTCACGCAGAGGACGGGTGTCCGCAGGTTGGGGATGAGAATGGCCGCTCGCACGGCGGCGAACGACCAAGAGGAGAGTTTGATGACCGAGCCAGAAAAAGTGGCCACCGTCTCGCTAGAGGGCAAAACAGCCAGTCTGCCGGTCCATTCCGGAACGCTGGGTCCCGACGTGCTGGACATCCGCAAGATCACCGCCGATCTGGGTGTCTTCACCTTCGACCCCGGCTACGGCGAAACCGCGTCGTGCACCAGCAAGATCACCTTCATCGACGGCGAGAAGGGCGTCCTGCTGCATCGGGGTTATCCGATCGCGCAGTTGGCCGAACAGGCCACCTTCACCGAGGTCGCCTACCTGCTGCTGAACGGTGAACTGCCGACCACCGCGGAGCATGATGCCTTCGTCGCGACCCTGAATTCGCACACGCTGCTGCACGAACAGATCCGCAATTTCTTCAATGGCTTCCGCCGCGATGCTCATCCGATGGCGATCCTGTGCGGCACGGTCGGCGCGCTGTCGGCCTTCTATCACGACGCCATCGACATCTCGAACGAGGCCAGCCGCAACCTGTCGGCCGTGCGCCTGATCGCCAAGCTGCCGACCATCGCCGCCTGGGCCTACAAATATACGCAGGGCGAAGCGTTCGTTTACCCGAGCAACAACCTGACCTACGCGGAAAATTTCCTCTCGATGATGTTCGCGCATCCGTCGGAGCCGTACAAGGTCAACCCGATCCTGGCGCGGGCGATGGACCGCATCCTGATCCTGCATGCGGACCACGAGCAGAATGCCTCGACCTCGACGGTCCGCATGGCGGGCTCGACGGGCGCCAATCCGTTCGCCTGCGTCGCCGCCGGCATCGCCGCCCTGTGGGGGCCCGCCCATGGCGGCGCGAACGAGGCGGTGCTGAAGATGCTGGCCAAGATCGGCAGCAAGGACAACATCCCCGAGTTCATCGCCCAGGTGAAGGACAAGAACAGCGGCGTGCGCCTTATGGGCTTCGGCCATCGCGTCTACAAGAACTTCGACCCGCGGGCGAAGATCATGCAGGCGACCTGCCACGAGGTTCTGGGCGAACTGGGGATCAAGGACGATCCGCTGCTGGACCTGGCGGTGGAACTGGAAAAGATCGCGATCAGCGACGAATATTTCGTCAAGCGCAGCCTGTATCCGAACGTCGATTTCTATTCGGGCATCATCCTGAAGGCCATGGGCATCCCCACCAGCATGTTCACCGTGCTGTTTGCCCTCGCCCGTACCACCGGCTGGATCAGCCAGTGGAAGGAAATGATCGAGGAGCCGGGTCAGCGTATCAGCCGTCCGCGCCAGCTCTATACCGGCTCGCCGGAACGCGACTTCGTACCGTTCGCCCAGCGCGGCTAAGGTCCGGCACCGATCCGTCCGGGTGGAACCCCCGGACGGATCGGCTGAGTCGCGCAAGCCCCTCAGGGCTCGGGAACGTTCCTTCCCCGCGCGATGCCCCGTCCGCATTACGCAAAAGCCCGGCGGCCGATGGGCCGCCGGGCTTTTGCGTTACCCGCGCATCAATGTGGCAAAACTGTCAGGGACAGTCGCAACCCGGTGTCGGCCCTTCGGCCTCACGCACCACATGGTGGTCGATCCATTCGGAGACCAGACGCCGCGCTTCGTTCAGCGATGCCTCGGGATGATGGATACGATACAAGGTGGTGCAGGCGTGGAACGCCGAAACATCGCCCGTCCCGACATCCCGCAACTCCCGGTACGCGGTCACGACCGCCCGTTCGCAGTTTCGTGTAATCCGGCCGTTTTCTGGCGCCACAGTATTAAATCCTTATTGCGAACGATTTGCAATTACAGTTATACTAACGAGTATCTCCGTCTCCGGCAAGAGAAACCGCCCCCCGGCCGAACGCGATCCAGCCCCTCGCGTGGCGCGGCACAGGCGGGATTCCGATGGAATGATGTCGGTCGCGCGATGGATTTTCCCGGACGATCCCGCTAAGGCTTTTCCACCTCGTTTTCCTACGCTATCGGACCGGAAAGACACACCAGATGAACGATTCAACAGGCTACGGCACAGGCGCCTCGTCGGGCTCATCCGCCTGGGACCGCGATGCCGCGCTGACGACCGCCAAGCTGCTGCTGGAAATCAAGGCGGTCAATTTCCGGCCCGAGGACCCCTACACGCTGACATCGGGCTGGAAATCGCCCGTCTATATCGACTGCCGCCGCATCATCTTCTTCCCCCGCGCCCGCGCCAAGATCGTCGAACTGGGCGTGGAGAAGATCGGCCGGCATATCGGCTACGAAAGCATCGACGCCGTCGTGGGCGGCGAAACCGCAGGCATCCCCTTCGCCGCCTGGATCGCCGACCGCATGATGGCGCCGATGGCCTATGTCCGTAAGAAGCCCAAGGGTTTCGGCCGCAATGCGCAGATCGAAGGCGATGTGCCCGACGGCATGCGCACCCTGCTGGTCGAGGACCTGACGACCGACGGCTCCTCCAAGATCCGATTCGCCCGCGCCCTGCGCGACGCGGGGGCAATCGTCGATCACACGTTCGTCGTGTTCTTCTATGGCGTGTTTCCCGGTTCGCTGCGCACGCTGGCGGATATGAACATCTCGCTGCATGCGCTCTGCACCTGGTGGGATGTGCTGGAAGCCTGCGCCGGCCAGCCCTATTTCTCGGAGAAGGACGCCTCCGAGGTCCGGCGCTTCCTTGAAGATCCGTGCGGCTGGTCGGGCAGGCACGGCGGCGTGTCCAGCCTGGAGGAGGCGCTGGCCTTCAAGAGCGCGCAGGGCCAGGGCTGATCGCCCTGCCATGACGCAGCGGATTCTCGCGTTCGATTCGGGGATCGGCGGTTTCGGAATCGTTCGGGCACTTCGCGCCCGCCTCCCCGGCATACCGGTCGATTATCTGGCCGACACGGCGATCTATCCGTATGGCGAGCAGGAAGACGCCACGCTGATCGCGCGCGTGGTCACCCTGATGGGCGAGGCCATCGCCAGCCTCGCGCCCGATCTCGTCGTCATCGCCTGCAACACCGCCAGCACATTGGCGCTGGGGGCGTTGCGGGACCGATACGCCATCCCGTTCGTCGGGTGCGTCCCGCCGATCAAATGGGCTGCCCAGTTGAGCCGCACCCGTACCATCGGGCTGCTGGCGACGCGGGCGACTGTCCGCCGTCCCTATCTGCGTGCCCTGCAACAACGCTACGCCCCGGATTGCACTCTGCTGGCCCACGGTGCGCGCGGGCTCGCCGATCTGGCCGAACGTGTCTTTCGCGGCCATGCGGTGGCGCCCGACATCGTCCAGCGGGAACTGGCGGCCCTGTTCGAACAGCCCGGCGGCGACCGGATCGACGTGGTCGGCATCGGTTGCACCCATTACACATTCCTGATGGATGCCTTTCGCGCGGCCTCGCCACCAGGGATGATCTGGCTGGACCCGGCGGATGCCGTGGCGCGTCAGGCGGCGACGGTCTTGCGGGGGCTTCCGCCTCGGTCCGAAGCCCTCCGTCATCACGATCGGGATCGGGCCTTCTTTACCGCCATGCCGGCCGAGCCCATGCGCATGACGACAGCCATGGTCGCGCTGGGCTATGGCGCACCAGCCCTCTTTGCTCCGGCGATCACGGCGATCTGACCGATGCGGTCGTCTTGGGCTGGCTGAAAAAAGTCGGACAAGCACAGGCAAGTGCCATGCCATCGGCCACGCGCAGCGAAAGAACGGGAAAGGCTCGCCGGCGTCTGCCGGGGGCCTTTCCCGATCAGGCTCTCATCTCATCTGGCCCGGCTGACGGTGTAGGACGCGGTATCCTGCAGCAGACGGCGCAAACGGGTATCGGGGAAGATATTCAGTGCCTCACATGCCGCGCGGGCATAGGCGGCGGCACGGTCCAGCGTCACACCGATGGCATCGGTCTGGGCGATCAGGGCCATGGCGTGGTCGAGGTCCTCGGGCGCCTGTTCGCTCTCCTCGATGACCCGCCGCCAGAACCGGCGATCCTCCTCGCTTCCAGCGGCATACGCCGCCAGGACCGGAAGCGTGATCTTGCCTTCGCGGAAATCGTCGCCCACGGTCTTGCCCAGCACGGCTTGGTCCGCCGCGTAGTCCAGCGCGTCGTCAACCAGTTGGAAGGCCATGCCCAGATTGGTGCCGAACGCTTCCAGCGCCTGTTCCTCGGCCTCCGGTCGCTTGGCCACCACCGCCCCGACGCGACAGGCGGCGGCAAACAGAGCCGCCGTCTTGCCATGGATGACCGTCAGATACTGATCGACCGAGGTGGACAGGTCGTTCTGCGTCGACATCTGCAGAACCTCGCCCTCGGCGATCGTCGCCGACGCCGAGGACAGGATCGCCATCACCTTTAGCGACCCGTCATCCGTCATCAACTGAAACGAGCGGGCGAACAGGAAATCGCCCACCAGCACCGATGCCTTGTTGCCGAACACGGCGTTGGCGCTGGCCAGCCCGCGCCGCAACTGGCTCTCATCCACCACATCGTCATGCAGCAGGGTCGCGGTATGGATGAATTCCACGCACGCGGCCAATGCGACATGGCGCTGATGGTCCGGCCCGGCCGGATAGTCGCACAGGCGCGCCGAAGCCAGCGTCAGCAACGGCCGCAGCCGCTTGCCACCGGCCGCCACCAGATGCGCCGCCAACTGGGGGATCAGGGCGACCGGACTATCCATCCGCTCGATGATGGCGCGATTGCACGCGGCCATGTCGTCGGCGAGATAGCTCGACAACTCCTGCAGAGCAGCTTCGGCCCCCTCCTGCGCCGAGGCGCCGGAGCCGGAATGCTTCGCGGTTGCCGTTTTCTCGGATTCCGGCAGAGTGACTGCAACGCCCAAAAGGTTAAACTCCCCGACCCCGTTGGATTGGTCTGTAGAACATATGAGCGGCGTGAGAATGACGGTCAAGCCGAAGGACATCATACATGAGCCGACGCCGCATCTGGCATGTGCCGCGGACGACGCATCCATCGAGGTCCTGAGCCACGGAACGCTGCTCGACGGCCGGCTCCGTTACCGGCAATTCCGCCAGGGCTACCGCACGGGACTGGAGCCGGTCCTGATGGCGGCCTCCGTCCCTGCCCGCCCCGGCCAGCGCATCCTGGAAGGTGGATGCGGGGCTGGCGCGGGATTGATGTGCCTGGCCTGGCGGGTGGCTGGCATCACCGGCATCGGCGTGGAACGCGACGCCCGCACCGCAGCCCTGGCCCAGACCAATTTCAACGACAATGGCCTCGACCGGTTGCGCGCAGCGTGCGCGACGCTGCCCGATCTGCCTGCCATCGCCGACTTCCCGCTCCAGGGGGGCGGATTCGACCACGCCTTCGCCAATCCGCCCTGGCATCGCACGGATGCCAGCGCCTCACCCGATCCACGCCGCGATATCGCGCGGCGCGTCGTGGCGAACGACATGCTGAATGTCTGGGTCCGCAGTCTGGGGCGGCAGGTGCGCCATCATGGCACGCTGACCCTCGCCCTGCCCGCCGCCTCGCTCGACGCGGCGATCGCGTCCATGCGGGCGCACGGCATCGGGTCGATCCGCCTGATCCCGTTCTGGCCCAAGGCTGGCCGGCCGGCAAGAATCGTGCTGGTTCAGGGCCGCGTCGGCGGTCGGGGGGATGCCGCCCTCCTGCCCGGCATGACACTGCACCGGGCAGACGGGCATTTTACGCCGGAGGCAGACGCCATCCTGCGCGACGGCGCGCCATTGGACGCCGGATAAATCAGCCGTCCGACTGGAAGATGCTCTCCTCGAACGCCTCTTCCCAGGTACCGGAGGTCGAAGCCCGGCTGTATTCCGTCGCGCGGTTCTCGAAGAAATTCGTATGCTCGACGGCGTTCAGCATGTCGTCCAGCCACGGCAACGGGTTCGCCGGGACATGGTACATCCCGTCCAGCCCCAGCAGGCTCAGGCGACGATCGGCCACGAAACGGATATAGGTCTTGACCAGATCGGCATCGAGGCCCTCGACCGGCCCCATCTCGAAGCAGAGATCGATGAATGCGTCTTCATGATCGACGATGTCGCGGCAGACCTGGCGGATGTCCTCGCGCAGCTTCTCGGTCCAGATTTCCGGATTTTCATGGATGAAGGTGCGGAACAGCCGCGCCATGGACAGACAGTGCAGGGTCTCGTCCCGCACCGACCATGACACGATCTGGCCCATGCCCTTCAGCTTGTTGAAGCGTGGGAAATTCAGCAGGATGGCGAAGGACGCAAAAAGCTGAAGCCCCTCGGTAAACGCGCCGAACGCCGCGAGCGTGCGCGCGATGTCGTATTTGCTGTCGACCGAGAAGCCCTGCATATAGTCATATTTATCCTTCATTTCCTTATATTTAAGGAAAGCGGAATACTCGGACTCGGGCATGCCGATCGTATCGAGCAGATGACTGTACGCGGCGATATGAATCGTCTCGATATTCGAGAAAGCCGACAGCATCATCAGCACTTCAGTCGGTTTGAACACCCGGCTGTAATGCTTCATGTAGCAATTATTCACTTCCACGTCCGACTGCGTGAAGAAGCGGAAGATCTGGGTGACCAGATGCCGCTCGCTCTCGGTCAGGGTGCGGTGCCAATCCTTCACGTCATCGGCCAGCGGCACTTCTTCCGGCAACCAATGGACGCGCTGCTGCGTCAGCCACGCATCATAAGCCCACGGATAGCGGAACGGCTTGTAGACCGGATTTGCCGTCAGCAGGTCGAAATGGGCTTCGCCCTCGGGCTGAGGCGCGTTGAGGGAGTCGGTCATGTCGTCTTCTCCGCGACAGCAATGCGGCAAACAGCCTGTAGGGGCAGGCGGTCGCGCCGCCTTACCCGCTTACTGGCAGGCCAGGCATTCATCGTAATTGGTGGATGACGTCGGCGTGGCCGGCGCGGCCGCTGCCGGCTCCGGAACCAGGACGTCGCTCTTGTCCAGCACGTTGCTGACGGTATCCGCCCGCTGGATCGACAGCGAACGGCAATAATACAGCGATTTCACGCCCCGCTTCCATGCCAGGTAATGGATCTGGTGCAGGTCGCGCTTATGCACGTTCGCGGGCAGGAACAGATTGATCGACTGCGCCTGGCAGATATAACCGGCGCGATCGGCCGCGTGCTCCACCACCCAGCGCTGGTCGAGTTCGAACGCGGTCTTGAAGACATCCTTTTCCTGCTGGGTCAGGAAATCCAGATGCTGGACGCTGCCCTGGGTCAGGGTGATCGACGACCACACCTCGTCGGTGTTCTGGCCCTTGTCGATCAGCAGCTTGGTCAGATGCCGGTTGCGCACCGTAAACGAGCCGGAAAGCGTCTTTTGCAGGAAGACGTTGGCGGCGATCGGCTCGATTCCGGGGCTGGAATTGCCGGCGATGATGGAAATCGACGCCGTCGGCGCAATCGCCATCTTGTTGGAGAAGCGCTCCATCACGCCATATTCCGCCGCGTCCGGGCACGCCCCGCGCAGTTCGGCCAGCTTGCGCGACGCCTTGTCGGCCTGCTCGCGAATATGCTTGAAAATCCGTTTGTTCCAGACCTTCGCGATCACGCTTTCGAACGGCACGTTGTTCGCCTGCAGGAAGGAATGGAAGCCCATCACCCCCAGCCCGACCGATCGCTCGCGCGAGGCCGCATATTTGGCGCGCGCCATGTCGTCCGGCGCCCGGTCGATGAAATCCTGCAGCACGTTGTCGAGGAACAGCATCACGTCCTCGATGAACTGCGGATCGTCCTTCCACTCTTCCCAGGTTTCCAGGTTGAGGGAGGACAGGCAGCAGACAGCCGTCCGTTCCTGACCGTGATGGTCGATGCCGGTCGGCAGCGTGATCTCGGCGCACAGATTCGAGGTCTTGACCTCCAGCCCCGCCAGCTTGTGGTGCTCGGGCCGCGCGTTATTCACATGATCGGAATAGATGATGTAGGGCTCGCCCTGCTCCATCCGCGCCGTCAGGATCCGAATCCACAGCGACCGCGCGGAGACGTGGCGGATATGCGCGCCATCCTTGGGCGACAGCAGCGCCCATTCCGCATCCTCGGCCACGGCACGCATGAAGGCGTCCGACACCAGCACGCCATGATGCAGGTTCAGCGCCTTGCGGTTCGGATCGCCGCCGGTCGGGCGGCGGATCTCGATGAATTCCTCGATCTCGGGATGCCAGACCGGCAGATACACGGCGGCCGATCCCCGGCGCAGCGATCCCTGGCTGATCGCCAGCGTCAGGCTGTCCATCACGCGGATGAAAGGGATCACGCCCGACGTCTTGCCGTTACGGCCGACATTCTCGCCGATCGAGCGCAGATTGCCCCAATAGGAGCCGATGCCGCCACCCTTGCTGGCCAGCCAGACATTCTCGTTCCACAGATCGACGATGCCGCGCAGGCTATCGTTGGCCTCGTTCAGGAAGCAGGAGATCGGCAGGCCGCGCGTCGTCCCGCCATTGGACAGCACGGGCGTCGCCGGCATGAACCAGTGGCGCGAGATATAGTCATACAGCCGCTGGGCATGTCCCGGATCGGCGCCGTAATAGGATGCGACGCGCCCGAACAGGTCCTGATAGCTTTCGCCGTCCAGCAGATAACGGTTATCCAGCGTCGCCTTGCCGAACGGCGTCAGCAGCGCGTCGCGCGACCGATTGACCCGCACGGGATGGTGGCCGGGTAGCTGGACGACATCATCGAACATGTCGGGCGTCTGGCCGGATTCATGGTCCTGAAACGGGCCACGTTCATCGACCGGACGATCAGACACGGTTCCGGATACGTCATCCAGGCTCATCCATCATCTCCGTGAAAATCGCCGGGACACGGCGTTTGTGCGTATGTCCGGGGCGGCATTATGACGCTACATATCGCGTCAGGGCAACCAAGAACGCACTAGATATATGAAGATGCCGAGACGGCAAGGGGGCCGCTCGACCCGAAGTCAGGACTTTCCGCGTCAAGCAAAAAGTTTTTTTTCTTCGCCGTCCATCAGGGGTGCCCCACGGCGGGCCGAGGCGGAAATCGTTACGCCTCCGACGGGTCTCCGGCGTCCCATCGGGCCGCGGCGGCTTCGTCGCTTTCGCGCGCGGCGACCCACCTCGCCTGCCCGTCCGGATAATCCTCGCGTTTCCAGAACGGTGCCTGCGTCTTCAGCCAGTCGATCACGAAGCCCGTCGCCTCAAGCGCCGCCCCCCGATGGGCCGCCGCGCACAGTACCAGCACGATCGGCGCCCCGACCGGCAGCCGCCCTACCCGGTGGATCACGGTGCAGGCCAGCAGGTCGAATCGGGTGCCGGCCTGCGCCACGATTCGCGCGATCATGGATTCGGTCATGCCCGGATAATGTTCCAGGGCCAGCGCGGCCAGTCCCGCATCACCGCGCACCAGCCCGATGAAGGCACCGATCCCGCCGACATCGAATCCCGTTGCGGCCAGCCGCGCGATCTCGGCGTCCAACGAGAAGGTCTCTTCCTGCACCCGGATATCGACCAGCACGGTCTATCCCCCCGTCACAGGCGGAAAGAAAGCCAGTTCGTCGCCCGCTCGCACGGGCGAATCGAGTGCGGCGAATTCCTGGTTGACGGCACAGCGGATCGGCCCGCCGCCTTCGGCGAATATCTCTTCATAAGCCGCACCGCGCCGACGCAGCCCGTCCATGATGTCACGAACCGAAAGCCCCCCATCACGCGGCAGCACGAACGTCTCCCGCGACCGGCCCAGCCGATCCCGAAGCCAGGCGAAATACAGAATTTCCACCATGCTCACCGCCTCCCCGTCATCGCCGTGTCCGCCCTCCGGCCCGGCCGCGCGGCTGTTCCTATCTGGAAACGCCCTGCGTGTCCCGCACCGTCTTCACGGTGCCATTCGGGGTAATGACCGTGCTGGTGCCATCCCCATTGGGAATAACGATGGTCGAGGCCGTCTGGCCGGATCGGGCAAGTGCAGCATCCTCCTGCCCCGCCGAAGGGCCCGGGGTCCGAACCGAGGAATTCTGCACCCCGCCCCGGATCTCCGCCTGTTCGCCCGCGCTCAGCGTGCCACCCTCGGGCAGTTCCGGCCCTGTGGCCGCATCAGCCGGCAGGCCGTCATCGTCAGCCCCATGACGTTCCCGCGTCGCATCGCCCAGGGTCGGCAGCGGCGCGGGTGGGCCCGGCCACATATTGCCGCCCTGGGGCAGGATCGGCCGCTCCGCGACCCCTTCCCCCTTGGCGCGACGCAGGTTCTCGGCATCCCCCCCAGGCAGGTTTGGATTGACTCCGGGAAAGGTTGCGTCATCGGCCATCACCTTGCCGAACCCGGCACAACCCGCCTGTAATACCAGCAGTGAAAGCACCGCCGCCCTGCGTATCATCCTGCCCCTCCGCCCGCGCGTGCTCCGCCAGCGATTGGAAGTCTGCCCATTCGTCTCCACAACCACAAGTGGCATGAAATGCAACGATACAATCAGGACGCGATTTTTGACGCGCCATCGTGGCGGCCGATATGCCGCAGGGCTGTCATGAGGTAATCCCATCCGGTCATGACCGTCAGAACGGCCGCGATCCAGAGCAGGACCGACCCGATCAGCCCGACCGGAAGCCATGGCATCTGCAACAGTCGCCCCGTCCCGTCGCCGGCCAGCAGGAAACCGATCGCCGTCATCTGGATACCGGTCTTCCATTTGGCCAGCCTCGTCACCGGCAGGCTGATCCGCGTCGCGGCCAGGAACTCGCGCATGCCGCTGATCAGGATCTCCCGTGCCAGGATAATGATGGCCGGATACAATGCGCCGAACGGCAGATGATCGGTTCCGGCCAGCATCATCAGCGACGCGCCGACCAGCAGCTTGTCGGCGATCGGATCGAGCATCCGGCCCAGTTCGGAATATTGCTGCCGCGCGCGCGCCAGCCGACCGTCCAGATAATCGGTGATCGCAGCCGCGATAAACAGCAGGCAGGCCGCACAATCCGTGATCGCCCCCCCCATCGCCACAAGGGCAACCAGGACGGGAATCGCCCCAATCCGCGACAGGGTCAGGACATTGGGCAGGTCGGTCAGCATCGGACGCACCGTACAACAAGACATGGCGAACAGGAACGGTACTTCACGCCGGTCTGATGAAGAAAACGCTCACACCTGCCTCAACGTCGGTCATAGGCGCTATGCGCCGCTCCAGCCGGGGTGGAAATGGCCATAGACGACACGCGCGGTCTCGCGGTTGATCCCCGGCGTCGCCTCGAGTTCGGCCAGTCCCGCCTGCCTTACCCCACGCGCCGAACCGAACTGGTTGAGCAGCGCGCGCTTGCGCGCCGCGCCAACGCCCGGAATCTCGTCGAGTTCGGACTTCACCAGTGCCTTGGACCGGCCGGCGCGATGGGTGGAAATGGCGAAACGGTGAGATTCGTCACGCAGCCGCTGTAGATAATATAGTACCGGATCGCGTAGTGGCAGTTGGAAGGCCGGACGGTCGGCCACATGGAACCATTCCCGTCCAGCATCCCGATCGGGTCCCTTGGCGATCGCCACAAGCGTCACGTCCGACACGCCGAGTTCATCCAGGATCGTCCGCACCGCGGAATACTGGCCTGCTCCGCCGTCGATCAGGACGATATCCGGCCAGTCGGCCACGCCTCCTTCCGCCTCGCGCTCGCGCAGGGCGCGGCTGAAGCGGCGCTCCAGCACCTCGCGCATCATCGCAAAATCGTCCCCCGGCGTGATCGGCCCGCGAATCGCGAACTTGCGGTAACTCCGGCGGTCGAATCCTTCCGGCCCGGCCACCACCATGACACCATAGGCATTGCTACCCATAATATGGCTGTTGTCGTAGATCTCGATCCGGCGCGGCGCGGTATCGAGCCCGAACAGGTCCGCCACGCCGTCCAGCAGCTTCGCCTGGGCCGTGCTTTCGGCCATCTTGCGTTCCATCGCCTCGCGCGCGTTCGTCTCCGCATGCTCGACGACCGCACGCTTCTCACCCCGTTGCGGCACGAGGATCTCGACCTTGCGGCCACGCTTGATACCCAGCGCGTCGGCCATCAGATCGTGTTCCGCGATCTCGCAGTTCAGCAGGATCTGCGCCGGCGGCGGCTTGTCGTCATAGAATTGCGACAGGAACGCACCCAGCACATCGCCCGGCGCCTCGTCACGGGCATGGATGGGAAAGAAGGCGCGATTGCCGTTGTTGCGGCCGCCGCGGATGAAAAAGACCTGAATGCAGGATTGTCCCGCCACCTGGGCGATCGCCACAATATCCGCATCGTCCAGCGACGCGGGATTGATGACCGACGAATCCTGCATCGCCGCGAATCCGCGAATGCGGTCGCGAATGGTGGCCGCGCGCTCGAACGCCAGGCTGGCCGCCGCCTCCTCCATCTCCCGAACCAGTTCATCGCGCAGGCCGTTGCGCTGGCCGGACAGAAAGGCCCGCGCCTGCTCCACCAGATGGGCATAATCCGCCTGCTCGATGCGCCCGACGCAGGGCGCCGAGCAGCGCTTGATCTGAAATAGCAGGCAAGGCCGCGTGCGTGCGTTGAACACGGCGTCCGAGCACGACCGCAGCAGGAACACGCGCTGGAGCAGGTTCAGCGTCTGGTTGACCGCCCAGGCCGAGGCAAACGGCCCCCAATAGGAGGCGCCCTTGACCAGCTTGCCACGATGTTTCGCGATCTGCGGAAACGCATCGCCATCGCTCATCATGATCCACGGATAGCTCTTGTCGTCGCGCAGCAGGATATTGAAGCGCGGCTTCATGCGCTTGATATAATTGGCTTCCAGCAGCAGCGCCTCGGCCTCGGTATGCGTGGTGACGATCTCCATCGTCACCGTCTCGGACACCATCCGCCGCAGCCGCTCGGGCAGCTTGCCCAGGTGCGTGTACGATGTCACCCGCCGCTTCAGCAGTCGCGCCTTGCCGACGTACAGTACCTCTCCCTTCTCGCCGATCATGCGATAGACACCGGGCGAGAGCGGCATGGTCTGCAACGCCTGCTGGATCGCTTCGACGCCCCGGATGCGCGGGGCGCCGACCGCCTCACCGTCCATCAAGCCGTTTCCCATTCATCCACCGATCATGTGGATAAGTCTGTGGAGCAGGCACGGGCAGAATCGTGGGACGGGCGGTTTTCCTGCCCCCGACTTGGATTGCATAAAAAAGCAGCACAGAAAAATAACTCTCTGATTATTATAAATTTATTCCGATCCGCCCAAAAGCCGAGGATCGCTCGTCTCCCCATGAACCAAACTTCCGCATCGCCAACCCGGTCACCTTTCATGCGATTCCATTCTATTCGTCAGAACGGGAATCGCTCTTGTCAGCCTGAGCATGATGGGCAATGTCACCGATATGCGCATCGTCACATGGAATATCAATTCGCTCCGCCTTCGGCTGCCCCTGCTCGCCCGGCTCGGCGAGGCTCTCCGACCCGACATTATCTGCCTGCAGGAAACCAAGGTTCCGGACGATCTGTTCCCGGCCGATGCGGTGCGCGACCTTGGATACGCCCACGTCCTTTATCGCGGTATGAAATCCTATAACGGCGTCGCGATCCTCTCGCGCGTGCAGTTGACGTCGCTCGACGATACACCTGACTGGTGCGCGCGGAGTGATTGCCGGCATATCGCGGCATCCTTCCCCCTTGATGGCGAAGCGGTCGAACTGCACAATTTCTATGTCCCGGCCGGCGGCGACATTCCCGACCCGGATGCCAACCCGAAATTCGCGCACAAGCTGGCGTTCGTGGACGAGGCAACGACATGGTTCGCCAACCGGCCCAACCGCCGGACCATTCTGGTCGGCGACCTGAACATCGCCCCGCTTGAACAGGATGTCTGGAGCCACAGGCAATTGCTGACCGTGGTCAGCCATACACCGCCGGAGACCAGCCGGCTCCTGGCGTGGCAGGAAAACGGCTTCGTCGATGCGATGCGGCATTTCGTGCCGCCGCAGGAAAAACTCTATACGTGGTGGTCCTATCGCAACCGGGACTGGAAAGCATCCAACCGCGGACGCCGCCTGGACCATATCTGGGTCACACCCGACCTCACGGATCGCCTCGTCGACATGACGGTGCTGCGAGACGCACGTGACTGGCCGACAACGTCGGATCATGTTCCGGTCGTGGTTGATTTCCGAGATTGAAGGCGCGCGGGCACCGCAAGTATAGGGATCGGAAGCGATCTCCCCCCCTTCAGACCGACTATCGGCACGAGCCGATGTGTGCCCGAGCACTTTCTTGTCAATCTGTCCAACCTTTGACATAGAGCTTTGGCAGTCTGACCAGAGACAAATTTTTCTTGGTGGTATGTCGCGTGGTTCATATGATTCCTCAACACTCCCGCCTGCGTGCCGGCACCGCCACATACCGTATGGCAGCGCAGGTATCCGGCGTGCTGGCGAGTGGCCTGATCTTTCTGTCCGGTTGCAGTTCCCTGCCAAGCAGCGGCCCCACGGAATCACAGTTCCTCAGCGCTCAAAAAGACCCGCAGAAAAACAAGTTGGGGTTCGGTCTCGTACAGATCAGTTCCGATCTCCTGACGATTCTTGCCAGCGATTCCCCCGCCCCCCTTTCGTCTCTGGACAAAATAACCGATCGGCCGACGAGCAACGACATGATCGGCCCCGGTGATACGATTCAGATTTCGATCTATGAAATCGGTAATGGCCTGTTCGGCGGCGGTGGAAGCAATGCCAGCGGCACATCGATGGCCGCCGCCATGGCGGGCGGCTCTACAACTACCCAGAATACCGGCAGCATCCTGTCGTCCGGCGGCACCGGGCAGGACTCTCAGGGCGCCAAGGCCATGCTCAGCAATCTGCCGCCACTGAAGGTCAGTGCAGAAGGAACCGTCACCGTCCCCTATGCAGGCACGCTGCATGTGGCAGGACAGACGGTGGATCAGGCGGCCGCGACAATACGCCAGGCATTAGCGCGAAAATCGCAGGCGCCTCAGGTCGTCGTCCATGTCGCAGAGAGCGTGACCAACTCCGCCATCGTCTATGGAAACGTCACCCGCCCTGGACGCGTATTCCTCACCCCCGCGCGCGAGCGTCTCATGGATGTCATCGCCCTGGCGCAGGGCAGTCCCCATCCGCCGGAGGATTCCATCATCCAGTTGACGCGAGGCAACCACGTGGCGCGCGTGGCGATGAGCGTTCCGGAAAACGACCCGTCGCAGAACATCGAGATTCATCCCGGCGACCGGATCGAGGTTATCTACAAACCCAGAACCTTTACCGTTTTCGGTGCCACCGGCAAGGTGTCGGAGGTCCCGTTTGCGGTACCTGAACTCTCCTTGTCCGAAGCCCTTGCCAGGACGGGAGGCCCTCTGGACCAGCAGTCCGATCCCAACGGTATTTTCCTTCTGCGCTATGAAGACAACGACGTCGTGAGGCGGCTGGGTCTTCCTGTGGCCGAAGGCAAGCCGGTCACGCCGATCGTGTACCAAATCGACATGATGAATCCGGGCAATTATTTCCTGGGGCAGCATTTCGCCATGAGAGACAAGGACATGCTGTATTACTCCAACGCGAAGGCGAATAATTTCTACAAACTGTTCGGCCTTATCAGCACGATCATCCAACCGGGCATTACGGCCGGCTACATGGTGGCGCGCTAGCGCATAAGCCAGGATGCCCGCAACGAAACAGGATATGTGCAGTTTTTCGATCGAGGTTGGAGCAGGAAAGTCTTTCGATGTCAGATGAGTTTCAAGAACACCCTTCATTAGCCTTAGCGCCCGCATCCCAGCCGGCCCATGCGGCAGCGCCGCTTGCGGCCGGCTTTGCTTTTGTAAGAAACAAGATCGGGTCCGGACTTTTTTTAACTGTTATCGTTCCGAATATTTTCCTCTTTCTCTATCTGACCCTTATCGCCAGCCCGCAATATATTTCCGAATCCCATTTCATGGTGCGCGGCGAACACAGCATGGGGAGTGCGCCGCTTTCCATGATGATGCAAACCGGCATGAATGAGTCCGTCACCAGCGATGATACGTTCGCCGTGCAAGACTATCTCATGTCGCGTGACGCCATGGCACTCCTGCTCCACAAAGACGGACTGGCCCAGGTCTTCTCGCACCCGAGCGCAGATTTCATGTCCCGCTTCCCCAACTGGTATTCGCGGCGCGATCTGGAAAGCTTCTACAAATACTACAAGAAACACGTTAAGGCACAGATCGATGCAGAGACTTCCCTGTCTGTCCTGACCGTCCGCACCTTCAGCGCGGAGGATTCACAGCGCATTGCCAAGGCGCTCATCGCGGCCGCAGAAGACCTGGTGAACGAGATCAACCGCCGGCAGCGCGCGAATCTGGTGGATGCCGCACAGCGAGAGGTCGATACAACGCTCGACCAGATCCGCGACCTGCAAACCCGCCTTGCAGCCTTCCGCAATACCAGCGCGATGATCGACCCGGAGAAGCAGAGCGAGCCCCTGGTTTCCACGCAATACGCGCTGCAATCGCTGCTCACCGCCACGCAGATGCGCCTGGACCAGACCCGCCAGACGTCGCCCGACAGTCCGTCCATCGCCGTCTACGAGCAGCAGATCAATATCCTGCGCAAACAACTGAACACCGCATCCGCCCGGCTGACGGGTGATACCCATTCCCTGGTGCCGACACTGACCGAGTTTGACAACCTGACCATCCAGCGGCAGATCCTGCAGCAGGTATTGGCGTCAGAGGTGGCATCCCTGCAAAGCGCCAAGGCCCGAGCAGACCATCAAATGGTCTTCCTGGAAGAAGTCTCCCGCCCAGACAAGCCTGATTATCCCGCATATCCGCCTACCCTCGAAGTGATGGCAATTTCTCTCGTCTCTTTCTACGGCGCTTATATCATGGGGCGGCTTCTGATTGCGGGCGCGAGGGAGCACAGGATCACATGACGCCACAACCTCAGCGACGCGATACGCTGCTCTCCTGCTTCGTTATTCAATACAAGGTCATTCATGCGCTCATCCTTCGGGAACTGCACACTCGCTACGGGCGCGAAAATTTGGGTTTCCTCTGGGTGATCGGAGAACCAATTCTTTTTTGTGCCGGCGTGGCAATCGTATGGACGGCTATCCGGCCGGCGCGCGAGCATGGTCTGGCCATGACAGCTATGGTGGTCACAGGCTATATTCCCCTGACGATGTGGCGGCATTGCATGGGGCGTGCCGTCAAGGCGTATGAGTCCAATGGCAGCCTCTTTTTCCATCGACAGGTAACACCTTTCGACGTCATCACGGCACGCTCGTTTCTGGAAATTATCGGAACAATTATGGCCGGCGGCATCGTCATGATGGGTGCCATCGGCTTGGGCTACATGAACCCGCCAAAAGATTACGGCCTCCTCTTACTAGGCATCTCCTATCAATGCGTTTTCTCTTTCGCGACCGCCCTACTGGCCGCCTCGTTAAGCGAAATGTCCGATCTTGTCGAAAAAACCGTGACCGTCTTCGGTTATCTATCGCTCCCGATGAGCGGAGCGTTCGTTATGGTCGCCTGGCTTCCGCTCCGTTACCAATGGATCTTGATGCTTTCTCCTATGGCCAACAACGTGGAGATGATCCGAGGCGGCGAGTTCGGGATAGAAGCCAGCGTTAGGTACGATCTTTTCTACGATACCTGGAGCACTGCCCTGATGCTGCTTATCGGCATATTCCTGACCGCAGGCGTCAGAAAGCATCTGGAAATCACAGGGTAAAGTCACCAAGCCATGATAAGATGCGTCGACATCGTCAAGGACTTCCACACATCGTCTGGCATGAAGCGCGTGCTGAACGGTGTGAATTGTACCATTCAACGCAGCGAAAAATGGGGCATTCTGGGGCATAATGGAGCTGGCAAATCAACATTGCTGCGGATTATCGGCGGCGTCGACGTGCCGACATCAGGACGGGTCGAAGTGGACATGTCCGTCTCCTGGCCACTAGCATTTTCAGGCGCATTCCAAGGGAGCCTGAGCGGACTGGATAATCTGAGGTTCATCGCACGCATCTATAATCGCAATTACGACGAGATGCGTCGTTTCGTGGACGATTTCGCGGAATTGGGTCAACATCTTCGCGAACCGGTGAAAAACTATTCATCAGGCATGAAAGCCCGACTTGCCTTCGCGCTATCCATTGCGATCGAGTTCGACTGCTATCTGATTGACGAAGTCATCATGGTCGGCGATGCACGCTTTACGGAACGCTGCCGCCGAGAGCTTTTTGAAAAGCGCCAAGATCGGGCTCTTGTAATCGTTTCTCATAGTATGGACTACATAAAAGACGTCTGTGATCACAGTATGGTTTTACAAGGTGGCAAGATGACTATCTGTACTAGCGTACAGGAAGGTGTGGACATGTACAATAACCTTTAGAATAATATTAGATAGAACTGTCACTCGTACAGATCACCATGAAAATCCGAGAAATCCATAATATATATTTTTAATATATCCGCACAGAATAGAATGAAGCATGCCTACGCCGTTCTAGATTTGATCCAATCTGCGGCTGCGGCGAGGTGAAGAATGGCGAGGAACAAGGCGGCGGTCTTTTCGTATCGCATTGCGGCGGCCTGCCATTCCTTCAGACGGGCCTAGAAGTTTTCCACCAGATTGCCGGTTGCGATAAACTCGTTATGGCAGCTAGCGGCATCGTCTCTACGCTTGGGCGGGATCGCTGGTCGCGCTCCCATGGCTCAAATATGCTCCCGGGCGAACAGGCGTTCCTAGACTCCTCATTTGGTCCAGCGGATGAACAACTGCACCGTCAGCCGCTATGGGCCCAGTTCCATAGGGATGTTGCGCCATTTCGCACCATTCTAATGACACCAGAACACCGCCTAAATCGTCCGCCGCAAATCCTTCGGTGGGGTCTTGCTGCGCGGCCGCCGCTCCGATCAGCGGCTCCCCAATTGCCCAGGCTGTGTCGGTGAAAATCTGCGTCACATTGCTTTCAGTTATTCCCGATATATAGGAATAACCCTCCAGCTGTAACAGGGCCTAACCAAGGCATCGAGAAGCGCAAGTGGTGTAAGCTTTTCTTACAGCCCGGTATGCCCCGCAACGGCTAGGAGAGTTGTCGGCGTGAACATGGACGGCCTGAGCGATTGATGTTTCGTTAGCTGTTCCAGCCGGATGCCGGGCAACGGTTAGTGTCTGGCCGAGATCTTTCTACGATATTTCAATCGCTTACGGTCATGGGAGCTTTCACTGCGCCTTGAAATCACTGAGTTTTATTTGTTGTGAACTTGGTGGACGCGGCACGTCCCGTTCATAAGACTCTGAAATTGTTCAAAATGATCTCGACCGGACTCTTAGTGAATAGGAGGACTTATTGATGATACGTCTTCTCGCCGTTCTTGCTTTGGTATTTTCACCCGCCATTGCGCGCTCGTCTAATTGCGGCGCATTGGTGAATTGCGCCAGAACGCCGCCATTCGACAGAGAAACCAAGGATCAGCCGTCCCCAGAACATTTTGCTTCTAAAGGCCACACAATAAGGCAGACGGCGCGCAGGACTGAAAATCTAAGTAATGAAAATCATACCTGCAACCCTATAACACAAGGGAACAAAGCGACCGGTGTCAATATAAATTGCAAAATTTCGCTTCTATCATATGGCGCGAAATGCGACGGCGTTAGTGATGATACAGTTGCAATTAATGCGTGGCTTGCCAATGCAACAAATGTAGCAGGCAATACGCCTGCGAATGTAGAACTAGAAGCGCCTCCGGGGGTGTGCGTATTCAAAAGTACCGTCTCCAATCCGGAGAATAGCCAAGCAGCGCACATTACTCTGCACGGCTCTGGCCCCTACTCAACCACATTCTTATACACAGGAGAACGTAAAAATATAGATTTAATGAAAATTGGAGACGGAAAGAACCCACAAAATAATTGGTATATTCATGATTTCAGAATTGCATCGAATACGAAGATGACAACCGGAGCAGGGTTGCACCTACGCGGCATAAGCAGGTCAGTAATTGGAAATATTATTTTGGATGGCCAGGAAGGCAATGGATATTTATGGAACGGCGTATGGTTTGACCAGATTGATCACGTTATGAGTTATGGTCACAATTACGCAGTTGCGCAAAATGAAGCCGTTCAAATCAATGGCGGTCCCTTGGGATCTGCCGATCTTGGCTTCATGGCGTGGAAAGTAGCACCGACAGATACTGGTGTCACACCAAAGATCGGAGTTCACATTGGTGGTGGTTTCGGCGGTTTTGACTGCGACGGGGGCACCGATATTATCGGTAACGGCATTAATGTCTTGATCGATAATGCATTCACTCCCGCAACGAACCGTGAATTTTTCTTTGGTCCCATGTGTAGCATCGACAGTTCAAAAAAAGGTGCCGGTGTTGAGGTCAATGATAAGTTGAGCCAAGATGGCGACCTCTATATCAATTTTTCGGGCGGCTGGGTTGCGTCATCGCATACGAACAACATTCAGATCGATCAAGGAGTAAGAGGGCAACTTCTCTTCACTGGCGGAACAATTTTTAATGCACTCATCAATGGTGTTTTTGATGATAACTCTAATATGTCCCAATCATATGTTGGAACGCTGTTCCGTCAGAACGGGAATCAAGGTGACCACGGGTTTGGACTCATTACAACCTCAAACGTCCCAAAGATTACGCTTATAGGTAACAACTTTACAAATAATCGCAGCGGCGCAACCCATGGAATCACACAAAGTCTCCAGAAGTGGGGCGCAGCTTTTGGCGGCGTAGCGATTGGATCTCACGTTTATATGATTCCGGACAGTAAGCAAGAGTCTGTGATCGCTCCAGGTCCTGATAACTCCGGGGCGGGGGGAAGTGACAACGCGGCATTC
Organism: Gluconacetobacter dulcium; assembly: GCF_014174165.1. Classification (GTDB taxonomy): domain Bacteria; phylum Pseudomonadota; class Alphaproteobacteria; order Acetobacterales; family Acetobacteraceae; genus Gluconacetobacter; species Gluconacetobacter dulcium. The sequence goes on along the minus strand of NZ_JABEQN010000004.1, from coordinate 201,834 downwards.
AGTTTCAGCCAACGTAACGGAAACCCAGTAAAGCTTACTCTTGGAAATCCTATTTCAAATCCGACGATTGCTTTGACAACGACCGGAGCATGGACGACTGACAAGAGCAGATGCGGTAATCTTCCGGGTTCGATAGGGTGCGTCATCTTTTATGATGCGCGGGGAATACAGCGATTTATCCCAGCTTGGTAGAAGCAAGAATACACATTGAAGGAACAGTCAAGAATTTCATGGGTCGCTTCTATGGACCTCATCCGTCTTGGACAAGCCGTTGATAGTCGCAATCTGATTTCGCCCCGAAGCGGCTGGTGTTCATCAACGAAGATGACCCGACGGCGTGGTCGCGCCTTGCGTGGTGAACGTTACCGCGCGGACGCGCCGCGGAGTCGAGCAGTCCGGGGCATCCATGCTGTTCCTGCCGCCCTACAGGGCCGAATTCAATCCGATCGAAATGGCGAATCATCACGGCCCTTAGGACGCCCTCGGATCAGTGCTCGACGCCTCACGCCGACCGAGTGCGCCAACTTCTTCACCGGCGCAGGGTATGAGCCAGATTAATGTGGACGAACTCTAGCAATCACCAAAAATTCTTCGTCCTTCTTCTTCTAAACGCGTCATTCTCATGAGCAATTCCGCCTCGGGAGAAACATCATGTGAAACCGATCTTAAAGCTTGGAAAAAAAATTCGTCTTGCATTTTTCCAATTTCACAAAAAACTTCGACATCAAATATTTTTAATATGTGCTGAAAACTAATCTGATCATCAATAATATCATCCCACCGTGTTGCAGCTTCATATTCTTTTATACTGTATAGATTACTATATATTTCATACCACACATTGATTATTTCCTTACAAATCCCAAAAGAAAGGTCTATCGCAAAACATCCGGCATTAATATCCCACCAGTTGTAATTATCTTCCCCAACATTAAATACAGAATGTAGCCACATGTGTTTATTTTTTTTTCTCAATGCGGAAAGATTTTCTTTCAAAGAGAATGAATTGTTTCGAACAATAGCATCAGCATCAACATAACAAACCCACCCGGAAAATCCCCTATCAACTATTTCTTTCAGCATAAATATTCTATTAAATGTGGCGTGATGAGGATGAACCCCTTTACATATTCCCTTGTATTTCTGATAATTTATTTTATGTTTGTAACAATACTCTTCGTTATATTTCGATGAGACATTAAGAATTTTAGAATATCTTACATTATCTGATGTCTGCACCATTATAACATCATCTTGCGCTCTTTCAGTCGTTACAATTTTAGAAATATTTTCTTTTTTTACTTTTATTATCTCATCCATAAGAGACATTTTTTTGTTGTATTTATATTCATTACTCGATTTCAATTCATCTATGATGTTTTTAATGCTTTTCCCCTCGCGTGCGTTGTCTCTGATAATATCTTCGCTTTCTGGCTGACGTCCCAATATCGACATATAAGCCACCGCCACAGCATCCTCGTGGGCTTTATCAAAAAAATTTCTTATGTTCACCATAGCAAATCACCAATATCCACATTCTTCGGATTTCTAATCAATTAGCCTTCTATCAAATTTCTTAATATCTTTAAATAGAAAAAGGAAAACAATGTTTGTGGATTGTTTCCGCAAGGATGCACGAATTAGCTAACAAAGCGGCGAGATCGCATAGGTTCCTCACGACGCAGATAACGAATACCAGAGAAAATCACCTAAAAGAGTTTGCTCTCGCTGCCACAAACTACAGCGAGAGCAAACGTACGGAACCATGAAATATGATCACGAACCAGTCAGGTCCAGTGCTGAGTGCAATTCTTCGCAAACGCACCGACATACTCGACTTTATTATTCGCCGCAGCCTCGAGAAAATCGAGCCTGTCACGATGATCATCTTTGTTAGAGACACAGAAACCCAAGACCGAGATCCCGGCTGCATAGCGCTTGGGGCTGCCGCCGTGATCCATCACAATAGCTTCGTAGTCGGCAGAGCGAATATCGAAACACACGCAGCCTTCCCTGTCGACTTCCACATCGAACACTGCCCACATACCCTGCCCCGCATTCATCGTGCTGGAAAAAACAAGCCCCGATTGGGTGTGGATCGAAAAAGTCGATGACTTTGAACCCAGTCCGCGCATGTGCAGGAAGATACGCGCAATGGGGAATCCAAGATTCGGAATACAGAGCTGTGCCGAACCAGGCTTGATGCGGCAGCCGCTCGGATCGGGCCAGAGCCACCCCTCGCCGACACGATACATCTCACCGCTGGCAATGCCGCGCCAGATACTGCGGTCACGATGTAGATTGAGTGGGACATAGCGCCCACCAAGAAGCTTGGGAAAACCCTCGTAAAGCGACCCTTTACTGGTCTTTACGCTATCCGAAAAAGCGACGATCTCATGCGTCATCGTCCGCCAGGTCGTCAGATGATAATGCTCGGTGATCTGCCGCTCCCGTTCCGCCCGGAATTTCGTATCGAAGAGCAACTTCTCTGCCTTCTCAACAAAATCGGTGACGTTGCCGCTCTCAAATACCACGCCATACCCGGCCGCAGCCTCCACCAGGGAAGAGTTATCCGCGACCAACGGCACGCGCCCATAAGAGAGAGATTCCGTAATCGGCAATCCCCACCCTTCGTAATGACTCGGATAGACGGTGAAAAGACTCAATCTATAAAGGCTTTTAAGCTCAAGATCGCTCGCCCGTTGAATAAAGACGATCTTGCTGCTGAGTGAAGGGTCAGCCGCAATGACGGACATAGCCCGATCATTTAGCCAGCCGAATTTTCCGACACACACGAGTGGAGGAACCGCGTCCGCACCATTTTTTTGCAGAAGCGCCTGCCAGGCCAGGAATGCAGCTTCGTGGTTCTTACGCGCCTCGATCGTCGAGACGAATAGAACATAACCTTCAGCCTGTAGGCCCCACCTTCTGATAAGCGCCTCACTCGGAAGCGCGCGCCCCTCATCATCCCCGGAAAAACGCGCACTAAGAGGGATCGTCGCGACATTCCGCTCGTTCAATGGATGGCCCATGACGCGCGCGGCATAAATCAGATCGCGTGTCGTCGACGTTGAGTTGGTAATAAAAGCATCAGCATGAAAAAATACGCCTACGAGCCATGTATTGTAGTCAATTGTCACGCCTTCTACACAATATTGAGGTTTTATTGCGGGAATAAGATCATGAACATAGGGAACGAAAGTAATATCGCGCTCGCGCTTGAGATTACGTATCGCAAGAAAATAATTGTACATCCACCACGATGTACCAAGATTCACAACTATCGCGCCATGTGGGGGTAAATAAGGCTGTGAAAATGGAATACGCGCAAAAAATCCGTCTCGTGCCGCCGTCCAAGCCTCCTGATCATCATTTTTGCATAGCGTTGCCAGCAAGGTGAATGTTGGATGATCAACATCAATGAAATGCTCGACGCCATCGACGAAGAAAAAAATCTCAACGCGATCGGCACAAGTCGCCACAGCTTCTGCCACGACCTCAATTTGAACACGCTGAATGCCAGTCGGAAATTTGTTATGCCGAAAATGCGCAATCAGATCACTGACGTCAAAACAGAGAGTCGCCTCCTCCGAAGCAATCTTGTATCGCGCTTCCACCGTGCCGGGGCGAATGTCAGCCGCGATCGCCTTTACTGTCTCTTTCTGCCGCAGGAATGCAGCAAAAGATGGACGTAGAGCGATGATTTCCTGTTCTGCGGAAGCCGACACATCTTCAAACGGAAGGGCCGATTTGTAGGCCTCTATCGCCTTTTCGACATCCCCATCCTCCGCCAGCCGGCGTCCAATGTGCAGGTAACATTCGCCCTTTGAAGGATCGAGCAAGAGGGCTGTTCGGTAAGCCTCAAGCCCCTGCTTATGATCGCCGAGCTCGTTCAACGCATGCCCGAGTTGAATCCAGATATGCGGGATCGTTCCATCGATCGCCACAGCTTCCCTGAAATGCCGAGCCGCAGCGTCCCAGTCCGCCTTATCCCGCGCAGCATTGCCTCCCTTCATTGTCCGAGATAGAGCTTTGGATACCCAGACACCGCCCGATTTGTAGAATTTCCCTGCCCGAAATCGCAGCAAAGTACTTACGATCTCTTCGCGCCTAATCTCTTTCATGTCTCGCCAACCTTGTATCGATCCCACATTTACGTCCCTTCGAATAATTTTTTCGTGAGACTTATTGGGTGCAAAGCAGTTTTTTTACCTTCTTGTATTTCAGAAGATCGAAAAGCTTTGCCTCGATAAAATCGGTCCGTGCATTGGCATTGGTCTTGTCAAAAAGGTACACACCACACACGCCCGCCGAAATGACACGAGAATGACCTGTCTCTGGATTGGTAGTCGTTTCCACTTCACGAGAATAAACGTCTATGTTTAGATTTTTTCCTGCAATATCCCCATCAAAGTCGAGGAAACACCATGCTTCCTCATCTGGATTGAGGCGAAGCTTCGTGGAAGATCCAGCCAGATTGGCTGAAACCGTTACTTCGCAGTGAGACGATGGAATTCCCTTGAGTTGGATCGCAATCCGGTTGCATGGTTGCGCCACGGTGAAGGTCAGGCGTGCGCCTGTGCCTCGTGTCCAACTGCCGAAATCCTCAAGACGATGCCAGCCCGAACCGTCACGCAGCACTTCTGCGGAAGTGAGATCACTTGAAATCTTTAACTGTCTGTTACGATTGAGCGGATAATAGGCAGCCTCAAGCACGGGAGCGATCTTCTTGGTCTGCTGCGCCCCTTCCTGGACGGCGTGGGCGAATGCCAAGACCTCCTGGGCGATCGTCTCCCAGTGACGAGACTGAAAATTTTCCGCAATGCGTTGTTCCAACGCGGATAGATGGCCCCTGTCCTTGATTAAAGAAAGAAGCTTTTCTTCGAAATCGTGATTTGATCCGGTGCGATAAGTGACAGTCAATCCTTGCCCCGCTTCCGGTAGCGAGGAGTTGTCCGCAGTAACACAGACCTTCCCGTAACCGAGCGATTCCGTGATTGGCAGTCCCCAACCCTCATAATAGCTCGGATAGATCGTAAAAAGGCAGGATGAATAGAGCGCTGCGAGTTCGTCATCGCTGACACTCTCGATATAGACGATATGTTTTTCGGCCTCGATAAATGTGGCGAGTTTCTCCAGGAAAAAATGACTCTCGAAACCGCGTTTGCCAACGATGACCAACTTGGGAATCGGCAGCTTCGGGTTGTTACGAATCAGGTTTTGCCAGGCATCCAGTGCTCCGGCCTGATTCTTGCGCGATTCAACGGTCGAAACAAAGAAAACGAATTTCCCAGGTTCAATTCCCTCTCGCCTGAAAAGGCTGGTGGCCGCAGCGGTTGGCACGGAAACAGTTTTCTTTTCGGCGGCAAGGTGCACGACGCGCACATCAGCGGAGGGAATGCCCGCATTCAGTTCCGTTGCAAGCGCCAGAAAATCCTTTTTGCTTGCTTCCGAGACGGCGAAATATCGGTCCGAATGCTGTACGACGCCCATAAACCAATCAATGAATTCATGCACGAGTGCATGCGCACAAAAACGTGGCGCAACCGCGGGAATCACATCATGAATGAAAGGAATATAATAAATATCGCTCTTCTTTTTTGCCTCACGGATATGCATGAAGTAATTGGGAAGCCACCAGGATGTACCGATATTAATCAGAACAGACCTCAGCGGAAAAGCGTCGATCCTTTCTGCCATCGCTTCCTGTCGTAGCATCGATACCTCCCGACGCCACACCAGATCCCGCGCGTCTGAGCCCATCAAGCTGAGCGTAGATACCTTCACAAAGCGGTCGGGATCGACTAAAAACCACCCATTCTCGTCCTCGAGGAATTGACAGAGCGCTATTTTCTCGCCCTCGCTTCCCGAGAGAAGCGACTGGATAATACTGATCTGAACCCGCTGGATCCCTGTAGGAGTCCGATTGTCGGGAAAATAACCAAGAAGATCAGAGACATCGAACCAAATTTTTCTTTGAAATTTCTTCACGTCACTACCCACGATATCGTTTTCCACTCAATTCGAGTTTCAGGAAGATGTTGGAGATGTCAGCGCCGAAGTAAATCTGCATCATAACCTTCTCTCGTCCCTGCCACCGCCAATCCTGATCTCGAAACCTGTCTTTTTGCTTCCTCCATTATCACGAATAAAAGATGGCACGTCCATGTCACTCCTGATTTTTTCACGTCCCCGAATCCCGCCATTGCAGACTACGGCCTTGAAAAAAAGAACAGTCTGATAGGCTCCCCGCCTCGAAAGAGACACGAATTTCTCAGAAAGATTTAAGAGGCAACCGATGCGACGCGCATTTCCTGCGCCTCGACAGCAATGACCATCAGGGCCGCTGGGCTTCGGCATGCACGCGATGGACGCGCCTCTCGCTGGTCGCCCTCGTTCACCACCCGACATTTCCAAACGGGCTCTGATAATCTTTAAATCTCATATTCGGATATGACCCTTGACCCGTCTCACGCTTCGAGCCCGAATATGGCAGGACTTCTCTGCACCTAACGATCGGCCAGATAGATAGCTATTTGCGCATATGAGGCCGCAATATTTGCCACACTCAAGCAAGATAGACCTTTGAAAATCGGCATTCACACGATTTTATGCCTGTTCAAGGCAATCTCTTTTGATTAGGAGATCAAACAATTATGTCTAATCGGAGCACGTAACCGCAAATGAAACCGTCTGATTATACACCTAATGCGGCAATAAACAATCGAACAGTCGTCCCGGTTATCCTGTCCGGTGGATCGGGCAGCCGCCTTTGGCCGGTATCGCGCGGAAGTTTTCCGAAACAGTTTTGGCCTTTACTTTCAGATAAAACGCTATTGCAGGAAACAGCTCTTCGTGGCGAGCAGCCTGGATTTGGGCGCCCGGTCATCGTGTGCAATGCGGATCATCGTTTCATTATCGCTGAACAGTTACGTGAAGTGGGCATCACCGATGCCCGCATTGTGCTGGAGCCGATGGGGCGAAATTCCGCGCCTGCGATCGCCGCTGCTGCGCTTTTGATCGCGGAGGAAAACCCAGAGGCAGTCATGTGGGTCATGGCGGCGGATGCCGCGATCAAGGACCAATCGGCCTTGAATGCCGCACTCGCCGTGGCAGTCGATGCTGCCCGTCAGGATTATATCGTTACCTTCGGCATGAAGCCAACAAAGCCGGAAACCGGCTACGGCTATATCGAGCGCGGCAGTGAACTCGCCGAGGTGCCCGGCGCCTATCGTGCCGCGAAGTTCATGGAAAAGCCGGACCGAGAGCAGGCGGCGGAATTAATCCGCGACGAACATTATCTGTGGAATTCCGGCATGTTCGTAGCCCGTGCCAGCACCCTGCTCAAAGAAATCGAGGCGTTCGAGCCACTGGTTTATTCCTCGGTCAGGAATGCAGTCTCGGAGCGGACAACCGATTCGGACTTCGTGCGTCTTTCCGTGGAGCATTTCGCCCAATCTCCCGACATTTCAATTGACTATGCCGTTGCCGAACGCACCAAAAAAGCAGCGGTCGTGCCTGGGGATTTCGGCTGGTCGGATATCGGTAGTTGGGATGCCCTGTGGGAACTGACCCCGAAAGACGCGGACGGCAACGCAACCTCGGGAGATGTTTTTCTCGATGGCGCAAAGAATTGCTATGTCCGGTCAGACGGCATCGTCGCGACAGTCACGGGCGTCGAAGATCTGATCGTCGTGGTGACGAAGGACGCCGTTATGGTGTCGCATCGCGACCGGGCGCAGGACGTGAAGAAGATGGTCGCCCGCCTCACGGCAGCCGGGCGTCCCGAGGCACTGAGCCATAATCGGGTTTATCGGCCCTGGGGCTTCTATGAAAGCCTGATCCAGGGTGATCGCTTCCAGGTCAAGCGCATCTCGGTCGATCCCGGCCAGAAGCTTTCGCTCCAGAAGCACTTCCACCGTGCCGAGCATTGGGTTGTGGTCGCCGGCACCGCTATGGTTACCCGCGATGCCGACCTGATCATGGTGCGCGAGAATGAAAGCGTCTATCTGCCGCTCGGTGCCGTCCATCGCCTGGAAAATCCCGGCCGGATTCCGTTGACGCTGATCGAGGTCCAGTCCGGCCCCTATCTGGGTGAAGACGATATCGTGCGCATCGAAGACGTCTACGCCCGGGCATAACGTCGTCTGAATGGATGCGGGCCTGTTGGCACGGATGCCGCCAATAGGTCCGCTCCACAGATGGGTCGAACTCTCGCCTCACACCAACGTTGCCATGAACATACATGGCGCAAGCCGTAAGCGACGCCTATTTCGAGAGAAATACGCCCAAGGATGGCTGCGTAGATGCAAGGGTCGGGGGCGCACCACCACTCGCCGCCAATATCTGGTCAATAAGACACTGGGTGAGATCTGCGCGTAGGCTTTTATGTGAGCCTTCTCGAGTTCCCCCGTTCGCGTCCATCGACTCACCCCGTTCCGGGCATACTGCTTCGGTACCAATGCGCCACGCCACCTGAAGTCTGGCCGAAAACGTGGGCTGCTAAGCGAGAGTGCCGCGCAGCGGTAAGGCCATTCGAAGCACGAAGCGGAAGCGGCCTTGATGGGGCTGGGTGCATCGGATCGCCGGCAAGCCGCGTTTTCCGGTCAGCCCCACAAGTCGGAGACCATCGACGTCGCACCGCTGGCAACTTGCCCGTCCATATTCGCGTCACATCCGACATGAAGTCTCTTCCACCGGGCAGAGACGTCAACAGCGTCAATTTTCAAGAGGAACAACGGATAGGTACATTTCCCGTAACCGTTCTTCGTATTTTTTCATATCGAAACATGCGGCCTGCCTTGGTCCCCGTTCTCTCAGGCTGGCGCGCAGTACATCGTTGCTGTCGAGTTCCTCGATCCCCGCGCAGATAGAAGACGGGTCATATGCATCGACAAACAAGGCCGCTTCTCCAGCGACTTCGGGCAATGCCCCTTCGCGCGAGGTCATCACCGGCGTTCCCCAGGACAGAGCTTCCAGCACGGGCAGCCCAAAACCTTCAGAGAGCGACGGAAAAAGAACCGCGCGTGCTCCACGGATCAATGCGCCGAGAAGCGGCGCAGGCAGATATTCCAGTTTCTGAATACGTCCTGCTGCGATCCCGCGCTCCAAAAAGCGAAGCTCGTCATCCGCCTTCCAACTCATGGCCCCGACAATGACGAGTTTGCGCTCTGTCCGTGCCATAAGGAATGCTTCGATCAGACGGCCGATATTTTTCTTCGGCTCCAGAGAGCCAAAAAACAAAAAGAACTCCCCCGGCTGCAATCCGAACAATTCCCTGATTTCTCGATTAATACCCTCTTCACGCGAAGCATCAATCGACGTATTCGGCTCGAATGACTGATATGTATTATGCAGTCGACTTTCCACCTCTGGAAAAAACGACAAAATTTCCTTTCTGGACGCCTCAGACACAGTGCAAATCGCATCTGCACTCTGCACGATCTTGCTGATCAATTCGAAATGGAATTTTTTGTTGTCGAGCGTCGTCTGGGGCAGTCTCAGTGGCACAAGGTCGTGAATAGTATAGATATTTCGCGCGCCTTTGATCCGGATCGGCAGAGGATAGGTCCAGTGCATGATCGCCGGAGGTTGGGGAACGGAGATCGTCATGAAACGACCCGTCGAGCGAAAGTGCCGACCAGCAACGTCATAGAGATTCTGCACATTCAACACCCGGTCGAACGCCGGCAACCTTTGAGCAAATCCACGCGCCTCGACCCGACCACTCATGGGTACCTCGACCGCTTTAGGCGCCCCCGTAACCTTATCGGCTACGAAATTCCGTACCCAACGCGGGATGATGGATTTGGAAGCCTTCTTCGTCGCGGTCTGACCCAGAATATCGAAGAACATGACTTCGCGCAGATCAGCTGACATGTGAGGCGAAATGTCCATGCCATAGACGACATCCACGGTACACCCCATCGCCTTGAGGCAATGCGTCAGTGTCCGCGCATAGGTTGCAATGCCCGTTCCACGCGGGAGCGCCAGATTGAACCCATCCACACCGACATGAAGAGGAAAATCTCGAGCCAACATTGCCTCACAAAAAAGAAGTCTCACGAATTAAACAGTTGAATCTACAAAAAATCGTCTGCTGTCAAAAACAGTGGGGCGGCCCCACGTTTCTCAGCAAATCGTCACGCACAGACAATCTCTCTCGCCGCGCCATAGATATGGTAGAGTGAACTGGCCGGCATATGGTCCACCATCGGGACCAGCCCCTCATCAAGACGATCAATCCATCCACCAGCAAGTTGCGCAGGCGCATAGCGCGCAAAAAAAAGCTCACTGATGGAAGACAGCAGCGCCTCTCCTCCCTCCCCTGCCTCCTTGCGGCGCCGACAGAGCAGGCGCAGAAGTTCGGTCTGTGGCCAGATGCGCGTTGAATGCGCGGACACCACGCCGTCCTCCGTCATGGCGTCATAGACAAGGCCCGTATCTGGCGCGCACCCTTCTGTGCTTCCGAAGGCAAACAACCGTTCGGCCATTGCATGCAGATGGTCCTCCGCCTGCGTGTCAGGTGCCAGCCTGCGATATTCGCCCAGTAACCATGCCCATTCGAACAGATGCCCTGGCTCGACGCGATTACGTCCCGCTGGCTCAAGCGGGACCCAGGCTGCATCGAATTCCTCAAGCACCGCGCCTGAACGGGGATCCATGAACCGACAAGATGCCAGGGTCACCAGACGCTCCGCCTGATCAAGATAAAAACCCTCATCTGTTGCCTCGAACAAGGCCAGACAGGCTTCCAGCAGGTGCATGTGCGGATTCTGGCGACGTACGGCATTTGTCGAGGGCACACAGTCGCGGAAACCCTCATCCAAGGCAAATAATTGCCAGATTTCCTCCGCCGTTTCACGGGCAATCCGCCGATAGCGCGGGGCACCGGTCAGGCGGTAGGCCCAGGCATAGGCGAACAGGATGAAGGCATGGGCGTAAAGATCACGCACGCCGCTGGCTGGCGTGCCATCCGGCGCCAGCGAGAAGACCCAGCCCGTCCCACCATCAGCGTGTCGGTAAAGTCGCTCGACGGTATCCAGGCAAAGCAATGCATGATCAAGCGCCGGGGCCGAATGATCGTACAGCCCGTCCAACCCTGCCCGGCAGTAGACCGCGACCTGCCGCGCCTGCACCATCAACCTGAGTTGAGGCAATGGAGCAGCCGTGCCACTCCATGTCAGCCGCTCATGATAAAGCCGTCGCCGAGGGTCGAATCCGCGCTCGCTCCATAAGGGCAAGGCCTGGGTCACCAGCCATTCATGCCACCTTGCCACGAGTGCATACGGCAACGGTGCATCATTCTCTGCCCGCCTGCTCATGGAGCGCACCTCGATCTTCCCGCCCCGGGCGTTTTCCGGCGTCCCAAAACGAGATTCGTGAGCACGATCATCTTTCCGCAGGAATTTAACGGAACCCTTTATTACAAGCGGGCAGTCGACGCCATGGACGATCACATCGCAACCCACGGTCGCGGCGTTCACGACACCTTCACACGCCGCAGACGATCGCACGGGGTTCGGGCCAGGGCAGACCCAGGAATGGCCCCGGCATGACGAAGGCGATCCAGGGGCGCCGATCGCCCCCACACTCTGTGGTTAGATGGCATCACCTAATCACATGAAGACGGTCTCAAAACAGAAAAACAGATGGCCCTCTCCGCGAGGGCCAGACCCGCATGCGCCAAAAAGCCTTTCCGACGCTACACAAGCAGACAATCAGGAGGCGCGCAGCCCCCCTTCCGGATCGAGACGATACCCACCGCCCTCGGTCACCAGCAGCGACGCATTCGTCGGATCGGGTTCGATTTTCTGCCGCAGCCGGTAGATGTGCGTTTCCAGCGTATGGGTGGTGACTGCCGCGTTATAACCCCACACCTCGTTCAGTAGAACCTGACGAGGCACCGGGCGCGTACCGGCACGATAGAGGAACTTCAGGATCGCCGCTTCCTTCTCCGTCAGGCGGATGCGGCGGTTGCGGGCAGGCTCCTGCAACAGCTTGGCCGAGGGACGGAAGACATAAGGCCCGATCGAGAAAACAGCATCCTCGCTGTTTTCGAAGATGCGCATCTGAGCACGCAGGCGGGCCAGTAGCTCGGCGATGCGGAACGGCTTGGCGACATAGTCGTTCGCGCCGGCATCAAGCCCGCGCACCACGTCCGTCTCTTCGTCGGAACCGGTCAGGATGATGATCGGTATCCGCTTTCCCTGCCGCCGCAGCTCGGCACAGAAATCGCGACCGTCGCCGTCGGGCAGAGACACATCCAGAATGATGGCATCGAATCGGGCGCCGGGTGCGTTCAGCTTTTCCCAGGCATCGGCCACCGATTCGGCCTCGATCGCCTGGAATTCTCCCTCCAGCTGCAATTGTTCGACGAGCATATGACGTAACGTCTGATCGTCATCCACTATCAGAATGGGACGCGCACCTGCCATCGAACCCTCTTTATTTTGACCAAACCCCATTCACGCGGGGCCTGCATCCTTATCCTATATCATTCCCGGGATGGAAACGGCAGCATCCGGGTCAGCCGACATGACACCATACTCACCATTCCGGTCACGTCGCCATATCCAGACCACAGGCCCGACAGTTTAGAACCGATTCAGAGCAAAAAGCGATCCAGGTTGGAGCGATTCATGATACGCACGTTACTAAAAACGAATACAGGGCACGGTGCACGTCTGCATTGCATGGGCGAGGAAATTCCGGCCGTCATCGGTGCGGCCGGCGTCCGCGTCCACAAGCAGGAAGGCGATCATGCCACTCCGGTCGGCCTGCTGACGCTACGGCGGATTCTCTATCGCGCGGACCGGGTCTCCGCACCCGCCAGTTCTCTTCCCATCGAACCGCTGGCACCCAATGACGGCTGGTGCGACGACCCCACCCATGCGGATTATAACCGTCCTGTGACACTGCCACACCCCGCCCGCCATGAGCGCATGTGGCGTGAAGACGACGTTTACAATATCGTGATCGTCCTGGGTTACAACGATTCGCCGCCGGTCCCCGACCGTGGATCGGCGATCTTCCTGCACCTGCAATCGCCTGACCGGAAACCGACCGAAGGCTGCATCGCCCTGACCGAGGCCGATTTGCGCCGCCTGCTGGCGGCCGGCCTCTCGGAAATCGAGGTCCTTCCGCCCGCCTGAAGGTATCTCGCCGCGGGCATGTCACTTATGAATCGGGTTGAAAATGCGGGCTGGCGAGCGATCACCGCCCGCACGCATTCCCGACCGCATTCCTATGCCTGCCCGGTCTGTTCCGGCGGTGCAGGCGGCTCCATGACCACGCCGATGTCTCCGGCCATCGGTTCCACCGGCGTTGCGTCCTCGGCCGAACAGACCAGGATCGCGCTCCCCTTGCGTATGGTCATGATCATCAGGCGGTTCCCGTCAGCCGAACCCGACGGCGCGGCGGGTGCGCTGCCCGAGGGTGCCGAAACGGGAGGCATGGCGCGAAAACGCCATCCGCGTTCGAACAAGGTTTCAAACAGAGTGAAATTCCACGCCGGCTCCCCCATGACCCGCCCGCGCGAATCGCGGCTCAACCCGCGATAGAGATCCAACCGGGCCACCCCGGGACTGACCTGAAACACGCGCTGGCGCCCGAAATCGGGGGCCAGCCGGGCGCAGACCAGTCCGTTATAGATCGCATCCGGCGTGGCGGCGATCAGATAGTCGGCCGGGCGTTCCTCCAGGCTCTCCATCCCTTCGTCGGACAGCAACTCGGCCCGCAGGGTCGGAATGCCCGCCCGCGCCGCCGCCGCCAGCGCGCCGGCGTAGGTATCCACCAGCACAACCGGGCAGCCCAGACGATGCACCGCCCCCGCCAGGTCGGTGGACCAGGCACTCGCGCCCACGATCGCCAGCGTGGGATCGTCCGACAGGGTCAGACGCAGGGCACGGGCAATCGGGCGCAGGGAAAAACCATGCAGGATCATGGTCGTTGCGATCAGGGCGAACACACCGGGCATCACCAGGTCCGCGCTGGGATAACCGGCATCGCGCAGTTGCAGGCCGGCGGCTCCCGCCACGGCGGCGGCGACGATACCGCGCGGCGCGATCCACCCGACGAACAGCCGTTCCTGCCACGTCAGACCCGAACGCATGGTGGACAGCAGGATGCCGACCGGCCGCACCACGAACAATACCGTCAGGGTCATGGCCACGATCGGCAGCGACAGGCGGGCCAGCACCTCGCGATGCAGGTCGGCCGTCAGCATGACGAACAGGCAGGACACGACCAGCACGCCCAGCGATTCCTTGATGCGCCGCAATTCGCTCATGCCCAGCACATGCAGGTTCGCCAGCGCCATGCCGAAGACGGTAGCCGCCATCAGCCCCGCACCTTCCATGAAGAAGTTGCAGATGGCGAACACGCTCATCGCCAGGGTCAGGATGATGGGAATCCGCAGAATTTCCGGGATCAGGTCACGCCGGGACATAAACCGCACCAGCACCGCCGGAAAGACGCCGCAACACAGCCCCATCATGGTGGCGAACAGCAGGTGCGGTATGATTTCCGCAACGAACATTCCGGAATGCCGGTTGCCCTGAATCATCAGGAACTCCAGCACAAACGTCGCCAGAATGGCCCCGACCGGGTCGTTCAGGATCGCCTCCCACCGCAGGAAGGCCGCCACGCGGGGGCGCAGCTTGGTATGGCGCAGCAGCGGCAGGACCACGGTAGGCCCGGTGACCACGATGATGGCGCCGAACAGCCAGGACGCGCCCCAATGGAGATGCCCGACAAAATGGGCCGCCAGACTCCCCAGGACCAGATTGATTGGCAGCGCCACCACCGTCAGGCGAAGCACCCCCTCGCCCGCGGCGCGCCACTGGCGGAAATCCAGCCCCAGCCCGCCCTCGAACACGATGAAGGCAACGGCCAGGGAGACCATCGGATGGAAATAGCGCCCGATCGTCTCCGACGGATGCAGCAGGTTCAGTCCGGGACCATAGATCAGCCCCAGAGTGAACAGCAGGACGATAGCAGGCAGGCGAAACCGCCACGCAATCCACTGGGCACCAATACCACCGCCCAGAACGCACAAGATCCCGATGGCCAGATTTTCCTGCATACACCTATCCCGGACTATTGGTTCGAAGAACCGCAGGGTACCAGAATATGTCGTGCTGCGTGAGCAGGATAGAACGCCGCATGGACGCGGCGCCGAAATTCAGGCGACCCGTTCCAGAATGGCCGCGAAAAAGCCGTCCGTGCCGTGGCGCAGGGGCGACAGCGCGATCATCCCGTCCTGCGCCAGATCGGGGGGCAGGCCACAGCCGGGTTCGGGTCCGGCACGCCGAAACTGCGGCGACGACGCCAGAAACGACGCGATCCGGTCCTGATTTTCCTCGCGCAGTACCGAACAGGTGGCGTAGATCAGCCTCCCGCCCGGCCGGACCAGCGTGGCGGCGGTCGAGAGGATCTCGGCCTGCTTGGCCGTCAGTTCTTCCAGATCCCGTTCCGTCAGGCGCAGCCGCGCGTCCGGATTACGGCGCCAGGTGCCGGTTCCGGTGCAGGGCGCATCGACCAGCACCCGATCGAAACTGCCGGCCCGCCGCCGTGCCCAGCGATCGCCCGGCACCAGCAGATGCCGTTCCGCATTATGTACCCCTGCCCGGCGCAACCGGCGCACCGCCCCCTCCAGCCTGGGCTCGGAGACATCGCACGCCACGATGTGGCCGCGATTCTCCATGGTCATGGCCATGCCCAGCGTCTTGCCGGCGGCACCCGCGCAGTAATCCAGCACGCGCATGCCCGGCCGCGCATCGACCGCCGCCACGACGATCTGACTTCCTTCGTCCTGAATTTCCACCAGACCCGCCTTGAAGGCCGCCGTCGCCGTTACCGGCTGCCGCCCCGGTACGCGCAACCCCCATGGAGAGAGGGTCGTTTCCTCGGCGTGGATACCCCCTTCCGCCAGCAGGCGCGCCGCTTCCTGGCGCGTCGTCTTCAGCAGATTGACCCTCAGATCCAGCGTTGCCTCGCCCGCCAGGGCGGAAACCTCGGCCTCCAGCGCGGTACCGAAGGTTTCCGCCAGCCGGGGCAGCAGCCAGTCCGGCACTTCCAGCCGGACCGCCTGCGGCATTGCGGGATCGGCCAGCGCCTGGCCGCGCAGTCGCGCCGCCAGTTCCTGCTCGCCCGCTGTCAGCGGCGCGGGTCCGTACCGGTCGCCCGCAAACAGAACCCCCGGCGCCTCACCCGGCCGGGGCAGCAATTGCATCGCGGCGATCAGGCGCGTGCGGGGCGTGGCCGGCACGCCCGCCTGCTCCAACCACCAGCCGAGATGGCGCCAGTGCCGCAGCACGGTCCAGACCCGCTCGGACACCGCGCGGCGGTCCCCACCGCCGATATAGCGGCGCTCGCGAAAGAAGGCGTTGGCAACGGCGTCGGCGGGACGACGCGGCGTCGCCTCCATCTCCGACAGCAGATCAATGGCGGCAGCAAGCCGCGCGCTGGGCGTCATAATCGTCCTGTCAGTCGGAGATGGCGATCAGGGTTGGGTCAGTCGCGCCGATAATTCGGCGCCTCGCGCGTGATCGCCACGTCATGGACATGGCTCTCGCGCAGGCCCGCCCCCGTAATCCGGCGGAAGCGCGCGCGCACCTGAAGATCGGCGACCGTTGCCGAGCCGGTATAGCCCATGCCGGCCCGCAGCCCGCCGACGAGCTGATGCACCACGGCATCCATCCCGCCCTTGAAGGCCACGCGCCCTTCGATCCCCTCGGGGACCATCTTGTGGGTTTCCTTGATTTCCTGCTGGAAATAGCGGTCGGCCGAGCCGCGCGCCATGGCGCCGAGGCTGCCCATGCCGCGATAGGATTTATACGACCGCCCTTCATACAGGAACACCTCACCCGGCGCTTCGGCGGTGCCGGCCAGCAGCGAGCCGACCATCACCACATCGGCACCGGCGCCGATCGCCTTGACGATATCGCCCGAGGTGCGGATGCCGCCATCGGCAATCACCGGAATATCGCGTTCATGGCACGCCACCGCCGTCTCCATCACCGCGGTAAACTGCGGCACGCCCACGCCGGCCACGACGCGGGTGGTGCAGATCGACCCCGGACCGATACCGACCTTCACGCAATCGGCGCCCGCCTCGATCAGGGCGATGGCCGCCTCGGGCGTCGCGACATTGCCGGCGACCACCTGGATACGGTCGTCAAACGCCTTGACCCGCGCCACGGCCTCCATCACGCCGGCCGAATGACCATGCGCGGTGTCGACCACGACGACATCCACGCCAGCCTCGATCAGCGCACGGGCGCGGTTGAAACCATCCTCGCCCACGCCGGTCGCGGCCGCGCAGCGCAGGCGCCCCATCTCGTCCTTGTTGGCCAGCGGATAGAGCACCGCCTTTTCCATGTCCTTGACGGTGATCAGCCCGATGCAGCGATTCTCGTCATCGACCACCAGCAGTTTCTCGATCCGGCGGCGGTGCAGAAGCTGGCGCGCCTCGTCCCGGCCCACATCGGCGCGAACGGTCACGAGATTGTCGCGCGTCATCAGTGCATCGACCCGCTGGTTCGGATCGGTGGCGAAGCGCACGTCGCGATTGGTCAGCACGCCCACCAGCCGCTTGGTCTCACGCTCGATCACCGGCAGGCCACTGATGCCATGACGGGTCATGATGGCGTTGACATCCGCCAGGGTCTGGTCCGGCCACACGGTCACCGGATTGACGACCATGCCCGATTCGTAGCGCTTCACACGCCGCACATGCTCGGCCTGTTCGTCGATCGTGAGATTCTTGTGGATTACGCCCATGCCGCCCTGCTGGGCCATGGCGATGGCCATCGCATCCTCGGTCACCGTATCCATCGCCGCGGAGATCAGCGGAATGTTCAGGCCGATCCGGCGCGTCAGCCGGCTGCCGGTGGATGTCTGTCCCGGCAGCACCCGCGATTCCGCGGGAACAACCAGAACATCGTCGAATGCCAGGGCCTCGCGAATGCGCTCTTCGACACGAGACACGGAAAGCGGATGGCTGGGGGAAGACATCGTGCTGGAACCTCATCTACCGTTGCAGGGGTCCCAGAGCCTCGGGTACCCGACCGTTGGCGCTTCCACATAAGATGCGAATCGGATCGTGGCAAGAAAAAGGAGAGCAGAAGCGGCATGACAGCGAACAGAACCGTCTATCTGGCCGGCGATCTGGTCTTCCGCCCCGGCGCGGTCGCCATTTTCGACCGGTTGCGCGCGCTATGCCGGGAGGCTGGGCTGGAGGGCCTCGCCCCTTTTGACGGCCAGGCCGGCATCGAATCGCTACCGCCGGGGCTGGACACGATCCTCAAGATCGTAACCGCCGACCGCGCCCTGATGGATCGTTGCGCCGGCGGCATCTTCTGCCTCGACCCCTTCCGCCGGGCCGCGGACATGGACCCAGGGACAGCGGTGGAAATCGGCTACATGATGGCACAGGGCAAGCCCCTCGCCGGCTACACCACCGACGGCCGCCCTTATCCCGAGAAAGTCGCCGCCTACCGAATCGCGGCATGGAACGACACCCTGCGCCCGCGCATCACCCCGGATGCGCCGGTCGGATCGGGGGCGATGGAAGACGCGGACGGCATTCTCGCCCATTCGGATGGCATGGTGCAGAACGGCATGACCGAGGGCTTCATCCGCCTCTCCGGCGGCACGGTCGCCGTGCATGATGATTTCTACCAGGCTTTCGCCATCGCCGCCGCCGATCTGGCGCGTCGCCTGCCCTGACGGCCATGCAGCCGCCCGTTACCGGTGGTTGGCGCAGGCGACCGCCCGCGCCCACACCCCGGCCCGCACCGCCGGCAGATCGGTGGTGCTCAACGGGTGGCCGCGCTGGGTGCGGACCTCCTCCGCCGTGAAAGGCCGCGTGCCAGCCGGCGTGCTGCGGCCACCGAGGTCGAACAGGACGAAATTCATCACCTGCGCCATCAGCGCGTCATCGCGGATCAGCGACATCGAAACGCCGGGCACCGTGAGCAGATACGCCCGTCCCTCCGGTGTGCAGCTCAACGTGCCGATTCGGTCCCGCAGGGTCGGAATATAGGTCTGCCCCGACAGCCCCTCGATCCCGTGGCAACCGCCGCATTTTTCCAGATAGGTGGTACGCACCTGGTCCAGCGCCAGCGCGGCCCGGCCCGACAGCACGGGGCCAACCAGGGCGGCAATCATCAGAGCCGCCCCCGTGAGGCGGGCAAGACGCCCGCGTAGCCCGGAGATCATTTGAACCCGCAGCCTGCCAGACAAGCGTGCCTCGCAGCGAAAAGCCCGGCATGTATTTTCAGGCATCGGAGTCGTGCGGCCCTCATCGCCGCCAACATCGCGGCGCGGGACATGCGCGTCGAATCGTAGCCGACGCGCATGTCCGGTCAGTGTCTTACGGCAGCGGATGCGCCGCGTTGAGGTCTTTCCGCGCCGCCGCAACGGCGGACGAAGACATCGGCGCCGCACGCGCGGCCGCCACATCGGCTGCGGAAACAACCGGCGCGGGCTTGGTGCCGCCCAGCGACGACAGATAGGTCAGAATCGCGGCGACATCGTCATCGGACAGGCTTTTGAAGCTGGGCATGAAACCGACATAGGTCGCACCAGCGGCGTCGATCGAACCGGCCAGACCGTTCATCAGCACTTCGGTCACGTATTTCTTGCCTTCGGGCGTCGAAACGATCTTGTCGATCCGATTCGCAAGCGGCGGAAACTGGCCCGGCGCACCGACTCCGCCCCCCTGGTGGCAGATGCCGCAATTGGCACCGTACAGCGCCTGGCCATCCGGCGCGGCGAAAGCCGGGCTCGCGGCGCCCAGAAACAGGGCCAGGGTAAGAATCTTCTTCATTCGGCAGTTCCCACAATTACGGCAGTCGAACAATTATAAAGCAACGAACCGGTACCGAAACACCAGATGATGTCGTTATTGGCCTGCGGACGATAAGTCGGCAGATCACCATCCATGCCCAGGCAGTTCTGTTCGTTGCAGGCATCCTGCCCGCAGCAATCGCGATAGGCGATCAGGTACGAGCGGCGGTCCTGCGGGTTGAAACACGTCCCGATCCACGAGGTCGGCGACGGATGCGTTCCCGGTGGGCAGCTATGAACCCCGCCGCCGCAGGTGGTGCACAAATTGCCGTCGATGGCGCAATAGCGCCAGTAATCGCACTTCGTGTCGTCCTTCACCTGCGCCTTCGCCGCGAAGGGCGACGGCGCGGCGGGAGCCGCCGCGCGGGCATCGCGCCGCCAGACCGGCAGCAGAGGAAAAGCCGGAATCGCGGCGGCCCACCCACCCAGCCGGGCAAGCGCGCTCCGGCGGGAGGACCGGCCGGCGAGATAGCGGGCAAGCCGTTCGGCCATCGTGTCGAGGCCGTTCCGCGCCACGCCGACGGCCCCCCTGTTTTCAGGATTGGGCATATCGTTTCTCCGTCACGCGGGGCCTCATTCTCCGGGGGCAGCCGTAAAGATCAGCGCATCGCCCAATGCCCCGATCTTGCGCACGGGCTTGCCATCGGCACCGTCCAGCACCACCAGATCGCCGGCCTCGTCCGTCAGCATGATGCGCGACTGCGCATCCTGGGTCACGCCGACCATCATGCTGTGGGCTGCCAGCGGGATACGCCGCACCAGCCGGTGCGTCTTCAGATCCAGCTCCCACAATTCGGACCCGGCTTCCTTGTGCGTCCAGAAAGTCCCCTTGTGCATCAGCACGAACAGATGCGAATCGCGCGCCCGCAGCGCCGCGAGCTGCCATCCGCCCGGCCGCCACGTCACCTCGAACGGGGCACGGGCATCCGATGCCGCCTTCAGGCCGGCGGCTTCCTGGATCGACCAGGGTTTGGCCACGCTGGATTGCGTACCCAGAGTCGTCTCGTAGATCAGGCCACTGTAGGAAATGAACCAGACATGGCCATTGGCCCCGACCTCCGGACTATGTTCGAAGACCGGATCGCGATCGGGCACGAAAAACGGCGGAGTCCGCGTCAGGGTCGGCTTGCCCTTCGCGTCCATCTGCACGTTCGCCAGAGACCCATCACCGCAGATCGACGAAAATCCGGTATTGCCCCATGGATAAACCAGCCCGCACCCCGGCACGTCCACCGTCCGCACGACCGATTTCAGGGCGGTGTCATAGACATGGACCGCATTGGTCGGGCTGGAATCGTAGACATAGACATAATGTCCATCCGCACCGATCGCCATGTCCGGCTTCTTCGGCGTGATCAGCGCGCGCCCCGGCAGATCGATATCCGCGACCATCTCCAGCGTACGCGGATCATAGGCCGCCAGCATGTCGTGACGCTTGCCGCGATTGCCACGTTCCCACGTCGTCTCGGCAACATAGAACGCCTTGCCCGCCGGGTCGGCCACCATGTTGGCATTATAGGCCGCCTGCACCATTCCCAGCAGCCGGCCGGTATCGAGGTCCACGACATAGACCCGCCCGTCCTTGCTGTGGCGATAGACTCCATCCTCGACCAGGACCCGATGCGGGCCGCCGGGCGGCAGGGTGACGACGTCACTCTCCTCCGTCTGCAGGATCGGTTCGGCGGCATGCGCCGGCGTAAACGTCGAGACCGCCGTCAAAACGGTGGCGGCCAGCAGGGAGCGCGCAATCCGCCGCGCAACGCGACACCGCCGCTCAGCCAACATGCGACCGTCGGACCCACGAAGGAAATATCATCTTCATCCCGCCAACCCTGTTGTTCGCCACACCATCCTCCGAATCGCGTTTCGGAAGCACGGAAGCGGAGCGCGCTTGCCGCCTGATTTGATGTTCTTTCGATACAAATTTTTCGCCTGGAGGGCTAGTCTTCCCCTTTCGAAAAACCGCAAGTGCATTTCAGTTTTTCTGACACCAATGAAACATTCGTATGCGTTTCACGGGAAAACGGACATATTTGTATGTTTTCGAACAAAAACACGCGCCCGCGTCATTATCGGCGCGTGTCTTTCCATGCCCCGCTATTGGGCCGGCCCGGCGGTATGGGTCGCAAGGACCGCCCCCGTCTGGTCATCCACCTCATTCAGCACCACACCATACCCCCACAGCGCGGCGAGGTAATCGAGCGTCTGGCGCGCATCGCGGGCCTGAAGCAACTGGCCGGCCCGGGTGCGATGCTCCAGCTTCAGGGTACGGTCGCCCAGCAGGTCCACGTCGACGATCTCGATCTCGGTATAGAACGTGCCGGGATCGTAGACGCGCGCCAGACTGCGGCGGATTTCCCGATACCCGGCCTCGTCATGAATGGCATCGACCAGCAGATAAGGCTGGGCGGTGTCATCGCTGAGACGGAACATGCGGAAATCGCGGATCACCCTGGGCGAGAGAAATTGCTGGATGAAGCTCTCATCCCGATATTCCGCCCAGGCATGCCGCAGCGTGCCGATCGCATCCCCATTGCCCGCGATGTCGGGGAACCATGCCCGGTCCTCGGCGGTCGGCTCGGTGCAGATGCGCACGATATCGGTCATCATCGCATAACCCAGCGCATAGGGGTTGAAAGACGCCCCTCCCCCCATGTCGAAACCCGGCTGGTTGATCACGTTCGACGTCGAATGGATAACCTCCAGATAGGCCGCATCGTCGATCCGCCCCAGTTCGTGCAACCGCCGCATGATGTAGACATGCACCCAGGTCGCGCAGCCCTCGTTCATCATCTTCACCTGGGGCTGCGGATAGAAATATTGCGCGATCATCCGCACGATACGGATGATCTCCCGCTCCCACGGGGCCAGGCGCGGCGCATTCTTTTCCAGGAAATAGAGCAGATTTTCCTCGGGCAGCCCCAGCAGGCGACGCGCATCCCCTCCTTCGGCCGCCCCGTCGGCGCCACCGGCCTCGGTGGGAAGCGTCCGCCACAGATCGTTGAAGATGCTGTCCTCATAAGCCCGTCGCTCTTTCGCGCGCTGCTGCTCGGCCTTCAGGTCGAGCTTGCGGGCGCCGGAATGGCGATTGACCCCCTGGTTCTGCAAGGCGTGGGCGGCATCCAGCACCCGCTCCACCGCCCGCTGGCCGTGCCGCTCCTCGCAGCGGGCGATGTAGCCACGCGCGAATTCCAGATAATCCAGAATGTCGGACGGGTCCGTCCATTCCCGGAACAGCCTGTTATTGCGGAAAAAATGATTATGGCCGAACGCCGCATGCGCGATCACCAGCGCCTGCATCGTCGCCGAATTCTCCTCCATCAGGTAGCTGATGCAGGGATCGGAATTGATGACGACCTCATAGGCCAGCCCCATCAGCCCGCGCCGATAGGCATTCTCGTGCCCGATGAAGCGCTTGCCGAACGACCAGTGCTTGTAGCCCACCGGCATGCCGTGCGCGGTGTAGACATCCAGCATCTGCTCGGACGTGATGATTTCCACGCGGTTGGTATAGGTTTCCAACCCCAGTTCGCCATGCGCGATCTCCTCGATCGCGTCGTAGCAATCGCGGATGGTCTGGAAATTCCAGTCATTGCCCGAATAAAGCAGCCCCCCGGACCGCGCCGGCGTGCCGCCTCCTGATATGATCTGATCCATCAAGCCTCCGCCGTATCGCGCTGACGGGAAAACAGGTCGCGGAAAACCGGGAAAATCTCCTTGCGGTCGCCCACCTGGCGGATCGCGAGATGATCGTTCTCATCGGCGATGGCGCGATAACTGCGCCACAGGTCGGTCTCGCCACGGATCACCGCCCCCGAACCCGTAATTTCGATATAGGCATAATACTGCACCGCCGGCAGGATATCGTCCCGCAGCAGGCTGGCCGTCCGCGTGGTATCGGACGACGCATTGTCGCCGTCGGACGCCTGGGCGACATAGATGTTCCAGTTCGCTGACGGAAAACGCTCCCGCTGGATGGTGCGCATCAGTTCCAGCGCCGACGAGACGATGGTGCCGCCGGTGCGCGGATCGTGGAAGAACGTATCCTCATCCACCTCCTCGGCACTCTCGGCATGGCGGATGAAGACGATTTCGACCTTCTTGTACCGCCGCTCCAGAAACACATGCAGCAGCAGGAAGAACTGCTTCGCCAGATCCTTCATCCGTTCGGTCATCGAGCCCGAAACGTCCATGATGCAGAACATCACCGCCCGCGTCGCCGGCTGCGGCATGATGGTGTAGCGCCGGAACCGCAGATCGACCGGATCGACCCACGGAATCCGCGCCAGCCGCTGCCGCAGCATCCCGCGCCGCTCGCGCAGGCCCTCAAGCTCCTCCAGTTCCTCGGGCGAAGCCGGACGCAGGGCTTCCAGCGCCGCGATCCGTTCCTCCACCTCCAGCAACTCGGCCGGCTTGGGCCGCCCCAGCCCCAGGCGCCGCGCGATCGAGCGCCGCATCGTACGCCCCAGATCCAGATGCGACGGCGCGCCTTCATTACTGAGGCCCGAACGGGCAGGCACGCCGTTTTCGGTGGTCGAGATCTCGCGCTTGAGCAGGTCGGGCAATTCCAGATCGTCGAAAAACAGATCGAGGAACTCGTCCCTGCTCAGCACGAAGCGGAAGGAATCCTCACCGCCCCCCTGCTCGCCAGCCTGCCCGGCCCCAGACCCCTGGCCGCCACCGCCGCCCGGAGGACGTTGCAGCCGGTCGCCGCGCGAAAATTCGCGGTTTCCGGTCAGCACGATCTCGCGCGTGCCCTCGGAGAAGACGCGATGCAGCGAAGGTTCGTGCAGCGCATCCGCCGGGACCGAAATCGCATTGCCCTGCCCCACTTCCCGGATCTTGCCGCGCGCCACCGCATCCCGCACGGCTGTCTGCACGGCCGAGCGGGCGCGTTGCAGCACCCGCCGCCGGTTCTCGAGATTTTTCCCATGGGGATTGGGACGTCTGTCAATGATATCCACTGGCCGGCACCATTCCCGTTCAGAGGCTGTTTCGAAAATAATGCTGATGCTGCGTCGATAGCGGGCCACCTGCGGCCGAACCCGCGCGGGCTGTCGCACCTCGCAGCGGAGCCGGCCTTGCCGGCCGGTCGCCGCGCGGTATGGAAACCGCGCGCAGAACCAGCCGTCAGCGGCACCCTGGCAACAGCGCCTCAGGCGGATTGCTTCACCCGCATGTACCATTCAACGAGCCGGCGGACCTGACGTTCCGTATAACCGCGCGAGACCATCCGCTCGACGAACTCGTCATGCTTGCGCTCGGTCTCGCCGTCCTTCTTGGAGCCGAAACTGATCACCGGCAGCAGATCCTCGACCTGGCTGAACATCCGTTTCTCGATCACGTCGCGGATCTTCTCGTAGGAGGTCCAGGACGGGTTGCGCCCGCCATTGCCGGCCCGCGCGCGCAGCGAGAACTTCACCACCTCGTTCCGGAAATCCTTGGGGTTCGCGATCCCAGCGGGCTTCTCGATCTTGGTCAGTTCCGCGTTCAGCAACTCGCGATTGAGCATCTGTCCGGTATCGGGGTCCTTGAAATCCTGATCCTCGATCCAGGCATCGGCGTAATCCAGATAGCGGTCGAACAGGTTCTGGCCGTAATCGTTATAGCTCTCCAGATAGGCCTTCTGGATCTCGTGACCCAGGAATTCGGCATACCGCCCCGCCAGTTCCGATTTCAGGGTCGCCAGATAATGCGCCTCGATATCCGCCGGAAACTGCTCGCGCCGCACCGCCTGTTCCAGCACATACATCAGATGCACCGGATCGGCGGAAATCTCGGCCGAATCATGGTTGAAGGTCGCGGACAGCACCTTGTAGGCGAAGCGCGTGGACACGCCATCCATCCCCTCATCCACCCCGGCGGCATCGCGATATTCCTGCATCGTGCGTGCCTTGGGGTCGGTCTCGCGGATGTTCTCGCCGTCATAGACCCGCATCTTGGCGAACTGGGTGGAGTTCGGATGAGGCTTCAGGCGCGACAGGACCGCGAAACGCGCCAGCATTTCCAATGTGTTGGGCGCGCAGGGCGCATTCGCCAGGCTGGAGGACTGCACCAGCTTCTCGTAAATCTTCGTCTCCTCCGCTACCCGCAGGCAATAAGGCACCTTGATGACGCAGACACGGTCCAGAAAGGCCTCGTTGGTGCGGTTGTTGCGGAAGGTCTGCCACTCCGCTTCGTTCGAATGGGCCAGGATCACGCCGGTAAAGGGAATGCTGCCGATATTCTCGGTGCCGACGTAATTGCCCTCCTGCGTCGCCGTCAGCAGCGGGTGCAGCATCTTGATCGGCGCCTTGAACATCTCGACGAACTCCAGCAGCCCCTGGTTCGCGCGGTTCAACCCGCCCGAGAAGCTGTAGGCATCGGGATCGTTCTGGCTGAAATGTTCGAGCTGCCGGATATCGACCTTGCCCACCAGCGCCGACACGTCCTGATTGTTGTCGTCGCCGGGTTCGGTCTTCGCGATCGCGATCTGGCGCAGGCGTGATGGATGAACCTTGATGACGGAAAAGCGCGACAGGTCGCCGTCGAACTCCTCCAGTCGCTTCAGCGCCCACGGGCTGGCGACACCGCCCAGCAGCCGGCGGGGAATGCCATATTGTTCCTCCAGCGCCGCGCCCATGCGGTCGGGGTCGAACAGGCCCAGCGGGCTTTCGAAGACGGGGCTGACATGCCGCCCGGCCTTCAGCACATAGATCGGCTCCTTCTCCATCAGGGCCTTCAGCCGCTCGCCCAGGGACGATTTGCCACCTCCGACGGGGCCGAGCAGATACAGAATCTGCTTGCGCTCCTCCAATCCCTGCGCCGCATGGCGGAAGAAGCCCACGATCTGCTCGATCGTCTCCTCCATGCCGTAGAAATCCGAGAAGGCCGGATAGATCCGCAGGGTACGGTTCATGAAGATGCGCGACAGGCGTGGATCGCGCGAGGTATCGACGCTCCTGGGTTCGCCGATCGCCTTCAGCATCCGCTCCGCCGCGGTTGCGTAGCAGGACGGATCGGTGCGGCAGGCTTCAAGATAGTCAGACAGGCTCATCTCGATTTCGCGACGCTGATCGCGCATCGCAGTCGCCAGAGAAAACACGTTGAAATCAGAAACCATCCTGGGGAGTCTCCGAACCGGCGCCAGAACCCGTCATTGCGTCTGGACGCCATGCACCATGGATAGGCATTGCCTCCGGGGAGCCGCCCCCGGAGCGGGAAGAACCGTCAGTTCCGTTCGGTCTGCAATCGGGTGGTCAATACACAATCCCCCTTGCTGTCTTGCCCATTTACAGGCAGATAGGCACGCTGCCGCCCCAGACAAGGGCGACTGGCAATGGTGGAATCGCAGTCATGTATCGCGCTGCGAAATCCCGGGCCGTCATCGCCGAGGCTATCGCTCCCCGCATTCGGGATTCAACCTAAATCGCGCGCGCTGCGTAAACACGCATCCGGACAGCAAGAGTTTTTCGAAACGATCCGACGCGTTGCGGCTACGCACGGCTCTGCGAAAAAGGCACCCGCAGACCGTCGAAAGCCGCCTCCACCCCCTCCGGCAGGTTGTCGCGCATCCAGGCCCAATCCATGTCGGTACCCATATGCGTCAGGATCATCCGGCGCGGCGCCACGCGCTCGCGCCACGCCAGCACCTGGTCCAGCCAGGCATGGGCATTGTGCGGGCCCGATCGCTGGTAACAATCCACCAGCCAGGTCTCGACTCCCTCCAGAACGGCAAACGCCTCTTCGGACAGGTCCGCCACGTCGGTGGAATAGGCGATCGTCCCGCACCGCACACCCAAGGAGAGCGTGCGGCCATGAATCTGCTCGAACAATGTCAGACTCAGCCCCGCAACGTCGTATGTCTGGCCGGCATGCACCTCCCGCGACACCACGACCGGCCGATAGAAACCGGGCGGCACCCAAGGACGGAAAGCGTACGCAAACCGCGTTTCCAGCTCCGCCAGCACGGACGGCGTGGCCATGACCGGCAAAGGACGGCCGATCGCCCAGTTGATCGCCCGGACCTCGTCCAGCCCCGCGATATGGTCGGAATGGGCATGGGTGTAGAGAATCGCATCGAACCGGTCGATGCCCTGCGCCAGCAACTGCGCGCGCAGGTCGGGGCCGGTATCGATCAGCACCGCCCGCCCGTCATCACCCCGCAGCAGGACCGACGCCCGACTGCGTACATTGCGCGGTTCCGAAGGATCGCATAGCCCCCAGTCGCCCCGGCCATCCGGCCCGCCGATCATCGGCACGCCGGCAGACCCGCCACATCCCAGGACGACCAGTTCCATCGCTCAGGCCGCCCGGCTGAACAGGCGGTGGAAATTTTCCGTGGTCACATCCGCCAGTTGCTCGGGCGCCAGGCCATGTTCTTCGGCCAGGCGCAGCGCGGTATGGGCGACCAGAGCCGGTTCGTTACGCTTGCCGCGACGCGGCACCGGCGCCAGGTAAGGCGAGTCGGTTTCGACCAGCAGCCGGTCCTTGGGAATATCGCGCGCAATCGCCCGCAGCACGTCGGAGCGCGGAAAGGTCAGGATTCCCGAGAAACTGATATACCCGCCCAGTTCCAGCGCCACCCGCGCCAGATCGGGGCCGGAAGAGAAGCAATGCAGCAGGAAACGGAACCGCCCATGCGCTTCCACCTCCTCACGCAGGATCGCCGCAACGTCCTCATCCGCCTCGCGCGCATGGATCACCAGCGGCAGGTCCATCCGCCGCGCCGCCGCGATATGCGCGCGGAAGCGCGCCTGCTGCAACGGACGCACGGCTTCGGCGCCATGGAAATAATCCAGCCCGCTCTCTCCGATCCCGACCACGCGCGGATCGTCGGCCAGCGCGACGATGCCGTCGGCGTCGGTCACATCGCATTCCTCGACATGGTCGGGATGGGTGCCGACCGTGCACCACACCCGCACGTCCGGCCGGTCGAAGCGGGTCAGATCCTTCTGCTGCTGCGCCCGCGACAGGCGGGTGCCGATCGTCACCATCCCCTCCACCCCGGCCGCACGCGCCCGGTCCAGCAGGTCCGGGATTTCATCATCGGTGAAATGGTCGAGATGACAGTGCGAATCGATCAGCCCGGTCGCGGCCCCGTTCATTGCGCCGCGTCCTCCACATAACGCGGGAAAACCCCCTGCGGCGCCGGAAGAACACGGCCCTCGGGCAGCGGCCGGTCCAGAGACGCGAAATCGCGCTCGTCCTCCGCCGCGCCCAACTGGGTCAGCATCGCGCCCATGCTGCCGGGCATGTAAGGCTGGAGCATGGTGCCGATCACGCGCAGCACATCCACCAGCACACGCAGCACCACCGCCATCCGCTCCGGGTCGGTCTTGCGCAGCGCCCAGGGGGCCTGATGGTCGATATAGGCGTTGCAGGCCCGGATTACCCGCCACACATCCTCCAGCGCGTCGGTCAAGGCGTGGCGGTCGATATGGCCGTGCATCAGCGTGGGCAGCAGTACCGCCTGCGCCAGCAACGCATCATCGGCCTCGGTCCGCACGCCCTGCGCGGGCAGCACGCCGCCGCAATTGCGCGCCACCTGCGTCAGGGTCCGCTGGGCCAGATTGCCCAGATCGTTCGCCAGTTCGACATTCAGCCGGTTGATGATGGCCCGCCGGCTGAGGTCGCTATCGCCGCCGAACGGCATTTCGCGCATCAGGAAGAATCGCACCGGGTCAACGCCGAACTGCGCAACCAGGTCGCGCGGGTCCACGACGTTGCCCAGCGACTTGCTCATCTTCTCGCCCTCGATGGTCCACCAACCATGCGAGAACACGCAATCCGGCAGGTCCAGCCCGGCGGCCATCAGCAGCGCCGGCCAGTAGACCGCGTGGAAGCGGACGATATCCTTGCCGACCAGATGCAGGTTGGCGGGCCAGAACCCGGCGCGGGGATTGTCGACATCGGGGAAGCCGATGGCCGACAGGTAGTTAGCCAGCGCATCCACCCACACATACATCACATGGTCCGGATCGCCGGGCACCGGAATGCCCCAGCGGAAGCTGGTGCGGCTGATGGACAGGTCACGCAGCCCCTGCCGCACGAAACTGGCCACCTCATTGCGCCGCGACGCGGGTTCGATGAAGCCGGGCCGGGTCTCGTACAGTTCGAGCAGCCGATCGGCGAATTCCGAGAGTTTGAAGAAGTAGGACGGCTCGCGCACCCATTCGACCGGCGCCCCCGTCGGCGCCACCTTCGTGCCGTCCGGGCGGGTGACCAGTTCATCCTCGTTATAGAAGCTCTCGTCGCGCAGCGCGTACCAGCCTTCGTAAGCGCCCAGATAGATATGCCCGTTCGCCTCGATCCGCTCCCACAATGCCTGGGCGCCGGCGATATGCCGGGGCTCCGTCGTGCGGATGAAATCATCGTACGAGACATTCATCACGTCGTACATCGCGCGGAAATCGGCCGAAACCTGATCGGCAAAAGCGATCGGCGCCACGCCGGCGGCCTGCGCCGCCTGCTCCACCTTCTGCCCATGCTCGTCGGTCCCGGTCAGGAAGAAGACATCATCGCCCGCCAGCCGCTTGAAGCGCGCCATGATGTCGGCGGCGACGGAGGTATAGGCATGACCGATATGCGGCGCCCCGTTCACATAATAGATCGGTGTCGTGACGTAATAGCGCCCTGTCATCTTCCACTCACCAAAGTCAGGCCACTCAGCAGGGCCTGTTGTTTATCCAGATTGAACCGTTCCGTCTCGACCCGAAGGTCGGTCAGCCGACGCCACAACTCCGCCATGCGGCGCGCCGACAGCGATCCGTCCGCGTGTTCTCCGCCGCGCCCCTCGCGCAAGGCAAGGGCGCGCGCATGCTTCGATATGGCATCACACAACAGATCGAAGAAGACCGGAAAGCCATTTTCCCGCTTCAGTACGCTCTCGGCGATCTCGTACATCGCCCCTTCATCCGGCGGCGTTTCGAGCACGCGCGCCACCAGCCCGCCCAGCACGGCACCGTCTCCCGCCAGCAGCGCCAGGGCACGACCGGGCGACCCATGGGCCAGCGGCGCCACCCGCGCGATCTCTTCGGGCGCACTCTCCGCCGCCACGCGGGCCAGAACCTCGTGCATCCGTTCCGGCTGCAACGGTTCCAGCCGCAGCGTGCGGCACCGGCTGCGGATGGTCGGCAACAGGCGGCCCGGCGCCGCGCAGGTCAGGATCAGGATCGCGCGGGGCGGCGGCTCTTCGAGAATTTTCAGGATCGCATTGGCCGCGCTGCGATTCATGAAATCCGCGCCATCCACGATCACCACGCGCCATCCGTCCTCGGCGGCCGTGCGGTGCAGAAACTGGCCGATCGGCCGCACATCGTCCGCCACGATCTCGGCGCGCATCCGCTGGCGCTTCTCGTCCATGCCACGGGCGATATAGAGCAGGTCGGCATGACTGCCGGCCGCGATCCGCCGCGCGGCGGTGCTGTCCGCCGCCGTCGCCTTCAGCAACACCCGCGCCATCCAGAAGGCGAAGCTCGCCTTGCCGATCCCTTCCGGGCCGGTCAGCAGCCAGGCATGATGCAGCCGCCCGGCACCCCATGCCTCCTCGAACGCGCGGCGGGCATCGTCATGCCCCACCGGCTCCGGGCCGTCCCGTGGCGCAATGCCCGCCATTCAGGCGGCTCCCGTCAGCCGCGCATCGACCAGTCGGGCAACCTCTTCCGCGATCGCCTCCGCCGGCCGGTCGGCGGCCAGGCACACGCAACGCCCCGGCCGCGCCTCGGCGATCGCCGCAAACCCCTCGGCCACGCGGGCATGGAACGCCTCATCCGCCGCTTCATAGCGGTCAGCCCGGCCGCCCCGCGCATGCAGGCGCTGCAAGGCCCGCGCGCGCTTCAGCGTCAGCACCAGCGTCAGGTCCGGCGTCAGCCCGACCTGCCCGGTCAGCACCTCGATCAGCCCGATCGTCGCCGGGTCGCCCTGCCCGGTCCCGTATCCCTGATAAGCCATGGTCGAATCCGCGAACCGGTCGCAGATCACCACCGCGCCACGCGCCAGCGCCGGCCGGATCAGCCGGTCCACATGGTCGCATCGCGCCGCGAAATGGGCCAGAATCTCGGCGCGCAGCGACAGGTCATGGCCGCCGAACAGCAGGAAGTCGCGCAACGCCTCGGCCCCCGGCGTGCCACCCGGCTCGCGCGTGCGCACCACATCATGGCCACCGGCCCGCAGATGCGCCTCCAGCAGCCCGACCTGGGTGGATTTCCCGGCCCCTTCGCCGCCCTCGAACGTAATGAACAGGCCCGGCACCGCGCTCAGTGCCGGCCCAGTTTCTGGCCCAGCACCGTCGAGGCACGCGCCAGCAGACCCAGCCTCGGCACGGCCTGCCCAGCCACGAGCTGCATCCTGATGTCCGGCAGGCCGGGATTCGTCAGCACCAGGTCACCCAGCACCTGCCCCGCCGCCACCGGCGCCGCGACGGGCGCCTGATAATCCACCCCGATATGCACCCGGGTGCGCCACCCATGCGGCAGCGTCATCACCACATCGCGGGTCGCGACCAGCGGCACGGTCGGCTGGGTGCCCAGCCAGACGGCTGCCTGCTCCACCACGTCACCCCGACGGAACAGCGTCGCATTCTCGAAATTCGCGAACGCCCATTCCAGCAGCCGCTCGCCCTCATGGGCGCGCGCATTGCTCGACGGCATGCCGTTCAGCGCCAGCACCACGCGGTTGCCCCCCCGATCGGCGCTGGCACACAGCCCGAACCCGCCGGCATCGGTGTGGCCGGTCTTCAGCCCGTCGGCCAGCCCCTTGTCCACCAGTACGTTGCGGTTGCCCTGCGATATCTTGTTGAAGCGGAAATCCTTCTCCGAGAAGAAGTGATAATATTCCGGAAAATCGCGGATCAGCCGCACCGCCACGGTCGCCACGTCGCGGGCGGACATATAGTGGTTGTCGGCCGGCCAGCCGGTCGCATTCATGAAGTGCGAATTGGTCAGCCCGATCTTGCCCGCGGTTTCGTTCATCAGGGCGACGAACTGTTCCTCGGAGCCGGAAATACCTTCCGCCAGCACGATGCACGCATCGTTGCCGGACTGGATGACCATGCCCTGGATCAGATCCTGCACCGGAATGCTCTCACCGAGGGGCACGAACATCTTCGAACCCTGCATGCGCCAGGCCTTCTCGCTGACCGGGAGCGCCTGATCCAGCTTCAGCCGGCCCGATTTCAGCATGCCGAAGACGATATAGGCCGTCATCATCTTGGTCAGCGACGACGGCGGCATGCGTTCGTCGGCCGCCTTCTCCAGCAGCACCGTACCGGTCGTGACATCGACGATGCAGGCCCAGCGGGCGAGGGTATCGACCGGCCCGATCAGGCTGGCAGCCGGCGGCCCGGCGGGGGCCGTGGCCTGATCCGGGCCGGATTCATCGTCCGATTGCGCGGCGGACGGGGCACCGGCGGCGCCATGCGGATGATGCCGGCGCGGCGCGGCGGCCGCCAGAGAACCGGTAGCGGCCAACGAGGCCGTCCCGGCCAGAAGAAACCTTCGGGTTTGCACGTTCATCCTTATTCGACGACGATCCGGGCGCCGGTCATTCCGTCGCCCAAAAGCTGGTCCAGCGCCCTGTCCGCCCCGGCGACATTCGTGAATGGCCCCACATGGACCCTCCAGAGTGCCCGCCCGCGCTCCTGCACCGGGATCACCCGCCCACCGGTCCGCGCGGCGGCGACGTGAGCGTAACGCTGGGTGGAAAACGTTCCCGCATCGACCCACAACATGCCGCCCTGAACATATCCCTGCCGCACGTCAGGCGGCAGGTCGCGCATCAGGGCCGAGACATCGGTGGTCCCGACCGCACCAGCGGGCGCCGAGACGACCGTCCCGCCACTTCCCGGACGATCGAGCGATTCCGCGCGAATCTGGTCAACCGGCGCGGCCGAGACATCCAGATGCTGGCCGCCCGGCAACGCCTCGGCCAGTTGCTCGTTCTCGGCCTCGTGCCCGATGATCTCGACCTGCACCGGATTGGCACCAATCCCCAGCAGGGCCGCGACGCGGGGCGTCAGGCCGACCAGCCGTCCGCGTTCCTCCGGGCCACGATCGTTCAGGCGGATGGTCAGTTCCCGCCCGTTCTCCATATTGCGCACGGTCACGATCGCCGGCAGTTGCAGGGTGGCATGGCGGCCGGTCAGGGATTGCGGATCGTACTGCTCGCCGTCGGCGGTGATGTACGGCGTCTGGTCGGGGTCGGCTACCGCCAGCCCGGTCTGGCGATAGCCGAAATCCTCGCGCGGATATTGCCACACCCCGCCCATCTCATAGGGCGCGCCCACCACGTAATGCGGGTGCGCGGGCGGCAGCGGCGGTTCGGCCCGATGACAGCTCGCCAGCCCCAGCACGGCCAGCGTCGCGGGCAGGGTACGGCACGCGCGCGTCACGTCACGTCGCGCCCCAGCAGCCCGACGGCCAGCGCGTAGAAATCCGAAGGATTATAGCGCCGGATGACGGAGAAGTTGCGATAGACCATGAAGGCTTCCCCCCCCGGCCCATCCGGGCGGATCACCGCCCCGCGAATATCGGCGCGCGAAAACGCCCGCCCATCCGCCCGGCGCACGCCCTGCCCCATCCAGTCCTCCAGGGTACGGACATTGCCGCGCCCCAGTTCGGCTTGCGCCAGCGTCGCCGGCACCGTGATCTCCTGCCCCCAGGGCTCGCCGGCCACCCAGCCGCACCGGGCCAGATAATTGGCGATCGAGGCCATCACGTCGGGTTCGCTGTTCCAGATGTCCCGGCGGCCGTTGCCGGTAAAATCGACGGCATACCGCAGATAGGCGCTGGGCATGAACTGGGGCTGCCCCATCGCGCCGGCATAGCTGCCCAGCATCGAATCGGGTGCGACATCCCCATGGTCGAGAATCCGCAGCGCATTCATCAGTTCGCCCCGGAAGAACGACGCCCGCCGCCCGTCATAGGCCAGCGTGGCCAGCGCATCCGCGACATGGAACGACCCCATCCGCGTGCCATAGGCCGATTCCAGCCCCCAGATCCCTACCAGCGGCTGGCGGTCGACATTGAAATGCCCGCTGACCTCCGCCAGCAACGCGGCGCGGCTGGCCGCCGCCGCGCGCCCGTCGGCAAGCTTCTTCGGTGTCAGCACCTTCTGGCAGTATTGCGCCCAGGTCAGGGTAAATTCGGGCTGGTGGCGATCCAGTTCCAGCACCCGTGCATTCGGCGCATGCAGCGCCAGCGCGCGGTCGATGATCGTGGCCGACAGGCCATGTCCCACCGCCTCGGCCCGCACACCGGCCAGAAACGCGGCATAGGATTGCGTCGCCGCCCGCGCGGCGGGCACGGCGGCGAAAGCGGCCGAGGCCGACAGCAGGAAATCACGGCGTCCGATCATGACGGAAGCTGTGCCACAACCGGCCGGTGGCTTTCAATCCTCGCCGCTGGCGGCAGGCGATTTGGCGGTGATCGCGAAGCGTGCCACAAGGTCCGCAGCCTGGGCACCGCCCCGGCCGGTTCGTCCGGCCGCCGCGTCGAACGGGTTCCATGGGCAAGAGGTTCACGACGTGAGGATTCCGAGCCGATTTTTTCTGCCGTCCCAGGACTGAACGGCGGCAACCCGGTCATGTTTCCCTCACTCTCCGCCCTGTTCGCCAAAGCCGGGGCAGCGCCTGTCGTCCAGGCACTGGTCATCATTATCGGCACCTTCATCCTCGAAGACGCCGCGACCATCCTGACGGCGATGGAGGTCCAGACCGGCCAGGTCGCCCTGCCCGTTGCCTTACTCGCACTTTATGTCGGGATCGTGGCCGGCGATCTGGGCCTGTACGGCCTGGGCAGGCTGGCGGCCCTGTGGCCCGCGGCCCGGCGCTGGGTCAAGGTTCCCCAGGATGAAAACGGCGGAAACTGGTTCGGCCGCAACGTGTTCCGTATCGTGTTCATCAGCCGCTTCATCCCCGGCGCGCGCCTGCCGCTCTATACCGCCTGCGGGTTCTTCAACGCATCGGTGCGGCGCTTCGCGCTGGCGGCGATCCTGGCAACCCTGATCTGGACAACGCTGCTCTTCGCGGTATCGCTACAGGTCGGCCATTTCCTGATCACCCATCTGGGTGCATGGAAATGGGCCGGAATGGGAGGCTTCGCCCTGACCATTCTTCTCGTCGGCCGGATCGTGGCCAATGTGCGGAGTCCCTCCCGATGACCCATGCCACCGCCGCCGCCCCCTCCAAGGCAGGCGCATCCCGGCCACCGTCCCCACTGTCGATGTTCGAATTCTGGCCGGGCTGGGCCTTCTACACACCCATCGTGCTGTACTGGATTCTGATGGGCCTGCGCCATGGCGACCTCAGCCTGCCCACCGCCGCCAACCCACGGATCGAAACCGGCGGCCTGTGCGGAGAGAGCAAGACCGACATCCTGGATATGGCCGGCGATGCCGCACGCCAGTGGATCGCCCCCTACACCACCGTCACCACCGGATCGGCCGACGACGCCGCCGCCGCGACAGCGGCCCTGGCCCGCGCCGGACTGACGCTGCCGGTCGTCGTAAAGCCCGATATCGGCTGCAACGGCACGGGCGTGAAGCTCGTCACCACCCCTGCGGAACTGGCCGCCGCCGTGGCGCTGTTTCCGCCGGACATCCGGCTGGTCATGCAGCGTCTCATCCCCTTCGAGCACGAGGCCGGGATCTTCTACATTCGCCATCCCGACGAAGAACGGGGCCGGATCACATCGCTCACCTACAAGGAAGCCCCAATCCTGGTCGGTGACGGCCGCTCGACCGTCCGCGAGCTGATCGACGCCGACGCCCGCACCCGCCTGGTGCCGCATCTCTACCTGCCCCGGCTCGGCGCGCGGGTTCACGACGTTCTGCCGGCGGGAGAGACGATGCGCCTGGTCTTCGCCGGCAACCACTGCAAGGGCTCGATCTTCCGCAACGGCGCCGACGACATCACGCCGGCCCTGACGGAACAGATCGACCGCATCATGCGCGACATCCCCGATTTCCATTTCGGCCGAATCGATTTGAAGTTCGATTCGATCGCCGCCCTGCGACTCGGCCGGGGGTTCGAAATCATCGAAATCAACGGCGTGGGGTCGGAAGCCACCCATATCTGGGACTCCCGCACCACCCTGCGTGAGGCCTATGCCGCACAGTTCATGCATTACCGCGAAACGTTCCGCATCGGCGCCAAGAAGAAGAAGGCCGGCTGGCAGTCATCCGGCGCCTTCACGATGCTGCGTTACTGGCGCCTCCAGAAGAAACTTCTGGCTTCCTATCCGCTTAACGACTGAGAGCCGGTTCCGTGGCGCCCCCCGACAATCCGGCGCGGGCTACGGCGTCGAATCGGAGGGCAGGCCACCATTCCCGAAGATGTAATTACTGACCTGCTGCTCCAGGCTGACGGCCTCCTGCGCGTTGGTGATCACCGCGCCGGCTGCCAGCCGATCCTTTGCCTTCCCCGGCTGGATCATCAGCGAATCGTCGCTGGTCATCGTCGCACTGCCGATCACCACCGCGCTGTCGTTCGGCAGAGACAACGCCCGATCCACCGTGAAGCGCACATTCGCCACCGCCATCACCGGGTCCAGCACGATATCGGTCACGCGCCCCACGGGCACGCCAGCCAGTTGGACATCCGCCCCCACATGCAGGCCGTTGGCGGACATGAACCGCGCCGTCAGCGGATAGCGGTCACCGCTCAGATCGGTCTGCGAGGCGCGGGCGTAGACGTAGAATACGACCGCCACCAGCAGGACCAGGCTGCTGAAGACAACCGCGCTTCCTTTTTCACGCACCAAATGCCTCTCTCCTCATTCCCTGCGGCCCGCAATTCGCCATACTCTCAGGCAAGTGCTTGCCGAGCTGGTGAAAAATGGGCACCACGCCAGTCTAAATCGCCATGGACAGCCGGACAATGACAGTTTTCCAAGCCATCATGATCGCGATCCTCCAGGGCGCGACCGAACTCTTCCCGGTCAGCAGCCTGGGCCACGCCGTCATTGTCCCGGCCCTGCTCGGCTGGGTGTTCGATCCCCAAGGCGAGATCTTCCTCCCCTTCCTGGTCATGCTGCATCTGGGGACGGCGGTCGCCCTGCTGTATTTCTTCCGCAGCGACTGGATCGCCATCTTCCGGGGCCTTTCCGGCCGCCACGGCAGCCAGCGACAGGCGGAGAGCATCCACATCCTGGCCCTGCTGGCGGTGGCCACCATTCCCGCCGTCCTGATCGGCGGCCTGCTGGAACATTGGCTGCGAGCCTTGTTCGGCAGCGCCCGCTATGCCTCGATCTTCCTCGTCATCAACGGCTTCCTGCTGCTGTTCGCCGACCGGCTGCGCGGCAACCGCGCCATCCAGCTCGGGCGCCCCATCGCCTCGCTTACCTATGCCGACGCCCTGATCATCGGCCTGTGGCAGTGCCTCGCCTTTTTCCCCGGCATCTCGCGCTCGGGGGCCACGATGGTCGGCGGCCTGTTCCGCAAGCTCAATCACGAGGGCGCCGCGCATTTCTCCTTCCTGATGGCCCAGCCGGTCATCATCGGCGCCGCGGTCCGCGAGGCCGCGCATATGCGCCACGTCACCCTCGCCCCCGGGCAGATGCAACTGGCCACGGTCGCCGCCGTGGTGGCGGCCATCACCGCGCTGGCCAGCACCGCCTTCCTGATGCGCTATTTCCGCAAGCACGAGCAATGGGCGCTCCGCCCGTTCGGCTATTACTGCATCATCGCCGGCGCCGCCGCCTATATCGTCCTCGGCCACTGAGGCCCTGCCTGCAAAGTCACCTGCCGACGATCCGCCACGCTCACGCGGCAGGCCGACTTTTCAAACAGCGCCCACGAGCCACCAGAAATTCCGGATATCATGACCCGTTCCACCCGCTTTCGCCCCGTGCTGGCGATCACCACGCTGCTCGCCCTCTCCGCCCCCGCCATCGCACCCGCCGCGACCGCCAATCTGGCCGTCGAGCAGGTCTCGCGCATGGACACCCCGTGGTGGCACCATCGCTTTGCCGACAAACAGGCCGAAATCGCCAACGGCCAGTTCGATGTCGTCTGGCTGGGCGATTCGATCACCCAGAACTGGGAGCGCAACGGCCCGGAACCCTGGCGCGACTTCGCCCCGGTCTGGCAGCATTATTATGGTGACCGGCACGCCATCAATCTTGGCTTCAAGGGCGACAGCACCTGCCACGTCCTGTGGCGCCTGGCGCATGGCGAACTGGATTTCCGCAAGCCCCCCCGCCTGTTCATCCTCATGATCGGCGCCAATAATTTCGGCCATGTCCATATCGACGCGGCCCACACCTATCCGGGCATCACGCGCATCGTCGATACGATCCACGCCCGCTTCCCCACCACGCAGGTCCTGCTGCTGAAAGTCCTGCCCTCGATCCGTTCGCCCTGGATCAGCGCGAACACACGACAGTTGAACGGCATGCTGGAGGCCGACATCCGCCAGAGCCGCCCATGGCTGCACCTGCTCGATGTCGGCAGCGCCGTGGAGGCCAACGGCGCGCCCGACCGGACACGTTTCCTGGACCCGCATCTGACCCCGCCCGACCCGCCGCTCCACCCCACCGCGGCCGCACAGCAGGATATCGCGCGCATGATCGAGCCGACCGTGGCAGCCATCCTCGGCGACCACCGCCACTGAGCACGCCAAGCGGACAGCGCGCCCAGAGATCGCCCGACGGACCCGCCTTTCAAACAGCGTCGAAAGCGCCTGTTCACATCCCGTCAGGCCACGGCGCGCCGTGCCGTCTGCGGCCTTGCGCACGAACCCCTTTTGCAACGATACAGGCATTCCCCGTTATGATATTGTGAAATTTATGCCTCTCCCTCCAGCTTCTACCAGTCGCCTACGGCTCCGAAAAACCATCCAGCAGATCGAAGCCGAGAGCCAGAACCACGGATTGCGGCGCACGCTCGGCCCTGTTCAGTTGATGATGCTGGGGATCGGCTCCACCATCGGCGCCGGCATTTACGTCATGACCGGCACCGCCGCCGCCAATTACGCGGGGCCGGCCATCCTGCTGTCCTTCCTGGTCGCCGGCCTGGCCTGCCTGTTCACGGCATTGTCCTACGGCGAACTGGCCTCGACGATGCCCGTCTCCGGCTCGGCCTACAGCTATGCCTACGTCTCGATGGGCGAAGGAGCCGCCTGGGCGGTCGGGTGGCTGCTGCTGCTGGAATATGGCGTGTCCTGCGCCGGCGTGGCGGCCGGGTTTTCCGGCTACGCCACTAGCCTGCTGCACGATCTGGGCGTCCAGGTGCCCGGCTTCCTGAGCACAACCCTGGTCCAGACCCTGCCCACGGCCCATGGCGCCAGCCTTCTGGTCGCCCCCCGGCTCGATCTGGTGGGCGCTCTGTCGGTGGCGGTGGTCACCGGCCTGCTGGTTCTCGGCATCGAGGAATCGGCGCGGATCAACACGCTGATCGTGTTCGTCAAAGTCGGCGTGCTGATGCTCTTCCTTGTCTTCGGCATCCGCTACATCCATCCGCAGAACCTGCTGCCCTTCATCCCGCCCAGCGAGGGCGGGTTTCATTTCGGGGTGCCCGGCATCTTTCGCGCCGCCTCGGTCATCTTCTTCGCCTATGTAGGGTTCGAGACCGTATCGACCGCGTCGGCCGAGGCCCGCAACCCACGGCGCGACGTGCCGCTGGGCATCATCGGTTCGCTGGTGTTCTGCACGCTGGTCTATATGTGCGTCGCCACGGTGCTGATCGGGGTCGTTCCCTTCCGCCAACTGGGCGTGGCCGACCCGCTGGCGATCGCGGTCGACGCGATCGGCCAGCCCTGGCTGGCGCTGCTCATCAAGGTCGGCGCCGTGGTCGGCCTCTGCTCGGTCATCCTCGGCCTGCTCTACGGCCAGACCCGCGTCTTCTTCACCATCGCCCGGGACGGGCTGCTGCCGCCGATCTTCTGCCGCCTGCATCCCACCTTCCGCACGCCGTGGGTCGGCACCATCGTGCTGGGCGCGATCGTCGCCGTCGCCACGGCAACCCTGCCGATCGACATCATCAGCGACCTGGTCAGCCTGGGCACGGCGGCCGCCTTCGGCATCGTCTGCTTCACGGTCATCTGGCAGCGCAACGCCCGGCCAGACCTGCCGCGCCCCTTCAGCGTGCCGCTGGGCGGCATCCGGATCGCCGGAGTCTGGATCGGCGTGGCACCGGCGCTGGGCATCGTGTTCTGCCTGATCATGGCCGGCCCCCTGTTCATCGACATGGTCCGCGCCCTGTTCAACGGCAATCCGCTACCGATGATCCTGCTGGGCACCTATGTGGCGCTGGGCATCCTCAGCTACGCATTCTACGGCCATTCCCACTCGCGCCTCGGCCGGGAAGACGGCAAGGCCATCATCTGAGAAACTGACGGAACAAGCGCGCGGGCGACGGCCCAGCGCGCACCCGGCCACCCCACGTCACCCGCTCCGCTCCCGCGCCCTATCCGGCGACGGCCTCCAGCCGCTCCGCCAGCAACCGCAACAGCGCGTCAATCATCGCATCGGCATCCGCCGCCACCGTGCGATGATTGACGATGGCTGCCCGAATCGCCCGAACACCCGCCACCGTCGTCGTCGACGGCGCGGCGGCACCCGATTCGTGCAGATCCTTCACCAGTTCGCCATTCAGCCAATCCAGATCCACGCCGGGCACGCGCACGCGGAAACAGACGATATTCAGCCCCACCGGGGCCAGACGCTCCAGCAGCGGTTCCGCGTCCACCCGCCGGGCCAGATGCCCGGCCACCGCGCAACATTCATCGACCATCAGCCCCATCCGGTCGGTGCCGTAGGTGCCCAGCGTCATCCATACCTTGAGCGCGCGAAAACCGCGTGACAGGTCCGGCCCCAGATCACAGAACCAGGGCGCATTACCCGCCAGCCCCCGATCCTCGCGCGACA
Organism: Gluconacetobacter dulcium; assembly: GCF_014174165.1. Lineage (GTDB taxonomy): Bacteria > Pseudomonadota > Alphaproteobacteria > Acetobacterales > Acetobacteraceae > Gluconacetobacter > Gluconacetobacter dulcium. The sequence continues at coordinate 160,138 of NZ_JABEQN010000004.1, read as the reverse complement.
GATAGGCCAGGGACTGCGCGAACGCCGCCGCCTGCCGGCCCGGCGTACGGACCAGAATGCACCCGGCGTCATAGGGAACCTGCGCCCATTTATGGAAATCGAACGCCAGACTGTCGGCCCGCTCCAGCCCCCGCAACGACGAACGAAGAGCGGGCGAGAGCATGGCCAGCGCACCGAATGCCCCATCCACATGGAACCACAGCCCCTCCCGTGCCGCGATATCCGCAATCCCGTCCAGATCGTCGATCGCGCCGGTATCGACCGTACCGGCGGTGCCGATCACGATAAACGGCTCCAGCCCCGCCGCGCGGTCGGCGGCAATCGCGGCCCGCAACGCCGCCAGATCCATGCGGTGATCGGCATCCACCGGCAAGACGCGCAGCGCATCGGTGCCCAGCCCGGTCAGGTCGAACGCGCGGGCGATGCAGCCATGGGCGGTGGCGGCGGCATAGCCGACCAGCCTGCGCCCGCCCACCCCCTCCCGGCGCAGCGCCAATCCATCAGGCACGGCCCGGCTGGCGGTCACGACCGCGATCATGTTCGCCATCGACGACCCGGTGACCAGCAATCCGGTGGTCTCGTCGGGAAAGCCCATGATCCGGGCCGCCCAGCCGATGACCGCCCGCTCGATTTCGACCGGCGCATGGTCGCGCCCGCCGCAATTGGCGTTCAGCCCACCCGCCAGCAGCTCGGCCAGCATGCCCACACCCGTGCCGCCCCCATGCACCCACCCCATGAATCCCGGATGCGTGTTGCCTGTGGCATAGGGCACGATTCGCTCGCGAAAATGCTCATACAGCTTCTCCGGCGCGGTCGGGCCGGTCGGCAGGGGCTCATGCAGGGCCGCGCGCACCGCAGCGGGCATCGGGCGCCAGACCGGCCCATCGCGCAAGGTCGCCAACCGGTCGACCATATCGTCGATCATCCGATGGCCGAGACGACGCAGATCGTCCCAATTGTCGGGGTCCAGGCCGGTCATGGGCGCATCCGTTTCCTTTTCTGCCGGCGACCGGCGGGCTGGCCAGTCGCGCGGCTCTGTCCAATCATTCAATGCGTGCCTATATGTGCGCCATCGGGCGCATCAAGTCTTCAATGGAACCTGCATGTTCTTCGGCAAACTCGAATTGACGGAAGTGGCGTGGGGCAACAGCCCGCGCCGGGCCAGGCTTGGGGGGCAAGGCACGCTGCTGGTCCTGCTGCATGGCCAGATGCAAAGCCACGCGGCCTGGCACGCCATCGCGCCAGACCTGGCCGACACCTACACCGTGCTGTGCCCGGACCTGCCGCGCGACCTGGATTTCCGGCGCCAGGCGGAGGAGCTGCTGCGCCTGGCGCACGATCTGGGGCATGAGCACCTGGCCGTGGCCGGGCACGGCACGGGCGGCCATATCGCCGCCTACGCCGCGTGGCTGGCGCCGGAGCGGGTCACCCGCATGGCCGCGATCGAATGTATCCCCTCGCCCGGCCATTACGGGCGCGCCGACCTCGCCTTCGAACTGTCGCGTTACAGTAGTTGCTGGTTCGCCCAGCTTCATCCGAAGCCCGAATCGGCGACGATGGCGGTGCCCGAGGAATGGACCCGCCCCGCCCCGCATTCCACGGCACCGTTCAGCCGCCCGGCGGTGGCCGACTACCTGCAAACCATGCCGGCGGGCGAAACGCCGGGGGCGAACGGCCATAACCGTATCCCGCCCTATCCGGGCGACCTGCGCATCGCCTGTCCGCTGCTGGTCGCCTGGTCGCGCGAAGGCCGACTGGGCGGATGGTACAATCCCGCCGATCTCTGGCGCCCCTACGCCACCGGCCCGCTGGTCGAAGCCGAAATCGCATCCGGCTACTACATCCCCGAGGAAGCCCCCAAGGACCTGCTGGCCGCGCTATCGGCCTTCCTGAAGCCCTGAAGTCGCGCGTCTTCCAAAAGCGCCGATGGTAAGCCGAGGCGCGGCGTCAGCCGCGCGTCTGGCCGTGCTTTCCAGGCATCGGAGCCGCCTTGATGCGGCCCCGGAGCCCCGCCCCGACCCCCAATGCACAGCCAATCGCGGTCACTCCGCCACCAACCCGGCTTTAGGACACGCTCCGAGGCGTCAGGACGCTTTTCTAGAGCGCCTCGGATTCCTGCCGGCGCTCCCAGGCATCGGCATAACGCCGGGCCAGCACCGCGCAGACAAAGAGCTGGATCTGGTGGAAGATCATCAGCGGCAGCACCACCAGCCCCACGGTCGCGGCGGGAAACAGCACGTTCGCCATCGGCACGCCCGATGCCAGGGTCTTCTTCGACCCGCAGAACACGATCGCGATCTCGTCTTCCCGCGGAAAGCCCAGAACCCGGCTGCCCGACATGGTGATCAGCAGCACGAGGGCGAGCAGGATACTGTCCGCCAGCATGATCAGCCCGATCTGCGAGAGCGGCATCTGGTGCCACAATCCCTGCACCACGGCCTCGCTGAACGCGGTATAGACCACGATCAGGATCGACCCGCGATCGGTCATGGACAACAGGCGCTTGTTGCGATGCGCCCATTTACCCAGCCACGGTTGCAGCACCTGCCCCAGCACGAAGGGCAGCAGCAATTGCAGCATGATGGCGACAACGCCCCCCTGCCCCGAAGCCGTGCCGTGGCGCGCCAGCACCAGCCCGGTCAGGATCGGGGTGATGAAAATGCCCAGGATGTTGGACGTGGTCGCGGCGCAGACGGCGGCCGGCACATTGCCGCGCGCGATCGAGGTGAACGCGATCGAGGACTGCACCGTGGACGGCAGGCAGCACAGGAACAGGATGCCCAGCCAGACCGACGGATGCAGCATGTTCGGAAACAGCGCGTGCAGGCCCAGCCCCAGCAGCGGAAACAGCGCGAAGGTACACAGCAGGATGGCCAGATGCAGCCGCCAGTTCACCAAGCCCCCCACCACGGCCTCGCGCGACAGACGCGCGCCCTGCATGAAGAACATCACGGCGATGACCGCGATCGCCAGATCCTGAAAGACCGGCACGGCGGCGCCACGACAGGGCAGGACCGTGGCGAGGATCACGGTGCAGACGAGGCTGATCAGGAACGGATCGGGCTTGAGCATCAGAAACAGTCCGCTGGCGGTGGATACACTGGATTTTAAAGTCGAGTCGGCGGTCCGCACCATGGACCGGCGCGATCTCCGCCGGAATATCGCAGCGTGCCTCGCCTCGGTCACGATCCCGTGCCAAGGAAGGGCGGTATAGGATCGTAATTGCCGGGGCAAGTCGATGATCACGCGCATTCCCGTTCTGCCGCTTCTCGTCGGCACCGTTCTCGCCATGGCCGGCACCGCACGCGCCGCCCCGCTGCCGCCCGCCTGCGCCATCGGCACGGCCGGAAGCCTGTCCACCTCGGCGGCCGGAGCCACCGCCCACAATTACGGGCTGCATTTCTCACCGGGCGCGGGCGCCCCTTCGCTGCACGCCGCATCGGTCACGGTCACCGGAGCCGGCGGCAGCGCCAACGACATGCACGATATCCTCGACGCCGCGTCGGTCGTGCTGCTGGGGGCGCTGGTCAACCATCATGATGCCGGCTGCACGGCGGATTATTTCCTCTCGACCCTCCAGCCGATCCTGTCCGGACTGGCGGCCGGCAGGGCATATGACATTTCGTGGTCCGCACCGGTCGCCCATACCGGCGCGAAACAGATCCGCTTCGCCGCCCTGCACCTGCATCTGTCCGGCGGCAGCGGCACGCAGCCCATCGCCGTTTCGCTGGACCTGCACGGCGCGGGCATGAACGGCGACACCGTACTGGCATCCCTGCTGCCGCAGGACGCCCAATCGGATTTCACGGTGCCGGCCCAGGCACTCGGCCCCCTGCTGGCCGCGACCGCCGGCCGCCCGGCCCACAGCGTCGCCGTGCCGGTCACGATCCGGACGTTGCAGGCGCGCCGTGGCGACATGCAGCTTGCAGGCAGCGGCTCGGCGGAGCTGACCGGCAACCCCGACGCGGCCTCCGCCCGCGGCCATATGAGCATGCGCAACCTGCCCGAACTGATCGAAGTCCTGCGCGCCGCAGGCCAGACCCGGCCGGCCGCCGCCCTGATCATCGCCAATCTGGTCGGGCATCATACCGATGCCACCGATACGTCCTGGGATGTCGAATGGTCTGGCGGCATCCTCACCGTCAATCACATCCCCCTCCCCCTGCGCTGAAAGCCTGACCGAAAATGCGCGCTGGCGGCGACCCGACGCACGGTTCCAGAGCGGCTCCGCGCACCGCCTCTTAAACTGCTTTTCACTGGTCGCCCGTTTCACGAACGAGACATAGTAACGCCTCCACCAACCGCTGGAGGATACCGGACATGACCGTCTCGCGACGCGCTTTCCAGACCTTCCTCGCCGGTCTCGGCCTCTCGCTGGCCGGGGCGGAGGTGCATGCCGCCGGCGCACGCGACCATGACGTCGAGTCCTTCATGCTGCCGCGCAACGACTGGGTGCCCAACAACGACCACCTGCCGGTCCTCTATTACCGCAACGTGCTGGCCCTGCCGGGCCACGACCCGGCTTCGGCGTTCGAAGACCTGTTCACCGCCAATGGCTGGCCACCCCAATGGCGCTGGGGGGTCTATGATTTCCACCATTTCCATTCCACGGCGCACGAGGTGCTGGGGGTCGCGTCCGGCTCGGCCCGGCTGATGCTCGGCGGCCCCGGCGGCCGGGTCGTCGATGTCCGGGCGGGTGATGTCGTGCTGCTGCCCGCCGGCACCGGCCACCGCAACCTGGGCTCGGATGACGATTTTCTGGTCGTCGGCGCCTACCCGCCCGACCAGCATTTCGACCTGCGCCGCAACGCGCTCTCGGCCGAGGAGATCGCACGGATGAACCACGTCCCCTTCCCCGCCAGCGACCCGGCAAAAGGCGCCGGCGGCCCGCTGACCGCCCTGTGGCACCAGGCATGACGCACAGCATGCACCGCCGCACGCTCCTGGCCGGACTATGCGCCCTGCTGCCCGCCCGCCGCGTCCTGGCGGCGCAATCGCTGCGCATCGGCACCATCGGGGCCGGTCATGTCGGCAGCACGCTGGCCGGCCTGTGGCTACGCGCCGGTCATCCGGTCATGCTCTCGGCCAACGATATCGCCTCGGCCCGCGCGGCGGCCGAGGCGCTGGGCCAGAACGCGCAGGCCGGCACACCGCAGGATGCCGCCCGGTTCGGTGATGTCGTCCTGCTCGCCGTTCCCTACGGCGCGCTTCCCAGCCTGGGCGCCAGCCTGCGCGACCTGCTGGCCGGGAAGATCGTGATCGACGCCTGCAATCCCTATCCGTGGCGCGATGGCGAAATCGCCAGCACGGCGCGCGAGCAAGGCGCGGGCATCACCACCCAGTCCTTTTTCCCCGGCGCGCACATCGTCCGCGCCTTCAATTCCGAAGATATGTCGACCATCCGCGCCGAGGCCCACCGCCCACCGCCATTGCTGGGCATTCCCTATGCCGGCGACGACCCGGCGGCCATGCGCACGGTCGGCACCCTGATTGCCGAGGCCGGGTTCGACCCGGTCGCGGTCGGCCCGCTGGCGGCCGCCCGCCTGTTCCAGCCCGGCTCCGACGGGTTCGAGGCCGACCTGACGGCCGCGGACCTGCGCACCCGCCTGCACCTGCCCCGGACATGAAAACGGGGGGCCATGCCCCCCGCGTCCGTCTTCTGGATGGTTCCCAGCGTCAGGGACCGGTCAGAGTGTTCGCCTGACGCAGCGCAAGGCCGAACTGCACCCAGCCCACGCCGGCGGCGATCAGTTCCACCGCGATGAAGGTGCCGATCAGCCACAACCCCGACCAGGGCAGCGTCATATACAGGCACACGCCGACCAGCAGGCTGATCAACCCGGCGCCCAGAATGATCCACCAGCCGTTCAGTTCCCGGTGGCGCGCCGCGATCAGCATGCGCATGGTTCCCGATACGATCAGGCACGCGGCAATGAACAGCGTCAGCACAATCGACCCCGTGACCGGCTCGTACATCAGCGAAATACCACCAGCGACGTAGAGCGCGCCGCCCAGCAGCGACAGCATGAAGCCACCCCAGTCGCGCACCGCGAAAGCATGGAACAACTGCGCCCCACCCGCGATCACCAGCACGATGCCGATGATGACGGTACTGGCGAGGGTAACGGAAATCGCATCGATCCAGGCAACAATGCCCAGCGCGACGGACAGCAGACCCAGCAGGACGAATAGTTGCCAGCGCTGCGTAAACGGGGTGGCCATGGCTTCTCCTCAATATTACCTGGAACAGTCGATATTGTGGATTATACGGACTTTACGGCGTACTACACCGGCTTTTTTTCATCCCTCCCGCCATGCGGCGCGTGACCGCCCTCATCCTGCGAGCCCCGATGACGACCCTTGCCGAGCTCGGCCCGCGAATCTGCATCATGGGCCCATCGAATAGCGGAAAATCGACCCTGGCCAGCGCAATCGGGCGGGCACGCGGCCTGCCACCCATTCATCTGGATCAATTGTCCCACCTGCCGGGGACGGATTGGGTACCAAGGGCGGATGAAGACTTCATGATCCTCCACGATGCCGCCATTTCGGGCCAGCATTGGGTCATGGACGGCAATTATTCCCGGTTCCTGCTGCAAAGGCTGGCACGCGCGACGGGCTTCATCCTGCTCGACACGTCTACCGCGACAAGCCTCCTGCGCTATTTCCGTCGCTCATGGTTCGAGCATGAACGCCATGGCGGACTGGACGGGGCTCAGGACAGCGTCAAATGGGACATGATCCATCACATCGCGGTCGCGACCCGAAAGAACCGCCGGAAGTACAGGGAACGATTCAACCGGATCAGCCTGCCCAAGATCAGCCTGTCCACGCCGGGCGCAATCGCGCGCTTCTACCGTTCGGAAAATCTTGTCCGCTCCGCATCCTGACCCAATCCCCGGCCCACCACCACCATCTCATCCGGTTGACAGGCCGGGGCCGAACCGCCTATAGGCCGCCTCCACTGCCGGGAACGTGGACGGACCGGCCGGTGCCTGATCGGGTGATTGCTCCCCGGCACCGGTAATGCGGTTCGCGCCCGCCCTGTTCATGCGGAACAGGGCCTACCGGTGCAATACAGGGCGGCAACCGGCCTTCGGGCCACGATGCCGTCCATCGACTATGAAAGACCGCGCGCGATGAGCAAGCGCCTTGAGAGCAAGTACAAAATCAATCGCCGCCTTGGCGTCAACCTGTGGGGCCGCGCGAAGTCGCCGGTCAACAAGCGGGAATACGGCCCCGGCCAGCACGGCCAGCGCCGCAAGCAGAAGCCGTCGGACTTCTCGGTCCAGCTGATGGCGAAGCAGAAGCTGAAGGGCTATTACGGCAACATCAGCGAGAAGCAGTTCCGCAAGTATTACGACGAGGCCGTGCGCCGCAAGGGCGACACCTCCGAGAACCTGATCGACCTGCTGGAGCGCCGGCTGGACGCGGTCGTCTATCGCCTGAAGTTCGCGATGACGCCGTTCGCCGCCCGCCAGTTCGTCAGCCACGGCCACGTCACGGTCAACGGCCGCAAGGTCAACATCCCGTCCTTCCTGGTGCGCGATGGCGACGTGATCGAGGTCCGCGAGAAGTCCAAGCAGCTCGCCATCGTCCTCGACGCGGCGCAGAGCGGCGAGCGTGACGTGCCGGAATATGTGGAAGTCGATCACCGCCAGATGAAGGGCCGCTTCGTGCGCGCGCCGAAGCTGTCGGACGTTCCCTACCCTGTGCAGATGGAACCGAACCTGGTCATCGAGTTCTACTCGCGCTGATCCGGTCTCCAGACCAACGACCGCAGCGCCGGGCGCGGGGGAATCCCCTGCGCCCGGCGTCTGTGTTTCTGGGACCAGCCGCCCGAACCATCAGCCCGCATGGATTTTGCCGTGAACGCCGAGCCCTCCACCGACCTCGCCCCGACCATCGCCCGCGAAATCGCCCGGCGGCGCACCTTCGCCATCATTTCGCACCCCGACGCGGGCAAGACCACGCTGACCGAACGCATCCTGCGGGCTGGCGGCGCGATCCAGATGGCGGGCAACGTGCGGGCCAAGGGCGAACGCCGCCGCACGCGGTCGGACTGGATGGGCATCGAGCGCGATCGCGGTATTTCCGTCGTCACCTCGGTCATGACGTTCGAATATGGCGGCTGCATCTTCAACCTGCTCGACACGCCGGGCCATGAAGATTTCTCGGAAGATACCTACCGCACGCTGACGGCCGTGGACTCGGCGGTGATGGTGATCGACGCCGCCAAGGGCATCGAGGACCGGACCCGCAAGCTGTTCGAGATCTGCCGCCTGCGCGATATCCCCATCGTCACCTTCATCAACAAGATGGACCGCGAGGCGCAGGACCCGTTCACGCTGCTGGACGAAATCTCTTCCGCCCTGGCGCTGGACACCGCGCCGGCCACCTGGCCGGTCGGCCGCGCCGCGCAGTTCGCCGGCACCTACGACCTCCGCGAGCGCCAGCTTCATGTCTCGCCCCCGCTGGAGCAGTCCGACCCGCGCATGGTGCAACTGGCCGAGGAACTGGAACTGGCCGAGGCCGCGCTCCCGACCTTCGACCGCGAAAGCTTCAATGCCGGCCACCTCACGCCCGTCTTCTTCGGCAGCGCGATGAAGGAAATCGGCGTAACCGATCTGCTGGACGCGCTGGTGGCCTTCGGCCCACCACCGCGCGACCAGGCGACCGAAACCCGCACCGTCCGCGCGGACGAAACCGGCCTGACCGCCCTGGTCTTCAAGATCCAGGCCAACATGGACCCCAACCACCGCGACCGCATGGCCTTCGCGCGGATCTGCTCGGGCCGGCTGGAGCGCGGCATGCGGCTGAAGCACACCCGCACCGGCAAGCAGTTCGCCCTGCACACGCCCCAGTTCTTCTTCGCCCGCGACCGCCAGTTGGCCGAGGAAGCCTTCGCCGGCGACGTGGTAGGCATCCCCAACCACGGCACGCTGCGCATCGGCGACACGCTCACCGCGGGCGAGGACCTGCGCTTCACCGGCGTCCCGCATTTCGCGCCGGAAATCCTCCGCCGCGTCCGTCTGGACGACGCGATGAAGGCCAAGAAGCTGCGCCAGGCCCTCACCGAACTGGCCGAGGAAGGCGTGGTCCAGCTTTTCCGCCCGCAGGACGGCGCGCCGCCGATCGTCGGCGTGGTCGGCACGCTCCAGCTCGACGTGCTTCAGGCCCGCCTCAGCGGCGAATACGGGGTGAGCATCGGCTTCGAATCCACCCCCTACAACCTCGCGCGCTGGGTGGTGGGCGACAAGACGAAGCTGGAACTGTTCGCCATGGCCAACCGCTCGGCGATGGCCGACGATCTGGACGGCGACCCGGTGTTCCTCGCGGGCTCGGCCTTCATGATGCGCCGCACGGCCGAGATGAACCCCGACCTGACCTTCCACGACATCAAGCAGATCGGCGTGGAATCCCGCTGATATCGGCCTCGGGCGGCGTCACGGCCGCCCGTTCCCTGCCCAGCGTATAGACAACCCGCGCCCCCAGCATCAGCGCCACGACCACCAGCGCCGTCGCCACGCCGCCCCATAGCCCCACCACGCCAAACCCGCACCGGAAGGCCAGCCAGTTGGCCAGCGGAAAGCCCACGCCCCAGTAGCCGGCGATGGCCAGTACCATCGGCACCATGGCATCGCCCCGCCCGCGCAGCACGCCCACCAGCACCGCCTGGGTGCCGTCGGCCATCTGAAAGATCGCCGCCACCAGCAGCGCCGCCGTGGCGATCCGCGCGCTTTCCGCATTGGCCGGCACCGACGGGTCCAGATAGAAAGCCACGATCCGGGCACGCAACAGATAGATCAGGCACCCCACCACTCCCATGCCGGTGATCGCGGTGCCCACCGCCACCCGCGCCGCGCGGCGCACCCGCTCGGGCTGCCCCGCTCCGGTCCAGTAGGCCGCCCGCACATTCGCCGCCTGCCCCAGCGCCATGGTCACCATGTAGGTGGTCGCGGTCACGCTCAACACGATCTGGAACGCCGCCAGCGCGCGCGGCCCCAATGTCGCCGCCTGCAGCCCCGTGACCTCGAACAGCATGATCTCGGCTCCGGCCGCCGCGAACATCGGCAACCCCAGCCGCAACAGCACCAGCATGTCGGCCGCAAACGGCCGCAACGGCCACAGCAGCAGGCGCAGATGCGGCCGGGAATGCACCATCGCCAGCAGCACCAGCGCGCTCCCCCACATGGTCAGCGCGGTCGCCAGGGCCGATCCCTGCAACCCCAGCGCCGGCAGGCCGAACAGCCCGTGGATCAGCGCCGCGTTCAGCACGCCGTTCACCACCGCCACCACCGGCATCACCCGCAGCAGCAGCCCCTGCGCATCCAGCGCCGGCAGCACCACCTCCACCACCCCGGTCCCGATCAGCGCGGGCGGCACGCCCCACATCAGGATATGGGTAAAGGACGACACCGGGCCGACAAAGGATTCGGGCTGATGCATCAGCCGCAGCAGCGTGCCCGCCTGGTCCAGAATCGCCAGACACGGCAGGCACAGCAGCAGCGCCATCACCAGCAGCATGGCATGGATCGGGGCGATCCTGTCGCTGTCCCCCCGCCCGCGCGCCTGGGCAATCAGCACCCCGCCCGCCCCCAGCATCGCCTGCAAGACCGCGAGAACGGTAAAGAACAGCGTGGTGGACAGCCCGCCGATGGCCAGGGCATCCGCTCCCAGCCCGCCCAGCAACACGCTGTCGGTCACGCCCATGGCCATCTGCGCGATCTGCGCCAGGGCGATCGGGGCCGCGACACGCAGCAGAAGACGAAGTTCCGATTGGGGCAAGGCTGGGTCCGACATGGGCGCATCCAGAGCAGATCGGCCCCCGAAAGACCAGATGCCGCACGCCGCATTCCGCTATTCGGCGGCCGCCCTGCATAAGGGTGTTGCGTCCGCCCCGTCCCTGTCGCATCTAGGCGCCATCATGTCCGACACCACGCCGCAACTGACCCTGCACGACAGCAGCAGCCGCACGACGGTTCCCTTCGCGCCTCTCGATCCGGAGAATGTGCGGGTCTATTACTGCGGCCCCACGGTCTATGACCTGGCGCATATCGGCAACCTGCGGGCCATGATCACCGCCGACATCCTGGTGCGCCTGCTGCGCCACCTGTATCCGCGCGTCACCTACGTCCGCAACATCACCGACGTCGACGACAAGATCAACGCCCGCGCCCATGCGAACGGCGAGACGATCGACAACCTGACCGCCCGCACGATCCGCGATTTCCACGCCGACCTGGCCGCCGTCGGCGTGCTGCCGCCCGACGTGGAACCCCGCGCCACCCATCACATCGCCGAAATGATCGCGCTGATCGAGCGCCTGATCGCCGGCGGCCACGCCTACGAGGCCCAGGGCCACGTCCTGTTCGCCGTCGCCCGCTTCCCCGGTTACGGTGCCCTTTCCGGCCGCTCGCCCGATGACCTGCTGGCCGGCGCCAGGGTCGAGGTCGCGCCCTACAAGCGCGACGCCGGCGATTTCGTGCTGTGGAAGCCCTCCGAACCCGGCCTGCCGGGCTGGGAAAGCCCGTGGGGTCGGGGCCGGCCGGGCTGGCATATCGAATGCTCGGCCATGTCGCACCGCTATCTGGGCGAGAGCTTCGACATCCACGGCGGCGGCAGCGACCTGCTGTTCCCGCACCACGAAAACGAACGGGCACAAAGCCAGTGCTGCTTCCCGCACAGCCGCTTCGCGAACCACTGGGTGCATAACGCGATGCTGCTGGTGAATGGCGAGAAGATGTCCAAATCGCTGGGCAACTTCCTGACCATCCGCGACATCCTGTCCGACACCCCCGCCGAGGCGCTGCGCCTCCTGCTGCTGCATGCCCAGTACCATTCGGTGCTGAACTTCACCCGCACCGGGCTGGACGAGGCAAAACAGACGCTGAACCGCTTCTACCGCGCCATCGGCGACCTCCCGCCCGACGAAACCGATCCGGTCCCGGCCGAGGTCCTGGCCGCGATGTGCGACGATCTCAACACACCGCGCGCCCTGGCCGAGATGCACGCCCTCGCCGATCGCGCCCTGGCCGGCGACCGCGACGCCGCACGCGGCCTGCGCGCATCCGGCCGCCTGCTGGGCCTGCTGGGCCAGTCGGCCGATGCCTGGTTCCGCGCCGGCGCCAGCGTCGACGAGGCCGAAATCGAAACCCTGATCGCCGAACGTCTCGCCGCCCGCAAATCCCGCGACTTCGCGCGGGCCGATGCCATCCGCGACGACCTCGCCACACGCGGCATCCTGCTGGAAGACGGCCCCACCGGCACCACCTGGAGGCGCGCATGACCGGCCGCGACGGCGGGGCGGATATCGGCCCGATCGGCAACAGCCCGGTCGTGATCCTGGTGCGCCCGCAGATGGCCGAAAATATCGGCACCACGGCACGCGCCATGGCCAATGGCGGCCTGTTCCACCTGCGGCTGGTCGCCCCGCGCGACGGCTGGCCGCTGGAACGCGCCTGGCGCGCGGCCTCCGGCGCCGACCGGATTCTCGACGCCGCGACGGTGCATGAAACCGTCGATGACGCGGTGGCCGACCTGCACCACGTCCTCGCGACCTGCCCCCGCCCGCGCCACATCGTCAAGACGGTGCTCACCGCCCGAGGCGGCGCCGCCGAACTGCGGCAGATGAGCAGCCGTGGCCTGCGCACCGGCCTGATGTTCGGCCCCGAGCGCGCCGGGCTGGACAACGAGGACATGGCCCGCGCCGACGCGCTGATCCGCTACCCGCTGAACCCGGCCTTCATGTCGCTGAACCTGGCGCAGGCGGTCATGATCATGGCCTATGAATGGTGGATGGCCGAAGACACCACCCCGCCGCGCACGTTGATGACCAACGAAACCCACGTCGCCACCAAGGGCGAACTGGACAATTTCATGCGCAATCTCGTCGGCCAGCTCGATGAATGCGGTTTCCTGCGCAACGAGCAGAAGCGCCCCGGCATGGTCCGCAACCTGCGCCATTTCTTCACCCGTGGCGAAGTCACGGAACAGGAACTCCGCACCCTGCACGGCGTGGTGACCGAACTGGCCCGTGGCCGCAAGGCGCGAGGAACCGGCGGCGAAGGCTGAAGCACGCCGGCCCCGCGCCTTTAACCTGGCATCCGCCAGAGCTTCTGATAGCCGGAATACAGCACCTCGGCACGGATGTTGTGCAGGAACTGATCCACAATCAGCCCTTTTCCACCCGGCCCGAGCGGTGGAACATTGAAATCATCCACGCAGATCAGCGTCCCCGGCCCGATGAGCGAACGCACAGCCATGATTTCCAGCGCATGATGCACGGCGCTGGGCATGGGGTCTTTCATATCGAGATCGAAGCTGTCGAGATAAATCAGCGCCGCCGGCCCCGTCATGCGCGCGCTCAACATATCGAGCGCCGAGACGGAATCATTCAGGATCGTCTGCGTCACCCCGCTACAGGCACGCCGGGCGCTATCGACGCTGTCCGGATTGATATCGATCGTGATGACGGAGCCATTCTTTTCGCGTGCGTACCAGTCGAACTGGAACGTGCTCTGCCCGTCGCCTTCCCAATTGTTCGGCACACGCAGACATCCCGTCTCGATGATGAGCGGATCGCGATGACGGTCGAGGTGCTCGAACATCAATGCGAAACTATCCGCCCGCTTGCCCAGGCGGGACCGCATGAATGTCTCGAATCCTTGTCGAAATCCGCACGCCCGCGCCTCATCGGGCAGGCCGACATAAGCGTAATCCGCCTCCAGGCGGCCTGATTTCATGATATCGAGGGTCGTCCCCAGCTTGCGCAATGCCTCCACCGACGGACTGGCCCCGATCTCGCGGGCGACCGCTTCAAGCGTCTCAGGCGCCTCCAGCAGGCGTACGACCAGATCTTCCGCCTTATCGCCACTGATCCTGTTCAGGAGCGCAAGCAGGATCTCTTCCCTTCGGCGGCTCCGCCTGCTCCGATTTGCGGTTCCCGCTTTTTCTGTCGTGGTCGCTGCTGTCGTCATCACGCGCCTCCGGGGATGCCTGGTCACATTGTCCGAGGGCAGCGCGCTGTTGCGCATCGCTGCCGGAAGCCGAGCATCTTGTGTCAAAGCGCCCCGGAACGCAAAATGGCGTCTCGATTAGAACTTTTCCGATAACCGCCGTCAGCGTGCGGCAATACGCAGCCGTTCCGCCACGCGCGCGTGGCCCATCAACGGCAGCAGGTCGCGCATTTCCGGCCCCTTCTCCTCACCCGTCAAGGCGACGCGCAGCGGGTGGAACAGCCCCTTGCCGCTACGCCCCGTCGCGGCACGGATCGCATCGGTCCAGCTCTTCCAGGTCTCGGAATCCCACGGATCGTCCGGCAGAAGCGACAGCGCCTGAAGCAGATAGCCGCCCTCCTCCTCGTCCTGCACCGGCGGCACGATCGTGCCGCCGACCACATCCCACCAGTGCCGCAGTTCCGACAGCAGGTCGACATTGCCGCGCACGGCCAGCCAGAACGCTTCGGTCGCCCCTTCCGGCAGCAGGTCGCGCATGTCGGCGAACGGCTTCTGGTGCATCACCTTGCGGTTCAGCGCCATCAACTGCCGCATGTCGAACCGCGCGGCCGAACGCGAGACACGGCGGACATCATAGGTGGCCGCCAGTTCCGCGAAGGACAATGGCGCCGGATCGTCCGAACTGCCCAGCCGCGCCAGATACGAGACGACGGCCCCCGGATCGATCCCGTCCTGCCGCAGGGCACGCAGCGACAGCCCGTCGAAGCGCTTGGACAGCTTTCCCCCCGCCTCGTCCAGCAGCAGCGGCAGATGCGCGAAGGTAAAGCGCCCCGGCCGCGCACCCAGCGCCTCGGCAATGTCGATCTGCACGCCGGTATTGGTCAGATGGTCCTCGCCACGCAGAATATGCGTAACCCCGGTTTCCAGGTCGTCCACCACCGATGCCAGCGTATACAGCACCGTGCCGTCGGCCCGCACCAGCACAGGATCGGAAATGGAGGGCAGCTTGACCTGCGAACGCCCCATGACCAGGTCGTCCCACGCCACGATCCCGTCGGACAGACGGAAGCGCCAGTATGGCACCTTGCCGTTGGCCTCGGCCTGGGCGCGCTGCTCGGCCGTCATGCGCAGCATGGCGCGGTCATAGACCGGCGGCTTGCGCATGCGGATGCGCGCCTCGCGCTTGGCGGCCAGTTCCTGCTCGCTCTCGAAGCACGGATACAGGCGGCCGCTATCCTTCAGCGTCTCGATCGCCGCCGCATAGCGGTCCAGACGATCCGACTGGCGGAACGTCTCGTCCCAGCCGATCCCGAGCCATGTCAGGTCGGTGCGCAGCGCATCGGCATACTCCTCGCGCGAACGCTCGCGGTCGGTATCGTCGATGCGGAGCTGGAACGTGGCGCCATGGCGGCGCGCATACAGGGCGTTGGCAATCGCCTGACGGGCGTTGCCGACATGGATCAAGCCCGTCGGGCTGGGCGCAAAGCGGAGTTTCATGCCGCCTATATGCGTCGGACGCGCCGGAAAGACCAGCCGGAACGCCCGCCGGCCCGGCCGTTATTCTTCGATATCGTCCTCGTCATCCTCGACCAGCCGGCGCGGGTCCAGCGCCCGCCAGTCCCGCTCCATCGACGTGGCGGGATTGGCCGTGAAATCGTCCAGTTCGTTCGCCGAACGCCAGGCTTCGTCACCCGCGTCCTGGATTTCGGCATCCTCGCCGAACGTCAGCCACGATTGCAGCACCTCGCGCGGCGCGGCACCGGGCACCCGGCAACGCTCGATGCTGTCGCGCACATAGGCCCGCGCAAACGCATTGGCATGGGACAGATCGACGAAACCGCCGATTTCCTCGACGATTCCCTCTTCGGCGCCGCCCGACAGATCCATGATCCGGACGCGCCAGCCCGACTCGTCCGCCGTGGATTCGGAAATGGGAGGAGTATCGGTCAAATGCGCAATTCCCTGTCATGATGCCCGCAGGGCCATGCCCCGACGGCAGAATGGGATCAAGTGCCGGCGGCAGCCCGATCGCCCGCGCGACGCAGCAGAAACTCACGGCCGACCTTCACGCGGGGTTCGCCGTCATACGACACGATGTCGGCGGTCGCATAGGTTTCCGACCAGCGATCGGGAATGAACGAGCCGGTTCCCACCACGTCGATCGGCGCATGCGCATCGGCCATCGCCAGGCATTTCTCGACGTTGAACCCCGACGAGACGATAATCCGCACCTTCGGGAACCCGGCCTCGTCCAATACTTCGCGCATGCGCCAGATCGCGGCGGCCGAAACACCGGTCCCGACCAGATTCCGCAATTCGGTCTCGGACCGATAGCGCCGGATGGTGCCGGGGGTATTCCGCTCCAGCGCGGCATAGGATTTCTGGGGGTCCAGCCCCTCCAGAAACCGCCCGCCATGGGTATCCAGCCGCACCGCCAGCCGCCCCGCCGCCGCCAGTTCGGGAAAGGCGCGGCACACCGCCAGCCCGTCCGTGACCTCGTGCCCGAAATAATCGGTCAGCACCACGAGGTCGGATTCGGGAAACGCCTCATGGAACATCTCGGCGGCGCGCAGCGTCGAGCCCGCATAGCCGATCAGGGCATGCGGCATGGTGCCCAGCCCGGCCGACTGGCCGAAAAAGCCCGCCGTGGCATCGTTCGCACCACCGACAAAACCCAGCGCCCCCTCGCTCCGCGCCGCGAGACTGCCGATCGAGGCCGCATAGGCCATCTGCTCCTGCATCTCGAAGCCGGCGCAATGCCGGGCCTCCATGGCGAGAAAGCGCACCTTCGGCAGCGCCATCGCCATCTGGTAGGCATTCAGCGCCGCCACGCAGGGCGGCCCGAGCTTCTGCAACAGCAGAGTCTCCAGGTCGGCCAGCGCCGCGAACGAGCCGGTGATGTAAACCAGCGGCTCCCCCGCCCCGACCCACGCGCCCTCGGCAAACATCACCTCATGCGTCAGGGTTATCCCCCTGACGCGGGCCACGTTGTCCAGCCATTCGGTCATCAGCCGCGTCGCGGAGAGGACCGGCCGGCGGACGAACAGGGCATAGGTCACCCGCCGATCGCCGAAGCGGGTGACGATGTCGCGCGTCCGGTTGAAATACGCATCGGTCCGCGCCCGGATGGTCGCATCATCGAGCGCCTGAGATGGACCGAATGCCGTAGGTGACTGGACTGCCGACATCGTTCCTCCGATGTTTTTTCCGTTACGCGGCCTCCGTGCCCGTCTTGCCCGACCCGCCACGCAG
Source organism: Gluconacetobacter dulcium (assembly GCF_014174165.1). Taxonomy (GTDB): domain Bacteria; phylum Pseudomonadota; class Alphaproteobacteria; order Acetobacterales; family Acetobacteraceae; genus Gluconacetobacter; species Gluconacetobacter dulcium. Next base: position 142,928 of record NZ_JABEQN010000004.1, on the reverse strand, counting down.
GCGCGCCGTCAGTTCCTCGGCCAGCAGGAATGCCATCTCCAGCGACTGCTCGGCATTCAGCCTCGGGTCGCAGAAGGTCTCATACCGTTCACCAAGATCGGCTTCCGTCAAGCGGTGAGCACCGCCCACGCACTCCGTCACGTTCTGCCCGGTCATCTCCACATGCACCCCGCCAGGGTGCGCGTTTTCCGCCTGAAACACGTCGAAAAACCCGCGAATCTCGCTCAAAATCGCTTCGAACGACCGGGTCTTGATCTTGTTGACGGTCGAGATCGTGTTGCCATGCATCGGATCGCACAACCATGTGACCGTGCGTCCCGAGGCCACGACCTTGCGCAGCAGCGCCGGCAGATGCCGCGTCACGCCCTCGGCCCCCATGCGCGAGATCAGCGAGATCCGGCCCGGCTCGTCCTTCGGATTCAGGATCTCCAGCAGGCGCTCCAGATCCTCGATCGTCGTCGTCGGTCCCACCTTGATGCCGATCGGGTTGCGCACGCCACGCAGGAACTCGACATGCGCGCCATCCGGCTGGCGGGTCCGATCACCGATCCAGACGAAATGGGCCGAGCAGTCGTACCATTCCCCCGTCGTGGAATCGATGCGCGTCAAAGCCTGTTCATAAGGCAGCAGCAGCGCCTCGTGCGAGGTATAGAACTCGGTCTCGTCCAACTGCCGGCTGGTGGCACCGGTCACGCCACAGGCGGCCATGAAAGCCAGCGTCTCGTCGATCCGCTCGGCCAGCACGCCATAACGCTTGGCCAGCGGCGAACGCTCGACGAAGCCCAGGTTCCAGCGATGCACCTCATGCAGGTTGGCATAGCCGCCGCCGGCAAATGCCCGCAGCAGGTTCATCACCCCGGCCGACTGGAAATAGCCGGTTTCCATCCGCACCGGGTCGGGAATCCGCGCCTCGGGCGTGAAGGCCGCACCGTTGATGATGTCACCGCGATAGGACGGCAGGCTCACGCCATCCACCGTCTCGCTGTCCGACGAACGGGGCTTGGCGTACTGGCCAGCCATGCGGCCGATCTTCACCACCGGCACCTTGGCACCGAAGGTCAGCACCACCGACATCTGCAACAGCACGCGGAACGTGTCGCGGACGATATCGGCGGTAAACTCGCTGAAGCTCTCGGCGCACGCGCCGCCCTGCAACACGAAGGCCTTGCCCTGCGATGCGGCGGCCAGGCTGGCCTTCAGGCGCCGCGCCTCGCCGGCAAAGACCAGCGGCGGATATCGGCGCAGCCGGTCCTCGACCGCCTGTAGCACGGTCGCGTCGGGATATGACGGAACCTGACGGATGGGAAACGACCGCCAGCTTTCCGGCGTCCAGGCCTGCCGGGAAGATTTGTCGTGGCTGTGCGTCGCACTCATGGTCGGTTCCTAAAATTCCTCTGATCGTCCGGTCGCGACATCCCAGCGATGCGCGCCGCCATCTTCCCCAGCCCGCGCCCCGATGGCCGGCCTTGCAACGGGGGAGCCTTTATGTCGAAAATCGCCTCTCAACGCAAAGAGGATCATCGTCTCGCAGGCGCCGGACGACATATTCGTACGCCCGCATGACCGATGCACCGCTTTCCCCGCCTGCCTGCCATGTTTTCCGGGCGTGCAACGGCCCGCCGCAATCGGCTAGACCGGCTGGAACAGGGACAGGTCGCTATCATATGCCACGGATCGCCCCGCAAGGCCCCCCTCTCGCCCACCTGCGGCATGGAAGGGGTCTTAACGGCCCAAGGCACACATGACATGGTGTGTCCCATATGAAATGGAAGGATTTCCCATGCCGGCCACATTCCGCACCAGCCTGCTTCCGCTTCTGGCCGGCTTCTGCCTGCTTGCCGTCCCCGCGCTCGCAGCACCTGGCGACACGCAGCAGCATCCGCAGAACCAGGACGGGGTCGAAGCCCAGCGCGGCGAAGACCTGACCGTCAAAGGCCGTCGCAGCCTGCCGCCCGGCTATCAGGACGCACCGTCGATGGACATGACGCATGGGCCGGACCCGGATCACGAAGCCAACGTGCATCGCGACGCGGTCACCGGCACCGACCTGTCACGCTTCGGCAGCGCCTATCAGAGCAGCAGCCCCTACGGTCAGGGCCAGCTCGGCGACGCCACAGGCAATGGCTGGGTCACGCCGCGCTAAGTCATCCGCCAGGAAAACGCGCGCTGCCCGATCCGGCGCGCGTCCGGAACGGGCAACATCGCACAGTTCAGTCGCTGGACCGCTCCGTGACCCGCGTGCGCGTCCGCATGGTCACGAACTCCTCGGCCGAGGTCGGATGAATGCCGACCGTGCGGTCAAAATCCTGCTTGGTCAGCCCCGCCGTCACGGCAATGGCCAGCCCCTGCATCATCTCCGGCGCATCGTCACCCAGCATGTGCGCACCGACGACCTTCTGGCTCGCCTGATCCACCACCAGCTTCATTACCGTCTTGCGCGTGCGGCCACTGAGCGTGTGACGCATCGGCGTAAAGCGCGCCAGATAGATATCGACATTGCCCTCGCGCGCGGCTTCGCTCTCGGTCAGGCCGACACTGGCCAGCGGCGGCGAGAAGAACACGGCCTTGGGCGTCGTCTCCAGCGACCATTCGCGCGGATGTCCGTGACCGAACAGACGATCGGCCAGACTATGGCCCTCGGCAATGGCAACCGGCGTCAGGTTCATCCGGTTCGTCACGTCACCGATGGCGAAGATGCCCGGCACGTTGGTCTCGCCCATGGCATCGACGACGATCCGCCCACCCGCCGTCACCGACACACCGGCATGGTTCAGCCCCAGCGCATCCACATTCGGATTGCGCCCGGTCGCGAAGAACACACAATCGGTCTCGATCTTCGCGCCATTATCCAGTTCGACCGTGTAGTGGCTGCCATGGGCACGGATCGCAACCGGCGACCGCCCGGCATGCTGCCGGATACCCCTGCTCTCAATGGCCTCGTGCAGCGCCGTGCGCAGATCATGGTCGAACCCGCGCAGCGGCAGATGCTGGCGATAGACCAGATCGACCTCCGACCCCAGCCCCTGGAAGATACCGGCGAACTCCACGCCGATATAACCGCCGCCGACCATGCACACCCGCTTCGGCCGCGCGTCGAGATGAAACGCCTGGTCTGAGGAAATCGCATGCTCGATTCCCGGAATCTCGGGCAGATCCGGCCGCGACCCGGTCGCGATCACGATCCGCGCCGCCGTCACGCGCCGCACCGGCGCGTCGGGCGCCAACGCGCCCGGCCCGATCACGACGGTATGCGCATCCTCGAACCGGGCGGTGCCGGTAAACAGCCTCACCCCGGATTTTTCCAGCATCGAGACATAGATGCCGTTCAGGCGCGTAATCTCATGGTCCTTGGCGGCGATCAGCGCCGCCCAGTCATGATGGCCGGGGGCGACCTCCCAGCCAAACCCATGGCTGTCACGGGCCAGATCGCCATATTCGGCGGCCTGCACCATCAGCTTCTTGGGCACGCACCCCAGATTGACGCAGGTGCCGCCCCAATGCCGGTTTTCGGCGACGGCCACGCGAGCACCGTGCGCGGCGGCGATGCGCGCGCAACGCACACCGCCCGACCCCGCACCGATGACGAACAGGTCGAAATCATACGTCATGTCGGATTCCCGATCAGCGTTCGGCGAACGCCTTTTCGACCACATAGGCACCGGGCTTCGAATTGTTGCCCTCGTCGAAGCCGCGGGATTCCAGCAGTGCTTCGGTGTCGGCCAGCATTTCGGGCGAACCGCAGATCATCACGCGGTCATGCTCGGGGTCCAGTTCCGGAATATTCAGATCGGTGAAGATCTTGCCGGACTCGATCAGCTTGGTGATGCGGTCGGTCACCGCGAATTCCTCTCGCGTCACCGCCGGATAGTACAGCAGCTTGCCCGACACATCCTCGCCCAGGAATTCATGCTGCGGCAGTTCGTGGCGGATATGGTTGGCATAGGCCAGTTCGCCCGAAATCCGCACCGTATGGCTCAGGATCACCTTGTCGAACCGCTCATAAACCGCCGGGTCCTTGATCAGGCTCATGAACGGCGCCAGCCCGGTACCCGTCGAGAGGAAATACAGGTTGCGGCCGGGGCGCAGATTGTCCAGCAGCAGCGTGCCGGTGGGCTTGCGGCCGATCAGCACCTTGTCGCCCGGCTTGACGTGCCGCAGGCGCGAGGTCAGCGGGCCGTCGGGCACGGCGATGGAGAGGAATTCGAGCTGTTCCTCGTAATTCGCGCTCGCGATCGAATAGGCGCGCAGCAGCGGCTTGCCCTCGACCTCGATGCCGATCATCGCGAACTGCCCGTTCTCGAACCGCAGCGCGGCATCGCGGGTGGTGGTGAAGCTGAACAGACGATCGGTCCAGTGATGAACGGTCAGGACCGTCTCGGCATTCAGATGGCCGTAGGTCTTGGTCGGCTCGGCCAGATGATACACGCCAGCCTCACCCGGAACGGGTTCCAGACCGCTCGGCACGGCCTCCGCAGGCAGGGTCCCGACAGGGGTGGTCCCAACAGGCATGGTCAACGTATCGGACATGAGATCAGAACTCTCCGTCATGACAGGAACTCATAGGCCACGACCCGCGGCATGCGCCCCGTTCGTGCAGGAGGGAGAGATGTTTAAGCACCCTACGCCCCCGATGCCAGCACAAAACCGCGATCGGAGGGTTGAGACACGGGCAGATCTGCCCCACGCACAACCGTTGTGAGATGACGCGCAATGGCGCACAAACCGGATATGACATCCAATTCCCCCGCCGTCAGCGCCGTCGCCGCCGCCATTGCCGAAACCGGCCTGACCGTCGAAACCCGCGAACTGCCCAAACTGGAACGCACGATCGCCCGTGCCCTGACACCGGGGCAGGATCGCGTCGACGATGCAACTTTCCGCGCGGCGCTGTGTACCGTACGCCGCAAGCCGTGGGGCTCGCGCCTGATGGACCTCACCCGCCGGTCGGGCCAGGTGTGGGTCACCCGCGCGGATACCGAAGCCGCCGCCGCCACGATCGAGGACCCCGAACCCGATGACGCCCGGCTGCTCGATGCGCTGTCCGCCGTCATCCGCGCGCGCCTGCGGGCCACCGCCCCCACCCCCGAGGCGGCGGTCGAAACCATCCGCGCCGACCTGTTCGACGGCACCGGCCGCGTCCTGACCCCCGCCGAGACCGAAACCCTGTCGCGCGCGGTGGCCGAAGCCTTCGCGCTGGACCCGCGCTCGGGCTTCGTCGAGGGCATGCGGCGCGACGCCGACATCAGGCGGCAGGAACAGGAGGCCATCGAACAGGCCGCCCGCACCCGCCGCACCGAGGAAGAACGCCGGCTGCAGGAATGGGAAGCCAGCCTGGTCGGCTTCTCCGAGGTCCCCCGCCTGCTGCGCTGCTCGGGCAAGGAAGCCCTGCGCTGGATCGCCGAAAACCGCCTGCCCGTCGCCCGCCGCGTGCCGCAGCCGGACGGCACGGAGCACTGGGAATTCGACCCCAGGGAACTGGTGGCGCTGCGCAAGCACCTGCCGGAATGGCGCGGCGGCGCCCCCACCACCCCCGCCCTGGTTCCCGACGCCGGCACCCGCAAGGTCGGCAACGCCGTCATCGCCCGCGTCGCGGCACTCGATCGCTACGCCGCACATTTCAAGACCGCACGCGCATTGAAGCGCCGGATCACCCTGGTCACCGGCCCGACCAACAGCGGCAAGTCCCACACGGCGCTGGAAGCCCTGGCACGGGCCGAAAGCGGCATGGCCCTGGCCCCCTTGCGCCTGCTGGCCCACGAATTCCGCGAAGCCCTGACCGCGCGCGGCGTCCCCACCTCGCTGGCAACGGGCGAAGAGCGGATCGACGTCCCCGGCAGCCGCCACCTTGCCGCCACGGTCGAGATGTGCCCGCTGCACAACCCCGTCGACGTCGCCATCATCGACGAAGCCCAGATGCTGTCGGACCCCGATCGCGGCGCGGCCTGGACGGCGGCGATCATGGGCGCCCCCGCGCGGCACCTCTACGTACTGGGCGCCCCTGACTGCGTGCCGATGGTCCGCCGCATCGCCGAACTCTGCGGCGACCCGCTGGATGAAGTCCGACTGGAACGCAAAGGCCCGCTGGTCACCGCCAGCGAGGCGGTCCAGATCAAGGACCTGAAACCGCATGACGCGCTGATCGCCTTCTCACGGCGCGAGGTGCTGGACCTGCGCGCCCTGCTGGTCGCACGCGGCCGCAAGGTCGCCGTGGTCTACGGCGCCCTCAGCCCCGAGGTCCGCCGGGCCGAAGCCCAGCGCTTCAACGACGGCGCCGCCGATATCCTGATCGCCACCGACGCCATCGGCATGGGCCTGAACCTGACGATCCGGCGCGTGATCTTCACCGCCCTGCGCAAGTTCGACGGCACCCAGACCCGCGACCTGAACGCGCAGGAGGTCAAGCAGATCGGCGGCCGCGCCGGCCGCTACGGCAAGCACGAACAGGGCATCGTGGCGGTGCTGGCCGGCGCGGGTAGCGCCGCGTTCGTGCGCACCATGCTCGCCGCGCCACCGGCCGAACCGACCGACCTGCGCCCGCAGGTCCAGCCCGATTCCGACATCATCCAGGCGGTCGCGGCCGAAATCGGGTCCGAGAGCCTGTTCGGCGTGCTGTCGCGCATCCGCCGCGCCGTGCTGCGCCATGACGACCCGAACTACCGCCTGGCCAACATGGAGCAGGCGTTCGCCATCGCCACCGCATTGGAAGGTGTCACCGGCCTGACGCTGGCCCAGCGCTGGGTCTATGCGATGTGCCCGGTGGACGACCGCGACAACGGCATCCAGCGCCTCGTCCAGTGGGCCGCCGATCACGCCGCCGACCGTCCGGTCATTCCCCCCGGCACCGGCCGCCTCCCCCCCGCCGAACGCGCCGATCGCGTCGAGCTGGAACGCGCGGAAAAACGCCACAAGCGCCTGGTCGCCTGGCGCTGGCTGGCCCTGCGCTTCCCCGACGCCTACCGCGCGAGCGAAGACGCCGAAGACGCCACCGCCCGCCTCAACGACTGGATCGAAGACGTTCTGCGCCAGCAGAGCAGCCGCGCCCGCGCGGACGAAGCCGGGCGGGGACGCCCGGTATCGAAACACCCCGGTCATGGACCTCGCAGCCAATCCGGCGACGGCAGATCCAGCGATCACCCCCCTGGTCCGAACACCTACAAGCGGACAGACAGACCGCGCGGCAAGAGCCTCCGGACGCGCTGATCGCCGAACGACACGACGTCGTCTGACCGGCTCCATCGTCCCGAACCGCCTGGCCTGCGGTCGCGCCCGTTCCAAGACCCGAATCCCTTGAAACGCGACCCGACCGTTTCCGTTCCCTGAAAATGAGAATGATTATGAAAATCTATTGCAAAACATTGCCGCACATGAAATTAATATTAAGTCGCATCTGCATGGAACGAAACAAGTGTCTTATCGTGAGCGCATCAGACAAAAAGGCGGGAAGAATCCTCACTCCCGGCGAATATGTGGCTTCATCGTAACGTTTCTGCTTACCGGCACCAGCGCTCACGCGGTCGCGCCGATGGTCAATATGGGTAACGCAGCGGCGGCCGGAGACGAATCGTCAAACGGCGTCTTCGGTTTTCTCGACAATTGGAAGCGCAGCGCGAATCTGCTCGGCAACATGTGGGGCCTGCGCTCGGAACTGGGAAAAGCCGGTATCGTACTCGCCGTCCAGGAAACATCCGAGGTGTTCGGCAATCCTTCCGGCGGCATGCGTCGCGGTGCCGATTATGACGGCCTGACCGTGGCAGTACTTCAGATGAACACCCAGCGCGCCTTCGGCTGGTATGGCGGAACATTCCAGGTCAGCATGGAGCAGGTCCACGGCCGCAACCTCAGCGCCGACAATCTCGACGCCTATCAGACCATCAGCGGCATCGAAGCCGACCGTTCGACGCGGCTTTGGGAACTCTGGTTCGATCAGAAGCTTCTCGACCAGCAGAAGCTGGACATCAAGATCGGCCAACAGAGTCTCGATCAGGAATGGATGGTCAGCAGCAACGCGCTTGTGTTCGCCAACACCATGTTCGGCTGGCCGATGGTCCCCTCCGCCGATCTGCCGGGCGGCGGTCCAGCCTATCCGCTATCCGCGCTTGGCGTGCGCGGCAAATACTGGCTTACGACGCCGCTTTACGTGCAAGCTGGCATCTTCAGCGGCAGCCCGGCCTATAACGTCTCGGGCGACGCCCAGCAGAGCAATCGGTCGGGCACCAGTTTCGTCCTCAATCGAGGCGTCATGGCGATCGTGGAATTCCAATATGTTTATCCGGGGCTGGGGGCCATGGTCTCGCCCGATGAGGTAGAGGCGCTTTCGCGCGTCTACCGTATTGGCGGATGGTATGATTCGGAACCATTTTCCGACCAGTATTGGGACAATACGGGCAATGCGCTGGCCTCGCCCGCCAGTAACGGCACAGCCCTGACCCATCGGGGCGCGTTCAGTTTCTATGCGGTCGCGGACCAGATGCTCTGGCGCAGCCATGTCGATCCCAACCGGACATTCAACGTCTTTGGCCGCGCCATGGGCACGCCCCAGGCCGATCGTGTTCCCATCGATTTCAGCATGAATTTCGGCTTCACCTTCAAAGACCCGCTGCCGTACCGGCAGGACGATACGCTCGGCCTCGCCATGGGGTACACCCATGTCAGCAGCGCGCTGGCGAATTACGATCGTGCCGTTCGCAGATATACCGGCGCCTACAGCCCCGCGCAGGGCGGCGAATCCTACATGGAACTGATGTACCAATGCCAGATGACGGGCTGGCTGCAATTGCAGCCCGATTTCCAGTACATCTTCAACCCCTCGGGCGGCGTGCCCAATCCGCTCCATCCCGACCGGCGGATCAAGGACATCGCGGTCATCGGCCTCCGCTCGAACATCGCTTTCTAGAGCATATCCTTTTTGAACGCGTGCGTTCGAAAAGGTTAAACCGCTCGTAAAAAACAACAAACCAGAAAATTTCCATCGAACCTGTTGTTCGGTGGAAATGCTCCGGGTGCAAACCTCATGAGACCCACGATGCGCTCCATTCTCTCCGCCCTTGCCTTTGTCGGCGCCGCCTGGGCCTGCGGGAGCCAACATGCCGCGGCGGCCCCCAAAGGCTTCCTGGAGACGATCCACCGCCACATGATGCTCGCTTCCACAAGCCCCGGCAATGGCGACCTGAACCCCTACGCCGTCTTCCTGGTGCCGCAAGACATGGGTGTCTTGCACAAGGACGAGGTGATGGTCACGAATTTCAACAACATCACCAATCTTCAAGGGACCGGCACGACGCTTGTCGTCTATTCGCCCGCGACGAAGACATCGCGGCTTTTTGCGAGCGTGCCACCCAACCTTGCCGCCTGCCCGGGAGGAATCGGCTTTACGACCGCGTTGACAATCCTGAAATCCGGGTGGGTCATTGTCGGCAGCACGCCGAGCAAGGACGGCACGACCGGGACGAAGGGCGACGGTTGCGTGCTCGTCTTCGACGCCAACGGCACGTTCACCGAGGCATGGAAGGGACCCCTCATCACCGGCCCATGGGGCGATATCGCCAGCATCGATAACGGCGATTCCGCCGTGCTGTTCATCTCGATGGCCGCCGCCGGCCTGCCGGCGCCCGATGTGCGCGACCCCGTCACCCATTATCCGCCGATCCTGCACAATGCGACCGTACTGCGGATGAATCTGCGCATTCCATCTGGTCAGCCGCCGGTTCTCGAAAAGCAGACGGTCGTCGCCAGCGGGTTCGCCGGACGCGCGGATCGCGACAATTTTCTCTTTGGCCCGACCGGCCTCGCCCTCGACACCGATGGCACGCTTTACGTGACCGACGGGTATGACGAGGAAGTCACCGCCATCGACAATGCGGTGAACCGCACGGACCCGGTCACACGCCAGAACGACGCGGTGGGGCGGGTCATTACCAAGGGGGGATTGCTGAACTGGCCCCTGGCGATGATCTGGGTGCCCGGACATCACCTGCTGGTCGCCAACGGGCGCAACGGGCAGGTCGTCGAAATCGACCCGGACGCCAAAAAACAGATCTACGCGCAATGGGTGGACAGCGACCAGGCGCAGCAACCGCCCGGCAACGGCGATCTCTTCGGCCTGGCCATGACACCGGACAACAAAGGTTTCTATTATGTCGAGGATGATATGAACACGCTCAATCTGAGCGCGCCTTGAGGCGACCGGCTATGATCATTTCACTGCCGCGCCGCGCCGTTCTCAGTGCGGCGCTGGGCGTTGCGGGCACGCACCTGCTCGCCTCGTCACCCGCTTTCGCCATAACGCCTTCCGTGCCGCACCAACCGGGGATCGCGACGCCGCAACAGCCCTTTCTCTATTTCATCGCCTTCGACCTGACCGCCGAAAAGCGTCAGGACGTCGCCGCGCTGATGCGGCGCTGGAGCATGGCGGCCGATGCGTTGATGGCCGGACGGCCCGTCCCCGGCTTCGTCGATCCACAAGACGCGGAAGGGCTGTCGGCGAAGGGTCTGACGCTGACCTTCGGCTTCGGCCCCGGCCTGTTCCTCAAGGACGGCAAGGATCGTTACAATCTGGCCGCCCGGCGTCCGGCGCCCTTGGCCGATCTTCCGCGTTTCAACGGAGATCAACTCGTCCCGGCCCATACGGGCGGCGATCTGTGCATCCAGAGTTGCGCGGGCGATCCGCAGACAGCGTTTCACGCCATACGCGTCCTCGCGGCGCTCGCCTACGACACGGCAACGCCCCGCTGGGCCCAGACCGGCTTCATGCCGAGCTTCGGCAAGGGCAAAACGCCGCGCAACCTGATGGGCTTCAAGGACGGAACGATCAATCCCGACATCGACGACCCCAAGGTCGCCGATCGCGTCCTCTGGGCCGCGCCGGACGATCTGCCCTGGATGCAGGGCGGAACCTATCTGGTCGCGCGCATCATCCGCATGGCGCTGGAACATTGGGACAGGATGAAAGTCGGGTTCCAGGAACAGACCATGGGGCGCCAGAAACAGAGCGGCGCGCCCATCGGCGGCCACCGCGAGTTCCAACCCCTGACGCTGAAGCAGATGGACAAGGACGGCAACCCCGTCACGGCCCAGGGCGCCCACGCGCGCCTCGCGGCTCCCGAGGAAAATGAGGGCGCCCAGATTCTGAGGCGCGCCTATGCCTATGACAACGGTTTGAGCTACGTCGCCGAACGATGGCCGCCGTGGCGCCAGGGCAACGAGTTCGACGCCGGATTGATGTTCCTCGCCTATCAGCAGGACCCGCGTACCGGTTTCACAAAAATCTTCGAACGCATGTCGAAATTCGATATGATGAACCAGTTCACCACCCATGTCGGCGGCGGCCTGTTCGCCTGCCCCGGACGCGCGTCCGGCGACTATGTGGGCCAACGGCTTCTGGAGGCGTAAATGCACGGGATAAAGGCGATTTCGCGATGGTTCGGAATCGCCCTTGTCACGCTGCTCGCCTCCTGCGCGCACGCCCCTCCACCCCAGCGCCCCGCTCCGCCGAAAAACGCATTCCGACAGTTCGATCCACCGTCACCCGGTGTCGCGAACCGACCGCAACTCAATCTGGGCGGGGAATATTGACGCCCCGGCGCGCGTCAGGGCACTCCCACCACCGCAAGCCCACCCATATACGGCCGCAGCACCTCCGGCACCGTGATGCTGCCGTCCTCGTTCTGGTAATTCTCCATCACCGCGATCAACGTGCGCCCGACCGCCAGGCCGGAGCCGTTGAGCGTATGGACAAACTCCGGCGCGGCCCCTTCGGCCGGCCGGAAACGGGCATTCATCCGCCGCGCCTGGAAATCGCGCGTGGTGGAGCACGACGAAATCTCCCGCCACGCATCCTGCCCCGGCAGCCACGCTTCCAGGTCGAACGTCTTCGCCGCACCGAAACCGGTATCGCCGGCGCACAGCAGCATGCGGCGATAGGGAATGCCCAGCCGCTCCAGCACCGTCTCGGCGCATCGTGTCATGCGCTCCAGTTCCGCGTCGCTGTCTTCCGGCCGGGTGACAGACACCATCTCCACCTTCTGGAACTGGTGCTGCCGCAGCATGCCCCGCGTATCGCGGCCGGATGCCCCGGCCTCGCTGCGAAAACAGGAGGACAGCGCCACCATCCGGCGCGGCAGGGCCGCCCCCGGCAGAATGTCCCCCGCCACGCTGGCCGTCAGAGGCACCTCGGCGGTCGGCACCAGCCAGCGCCCGTCCTCGGTGCGGAAGGACTGGTCGGCGAATTTCGGCAGCTTGTCGGTGCCGAACATCGCGGCCTCATTGACCAGCACCGGCACCGCCGTCTCGGTATAGCCATGCTCCTGCACATGCAGGTCGAGCATGAACTGCCCCAGCGCCCGCTCCATCCGCGCCAGCGCCCCCCGCAGCACCACGAAGCGCGCACCGGACAATTTGGACGCGGTCTCGAAATCCATCATGCCCAGCGCCTCGCCCAGCGCGAAATGCTCGCGCGGGGCGAAGGCGAAGTTCCGCCGCTCGCCGACCTGATGCACGACCACATTGGCGGCCTCGTCCGCCCCATCGGGCACGGCCTCATCCAGCCGGTTGGGCAGCGTCACCAGCAGATCGCGGATTTCGGCATCGCAATCCCGGACCACCGCTTCAAGCCGCTCGATCTCCTCGCGCAGCGCAACAGCCTCTGCCTCCAGCGCCGCGCTGTCGGCTCCCGTCCGCCGCAGGGTTCCAATCTCCTTCGACAGCGTCTTGCGCCGGGCCTGCCGATCCTGCAACGCCGTGACGGCGGCACGCCGGTCTTCGTCCAGCCGCACCACATGACCGGCAACGGGGGCATCGCCCCGGCGCGTCAGGGATGCGTCAAAAGCGGCCGGATCGGCGCGGAGCGCGCGAAGGTCATGCATCGGAATTCTCCTGGTCCGGGTCCTCGGGGCGCTTGGGTTGAACCATGCGCGCACAGATGATGGAAATTTCGTACAACCCGATCAGCGGCACCGCCAGACCGGTCTGGGTGATGATATCCGGCGGCGTCAGGATCGCCGCGATCACGAAAGCCCCCACATAGGCATAGCGCCGGAAGCGTTTCAGCGTGGCGGCGGTCACGATCCCCACCCGCGCCAGCAGCGTCAGCGCCACCGGCAGTTCAAACGCCACGCCGAACGCCATGATCAGCTTCATGACCAGCGCGAGATATTCCGACACCTTGGCCTGAAGCTGGATCTGCAGCCCGTCCTGCCCGTCGGCGGTCTGGAACGACAGGAAGAATTTCCAGGCGAAGGGAAAGACGAAATAATAGGCCAGCGCCGCCCCCATCACGAACATGATCGGGGTCGCGACCAGAAACGGCAGAAAGGCCCGCTTCTCGCTGCGATACAGCCCCGGCGCCACGAACATCCACGCCTGCATGGCCACCATCGGAAAGGACAGGAACCCCGCGCCGAAGATCGCCACCTTGATGTAGGTAAAGAAGGCTTCATACAGCGCCGTATAGATCAGATGCGGCTGCTCGCCCTGTGCGCGCATCACGTCGCCCAGCGGCTGGGCGAGAAACAGATAGATCCGCGCCGAGAAATGGTAGCACAGCAGGAAACACAGTCCGAACGCCGCCGCCGACCAGATCAGGCGGCGCCGCAATTCGACCAGATGTTCCAGCAGCGGCATCGGCTGGTCGTTGATCGGATCGCCATGGCTCCGATTGTCGTCGTTCAGGTTCGTCGCTCCCGGCTTGGACTCGTCCATCACGTCGGCTCTCCCGCGTGCACCGTGCGCGCACCGGGCGCATCCACCGGCACGCGCCGCGCCCCATGGATCACCCGCACCGGCGGCAGGAAAGCGGGCGGATGCAGCCGCGCCCGATCGGCCGCCAGCCGCCGCGCCACGGCAGGCGGCAGCAGGGCGGGCGCAGGACCGGCATCGACGACCGCCGGAAAGGCTGCATCGTCCCGAGGCTGCGCCGGCGGCACATAGCCATAACGATGCTGCCCGTCCGGATCGTAACCGGGTGCCGCGCCCAGCGGCGGGACCAGCGGTGCTCCGGGCCGCGTATCCAGCGGCGATTCGTTGAAGGTGCGCTGAAGCGTTCCGTCATCGTCGATCGCCCGCATGATCTGGTTGCGGACATTGAAGCGCCGGATGCCGCTCAGCGTATCCCGCGCCTCGGTCAGGTCGGCCTCGCGCACCATCTCATCGACATGGGTCTGAAATTCCGAGGCCATCTTGCGGGCCTTCTTGATCAGACCGGTGACGGTGCGGATCGCCACCGGCATGTCCTTTGGCCCGATCAGCAACAGGGCGACGACACCGATCAGCGCCATCTCGGACCATGCGAAATCAAACATGACCGATCCGTGGCTCAGATATGGACATTGACCAACTCAGACATGACAGGGCGCGAACCGCGTCGAAACAGGCGCGGAAAGGAAGGACACCTATCACGCCACCGGCGGAGCGGAAACCGCTTCCGTCTTCGCCTCATCCGGAGCGGCGGCCCGCAGGACGGGATTATCCGGCACATCCACCAGCAATTCCTCGCGCCGGGGCAGGTCGCGCAGGTCGCGCAGGCCGAAATGCCGCAGGAAATCGGCCGATGTCCCCCACAGGATCGGCCGCCCCGGAACCTCCTTGCGCCCGCGCGGCACGATCAGCGAGGCTTCCAGCAGATTGTCCAGCACCTGCTGGCTCAGCGACACGCCGCGAATGTCCTCGATTTCCGCGCGGGTGCAGGGCTGGTGATAGGCGATGATCGCCAGGCTCTCCAGCGTGGCACGGGGCAGTCGGCGCGGGCGCTGCAACACGCGGGTCAGGCGGGGCGCCAGGTCGGCCACGGTCCTGAACTGCCATCCACCGGCCACCTGGACCGGCGCCACGCCCCGTCCCTCATATTGCCTCACGACGCCCTCGATCACGGCACGCACATAGGCCGCCAGATCCTCGGCCTCGGGCGGCACCAGACCCTGCCCCTCCAGCAATTCGGCGATCGCGCGTTCGGATACCGGCTCCGGGCTGGCAAAGATCATGGCCTCGATCAGCCGGATCGCCATCGGCACGGCCGGCGTCCCCGCCTCCTCGGAATGTCCCGAAGCCGGGCTGCCCACGGCCCCGGCAATACCCGGTTCCTCGCCGGAAACCGGCGCGGACGGTGCCTGCTGACTGTCGTCGGTCATTCCGCCGCGTCCATCCTCTCCATTTCCGGCGCCATATCCGGCCCCGTATCCGGCCCCACATCCGGACCATCGACCGCCTGCCCTCCGGCATTGGGGCGCAGCATGATCCGGCCGAACTGTTCATCCTGCCGCAGTTCGATCGTCCCGTTGCGGGCCAGTTCCAGCCCGGCGATCAGCGTGCCGGCCATCGCCGCCCGGCGCTGCCGCATGCGTTCCTCGTCATCCTCGCCCTCCATCGCCGGCCCCCCTTCGGGCAGGAAAGCCCCAAGCTCGCACCACGCCCCGCCACCGGGGATGGTGTCGGCGCCCAGCAGGCGGTGCAATCGGGCCAGCGCGTCCTGCACCGTCCAGAAATGCATCCGCCGAGGCTGATAGACCCGCTTGCGCGCCCCCCGCCGCATGGCGGCCATATAGGCACCCATCAATTGCGGCAGGTCCAGCGCCAGCCCGGAACGGTCGATTTCCGTCAGGTCCTCGCGCTCGCCACGGGCAAATACGTCGCGGCCCAACTGGGGGCGCGCCCCCAACCACGCCGCCGCCTGCCCGATCCGCGCCAGTTCGACCAGCCGCGCCTGGAGCAGTTCGGCCGCCTCCTCGGCGTCGATATCCTCGCCGTCCTCGGCCGGCAGCAGCAGGCGCGATTTCAGCCAGGCCAGCCATGCGGCCATCACCAGCCAGTCGGCCGCCAGTTCCAGCCGGATGCGGCGGGCCGATTCAACGATCGCCAGATATTGCTCGACCAGTTGCAGGATCGAAATCCGCGCCAGATCGACCTTCTGCGCCCGCGCCAGTTCCAGCAGCAGATCCAGCGGCCCCTCGAACCCGTCCAGATGCAGCATGGGCGCGGTCAGCCCATCGGGCAGGCCCTCCTGCCCTGGCCCATGCAGACTGTCGACGGGCGCGGTCGCCAATGGCCCGGCCTAGAACCCGGCCAGGGTGCAGGCCAGACCGTTCAGCCGCACATGCTCGCAGAACGACGTAGCCTGGGCGATGCTGGCAAACCCGCGCGTGCGCAGCCGGAAGAACACGGCGCCATTGCGTTCGGTCCGCTCGATGACCGGCGTATGGCTCCCGAACAGCTCCGGATAATGCTGCGTCAGGCGCGCCCACTCCTTCTCGGCCGCCTGCTGCGAATCCAGCGCCGCAAGCTGCACGCCATAGCGCCCGCCCGCCACCGGAGCGGCCGGCGCCACCGCAGGCGCGGCACTGGCGGCCACCGGCGCGGATGCGGCAGGCTTGGCGGGCAGCGACGCCGACGGCGGCGGCAACGCGGCACCAGAGCCCGGAACGGCGGCAGCCGGCGCGGGACTGGCGGCAGGCGACGCGAGCGGCGCCTCGGACACAGGCGCGCTGGCCGGTGCCGGCACGGATGCCGCAACAGGCGGCGTCGCGGCCGGTGTCGATGCCGTTGCCGTTGCCGCATCCGTGGCCGGCGGCTGGCCGTATTGCTGGGCCAGACGGTCGGGGCGCGGCTGTTCCGGCCCCGGTGCCAGACGCGCCACCGCGCCATCATCGCCAGTTGGCGCCTCGGCTCCCAGAACCTGCATGCCACCCGGATCGACCGGCCGTACCCGCACCGGGCCGGGCGGCGGCCCAAGAACGGGAATGCCCGTCTGCTGGTGTCCCAGCAGCGCCCAGCCGCCGATGCCAAGCACCAGCAAGCCACCCAGCCCCGCCGCACCATAGGCCAGCCGCCGCGTCGTGGGGTCGGCGCCCAGCAATCCGCCGGCCCGGCGGGCCGGGCGCTTGCGCTGTGGCGGCGGCGCTTCCTCATCGCCGTAATCGGCGCTCATGCGCTCGCGCACGCGGTTCAGGCGGTCCTCATAAGGGTCGCGGCCGGAGGGATCGGTATCGCTCATCGCATTTCCTCAACCGGCTCAACACCCAGAACCGCCAGACCCGAACGGATGACCGTGGCCGTAGCCTCGACCATCGCCAGCTTCGCACGGGTGGCAACCAGATCATCTTCCTGCAGAAAGCGCAGTGTCGCATCATCGCGGCCACGATTCCACAATGTATGGAAATCGCCCGCCAACTCGCCAAGATAGAAGGCAATCCGGTGCGGCTCATGCGCCTGGGCGGCCCCTTCCACCGTGCGCGGCCACTGGGCGATCCGCCGCAGCAGCGCCATTTCGGCATCCGACCCGATTCCATCGAGGTCCGCCTCGACCAGCGCCACTGGCGTAATCGCCGCCTCCCCCAGCATCTCCTGCGCCGCCCGCAGCACGGAACGGCAGCGCGCATGGGCGTACTGCACATAGAACACCGGATTATCGCGGGTCTGCGCCACCACCTGGTCCAGATCGAACTCCATCTGGGCATCGGCCTTGCGCGTCAGCATGGTAAAGCGCACGGCATCGCGCCCCACCTCGTCGATCAGGTCGCGCAGCGTGACGAAGGTACCCGCCCGCTTGGACATCCGCACCGGCTGCCCGTCGCGCACGATCCGCACGATCTGGCACAGCAGCACATCGAACCCGACCGCCTTGCCCCCAACCGCCAGCGCCTGCACCGCCGCCTTCATCCGGGTGACGTAACCGCCATGGTCGGCGCCCCAGACATCGATCAGCAGGTCCGCGCCACGACGCACCTTGTCGTCGTGATAGCCGATATCGTTGGCGAAATAGGTGTTCGACCCGTCCGACTTGCGCAACGGCCGGTCCACGTCGTCGCCGAACGCGGTGGAGCGGAACAGCGTCTGCGGCCGGGCCTCCCAATCGTCGGGCAGCTTGCCCTTCGGCGGCTCCAGCACGCCTTCATAAAGCAGGCCCTGCGCATCCAGCCGCGCGATGGCCCGATCGGTCACGCCACCGGCCAGGATCGCGGCCTCGCTGGTAAAGACATCATGCCGCACGCCCAGCGCGTCCAGGTCCTCGCGGATCATCGCCATCATCGCGCCGACCACGAAGGGCTTCACCGTGTCCATCCAGAGCTCGGCCGCCGCCGGCTGGCCATCCGGCCCGGCCAGCCCGGTGCCGTGCAACTCGGCCAGCGCCTGCCCCACCGGCACCAGATAATCGCCGCCATACTGGATGCCGCCGGGCACCAGCGCGGCGAACGCCTCGCGGTCCATGGTCGTGCCGATGGCCTCCAGGTACCGCCAGTAGGCGGCCCAGGCCAGCGCGATCACCTGAGCGCCGGCATCGTTGATGTAATATTCCTTGGTGACCGCATAGCCGGCCTTGGCCAGCAGATTGGCCAGCGCATCGCCAACGACGGCGCCCCGGCAATGCCCCACATGCATCGGCCCGGTCGGGTTGGCCGAGACATATTCCACATTCACCCGGACACCCTGCCCCAGCGTGGCGTCGCCATAGGATTCGCCGGCCCGCAGCACGTCGCCCACCACCGCGCGCAGCACCGATTCGTCCAGCGTCAGGTTGACGAAGCCAGGCCCGGCCGGTTCCGCCTTCGCGATGCCCGGCACCTCCACCAGCGCCGCCGCCAGTTCGGCCGCGATCTCGGCCGGGCGGCGCCGCGCCGGCTTGGCGGCCAGCAGGGCGGCATTGGTCGCCATGTCGCCATGCGCCGGATCGCGCGTCGGGGTCAGTTCCACCCGCGCCGCCACCTCCTCCGGCAGGTCCGGAACGATCCGTCGCAGGGCATCGCGCACATGCGAGAGATAGCGAACGAACAGGCTGTCGGACATGCGATGCGGCTTCCCACTGAAACACCGGCGCGGACGGATCGCCCGCCCAGCGCGTATGAACGTTACTGGTCGGGCGTTTCAGCCCGCCACGGACAGATCCGTCAACCGTCGATGTTCTTCCATCGCGAATCGATCCGTCATCCCGGCTATATAATCGGCCACGATCCGCCGCGCACCCATCGCGTCGGTCGCCCGCGCCTCCTGCCGCCAGCCGTCCGGCAACAGCGAAATATCGTCGGCCAGAATCGAGAAGATCGATTCGACCGCGATCCGCGCCTTGCGCGTCATCCGGTTGACCCGCCAGTGCCGATACATCCGCGCATACAGAAAGGTGCGGATCGCCCCGTTATCGCGCGCCATGTCCGGGCTGTAGGCCACCACCGGCATCGCGGCCCCGCGCACGTCATCGGCCGATCGCGGGGCCAGCTCCGCCAGATTGCGCCGTGTCTGCTCCGTCAAATCCACCGCCAGCGCATTGATCACCCGGCGGATGGTCTCATGCCGCATCCGGTCCTGAAGATGCGTCTCCTCGGCCACGTCGCCCGACATGGCGACCCCGCCCGCCCGCTCCCGCACCAGCGCCAGCGCCGCGCCGACCACCGGCAGGTCCGCCAGATCCGCCAGGTCCAGCAGCCCGGCCCGCATCCCGTCATCCAGGTCGTGGGCGTGATAGGCGATATCGTCGGCCATGGCGGCAATCTGGGCCTCGACCGAGGCATAGCTGGACAGATCCAGCCCCAGCCCGTCCGCATACCGGGCGACATAGCCGGTCGGGTGGTCCACCGGGCCGTTATGCTTGATCAACCCTTCCAGCGTCTCCCAGGTCAGGTTCAGCCCGTCGAAATCGAAATACCGGCGTTCCAGCTTGGTCACCTGGCGCAGGGTCTGGGTATTGTGGTCGAAGCCCCCCCAATCCCGCATGGCCGCGGCCAGCGCGTCCTCACCGGCATGGCCGAACGGCGTGTGGCCCAGATCATGCGCCAGCGCCAGCGTCTCGGTCAGGTCCTCGTCCACCGACAGGCTGCGGGCGATGGAGCGCGCGATCTGCGCCACTTCCAGCGAGTGGGTCAGCCGGGTGCGGAAGAAATCGCCCTGATGGTTGACGAAGACCTGCGTCTTGTATTGCAGCGTCCGAAAGCCCGCCGAATGCAGCACCCGGTCACGGTCGCGCTGCCATGGAGAACGACTGGGCGATTCCGCCTCGGCATGCAGACGCCCCCGGGCGGTGGCGGTCTGGACAGCATAGGGTGCGACGCTCATATATAACCCCAATCCCGGATGGGTGGCGTAATCCCGGCCTCGGACAAGCCGGACCTCCGCCCCCTGTCGATAACCCGCCCGGCGCCGCAAGGCCAGCATGCTGGCTCAGCATGCCGCCAAGGGCCGCGCGACGATGGTGATCCCGATGGACATGCCGCTTCCCACTTCCCCCTCGCCCGACACGGCCTTCCGCGTCTCGCCCGAGGCCGCGACCCGGCTTCAGGACATCATCGCCGCCCAGCCGGGCGTCGACGCCACCTCCACCGCGCTGCGGGTCAGCGTGCTGGCCGGCGGCTGCAACGGCTTCCAGTACAGCTTCGCCCTGGACGGCGAGGCCCGCCCCGACGACATCGTGGTGCCCGTCGGCAACGCCCGCGTCCGGGTCGACCCCGCCAGCATGGACCTGCTGTCGGGCGCGGAACTGCATTTCAACGATTCGCTGATGGGCGCGCATTTCACGGTGCGCAACCCCAACGCCACCTCGTCCTGCGGGTGCGGCACCAGCTTCTCGATCGACTGAGCAGGCCGCCCGTCCAAGATGAAAATCGCAAGCTGGAACGTCAATTCCATCCGCCAGCGCCAGACGCATGTACTGGACTGGCTGGAGCGCGAGAAACCCGACCTGCTCGGCCTCCAGGAAATCAAGTGCGAGGACGCCGCCTTCCCCGTCGAAGCCTTCCGCGCCGCCGGCTACGACCCGGTCGTGGTCGGGCAGAAGAGCTATAACGGCGTCGCCATCCTCTCGCGCGTGCCCTTCACCATCACGACCCGCGCCCTGCCCCCGCTGAACGACGACGCCCCGCAGGCCCGTTATGTGGAAATCGAGGCAAACGGCCTGATCTTCGGCAACCTGTATCTCCCCAACGGCAATTCGGGCGGCAGCGCGGGATACGAGGCCAAGCTGGCCTTCATGGAGGCCCTGGCCCTGCACGCGCGCGCCCTGCTCGATGCCGGCCGGGATTTCGTGCTGGCCGGCGACTATAATGTCTGCCCGACCGACGAGGATTGCGCGCCCGGCGCCCTGCCGCCAACCGACGCCCTGGTGCGCCCGGAAACCCGCGCCGCCTTCCGCCGCCTGATCTGGCTGGGCCTGACCGACGCCGTGCGCGCCCTGCACCCGCACGGCCGCCAATACACGTTCTGGGACTATCAGGCCGGCGCCTGGTCACGCGATTGCGGCCTGCGCATCGATCACGCCCTGCTCTCCCCCCGCCTGGCGGAGCGCCTGCGCGACGCCCACCCGGACCGGGACGAACGCGGCCGCAACCAGCCCTCCGACCACGTTCCCCTGGTCATCACGCTGGACGACACCCCGACCTGAAGCCACCCCCGTCAGCCACGGCGCTGACCCACGGCGCTGACGGGGGGACTTTCACATCGTTCCGTCAGCGCAAGCCGGCCGTCAGCGCCAGCCGGGCCGTACCCAGACCCAGCGCGGGCCACGCTGCATCCAGCGCCCCGGTCCCCAGCCGGCATACCGGCCACGGCGCACATAACGCCCCGGTACCCAGACATATCCGCCATTGACCCAGTCCCAACCGCCGCCGACCCAAACCCAGCCGGGGCGCGGGCGCGGCACCATTTCGGCACGCGGCGGCGGCATCGGGGGCGGCGCCCAGCCCGGCGTCACCGGCCCGTAGCGATAGGCTTGCGCCTGCGCCGGGGCCGCGTCGCCCACCGCCATGGTTCCCCCGGCGATCACACCCAGCGCCAGCAGGGCACCCCTGACAATCTGCCTGTTCATGCAAACCAACTCCTGTCCGCGTACGGGATCGTGGTCTCCCGTCAACGGCACTATGGTCCGATCATCATGGCGTTGAAATGGCGAAAAAATAACCGTGTGAAACCGCGCGCCGTCACGTCGGCGCGCGGCCGCGCCGACGTGGCGTCACCGCCCCCAGCGCCACGATCAGAATCAGCGTCAGGCTGCCCAGTTCGATCTGCACCCGCGTATCCGGCGTCAGGATCATCGTCACCATCACCAGCAGGATGGCACCGACCGTCAGCCATGAGAGGTAGGGAAACAGCAGCATCGGAAAGGCCGGCTGCCGCCCCTCGCCATACATCTTCCGGCGCAGGGCGATCTGGGCGAAGACCACCATCAGATAGTCGAACAGGATGATCGCCCCGGAAGCATTGAGCAGAAAGCCGAAAACCTCGCCCGGAAAGGTCGCGGCAATCACGGTCAGCACACAGGCCACCAGACTGCCGATGGCAATCGCCCGGCGCGGCGCCCCGCTGGCCCCGGTCCGCACCAGCGCCGCCGGCGCATCGCCATGCGCCGCCATCTCGAACAGAATGCGCGACGTGACATACAAGGTGGAATTGAGGCACGACGCGATGGCCACCAGCACCACCACCGTCATCGCGGTCTCGGCGCCGGGAATGCCGATCCGATGCAGCACATCAAGGAACGGCGAGTGCCCGGCCCGGATCTGGTTCCAGGGAATCAGGCACAGGATCACGGCCAGCGACCCCATGTAGAACAGCATCACGCGCACCACGACGGTCCGGATCGCCTGGACGATATTATAGCCGGGATTATCCGTTTCCGCCGCCGCCACGGTCGCGATCTCGGCCCCCGCGAAGGTGAACAGGATCGCCGGCAGCAGCGACAGCGAGGCCGCGAACCCATGGGGCATGAACCCGCCCTGGTCCCACAGATGCGCCACCCCACCATGCAGCGAAGACCCGATCACCCCGAACAGCGCCAGCCCGGCAATGAGCGTGAACACCCCGATCGCGGTAATCTTCATCAGCGAGAACCAGAATTCGAACTCGCCATACCCCCGCACGGACCCCATGTTGACGGCCGTCATCAGCGCGATCAGCCCCAGCGCCACCGTCAACTGGGCCACGCCCAGCATCGGCGCCACGATCAGCGCCGCCGCCTTGGCCTCCACCGAGGCCACCACCACCCAGAACAGCCAGTACGACCAGCCGGTGACGAAGGCGGCCCGATGCCCCAGCCCCCGCCGCACATGCCCGACGAACGACCCCGCCTCGGGGCAGTCGATCGCCATCTCGCCCAGCATGCGCATGACCATAAAGACGATCAGCCCGGCCATCAGGTAAGACAGCAGCACCAGCGGCCCCGCCCCCTCGATCATGACCGAGGTGTTCACGAACAGCCCGGCCCCGACCATCCCGCCGATCGCGATCATCGAAACGTGGCGGGTGCGCAACGAATGGGCCAAGCCGCTCCCGTTGGCAGGGGCGGCATCCTGCGGGCTGTCTTCAATCGGCGCGGGGTTCAGCATCGGTGACCTTCCGGGGCTGGAGTAAATTCATGCAGCGTACCGTGCATGCGGAAATCGCCGAAATCCATATCCAGATCATCGGAGACGCCATTGGCGAAATATCGCATCCCGATCTCGTAATCGGGGCGCATGTCATGAGAGGACGCGGTGTAGAACGCCACATGCACCCGCCCCGAGGGCAGGCGCGCCAGTGCGGGATACTGGCTGGGCGAGGGCGGAGGGTTCCACCCCAGGATCATGACATAGGTATCCTGCGCCCCGTCCTCGCCGGTTCCATCGAACAGCGCCGGCGCCAGCGAAGTCTGTCCCTGCTCCCCGGCGCGGATGATCGCCCTGGTATGGGCCATCGGAAACATCACGCCGGCCGCCAGATGGACGGTATGCGCGCTGGGCTGGGTATAGCGGATCTCGCCGCCGGTCGGCGTCATCGTCGCCTCGCCCATCACGCGGCTGGCCTCGTGGCCATTCGCGGTCTGCACGGTACGGAACACCAGACTATGGCCGTCCTTGGCCTCCAGCGTCGCATAATCCGACACCATCTCGGTCACGCCACCCGAGCGCGACACCGTTTGCAGGCGCAATTGCTGCTGGGTTGACCAGGCCAAACAGGCATTGCCGACCACGTAGGTCATGGTGCCGCTGGCGGCAATCGTATCGCCGCCGGTCACGGCGACCAGCGTCAGGTCATAGACCGCACGATGCGGCGCCAGCGCGATCGGCGTTTCCGCCTGGGCAGGGCGTCCCGCGCTCCACCCAAGGGTCATCAGAACGGCGGCCAACAATCCCCTGGCCGGCCGCACCGTGGCGGCGCATGGAGTCTTCGATGTCATGGTCACAGCAGAGCCCATCGCGCCATTCCGCGCAATGATGCTCCGCCGGTCACATGTCATATCCGGCCTATTCCGCCGGCTTGGTGTCTTTCCCCGCCGACGGCTTGGGGCGCGGCAGGTCGAGTGCCAGCGACAGTTCCTTCAGCCGCTCCGGCGGAACCGGCGCCGGGGCACCCATCATCAGGTCCTCGCCCTGCTGGTTCAGCGGGAACAGGATCACCTCGCGGATGTTCGGCTCGTCGGCCAGCAGCATGACCATACGGTCCACACCCGGCGCCGAACCGCCATGCGGCGGCGCGCCGTAGCGGAAGGCATTCAGCATGCCGCCGAAACGTGCCTCGACCTCGCTGGCCGGATAACCCGCCAGTTCGAACGCGCGGATCATCACATCCGGACGATGGTTGCGGATCGCGCCCGACGACAGCTCGATGCCGTTGCACACGATGTCGTACTGATAGGCCGTGATCGTCAGCGGGTCCTGGCTGTTCAGCGCCTCCAGCCCGCCCTGCGGCATCGAGAACGGGTTGTGCGAAAAATCGATCAGCCCCGTTTCCTCGTTGCGCTCATACATCGGGAAGTCGGTGATCCAGCAGAAGCGGAAGGCATTCGCCTCGATCAGGTCCAGTTCGGTCGCAATGCGCGTGCGGACCTGGCCGGAGAATTTCACCACCTCGTCGCCCTTGCCCGCCGCGAAGAACACGGCATCGCCCGCCTTCAGCCCGGTCGCCTCGCGGATCGCCTCCACCCGCTCGGGCTCCAGGTTCTTGGCGATCGGGCCTTTGCCGCCTTCGGCGTCGAAGATGATGTAGCCCAACCCGCCGGCCCCGACCTCGCGCGCCCAGTTGTTCAGCTTGTCATAGAAGGCGCGCGGACGCTCGCCCGCCCCCGGTGCGGGAATCGCGCGCACTTCGCCACCGGCGGCGACGATGCGGGCAAACAGCCCGAAGCCCGAATCGGCGAACGATTCGGTCACGTCGCTGATCAGCAGCGGGTTGCGCAGGTCCGGCTTGTCGCTGCCGTACAGCTTCATCGCCGTGGCATAGGGAATGCGCTCGAACGGCGCGGCGCTGACCGTGCGCCCACCGCCGAACTCGCGGAACACGCCCTCCATCACCGGCTCCAGGGTCGCGAACACGTCTTCCTGGGTGGCGAAGGCCATCTCGAAATCGAGCTGATAGAACTCGCCCGGCGAGCGGTCGGCACGCGCCGCCTCGTCGCGGAAACACGGCGCGATCTGGAAATACCGGTCGAACCCGGCGACCATCGCAAGCTGCTTGAACTGCTGCGGCGCCTGCGGCAGAGCATAGAACTTGCCCGGATGCATGCGCGCCGGCACCAGGAAGTCGCGCGCCCCCTCGGGCGAAGACGCCGTCAGGATCGGGGTCTGGAACTCGATGAAGCCCTGATCGGTCATGCGGCGGCGCAGGCTGGCGATCACCTGCGAGCGCAGCAGGATGTTCCGGTGCACCTTGTCGCGCCGCAGGTCGATATAGCGATAGGTCAGGCGCAGATCTTCGGGATAGTTCTCATGCCCCGCGACCTGGAACGGCAGAACCTCGGCCGCCGACTGCACGTCCACCGTCTGCGCGCGCAGTTCGATATCACCGGTCGGCAGGTTCGGGTTGCGCGTCGCGTCGTCGCGCAGCACCACCTCGCCCGTCACCGTCAGCACGCTTTCCACGCGCACGCGCTCCACCGCCTCCAGCACCGGCGAACCGGCGGGAATCACGATCTGGGTCATGCCGAAATGATCGCGCAGGTCGATGAACAGCAGACCGCCATGATCGCGCTTGCTGTGCACCCAGCCGGAGAGGCGGGCGGTCTGCCCGGCGTCGCTGGCCCGAAGCGCGGCGCAGCTATGGGTACGGTAGGGATGCATGGTCCGGTCCTGTGTCACCAAAAAACAAGGGACGGAGCGCGGCGCGCCCCGTTCGGTCGAAGGCGGAGGAAGCCGGGCCGGGCCTCCCCTGTCAAGGTCTGCCTTCGCCCACCAGCCTCCGCGCCACGATCACGCGCGGGCGTGGTCCGGAAACAGTTCGGCCAGCCCCGCCTGCGAAGCCGCGCACAGCCCGCGCTCGGTTATCAACCCCGTCACCAGCCGCGCCGGCGTCACGTCGAAGGCCGGATTGGCCGCCCCGCTGCCCGGCGGCGTCACCTGCACGGTCTCGATCCGGCCATCGGCGGTCTGCCCGGTCACGCTCGTCACCTCGGCGCCCGCGCGCTCCTCGATCGGGATCTCGGTCAGCCCGTCCGTCACGCTCCAGTCGATGGTGGTCGAAGGCAGCGCGACCCAGAACGGCACGCCGTTGTCATGCGCCGCCAGCGCCTTCAGATAGGTGCCGATCTTGTTCGCCACATCGCCGCCCCGCGTCACGCGGTCGGTGCCCACGATCACCAGATCCACCGCGCCATGCTGCATCAGATGCCCGCCGGCATTGTCCACCACCACGGTATGCGGCACGCCATGGCTGCCCAGCTCCCACGCCGTCAGCGCGGCGCCCTGGTTGCGCGGCCGGGTTTCGTCCACCCACACATGCACCTTCAGCCCGCTGTCATGCGCCATGTAGATCGGCGCCAGCGCGGTGCCCCAGTCCACGGTGGCGATCCACCCGGCATTGCAGTGGGTGAGGATATTGACCGTCGCCCCCGCGCCCCGCCGCGTCGCGATGTCCTGAATCAGGCTCAGGCCATGGCGGCCGATCGCCTCGTTCTGCGCCACATCCTCGTCGCAGATCCGCCCGGCCTCGTCATAGGCGGCGGCAACGCGCGCCTCGGCCGGCAGCGGGCGCAGGCGCGCCAGCATGCGGTCGATCGCCCAGCGCAGATTGATCGCCGTCGGGCGCGTCTCCGCCAGCAGGGCCGCATCGTGCTCCATGGCCGCATCGGACGCATCGACGCGCAAGGCCAGCGCCAGCCCATAGGCCGCCACCGCGCCGATCAGCGGCGCACCGCGCACCTGCATGGTGCGGATCGCCTGCGCCACCTGGTCCCGCTCGGTCAGGCGCAGAACATCCAGCGCCCACGGCAGACGGGTCTGGTCGAAGATATGGACCGACCAGCCATCGTCCTGGTCCACCCATACGCTGCGATAAGGGACATTACCGATCTTCATGTCGCACGGTTCCAATGGCTGGGGAAAAAGGCCGCGCAGGGAAGCACCCAAATGGCACGGCATCAAGCCCGCAACCGTCAGGCTGCGGGCTTCACGCGGCATTCTAGCAGGGTCACGCCCAAAACAGACGTGAACCTGTCATGGCGGTTTTTTTAAGCGGCGCCGCCCTGAAGATGGGTCAGCGTCGCCGTCAGCCGGCTGGCGAACGCGGTCGGGTCTTTCAGGCTCTCGCCTTCCTGAATCCGCGCGATATCCAGCAGGATCAGCGCGGTATCGGTCACCGCCTCGCCCCGCGCCACCCGCGCCGCCATATCGCGGATCAGCGGGTGCGCCGGATTGACCTCCAGCACCGGCGCCAGATCGGGCACCGCCTGGCCGCTGCGCCGCAGCAGGCGCTGCAATTGCAGGTCCGGCCCCTGCCCGGCCGCCGCCAGCACCACCGCGCTGCTCACCAGCCGCGTGCTGCCGCGCACGTCCGACACCGCCTCGCCCAACGCCTCCTTCAGCGCCGGCAGCAGCGTGTCCAGTTCCGCCTTGTCCCCTTCGGTCAGCGGCGCTTCGAACTTCTCAAGGTCGGCATGGCTCTGGCTGACGCTGCGCAGTGCTTTCCCTTCGAACGTGCCCAGACGATCGGGCCAGAAGGAATCGACCGGATCGGTCAGCAGCAGCACTTCGATCCCGCGCGCCTTGAACCCTTCCAGTTGCGCCGAGGCCGGCAGCGTGTCGGGGTTATCGCCGGTCAGGTAATAGATCGCCTCCTGCCCGTCCTTCATCCGCGACACGTAGTCGGCCAGCGTCGTCCATCCCTCTTCGGTGCTGGAGCGGAACCGGGCCAGACCCGCCAGGTCGGTGCGATATTCCGCGTCGTCCCAGATCCCTTCCTTCACCACCGGGCCGAAATTGTCCCAGAAGGCGGCATAGGATTCGGCATCCTTGGCGCGGGTCCGCAACTCGTTCAGCACCCGGTTGGTCACCGCCTTGCGGATGCGCTGCAACACCGGCGTCGCCTGCAACATCTCGCGCGAGACGTTCAGCGGCAGGTCCTCGGTATCGACCACCCCCTGCACGAAGCGCAGCCACGGCGGCAGCAGCGCCGCGTCGTCGGTGATGAACATGCGGCGGACATGCAACCGCACCTTGCTCTCGCGCACCTGCTCGCCGAACTCGAACGGGCGGCTACCGGGGATGAACAGCAGCGCTGTAAACTCGATCGTGCCTTCGGCATGCCAGTGCAGCGTGGCCCAGGGCGTATCGAAATTATGGCTGACATGGCGGTAGAACTCGTTGAGCTGCTCTTCCGTCACCTCGCCGCGCGGCTTGCGCCACAGGGCGGTGCCCGCATTGGCCGGCTTGTCCTCGCCATCGCTCTGGATCGTGATCGGCCAGGCGATGTGATCGGCCCATTTGCGCACGATCGCTTCCAGGCGCCAGGCATCCAGAAACTCGTCCGCATCCTCCTTCATGTACAGGATGATGTCGGTGCCCGGCTGCTCGCGCGTCGCGGGGCTGAGGGTAAAGCTGCCCTTCCCGTCCGAAGACCAGCGCCACGCCTCGTCCGTCCCGGCCCGGCGCGACACCACATCGACATGGTCCGCCACCATGAAGGCGGCATAGAAGCCCACACCGAACTGCCCGATCAGGCCGGACCGTTCCTCGGGCTTGTGCTTGGCCAGTTCCTCGCCGAACGCACGGGTGCCCGAACGCGCGATCGTGCCCAGGTTGCGCGCCAGCTCTTCCTTGCTCATCCCCGCGCCATCGTCGCTGATGGTCAGGCGCCGCGCGTCCTTGTCGGGGTCGATGCGCACCTTCGCGCCCTCGGGCAGCGCCTGCGCCGCATCGGTCAGGGCCTCGAAACGCCGCCGGTCGGTGGCGTCGGCGGCATTGGCCACCAGTTCGCGCAGAAAAATCTCGCGCTCCGAATACAGCGCATGCACCACCAGATCGAGCAGCCGCCCGACCTCCGCGCTGAAAGCATGCTCCTCACCACCCGCCGCAGCGGGGCGGCTCGTGTCGGAACCCGTAGCCTGATCGACCATGTTGAAAATCTCTCTGTTACGTCAAATCACACAGACCCAACATATGGGTCACGAATATCATGATTTCAACGGCCTGCGCCGCGTCGATCGCCCATCACTCGAAATCGGCCGGCAGGCCGGGTTCGCGGTAATGGTCGAACATGCGCCGGATCTGCCCCGGCAACACCCGCCCCAGCGACAGATCCTCGGGAATTTCCTCCGCGCCGAACCACGCGATCTCGGATGTCTCGATACTCGTGGCCGCCTCCCCGCCCGCCAGATCGCACAGGAAGAAGCATTTGACGCAGGAGAACGCCTTGTCGCCATGCCCCTGCCGCGCGCGGTCCCACACCGCCGCCAGCCTGCGCACGGTCACGATATAACCGCTCTCCTCGCGCACTTCCTTCACCGCGTTCTCCGCCGGGGTCAGGTTCACATCCGCCCAGCCACCCGGCAGGGTCCAGCGCCCCTCGTCCAGCACCTCGCGCACCATCAGGATACGGCCCGAATCGTCAAACACGGCGGCCCGCACCTCCACCTTCGGCGTCGCATAGCCTTCCTGCCCGGCAAACAGGGCCTCGATCCGCGCCACGGGCTCGTCGCAGCCCGCCGCCATCATCCGCGCCGCGATGCTCCGCAGCGCCTCATATCGCTCCCGGTCGAACGGGTCGCGGGCAAAGGTCAGGCCGGTCTGGGCAATGGCCTGGATCTCGCGCGCCCAGACCAGCCACTCAGGCTCGCCGCTCATGCCCCAACCCCGTCCGGCGACCATCCGGGCGGCGCCAGTTCGAAGCCCGAGAACTGAAAGGCCGGGGCAACGATGCAGCCCACCACGCTCCACGCCCCCAGCGATTCGGCCGCCTGCCAGTCCATCACCGGCACCACCGCCTGCTGAACGTGCCCCTCGGCAGGGCATGGCCCCAGAACCACGCGCTCTTCCACCCCATCCCGCGCCATGCGCAGCCGCAGGGGCGCGCCGCCCTGCCAGCACCAGATTTCGGCGGCATCGACCCGATGCCAATGCGACCGCTCCCCCCGCGCCAGCAGAAACTGGATGGTCGTCGCCGCGCCCCGTCCGCCATCGGGCGGGGCGTCGCGCCATACTTCGCGATACCACCCACCCTCCGGATGCGGCGCCAGCGCCAGCGCCTCCCGTACCGCCTCAGCCGGCAGGTCGGGGTCACGCAGGTCGATCGCGGATCGGGTCATGGCCTCTCTCACTTCAATGGCGGCGGCGGAAAATCCAGCATCGCACCGGTATAGGTTTCCACCACCTCGCTGAACGGCACCCCGTCCTGACGATACAGCACCGCACGATGGCGCAGGATCGCGGCCGGAATGGCAATCGTCCCCGCCCCGGCCGGCGGCAGGCCGTCCCGCTCCCATCCATCGGGCAGCGGCGCGAACAGACGGGTGCTCTCCAACGTCCGGCGGGTAAAATGCAGGTCCGCCACCACATGGCCGAACGCGGTGTCGGTCCGTGCCAGAAGCCCGTTCATCGCCGGCGTCAGGCGCGCGGGCACATACCAATTGTCCGCCACCGACAGCACGCGCCCCCCGCACGCCAGTTCCACCCGGCGATAGGCCACCTCCTCCTCCGCGCCAACCGCCAGTTCGCGCCGCTGTCCGGCACTCGGCGCCCGCGTCGCGCCGGGCACACGGCGCGCCACCACATGGGCCACCGGCGCCAGACCGTGATCGCGGCACCAGCCTTCCAGCGTCAGGGTCGCGCTGGGGTGGGAGAGCAGGCGCGCATCCAGCGTCGCGACCAGCGCCTCCAGTTCCAGCCGCGCATCCGGCGTATCGGGCCACATACTCCCCCCTTCCGTCGCGGCGGCAGGCACCGCGAAGAACAGGCCCGACAGCAGCAGCAACGCGCCGGGCGCCCTCACGTCCCGCCCCCGATGCCGCTGGCCAGCACGAGGTAGAAAATGAACACCCCGTCCAGCAGCAGCAGGATCGGCGTCATCTCCCGCCAGCGCCGCCCCACGGCCGCCAGCACGGTATAGAGCAGCAGCCCCAGCGCCAGACTGACCATGAAATTGCCGGTCATGACCGTCACCAGCACCATCAGCAGGGGCACGAGAACCCCGCCCGCATCGTCCTGCTCCGCCCGCCCCATGTCGGACAGCATGCCCAGCCCGACCAGAATCAGCACCGGCGCGGTCGCCACCGCCGGAACGGCGGTAATGACCGGCCACAGCACGGACGACAGCGCGAACAGCGCCGCCACCGTCACCCCCACCAGCCCGGTCCGCCCCCCGGCCTCCGCCCCGACCAACGATTCCAGATAGGCCGACACCGTGGAGGTCCCGAGAATCGAACCCATCACGCTGGCCGTACCATCGGCCACGAAGGCGGCACGGCCAAGCAGCGGCTGCCCATCCTCGACCGACAGTCCGGCCTTGCGCGTCACCGCCATCATGGTGCCCGTCGCATCGAAGAAATCGCCAAGGAAGAAATACAGCGTCACCGGCAGCACCAGGCCGAAATGCGTGACGAACCCGTGGAAATCGAAGGGAAACAGCATGTGGACCGGATAATGCGGCCATTCCAGCCAGGCGGAGGGCCGCGACGTGACCGGATGGCCATCGGGATGGTGGACGAAACACCCCGCCAGCGTCACCGCCACGATGCTCAGCAGCATTCCCGCCGGCACCCGCAGCATCCGCAACGCCCCGGCCAGAAACAGACCGCCGATCGCCAGCAGCACCGCCGGATCGCGCAGCGACCCGAAGGCGAACCCCTCGGCCCCCTTCACCGCCAGCCCGCCGCTGACCATGCCGATATGGGCGATAAAGGCCCCGATCGCGCAATGGATGCCGGTGCGGACCGAAACGGGAAACCCCATCACGATCTTCTGCCGCCATTGCGTCAGCGACAGCGCGACGAAGGCCAGCCCGCCGATAAAGACCATGGTGAACGCGACCGGCGGCGCGATTCCCATCTGCACCACCACCACCTGCGCGAAGATCAGGTTGCTGCTCATGGCCGGCGCCAGGGCGATCGGCAGATTGGCCAGCAGCGCCATCAGCAGCGACCCGACGACCGAGGCCGCGATGGTCGTCATGATCATGTCGTGCCGGTCCAGCCCCGCGAGGGCCAGAATCGCCGGATTGACGATCATGATATACGCCATGGCCCCGAACGTGGTCAGCCCGGCGATCAGTTCCCGCGAGAGGGTCGAACCCCGGCGCGTCACATGGAAAAAACGGTCGATCCAGCCGGTTGCTCCGGCGCCGTCATGCGTCACTGCCAGTCTCTTCCCTCAACAAGGTCAAGGGACTGTCCTACCGCTTCCGATATGATGCAAGAGACCCGCCAACCCTTTGGAGGCCGATTCAAAAACGCCTCATGAAAGCCTGACCGGAAAGACGGTCCGGCAAGCAAGAGCGGCCCAGATCGCCCATCGCCACGAAGCACAGACGACGCCCATGCTCCCAGCTCCTAGGCGAAGCGTTCGGCGAAAGCGGCCGCCGCTCCCAGCAACCCCGGCTGCGGATGAGTGATCAGCTTCACCGGCATCCGCGCCATCATCGATTCGAACCGCCCCTTGGCAACGAATCGCTCGGCGAACCCCGATCGCGGCAGATGGTCCGCCAGCCGCTGGCCCACGCCACCGGCAATCACCACGCCATTGGCCCCCTGGGCCAGCGCCAGATCCCCCGCGACGCCCCCCAGCGCCAGACAGAACCGCTCCACCGCCGCCGATGCCATCGGGTCTCGCCCCTCCAGCCCAGCCGTCCAGAGTTCCTTGTCGTCATGAATGCGGGCCGGCTGCCCCTCAAGCTCGGCGATCGTTTCATAAAGATTCACCAGCCCCGGCCCCGAGACGATCCGCTCGGCCGAAACGCGGCGGTAACGCTGCCGCAACCGCTGGAGGATCCGGTCGTCCACGCTATCCAGCGGCGCGAAATCGACATGCCCGCCCTCGGTCTCGCACACCAGACAGCGCCCGTCACGGCGGACGACATAAGCCGAGCCCAGCCCGGTGCCAGGGCCGACGATCGTGGTGATGCCCTCGGTCGGCAGGTCGCGATCCGGCCCGCACAGATGGCGCAGATGGGTGGCATCGACCTGCGCCACCGCATAGCCCACGGCTCCGAAATCATTGACCAGCACGTGCTCGTCCACCCCCAACTGGGCGCCAAGCTGCGCGGGGCGGATCATCCAGGGGTTATTGGTCAGTTTCAGGATATCGCCCTGGATCGGGCAGGCAACGGCAATGCCCGCGGCGCGCGGCAGCGTGCGCCCGATCTGCCGGCCGAAAGCCTCCCAGGCCAGTTGCAGGCTGGCATGTTCGGCGCATTTCAACGTCAGCGCGTCGCCCAGCGAAGCAACCCGCCCCCCTTCCACCCCGGCAATCGCGAAGCGGGCATGGGTACCGCCGATATCCACGGCGACGATTTCTTTCATGTCCAGTCCTGCCTCCCTGCGGAAAATATGCCGGCGCAAACGGCACCGAATGTCAGATGGTCGGGCGCGGTGCCTGTTCGGCCTTCAGGCGTCTCAGCACAAAATCCCGTATCCGACGCGGTAGCACGATGTCCAGCACGCGCAGACCCGCGAAGATCCGGGGGAAGATCAGGTGCGGCCGCTCCTCCTCCACCGCCCGCGCGATCAACCGCGCCGCCTGCGGCGCGCTTTGCAGGAACGGCTTGGTGCTGCGCACCCGCCGACTCATCGGCGTATCGACAAAGCCCGGCGAGACCAGCGTCACGCCCACGCCATGGTCCAGCAGGCCATTGCGCAGCGCCTCGGCAAAACGCAGCAGCCCGGCTTTCGATCCCGAATAGCCGGGCGCGAACGGCAGGGCATGGAAAGCCGCGACCGAGCCCAGCAGCACGATGTGCCCCCGGCGCCGCGGCACCATCCGCTCGGCTCCGGCGGTGGCCAGCGCGGCCGGCGTCGCAAAATTCACCAGCCCGAGTTCCAGCACCGTCTCCGCCCGCTCGGTCAGCGCCGCCTTCTGGCGCATGTCGCCCAGGCCGGCCGCAAGAATGAGCAGATCGACCGGATGCGCGTCGTCATCCTCGCGAAAGGCCACGATCGCGGCCGCCCCATCGGCCAGGTTCAGTTCCCGCGTCGCGACCGTCGCCCCCATGGTCCGGCAATCACGCGCCACCTGCTCCAGCCGGGCCGGATCACGCCCCCACAGAACCAGCCGCCGGCCCGAGCGCGCATAGAAGCGGGCAAGTTCCGCCCCGATACCACTGGAGGCCCCGGTAATCAGGACGGTCGCCGGATCAAAACGGATTTCACCCCCCTGATGGATCTTGGTCATCTGGCCCCTTTCTTTGACTACCATTTCCATGTCATCAGCACTGGCTGGCCCTCACGGCCACTCCATTCAGCCCCTTGCCTACTGCATGGCTCGGCCGGCCCCGACCATCGCGGGCATCCGGTTCCGGCCCTATCGCAGCCAAAAAACGGAACGGTCATGAACGAAGCGGATCAACTTGTCATCATTCCCGTATCCGGGCTTCGTCAGTTGTCACAGTTCATCCGCCTTCCGCGCCGGCTCTATGCCGG
The DNA here is from genome assembly GCF_014174165.1 of Gluconacetobacter dulcium. Classification (GTDB taxonomy): domain Bacteria; phylum Pseudomonadota; class Alphaproteobacteria; order Acetobacterales; family Acetobacteraceae; genus Gluconacetobacter; species Gluconacetobacter dulcium. The sequence continues at coordinate 108,151 of NZ_JABEQN010000004.1, read as the reverse complement.
GCTGCCCGGTTATGTGCCGCCGCTGGACATGGAGCAGAGGGATCTGCTGCACCCACGCAAGAGTGCTTTCTTCAGTCATGGGCGGGCGCAATATTTCCTGGCCATGCGCGGCGGCCGACCCGTAGGCCGGATTTCCGCGCAGATCGACGATCTGGCCATCGAAAGACTCGGCGAAAATATTGGCTTTTTCGGGGCGCTGGACGCGATCGACGACGCCGCCGTGGTCTCGGCCCTGCTCGACGCGGCCTGCACCTGGCTGCGCGCGCAGGGCATGGTCACCGCCCGCGGACCGTTCACGCTCAACTCCAACGGCGAAACAGGCATGATGATCGAGGGCCACGACGCCCCGCCGATGATCGCCATGCCCTGGCACCCACGCTGGCTCCCGCCGATGATCGAAGCCGCCGGTTTCACCAGGGCGATGGATTTCCTCGCCTACCAGATGGAAATCGGGCCGCAGGCGGAGGAAAAGCATCTCGTCCCCTCCAGCCTGCGCCTGGGCGAAGGCCGGCTGGGCAGCGTGACCACGCGCGTCATGCGCAAGGACAGGATGGCCGAAGACGGCGAAATCCTGCGCGGGCTCTACAACGATGCCTGGCGCAACAACTGGGGCTCCCTACCGCTGACCCAGGAGGAAATGACGGCGATGGTCGCGCAGATGAAGCCGATCCTGAAGCCCGAGCATTTCGTGCTGATCGAGCAGAACGGCGACCCGGTGGCCGTGGCGCTGGTCGTCCCGAATCTCTACGACATCGCCAGCGACCTGGGCGGCGCGCCGTCCCCGCTGGGCTGGGTCAAGCTGGCGGCGCGCCTGCTCCGCCACAAATTCCATTCCGCCCGCGTCATCCTGCTGGGCGTGAGTTCCAAAATGGAGGGCACGGCCCTGGGCGCCATCCTGCCGGCCCTGGCGATCACCGAACTGATGCGGCGCGGCAAGTCCCTGCCCTACCGGATGGTCGAAATGGGCTGGGTCGTCGAGAACAACATGCCCATGCGCCGCCTGATCGAACGCCTGGCCCCCGAGCCCTGCAAGCGTTACCGTGTATATGACCGTCCGCTGACCGCCCCGACGGACTGAAAACCGGGGCTACAGGTGGCTCCAGCCGGTGCGGTCCAGCGCCAGCACGCCGCCTGCCCCGTCCCGAACTTCGACGCCGCGCAGCGCGCGAGCAAAACGCCCGATCCGCGTCACCGGCACCCCCCTTCGTGCCGCCGCATGACGCAGGGCCTCTTCGCGCTCCGGCGGCACGGCCAGCAGCAATTCGTAATCGTCGCCGCCGGTCAGACAGGTCGGCAGCCAAGCCGCTCCCGCCTGCCGCGCAGCCTCGGACAACGGCACGCACGACGCATCGAGCCACGCCCCCAGGCCGCTTTCCCGCGCCAGATGGCCCAGATCCTGCACCAACCCGTCCGACACATCCATCGCCGCCGAGGCAATGCCCCCCAGTTCCAGCCCCAGCCGGGGCTCGGGCAGGCGATAACGCCGGGCCAGAAAACCGGACGCATCGGCCAGTTCGCCACGCAGCACCCGCAGCCCGAGCGCCCCGTCGCCGATCGTCCCCGTCACCCAGACATCGTCCCCGTCGCGCGCCCCGCTGCGCCGCAGGGCTCCGCCGGGGCGCACATGGCCGAGAATGGTCAGCGACAGAACCAGCGGCCCGCGCGTCGCGGTCGTATCGCCGCCCAGCAGGGTCAGGCCATAGCGCGCCTGATCATCATGCAAACCCGCGGCGAAAGCGGCGAACCAACCCTCATCGCGCGATTGCGGCCGGGTCAGCGACAGCAGATAGCCCAGCGGCGTCGCGTCCATCGCCGCCAGATCGGACAGATTGCAGCGCAATAGCTTGCGCCCCACCGTATCGGGCGGATCATCCGGCAGAAAATGCACGGATTCGACCATCGTATCGACCGCGATCACCAGTTCGCGGCCTTCGGGCGGATGCACCAGCGCCGCATCGTCGGTCAGCCCCAGCGCCCCCTCGCCCGCCAAGGCACGGAAATGCCGCCGGATGAATTTGAATTCCGACGGCAGACCAGCACCCGACGCGGGCGGCGACATGGCGCGCCCCGCCGGATCAGGCGCCTTCGGCCCCATGCGCTTCCTGGGGCGCCTCGTCGGGCGCGGCATCCTGCGTATTGGCGGACGCCCGCAGCCGGCGCGCCATCGTGTCGAGCACGCCATTGACCATCTTCGGCTCGTCGCCCGAGAAGAAGCCATGGGCGATATCGAGATATTCGTTGATGATCACCCGCGTCGGCACCCCGCCGACCACGGCCAGTTCACCACCGGCGGCCCGCAGCAGCGCCCGCAGCACCGGGTCAAGGCGCCCGACCGGCCACGAGGCCGGCAGCACATCCACGATCAGCGCATCGATCTGTTCGCGCCGCGCCACCGCCGAGCGCGCCACCTGCTCGAACAGGCGGATATCGGCCTCGGGCACCCGCCCGTCCTCATATTCGGCACTCTGGTCGCTTCCCGGCATCACCACCAGCCGATGGCGCAAAAACTGCTGGATCACCGCCTCCGGGCTGTCGCCGGCCTGTTCGATCTGGAAAAGGGCCTGCACCACCGCCACGCGCGATGCGGTCCGCGAGCGGGTCCGCGCATGGGTGCTGTCTTCGTCCTGCGATCCGTTCATGCACCTGTCTCCTGCTGCCACGATTCCGCGAAAGGCGGCTTCATCGCCTCTTTACGTCGCCAGGTCCATAGCCCCATCTCACGGCGCGTCGTCCTGCCGCCCACCGGCCGCGACGGCCCGGGCCTCGGCCGTTCCGGGAATCGACTCCAGGATCGCCGCGAAATCCTTGGTTTCACGAAAATCCCAATGCACGCTGGCAAACCGAATATAGGCCACGATATCGACCTCGCGCAGCGTGTCCATCACCAGCTTGCCGATATCGCCCGACAGAATATCGGTCTCCCCCGACGCCTCCAGCTTGCGCACCAGACCGTTGACGATTCGTTCGATCCGCTCGTCATCCACCGGGCGCTTGCGCAGTGCGATACGGACCGACCGCGCCAGCTTGTCCCGCTCGAACGCCACGCGCCGCCCGTCCGTCTTGATGACATGCAGGTCCCGAAGCTGCACCCGCTCGATGGTCGTGAAACGCTGGCCGCACGATGCACAGATCCGCCGACGACGGATCGCCGCCCCATCCTCATGCGGGCGACTGTCCTTGACCTGGGTATCGTCATGACCACAAAAAGGGCATCTCATGCGGGTATCAGTCCTGAGCAGCGGGTTTCCGAGGTGGGAAATGCGCACGAAATCAACCGGACGCAAGCCCATCTGTCCATGCCGGGCCTGCTTTGCCCCTGTCCGGCACCCTGATACTCTTCCCGCAATGAAGCCGAGGAGCCCATGACGCGACACGCGCTGCTGATCGGATTACTGGTCCTCATGAGTCAGGCGGCCCTCTCGGCCGCCCGCGCCGCCCCCCTCGCGCCCGATGACGACCAGGCCGCGGCAGGGCAGGATATCGTCATCCGCGATGCCTCGATACAGATCCTCCGCCCCAAACGCCGGATCGCGGCAGGGTATTTCACGATCGAAAATCGCGGAAAATCGGTTCATCTGCTGGCCGGCGTCTCATCGACCGCCTGTCACAATCTGTTCGCCCATCACACGGAACAGGAAAGCACCAGCGACACCGCGACGCTGTTCGCGCATCTGGCGCTGCCGGCCGAAACCACCCTGGTGTTCCCGCCCGGCGGCTATCACCTGATCTGCACCGGCTATGACGACAGCCTGCACCCCGGCCAGCAGATCACCATCACCTTCCACTTCATGGGCGGCGCCACGCGCAACGTCCCCTTCACCGTCCAGCCGCCAGCGAATACCGAGGAAACCACACCCTGATCTCCCCGGCTCGCCCGGCAGCTCGCCCCCCGACCCGCGATCAGGCCACTTTCGGGGTCAGGGTCCGGCGCAGCGCCTGCCGCCAGCCCTCCAGCATGGTCCGGCGCTGGGCCTCCTCCATGCTGGCCTCGAACACGCGGCCCCGCGACCAGCGCGCCGCCACGTCGTCCAGATCGGTCCACACACCACAGGCCAGCCCGGCCAGGAACGCCGCCCCCGTGGCGGTGGTCTCCAGATGGGTCGGCCGCTCCACGCCGGCCTGAAGGATGTCCGCCAGAAACTGGCAGAACCAGTCATTGGCCGCCATGCCGCCATCGACGCGCAGGGTCGTCACCAGCCCGCCGCCATCCTGCGCCATCGCCTCCATCAGGTCATAGGTCTGATAGGCCACCGATTCCAGCGCGGCGCGGGCGATATGCGCCGCCGTGGCATCCAGCGTCAGGCCGCAGATCAGGCCCCGCGCCTCCGGGTCCCAATGCGGCGCCCCCAGCCCCACGAAACCCGGCACCATATACACGCCATGGCTGTGCGGAATGCGCGTCGCCATGTCGTCGGTCTGCGAGGCATGGGTAATCAGGTGCAACCCGTCACGCAGCCATTTGATCGCGGCACCAGCCACGAAGATCGCGCCTTCCAGAGCATAGGTCGTCCTGCCGCCGATCCGGTAGCCGATCGTGGTCAGCATCCGGTTCGCCGAGGTCACGGGCGCCTCGCCGGTATTGAGCAGCACGAAACAGCCCGTGCCATAGGTCGCCTTGGCCATGCCGGGCGTAAAGCAGGCCTGCCCGACCAGCGCCGCCTGCTGGTCGCCCGCCATGCCCGCCACCGGAATCGCACGCCCCAGAAGCGCCGGATCGGTCTCGCCATAAATCTCGCTGTTGCCCCGCACCTCGGGCAGCAGGGAGGCGGGGATATTGAACAGCCGCAGCAGATCGTCATCCCAGCACTGGCGATGGATGTCGAACAACAGCGTGCGCGAGGCATTGGTCACGTCCGTCGCATGCACCCGCCCGCCCGTCAGGCGCCAGAGCAGAAAACTGTCGATCGTGCCGAAGGCCAGCCGCCCGGCCTCGGCATCCCGCCGGGCACCCGGCACATTATCCAGGATCCAGGCCAGCTTGCTGGCGGAAAAATACGGGTCCAGCAACAGCCCCGTCCGCGCGCGCACCAGATCCTCGCAACCCTCCTGCCGCATGCGGGCACAGAGCGGCGCGGTACGCCGATCCTGCCAGACGATGGCGCGATGGACCGGCGTGCCGGTCGCCCGATCCCACACCACGATCGTCTCGCGCTGGTTGGTGATGCCGATCGCCGCCACGCTCTCCACGCCGCCGCCCTGCTCCAGCGCGTCGCGCGCGGTCGACAGCACGTCGCGCCAGATCTCCTCGGCGTCATGCTCCACCCAGCCCTGGCCGGGATAATGCTGCGCGAATTCGGCGCGCGCCGTCGCCAGCGGCCGCGCGTCGCGATCGAAGACGATGCTGCGGGTCGAGGTCGTGCCCTGGTCGATCGCCAGGATGGTTTTCGTGCTGCTCATGTTCGTTCCTCCCGAGTCTGCGCTCGATGTCATGCCCGGCCGGGTCATGCCTGGCCGGAAAAGCCGGTTTCGGTGGTCGGTGCCTCAGCCAGCGGGCCGACCTCCGATGATGCCGCCCGGTCGCGCAGGCGCGGCATATAGGGGCGCACCAGCCCCTCATAGGCACCGGCGCCGATCACGCCACCCACCAGCGGCCCCGCGATCGGCACCCACCAGTAATGGCCCGGCGCCGGCAGGGCCGACGGCCCCCAGCCCGCGAAATAACAGAACAGGCGCGGCCCGAAATCGCGCGCCGGATTAATGGCCCAGGCTTCCAGATACCCCGCGCACCCGCCGATCGCCGCCACCAGCAACCCGATGATCAGCGCGCCCGAATTGGCCTGCGGCGCCTGGGTATTATATTCGCACGTCACGGCGAAGATCCCGAACAGCAGCAACGCCGTCAGGATGATCTCATCCACCAGGGCATGAAGCGGCGTCACGAAATCGCCGGGATGGGTAAAGAACACCCCGGCCGCCCCACCGTCATGCAGACGGTCCAGATGATGCGCCAGATTGAAATGATCGATCACCGGCGCATAGAGCACATAGACGATGGCCGCCCCCGCCATGCCCCCCAGCACCTGAACACCGACATAAGGCAGCACCTTGCGCCACGAAAAACCGCGAAACAGCGCAAGCGCCAGCGTCACCGCCGGGTTGGCATGGGTGCCCGAGACCGCACCGGTCACATAGATGGCGATGGTGACCCCCAGCCCCCAGACGATGCACACGCCCCAATAGGCATTGCGGTACGGGCTGGGATCATACAGCGAATACATCGCGGCCACCGAATCACCGACCAGGATGATGATGAAGACCGCGATGAATTCAGCGATCAGCTCGCCGACGAACTGCTTGTTCCTGAACATGGTCCCGTTTCTTCTCTTTATTGATTTTCGGGTTATTGCTCTTGGCGTTTCGCATCAGGCGGCGGCATCCGGGCAGACAGCCCGCCCGGACGCCGCCAGCCCTAGCCGGCCATGGCAGACCGGCTGTCGCGCACGGCCTCGCGCCGGGCGTCGAGATAGCGTTCCAGTCGCGCCTGGCCCGCGCCGTCAATATGCAGGCCCTGGCGCGAGCGCCGCCACAGGATATCCTCGGCGGTCACGGCCCATTCCTGCGCGATCAGATAATCGACCTCGCGCGCCGTCAACCCGCCACCGAAATCCTCGCCCAGATCGGCCCGGTTCCGCGCCGTCCCCACGATCTCCCACGCCAGCGTGCCGTAATTGCGGACCAGCCGCCAGGCATCGTCCGCCGAAAGGAAGGGGGCATCGGCACGCAGGCGCGCCACGGCGGACTCGAACCCTCCCGGCCCCAGATCGCCCCCCGGCAACGGCCGGCTGGCCGTCCATCCCGCCCCGCCCAGAACCGGCAGGCTCGGCGCCAGCTTTTCCAGCGCATGCTCCGCAAGGCGCCGATAGGTCGTGATCTTGCCACCGAAGATCGACAGCAACACCCCCTCGCCCGGTGGCGCATCCACATCCAGCACATAATCGCGCGTCACCGCCGAGGCATTCTGCGCCGCGTCGTCATAAAGCGGCCGGACCCCGGCATAGGTCCACACGACATCCTCGGGCGTGACCGCCTTGCGGAAATACCGGTTCACGCTCTCGCACAGATAGCGCACCTCATCGTCGGCAATCCGCACTTCCCCCGGATCGGCGGCCCACGGAATGTCGGTGGTGCCGATCAGCGTGAAATCCCGCTCATAGGGAATGGCGAACACGATCCGCCGGTCGGGATTCTGGAAGATATAAGCCTGTTCGCCCTCGAAGCAGCGCGGCACCACGATGTGGCTGCCCTTGACCAGCCGCACCTGTTTGGATGTCCCGATCGCCAGCGTATCGCGCAGAATGCGCTCCACCCACGGCCCGGCGGCATTCACCAGCCCGCGCGCCCGCACCACCTGCTGGCCACTCGCGTCCTCGATCGTCGCTTCCCACACGCCATCGACCCGGCGCGCCGCGACCAGCCGGGTGCGGGTCCGGATATCGGCTCCCTTCGCCCGCGCATCCATGGCATTCAGCACCACCAGGCGGCTGTCCAGCACCCGCCCGTCGGAATAGATGAACGCGCGCCGATATTCCGGCCGCAGCGGCGTACCCACCGGGTCGCGGTCCAGCCGCACCCCGCGCGAGCGCGGCAGCGTCATCCGGCCACCCAGATGGTCGTACAGGAACAGCCCCATCCGCAACATCCAGGCCGGCCGCACCAGCCTGGAATGCGGCAGCACGAAGGAAAGCGGCCAGATGATATGCGGCGCGATCGCCAGCAGCCGCTCGCGCTCGATCAGCGCCTCACGCACCAGACGGAATTCGTAATATTCCAGATACCGCAACCCGCCATGAATCAGCTTGGTACTGGCGGACGAGGTATGGGACGCCAGATCGTGCTGTTCCACCAGCAGCACCGACGCCCCGCGCCCGGCGGCATCCCGCGCGATGCCGACGCCATTGATACCGCCCCCGACAATCAGCAGGTCATAGGGTTGCTGCGCGGCATTCACCCCGCGCGATGGATCGGACAGCATGACTCGTTCCTCCTGCTGATGTTCGTAAACGAACACAAAAGCAAAAATCAACGCAAAACGAAGCGATCGAGCGCGGTTCCGAACCCACGAACCCTGATTATTTTGTCATGAAGCGCACACAGATGTTCGTTTTAGAACATGATGCCCACAAAAAGCAGACAAACCGCGCGAACCCGAAAGGACCGATCCGCGCCACGGCGCGTTTACGGACTCACACCGGCGATATGCAGGGCGATCTGATGCTGCTCCAGCACCGCCCGCACCGATGGCGGCGGCGGCCGATCGGTGAACAGCGCATGCACGTCCGACAGATGCCCCACCCGCCCCATCGGCCGCCGCCCGAACTTGGTATGGTCGGCCAGCAGGAACACCGTGCGCGCATTCCGCATAATCGCCCGCGCGAGGTCGATCTCGTCGAGATCGAAATCCAGCAACGTGCCGTCTTCCTCGATCCCGCTGATGCCGATCACCCCGAAATCCGCGCGATACTGGTCGATCATCGCCGTCGCGGTCGGGCCGGTAATCCCCCCGTCATGCGAGCGCACCGTGCCGCCCGCCACCACGACGCGAAAACTGGCTTCCGGCGCCAGGGTCGAGGCCACATGCAGATTGTTGGTAATCACCCGCAGCCCCTGGCGATGCCGCAGCGCCCGCGCGAAGGCTTCAGTCGTGGTGCCGATATTGATGAACAGCGACGAATGGTCGGGAATTTCCCTGGCCGCGATCTGCCCGATCGCCTCCTTCTCCCGCCGGTTGAGAATCTGCCGCTCCGCATAAGCAATGTTCTCGATCGACGAGACCAGCCCCGCCCCGCCATGATGCCGGGCCAATTGCCCGATCCCGGCCAGATGGTTCACATCGCGGCGGATCGTCTGCACCGCCACACGCAGGCGCTGCGCCAGTTCCTCATTGGCCACATAGCCACGCGCGCGCACCAGCGACAGAATTTCGCGATACCGTTCCTCGGAGGGCACGCCGGCCATCGGGTCAGCCCGCCTCGGCCAGAACCTGCAACACGGCGTCGCCATAGCGGTCCAGCTTCGACGCACCCACGCCCTTGATCCGCCCCAGTTCGTCCAGCGTCTCCGGACGTTCGATCGCGATGTCATGCAGCACCGCGTCGTGGAAGATCACATAAGGCGGAATTTCCTGCTCACGCGCCTCGCCCAACCGCCAGGCACGCAGCGCGGCGAACGGCCCCTCGGCCTCGGGCGGCAGATTGACCACCGGCCGCGCCGTGGCCGACCGCGCGCCGCCCCCGGCCCGCGCGCCGCGCGCCGTCTTCAATTCCTCCACCGGGTCGTCGCGCAGCAGCACCTTGTCCTCACCGCGCAGGATCGGACGCGCCACGGCTTCATTCAGCGCCAGCGCGTTATAATCGCCGGTCACGCGAATGGCCCCACGCGCGATCAACTGCCGGATCACCCCGCGCCAGAACTGCTCGGGCCTGTCCTTGCCGATGCCGAACACGCTCAGCCGATCATGGCTGTAGCGCGCGCCCATCTCACTCTCCTTGCCCCGCAGCACCGCCGCCACATGCACCGCGCCGAATTTCTGGCCGATGCGATAGATCGTCGACAGAACCTTCTGCGCCTCGACCGTGCCATCGAACGAGGCGACCGGGCTGCGGCAATTGTCGCAATGCCCGCACGGCGTGGCCAGCGTCTCGCCGAAACAGCCCAGAAGCGCCTGCGTGCGGCACCCCGTGGTCTCGGTCAGGGTAATCATCGCCTCCAGCCGGGCGCTCATGATCCGCTTCTGGGCCTCGGGCGCCGCCGATTGCTCCAGCCAGTGCCGGGCCCGCGCGATATCGTCCCCGCCATAGAGCAGAACGGTCTCCGATTTCTCGCCATCACGACCGGCCCGGCCGATCTGCTGGTAATAGGCTTCGGGCGACGAGGGCATGTCCAGATGCACCACCGTCCGCACATCGGGCCGGTCGATCCCCATGCCGAAGGCAACGGTCGCGACGATCACCACCGGCTCGCCCGAGCGGAACCGGGCCAGCGCGGCCCGCTTCTCGATCGGCGACAGCCCGGCATGGAACGGCAGCGCCGGCCAGTCGCGCTCGACCAGCGACCGCGCCACCCGCTCGGTCTTGTTGCGGCTGCCGCAATAGACGATCGCGGCCTCCCCCTCATGCCGCCCCAGCACCTCCAGCAACTGCCGCAGTTCCGAAGTCTTCGGCCGTACCGCGATGTCCAGATTGGGCCGATGAAAACTGGCGCGCAGGACCAGCGCATCCGGCATCGCCAGCGCACCGAGAATATCGGTCTGCGTGCGCGGGTCGGCGGTCGCCGTCAGCGCAATGCGCGGCACACCGGGAAAATGCTCGGGCAGCGTGGCCAGCGCCCGGTATTCCGGCCGGAATTCATGCCCCCAGGCCGAGATGCAATGCGCCTCGTCGATCGCAATGACCGAGATCGTCAGCCGCGACAGCCGCTCCAGCGTACCGGGCGACAGCAGCCGCTCGGGCGAGACATACAGGATATCCAGCCGGCCGGCCGCCAGATCCGCGCGCACCCGCGCGGCATCGTCGGGTTCCAGTTCCGAATGCAGCGCCCCGGCATTCACCCCCACCTGCCGCAGGGCCGCCACCTGGTCGTCCATCAACGCGATCAGCGGCGAAATCACCAGCCCGGTGCCCGGTCGCGCCAGCGCCGGCACCTGGTAGCAGATGCTCTTGCCACCGCCGGTCGGCATCAGCACCAGGCAGTCGCGCCCGGCCATCACCGCGTCCACCGCTTCTTCCTGAAGACCCCGGAAATCGGGGAATCCGAACACGCGCGACAGGATCGCGCGCGGCGTATCCTCACGCTCGGGAGCAGCCATGCCGGCGGCGAGCGACATCGTCATCCGGTCCGTAACGGGGGCGTCAGGGTGCGGCAATCTCGATCTCGACCCGGCGCGAGCCCACGGCGCCGTCCTCGTTCGAAGGCGCACGCGGCTTCTGGCGGATTCGATCGGCCCGCACCCCGTCCGCCACCAACTGGCTCGAAACCTTCTTCACCCGGTCGATGGCCAGCAGGGCATCCGCCGACAGGTCGCCATGCGCCGAGGCATAGCCTTCGACCGTCACCACCGATTGCGGATAATGCGCCGCCTGTTCCGCCGCATGCTGCACCACCCACAGGGCCGGGTCTTCCAGCGCCGTGGAATCACGGGTGAAGAACACGACATATTTCCGCGACGGACCATCGGCGCACCCTGCCAGCAGACACAATCCCAGAACGAGAGAGAGGCGACGCATCGGTAGATCCCCTTGCTTAACCGGCTTACGGATGAATCCGCCGCCAACAATGCGGGAAAGTCAGCGACATATGGATAGGGAACCTTGGTGCCCCCTCCCCACCCCCACGTCAACAGTTTCTGCCCGGAGAGCCGCGCTGGCGGCGATCCGACGCGCGTTTTCTGCGCTTCGCGGCGGGCGGCCATCAAGGCCGCTCCGCTGCGATGCTCGAAAACGCACGACGGGCGCGGCCCGAGCGGGCCGCTCTCGCTCACCAGCACGCCTCTCCGGGCAGAAACCCCCGTTCCTATGAAAAACAGAAACCTCGTTCCCTGAAAAACCCCTCCGCGTCAGACGGCAGCGGCGACCGCCCGGCCGTCTGACAGACGCCACACGCGGTCCAGCCTTTCCACCCCGACCAGACGATGCGCGATCAGGATCACGGTGCGACCGGCCGTCACATCGTAAAGCGTCGTCAGGAAGTCCCGCTCGGTCTCCGCATCCAGGCCGGTCGCCGGCTCGTCCAGGATCAGGATCGGTGCGTCAGACAGCAGCGTGCGCGCCAGCGCGATCCGCCGCCCCTGCCCACCCGAAAGCGATGCCCCGCCCTCACCCAGCCAAGCATCCAGCCCATCGGGCAGCGCGCGCACCACATCGCCCACCTGCGCGCGATCCAGCGCCGTCCACAGATCGGCCTCGATCGCATCCGGCCGGCCCAGCAGAAGATTGGCGCGGATGGTATCGGCAAACAGATGCGTCGCCTGCGACAGCCACGCCATCCGCTGACGCACGGAGCTACTCTCCAGCGTCGCCAGATCCTCACCCCCCAGCATGATCCGCCCCGATGTCGGCGCCGCCACCTTCAGCAGCAGCGCCGCGAGGCTGGATTTCCCGATCCCCGAAGGCCCCAGAATGGCAACCCGCGCCCCCTGCCTGATCTCCAGCGTCAACCCGTCGAACACGGCTCCCCGATCCGCCTGCCAGCGGAACGATACCTGTTCGAAGCGAATATCGGTGCCAGCAGGCGCCGGCCGAGTCCCCACCGGCACCACCGGCCCATCCGCCTCGCCGACCGCGACCACCCGCGCCGCCGCGCGACTGATGCCGCCGGCCAGCGCCCCGGCGCGCGTCAGGCCGCCGGCACTCTCGAAGCCGGCAATCACCAGGAACAGCAGCCCCACCCCACGCGCCGCCGGAATCGGCCCCAGCCCCACACCGAGGATCGCCGCCAGCACCGCCAGCACCGCCGCCTGCCCGCACAGATAGGACACCCCGCCCATCATCGCGAGCAGCCGCGCCTGCCGCGCCTGCCCCCGCAGCAATGCGGCATCACGCGCCTGCGCATGCGCCAACATGCGCCCCTCGGCCCCAAAGGCGCGGATTTCACGCAAGCCGGTCACCAGATCCAGCACACCGATCCGCAGGTCGGCCAGACGCTGCGTCAGGATCGCGGCCTCGCGCCGTCCCATCAGGGCCGCCAACAGCGGCAGCGCGAACGCACCGATCACGAACAACCCGCCAACGATCACGGCCAGCACCGGATCGACCGGCAGAACCGCCATCACCAGAAAAGGCAGCACCACACACGCCCCGGCCAGCGGCACCATGATCCGCAGATACAACCCGTCCAGCGCCTCGACATCCGACACCAGACGCGACAGCAGGTCGCCCGCCCGGCGAAACCCCAGCCCGGCGGCCGCGCCACCGGCAAGGCGACGGAAAAACCACACGCGGATATCGGCCAGAGCCCGGAACATCGCATCATGGGTCACCAGGCGCTCGATATACCGCAGCACCACGCGCGCCACACCCGCCCCACGCAACAGCACCAGCCCGGCCACCGCACCGCCGAAAGCCAGCCCGCCCATGCGCGCACCCGCCCCGCGCATCAGTACCAGCGCGGCCACCAAGGCCAGAAGCGACAGCACACCGCCCGCCACAAGGCGCGGCGCGCGATCCTTCCACAACCCCAGAACCCGCAGAACCGGGGTCAGCCCGTCACGATCCTGAATCCGCGAACCGGAAAGGGAGCGATCAGACATGAACATGCCCTTCCTCGATGGGCGCCATCCGCGCCGCGCCCGGTTCCACGCAACGCGGCATCCCCAGATCCAGGCACGGTCCGGCAAACGCCCGCACGCCAGCCGCATGGCTGGACAGGATCACCGTCCGGCCCCGCGCCAGAATGCGCAGGCTGGCAAAGATTTCGCTTTCGGTCTCCGGGTCCAGATGCGCCGTCGGCTCGTCCAGCAGCAGCAGCGGCGCATCCTTCAGATAAGCCCGCGCGATCGCCACGCGCTGCGCCTGCCCACCCGACAGGCCGAACCCGCCCTCACCGATCGGCGTGTCCAGCCCCTGGGGCAGATCCGCGACAAACCGATCGACCGACGCCGCGCGCAGCGCGGCGGCCAACGCATCCTCATCCGCATCGGGGCGCGCGAAGAGAATATTCTCGCGCAGCGTCCCGGCAAACAACACCGGCTTCTGCCCGATCCACGACACCAGCCCGGACTGGGTCGCGGGCGCCATAGCGGTCAGATCAGCCCCCCCCACCAGCACACGGCCGCTACCCGGCACGATAAACCCCAGCAGCATTTCGATGATCGTCGATTTCCCGGCACCGGAAGGCCCGACCAGCGTCAGGATTTCCCCCGCCCGGACGGCAAAACTCAGATCCGTCAGCACCGGCCCGCGCGCAGCATCCCAGGCGAAGGTCACATGCTCGAACGCCACCGACACCCCGCCTTCGGCGCGTTGCGGTACAACGTCGCCCGCCACCACCACCGCACCCGCCCCGTCCGGCAGGTCGTCCATGGCGGACGCCGCACCGGCCGCATGGGCGCGATCCTGATAGGCCAGCGCCAGCGCACGCAGGGGCGCGAAGAATTCCGGCACCAGCAGCAGCACGAACAGGCTGCGCGCCGCCGCGTCGGCAAGCGGGGCCGAGGCTCCGCCATGGCGCAGCACCTCAAGCGTGGCGCCATCCCGCACCACGATCAGCACCAGCGCCACCACCATCGCACAGTCGATCGACGCCGAGGACAGAAACGCCACCCGCAGGATCTTCATGGTCCGCCGGCGCAGTTCGTCGGCGGCGGTGGCCAGTCGTCCGGCCTCGTCATCGGTACGGTTCAGCAGGACGATGGTGGCAATACCGCGCACCCGGTCGAGAAACCGGGCCTGCAACCGCGTCATGGCCAGAAACTGGTTGCGCGACGCCACGGCCGCGCCAATGCCGAAGACGGCCTGCCCCACCGGCACCGCCAGCCCGCACACGATCATGATCACCGCCGCGCCCGGCTGCACCAGCGCGGCCAGGGTCGCGATCAGCCCCGGAACCGCGATCCAGAGCACCGACGCCGGAATCCAGCGCGCGAAGAACCCGTCCAGCGCCTCGATCCTGTCAACCGCCAGGGCCGTCAGTTCCGCACTGTGCCGCCGCCGCAGCAGGGCCGGCCCGCCGCGCAGAATGGCGCCCAGCACCTCGTCGCGCAGCCGCCGGCGCCCTCCCCGCCCGGCGCGGGCGGCAGAGATATCGCCGCCGGCCATGATCAGGGCACGCAGCACCGCCAGGCCGGCCAACGCGGCCAGCAGCAGCCCGGCGCCCGGCCACGCGGCCGTGCCAGACCCGATCAATCCCCGCGCCAGCACCGCCGCCACGCACCATGCCTGGCCGACGGCGACCAGCCCCGCCAGCAAGCCGCAGGCCAGGACCGGCATCGCCTGCCGGCGCCCCAGGCGCGATTGCGCCCGTGTCCAGGCGCGCATCACCATTTTGTCACCGCTCATGAACGCGACCTATAATCGAAGCGCCCCGCCAGGGACACCCATTCCCGATCGTGAATCGCCCCGCCATCCGGCCACCGGCCATGCGGATTCAGCGGGCGAGATCGCCCGATTCGTCCTCTTTCAGAGGGAACAGAAGGATATAGCGCGTCCCCTCCTCCTCGATAATCTCCAGCTTGCCACCCAACTGCCGCGCAAAACCGCGGATCAATTGCATGCCGATCCCGCTTCGCTCCTCCTTGGCCTGCTGGTATCCACCGGCCAGCCCGATCCCGTCATCGGCGATATCCAGCCGCGCCTTCCTTGGCTCCACCCGCTCCAGCGTGACGGAAATGGTGCCGCTCCGCCCGTCGGCAAAGGCATGCTTGATGGCATTGCTGACGATCTCGGTAATGATCAGCGCCAGCGGCACCGCCTGATCGGGTTCCAGTTCCAGCGTCGCCGCCTGAACCGACAGGGCCAACTGCCCGCCGCTCCCGTGCCCCGCCGCCTGCATGATCTGCCCACACAGCTCGGTGACGAAATGCTCCATGTTCATGCTGAACAATTCGCCCTCGGCATACAGATAGCGATGCAGGGTCGCCAGCGCCCGCACCCGGTCGCGCGCCTGCGCGAACTCCTGGCGCGCTTCGGTCTGCCGGATGCGATTGGCCTGTAGGTTCAGAAGCGAGGCGACGATCTGCAGGTTGTTCTTGACCCGATGATGCATCTCCTTCAGCAGCAGTTCCTGCCTGACCGCCGCCCGCGCCAGCCGCCGCTCGTCGCGGGCCAGGCTGCGGGTCGCCTGCGTGAAGGCCCGCGCCAGTTGCCGGATCTCGATCGGCATCACCCAGCTCGCCTGCGCATCGAATACGCCGCCACCCGCCTGCCACCGCTCGACCGAACCGGTCAGTCGGCGCACGGGCGCGATCAGCAGCGCATTCGCACCCTGGGTCACGATCGTCAGGCAGCATCCCAGCAGCCCCACGATGACAAAGAGCCAGATCACGAACATCACCAGCGCATGGGTTTCAGCCGGATTGCGCCGGGTCATCGTCAATGCCGCCACCCCGCCCTCGATCGGGCCGAACGCGAAGGCGGCATCTCCCACACTCATGGTCTGCCGGACCTCACGCTGAACGGACGTCATGGCCCCGATCCAGCGCTGCACCTCGGCAGGCGGCGGCCCCGGAGAGGCGCAATCATCGCATAAAGGCGAAAGCGTCAGGTCGCGGCCGACGATCCAGGCCTCGATGACCCCGTTCTTCTGCATGAAATCCAGCCGGGGATCACCGATCTGAAGATGATGGCGGCTCCAGACCACCGGCATGACAGCAGTCAGGAAGCCGGACCGCACCGTGCCCGAAGAATCGGAAATCGGCGTGGAAAGCGTCACCCCGATATAGGAATGCCGGCCCGCGTTCTGCGCCGGGATATCGAGCGGCACCACCCGCACGTCACCGCTGAAACGCGGCAGGTCGTCGTATGGCACCTGGGTCGGAAGAGTGGGCACCCTGTTCCCATTGACCCCGACCAGCACCCGCCCATGATCATCCAGCAGGGCCAGGCGATAGAACTCCCCGGTCAGCGACCGGGCCATCTGGAAAATCCGCACAAACCCGCCCTCGTCCAGCGACATGCGGCTGATCGAGGACAACAGGGCGCCGATATGATCGACATCGTGCCGCACTTCCAGATCGATCCGGCTGACCGCCATATCCGCCCGGAAAACCGGCGCCTCCAGCGTGTGGCGATAGCTGTTCCATGCCT
This sequence comes from Gluconacetobacter dulcium, assembly GCF_014174165.1. Lineage (GTDB taxonomy): Bacteria > Pseudomonadota > Alphaproteobacteria > Acetobacterales > Acetobacteraceae > Gluconacetobacter > Gluconacetobacter dulcium. The sequence goes on along the minus strand of NZ_JABEQN010000004.1, from coordinate 91,415 downwards.
GAAGGCTCGCGATCATGGCCATAGGACCCGCCGCGCACAGGATGATCACGATCATCCGTGCGCTGACGGTCCCGAACAGCCGAAAAAGCCACCCACCATATGGCGCGCCACGCCTCAGCCTGTTCCGGCCGCCACTCTTGCCCATCTAGCCCCTGGTCTTGCGGTCTTCCTCGATCAGACGCAGCAGCTCCTCGGGAAGTGGCTCCGATGCAACTCCATCGAACAGATCATGAAGCCCGCGCTTGAGCCATAGCTCGAACGGATCATCTCGCTGGGTGGTCTCGCTGCTTTTCGACGGCCGCCTCGGACGGGAATCCTTTCGGGACGTCATTGATGATCCCTGAGATCCACGAAATACCCCGCCCACCCTACTGAAACCCGCATCCCGAACGTATCAATGTCGGCGGACAGTAAAACAGCCCGTGACCTACCGTCCAGCCGTCCGACTCAGGAAATAACCGCCTGGGAAGCGAAGGGTTGCCGGGTATGGGTCAGGAACGTGCCACTTCGGCCTTGCGCGCTCCCGTCTTCGCCGCCAGCAGGCTGCGCATGCGCGCCACCCGCGCCTTGATCTGCGGCGAATCATGCTCTTCGCCGATCATCCAGCTTTCCAACTGGCGGCGGGCACGGAAGACCCGGCTCTTGGCCGTGCCGACCGCGCATCCGGTCGCCTCGGCCAAATGCTCGTAGCTCATGCCATGCAGCACCACCATGATCAGCGCCTCGCGCTGGTCTTCGGGCAGGCGGTCCAGCGCCATCGCCAGATCCTTCAGCGCCAGCCGGTCCTCATGCGGCGCCGTCGTGGCCAGCACCGAGGCGGGGATATCCTCGATATCCGTGGTTTCCCGCCGCTTGCGCAGGTCGGAAATGAAGCGGTTGCGCAGGATGCGGTGCATCCACGCCGAAAAATTGGTGCCGGGGATGAAACTGTCCTGGGCGGCCAGCGCGTTGCAGACGGCATCCTGCACCAGGTCTTCGGCCATCGTTCGATTGCGCGTCAGAGCCAGCGCCTGAACACGCAGGCGCGGGAGGATCGCGATCACCTGGTCATGGAAATTATGGGCCATTGCTCTGTGTCCTCTCTTGCCAAAACTCGCGCCAGTGTAATGTCTGGGTTGTGTTTTAATCATGACGAAGGCGTGAGAAGCGTTTAGAAAACCCTAATCCACCGTTAAAATCCCGTCATGCCCCCCGCGGCGGCTCCATGAGCGGTACCTGCCGCCAGCCCGAGCCCCCATTCGTTCACACCGATTCCTGCCCGGCGCGCGTCAATGAAGCACCCGTCCGCCGTCCCGATGTCACGACGACGACACGATCGTTGAACGAATGGCGCCCCTGACCCCTAGTTCCTCTTGCGGACAAATCTAACGCTGTCATGATCCATAATGTAACATGTTTCTTGTTCCATACGGAGTTGACCGTTCAATGCCCCTCTCGCGGCGGCAGGATCTGATCCGGGCCCTTCCCTATGCCAGGCGATACGCGCGGGCGCTGACCGGCAGTCAACCGCGCGGCGATCTTCTGGTGGCCGAAAGCCTGCGCGGACTGGCTGTCGCGGAAGCCGGACCGATGCCGGCACGGCAGTGTCTCTATCAATGGATCTCGCGCCAGTTCCGGCAGAATCCGGCCTCCGATGCCGAAACCCTGAGCGTGCTGGAACGCAAGCTCCTGCTGCTGACATCGCTGGAAGAACTGACCACCGCCCAAGCGGCCAGGGTCGTGGATATCGAGGAGGCCGAGGCCGTCGAAATCCTTGCCCACGCCCACGCCGGACTACGCAAGGTCGCCCAGACCTCCATCCTGATCATCGAGGACGAACCGATCATCGCGATGGATATCGAGGATCTGGTCCGCTGGTGCGGCCATCAGGTCGCCGGCGTGGCGGCCACCGAAGCCGATGCGGTGGAACTCGCGCGCCAGACCAAACCCGGCCTGATCCTCGCGGACATCAATCTCGGCGCGGGCGGCGACGGCGCGAACGCGGTCGCCAGCATCCTCCGTCACCACATGGCCCCGGTCATCTTCGTCACCGCCTACCCGGAACGGCTGCTGACGGGCGAAGCGATCGAACCCGCCTTCGTCATCACCAAGCCCTTCGAACCGATGACACTGGCCATCGCGACCTACCAGGCGGTCACCGGCGGCCCCAGGATCACCTGAAACCCGCCTCGAAAGGTCCCTGGGGGGTAGCCCGATGCGGGCTCCCCTTACGCTGGCTCTTGCGCATGGCCTTCGCCATGGTCCAGAACCCCGGTCATGTCGCCTCCTCTCCTTCTTCTTCAGGATATCACCCTGACGCTCGGCGGCGCTCCGCTGCTCAACGGCGCCGGCTTCGGCGTCTCGGCCGGCGAACGGATCTGCCTCGTCGGGCGCAACGGCAGCGGGAAATCCACCCTGCTGCGCATCGCGGCCGGCGAACTGGCGTCCGACGGCGGCACGCGCTTCCTCCAGCCCGGCACCACCGTGCGCTACCTGCCGCAGGAACCCGACCTGTCGGGATTCGCCACCACGCTGGACTACGTCCGCTCGGGCATCCCGCCAGACGGGCCGGATTACCGCGCGGCCCTGCTGCTGGGCGAACTGGGCCTGACGGGCGCGGAAAATCCGGCAACCCTGTCGGGGGGCGAGGCCCGGCGCTGCGCCCTCGCCTGGGCGCTGGCGCCCGAACCCGACCTGCTGCTGCTGGACGAGCCCACCAACCATCTCGACATGCCGACCATCGAGTGGCTGGAACGCGAATTGCTGTCCCTGTCGTCGGCCATGATCATCATCAGCCATGACCGCCGCCTGCTGGAAACCCTCTCCCGCAGCGTCGTCTGGCTCGATCGCGGCATCACGCGTCGCCTCGACCAGGGCTTCGGCCGCTTCGAATCCTGGCGTGAAGAGGTCCTGGAGCAGGAAGAGCGCGACGCCCACAAGCTGGACCGCCAGATCGCGCGCGAAGAAGACTGGATGCGCTACGGCGTCACCGCCCGGCGCAAGCGCAACGTCCGCCGGGTCGGCGAGCTCGCCGCCCTGCGCCAGGCCCGGCGTGACGCCGTGCGCGCCCCCGGCGGCGTCAGGATGCAGGCCAGCGAAGACGGCCTGTCCGGCAAGCTGGTCGCGGTGGCCGAGGGCATCCACAAGGCTTACGGCCCCCGCACGGTCATCGACGGGCTGGACCTGCGGGTGCTGCGCGGCGACCGGCTGGGCATCGTCGGCGCCAACGGCGCGGGCAAGAGCACCCTGCTGCGGCTGCTGACGGGCCTGGACCAGCCCGATTCCGGCGAAATCCGCGTCGGCACCGCCTTGTCGGTCGTCACCCTCGACCAGCAGCGCCGCACGCTCAACCCTGCCACCACCCTGGCCGACACCCTCACCGGCGGTGGCGGCGACATGGTCCAGGTCGGCAGCGAGAAGCGCCACGTCATCGGCTACATGAAGGATTTCCTGTTCCGCCCGGAACAGGCGCGCACCCCCGTCAGCGCGCTGTCGGGCGGCGAACGCGGCCGGCTGATGCTGGCCTGCGCCCTCGCCCGCCCCTCCAACCTGCTGGTGCTGGACGAACCGACCAACGACCTGGACCTGGAAACCCTCGACCTGTTGCAGGAGATGCTGGACGCCTACGCCGGCACCGTGCTGCTGGTCAGCCACGATCGCGACTTCCTCGACCGGGTGGCCACCTCGGTGCTGCTGGCGGAAGGCGCCGGACGTTGGGTCGAATATGCCGGCGGCTACAGCGACATGCTGGCCCAGCGCGGCGGCATGGCCCCGGCGGGCCGCGACCGGCGCCCCGAGGCAGGCGCACCGCCCGCGGCACAGAAGCGGTCGGACAAAGGTCCCGCACGCAAACTCTCCTACAAGGACCAGCACGCGCTGGACCGCCTGCCCGGCCAGATCGCGACCCTGGAGGAAAAGATCGGCCAGTTGCGGACGATCCTGTCGGATAGCGGCCTCTACGCCCGCGATCCGGCGGCCTTCACCGCGACGACGGAAAAACTGGACCGCGCCGAGGCCGAACTGACGGCGGCGGAAGAACGTTGGCTGGAACTGGAAATGCTGCGCGAATCGCTGGGTTCATCCTGACCCGCGCCGCGCGCGGCACGCACCCCGGCCGCGTGGAAGAGACCAGCGGCTGAAGGAACACCGCCATGCCCCTCTCCGCCACCACAGCCCTCGCCCGCGAAGTCATCGTCCCGTGCTCCCGCGACACGCCGGCCCTGACGCGCGCCGAATCCGAAAGCCTGCTGGCCCAGATCCCCAAATGGACCCTCTCCCCTGACGGAACGACGCTGCTGCGCTCCTGCGTCCTGCCCGATTTCGCCAGCGCCTACGCGCTGGTCGAACGGATCGCGGCCCTGGCCGAAGCCGCCGACCACCATCCGGACATCGCCTTCGGCTGGGGCTATGTGCGCCTGAAGCTGCAAACCCACAGTATCGGCGGCCTGCACCGCAACGATTTCATCATGGCGGCACGGATCGAGACCCTGCCCCACTGAGCGTCCATCAGCCGGGGCTGACCAGCCCGGAGGTCTCCCACAGCGCACGCACCGCCGCGATGCCGTCCGTCACCGCCAGCGCCGCCGCCAGCGCGCGCCGGCCCGCCTGGGCATCCACCAGAACGGGCGCGCCATCCAGGCACGCGGCGGCAAAGGCCACATGCTCGGCCGCCAGCGTGTCATGGTCGTCCCACCGCACGACCTCCCGCCGGAAGCCGCCGGTGCCCGGCAACGGCAACCCCGTCTCCCGCCCGATCATCGTCAGTTCGCGCTTCACGAAATCGGCCGAAAGATAACCTTCCTCCGAGAACAGCCGCATCCGCCGCTCGGTCTTCAGCGAAATCCGGCTGGCGGTAATGGCCGCCACACACCCGTTGGCAAAGCGGACGCGGGCGTTGGCGATATCCTCGTGCTGCGAACTCACCGCCGCGCCCAGCGCATCGACATCCACGATCTCGCTGTCCACGATCGCCAGCACCAGATCCAGATCATGGATCATCAGGTCCAGAATGACCGAGACATCGGTACCGCGCGGCTTGAAGGGGGCGATGCGCGTCGCCTCGATATAGAGCGGGCGCGTAATCCGGCCGGTAATGGCATGATGCTCGGCCGAATAGCGCAGCAGATGCCCCACCTGAAGCACCAGCCCGGTCTCCATGGCCAGCGCCGCCAGCCTGTCGGCCTGCTCCAGCGTCGAGGCGATCGGCTTTTCCACCAGCACATGCCGGCCGGCCCGCAACGCCCGGTCGGCCAGCGCGAAATGATGTTCGGCCGGCGCGGCGATCACCACCGCCTCGCACCGCTCCAGCAGGTCGTCCAGCGCCAGCGCCGGCACCCCGCCCGCCTCGGCCCCGCCCGCCTCAGCCGCAACGGCGGCGGCCCGCGCCTGGTCCGGGTCATGAATGCCCACCAGGCGCTCACGCGGCGACGCGGCGACCTTCAGCGCATGAAACCGTCCGAAATGACCGGCGCCGATGACGCCCACGCGCAATTGCCGCGCCATCTCACCCCGCGTCGCTCCGCCACCGAACAGCCCCGCCATCGTGTCCTCTCTGCATTCAGGATGACGAAGGGTTAGAGCACGCGCGCCCGATCGGCCAGAGGCGGCACCGCCGGCCAACCCGCGCGGGATTGCATGTTCACTTTTTGTTCTTGATCGCCAAAGGCCGGCCTGCCATCATGCCGCCCACCCGCCACAGGCGCCGTCCCGGAGCCCGCCATGTCCAACCCGTCCCCCATCCGCATCGGCTCCGGACAGCCGACCCGCGCCGCCGCGCGCACCCTGTCCGACGAGTCGTCCACCCTGGCCGGCATCCGCCATGGGCGTGGCGCCACCCTGTCGCCGCCCGACCGCTTCGCCCGCCATCACTCGTCCCCGGTCGATGACGGCTGGGGCAGCGTGGCCGCGGACGACGCCGCCCCGCGCACCGAACTCACATTCGAGCAGGCGCGCACCATCATCACCCGCAACGACAGCCCGGATCTGGGCTTCGACCGGTCGATCAACGCCTATCGCGGGTGCGAACATGGCTGCATCTACTGCTTTGCCCGCCCCACCCACGCCTGGATCGGCCTGTCGCCGGGGCTGGATTTCGAAACCCGCCTCACCTGCAAGCCGGATGCCGCCCGCCTGCTGGAGCGGGAACTCCGCCATCATGCCTACCGGGTCCGCCCGATCGCGCTCGGCACCAACACCGATCCCTACCAGCCGGTCGAACGCCAGACGGGCCTGACCCGCGCCATCCTGGAGGTGCTGGACCGGTTTTCCCACCCGGTCACCATCGTCACCAAATCGGCCGGCATCCTGCGCGACCTCGACCTTCTGGCCTCATTGGCCACGCGCAACCTGGTGCGCGTCAGCCTGTCGGTCACCACGCTCGATACCGAACTGGCCCGCAGGATGGAGCCTCGGGCCTCCACCCCGGCCCGGCGGCTCGACGCCCTGTCGGCCCTCGCCGCCGCCGGCATTCCCGCCGGCGTCCTGGCCGCACCGATGATCCCGGCCCTCAATGACCACGAACTGGAAGCGATTCTCGGCGCCGCCGCCAGGGCCGGCGCCTGCGATGCCGGCTACGCGCTGCTGCGCCTGCCGCTGGAGGTCGCACCGCTGTTCGCGGACTGGCTGGCCCAGCACTACCCCGACCGCGCACACCACGTCCTGCACCGCATCCGCGCGATGCGTGGCGGCAGGCTGAACGATTCGACCTTCGGCGAGCGCGGCCGGGGCCAGGGCGCGCATGCCGACCTGCTGGCCCAGCGTTTCGCCCGCGCCCGCCGGGCACTGGGGCTCACACGCGGGCGGCCGCTGGACTGCACGCGCTTCGCGTCCCCCCCACCGCCGCCGGAACCGCAACTCTCCCTGTTCTGACGAATACGCCCACGAAACGGAAGGATTTCGTGCGGCGGAAGCCGTCGGGCGGTTGCATCCGGCGCGCCGGCCCGGCATGTTCCCGCGTCGCCGGCCCTCCGCCGGCATCGACACGCGAACAGGGAGCCGGCCGGGCCGAGCGTAAGGAGCACCCTTTTCAGTCATGATGTATTACAGCCGGCTCAAATTGGCCTCGGTCGTCGCCGTTTGCTTCCTGGGGGTGCTGCTCTGCCTCCCCAATGCCCTGCGCCAGCCCGCGCCGACGGTGCCGTGGCGCCAGATCCACCTGGGGCTCGACCTCCGGGGCGGCTCCTACCTGCTGATGCAGGTGGACATGAACAGCGTCACCGCCGACCGCCTGCGCACGCTGGCCGACGGCACCCGCCAGGCGCTGCTCGGCGCCGGCCTGGGCTACCGCGATGTCGCGACCGACGCGCACGCCGGCACCGTGACCTTCACCCCGCGCAGCCCCTCCGAAACCGAGGCGGACCTCAAGGCCCTGCGCGCCATGCCCATGGCGGTGCCCAATGAATTCGCGGTCGCCCAGCGGCCCGATGGCAGCATCGCCGTCACGCTCTCGCCCGAGGCCATGCGCCTGCGCGCGACCGACGCCGTCACCCAGTCGATCGAGATCGTGCGCCGCCGCATCGACGCGACCGGTGCCGTCGATCCCGAGATCACCCGCCAGGGCGACGACCGCATCGTGGTCGAACTGCCCGGCATCAGCGATCCGGAGCGCGTCAAGCACCTGCTCGGCACAACGGCGAAGATGACCTTCCACATGGTGCAGGACAACGCGCTCGGCTCCGCCGTGCCCGGTCCCGGCGTCAGCCTGCTGCCGATGATGAACGCGCCGGACCAGAAACTGCCGGTCGCCGATCATGTCGATGTCGATGGCTCGGACCTGACCAACGCTTCCGCCGCCATCGACCAGCAGACCGGCGAATGGGCCGTCAATTTCACCTTCGATTCCATCGGCGCCCGCGCCTTCGCCGCCACCACGCAGGCCAATGTCGGCCGCCGCTTCGCCATCGTGCTCGACAACAAGGTGGTGCAGGCCCCGGTCATCCGCAGCGCCATCAGCGGCGGCAACGGCCAGATCAGCGGTGGGTTCGATGCCCAGTCGGCCACCGACCTCGCCCTGCTGCTGCGTGCCGGCGCCCTGCCCGCCCCGCTGTCGGTCATCGAACAGCGCACCATCGGCCCGTCGCTGGGTGCGGACTCGATCCGCGCGGGCATGATCAGCCTGGGCATCGGCTTCGCCCTCGTGATCGTCTTCATGGCGCTGTTCTACGGCCGCTTCGGCTGGTACGCGAATGTCGCCCTGCTGGCCAACCTGGTGCTGATGGTCGCCATCCTGTCGCTGTTCCAGGCCACGCTGACCCTGCCCGGCATGGCCGGCATGCTGCTGACCCTGGGCATGGCGGTGGATGCCAACATCCTGATCAACGAACGCATCCGCGAGGAAATCGCGCGCGGCCGCACGCCCCTGGCGGCGATGCAGGCCGGCTTCGAGCGCGCGACCTCCACCATCCTGGACAGCAACGCGACCGCGCTGCTGGCGCATATCATGCTGTTCGCCTTCGGTACCGGCCCGGTGCAGAACTTCGCCCTGACGATCATGATCGGCATCGTCACGACGCTGTTCACCACGCTGCTGCTGTCGCGGATGCTGATGGTACGCTGGTACGCCCGCACCCGTCCCACTGTCCTGCCGGTCTGAGGCGCATCACCATGTTCTCTCGCCCCCTCCTGCGCTTCGTGCCCAACGGCACAAAAATCAACTTCATGCGCGGCCGCTTCATGGGCCTAGCCACCTCGGCGGTGCTGTCGATCGCGTCCGTGATCCTTTTCCTCCATCCCGGCCTGACCCTCGGGCTGGATTTCCGGGGCGGCATCGTCGTCGAGGTCCGCACCCAGGGCCCGGCCGATTTCGGCCAGGTCCGCGCGGCGCTGGCCACCCAGCATGTCGAGGCCGCCGGCGTGCAGTCCTTCGGCGCCCCCGACGACGTGCTGATCCGCCTCGACGCGCCCCCGGCCAGCAGCGCCGATCACGAGGCCCGCACCCAGGCACTGGTCGATTCGGTCCGCCACGCGGTCGCCACCCTGCCGGGCGCGCAGGTCCTGCGCGCCGATGCCGTCGGCGCCTCGGTCTCGGCCGAACTGTTCCGTGACGGCATGCTGGCGCTGGGCATCAGCCTACTGATGATCCTGGGCTATATCTGGTTCCGTTTCGAGTGGGAGTTCGCGGTCAGCGCCGTCATCACCCTGATCCTCGACCTGACCAAGACCGTCGGCTTCCTGGTCATCACCCATTTCGAGTTCGACCTGGTGATGGTCGCGGCCATCCTCACGATCCTGGGCTACTCCACCAACGACAAGGTGGTGGTCTACGACCGGGTGCGCGAGAACCTGCGCAAATACCGCACCATGCCGCTGGCCGAACTGATCGACCTGTCGATCAACGAGACCCTCAGCCGCACGCTGGGCACCTCCACCACCGTGTTCCTGGCGGCCCTGCCGCTGGCCCTGTTCGGGGCCAGCCTGTCCAGCTTCGCGTGGGTGATGCTGTTCGGGATCGTGGTCGGAACCTCGTCCTCGATCTTTATCGCGGCGCCGATTCTGCTGTTGCTGGGTGAAAAGCGCCTGCGGCGGGACTCCCGCCCCCCCCGCTGACCGACGGCGGCGTCAGACAGCCGGCGGTCGCGCCGCTGTTTGCCTGCTGCACGCAGTCCAGTACCATCTCGATGGCCAGTTGCACCCGCTTCTGGCCATCCACCGTCGGGTGCATCATGTTCCGCGCCGCCAACTGGCGGGCATAGAGGGTCGCCGCCACCAGATCGCGCGCCTGATCATGCATCAGCCGTCCATCCGACAGCCGCCCCTTCACCATCCCCTGGGCGATGAAATACGTATCCAGGCTCAGATACGCCTGCAACGGCAGCGGCAGCCTGCTCACCGGCTGAATGCTCTCGGCGGGCGCCCCGCCCTGGCATCCCGTCAGCCCGACAAAGGCCGTCACCAGCAGCGATGCCGCCAGCCTCCGTCGCCCGATCCTGTTCCAGCTTTTCGTCATCGCCAGAGCCTAGAGCAGAATCGACCCCCGTTCAAAACACCTCATGATCGAAACGGGTCATGACGAACAACGCCTCCACCTCCACCCCTGCCCCCTCACTCGGCCCTGACCGGCGCATCCCGATCTTGCGGGCCACATTCATCGAGCCTTCGTTCCCCGGTGCGATGCCGGCGACGATCCGCCCCAATCCCAGCGTACCGAACGCATGCGCCACAACCGGCAGGGCGGCTTCCGTCGCGTATCCCCGCCCCCACGCCCGGCGGACGAACCGCCAGCCGATCTCGATATCGGGGCCGTTTCCATCACAGGGGATCAGCAACACCCATCCGAGAAAGCAATGCGGCTCATGCCGGTCGAACACCGACCAATATCCGAGCCCCCGGCCGAAATCGGCCGTCATCCTCTCCCGCACGAACGCCTCGTGGCGTGCGGAATCGTCCCAGGGACCGGCCACGAAGCGCGTAACCTCCGGATCACGATCCATCGCCAGACAGGCGTCCAGATCCGCCATCACGCGGGGCCTGACGACAAGTCTGCCGGTATGAAAGGTCGGAAGATCGCTCACGACGCCCTCGCCGCATGGACGACGCCGCTCCTATTCGGCGGCGCCCGCCCGCAGAATATCGATCATCTCCTTCTCGAAAAGAGACGGCGCGACCGCGGCATCCCGCAACATGCCGTGACTGAGATCGATCCTCTTCTTTCCATTCGCAAGGATAAGCCCGTCATCGCATGCCACGACGAGTGCATGCAGGTCATGCAGGGCCGTGATCAGTGTCAGACCGTCGTCGACCATCTGACGCAACGCCAGGCGCAGGTCGAAAATCGCAACCGGATCAAGCCAGTTGAACGGCTCGTCCAGAATGACCAGCTTTTGCCCACCCGCGAAGGCGGCGGCGATGGCCAGCCGCTGTTTCATCCCGGCAGAGCAATTGCCGATCCATTGATCCAGCAACGGGTCCACGCCCAGCGCCTGGCGCAGAGGGCCGAGATTCCGACGCACGCGGTCGAGATGTCCTCCAACGAATGCAAGCATTTCGGAGGCACGCAAACTATCGGGCAGACGATCGGCCGGCGGCGCGAAGCCGAACTGTTCGGCCCGCCCGGCCCGATCCGCGATCATGTCCTCTCCGCCGATCAGGCAGGCCCCGCCCGAAAACGGCAACCGGCCGGCCAGGGCCTTGAGCAGACTGGTCTTGCCCGATCCATTCGCCCCGACCAGGCCAAACCACGAACCGCGCTGGATATCCAGATCGACCGCGTGAACGACCGTCCTGCCCTGATGCGCGACCCGAACGCCTCGAAGAGACACGACCGGCGTCATGCGACGATCCATGTCCGCGCCGCCGCCCGGCGGACAAGCTGCCAGATGAGCATGATCAGGAAGAGGGGCAGCACGATCGGCAACATGTTTGCGATCACGACAATCATGGCGAGTGTCAGCATGATGACCAGCGAGGCCGCCTGTTTAGCGTAAAGCAGGGCAACCAGAATATTCAGCGATACGAGAAACAGGCTCCCACCCGAGACGGCGAGCAATACGCCACCCCCGGCCGGCCCGATGGCAAGAAAGGCAACCAGCGCGGCCGGAACACAGAACGCGACCAGCCCCCGTACGTGATGGCGGATGACATGCCACGGCGCATGCCCGGCACCCGCCATGAACCGCACCACGGCATGATCGATGCCGGTCAATGCCAGACCGATGACAGCCGCCCCGATCCCCGCTAACCACAGGCGCGCGGTCTGATCGGGCAGTCGCGCAACGAGCAGGAGAACCGGCGCCAGCACGACGGCCGCCCCCAAACCGGCCAGCCAGCGACGCGGCCAGATGAGAACACGCCGCCTGACCGCCGCCGCCCTCACCGGCGCTATCGACCGCACGACATGAAGCGTCACCTGCCCACACAAGGCACCCGCGACATATCCAGGCACGATGACCGGCAGCAGGGCCGCGCGCAGGACCAGCATCATGAAGGCCGCAACGCCGAACCCGACCAGATGCCACGCCATTTTGTATTGTCGGCGCTCTTGGCGCCGCAATGCCGCGACAGGCAACAGGCCATCGGTTTCGTGAAAGGCAAGCCGGCCGTCCAGAAACCGCTCGATCCCGAAACCCAGCAGACACGCCACGCCCCCGCCCCCCCCTGCCGTCATCGGCCAAGGCTGGCTCCCTCCCCAGAAATGGAGGAATGACAGAAACCCCGCGAGTATGAAAAGGGCCAGCACCCGGTCACGCCGCAAGGCAAAGCAAGCCTTGATGGCATTTTTCATGCTTCTGCGCTCAAGCGCGAACAACCTCGCCGCAAAACCAGAAGAACGATCCGGGCGATGCGCCACGATCACGGCTTCTTCGGTCAAGCTAGGTTTGATCGCCGTCATGACCCTATCCATATCGCCCGCAAGGATTTCTGTCGAACAGCGGCAAGGTCCATGGAGGGGTCGCATGTCAATGACCGGCGGGGCATGACGCGCCTATGAAATTCCCTGTAGTCCTTTGGCTTTTTACCCGAAACTTTATCTGTTCCATTCGGGCCGCATCGTCCATACCGACGCGCCGCCCCTTCAACCTCCGAAACCAAGGATGAGATCCATGACCCAACGTGTCGCCCTCGTGACTGGCGGAAGCCGTGGAATCGGCGCCGCGATCGCCGCGAAACTGGCTGAAGACGGCTTCGACATCGCCGTGACCTACGCCAGCAACGCCACCGCCGCCGCCCAGGTCGTGGCCACGATCGAGGCCCTCGGGCGCCGGGCGGTGGCCATCCAGGCCGACGGCGCCACGACCCACGGCAACATCGCCGCCATCACCCAGACCGTGGCGACCCTGGGCCGGCTGGACATTCTGGTGTGCAATGCCGGGATCTACCCCTACGGCCCGATCGGCGAGATGACAGTGGAGCAGATCGACCGCACCCTGCACCTGAACGTGCGCGCGGCGATGGTGGAAACCATGGAAGCCGTCAAACATATGGGTACCGGCGGCCGGCTGATCTATATCGGCTCGGCGTTCGGCGCGCGCGCGCCCTTCCCCGGCATCTCGCTCTATTCCGCCACCAAGGCGGCGCTGGGCGGCTTCGCCCGCGGCGTGGCGCGCGACCTGGGCGCGCGGGGCATCACAGCCAACGTGGTGGAACCCGGCCCGATCGACACCGACCTCAACCCGGCGCACGGCGACGCCGCGGCCACCATCCGCGGCTTCACCGCCACCGACAGCTACGGCAAGGTCTCCGATATCGCGGATATGGTGTCGTTCCTGGCCAGCCCCCGCGCCGGCTACATCACCGGCACATGCCTCGCCGTCGATGGCGGCCTAACGGCCTGACAGCCCGCCGCCACCCGCCAGCGCGGATGGCGGCGCCCCCGTCTCAGGGCGTGGTCTTCTTCGCGGCCAGCAGGTCGCGAATATCTTCCAGTAGCACTTCGCTGCGCGGCGGCGGCGGCGGCGGCGGCGCGGCCGGAGCGGCCTCATGCTTCACGGTCAGCCGGTTCACGGCCTTGACCACCCAGAAGATGACGAAGCCGATGATGATGAACTGGATCAGCGCGTTCAGGAACAGCCCGATATTGATCGTCACCGCACCGGCCTTCTGTGCCTCCGCCAGGGTCGCCAGATGCGGCCCGCGCAGCGTGACGAAGACGTTGGTGAAGTCGATACCGCCGATCAGCAACCCGATGAAGGGCGTAAAGATGTCCTTGACCAGACTGTTGACGATCGCGGTGAACGCCGCACCGATGATGACACCGACCGCAAGGTCGACGACGTTTCCGCGCATGAGAAAGGCGCGGAATTCCGAAACCCATCCCGGAGTATGGATGGACGGGGCCTTGACGGACATGGAGCCTCCTTGTGCATTGCCGACACGGAATTGATAGCAATCCGGTTGATACCACATGAACAACAAAACACAGGCCGCCGCGTTGCATGCGGCAATCGTCTGCCGATCGCTTCAAACCAGCCCGGCGGAACGCCGGAACGCCGGCAGATAGGCGTTGATCCCGCGCCGCGCCTCATCTATACGCCCATGCAAACGCCCCCGGTCGGCATCGGCGGGTCCAGCATGAAGGTTTGACGATGAAATCCGGCATTCACCCCGACTATCACGAAATCAATGTCATCATGACCGATGGCACCGAATACAAGACCCGTTCCTGCTACGGGCAGCCCGGCGCGACGCTGCGCCTGGACATCGACCCCAAGTCGCATCCCGCGTGGACCGGCGTGCAGCGCATGCTCGACACCGGGGGCCAGGTGGCGAAGTTCAACAAGAAGTTCGGTGGTCTGGGCCGCCGCGCCAAGGCGTAAAGGCCGCGGGGGCAACATCCCCCGCCCGCCACATCGGCATGTTTGCAGAGCCCTGCCCCTTGAACCGGGGGGCGGGGTTTCTCACATCAGGGATACGGAAACGCCATTCGGGTTTCCGCCAGTCAGGCTCCGGCCCGCTCGTCGAGGGGCCAAATACGGCCGGCTGAATTGACCTTGCTGTCGAGGAGGTTGACATGACCTATGATTTCGCACCGCTGTTCCGTACCGCCATCGGTTTCGACCGTCTGGCGCGCCTCGTGGACAATGCCGCCCAGAACCCGGCGGGTCCGTCCTATCCCCCCTACAATATCGAAAAGCTGCGCGAGGACAGTTACGTCCTGACCATGGCGGTCGCCGGTTTCGGCCCCGAGGATATCGAACTCACGGTCCAGGACAACACGCTGGTGGTGGCCGGCCGTCTGGCCAATGCCGCGCCCGCGGGCGAAGTGCTGCATCGCGGTATCGCCACCCGGGCCTTCGAGCGCCGCTTCGTCCTTGCCGACCACATCGTGGTCGACAACGCGGACCTGACGAACGGCCTGTTGCGCGTCGCCGTCCGGCACTTCGTGCCCGAGGCCCTGAAGCCCCGCCGCATTCCCGTCGGTACCGGCGCCCCCGCCGTTTCGGCCCAGCCCGCACCGGCAGTAGCCAATGACGGCACAAACGCGGCGCCAGCCGAACACGCCGCCTGACCGTCCGCACGGTTCGGGCAGTACAGTCCACACAACAGGGGGCCGGGCGCAAGTCCGGCCCTTTTTTCATGGCCGGCACACGCCGCCCGCCCTTGACCCACTCCCCCGAACGGCCCCATATCGGTCATCAAGTCATTGCGCGTCTGCAGGCACGCAGCGGTGGACCGGGTTCCGGGACGCTGACATGGACCGGGTGCCTGCGCGGCGCCACCCATTGCGCAGTTAGGACCCGTTATCATGAATGCACTGCCCCTGATGCCGAAGGCCACCGCCGTGTGGCTGATCGAAAAGACGGCACTGACCTTCACCCAGATCGCGGAATTCTGCGGCATGCACCCGCTGGAGGTCCAGGCCATCGCCGATGGCGAAGTCGCGCAGGGCATCGTGGGTTACGATCCGGTCGCCAATCACCAGGTCCGTCCGGACGACATCGCGCGCTGCGAAGCCAATCCGGACCTGCGGCTGAAGGTGCTGTCCACGCCCAACCCGATCCATCGCCGGGCCAAGGGCGCGCGCTACACCCCCGTCGCCAAGCGCAACGACCGCCCCGACGCGATCGCGTTCGTCCTGCGCAATTTCCCGCAGCTTTCCGAGCCACAGATCGTCAAGCTGCTCGGCACCACCAAGGACACGATCGCCAAGGTGCGCGACCGCCAACATTGGAACAGCGCCAACATCAAGCCGCGCGATCCGGTGATTCTGGGCCTGTGCAGCCAGACCGACCTCAACGCCATGGTCCAGGCCGCGAACGAGCGCCTGACCCGCGAAGGCCAGGCCGTCCCGGTGCCGCTGGAAATCGGCGAAGACGCCAACTGACCGGCAAGGGCGGGCAGATCATGCCCGCCCGTCTCCTGTCTGGTCGCCCAGGCTCACGCCGGATGAGAAAGCCGCTCGATTTCTTCCTTGATCCGCAGCTTCTCCACCTTCAGCCGTCGCAGAACGCTCAGGTCCGGCGACGGTCGGTGGTCCTCGTCGAAGATTCTGTCATCGAGGCGGGCGTGACGCAGGCGCAGGCTACGGAGTCTGGGTTCGTGGGACATGATGCCTCCAGCGAGTTGCGTTTCCGACAGCAGATAGCCTAGGCCAGCCACGCTGGCGCGGTGCATGCTAAAATTGCAGGACTCACCAAGGCGGTCATGCGCGCTATCGGGTTCTCGCCATCGCGGCAAGAGTCGGTAGAATGCGTGACCGACCACATGCGAGACGGGGTACAATGCTGACTGACCGGGATACCGTGCTCCGTAAGCTGCACGAACTGCGCAGCGAACACCGCGACCTTGATACCGTCATCGGCCGTCTGGCGCTGCATCCGATGGATCAGCTCCAGCTCCAGCGGCTGAAGAAGCGCAAGCTGCTGCTGAAGGACGAAATCTCGTGGCTGGAAAGCCGCCTGATCCCCGACAGCATCGCCTGAACCTCCCTCTCTCCCCTCTCCGCAGTCCCGAAAGCCGACCAGCGTGACCGATACGCCTCCCCCCCTCTCCCCCCATTCCACCTCCCAGGCCGAGCCTCGGGTCGGAATGATCATGGGCAGCCAGTCCGACTGGGAAACCATGCGGCATGCCGTAGCGGTGCTGGAGGCGCTGGAGGTCGCGCACGAGGTCCGGATCGTCTCCGCGCACCGCACGCCCGACCGCCTGGCCGACTATGCCCGCACCGCCGCCGCGCGCGGGCTCTCGGTCATCATCGCCGGCGCAGGCGGCGCCGCGCATCTGCCGGGCATGTGCGCGGCCTGGACCATCCTGCCGGTTCTGGGCGTACCGGTGGAATCCCACGCCCTGAAGGGCATGGACAGCCTGCTGTCGATCGTCCAGATGCCCGGCGGCGTGCCCGTCGGCACACTGGCCATCGGCAAGGCGGGCGCCATCAACGCCGCCCTGATGGCCGCCTCGATCCTGGCCCTGAACGATACCGGCCTGTCCGGCCGGCTGTCGGCCTGGCGCCAGGCCCAGACCGACGCGGTCGCGGACAGCCCGTCTCGATGAGCGCGCCTTCCTCTCCCGCCGCCCTGCCCCCCGGCGCGGTCCTGGGCATCGTCGGCGGCGGCCAGCTCGGCCGCATGTCCGCCATCGCCGCCGCCCGCCTGGGCTACCGGGTCCATATCCTGACCAACGAGCCGGACGGCCCGGCGGCGCAGGTCGCCCACACAATCACCATCGGCGCCTATGACGACCCCGACGCCCTGCGCCGCTTCGCCACGGCCGTCGATGTCGTCACCTTCGAATTCGAGAATATCAGCGCCGACGGGCTGGAACTGCTGGCAGCCCTCCGCCCGGTACGCCCGTCCGGCCGTATCCTGCGCATCAGCCAGGATCGCGTGGCCGAAAAGCGCTTTTTGACCAAAGCCGGCATTCCCGTGGCGCCATGGCGCGAAGTCGGCACGCCCGCCGACCTGTCCGCCGCCCGTGCCGATCTCGGCCTGCCCTTCATCCTCAAGACCACCCGCCTGGGCTATGACGGCAAGGGCCAGAGCCGCATCCATCGCGACGAAGACATGCAGCCCGCCTTCGACACGCTGGCCCCCCATCCCCTGGTCGCGGAAGGCATGGTGGATTTCGCCTGCGAAATCAGCGTGATGGTCGCAAGAGGGCTGGACGGCATCGCGGTCACATTCGACGTGACGGAAAACCGCCACCGGAAAGGCATCCTCGACCTCAGCCTCGCTCCCGCCCGTGTGCCCGAGACGATCCGGGACGATGCCCGCAAGATCGCCCTGCGGATCGCCGACGCGCTGGACCTGGTGGGACTGCTGGGTGTCGAGATGTTCGTCGATCGCGACGGCCGGGTCCTGGTCAACGAGATCGCGCCGCGTCCGCACAATTCCGGCCACTGGACCATGGATGCCTGCCCGGTCGACCAGTTCGCCATGCATGTCCGCGCCGTCACCGGCCTGCCGTTGCCTCCGGCCGTCCGGCATTCCGACGCGGTGATGAAGAACCTCGTCGGCCCCGACGACATGGCGCTCTGGCCGGCCATCCTGGCGACGCCGGGCCTGCTGCCGCATCATTACGGCAAGGTCGAAGCGCGGCCCGGCCGCAAGATGGGCCACGTCAACGTCCTGTTCCCCGCCGGCGCATTGCCCGGCGAATTCGGAGTCGACGCCGCCTTGGGGCCGCTGGCCGAAGGCCACGGCCGGCAGGACGACCCCACCGGCTAAAGCCCTGCTTCCAGGGGGGAAATCCCCCCTGGAAACCCCTACGATTCGGCGTCGATCGCCAGGGTTTTTATCTTCCGGTGCAGGGTCGACCGGCTGATCCCCAATTGCCGCGCCGCCGCGCTGACATTGCCCCGCGCGGAGGCCAGGGCCGCCTCGACCACCGCCTTCTCCGCCACGCGAAAGCCATCCCGTCCCGGCCCCCGCTCGTCCATCAGGCAGAATGCCAGCTCGTCGCCGTCCTCCAGCCCCATTTCCCGGCGCGCGGCATGGGTAGCACCGACGACCCGGCGCTCGGCATCCAGCGCCAGCAACGGGGCCGACGTTCCATCATCCGCCCCCATGGTCACGATCATGTGCCCGCGATACAGGTCGCTGAAACAGCGCGCCTCGATCCGCCGCGCCGCCTCGGTGATCGTATTGCGGATCAGCGCAACATCGCGGGCATCCGGGTCGGGATGATACGAACTGGCATCCAGCGCCCCCGCCAGTCGCCCCAGCGCGTCATAGACCGGCACGGCGGTGCAGGTCAGATAGCGCAGATTCATCCGCCAGTGCTGGTTCATATGCACCGTGACGGGCCGCCGCTCCGCCAGGCAGGTCCCGATGCCGTTGGTCCCTTCCTCGCGCTCGTTCCACCGCGCGCCGGGCCACAGATGCCAGCGCCGGCAGCCGCGCTCGCTGTCCCGCACGGTGCGGCGGGTCAGCACGGTGCCAGTCCGGTCGGCCAGCAGAACCGCATATTCCATGTCGCGCACGATCACATGCAACCGGTCCAGTTCGGCATCGGCAAACCGCAGCAGCGGTCCAGCCTCGTCGCAGGACTGGCGCAGCTCGAAGCACGACAGCAGGTCGGTAAGCCCGGATTGCGCCGGGTCCAGGGCATAATCGCCCTCGCAGCGTTGCCACGATGCGGCAAGCTGCATCCGGGCAACAGCGGCGGCCGGCACGGGGCCGGCCACCCAAGGTGATGGCGTCTGCAACATCATCCGTCTCTTCCGAACGGTTATAGCCTGTCTTCATTTAACCCGTCCCGCCTGTCGCAGGAACGCGACAGAGCGGACAGACCGAGTCACATATTCGTTATTCAAATAACAGTCTTTCTTGTCTCCCGAGTTAATCGGCGTTCCCCTGTGCCGACGGATATCGGGATTCGATATCCCCGGAATAACAGGGAAGATTTCCAATGCAGATCGCACGGGAAACATTGCTTCGCTCCTATCGGGCCATGCGCACGATCCGCGATTTCGAGGAGCGGCTGCATGTCGAATTCGCCACGGGTGAGATCCCCGGCTTCGTCCATCTCTATTGCGGCGAGGAAGCGTCGGGCGTCGGCGTCTGCGCCAACCTGACGGATAACGACACCATCTCCAGCACGCATCGCGGCCACGGCCACTGCATCGCCAAGGGCGTCGAGGTCTCGGGCATGATGGCCGAGATCTATGGCAAGAGCACCGGCGTCTGCCGGGGCAAGGGCGGCTCGATGCACATCGCCGACTTCTCGCGCGGCATGCTGGGCGCCAACGGCATCGTCGGCGGCGGCCCGCCCCTGATGTGCGGCGCGGCCCTGTCGCACAAGACGCTGAAGGATGGCGGCATCGCGGTCGCCTTCTACGGCGACGGCGCATCGAACGAGGGCACCACGCTGGAGAGCCTCAACCTCGCCACGGTGTGGAAACTGCCGGTGGTCTTCGTGGTGGAAGATAACGGCTACGGCGAGGCCACAGGCTCCTCCTTCGCGGTGGCAGGCACGCAGAAGGACCGCGCGGCCGGATTCGGCATGCCCTACCTGGAATGCGACGGGTCGGATTTCTTCGCGGTCTACCAGACGGCCGGCGAAGCCATCGCCCATGCCCGCGCCGGCAACGGGCCGATCATGCTGCATGTGCATCTCCAGCGCTGGTACGGCCATTTCGAGGGCGATGCCATGACATATCGCGCCGCTGGCGAGGTCGCCGAGGCCAAGCGCGACCACGATTGCCTGGACCTGTTCCGCAAGAAGGTGACCGAAGCCGGCCTGCTGGAGCACGCGGAACTGGACGCGATCGACGAAGCCGTACGCGACGAAATCGAAAGCTCGGTCGTCGCCGCCAAGGCCGCCCCGCTGCCCGAGCCCGCCGACCTGCTGGCCGATGTCTATGTCCGGTACTGAGCGCCCCGCCTCCCCCTCCCGCGAGCCAGAAAAGAGACAATCATGAGCAAAAAGAGCTTCCGGCAGGCCATCAACGAGGCCATGCGACTGGAAATGCGCCGCGATCCGCGCGTGATCATCATGGGCGAGGACGTGGCCGGCGGCCAGGGCGGCACGTCCGGCGTCGTCGATGCCTGGGGCGGCGTGCTGGGCGTCACCAAGGGCCTGTACACCGAATTCGGCCCCGAGCGCGTGCTCGACACCCCGATCACCGAAGCCTCCTATATCGGCGCCGCCGCCGGAGCCGCCGCCACGGGCCTGCGTCCGGTGGCCGAACTGATGTTCGTCGATTTCGTCGGCAGTTGCCTCGACCAGATCATGAACCAGACCGCCAAGTTCCGCTACATGTTCGGCGGCAAGGCCCGCACGCCGCTGGTCATCCGCGCCATGTTCGGCGCCGGCTTCAACGCCGCCGCCCAGCACAGCCAGGCGCTCTATCCGCTGTTCACCCACATTCCGGGCCTGAAGGTGGTCATCCCCTCCTCGCCCTACGAGGCCAAGGGCCTGCTGATCGAAGCGATCCGCGACGACGATCCGGTGATCTTCCTCGAGCACAAGGTGATGTACGACGACGAGGAAGAGGTACCCGACGAGGCCTACACCATCCCCTTCGGCGAGGCGAACCTGACGCGCGAGGGCGACGACGTGACCATCGTCGCCTTCGGCCGGATGGTGAAGCTGGCCAACGAAGCCGCCGACAAGCTGGAACGCCAGGGCATCAGTTGCACCGTGATCGACCCGCGCACGACCTCGCCGCTCGACCGCGACACCATCCTGGATTGCGTGGCCGATACCGGCCGGCTGGTGATCGTCGATGAATCCAGCCCGCGCTGCAACATGGCCGCCGATATCTCGGCCCTGGTGGCGGAAGAGGCGTTCGATGCCCTGAAGGCACCGATCCGGCGGGTGATTCCCCCCCACACCCCGGTCCCCTTCGCCTCGGTGCTGGAGGCCCTCTACCTGCCCGACGCCGCGAAGATCGAGGCCGCCGTCAAGGCCGTTATGAACCACAAAGTCACCGAGGCAGCCTGATCATGAACGCTTCCATCACCCCCATCACCATGCCCAAATTCGGTCTGGCGATGACCGAGGGCAAACTGGCCGGCTGGATGGTCCGCCCCGGCGCGACCGTCAAGGCGGGTGACGATCTGGCGGATATCGAAACCAGCAAGATCACCAACGCGTATGAAAGCCCGGCCGCCGGCGTGCTGCGCCGCCAGGTTGCGCAGGAAGGCGAAATGCTGGCCGTCGGCGCGCTGATCGGCGTGCTGGCCGACGCCGATACGTCCGACGCCGATATCGACGCCTTCATCGCACAATTCAACGCCGAATTTTCCGCCGGCGCGGCCGAGAGCGCCGACGATACCCCGCCCGAGCCGAGCGTGATCGACGTCAAGGGGCGCGCGCTGCGCGTTCTGGATATCGGCCATGGCGATGGCGACCCCATCGTGCTCATCCACGGTTTCGGCGGCGATATCGGCAACTGGCTGTTCAACCATGCCGCGCTGGCATCCAACCGGCGCGTCATCGCCTTCGACCTCCCCGGCCATGGCGGCTCGGGCAAGGATGTCGGCCCCGGATCGCTGGAATTCTTCTCCTCGGTGGTCGTGGACCTGCTGGACACGCTGGGCATCGAACGCGCCCATCTTGTGGCCCATTCACTGGGCGGCGGCGTGGCGCTGACCACGGTCAAAAACGCCCCGTCGCGTGTAGCCTCGCTGGCCCTGCTGGCGCCGGCCGGCCTCGGCCCGGACATCAACATGGCCTTCATCGACGGCTTCATCTCCGCCGACCGCCAGAAGACCCTGATCCCGGTCCTGTCCTATCTGGTCCATGACAAGGGGCTGATCGGCCGCAAGATGGCGGACGACGTCCTGCGCTACAAGCGTCTGGACGGCGCGGTCGATGCCTTGCGCCAGGTCGCGGCGGCAAACTTCGCCGATGGCCACCAGACCGACAATCTGCGCCCGGTGCTGGAGAGCGTTCCCCCCACCCTGGTCATCTGGGGCAAGGACGACGAAATCCTGCCCTCCAGCCACGCGGCAGAGCTGCCGGACGCGATCACGGTCGAGATCCTGCCCGACACCGGCCATATGCCGCAGATGGAACAGTCGGAAGAGGTCAACAGCAAGATCAGGACCTTCCTGGCACGCTGAACCTCTGGAAGACGCCCCCTTCCGCCGCTACGGCGGAAGGGGATATCCGCGCCCTCACGATACCTGCGGATAGCAGGCCGAGACCGAGAGCGACGGCGCGACAAACGGAAACGACAGACCCGACCATAAATCCGAACGGATCTGGACGGTGACGAAGCGCGTGCCCGACACGACCATGCCATGGCAGGATGCGGCCTGGTCATCGACCGACAATACCGACACCGCCCCAGGCAACGCCCAGTCGGCAGCCTCCGTTGTCGCAAACCCCAGCGGATCGTCGCGGCACGCCCCCTGGGCAATGCATCGCGCCGTCAGGTCCGCCGTCATTTGCAGGCAGTCGCACGTCCACCATTGCAGCCCTATCTCGATCGCGCCCACCAGCATCGTCAGAAAAATGCTGGCCACAACGGCAAATTCGATCACCGCCGCCGCGCGCCTGTCGCGTGCCAGATCGCACCCGCGTCTCATTGCAGCCTGACCGTGGCCATGTCCGTCAGGGTCGCCGGGGCCACCATCGCGTAGAACGGCATAAGCGGCGCATAGCGATAGGATGCCGCGATGCTCATATAGGTTCCAGGCAAAGTCCCGTCCGGGCAGATCCCATCCGCCGGCACCGCGATCAGGGTGCTGACCGTTCCCGGCTGAATGCAATTGGTCGTGGCCGCACCGACCGTGACAATCATGCCCGGCAGCCCGCCGACGGCCAGCACCGCGTTCCGCACATCGCCAGGCAAGAGCGCATCATGCGTGCCAGAGGCATTCTGCTCCACGGCAAAGGCATAGTTCGCCCCGCTCTCCACCGCTGAAATCAGCGTCATCCGATCCCAGAAGGCCAGCGGAAAATCCGCCAGCCCGGCCAGGACCGCCAGCAGGAACGGCGTCACCAGCGCAAATTCCAATGCGGCCACCCCGGCCCGGCCGAGACCATCCCGACGGGTGCCCGTCATTCCACCAGACTCGCGACACCCGGCAGGTCATAAATCGGCTTCATGCCCGCCGCCCGGCAGTCGCCATCGGCGAAGCTGGCACCGCCCTTGAACGTTACGGACGCGGCAACGGCATAAAGACAATCAGCCGCCACCCCATTGTCACCGTCGATGACCAGATTGGCCCGCGGCGCGTAGATCGCGCCGGTCAGGGTGGTGGCCGTCCCACCGGTGAACTGGAACAGGCTGCCGGCCGAGGCGAACAGCAATCCGGCCGAAGCGCCCGTAACCGGTGCCGCGAGATGGAGCGAGGCACTGCCGTCGATGGCGACATTGCCGCTGGCGATGATCGTCACCCCCGTCCCGGTCAGCGTCGTGCCCGCATTCACAGTGAAATCCCCGCTGATGTAATAAATCCCCGGCATCAGCGTATAAGCCCCACTGCCCACCCGCCACACATAAGCCGTCCCCACGGGCGACGGCGAGAACGTTGTCTGTCCTTTCGGCAGGCTCACGGCCTGCACCGGCCCGCCCAGCAGGCTGCCGTATGGAGCCGCATAGGGATCAGCCATCCGCGCCGCATACTGCACGCAGGTCAGCGCCGAACATATATCGCTCCCGTCCGGCCCGATGCTCCCGTCGGCCACCAGGTTCGCAACATCGACCGCAGCCTCCGCGCCGAGCGCCAGAGCGGCATTGGTGCGCAGATCGCACCCCGGCATGCTCAGGCGGACACCAGCCTCAAGAACCGTCTCACCCGCGCCGGAAAGGGCGAGGACGCAGGCCGCCCCGCCACGGGTGCGCGCCGTCAGCCGCGCCACGGCGCGGGCCGAAACCGGCTGGGTGCCAGAGGTCAGGAACAAGGCACTGAACAGGCGCGGCACCGCCTTCACGATCGTCACCGTGAGCGTAGCGGGCGCGGCGAAGGTGATCGTGGTCCTGTAAGCCCCGGCCATGTCGATCCGGGTCACAATTCCGTCCCCGTCCCGCCTCCCGGCCGGCAGACCATTCAGTTCGGCAACAGCCGCGGCCGTATCCAACGCATCGGAGACCTGCCCGCTGGCCCCATAGCGCGCAACACCCGCCACGGCCGCGAGATCCGCGACGCGCTGCAATTCCAGGCGCGTCATCGCCCAGTAGCTAATGTCGATCGCAAGGCCCAACACCCCCATCAGCACCGGCAGCGCCAGGGCGACAAGCAACGCGACCGAGCCGCGCCGATCGAACTCTCTCCGCAATCGCCGCCAACCCGCGCCCGTCGCGTCCGGCATGCCTACGGCACGGCAATCCGGGGCGCGCTTGCCCCATCGCGCGCCTCAATGTAGGCCGACAGCGCCTGGCGGACCTGTTGCGGCGACAGATCGGCGGAGAGAATGCGCGCGGCCTCGCCACGTTGGCCGCCCATCGCCAGCACCGCCGCCAGGTCGTGACGCAGTTTGGCATTCGCGCTGGCATCGTCCGCAAACGGACGCACCATGCGCTCCGCCGCGCTGGCATTGCCCCCCATCGCCAGTGACAGGGCCAGATTGACCTGCGCACCGATCATCTGCGGGTTGACTGCCAATGCCCGGCGATAGGCCATCTGCGCGTCGTCATGCCGACGCAGGAGATCCCGTGCCACGCCAAGGTCATTCCACGCGGCGGCGTTGCTCGGTTCCCGCCCGACAGCCGACAGGAATTGCCGCTCGGCTTCCGCCGTGTCCGTCGCCAGCAGGCACCGGCCCAGCCCCATATGGGCACCAGCCATATCCGGGCGACGACGCAAGACAGCCCGATAGCTCCATTCCGCCTGTTCCGGCCGACCAAGCGCCGTCAGTGCGTCACCCTGGATCAGAGCGGCCTCCGCATCCATCGGATCGTCGGTCAGGCGGGCCGTGGCGGCACGCAATGCGATCTGCGGCGCTCCACCGCGCAACGCCGCCCGCGCGACATCCAGACGCCCACTCTCCGCATATTCCTTTCCCCCGCTGCCTGCGCAGGCGCACAGACTCCCCGCAATCAGCACGACGAACGCCCATTTCGTAACCATGGCTGATTTCACAAATGATATCCCGTCCACTGCATCAGGGTTTGTGGTTATGAAGAATATGCATGACCTGAATGCCGGCAGGCCCTCCGGCGATCAGGAACACGCAAGGCATGATGAACAGCAGCGTCGGCAATGTCAGCAGGACGGACAGCCGCCCGGCCCCGGCCTCATAGCGCGTCAGTGTCTCCTGCCGCAGTTCGCCCGCCAGCCCGCGCAACGCATCGGTCATCGGCGTTCCATATTGCAGCGTCTGCAACAGTGTCGCCGTCAGGCGTCTCAGCCCATCGACACTGGTACGCGCTCCGAGGTTGACCAGCACCTGCCTGGTATCGGCAATCACGCTCAGTTCGCTGGCCGTCTGGGCGAACTCGCTGGCGATCGCGGGACAGACGTCCTGCAGTTCTACGCCGACCATGACGATCGCCTGCCCCAGCCCGATGCCCGCCTGGGTACAGATCACCATCACATCCAGCGCATCCGGCAGGCCGCGTTCGACTTCTCGCAGATAGCGGTTGCGCCGCGCCCGCACGATCCAATCCGGCAGCAGCAGGCCGCCGATGGCGGCGGCGGCGATCAGGGCGCGATACGACAATGCCGACATATCACTCTCCAGCCGGGAAAGGAGAACGATCGCCGATAGAGGCAGCAGCGTTGCCAGCAGGATCTTGACCCCGATAAACAGGCCGACCGCACTGGCGCCGCGTACGCCGGTCGCAGCCAGGGATGCCCGTAGCTCGTCCAACGTGCCGGTGGATAAAAGTCCCCGCCTGACGATCCAGTGCCCCAGCGCGGCAATCAGATGAAGTGACGAGGTGCCCACTCTCCTGACCGCGACCACATTTGCCGCACGCCCCGAGGGTGGCGCCCGCAGATCGCGCAATCGTCGCCCGATGCGCTGCCGGCGTACGATCGCGGCCGTCAGCATCACCATCACCAGCAGCGTCGCAATCGTCGCCACCCAGAGCGCCGGCATCAGCCCGATCATGTCAAAGTCCGACGGATGATAGCGCGCATCATCAGAATACCCATCGCCAGGGACCCGATAGCAAGCGCCAGAATCACGTGCCCTGCCGGATCGGTGAACAGCAGGCGGATATAAGTCCGGTTCGTCAGCCACAGCAACGCGCCCAGCGCCAGGGGCAACAGGGCCAGCACGGCGGCGCTGGCCCGCGCCTCCGACGCCAGAGCATAGCCACGGGCCTTCAGGGCCAACCGCTTGCGGATCACATCGGCCAGCCCTTCCAGCGTGGCGCGCGGCGAGCCGCCAGTCTGCGTCTGGAGCGCCAGCGCGGTGGCGAAGAACCGATATTCCGGCAAGCCCGACCGGGCCGCCATGTCGTGAAGCCCGTCCTCCAGCGGAACGCCGATGGAAATCTGCTCCAGCATACGGGAAAATTCCGGCCCTGTCGGTTCCGGCACTTCCCGGGCTACGCCCCGCATCGCCTCCAGCATAGGAATACCAACACTGACCGACCGCACGATGGTCGACAATACGTCGGGAAACTGCCTGAGCTGCCGCTCCCGCCGCCTATCCCTCATCCAGCCGAAGCCGGCCCGGCATAGGCCGATTCCGACCACGACCATGATCGGAGTCGCATAAACGCCGGCAAGATCCTTCATCATGAACGCCAAGAGACCCACCGCGACGAAAGCCCCGATCGGCACAATCCACCACGGCAGGGGATAAAGATCCGCCCGTGCCACGTCGACGCCCAAAAGCCCGACCGCACGCTGGATCAGCGGGCGCCGGACCCGACGCAACGGCTTGAATGCCGACAGTTCGACGACCGGCTCCGGACGATAAGGCCGCACCACCGCCGCCATCCGCGCATCCCGACGACGGCTACGCTCGTGGGCCCTCAAGGCCAGCAGGCCGCTCGCGGCCACCGCCACCAGCCACAGGCCGGACAGGCTCAGCAACATTGTCGGCGAGACTGCACCACTCAACATTCGCCGGCAGCCTGTTCAACGGCCGCATGCCATTCCCGCTCCAGGCCGAAACAGGCCAGACGCCGCATGAAGGAAGGCGGCACGCGGCTGACCGTATAGCGCCCTGTCAGGCGCCCATCAGGACTTTCGCCCTGGACCTCGAAGCGAAAGATGTCGTTCAGGGTAAAGACATCGCCGTCCATACCGCAGATTTCGGTCACCTGGACGATACGCCGCCTGCCATCACGCTGACGCTCCACCTGGATGATCAGGTCGACGGCGCCCAGGATCTGATTGCGGATCGCGTGCGAGGGCAGACCCATATTGCCCATCTGCACCATGTTCTCGATGCGTGTCAGCGCGTCGCGGGTGGTATTGGCATGCACCGTCGACATGCTGCCGTCATGGCCGGTATTCATCGCCTGGAGCATGTCGAAGGCCTCCTGCCCCCGGCATTCTCCAATGATGATGCGGTCGGGGCGCATGCGCAGCGCATTGCGCATCAGTTCACGCTGCGCGATCTCTCCACCGCCCTCCAGGTTCGCCGGCCGGGTTTCCAGGCGCACCACATGCGGCTTCTGCAACTGCAACTCCGCCGCGTCCTCGATGGTGATCACCCGTTCGCTGGCATCGATCAGCCGCGACAGGGCGTTCAACAATGTCGTCTTGCCTGCCCCCGTGCCGCCGGAGACGATGATGTTCAGCCGTACCTGCGCGGCAATCCGCAACACGCGGGCAACCGGCGCGGTCAGCGACCCGAAGGCGACCAGTCGCTCCAGATCAATGATCTGGCGTCCAAATTTCCGGATCGTCAGATAAGGACCGTCGAGAGCCAGCGGTGGAAAGACGATATTGACACGCGATCCGTCCCGTAGCCGTGCGTCGGCCATCGGGCTGGCTTCGTCGATCCGCCGCCCGACGGCGGAGGCAATCCGCTGACAGATCGCCGCCAGATGGGCCGTATCGCGGAACCGCACGCCCGAGGCGACCAGCCTGCCTTTGCTCTCAACAAAGACATTGTCAGGCCCATTCACCATGATTTCGCTGATGCGGTCGTCATCCAGCAGAGGCTCCAGAGGGCCCAGCCCGAGCATGTCGAAGACGAGTTCCTCAGCCAGGATCTTCTGCTCACGACTGTTCAACTGGATGCGCCGCTCGGTCGCGATCTCGGAGATCAGCCGCTCCATATCCGCGCGCAGCCGCTCCGGGGCCATGGCGGCGACAGCGGCAGGATCCAGCCGATCAAGACAGATCGCACGCAGATCGGCAAGAATCTCAAACGGCAGGCTGGCACCGGCGGGTTCGACCCTGGCCACGGGGTGCTGGGGCTGCCCTGTCGGCGCACCCCTGTCGGGCGCGGACAGCGGCCCCCCTTTGACCACGCGACGGCCGAAGGCCGGAGGACGAAACCCCGTCATCGCCGACCGAACGACAGCCAGCGTCGCCCGATCCCGGCTGTCGGCCCCGCTGACAATCCGGACCCGACATCCAGCATGCCCACCGCATCGACCTGCCGCGCCAGTTCGAACATCGCGTTACGAAACACGCCGCGCGCTGCGACCGCCGCCTCTCCCAATGTTTCAGCATTTCCGACCTGACGCGGCAGATCGGGAATAATCAGGTCGACATGATTTTTCAGGGCATCCTCCACCTGCCGACGGTTCAGCGTGCCGGGCCGGCCCATACGATTCAGGACCAGAACCGGCCGCTGTTTCTGCAAGGGGCCGGGCGGAACCTCCAGCAGACGCAGTGTCTCGCGCACCGATGCCAGGGTCGGCTCCAGAACCAGAATGCGCTGATGCACTTCCATCAGCAGATCGCGACTGAACCTGTTCGGCACAAACGGCACATCCGCCACGATAAAATTGTATCGATTCCGCAACACACCCAGCAGGGCACGCGTCGCGGCCGGTGCGCAATTCAGTTCGGTCATGAAATCGAGCCGGTCCGCCAGCACATGCAGCCGCTCGGCCGCCGGAACGGCCGCGCGTTCGAGCAGCAGCACATCAATCCGTTCCGGCATCTCCAACGCCTGGCACAATCCAGCCCCCGCCGCCACGTCGAGCATCAGGGCCGTCATGCCCCGATACAGGTCGGCATCCAGCAGCACCGTATGGCGGTGCATCGCCACCCCGAACAGCCACGCCAGGTTGGTCGCGATGGTGGAGGCCCCCACCCCGCCCCGCACGCCGGTAACCGTCACGCACCGACCGCCATTGTCGCGCTCGGGGATCTGTCCCATCAGCACCGGGCCGAATTCGCGCGCGATCTTTTCTCGCGTCAGCGGACGCGGCAGATATTCCAGCACGCCGAGCCCGCGCGTGACCTCGCGATAGAAATCCGCGCTATCCAGGGTGCCGACCAGTAGAACCGATACATCCGGCTCGACCACATTGGCCAGTTCGCGCAGGGCGCTGATCGGCTGCTTTTCTTCCCCGATATCGACGATCAATATTTTCGGGGTTGCCTGCCGGCGCAGGGCAGCGATGGCGGTCCGGACGGACCCACGGCGCAGATCGACGGTGAAGCCGACGAATGATCCCAGACCATCACGAATGATCGCCTCGGTCCCGGCGTCGCCGATAAACCCCATCAGGAACGGTCTGTCGTGCCGGCCCGCCGTGTCCATCTCCGTCATCGTTCAGTACCCGTATGCGGATACGGGCGGCCCGCCATTATTGGCACCAGCCGCCAATCCCGACCCGGATCCCATGGCACCACCGAAAATCCCGCTGGTGGAAGGCAATCGCTTCGGCTTGTCCTCGCGCACACGCTCGATCGCCAGCACCGGCGCCCGCGCATCCGTTTCCTGTTCAGACTGCCCACGCGCCAGGTCATGCGGATCGGCAACCATTGCCGCCAGATTGGCCTGATTGGCCCCCACGGGGTGCCAGGCATAGGGCCTGCGATAGGGCTCCAGCGACGCGCAACCCGCCAGCAGAACCAGAACACAACACAGCATGCCCGACCTGACATGTCGCGCGCCCACCACCGTCATTCGACAAAGAATCCGGCACTCCCCGGCACGGCAACGGGCCGGGCGGGCTGAGTCGGCATCGCCTGCCGCAACAGCAGCAGGCGGTCCAACTCACCCGGCACCCCCGCCATGTCGGTCGGTGCGGTCATACGGGCGCGATCGGCCACCGGCCGAACGAGATACGGCGTGACGAGAATGACCAGTTCGGTCTCCTGCCGATTGAAATTCCCCGACCGGAACAGCGTCCCCAACACCGGAATATCGCCGGCACCGGGAATGGCCCTGGTCGAATCCGTCAACGAATCCTCCAGCAGACCGGCGATGGCGAAGGTCTCACCGCTGCCCAGTTCCACCGTCGTCTCCGCCCGCCTGACCGTCAGGGCGGGAATGACGGAGGTAGAGCCCGAGGTGGTGACCGAGACACTGTTCTGGTTGCTCAACTGGCTCACCTCCGGCACCACATGCAGATTGATTCGCCCGTTACTGAAAACCGTCGGCAGAAACGTCAGGCTGACGCCGTAGCTCTTGAAGGCAACCGAGATCGCCCCAGCCTGCTGTGCCAGCGGAATGGGATATTGGCCGCCTACCTGAAAACTGGCGCTTTGCCCGCTCATGACCGTCAGGTTCGGTTCGGCGAGCAGCCGCACCAGATTGTCCTGGGCCAGCGCATCGACCACACCATTGACGTTGCTGCCCAGGCAGAACGGATTGCGGGTTGCCACACAGGCGGCTGTGCTGGCGTTCATGTTCAGCGTCAGCGCCGGAAAGCTGCCGAACTTTCCCATATTGCCGACCGCCTGCCAGTCGATTCCCAACTGGCGGACCACATTCCGGTCCATCTCGGCAATCCGCACGACGAGCGTGACCTGTGTAGCAGAGCGGATAGCAATCCGATCGGTCACCCCCTGGTTACCGGCCACGAACCCCTTCGCGATCTCCTCAGCCCGTGACGCGTCCTCGGGGGACTCGACCGAACCGGTCAGCACCAGATTGCGCAGATCGGCCTGAACCCGGACCTGGCTACCCGGCATCTGCCGCGCGATCTCTGCCTCGGCCTGCGACGCTCCATAGCGCGACGGCAGCACATCGACGGTGAAGCGCGCGATCGTCCGGCCAGCGGCATCGCTTGCCATCACCGTCGTCCGTCCGGCCGCCACGCCATAGAGGACCATGCTCGTGCCACTGGCCGGCCGAACCTGCACGATCCTGGGATCGACGACGAAGATCCGGGCGGCGGGTTCGGGGAGGTATTCCATGTGCCCGCTGCCGACTTCCAGACTGAGGGCCTGCATCCCCTCGGCCTGTTCCCCCGAACCGGGTTCCTGCGCACGGACATTGAGCGCCGGCAGGACCGACAGGGTGGCCACCATGACCAGCCGCGCCGCTCTCCCGCTACCCGCCATCAGAACCGCACCTCCTTCCCGTCCGCTCCCCCTTCGTAAAGCAGAACCGAACGGGCGACTGGGGCCGGCACCCGATCATCGCGCACGCTCCGCGAAACATCGCCGGCCCAGGCGGCGCGCGGCACCGGCTCGGGTTCGGTTCCGGGTTTTGCCGAGCGCACCGCCAGCGACAGAAGCCCCATGCGGGTCACCACCGAAACCTGTTCAGCCTGGATCGCGGTCACTTCCAGCGTCACCGTCCGCGCCTGGGGTTCCCTGCCGGCATCCCTGCCCAGCACCAGGCGGCGGTCGATGGCGATCACCCGCACGTTCGACAGGACGATTTCGGCAACCACACGCCGTTCGGCCTGCGGTTCGTTCGGAAAGGTCTGCGTCAGAATCAGGTCCACATGGTCACCGGGCCAGATCAGCCCGGCTGTGCCCGTAATCGCATCGACACCGACCGTCACGGCCAGCATCCCCCCATGCAGCGCAGCCGCCAGAAACCCCCGGTCGCCCGGACGCAGCAAGTCGTCCGACCGCAGGATCATGCGCCCTCCAACGGCATGAAGCAGCATGGCCCCCATCAGCCCCTCACGCGCTTGGGGGGAATCGACCGTCATATCGGGGCTTTCCCGCCCATGGGGGATGTCGATCGTGGTTACATCCTCCGGCTTCAGCAAATGCCCTCCATCCAGTGACCGCGACGCAGCCAGGACCTTGACCATGGCAGCCTGCCGCACGTCAGGTCTCGCGGCCGGCCGATGGGTCGCGATCCACGCCACGGTCCCAAATCCCCCCAATGCGATTGCCATAAGAACAAAGAAAACAAAGCGAAACATCACTGGCCCCGGCTACAGGAAAACGATGAGGCTTCCTCCCGTTATGGCACAGACATATGGCAAGGGGCATCCACGATGCAGTCGCCAGCGTTCGATCCGCAGAATACGTTGAACCCGGTTTCGAGGCGCCGCCCTGCCATGGCGCAGCGGTAGCGCCGCCCGACCCAGCAGATAACCCAGGGCCAGTACACCCCCGACCAACGCGATATTCAGAACCAGCGCCGGCACCTGGCCGGGCCGGAGCGCAAGGCCGACAGCCCCCAGCAATTTGGCGTCTCCGCCCCCCATCCACCCGCGCGACCAGCAAATGACCCCCAATACGAAGAGGCAAAAGCCGGACAGAACTCCACGCCACGGATAACCGCCGAGGCAGGCGAGCAGAAAATCCAGCAAGGCGACACAGAGAACCAGACGATCCGAGACCCGTCGGGTCGCGATATCATAGAGGGCAGCCCAGAACAGAAGCACCGTCACGCCGCCCAGGCACGCCACCCCCAACGGCCACCCGGCCATTCCCGCGGTGGCGCAAACCTTCACGAACGATATCGATCACACCTGTGGATTTCAGACATGATCAATTGCTGCCGACTTTCCCGGTGTCGGATTGATTGCTACCCGATGAATCGCTCGTCGGAAGTTCGCTGGCCACACTATTGAACGTGTTGCCCAGATTTTTACCCAATGTCGTCAGCGCAGTAATGGCCACGATAGCGACCAGCGCCGCAATCAGCCCATATTCCAGCATGGTCACGCCCCGACGATCGCGCTTTAGAGCAACAACTTCCCGCAGGAACCGCATGACACTCGCCCCTCTCTAATATTCTTGAGAGCCTACAAATCCGCCGAACACACTTCATACCAATTGCATTCAGGATATCGGAACCCAAACGAGGCGGTTTCCACTCGAATTTTTAAGTCAATATTAATACGTTACCCACCGAAACCATGACTGTCCATACGGCGCTCACGGAAAACCATATGATAATCTCGTGCCACCTGGCGAGGCAGCCCTCAATGAGGCGCAGCCTGATGGTCCGGCACCGGCTTTTTGTCCTTTGCGTCGCCCAGCAGCGCCGCGACGGCGTGAGCGGTGACAGTCGCTTCATCGTATCGGCTCTGGGCACGCATCCGCCCGGAGCTGCCCATCCGATATCGAAGGTCCGAATCCCGTACCAGACGCAACAGCGACCGGGCCAGCGGTGCAACCTCTCCAACGGGCACCAGCAAACCGGTGCGGCCGTTCACCACCTGCTCGCGCGGGCCACGGATATCGGTCGCCACGACGGGCAGGCCGCACAGCATCGCTTCGATCACCGACATCGGCAACCCTTCGAAATGACTGGGCAGCACAAAGATATCCGCGGCCGCCAGCAGGGCCGGAATGTCCCTTCGATAGCCCAGCCGGCGCAGCCGGCCGCCAAGCTCGCGCTCCGCACGCGCGAAATTCTCGTCCAGCGACGATCCATGGTCCGATGCCAGGCGTTCGCCCACCACCCAGAGTTCGGCTCCAGGCACCTGCTCCATGGCCTCCAGCAACTCTGGATAACCCTTGTGACGTACCAGCCGTGAAACAGCGATGATCACGACCGCGTTGGGCGGCACGCCCAGTTCGGCACGAATCCGCTGCCGCGCTTCGGGATCGGGATGAAAGCTGGCCGGATCGCGGCCATTGCCCAGCGCAAGCGGCTTCGGGTGGATATGGAGGCGCTGCGCGTCCTCAGCCTCCTGCGTGGACACGGTGAAATACCGGTCGGTGATCCGACCGGCCATCCATTCCAGCGCCAGCGACAGGCCCCGCCGGGGCATCGACCCCGGCTGATTGAACAGAAACCCATGGCACGTATAGGCCACGCATTGAACACCGCAGAGCTTCGCCGCCAGCCGTGCCAGCAGCCCGCTGATCGGCATGTGCGCATGTACGATGTCCGGCTGCTCCTGCCGGATCAGGGCCATCAGCGCCGAGAGTGCCTGGACCTGCGCCAGTGGCGAAAAGGACCGCACCATCGGAACCGGTTCGACGCGGAATCCCTCGTCACGCACCTCGGCAAGCAAAGGCCCGTCCGCACAGACACCGATCACCTCATGTCCCTCGGCCCGCAAACCTCGCATCAGAGGCAGAAGAAAATGCCGAAGGGAAAAATCGACGTTGGTAACTTCAAGAATTTTCATTGTCGTTCACATGCTATCCGTGCCGACCATCCGCATGCAGGGCATCCCGTCCATTCGTCACCGCACCGCAGCCGTCTCTGAACCTGCCTTGAAATGCGCCGAGGACACGCCACCGACGTACATTTCCATGCAGGCTCTCATAGCACCACGCCCGGCCGTCGCGGAAACCCCTGGGCACGACCAGCGCGCGCAATGGCGGATCGGCGGACAAGCCCACCGACCCGTTCTCCGCCACGGCTGGACACAGAGATGCTCTAACCTTCCACCCGCGTCAGTCCCCAGCGAACGATCTGGCGCGTCCGCTCCTCGCTTCCCGCGCGCGAAACGCGGGCATGCGCTTCCGGGATAGCGGCTGCCTTCGTCTCGTCCTTCACTCCGTCGCCCTCCCGGTCCACGGCCGCGCCTTCGACGGGCACCGACTCCGCCGTCTCGTCCGGTCGGGGCTCCGCCTCCGCCACCTCGGCTGTCGCTTCAGCCGCCACGGTATCGCCCGGCCGAACGTGAATAACGATCTGGCGCGTCCGCTCGGGCTTCCCTGCTCCGCAATAGATGCTCTCCTCAACCGCCAGCGTCCCGCCGTCGGCGCGGAATTTCCAGATCCGGCCCCCGACGTCCAGCATGACGATCTGCCCCTCGGCGTCCCATTCGGCCCCGACCGCAGGATGAAGATGAAACCGCAGGTCGAAGGACTGCGCCCGTTCGCCCTCGACGATTTCCTCACCCCGCAGGTCCTCGCCCCCGTCCCCCAGATAGAGCCGACGACGCCACGAAGCACCGAAGGGCGCGTGATAGCCATCGTGTGACAGATCCAGCCAGTGCGCCCCGTCCTGGCCCATCTGTTCCGCCGTCACATGCGGCGGGCGCCGCTGGATACCGCCATCGGCCCCGATGTCGGAGGACGAACAGCCCTCCAGCACCAGCAGCGAATGCGCGGCGCTTTCACGCAGCGCGCGCCGCCATTCCGGCGTCTGCCCGGCGCCGCAATTGACGATCACACGCTGCCGCGCCACCGAAAACTCGAAGGACAACGTCCCCGCATGGGCCAGGCCATCAAAACCGGCCGGCGGAGGCGCCGCCGCGTCGACCAGCAGCAACGAGCGCCCGACCTGCAAGCGGATGAAGCCCCCGTCGGGCATGGTGGTCGCCACGACCCGCGACCGGGTCGATTGCGCCAGGACCATCTCGATCATCGCGACATTGCCGACATGGCTGCCGTTGAACAGCGCCAGCCCCCCATCCCCATGCCGCAGGGCGCGCAGGACCGGACTCATCCGGTCGAGCGCCAGCGCCAGCGAATCAGGCAACGGCAACTGGGCCGCCTGAATCATCGCCCGCATCTCGGCCAGTTCGCGCAGGGCGAGGAACTGGATTTCGGGGCTGCGCTGGATATGGCAGCCATCCTGCATGATCTGCCGCGCCAGTTCGGCATCGAGATAGCGCATGAAGCGGGAGAGGAAGCCGCTATGCTCCGGCATCGCGATCGCCGCCGCCAGCAGGCCCTTGAAGGCGACCAGCGCCCGCCAGTCATGCGTCTCGGGCGGCAGCAGGGCCGCGATCGTCCGTCCTTCGGCCAGCAGACGCTGCATCAGGCGATGGCGGAATCCGTCGTCGGCCGATGCGGCGAAGAAATCGTAATGCCCCAGCCACGAGGCCAGCCGGGCGCCGGTTACGGCGCAGTCTCGCACCATCGGGTCGGTCGGCGGGTGGGCCAGCCAGTCATTGACCAATGCGCGGGCCTGAAGCCGCGCCGAATCCGTTCCAACGGCGCGCAGGTCCCGCAGCCAGGTGAACCCATGCAGATAGGCCCGGAACGAATCGGGATAGGACGGATCTTCCCACCGGCCGGGGCCAATCCGCCGCGTCACGCCGCCATGGGTCAGGCTACCAAGCGCCAGTTGCGCCCCGGATGTCGGGTCGCCGGGCCACAGGTCGCGCACAACATGGACCGGGGCAGCAGGAACACGCCCCAACCCCGCCAGCGACGGCAGGCGAGCCAGCGAAAGACGTGCATCCTGGCTCCAACGTCGCAGGACCATCAGGCCCCTCTCATTTCACGAGGCAGATCCGCCCACCCCACGTCTGACAGCCCGCCCTGACTCATGAAGCCCGTCTGGCCGCCCCGCGCAGATCGGCAATGGCCCGCTCATAATCCGGCTGGCCGTAGACCGAAGTGCCGGCCACCAGCATGTCGGCCCCGGCCTCGGTCGCCAGAGCCGCGGTCCTGATATCCACGCCGCCATCGACACCGATCCGGATATCGCGACCTGTCGCTTCCGCCATCCGGCGCAGCGTGCGGATCTTCCCCAACTGGCTGGTCAGGAATTTCTGGCCGCCAAACCCGGGGTTGACGGTCATGACAAGGATCACGTCCACCAGGTCCAGCACTTCCTCCAGCGCCTGCGCCGGCGTCGCCGGACAGATGGCCACGCCCGGCTTCACGCCCAGCGCGCGGATCTGCTGCAAGGTCCGATGCGTATGCGGCCCGGCCTCGACATGCACATGGATATGGTCGGCCCCCGCCTCGGCAAACATCTCCAGAAACGGATCGACCGGCGCCATCATCAGATGCACGTCGAACACCAGGCTCGATTGCGGGCGCAGCGCCTTGATCAGTTGCGCGCCGAAGGACAGATTCGGCACGAAATGGCCGTCCATCACATCAAGATGAAGCCAGTCGGCCCCAGCCCGCTCCACGGCGGCGACTTCGTCCGCCATGCGCGAAAAATCAGCCGAAAGGACACTGGGCGCGATAAGGGGGGGAAAATGAATGGGCATGACGAACACTGTAACAGGAAATCACGGGCGGCATGCAAGCAGTTGCGTGCCGCCCAGCCATAACCCCTGCCCTCACGATCGCAGGAGCCGTCAGGGGCGGCGGAAACGCGCCGCGAAAAACCCGTCCATCCCCCCGATTCCCGCCCAGAGCGCCGGATGGGTCCGCAGCCAGCCTTCCGGGGTCAGGGCCTCGGGCAGCATCGCCAGCTCCTCCGCCGAGAACGGGTCGGGCACCAGCCCCATCGCCTCCGCGGCGCGGGCGCGCTCCGGCCCTTCCTCGGGCTGAAGCGAACAGACGGCATAAACCAGGCGCCCACCGGGGCGCAGCATGTCGCGCGCCGCCGCCAGCAACCGGTCCTGCCCCTCGGTCAGGGCCTGCAAATCACGCGGGCGCTTGATCCACAGCACATCGGGGTGGCGCCGCGCCGTGCCGGTCGCCGAACAGGGCGCATCCAGCAGCACGCCATCCAGCAGCGCATCGGGCCGCCAGGTTGTCGCATCGCCCAGCACGGTTGCCACCCGCTCCGTCAGGCCGAGACGCGCCAGATTCTCATGCAGCCGCGCCATGCGACCGGGCTCGCGTTCGATGGCCGTCACCTCGGCCCCGGCAAAGGCCAGTTGCGCCGTCTTGCCCCCCGGGGCCGCGCACAGATCGGCAATCCGCTCACCCGGCCGCGCCGCCAGCAGGCGCGCGGGCAGCGACGCCGCGGCATCCTGCACCCAGAACGCCCCCTCGGCGTACCCCGGCAGTTCCACCACCCGCGTCCCGGCCGGCAGGCGCGCCGTACCGGTGGGCAACAGGTCCGCGCCCGGCGGGCACTCCGCACCGGGGCGCATGGTCAGGTCCAGCGGGGCCTCCCGGCCCAGCGCTTCAGCGATCGGTCGCGCCAATCCGCCCCACGCGCCCCACAACCAGGGCGGTACATCCAGCCGGTCCTGGTCCAGCCCGTCCAGCGCGCCCACGCCGGCCTGTGCCACGCGGCGCAGCACGGCATTCACCAAACCTGCGAACGGCGTCAGCCCCCGCCGACGCGCCAGCGAGACCGCCGTGCCAACCGCCGCATGGGCGGGCGTGTCCAGAAACAGGATCTGCGCCACGCCGATCAGCAGTACTGTGCGCACCGGCAGCGGCGGTTCCTTCTTCAGGAACGGTTCCAGCACCATGCCGGCGGTGCCCAGATGGCGCAGCACAGTCGCCGCCAACCGGTGCGCAGCGGCCCGGTCGCGCGCATCCGCGCCACGCGCCGCCGGAGACTGGTCCAGGCTGGTCTCCAGCATACGGCGATGTTCCAGAACGCCCTGCACGATATCGAAGGCGATATCCCGCGTCGGGTCCGCCCCGGCCCCGCGCGGTCCGCGCTGCCCCCGTCCGTCTGGTGCG
The DNA here is from genome assembly GCF_014174165.1 of Gluconacetobacter dulcium. Classification (GTDB taxonomy): domain Bacteria; phylum Pseudomonadota; class Alphaproteobacteria; order Acetobacterales; family Acetobacteraceae; genus Gluconacetobacter; species Gluconacetobacter dulcium. The sequence goes on along the minus strand of NZ_JABEQN010000004.1, from coordinate 52,584 downwards.
CCCTGGTTCATGGTGCGTATGCTCCTCCCGTCCCGTTTCATGATGCCGCGTGCTGATGGCATGCCCATCTTCCCACCGCCACCCCTCCGCCCCCGGAATCTGCGTCATATCCCCCTTGACCGGCGACCAGCCCCGTCCAACCGTAAAGCCATGACGACCCACCCCGCCGCCCACCCGCCCAGCCCATCCCCGATCACCACCGCCCTGGCCGACATCCGGGCGCGGATCGTGGCTTCAGCCCGTAGCGCGGGCCGCGCGCCCGATGCCGTCACACTGGTCGCGGTCTCGAAATTCCACCCGCAATCCAGCGTGGTGGAGGCCCTGCGCGCCGGCCAGACCGTATTCGGCGAAAACCGCGTGCAGGAAGCGGCCGAGAAGTTTCCCGCCCTGCGCCAGGACTGGCCCGCCATGCGCCTGCATATCATCGGCGGCCTGCAAACCAACAAGGCCCTGGAGGCAGTGCGGATCGCCGACATGATCGAAAGCCTCGACCGCCCCGCGCTGGCCGACGCGCTGGCCCGCGCCGCCGACCGCACGGGGCGGCTGCCGGATCTGCTGGTCCAGGTGAACACCGGCGACGAATCCCAGAAATCCGGCATCCCGCGTGCGCAGGCCGACAGTTTCATCACGGCGTGCCGCCGGCGTTTCGGCCACGCCGTGCGCGGCCTGATGTGCATCCCCCCAGCCGACGAGGACCCGACGCCGCATTTCCGCTACCTGGCGGATCTGGCACAAACCCACGGCCTGGCCCTGCTGTCGATGGGCATGTCGGCGGATTTCGAGGCCGCGATCGCGGCTGGTGCCACCCATGTCCGCGTCGGCAGCGCGATCTTCGGTCATCGACCCGCCAGCGCACCGAATGGCGCTATCCCGCCCGCTCGCCTTGCTGCCCCCGAATCATGACGCTATGCCGGGTGATAACGCGGCCGGCGCGCCGTTGCCTGCCAACAGTCCTCGGAGCCGTCCCGACATGACGCCAGACCCGGTCGACCACACTGCCGGATCCATACCGCCCGCCCAGACAGCCGCAGCGGCTGCGGAAACGGGAGGCCATTCGGACACCTCGTCCAAGATTACCGAATTCGGTGCCGACCAGCACGAACACGCAGCCAATCCGGTCGGTTTCGCCGCCCTGCTGGCCGTCCTGGGCGTGGTCTTCGGCGACATCGGCACCAGCCCGCTCTACGCCCTGCGCTCCACCATCCTCGTCGTCTCGCAGCATCACCAGATCGACGCCTGGGAAGTCATGGGGGTCGAAAGCCTGATCCTCTGGTCGCTGATCCTGATCGTCACGGTCAAATATGTGATCCTGATCATGCGCGCCGACCATAATGGCGAAGGCGGCATCATCTCGCTGATGGCGCTGGCGCAGAAAGTATCCACCGACAGCCGACTGAAGCTGCTTCTGGGTATGGCCGGAATCGCGGGCGCCTGCCTGTTCTTCGGCGACGGACTGATCACGCCGGCGATTTCGGTCCTCTCGGCCGTCGAAGGGCTGGAGGTCAGCTTTCCCGCCGCGCGCGAACTGATCATACCGATCGCAATCGTGGTGCTGATCGGCCTGTTCAGCGTGCAGTCCTACGGCACGGGCAAGGTCGGCACCATCTTCGGTCCGGTCATGGTGGTCTGGTTCAGCATGCTCGGCGTCCTGGGCCTGCTGGCGATCATCCGCCATCCGCATATTCTCATGGCCATTTCGCCGATCTACGCGGTGAAGTTCATCATCTACCACGGCTGGCTGTCCTTCATCGCCCTGGGCTCGGTCGTCCTGTCCGTGACCGGCGCCGAGGCGCTGTATGCCGATATGGGCCATTTCGGCCGCCAACCCATCCGCTATGCGTGGCTGTTCTGCGTCCTACCCTGCCTGGCGCTGAACTATATGGGCCAGGGCGCCCTGATCATTTCCGACCCGTCCGCGATCAGCAATCCGTTCTTCCTGCTCGGGCCGCACTGGCTGCAGATCCCGATGATCGTCCTGTCGACGATGGCGACCGTCATCGCCAGCCAGGCCGGCATCTCGGGCGGCTTTTCGCTCTGCCGCCAGCTCATCCAGCTCGGCTACCTGCCGCGCATGCGCATCACCCACACCAACAAGGATGAGGAAGGGCAGATCTTCCTGCCCGAATTCAACCGCTTCCTGATGGTCGGCGCCCTGCTCCTGGTGGTGTCCTTCCGCAGTTCCGATGCCCTTGCCTCGGCCTACGGCATCGCCGTCACCGGCACCTTCATGTGTACCTGCGTGCTGGCAATGGTGGTGTTCCGCCGCCAGTACCACTGGTCGCGGGCGGCGGCGGCGGCAACGTTCGGCGGCTTCTTCGTCATGGACAGCGTCTTCTTCGCGTCGAATGCGCTCAAGATCCCGCAGGGCGGCTGGGTGCCGGTCCTGCTGGGCACCGCGTTGACCCTGATGATGACGACCTGGAAACGCGGCCGCAGCCTGATCATGGCCCGGCAGAAACTGGACAGCCTGCCCGTCAATTCGTTCCTGGCCCGCCTGCCGCAATCGCGCACCATCCGCGTGCCCGGCATGGCCGTCTTCATGACCGCAACACCGGAATTCGTGCCGACCTGCCTGCTGCACAATCTGAAGCACAACAAGGTGCTGCACGAGCATGTGCTGTTCGTCACCGTCCAGACCCTCGACCAGCCGGAGGCCACGCGCGGCCACCGTGTCGCCCTGCAGCAGCTCGCACCGAATATCTACCGGGTCATTCTGCGTTACGGCTTCATGGAAACACCGAACCTGCCCCGCGCGCTGGAAGACCTGAAGGCCAACGGCGTGGAGTTCGACGCCATGCAAGCGTCCTATTTCACCAGCCGCGAACTGCTGGTCCGCTCCTCGGTGCCCAAGATGTCGCGCTGGCGGATGTCGCTGTTCCTGCTGATGGCGCGCAACGCCGTCCCCGCCACCGAGTTCTTCCGCATTCCGCCCGATCGTGTGGTGGAACTGGGCGTGCGGCTTGCCATCTGACGTACAGGCGCCGGCCAATGAAGGGGCGCCCCTGGCACTCTACGTCCATTGGCCGTTCTGCCTGGCCAAATGCCCGTACTGCGATTTCAACAGCCACGTCCGCGACACCATTCCCCAGGCCCGCTTCGCCGCGGCCCTGCGGCGCGAACTGGCCCATGAAGCCGCCCGCCTGACCGAAGACGGCCCGCGCCGGCTCGGGTCGATCTTCTTCGGCGGCGGCACGCCGTCGCTGATGGCGCCCGAAACGGTCGCGGACCTGATCGCCGACGCCCGGTCCCAGTTCGCCACGGCCCCCGATCTGGAAATCACGCTGGAGGCCAACCCGACCAGCGTCGAAATCGGTCGACTGCGCGCTTTTCACGATGCCGGAATCAATCGGGTGTCGCTGGGCATCCAGAGCCTCGACGACGACGCGCTGCACCTGCTGGGGCGCCAGCATTCCGCCGGCCAGGCCATCGCGGCACTGGAGACGGCGCGCGACCTGTTCGGGCGGATCTCCTTCGACCTCATCTATGCCCGGCCGAACCAGTCGCCGGCCGCCTGGCGAGCCGAACTGAACCAGGCCCTCGCCCTGGTGTCGGACCATCTGTCGCTCTACCAACTGACCATCGAGCCCGGCACCCGCTTCGAAGGGCTGCATCGCCAGGGGCTGCTGACCCTGCCCGACGAGGATTCGGGGGCCTTGATGTACGAGGAAACCGCCACCGTCGCCGCCGGCCACGGACTGGCCGCCTACGAAGTCTCGAACTACGCCCGGCCGGGCGCGGAAAGCCGTCACAACCTGACCTACTGGCGCTATGACGATTATCTGGGGATCGGCCCCGGCGCCCACGGACGAACGACCCTGGCGGACGGCCTGCACGCCACCCGCCGCCACCGCGCCCCGGAACCCTGGGCCGAACGGGTGGAACGAACGGGTAGCGGCCTGATGCAGGATGACATCCTGACATCGCGCGACCGCGCCCGCGAAATGCTGCTGATGGGCCTGCGCCTCACCGAAGGTGTGCCGGAGGCACGATTCGCACAGCGCACGGGCATGGCGATGAACGATGCGCTCGATCCGGTGATTCTGGCGGCAGCGCTGGAAGAAGGCTACCTCGTGCGTGACGAAACCATCCAGGGGGCCGTCCTGCGTGCCACGAATGCGGGCCGTCTCCGCCTGGAGGCCCTGCTCGGCGCCACGGTTCTTTAAAACACTGTTCCAAATTGATAAATACTGAGCCAGAAACGCCCAAGGATTGCGTTTTCGCCCAGCACCGCAACATCATCGCCGATCGCGACGTGGCGGAGGAAACACGCGCCGGATTGCCAGATGCAGCCTTTTTAAAACAGTCTCAGGATAACCGGACAGCCGGGCTCTCGTACACAGGACGCAGCATGCCATTTTCCCCTTCCCGGCGCCGGACGCACACTGCCTCCCGCCGCCTCCTGCCCACCGCATTGCGTGCGCTCGTCCTGGGCGCTGGCCTCCTGGCCGCCACCCAGCCGACCGCTCATGCGGCCGAGCCGCGACTGGTGATCGAGGACAATGATTTTCTCGGCCCCGGCGGTTCCGACCAGCAATCGATCATCCCCCTGCTGTTCAACCCCGCCGTCAAAGTGCTGGGCTTTACCGTCGCCACTGGTGATGGCTGGGAGAATCAGGAATCCGCCCATCTCCGGCGCTTTCTGGAGATCATCGGCCGGACCGACGTTCCGGTCGCCGACGGCGCCGTCTATCCGCTGATCAACAGCGTGCCCCGGATGCGCCTGCGCGAGAAGCAGTTCGGCACCATTCCCTGGAAGGGTGCGTGGGGCGGACTGGGTTCGATGGACAAGGTCCCCTCCGAACAGCCGCCATTGCCGGCGATGAAGGACGGTGCCCCGAGCCTGAAACCCACGGCGGAAAGCGCCGCCCTGTTCCTGATCCGGCAGGTCCACGCGCATCCGCATCAGGTCACCATCGTCGAAGCCGGGCCGATGACCAACCTGGCACTGGCGATCCGTATCGACCCGACCTTCGCCGCCACCGCGAAGGAACTGATCTTCATGGGCGGCCTGCTGGACACCAGCATGCGCTCCCTGACCGGCAACGTCGATTTCGCTTCGGACTTCAACATGATCTTCGATCCCGAGGCGGCGCACATCACCCTCACCGCCCCATGGCCGTCGATCACCGTCGTCGGCAACGTGTCCAACGACCTGATGATGACGCGCGACTATCTCAAGCGCATCCAGCAGAAACGCACACCGATGACCGACTATATCGGCACCTATTACGACCCGCTGCCGATGTGGGATGAAATGGCGACGGCCATCGCGGCCGACCCCACGCTGATCAGCACGTCGCTCGACGCCTATATGGACATCGACCTCGCCAACGGGCCTCATTACGGCCATGTCGTCGTCTGGCCCGACGCGACGGCACCGAAGGAAACAGGCATCCGCAAGGTACGAATCGTGCAGTCGATCGACGCCCCGCGCTTCCTGGATACGTTCCTGCGCGAGGCGCAGAGCGACGTGCATCCAGCCGCCCATCCCTGATCCATGCTGCACCTGGTCAAGCTCGCGGTCGGCATCGCCTCGGTTGAAGAATTGGCGCACCGGCAACGTACCATGGCCGAAGGGGCCGGAGACGGGCTGGACGGCACCCGGCCGTCCGGCCACCCGTGGCTGCGCACCCGCATGTTTCCCCGCCGGGCATCGGAAATCCTCGATGGCGGCTCGCTCTACCGGGTCATCGGCGGCCTGATCCTGTGCCGTCAGCGCGTCGTCGAGATCCGCCCCGACACGCGCGAGGACGGCGTGGCCTGCGCGCTGGTGGTGCTGGCACCCGAGATCGTCCCGGTCGCGCCACGCCCGATGCGCCCGTTCCAGGGTTGGCGCTACCTCTCCCCAGCCGACGCGCCACCCGACCTGACCGCAAGCGGCGGCACTGGCGACATGCTTCCAGAATCATTACGGCGGGACCTCGCCGGACTATGCCTGATCTAGCCCCCCTCCCTGCGGCCGGCTCCCGCCGGAGGCGCGGCCGCCAAGCCGCCATGATCGGGCTGGCCCTGATCGTCCCCGCCATGCTGGCGGCGTGCAGCAGCACGCCCGGTTCGCGTTATTCCCGCTATTACGCCCGCAATGGCGCCTATCGGGCTCCCGGCTCGCCCCAGGACCCGTGGGGGCCCTATATTTCCGACGCCTCGACCCGCTTCTCGGTCCCCCAGGAATGGGTACGCGCCGTGATGCAGCAGGAATCGGGCGGCCATGAATATCTGCACGGGCAGCCGATCACCTCATCCGCCGGCGCCATGGGCCTGATGCAGCTCATGCCCCAGACCTACGCCGACATGCAGGCGCAGAACGGGCTGGGACCGGACCCTTACGAACCACACGACAATATCCTCGCCGGCACCGCTTATATCCGGCAGATGTACGACCGTTACGGCGCACCGGGCTTTCTCGCCGCCTACAATGCCGGTCCGCAACGCCTGGACGACTATCTCCAGACCGGACGGCAATTACCGAACGAGACAGTCAACTACCTCGCCTCGGTCACACCAAACCTGGGCACGAAGGTGGCACTCAGCGGCCCGCTGGCCGCCTATGGCAGCGGCACCCAGATGGTATCGGCCACGCCGACCAGGCTACCCGTCGCCATGGCGGCGGCATCCCGCGCCACACCGCCCATCGTCGTCACCCCCACCATCGCCAACCCCACCGGCGGCCAGCCCGTCCAGTACGCCGCCTACGTGCCGCGCTCCACGCGCGCCCGGCAATGTGCCCGAGATCCTGACGCAGCCTACGACCCCGATGCCCCCTGCCAACCCTTGGCGCCGCCCATGCCGTCGGCACTCCCACCACCTACGCCGACCGTCGCCCAGTCCATGGCCGCCGCGCCATTCGTCGCAACACCGGCCGCCGCCCGCGCACCCATGGCTGCCATTGCTCCGGCCGGCGTGAATTACGGCCAGTGGTCGATTCAGGTCGGCGCGTTCGCCTCGGAAGGGCAGGCCCGATTCGCCGCCACCATGGCCCGCCAGGCAGCGTTCAACGCCCTGAACGGCGCACGCAGCGTCGTGCAGCCCGTCCCCTCGTTCAAAGGGCACCCGCTCTATCGCGCGCGGCTGGCCGGCCTGGCCCGCGGCAGCGCCGCCACCGCATGCTCGTCGCTGCACCAGCAGGGGCTGGACTGCATGATCGTGCGCCCCGACCAATAGATTCGGGGCCGTCACCACACGCGGTGACGGCCCCGGAGCCGTTCGTCCGATTTGGCCGCAGTCACGCAACCATTCAGGTGGTCAGGTCAGGCCGTCGCGTCCCATGGCGAGGAATTTCTCGCGGCGCTGGGCCACGAGCATCGCTCCGCTGAGCGACATCAGGTCCGGCAGTTCGGCAGCGATGGCATCACCTACCGCGCGAATCGCAATCCCCGGATCGCGCTGCGCGCCCCCCAGCGGCTCGGGAATGATGCGGTCGATCAGATGCAGTTGCAGCAGATCCTGGGCCGTCAGCTTCAACGCCTCGGCCGCGCTGGTCGCCAGCTTGGGGTCACGCCACAGAATCGACGCACAGGCTTCAGGCGAAATAACCGAATAGATCGCATGCTCCAGCATCATCACCCGGTCGCCCGCGCCCAGCGCGATGGCCCCGCCCGATCCGCCTTCGCCGATCACGGTGGCGATCACCGGCACCGGGGCCGAGAGGCAGGTGTCGATGGATCGCGCGATCGCCTCCGCCTGACCGCGCGCCTCGGCGTCGATGCCGGGCCACGCGCCCGCCGTGTCGATAAAGGTCAGGATCGGCATGCCGAAACGGCCGGCAAGTTTCATCAGGCGCTGCGCCTTGCGATAGCCCTCCGGGCGCGCCATGCCGAAATTATGCTCCAGCCGGCTCTCCAGCTCCGACCCGCGCTCGGTCCCGATCACCACCACCGGAATATCCTGGAAACGGCCGATTCCACCGATGACGGCCTTGTCCTCGCCGAACAGGCGGTCGCCGGCCAGCGGCGTGAAATCCTGGATCAGGGTGCCGATATATTCGGCCGTGTGCGGTCGCTGCGCGTGGCGGGCGACCTGGACCTTCTGCCCCGGTGTCAGCTTGGCATAGGCGGCCCGAAGCTGCTTGTCCGACTTTTCGGTCAGACGGGCGATCTCCTCGGCGATATTGATGCCGTCGGGGCCGGACATGTGACGGAGTTCGTCGATCTTGTTCTCAAGCTCGGCGACCGACTTTTCAAAATCTAGAAACTGGCGCATCCCGTGCGGATAGCACAGCCACGAATCCTGCCAAGTCCCCCCGCCCGGTCCGCCACCAAATCCATCGGGTGGCACGCCCCCCGATCACCACCCGCCGCGCGCCTCATGACGGCGTATTCCCCAGCCCGCCCGCGCCCTTTCGGCCGCCGGCGAGCGGATGATGCGCCTCGACCACCGCGCGCAGCCGTTCGGCCAGCACATGGGTATAGATCTGCGTCGTAGCGATGTCGGCATGGCCCAGAAGCATCTGAAGAGCACGCAAATCGGCCCCGCGCGCCAGCATGTGCGTGGCAAAGGAATGGCGCAGCACATGCGGCGACAGGCGCGCGGGGTCCAGCCCCGCCCGAAGCGCCACATCATGCAGGATGCGATCGAATCCCTGCCGTGTCAGCGGCCGCTGCCCATCCCGGCCGGGAAACAGGTAGGGGCTGCGCAGTGCCTGATCCCGCGCCGCCAGCGCCTCGGCCGCCGCGCGCGCCTGGACGGATAACGGCACCAGACGCTCCCGCCCCCCCTTGCCGCGCACCAGCAGCATCCGCGCGTCGCCCGCCAGGGCACGGCGCGGCAACGCCAGCAGTTCCGAAATCCGCAACCCGGACGCGTACAGAATTTCCAGCGCCGCCCGCGCGGCCAGCCAGCGCCGCCCGTCATCGGGCGGCGTGCCGCACGCGCCCAGCAGCGCATCGACTTCCTCTTCGGTCAGGAAGCGCGGCAGGGTCGCCGGCAGACGGGGCGCGTCGAGCAATGCAGCCGGATTGTCGGTCCGCACCCCTTCACGGCTCAGGAACAGATAGAACTGCTTCAGGCAGGACAGCCGCCGCGCCTGCGTCCGGGGCGACAGGCCGGCCTGGGCGAGTCCCGCCATGTAGTCACGCAACACGCCCGCGTCGGCATCCGCCATCGCGCACCCGGCCCCCGCCACGAACGATTCGAGGTCGCGCAGGTCCCGGGCATAGGCCCTCAGCGTATTCGCGGCCGCCCCACGCTCGGCCGCCAGCATTTCCAGGAACGATTCGGCCTGGACGGCCACGCTCATGAATGAACGAATCGATCCGGCGGCAGGTCCTTGTGTACCGGCACGGTCGGCGCCGGCGGCGGAAACGCACCCAGCGACATGAACCCACCGATTCCGACCAGAACCCCAATGCCCGCAAGAGCCAGCAGGATGCGCAGCATGACCGAACCCCAACGCAATGATGCCCGCCGCCTTGCCGGAAGATCCGGCCATGATGCGACATGGCGAGTTGTCTTTGCTCTATGGTAGGTTGGCCTTCATGTCACGCCAGAACGCCTCCGATCCGTCCGAGTCCATGCCTCAACCTTCCGCCGGGGACCAGGCGATGCCATCCGCCTCTACCGCTCACGGCACAGCGACGACCACCCCCCTGTTCCCAGGCCCCGGCCCGCGCGAAGACAGCGTGGTTCTGGTCGGCCTGATGGGGGCCGGAAAGACGACGATCGGCCGACGGATCGCAACGCGCCTGGGCATGCCGTTCATCGACGCCGACCTGGAAATCGAGCGCGCGGCGGGCTGCTCGATCGCCGACCTGTTCACCCAGTATGGCGAAGCCGAGTTCCGCAAGGGCGAACACAGGGTTATCCGCCGCATCCTGGACGGTCCCCCCGTGGTACTGGCGACGGGCGGCGGCGCCTTCATGGACGCGATGACACGGGCGATCGTCCGCGAGCGCGCGACGTCGGTATGGCTGCGCTGCCCGCTGCCCGTCCTGGTGCGCCGGGTCCAGGGGCGCGGCCACCGGCCGCTGCTGAACGCCGGCAACCCGCGCGACGTCCTGGCACAACTGATGGACATCCGTTACCCGACCTATGCCGAGGCAGACATTACCGTGGATTGTGGAGAAGAAAGCGTGGAACAGAGCGCCGCGACCGTCATCAATGCCCTGGCACTGGGCCGGCAACCGCGCGTCGTTCCCGTCATACTGGATCGCTGGCGGTATGACGTGACGATCGGCGAAAACCTCCTGCGCCACGCAGGCATGCTGCTCTCGCCGGTCCTGCCCCAGAAGCGCGTCGTGGTCGTGACCGACTCGACCGTCGCATCCCTGCATCTTCCGCAATTGCTCCAAGGGCTGGCCCAGGACGGAATCCGGGCCGAAACCATCGTCGTGCCGCCGGGCGAAGGTTCCAAGACGCTGGCGGAATATGAGCGCGTCACCGGCATCCTGCTGGAGATGGGGGTTGAACGCGGCACTACCGTCATTGCACTGGGCGGCGGCGTCGTCGGCGACCTGGCGGGCTTCGCGGCGGCGACCACGATGCGCGGCCTGCCCTTCGTGCAGATTCCCACCACCCTGCTGGCGCAGGTCGATTCCTCCGTCGGCGGCAAGACGGGCATCAACACCCCCTTCGGCAAGAACCTTCTCGGCGCATTCCACCAGCCGCTGGCGGTGCTGGCCGATACCACGACCCTGGCCACGCTGCCGCCACGCGAGATCCGCGCCGGCTACGCCGAAATCGTCAAGGCCGGCCTGATCGGCGATGCCGCCCTCTTCGCATGGTGCGAGGCCAACGGCCAGGCGGTGCTGGATGGCGATGCCGACAGCCAGGCCGAGGCCGTGCGCCGCGCCTGCGCGTTCAAGGCCGCCGTCGTGGGCGACGACGAGCGGGAGGAACGGAAATCGGACGGAAGGGCCCTGCTCAATCTCGGCCACACGTTCGGCCACGCACTGGAGGCCGAACTGGGATATGACGGTCGCCTGCTACATGGCGAAGCCGTGTCGCTCGGCCTGCGCCTGGCCTTCGTCACCTCCGAACGGATGGGCCTGTGCGGCAGCGCGGATGTCGAGCGCGTGACGACCCACCTGGAACGGCTGGGCATGCCGGCCCGGCTGCGCGACCTGGAGCAGACATTTTCGGCCGAAAGGCTGCTTGCCCACATGCAGCGCGACAAGAAGATGCGCGACGGGCGCCTGTCCTTCGTCCTCGTGCGCGGCATCGGGCAGGCTTTCACCTGCCGCGACGTTCCCGACAGCCTGGTGCGGGAAATTCTGCTGGCGGAAGGATGCTCCGCATGACGCTTCCGTCATGCGTTGCGATATCGCAACACAGATGCGCGGATAGCACATAATCCCGCCATAGCCCCGCTCGGTGGGGCCGCTGAATCCCCCTCGTCCGGAAATAGTTGCAATCCGCACGTAATCCTATCGAAACAAACTGTTGCTTTTTCAACACGGTGCTCAGTTGTAATAGCAGCTTTGTCCACGATGCGGGTTCCTAATCCGGAACCGGAAGTTCTATAGGGGGTTAAGCATCACGCTGAGGTTGGCCGTCTGTGGTTTGACGGTTACTCGAACGGATGATCAAGAGGACGAAAAAATGCGTCTCCGCACGGCATTACTCGCCACCACGCTGATGGCAGCTGCACCTGTTGCAGCCAACGCGACAATCATTACCGGTCCGTATGTCGATCTGGGCGGTGGTTATAACCTGGTCCAGAACCAGCATGGCCATTTCGCCAACAATCCGACGGCTGGCATGTCCAGTTCGTCGCAGTACCGTCATCATGACGGCTTCACGGGCTTCGGCGCCTTCGGCTGGGGCCTTGGCAACGGCCTGCGCGTCGAGGTTGAAGGTCTCTATAACTATTCTGAGATCAATCACCGCAGCGGCACCGCTCCGGCCAGGACCAGCGGCAGCGACCAGTCCTATGGCGGCCTCGTGAACGTGCTGTATGATATCGACCTGAAGCAGTTCGGGATCGATGTTCCGGTGACGCCGTTCGTCGGTGTCGGTGCCGGCTATCTGTGGCAGCACTACAACCCGACCACGACCAGCTACGCCAGCTCGGCCAATCGCGTTGACCGCCTGGGCGGCACGACGGGTGGTTTCGCCTATCAGGGCATCGCCGGTGCGGCTTTCGACGTTCCGAACGTTCCGGGCCTGCAGATCACCGCGCAGTACCGCATGGTCGGCCAGACCTTCAACAACGGCTCGTTCACGATGTCCTCGTACAGCCCGTCGGGCCTGAGCCGTGGTCACGCGAACTTCGACCATCGCTTCAACCACCAGTTCATCCTGGGTCTGCGCTATGCGTTCGACACCGCGCCGCCGCCGCCGCCGCCGGCTCCGGTCGTTGTGCCGCCCGCCCCGACCCCGGCGCGCACCTATCTGGTGTTCTTCGACTGGGATCGTTCGGACCTGACGGGCCGCGCGCGTGAGATCGTGGCCGAAGCCGCCCAGGCTTCGACCCACATCCAGACGACGCGGATCGAAGTCAACGGCTACACCGACAACTCGGCGGCCCATCCGGGTCCGCGCGGCGAGAAGTACAATCTCGGCCTGTCCAACCGTCGCGCGCAGAGCGTGAAGGCTGAACTGATCCGTGACGGCGTGCCCGCGAACGCGATCGACATCCATGGTTACGGCGAGGCGCATCCGCTGGTTCCGACGGGTCCGAACACCCGCGAGCCGCAGAACCGTCGCGTGGAAATCATCCTGCACTGATCCTGGCGGTTTCCGCCTGGTTCGACAGGGTAAAGAGGGATGCCTTCGGGCATCCCTTTTTTATTGCGCGCCCTTCCTATCCATAGCCCCTATCCATAGCCAACGAGACCGCGCGACGTGCCGGATTCCCGCCCCTCTCCCGCCGATGCCCCGCGTCCCGGTGCGAAAGGCGATCTGCACGCCCGGATCTGGCCTTTCCTGAAATTCGGGATCGTCGGCACAACGGGGCTGGTCTGGGATACGCTGGCGGTCTACGGCTTCCGGCCCCTGCTGGGCCTGGCGGGCGCCACCGTGCTGGCCTATTTCATCGCGGCGAGCATGAACTGGCTGATGAACCGGCTCTGGACGTTCCGTCACGTCGTGCATGCCGACCGGCCCCTGGTTCAATGGGCCCGTTTCCTCCTGGCCAGTTCAGTGGGTTTCATCATGAATCGCGGCGTGGTCTTCACGCTGTTCCTGCTGTTTCCCCTCTGCCGGGCCTTTCCCGTCCTGGCTCTGGCCGCCGGGGCGCTTGCCGGCCTGGCCGCCAATTTCACGCTCAGCCACCGGCTGGTCTTTCGCCACCGGCAGCGGAGCCTCTAGATCCGGCGGATCAGAGCATACCGGACCGGCCGGCATGCCAGAACGCGGCCTCCAGCTTCACGGCGGTCCGGAATTCGGCAAGCAGCGCGGGATAGCGCCCCTCCGCGCCATAGCGCCCGGCCAGCCTTTCCAGAGTCATGAGCCCGGCATCCACCAGCCCGATAAATTTCTCGCCCCCATAAAGGGCAATCCAGTCCCAGTAGGGGTTCCCCTCCCGCCGGGTCGCCGGGTCCGCCATCAATCGGGCACCGATTTCGCCGTAGCCGATCAGGCACGGCGCCAGCGTCACGATCAGGTCCAGCAGATCGCCCGTCTGCCCCCGGTCGAGAATGAAGCGGGTATAGGCCAGCAGTTCCAGCGATTCGGGCTGGCCGTGCAGATCCTCCACGCACAGTCCCCATCCGGCGCAATAGGCAATATGCAGCGCCAGTTCGGTATCCAGCAGGCCGGACACGATGCCGGAGGCCGAGCGCATGTCCTCCATCGTATCGGCCTTGTAGATCGCCAGCGCATAAGCCCGCGCATATTGAATCAGGTACAGATAGTCCTGGATCAGGAAGCGCCTGAAATCGGCCTCGGGCAGCGTCCCGTCCGCCATGCCACGGACGAAGGGATGGTCGATGAACCGCTCCCAGTCCGCGCCGCAATCGCGCCGCAGCCTGCCGGCCAGGCCCTGTTCCAGGCGGGGCCAGTCCCGTTCCGCGATCCAGTTCATGCGTTCATCCTTCCGTCGGTGTTCTTATGGGGCGCCGATTCGCCTCACCGCGCGCCCTTGCTCTTCCTGCCGGGCACGCCGTGCGCTAGGTGATGGTATCCGAGCTTTCCAGCCTTCGCCATTTCAGGATCGTCAGCCCTCCGCCATGACCTCCACAAACGATATCCGCGCGACCTTCCTCGACTATTTCGCGGCCAACGGTCATCAGATCGTGCCGTCCTCGTCGCTGGTGCCGCGCAACGACCCGACCCTGCTGTTCACGAATGCCGGCATGGTCCAGTTCAAGAACGTCTTCACCGGGCAGGAAACCCGCCCCTACGCGCGCGCCACCACGGCGCAGAAGGTGGTCCGCGCCGGCGGCAAGCATAACGACCTGGACAATGTCGGTTACACCGCCCGCCATCACACCTTCTTCGAGATGATGGGGAATTTCTCCTTCGGCGATTATTTCAAGCCCGAAGCGATCGAATTCGCCTGGAACCTCATCACCCGCAATTTCGGCCTGTCCGCCGAAAAACTGCTGGTCACCGTCTACGCCGACGACGAAGACGCAGCCGCCCTGTGGCGCAAGATCGCGGGCCTGCCCGACCAGCGGATCATCCGCATCGGCACCTCCGACAATTTCTGGCGCATGGGCGACACCGGCCCCTGCGGCCCATGCTCGGAAATCTTCTACGACCACGGTCCCGACGTCCCCGGCGGCCCCCCCGGCTCGCCCGACGAGGACGGCGACCGGTTCGTCGAGATCTGGAACCTCGTGTTCATGCAGTTCTTCGAGGACCCGCCGGGCACCCGCTCGCCGCTGCCGCGTCCTTCGATCGACACCGGCATGGGGCTGGAACGTTTCGCCGCCATCATGCAGGGCAAGCGCGACAATTACGACACGGACACGATGCGCGCGCTGATCCTGGCCTCGGCCGAGGCCACGGGCCAGGACCCGGACGGTCCGTTCCGCGCCAGCCACCGCGTGGTGGCCGATCACCTGCGCTCCACCTCGTTCCTGATCGCGGACGGCGTGCTGCCGTCCAAGGACGGTCGCGGCTACGTCCTGCGCCGCATCATGCGCCGCGCGATGCGCCACCTGCACATGATGGGCACCAAGGAGACGGTGTTCCATCGCCTGGTTCCCGCCCTGGTGCGCCAGATGGGCGCCGCCTACCCCGAACTGGTCCAGGCCGAAGCCCTGATCCGCGAGACCATGCGCGGCGAGGAAGAACGCTTCAAGGCGATGCTGGAGCGCGGCCTGGCGCTGCTGTCCGACGAGACGGCCAAGCTGGGTGACGGCCAGAAACTGCCCGGCGACGTGGCGTTCAAACTCTACGACACGTTCGGCTTCCCGCTGGACCTGACGCAGGACGCCCTGCGCGGCGGCAGCCACGAGGTCGATGTCGCGGGCTTCGACGCCGCGATGCAGGTGCAGCGCGAGCGCGCCCGCGCCGCATGGAGCGGCTCGGGCGACAGCGCGACCGAAACCGTGTGGTTCGAGGCCCGCGACACGTTCGGCGCCACCGAGTTCCTGGGCTACGCGACCGAACAGGCCGACGCCGAAATCCAGGCCATCGTCAGCAACGGCCAGTCCGTGACCGACGCCCCGGCCGGAACCGAAGTCGCCCTGCTGCTCAACCAGACCCCGTTCTACGGCGAAAGCGGCGGCCAGGTCGGCGACACCGGCCTGATCACCGCGCCCGGCCTGCGTATCGCCGTCACCGACACCCAGAAGCGGCTGGGCGACCTGCTGGTGCATTCCGGCACGGTGATCGAGGGCACGGCCCGCGTCGGCCAGGCGGTCACCGCCACCGTCGATCACGAGCGACGCAGCGCGATCCGCGCGCATCATTCCGCCACCCACCTGCTGCACGAGGCCCTGCGCCGGCGCCTGGGCGCGCATGTCACGCAGAAAGGCAGCCTGAACGCACCCGACCGCCTGCGCTTCGACATCAGCCAGCCCCGCCCGCTGACGCCGGAGGAAATCGCCGAGGTCGAAGCCGAGGTCAATGCCCGCATCCGCGAGAACAGCGCGGTCACCACCCGCCCGATGTCGCAGGAGGAAGCGGTGGCACAGGGCGCGATGGCCCTGTTCGGCGAGAAATACGGCGACGAGGTCCGGGTCGTGTTCATGGGCCCGGCCGAGGAAAACCGTCCGGCCTGGTCGATCGAGCTGTGCGGCGGCACACACGTCAACCGCACCGGCGATATCGGCCTGTTCCGCATCACGTCGGAAAGCGGCGTCTCGGCCGGCATCCGGCGCATAGAGGCGGTCACCGGCAAGGCCGCCGAAACGGCCTCGATCGCTACCGAGCAGCGGCTGGCGCAGGTCGCGGCGATGCTGCGCGTCTCGGCCGCCGAAGCCCCCGAGCGGCTGGCGGTGATCCTCGAAGAACGCAAGGTCATGGAACGCCAGATCTCCGACCTGCAACGCAAGCTGGCCAGCGGCGGCGACGGCGGCGCCACCACCGAGACGATCAACGGCATCGGCTTCATCGCCCGCAATGTGGGCGATCTGCCGGCGCGCGAACTCAAGCCGCTGGCCGACTCCCTGCGCCAGCAGGTCGGCTCGGGCGTGGTGGCCCTGGTCTCCACCGCCGACGGCAAGGGCAGCGTGGTCGTCAGCGTCACCGCCGATCTCACCGAACGTTTCGACGCGGTCGAACTCGTGCGGGCCGCCAGTGCCGCCATGGGCGGCAAGGGCGGCGGCGGACGGCGCGACATGGCCCAGGCCGGCGGCCCGGACGTGGCGCAGGCCGACGCGGCGCTCGACGCGGTACGCAAGTCCCTGACCTGACCTCAATAGCCTCCCCATCGCCGTGTCCCGATGACACGGCGATGTGTCCGGTGCCTGACATAGTATGTCCCGAACCGTCGCAGGCGAAACCGGACCTGTGCCGTCCTCGTTTCCATGCTATCTTCGATGGGCCCGGCCATGCCGGCGCCCCGGTGCCCCCATGCCAAGACGGCACGCCTCCTTCGGGACGGCCGTTGTCAGGGTGACCGTTCGAACGCCACCGTGAAGTTCCAGGCGGACTTCAGAACATAGGGACCTTCGATGGCCGACACCGACGCCAAGAAAACATTGATCTCGCTCCTGCATGGGGTCGAGAAATTCAATGCCGAGATCTTCCCGCAGAATCGCGAACTGTTCGCGGAACTGGCGGGCCAGCAATCTCCGGACACGCTGTTCATCGCCTGCGCCGACAGCCGGGTGAATCCCAGCATGATCACGCAGACCCAGCCGGGCGACCTGTTCGTTCTGCGCAATATCGGCAATATCGTCCCCGCCTACGGCGAAATGCTGGGCGGCGTGTCGTCGGCCATCGAATATGCGGTCCTGGCACTGGGCGTATCGCATATCATCGTCTGCGGTCACTCCGATTGCGGGGCGATGAAGGCATTGCTGGACCCCGATCCGTCGAAACTGGCCCACATGCCCACCGTCGCCTCCTGGCTGCGCAATGCCGAAGCCGCGCGGGCCGTCGCGGGCGCCCTGAAGGCGACCGACGCGGGTCCGGAATCCGTCCGCAGCCTGGCGGAACAGAACGTGCTGCTGCAAATCGCCCATCTGCGCACCCATCCGGCCGTCGCCGCCGGCCTGGCTCGCAACACGCTGATCCTGCAAGGCTGGTTCTACGACATCGCCAGCGGCGAGGTCGTGATCCTGGACGAGTCCACACGCTCCAGCATCCATGTCGATGAAGCCATCTCCCGCCTGACCCGCGAGGTGGATGCGAAGCCTGTACAGGCCTGATCCACGATCGACGGCCATCCGCCTCCTGGCCTGCGCCGGGTGGCTGGTGGCCGTCCTCGCCGCACCGCCACGCCAAGGTGCCGCCGCCCGCACGATCAAGATCTCGACCTGGAACCTGGACTGGCTGACGGCTCGGCCGCAGGGCGACCCCGCCCTTCCCCCCGACCTTCATCATCGCAGCGACGCCGGCCTGCGCCAGTTGGCTCTCTACGCCACACGGCTCGGCGCCGACATCATCGGGTTTCAGGAAGTCGATTCCCCAGCCTTGGCCGCCCGCCTGTTCCCGCCCAACCGTTACCGGATCGTCATGAGCGACGATCATGTAGTCCAACGCGTCGGGCTGGCGGTCGCCGCCGGGCTGACCATCACCCGCCATCCGGATCTGTCGGCACTCGACGTCTATCCGCCCGACGCCCCCCACCATCTGCGGACGGGGCTGGATGTCACGATCGACGACGGCACCGCCAGCCTGCGCATCCTCATCGTGCATCTCAAGGCCGGCTGCCGCAACGCGGCCCTGGCGGACCGGCGACCGGCCTGCCGCACGCTCGCCCGGCAACTGACGGTGCTGGACGACTGGATTGCCCAGCGACAGGATGAAGGCGTAGCCTTCCTGGTCATGGGGGACTTCAACCGCAACCTCACCCCGTCCGACCCGTTCTTCCAGCAACTGGAAACCGACGGCCCGCTGACATTGACCACGGCCGGGCGCGCCAGCCCATGTTGGGGCGGCACCTATTTCATCGACCACATCCTGCTGGGCAACCAGGCCCGCGCATGGCTCCACCCCGACAGCCTCCGGGTCCTGACATACGATGCGCGGGACCCCGCCCAGGCGCCGGACCTGTCCGATCATTGCCCGGTCTCGATCGGGCTGGAAATGCCCTGACCGGGCAGGAAGGTTTCCCCATGGAATATCGCCATCTCGGCCGTTCCGGCCTGCGCGTCTCGGCCGTCGGGCTGGGCTGCAACAATCTGGGCGGCCGCATCGGGCTGGAGGACTCCCGGGCGGTGGTCCATCAGGCCCTGGACAGCGGCATCACCGTGTTCGACGTCGCGGACGTCTATGGCCGGCGCGAGGCCCATTACGGCGCCTCGGAGGAAACGCTGGGCGCCATCCTCGGGCCGCACCGCGACGCGATCGTGCTGGCCACCAAATTCGGCATGCCCATGGATGCCGAAGGTCATCTTCAGGGCGCGTCGCGCCGCTATATCCGCCAGGCCGTCGAAGCCAGCCTGACCCGCCTGCGCACGGACCGGATCGACTTGTACCAGGTCCACACCCCCGACCCGGCCACCCCGATCGAGGAAACCCTGCGCGCCCTGGACGACCTGACCCGCGAGGGAAAGATCCTTTACGCCGGCTGCTCCAACTTTCCCGCCTGGCAGGTCGCCGACGCCTGCCACATCGCCCGCGCGACCGGACAGGCCGGCTTCATCTCATGCCAGGACGAACTGTCACTGCTGGCGCGCGACGCATTGCGCGACCTGGTGCCGGCGATCCGTCATTACGGCCTGGGGCTGCTCCCTTACTTCCCATTGGCCAGCGGCATCCTGACCGGGAAATACCATCGCGACACCCCGCCACCCCCCGGCAGCCGGCTGAGTGCGTGGATTCATCTGGCCGACCGCTACCTGACGGACGCCAACTGGACCCTTCTCGACCGGCTGAATACCGTAGCGCGCACGCACGGGCGCAGCCTGACCGAACTGGCCTTCGGCTGGCTCCTGTCGCACGATGTCGTAGGATCGGTCATTGCCGGCGCCACCCGCCCCGCTCAGATCGAGGCCAACGTCGCCGCCGCCGCGCACCCGCTGACGGCGGAAGAACGCACGGCGCTCGAAACCGCGCTCTCCGGCGACGACTGACCATCCATCAGGCCCAACCGCCCGCGCCATGAAAAGCGAGGCGGCCCCGAAGACGGGTCAGGCGGGCCACACTCCCGAGAAAAAAGCCGCCCGCCAACCGATCAGGATCATGCCGATGACAAACAGGATCGCACCCATCAACTGAAAGACATCGCGCAGCGGGGTCTGGGGCGCGCGATCCTCGATTTCAGGCATGCACTGCTCCCTTTCTGTATTATTATTACTGTTTTTAACACCCGTGATGACAGCACGAAAAGGGGCGACACGCCCGGTGACTTGTTTTGTGAAGAAAACACCATCGTGCAGGACACAAAAGCGCGTCACACTCCCGTCAGGAACGATCTGAAAATAACGCGCCTCGCATGACCGGCAGACTGAAGGGCCAGCCGACTGTGGGGACGGAGCAGCCTGTCACCCAGGATGGCGCAGCAGGCCCCCTTCCACCCGCACGGTCGCCCCGGTCGTGGCGGATGCCTGCGGCGAGCAGACATAGGCAACCATGCTGGCGATCTCCTCGGGCTCCGCCAGACGGCGGATCAACGAGGCCGGGCGGTGCTGCGGCACGAACTCGGCCATGATCTCCTCGATCGGCCGACCGGTCTCCCGCGCCGCCGTGGCGAACATCTCCATCACGCCTTCGGTCCGCGTCGGCCCCGGCAGCACCGAATTGACCGTCACGCCCGTTCCGGGAACCCCCTCGGCAATCCCACGGGCAATGGCGACCTGCGCGGCCTTGGAGAACCCGTAGGCAACCATGTCCGCCGGAATATTCAGCGCCGATTCGCTGGAGACGAACACCACGCGCCCCCACGCCCGCTCCACCATGCCCGGCAGATAATGGCGGGTCAGGCGCACGCCGCTCAGTACATTGATGTCGAAGAAACGCTGCCAATCCTCGTCCGGCGTCTCAAGAAACGGCTTCTGCTCGAAAATACCCAGATTATTGACGAGAATATCGGCCTGCGGAACGAGGCGGATAAAGCCGTCGATCCCCTCTTTCGTGCCCAGATCGCCCGGCACGCCGCGCAGCCGCGCGGTGGGCATGCGGGTCCGGATAGAGGCCATGGCCTCATCCACACGGGCCTGGCTGCGGCCGTTGACGATCACATCCGCCCCGGTTTCGGCCAGCGCCAGCGCGACAGCCAGCCCGATCCCGGCGGTCGAGCCGCTGACGATCGCCGTTTTTCCTGCCAGATCGATTTTCATTCCGCTTCCTCCTTCCGCATGTCCGTCACCACAAGCGGGGTGTGTCGTCAGGCCGCCTTCTCCTGTTCCGCCAGGCGACCCAGGGCCTGAACCGTGTCCTTCGCCAGACGGATGCGCTGCGCATTCGTCATCTCACGCACCAGCGCCAGCTTGTGGTCTGGACGTAGGCGGACATTGCCCTCTTTCTGCTTCGCCATCCATGCCACCAACCCGGCGGGATTGGCGAAATGATTGCCCCGGAACTGGATCACCATCCCTTTCGGCCCAGCCTCCAGCCGCTCGACACCCGCCTCACGGCACAGGCGCTTGATCGCGACGACATCCAGCAGGTTGCGCACCGGATCGGGCAACGAGCCGAACCGATCCACCAGTTCGGCCTCCATCGCCTCGATCTCGGCATCGTTCGCCAGCCCGGCGATGCGGCGATACAGCCCCAGCCGCACCGGCAGGTCCGGCACATACTCTTCCGGAATCAGCACCGGCAGGCCGAGGATGATATTCGGCGTCCAGTCCCGGTCCGCGGCCTTGCGCCGGCCCTTCTCGGCCCGCAGTTCCGCCACCGCGTCTTCCAGCATCTGCTGGTAGAGTTCGATTCCGACCTCGCGGATATGACCCGACTGCTCGTCACCCAGCAGGTTGCCCGCGCCGCGCAGATCCAGATCATGCGAGGCCAGGGTAAAGCCCGCGCCCAGCGTATCGAGCGTCTGCATGACCTCCAGCCGCTTCTCGGCGGCGGCGGAGAGCACATGCGTCTGCGGCCAGGTCAGGTAGGCATAGCCGCGCTGCTTGCCGCGTCCCACGCGCCCGCGAAGCTGGTAAAGCTGCCCCAGCCCGAACATGTCGGCCCGATGGATGATCAGCGTATTCACCGCCGGCATGTCCAGCCCGCTTTCCACGATATTGGTGGAGAGCAGGATGTCGTATTTGCCGTCGCTGAATTCGGTCATCACCCGTTCCAGCTCGGTGGGCGTCAGGCGCCCATGGGCCTGCACCAGCCGCGCGTCGGGCACGATCTCCTGCAAGCGCGCGCCCATCCGGTCCAGATCCTCGATCCGCGGCACCACGCAGAAGATCTGCCCGCCCCGGAACCGCTCGCGCTGGATCGCCTCGCGGATCACCACGCTGTCGAAGGGCATGATGAAGGTACGCACCGCCAGCCGGTCGGTCGGCGGCGTGGCAATCAGGCTCATCTCCCGCACGCCGGTCAGCGCCAGTTGCAGCGTGCGCGGCAGCGGCGTGGCCGACAGGGTCAGGACATGCACATCCTCGCGCAGCGCCTTCAGCTTCTCCTTGTGGGAGACCCCGAAATGCTGCTCCTCGTCGATGATCAGCAATCCCAGATCGGCAAACTGCACGCCCTTGGCCAGCAGGGCATGGGTGCCGATGATGATGTTGACCGTGCCGTCGGCCAGCCCCTTGCGCACGGCAGCCGCTTCCTTGGCCGTCACCATGCGCGACAATTGCGCCACCGTCACCGGCAGCCCGGCGAACCGGGCGGAGAACGTGCGGAAATGCTGCCGCGCCAGCAACGTGGTCGGCACCACCACCGCCACCTGCGCGCCCGACATCGCGGCCACGAAGGCCGCACGCAACGCCACCTCGGTCTTGCCGAACCCGACATCGCCGCACACCAGACGATCCATCGGCCGGCCGGAGCCCATATCCTCCAGCACATCGACAATGGCGCGCGACTGGTCCTCTGTCTCCGCAAAGGGGAACCGACTGCAAAATTCGTCCCACAGCCCTTCCGCCGGGGTCAGGCTGGGCGCCTCGCGCAGGGCGCGCATCGCGGCGGTACGGATCAGCTCGCCCGCCATGTCGCGAATGCGCTGCTTCATCCGCGCCTTGCGGTTCTGCCACGACGCCCCGCCCAGCTTGTCCAGCGCCACCCCGGCCTGATCGGACCCGAAGCGACTGAGCAGCTCGATATTCTCGACCGGCAGAAACAGCTTCTCGCTGCCGTCATAGACCAGACGCAGGCAGTCATGCGGCGCGCTGCCGACCGCCACCGTCTCCAGCCCGTCATAGCGGCCGATGCCGTAATCCTGATGCACCACCAGATCGCCTTCCGCGATCTCCGACGCTTCGGCGATAAACTGGTCGGCCCGCTTGCGTCGGCGCGGCGGTCGCGCAATCCGCTCGCCCAGCAGATCCTGTTCCGACACGAAGGCCAGATTGTCGGCAATGAAGCCGCGCTCCAGCCCCAGCGTCAGCAACCCGACGGTGCCGGCCGGCAGAGCCTGCGCCTGGGTCCAGGTCTCGAAACTCTCGGCCCGCATGCCATGCTCGCGCAGCAGCGTCGCGATCCGCTCGCGCGATCCACGGGTCCAGGCCGACAGATAGACCCGGCGCCCGGTCTCGCCCCATTGCCGAACCTGCGCATCGAGCATGGCGAACACGTTCTCACGCGATCCATCCACCGCCGAGCGGGCAAACAGGATTCCCGGCCGCCCAAGCGCGTCGATCCCCTCCGCCCCATCCGGGCGGGAAAAGGGGTTGAACACCACCACCGGGCGGCCGGCCAGCATGCCGTCCCACCCCTTGCGGTCCAGATACATCAGATGCGGCGGCAGAGGACGATACGGAACCTCGCCCTCGCGCACCGGCTGGCGCCGCTCCTCGAAATGGTCGGCGATCATCTCCAGCCGCGACGACAGAACCTCGTCCGCCTGATGCGCCATGATCACCGCCACACCCGGCAGATAATCGACCAGCGTTTCCAGATGTTCGTAGAACAGCGGCAACCAGTGCTCCAGCCCGGCATGGCGCCGCCCGTCGGAGACATGCTGGTAGAGCGGGTCGCCGGCGGCGGCCGGCCCGAACAGATCGCGCCAACCGGTACGAAAGCGCGAAATACTGGCCTGATCGAGGCTGAAATCGGCCACCGGACGCATCACGAACCGGTCCAGCCGCTCGGAGGACCGCTGGGTGGCCGGGTCGAACCGACGGATATTCTCAACCTCGTCGCCGAACAGGTCCAGCCGCACCGGCTCCGCCTCGCCGGAGGGGAATATGTCGAAGATGCCGCCACGGGTCGCAAATTCGCCCGGCTCCATCACCGTATCGGTGCGGTTGTAGCCGTTGGTCACCAGCAGTTCGATCAGGAATTCCTGGTCCAGATTATCGCCGGCCGCGACCGTCAGCGACTGGCCGCGAAAGGCCGCGCGCGGCGTCACCCGCTGCACCAGCCCCCCCACCGTGGTCAACACGATGCGCGGCCCCGTCGCGGGCTCCAGCAGACGCGTCAGTGTCGCGACCCGTTCGGCGACGATCGCCGGATTGGGCGACACCCGATCGTAGGGAAGGCAATCCCACGCCGGAAAACGCAGGACCTCCGCATGCGGCGCGATGAACGAGAGCAGGTCGCCGATCCGCGCCATGGCCGCGTCGTCGCGCGCCACATGCAGCACCGGCCCGTCATGCTCGCGCGCGCGCCGGGCGACGAGAAAGGCGTCGTACCCATCCGGCACGCCCCAGACATTCATCCAGCCGGAAGGCCCGGCGGGCTGGTCCCTTCCCTCTGCTGTCATCGTTCTCCCCGGATCGCGGCCTGCCGGGCGGGATCGTTGGCGTCGGCGATGATCGCGCGCATCATCGGGCAATCGACCTCCGCCGGCACCGGCTTGCGGCCACTCAGCCAGTCCGCCAGATCGGCGTCAGGCAGGTCCATCACCGTTTCCAGCGCATCCATGTCCGCCTCCGACATCCCCGCCAGACGCGGCGCCACGAAGCCGCCGATCAGGATGTCGGCCTCATGCGTGCCGCGATGCGTGGCGCGGAAATAGATCCGGCGACGGCGCGGATCGAGGGTCGAAAAGTCCGGTATGTCGAGGGACATGGTGCCTGCCCTGATATGGTTTCGTTTTGTTCCTTCGCGTTGCTGTCCTATAGCCCTCCGTCAGGGTCCTGTCAGCCCGGCAGTCGCACCGCCCCCCAGAAACGGCCCCCGCAGAAAGAAACCGGGGAATTGAGGACGATCGAGCCCAGCGTGTCCGATACCACCCCCCAGGACGATTCACCGGGCCTCCTCGGCCCGCTTCTGGCCCCGCTCGCCACGCTGCCAGGGGTCGGCGCCGCCACCGCGAAGCTGCTGGCGCGCGCGACCAGCGGCACGCGCGTGGCGGACCTGCTGTTCCACCTTCCCGAATCCGTGATCGACCGACGCTATCGCCCCCCGATGCGCGATGCCGTTCCGGGCCGGATCTGCACCCTGTCGGGCACCGTGCAGCGGATCGACGCCCCCGCGCGCGGCTCGCGCCAACCCTGGCGGGTCCGCCTGTCGGACGGCAGCGGCGCGATCGACCTGGCGTTTTTCTCCCCCTATCAGGCACGACAGATGGTCACCGGCAGCGCGGTCGCGATCTCGGGCATGCTGGATTCGTTCGGCGACCGACTCTCGATCGCCAACCCCGACCACATCGTGCCGGGCGGCGACATCGGGCGCATCCCGATGCTGGACCCGGTCTGGCCGCTGACGGCGGGCCTCTTCCCCCGCCATGTCCGCAACGCGCTGCAACAGGTCTTCCAGCACTTCCCCGCCCTGCCGGAATGGCTGGACCCCACGCTCGTCGCACGCCGGCACTGGCCGGATTTCGAAACCGCGCTCCGCCAGTTGCACTGCCCCGATGAATTTCCCGACCTGCTGAAGGACGATGCCTACGCCGCCGCGTCCGAACGGGCGCGCCTGCGCCTGGCCTGCGACGAACTGCTGGCCGAACAGGTGGCGATGGCCGAAGCCCGGCGGCGCAACCGCAACCGTCCCGGCCGGTCGATCGTGCCCACAGGCGCGCTGCGCACCACATCGCTGGAGCGTTTCGGCCACCTTCCGACCGGCGCCCAGACCCGCGCCCTGCGTGAGATCGACGCCGACCTCGCATCCCCCAGCCCGATGCTGCGCCTGGTGCAGGGCGATGTCGGCGCGGGCAAGACGCTGGTTGCCCTGCAAGCGATGCTGGGCGTGGTGGAGGCCGGCCACCAGGCGGTGCTCATGGCCCCGACCGAAATCCTGGCCCGCCAGCACCTGGCCACCTTCACCCGGCTGGCCCCCGTCCCGGTCGCCTTCCTCAGCGGCAGCATCAAGGGCCGCGCCCGACGCGCGGTGCTGGACGAGATTTCCACCGGCCGCGCCCCCCTGGTGGTCGGCACGCACGCCCTGTTTCAGGACAAGGTGGTCTTCGCCGACCTCGCGCTGGCGGTGATCGACGAACAGCACCGTTTCGGCGTCGAACAGCGGCTCCTGCTGGGCGAAAAAGGCCACCTCACCGACATCCTGGTCATGACCGCCACGCCGATTCCCCGCACCCTGCTCCTGACCCAGTGGGGCGAAATGCAGGTCAGCCGCCTGGACGAAAAGCCGGCGGGCCGTCTGCCCATCCGCACCTCGCTGCACGCCATGGCGTCACTGGGCGACCTGCTGGATGGCATCGGCCGCGCCATCGCCGGCGGCGCGCGCGTCTTCTGGGTCTGCCCGCTGGTCAGCGAGAGCGAGGCCCTGGACATCGCGGCGGCGGAAGCCCGCTTCGCGGTGCTGGCCGAACGGTTCGGCCCGATCGTGGGCCTGGCCCACGGCCAGCAGGACATCGCGGTGCGCGAGGCCGCGATCGCCGATTTCGCCGCCGGCCGCACGCGCATCCTGGTCGCGACGACGGTGATCGAGGTCGGGGTCGACATCCCCGCCGCCACGGTCATGGTCATCGAGCACGCCGAACGGTTCGGCCTGGCGCAGTTGCACCAGTTGCGCGGCCGCGTCGGTCGCGGCGGCGACGAATCCTTCTGCCTGCTGCTGCATGACGACGCCCTGGGCAAGACGGCGCGGCGCAGACTGTCCCTGCTGCGCGACACCGAAGACGGCTTCCTGATCGCCGACGAGGATTTCCGCCTGCGCGGCGGCGGCGACCTGACGGGCCGCCGCCAGTCCGGCCTGCCGGACCTGCGACTGGCCACCGGCGCCCGGCTGGACCTGCTGGTCGCGATCGCAGCACAGGACGCGCAACGGATCGTCGAAGGCAACGCCGAGACAAGGCGCGGCGCGGTCGCCCTGGCCGTGGAACTGTTCGACCGCCACGACGCCGCCCGAGCCCTACGCTCCGGCTAGAGCAGACCCTCGGCGCCGCGAAGAACGCGCCCGCCCTGACGGGCGGATTCCCAGAGCCTGACCGAACATGCGCGCTGGCGGCGAATGGCCATCAAGGCCACTCCGCTCCGATGCTCGGAAACACATGTCGGGCGCGGCGCGGAACGGGCCGCTCTCGCTCTCCAGCCCACATGTTCGGTCAGGCGTTCAGAATTTGGCCGACAGGGCCAGCGACCCGTAATTGAACAGCCCGCTGCGCGCGCCCTTGAATTCCTGGGTCTGCCACACCTGGCTGTAGGACAGGCGCATCCCGTGCCACATGATCGCGAGGCCGGCATGAATCTCGCCCACATCCCAGTTCACCGGCACATGCGGCGAATTGCTGCGGATCGTATTGCCTTGCAGGGTGGCATCATAACCGACGGCGTAGCCAGTCACGTTGCCGAAGACATACCACGACACCGGGCGCGTCAGCCGGTAGGCATCGGTACCATCGGTGCCCGGCCCGATCGTGGGCGTGCCGAAATCGCTGTTCAGCCCCTGGCCGATCCGGAACGTATCGGCCACCGAACCATAGATCCGGTAATCGCCGATCGCGGCCGAGGCCGCGGGCAGCATGTCCATCGAAATACCGAAGACATCGGCCAGCGGAAACCGCCAGGTCCGCCCGGCCTGCACCTGGAAGATCGGCTGGTTCTGCAACTGGTGGTGCCACCCCAGGTTCCGCGTGTCGCCAATCGCGCCGTGGAAGCCGTTCTGCAATTTCTCGCCCAGCCCGGCCGGCCCCATGACACCGACCTGGATACCGAACACCGACCGGGAAAGATCGGTATCGTTGATCAGGTTGATGGTGCCGAGCAAAAGGCTGGCATAAGGCCGGTCACGCGGCGACGGCGTGCTGATCTGCGTATTTTCCGGGGTAAAGATAAGCTGCTGCAAGCCCATGCTGATGCGGGTGACGCCCGCCCCCATGATGGCATGGTTGATGGTCTCGATCGGGGCCGGCTGGTTGTCGGTGCCCGAGGTCCAGTTCAGGCGCAGCCCACTGGTATAATACTGGTCCGACGTTCCCTTCAGGGTGCTGACCGCGTCGTTTTCCCCCTGAATCGTCCAGGTTCCGTACGGGTCCTGCAACGGCGTGGCGTGGGCCGGGGCACAAACGACTGCCGCGAGGCACCCCATCCCGGCGAGCGTACCGACACGCGCCATCCAAAGGGCTGTTCTTTCCGTCTTTGTCTGGCCCATCAGCTTCCCTTTTCACCTGCGCGACGCCGCATCCGAACCGCGCCCACCGACTGTCTAAAACGTCCCGGCGTTTCGAGAAAGCCCATGGGTGACTTTCGTGATCGGACGACCCACGCCAGCCGGCCGTCATGCACGGCTATCCGACCCCCACCGCCGACGGCGCGAACATTAATGCTTGGTCATATTAAAGATGACGGCATGATGGAACCACGGGCCGAAGTTATGCTTATCTGTATTGGACACCGACGCATTCGTGCTAGGGTCCGCGCGGGGAAAGGATGCTGTCCGCCACGGCCGCTCAGGCGGTTCGGAGAACGGTTGTGTAATGCCTTGATCCAGCAAAATTTCTTCATCCGGTGGCTCCTGGGACAGGACCCGCCAACTAGACCTCGGGATTACGACCGTTGAGAAGTAACAGGACCGACCGCAGCCCCCGTTCCCCGCGCCGCGGCGGATTTGACGACGATTTCATGTCGCCGCCGACGTTCGGTGATCGTGGCAGCAGCGGAGCTCCCCGTCGCCCCATGGGCGGTGGTGGTGGCGCCCCCTCCCAGGTGATCGCCTCGGGACCGGAGATCAGTGCCTCCGTAAAATGGTTCAACAGCGAGAAGGGCTTCGGCTTCGTCGAACTGGCCGACGGTTCGGGCGATGTCTTCCTTCACGCCAACGCGCTGGCAACGACCGGCCACAGCTCCGTCTCCCCCGGCACGACGCTGGTGGTCCGCATCGGCCAGGGGCCGAAGGGTCGCCAGGTCGCCGGTGTGGTGTCGGTCGACGAGAGCACGGCCCAGCCGGAGCGTCCGCGCGGCTTCGGTGCCGGCCCCGGTGCGCCGCGTGCCCCCGGCGGCTTCGGCGCCCGTCCGGCCCGCCCGGCCCCCGACCTGTCGCACGCGCAGGACATGCGCGGCATCGTGAAGTGGTACAACGCCACGAAGGGCTTCGGCTTCATCACCCCGGAAAGCGGCGGCAAGGACATTTTCGTCCACGCTTCGGCTCTGGAGCGTTCGGGCCTGACCGGCCTGACCGAAGGCCAGACGGCGAACGTGCAGGTCGTCCAGGGCCAGAAGGGCCCCGAGGCCGCGTCGATCAGCGTCGACTGATTCGGCATCAAGCCTGATCAACAAGCAGGGTCGCCCTCGGGCGGCCCTGTTTTTGTTTGGACGGCACGCTTCCCCGCGCGCCGCGCCCCCAAATCGGGTCGCGGCCAGGGGCACACGCGCCCAGCCACGCTCAAAGAGCCGTTAAAACAATAAAATAGCGTAATGCAAGGCGGCCGAGCCGGCCTATTCCTTGCCCTTGTTGCGCATCAGCCGCGCCTTGTCGCGCTGCCAGTCGCGCTCGGCGATCGCATGGCGCTTGTCGGCCTTCTTGCGCCCCTCGCCGATCCCCAGCGTCACCTTGGCCAGGCCACGGGCATTGAAATGGATATCCAGCGGCACCAGCGTCACGCCCTCGCGCGCCACGGCGCCCAGCAGCTTGTTCACCTGCTTGCCGTGCAGCAGCAGCTTGCGCGGCGCGCGGGGTTCGAAGCGCGATAGCACGCCGCCCTGATATTCGGGGATATAGCTGTTAAACAGCCAGATCTCGCCATTCCGGTCGCCGGCATAGGCTTCGTTGATCGTGGCCCGCCCCATGCGCAGGCTCTTGACCTCCGGCCCCTTCAGCACCAGCCCGGCCTCGACCGTCTCCAGGATCTTGTAGTCGAACCGCCCCTTGCGATTCTGCGCCGCGATCCCGTGCGAGATCATGCCACTCTTGTTTTTCTCGGCCATCGTCAGTTCAACAGGCCCACGGCGGCCAGCGCCTCGCGGACGAGAGCGCGGGAAGGCTCGGTCAGCGGCGCCAGCGGCAACCGGCAGGTCTCGCCCCCCAGCCCCAGCAGGCTGGCGGCATACTTCACCGGCGCCGGATTGCTCTCGCAGAACAGCGCATCGTGCAGCGGCGAAAGCCGGTCCTGCAACGCCATCGCATCCGCCACGCGCCCATCCTGCCAGGCCCGGTGCAGTTCGGCGCACAGGCGCGGCGCCACATTCGAGGTCACGCTGATGCAGCCATCCCCTCCGGCGGCCAGAAACGAGACCACGGTACCATCCTCGCCCGAAAGCTGGTTGAAGGGCTTGTGATCGATCGCCCGACGCACCTGGATCGGCCGCAGCAGGTTGGCGGTGGCATCCTTCACCCCGACGATCCGGGCATGCCGCGCCAGCCGCGCCATGGTCTCGACCGAAATATCGACCACCGAGCGGCCGGGAATATTATAGACGACCAGCGGCAGGTCGGTCGCATCGGCAACCGCCATGAAGTGACGATACAGCCCTTCCTGCGTCGGCTTGTTGTAATAGGGCGCAACGACCAGAATGGCATCCGCCCCCGCCGCCTTGGCATGGCGGGCCATATTGACGGCCTCGGCGGTGCTGTTGGAGCCCGCACCGGCAATGACCGGCACCCGTCCCGCCACGACCTGAACCGTGTATTCGACCACGCGCGCATGTTCGTCATGCGTCAGGGTCGGGCTTTCCCCCGTCGTGCCCACCGGCACGACACCCGACGACCCTTCGGTCACCTGCCAATCGAGGAATCGGCCCAGCGCCGGAAAATCCAGCGACCCGTCATCGTTCATCGGCGTAATCAGGGCTGTGATCGAACCCTTGAACATAGTCGTTTCCACTCGAATCTCGCAGGCTGTGACACGGGCCGCCCTTCGGGCCACCCCGGCAGGATCGTGATCCCGCCTGTTCTGTTAATCCACGGTGTTAATGCCGGGCATGGTGGCTAGGCAACCTTCATCGGTCCGCCATCCCGTTTCCCCGGAACGGCGACCCCGGATAAACACCCAGAATCGCGGAGGTTTCCGAAAAGAAGGCCAGTTCCGCCAAAGCCTGCGCCAGCGCCGCATCCTCGGGGTGCCCTTCGACATCGAGCAGAAACTGCGTCGCGGCGAACGACCCGTCCAGCATGTAGCTCTCCAGCCGCGTCATGTTCACGCCGTTGGTCGCAAACCCGCCCAGCACCTTGTAGAGCGCCCCGGCCGTATTGCGCACACGGAACAGCACGGTGGTCAGCGTGCCTGCCTGCCCCGGCGGCGGCCGCACCGCCTCGCGCGACGTGATGTAGAAGCGGGTCGTATTATGCGCCGCGTCCTCCACATTATGCCGCAGCACCACGAGACCGTTCAGTTCCGCCGCCAGCGCCGACGCCACGGCCACATCCTCGGGGTTGTTCCACCGCGCCACCAGTTCGGCCGCGCCCGCCGTATCGAATTCCACCACCGGCGTCAGACCCAGCGCCTCGACGATCCCCCGGATCTGCCCCATGGCGACCGGATGGGTATGGACCCGCCGCGCCTGCGCGATCGTGCTGCCGGGCACGCCCAGAAGACAATGCTCGACCCGCTGGAAATGCTCGCCGACGATGTTCAGCCCCGCCTGCGGCAGCAGGGCATGAATATCCGGCACCCGCCCCGCCAGGCTGTTCTCGCAGGCCAGCATCCCCAGGTCTGCGCGCCCGTCATGCACCGCCGCGATCGCATCGGCGAAGGTTTCGCAGGGCAGCGTGGTCCAGCCGGGAAAGGCCTGCCGGCACGCCAGGTCGGAATAGGCGCCCGGCCGCCCCTGAAAGGCGATGATCCCCATATGGGGACCCGCCGCCGCGTCGGGAGATATCGACGGCGCGCCGCTCATGCCACGTCCGCCATCATGCGGCGCGCGCGTTCCAGGTCCGCCGGCGTATCCACGCCGAACGGCGCCGCCCCGATCCGGGCACATCCGATGATCATTCCGGCCTCCAGGGCTCTAAGCTGTTCCAGTTTTTCACGCCTTTCCAAAGCCGCTTCGGGCAGGGCCACGAACCGCGCCAGCGCCGCCCGGCGATAGGCATAGATCCCGACATGATGCCACAACGCCCCCTCGCCCCACGGAACCGCCGCCCGCGAAAAATACAGCGCCCGCGCCACGGCGCGCGGGGCACCCTCGGGAAACGCGCATGCGACCTTCACCACCGAGTCCGCCTGCGCCTCGCCGGGTTCCGTGACCGGGGCGACCAGCGTACCGATATCGACGGCCCGGTCGGCCAGCGGCAGCAGGGCGGCGGCCAGGGTCTCCGGCGCCAGCCCCGGCAGGTCGCCCTGAAGGTTGAGCACCACGTCATGCCGGCCGTCCGGATCGACGGTCGCAAGCGCGTGCCACACCCGGTCGGAGCCCGAAGGCAACGCCGGGTCGGTCAGGACGGCGGTACCACCCGCCGCCTCCACCACCCGCGCCAGTTCGGGGTCGGCCACGGCGACCACGACCGGCCCGATATCGGCCGCGCGCGCGCGCTCCAGCACATGCACGATCATGGGCCGGTCGCCGATCATGGCCAGCGGCTTGCCCGGCAGGCGCGTCGAGGCCATGCGGGCAGGAATGATGACGATTGGATTCATGCGAACACGCAGCAGGCCCTGACACTCGAAAGCGGCGGAAACGTCCGGCCGGGGAAACGCCGCTGCGGACACGCGCTCCGGCCCATCGGCACGATCCCACGCAGCTTCACACAAGGCGGGCGGCAGTCTAGGTAAGGACCGGCCAGCATGCAACCGAAACACCGATGGAGCATCGTAACCCGGATGGACAGCCACGACGCCAACCGCATCGGCGCAGCTTTCCTGCTGACCGCGCTGGCAATGGCCGGCAGCGTCTGGGCCGGACACCGGGCCATACCCGAGGCCATTCCGCTCCACCCGGCCTTCGCCCTGCCCGAACCGCCCGACGGATCGGCCGGCCTCTCGGTCGCCGAAGCCCTCGCGCATGCCGATCCCAAAGCCGGACAGGCCCTCGCGGCACGATCCTGCGCGATGTGCCACAGCTTCACGCAGGGCGCCCCCCCGGCGGTCGGCCCCAACCTGTTCGGCGTCGCCGGCACCCCGATCGCCGACCTCCCCGGCTACAGCCTCTCCCCCGCGCTCCTGGCACACCGGTCGGAACTCTGGACCGACGAAACCCTGTCGGCGTGGCTGGAAAGCCCGGCCCGCTTCGCGCCGGGCACCCGCATGGCCTTCCCCGGCCTGTCCGACATCCGCGACCGCGCGGCGATCATCGCCTACCTGCACACCCTGTCCGACGGAGGACACCAGCCATGACCCACACCGGCACGCCTCTCGCCGCCGCCCTCCCCGATGCCGACCGCCTGCTGGACGCAGCGACCGCCGCCGCCGATGCCGCCGCCTGCGTGATCCGTCCATTCTTCCGCTCCGGGGTCACGGTCGACGACAAGAGCGACCAGAGTCCGGTCACCGTCGCCGACCGCACCGCCGAGCGCACCATCCGGGCGATCCTGGCCGAACGCCTGCCCGACCATGCCGTACTGGGCGAGGAATTCGGGCTGGAGCGCGCGGGCTCCCGCCACTGCTGGGTGATCGACCCGATCGACGGCACACGGGCCTTCGTCACCGGCCGCCCCACCTTCGGCACCCTGATCGCCCTGCTGGAAAACGGCGTACCGGTGCTGGGCATCATCGACCAGCCGATCACCGGCGAACGCTGGATCGGCATGCGCGGCCGGCCGACGCGCTACGAATCCCGCCTGC
This sequence comes from Gluconacetobacter dulcium, assembly GCF_014174165.1. Classification (GTDB taxonomy): domain Bacteria; phylum Pseudomonadota; class Alphaproteobacteria; order Acetobacterales; family Acetobacteraceae; genus Gluconacetobacter; species Gluconacetobacter dulcium. The sequence goes on along the minus strand of NZ_JABEQN010000004.1, from coordinate 18,926 downwards.
CCGGCACCATCGGCACCCGTCGTTGCACCGCGTTGAAACTGGCGGAACTCTCCTGCACCTCGCCCGAGATGATCGCGGACGCACCGACGCCATATTGGGACGCGCTCCGCCGCGCCGCCCGCCGCGTCACCTGGGGCGGTGACTGCTATGCCTACGGCCTGCTGGCATTGGGACAGGTCGATGTGATCGCGGAATGCACGATGAAGATCTGGGACTGGGCCGCCCTCGTGCCCATTATCGAAGGCGCCGGCGGCCGGGTGACGGACTGGCACGGCCGCACGCTGCATGCGCAGAGCGACGGCACGGTGCTGGCGGTCGGCGACCCGGCCATGCTGGCCGGTGCCGTCTCCCTGCTGAATACGGGCCTGCCGGCGCGGTGACACCCCTCACCCGTCCGGCCAGCACATGGCACCGATGCCGTCCTCTCCCTATCCATTTATCCGTCGATCGGATAGGAGAACCATCTTCCCCGAATAAGCGCGAGTATTCGAGATGAGCAGCGAAGCCACCTCCCACCTGTCCCTCCCCAAGGACAAGATCCGCATCCTGCTTCTCGAAGGCGTCCACGACAGCGCCGTGTCGCTGTTGAAGGCCAACGGGTATGAGAACGTCACGCGACTCAAGACCGCTCTGGAAGGGGCGGCCCTGCGCGAGGCTCTGGAAGGCGTGCATATCGTGGGTATCCGCTCCCGCACCCAGTTGACCGACGAGGTCATCGCCGCCGCCGACCGGCTGATCGCCGTGGGCTGCTTCTGCATCGGCACCAACCAGGTCAACCTGACGGCGGCCCGTGCCCACGGCATCCCGGTCTTCAACGCCCCGTTCAGCAACACCCGCTCCGTCGCCGAACTGGTCATGGGCGAGGTCGTGATGCTGATGCGGCGGATCTTCCCCCGCTCGGTGGAGTGCCATGCCGGCGGCTGGAACAAATCCGCCGCCAATAGCTGGGAAGTCCGGGGCAAGACGCTGGGCATCGTCGGCTACGGCTCGATCGGCTCGCAGCTTTCGGTCCTGGCCGAGGCGTTCGGCATGCGCGTGATCTATTACGACGTGATCGACAAGCTGGTGCACGGCAACGCCACGCCGGTCGAGACATTGAACGACCTTCTGGCGCAGAGCGAGGTGGTCAGCCTGCATGTGCCGCAGCTCCCCAGCACCGCCAACCTGATCGGCGCCGAACAGATCCGCGCGATGAAGCCCGGCTCGTTCCTGATCAACAACGCCCGCGGCAACGTGGTGGACCTGGAGGCGCTGGCCGACGCCCTGCGTGACGGCCACCTGCTGGGGGCCGCGATCGACGTGTTCCCGACCGAACCCAAGGGCGCGGGCGATTCCTTCACCTCGCCGCTCCAGGGGCTGGAAAACGTCATCCTCACCCCGCATATCGGCGGCTCGACCGCCGAGGCGCAGGAGCGGATCGGCGTCGAAGTCGCGCGCAAGCTGGTCGAATATTCCGACGTGGGCTCGACTCTGGGCGCCGTCAATTTCCCGACCGTGCAGTTGCCGGAAAGCCCGCGCGGCACCCGCTTCATGCACGTCCACAGCAACGTTCCCGGCATCATGCTCCAGATCAACGAGATCTTCATGGCCGAGAACAGCAACATCACGGCCCAGTATCTCCAGACCGACGGTGAACTGGGCTACGTGGTGGTCGAGGCGGATACGGGGCGCGACACCGACAAGGACAACCGCATCCTCCGCCGCCTGCGCGACCTCAAAGGCACAATCCGCGCCCGCCTGCTCTACCAGCAGGCTTGATCAGAAGGGTGGCGGCCCTCCGCCGCCACCCTGCCCTCTTGACCCGTCGGGAAGACAGAGGCAAAAGCACACAGTCCCGGCCCTGGTCCTCAAAACGAACCACGATGCCACGGATAGTCTAACGATGGTGCAACGTCCCATCGCCGCCGGGTTAGCACAGCGGTAGTGCAGCGGTTTTGTAAACCGAAGGTCGGGGGTTCAAATCCCTCACCCGGCACCAATCTCCTTTTAAAAATGACCGACGCAATCGTCGGCTGTCCTTTTTCGTCCCCACAGGCCCGGCCACTCCCTGCGACAGGGCGCATGGCGCTTATCGCCACCATGCCTGTAGGCTCGGTGACATGGGGCATTTGTTAACTTTCATATGACAATCTGAGATCCCGATCTTCGCAGGGGCACATCCAGCTTTGGGGGGATATCAGTATGTCGAGCGCTGGCACGTATTATACATATGACGCACAAGGTCATATTGAAACAACATGGACAATTACCGATGGAACGCTTTTCAATGGCGGCCTCGGAAATTCCAACATCACAATTACGGATTCCAACGGAAATACAATAAAAACGCTAACCGGCGTTCCTGACGGTCTTCTGTCCCATATCCAGACGGGAACCGATGCGACCAATGGTAGTCTGCTTTCTATAATCGGTGGTCAATGGGTCTCTGTACCAGGTTCCAGCGGTACCATTGATATTGTTCTGTCTGCCCTGTCGGCACCCGTTTTTACAATCGGCGGAACGACAGATATTGATTTCGTTGTAAACGCCGCAACAGCCATTACCATGAATATATATGGCGGAACGGCGACGTTTTCGGGTGGCCTCATCGCTGGTGCGTTGAGTGGCTCAACCATCAACATAGGGTATGGCGGCACATATAACGGCAACACACAACTGATCAGCCTGCTCCAGGGAACGACCATCAATTTCACAACTGGCGGCGGCACGCTTGTTCTGAATGGTGGTGGTGTATTCCTGAATCTGTCGGGAACATCGATTACCGGCTACGATCCGCAATACGATACCATAGAAATCAAGAATACAGTCGCCACTGTTTCCGGTTATACCATAGCCACATCAGGCACAAACAAAACGATTACGCTTTTTGGAAGCGATGGCACACAGATTGCGACCTACACTGTAACACCCGCAGCAAATGCCAACCTCCCCGTCGGAACCTATAACAACCTGGCGACGGAAGACGTAAACACAAACCCCCTGCAAATCACCTACAAGGACCACAACACCTATATCGGTGCCTGCTTCCTCGCCGGCTCGATGATCCGGACGCCGGATGGTGATTGCGCCGTCGAAGATATCCGGATCGGCGATGAAATCAGCGTCTACGACTGGCGCAACAACATTGAAGCAACACGCGATGTCGTCTGGGTCGGCAGCAGAAAAGTCGTGGTCCGTCCAGATTACCCGGACGACGAGGCAGGCTATCCCGTTCGCATCCTCAAGGACGCCGTCGCCGATGGCGTTCCCTACAAGGACATGCTGATCACCGCCGAGCACTGCCTGTTCTTCGCGAACAGCTTCATCCCCGCCCGCATGCTCGTCAACGGCACATCCATCTTCTACGATAAATCCATTACCAGCTACACCTATTACCACATCGAAACAGACCCGCACGCGGTGATCCGCGCCGACGGCATGTTGACCGAAAGCTATCTCGACACCGGCAACCGCCGCGCCTTCCATCAGGACGGCAAGGTCGCCACGCTGCGCGGCGTTGTCCGTACCTGGGAAGAAGATGCCGGCGCCCCCCTGAATGTCGCCCGCGCATTCGTCGAGCCCCTGTTCCGCCAGCTCGCATCCCGTGCCGAAGCGGCGCATCTCGAAAATCAGGCACCCGCGCCCGTCCTGACCGATGAGCCCGACCTCCACCTCACCACAGACAAGGGACAGATCCTCCGCAAGATCCGTGAGGCCGACGGCTGCACCCTGTTCATGGTCCCGACCGGCGTTCGGACCGTCCGGCTTGTCTCCAGGGCAAGCCGCCCCAGCGACACGATCGGCCCCTTCGTCGACGACCGCCGCCCTTTCGGCATCGAAGTCGGCGAGATCAGGCTCTTTGAAGGCAACCACGCCCGAACCATCACGGACCACCTGACAGACGGCGACCTGCCCGGCTGGCACGCCGTGGAAGGAGAATACAGCCGCTGGACCAGCGGTAACGCCTCCCTTCCCCTCGGCGAGCGTCATCCCAACAGCATCGCCATGCTCGCCATCACCGTCAGGTCCGCCGGCCCATATATCGCCTCCGACGAAACGACCCGAGCCCTCACCTCGTCACTCTGAGCATCACGGCTCCGATCCGTTCATCTCCACAGACCCCGCTCTCCATGAAAGAGCGGGGTCCTCCTTTCGTAAAGCATCATGGCCCGAAGAACTCTTCTCCAGCCGGGACAGATATGGATGCCGGGCAATCCCGCCATCCCACCGCGCAGGATCATCGACCTGCCCGAAGGCATGATTTCCTATCAGGCAAAGAGTTCTCCAAAACCGACCGGCACCAACCCCGACGGTATCATCCCGCAGTCCCTGTTTCGAAAGTGGATCCGGGATACCGATGCCACGCTGGCCGGGAATGATGCGACAAAGGCATCTCCCGCGGCTGAACTCGCCAAGAAGATCGTAACCCTGCGCAAGGCCGGAGGCATGAGCCAGAACGACCTCGCCGGTGCCCTCCATGTCAGTCGCTCCGCCATCGCGGCGCTGGAGACCGGCCGCAGCAGCGCACGCGGGCACATCCCGCGATTGGCGGAACTGTTTCAGGTGCCGGAAGAACTTTTCCTCAGCGGGATGGTGGAACAGGCATTCCCCATGACGCTTTCGACAGACGAGCACGACCTGATCGAACTCTACCGCCGCCTGCCCACCGAACTGAAGATCACCGTCCAGAAATATGTCGAACGCCAGACCAGAGCATTGCCACCGAAAGCCGGTTCGGTGGAAATACTCTAGTTTATTGTTTTTAGGAGAATCTTCACCTGTTCGAATGCACGCATTCAAACAGGACCTACTCCAGGACGGGCGCATGCGGCGGCTGATCGATGCAGCGCCCATCGGGCCGCGAGAACCGGAACACACACAGCAATGGACTCATGCGGACCGCATTCTGTCGCAATTGATATAACAGGCCCGCTGTCCCGAAGTCGGCAATTGATGATAATTGGCATCGGGTAATGAGGACGAGCCACGCAGCATGACAGCAATCCTGGCGGGTCGGAACAGTCTGTCGACGATATTGACCTGCGTGGTATGGTGCCTCGTCGCCATTGCCAGCGTGGGATGGACCCGCCATGGCGGCAGTTCCGCCATGATCTGGCCGGCCAACGCGGTCCTGGTGGCATCGGCCCTGTGCATGCGCAATTTCGACTGGCGGCTGTTTCCGCCGCTGCTGCTGGTCCTGTCCACGCTGGTCAATCTGGGTGACCATCGCCCCTGGGTCACCAGCGTCGGCTTTGCAGGCGCCAATCTGGTCGAAATCCTGCTCGCCGTTTTTCTGGCCCGCCGTTTCAGCCCGATCTCCGATTTTTTCGAACATCCCGGATGGGCATTCCGCTTCGCCCTTGTGACGGCAATGGCCGTCATATGCTCGGCGGCCGTCGCGGCAGAAGCCCTGTATTTCAGCGAAGGGCGCGGCTGGCTGGGTGGTGCGACGACCTGGACGATGGCCCACCTGCCCGGCGTACTGATCACGGTTCCGGTTCTGCTGGCCCTGAACCCCTATGATACCAAGGGCAACCCGGACCACGATTCCCCGTCATCGCTTGTGGCCGGCGGCCTGATGGCGCTGGTCGCGGGGGCAGCGATCGTGGTCTATGGCCAGGCCCACTATCCGTTCCAGTTCCTGCTTCTGCCGCCGCTGCTCCTGGCCACCTACCACCTGTATGCCAAGGGCGCCGCGCTGGCCGTCGCAATCATCGCCATGATCGGCAGCTATTTCATCTTCACCGATGTCGGCCCCGCCATGCCCTTTCATGGGCCGGACTCGCTGAGGATCTATATTTTCCAGCTCGACCTGGCGACAATCTTCTTCTGCGCCCTGCCGCTGGGCGCCGTACTGACCCAGCGCGACCAGAAAGCCGCACTGGCCGAACGGCGACTGCGCGATTTCCGTCACCTGGCAGACCGCGTGGGCGACGTGCTGTTCCGGGTGGATGCCTTCGGCCGCTGGAGCTACCTCAATCCGGCATCCGAGCAGTTGTTCGGCGTGCCGGTCGAATACCGGCTGGGCCAGCACATGCTGGAGAGCGTCATCCCCGAGGACCGCCCTCCCCTCAGCCGGGCACTGTCCGAACTGGTATCGGGCAGCCGGGAAGATCTGCGGCAGGTCGTCAGCATCTGCCGCCGCGACGGCACGATCCGGCATGTCGAGATCCTGGCCCATCGCCTGGATGAAGATCTGGGCTATGGCGGGCTGATCCGCGACATCACCGAACAGTTCACACAGGACGAACAGAACCGCCGGATCGCCGAAGCCAACGAGCACGCGGCCAATACGGACGAACTGACCGGCCTGCCCAACCGGCGCGCCTTCTTCCAGGCTCTCCATGCCTGCATGGCGCAGGATGCTGCGAAGATCGCGGTCGCGATTTTCGACCTGGATCATTTCAAGCTGGTCAATGACCGCTACGGTCACCCGATCGGCGACATCGTGCTCCAGCGGGTCGCCTCCACGGTCCTGGCCGCCGTGCGCGACGGCGACATGGTCGCCCGGATCGGCGGCGAGGAATTCGCGGTCCTGATCACGGACCAGAACCCGGAACAGGCCATCAGCCTCGCGCGCCGCCTGGTCCGCGCCGTCTCGTCGGATTCCATCGTGGTCCCATCCGGTCCGACCCTGCACGTCACCATCAGCATGGGGATCGCCTGCCACCGGCCCGACGAGGACCATGCGGCCCTGATCGAACGCGCCGACCAGGCGCTCTATGTCGCCAAAAGGGGCGGCCGCAACCGGCTGATGATCGCCGAAGATACGCTCACCGAGCAAACCGCCAACGGCACCTGAAGCAAGCACCCGGCCGGCAGGCTGCCTCTCACAGCAGGCCCGCCTGCCGGAAACTGGTCGCTCCCCCATTGCCCACGATCACATGGTCGCGCACCGCCAGCCCCAGGACGGTGGCGATCTGCTCCAGCCGCCGGGTCATCGCGATGTCCTCGCGCGACGGCATCGGGTTCCAGCCGGGATGGTTATGAACCAGGATCAGTTCGCTCGCCTTCAGGCGGATGGCGCGGCGCATGACCTCGCGCGGATAGACGGGCGTCTGGTCGATCGTGCCCTGCGCCAGGACTTCATCGGCGATCAGCCGGGCATTGCGGTCCAGAAACAGCACGCGAAACTGTTCCAGCGTGTCGCGCGCCAGAACGGCCTGAAGATAAGCCATCAGCGCGTCATGCGACGCCAGCAGGTTGCCCTGCCGGATTCGCGTCCGCATCAACCGGATCGCCGCCTCACGCAGCAGCGGAAGCGTGACGACCACCTGAATCCGCCCCTCGACCGCCGCCGACAATTCGTCGGCATCGGCGGCGAAGACTGCGCCGGCAGTGCCGAATCGCGCCAGCATGGCGCGCGCCAGCCCGGCAGGGTCGCCTCCCGAAGGCAGGATCAGCGTCAGGATCGCGGACAGCAGCCCAACGTCATCGGCATCGGCGGAAGGCGCGGTCATGCCATCCCACGGCCCCGGCCACCCGGAGGGGAAGCCGCCAATGGCCGCGAAGCGGCAGCTTGGGTATAAGGGAGCTTCATGGAGCCAAAAGGACCATCGCCGGTATGAATGTTCTGTCGTCCCTCAATCATCGCGACGCGGTTCTTCTCGATCTCGACGGTACCATCATCGATTCCCGCGCCGGCATTATCAATTCCCTGCATGACGCGATACGCGATCTTGGCCATGAACCCGATCCGGCGGAAGACCTGACCTGGGTTGTCGGTCCCCCCCTGCACGATCTGGTCGCCCGCGTCCTCACGCATTACGGCGACGACAGGGCCGAGGAAGCCGTAAGGCGCTACCGCTATCATTACGAGCGGCGCGGCATGCATCGCAGCCCGGTCTTCCCAGGCATGCGCGAGGTGATCGAAGCCGTAACGGCCTCCGGCGCCCGGCTGTTCCTGGCAACCTCCAAGCCGGTTCACCTGGCCCGCGCCATCCTGGAATTGCGGGAACTGACCCCCTATTTCACGGCGCTCTACGGTGCCCGGCCCGACGATACCGGCGCGGAGAAACCCGAACTCATCGCCCAATTGCTGGAAGAGCACGACATCGCCCGAAACCGCGCCATCATGGTCGGCGATCGTCGGTTCGATATCAGCGGCGCCCACGCCAACCATATCAGGGGACTTGGCGTGCTGTGGGGCTATGGCGACGAGGAAGAACTGACCGAAGCCGGTGCCGACGCACTGGTCACCGATCCCGGCGAACTGATGGCGGCGATCCGGGGCCAACTGGCGGCCGCGCATATCCACCCCGCGGCGAAGTAACCTTCCGACGCATGGCGGCCGATGCGCCCCCGATCGCCGCACGCGCATCGGCCGCCGGCCTCCTACAGGCGTCGCTGCTGGCGCAGACTGAGCCACTGGCCGCGCCGCAGGAACACATGGTCCTGAACAGTCAGGGACAGGTTCTGCGCGTGGTAGGAAATCGCCTGCATCAGCACCGCATCCCCCTCGATCATCGCGACCGGCGGCGGCCAGTTGGGCGCCATCCGGATTCCGACCAGCGCCGTGGCGTGCAGGTCGAGCGCCCGCAGCAGAATATGGCGCTGGGTCAGTTCCGGCGCACCGCCTCCGCCGTCATCCACCGCCTCATCGGCAATGATGTGATTGATGCTGTCGAGGAAGAGCACCCGCAACTGGCCGGGCGGCGCATCGGCCAACCGGGTGTCGCAATACGCCAGCACCGCATCCCAGTCTCGCATCGGAGTGCGCGTCAGCGGATCGGGCCGCGACAGACACTCGGCCACGGCGGCCGGCAACCCCAGCGCCGCCGCCGCCCGCTCCGACAGTCCGGCTTCCCGCAGCCCGTCCGGCGAGGCCGACAGCAGCGCGCCCAGACTGCCGAATCGGTTCAGCAGGGCCTTGGCCAGCGGCTTGGTATCCCGCCGGGGCACGCCGATGAACAGCAGCATCTCCACGATCTCGTAATCCGCCAGCGACGCGGCACCCGATGTCAGAACGCGGGCACGCATCCGCCCCCGATGCCCGGCCGGCCCGGTTTCCTTGAAAGGGGCCGCCTGCCCCGCGCCCTTTCCGCCCCTTCCGCCCGCCCGCCTCATGACGCTCCCCGCCTCCCCCGCCCGCCGAACGCCACCCTCCGGCGCGGGAATCAATCCGCAATGCTTGGTCATAATCCCGCGACGCCCTATACCGAAACCGTGAACCAGACCCCAGCCCCCACCCCCGACGCCCCGGACTATCTCCAGCGCCTCAATCCCGAACAGCGGATGGCGATCGAGACGACGGACGGCCCGCTCCTGGTCCTGGCCGGCGCCGGAACGGGCAAGACGCGCGTCCTGACCACGCGCTTCGCCCACATCCTGCTCTCAGGCCGGGCGCGGCCCTACCAGATCCTGGCCGTCACCTTCACCAACAAGGCGGCGCGCGAAATGCGCGAGCGGATCGGCACCCTGCTGGGCGAGCCGGTCGAAGGTCTGTGGCTGGGCACTTTCCATGCTCTTTGCGCGCGCATGCTGCGCCGCCATGCCGAATATGTCGGGCTCGGTTCCGGCTTCACCATCCTCGACACCGACGACCAGCTCCGCCTGCTCAAGCAGGTGATCGAGCCGCTGCGCATCGACAGCAAGCGCTGGCCCCCGCAAGGCATCCTGGGCGTGATCCAGCGCTGGAAGGATCGCGGCCTGACGCCCGAGCGCGTCACCCCGGCCGAGGATTGCGATTTCGCCAACGGCCAGTGCCGGGCGATCTACGCCAGCTACCAGGCACGGCTGGTGCAGCTCAACGCCTGCGATTTCGGCGACCTGATGCTGCACGTCACCGAAATCCTGCGTACCAGGCCCGACGTGCTGGCCCAGTATCACCGGCTGTTCCGCTATATCCTGGTCGACGAATACCAGGATACCAACACCATCCAGTATCTGTGGCTGCGCCTGCTGGCCCAGCGCGAGGGCCAGCAGGCCAATATCTGCTGCGTCGGCGACGACGACCAGTCGATCTATTCCTGGCGCGGCGCGGAAGTGGAAAACATCCTGCGTTTCGAGCGCGATTTCCCCGGCGCCGCCATCGTCCGGCTGGAGCGCAACTACCGCTCCACCGCCCAGATCCTCGGCGCCGCCTCCGGCCTGATCGCGCATAATGACGGCAGGCTGGGCAAGACCCTGCGCCCCGGCCGCGAAGATGCATCCGGCGAAAAAGTCCGCGTGGCCTCCGTCTGGGATTCGGACGACGAAGCCCGGCTGGTCGGCGAGGAGGTCGAACGCCTGCGCGCCGGCGGCCACCGCATGTCCGAAATCGCCATCCTGGTCCGCGCCGGCTTCCAGACCCGCGCGTTCGAGGAACGGCTGATCGCCCTCGGCCTGCCCTACCGTGTCGTCGGCGGCCTGCGCTTCTACGAACGCGCGGAAATCCGCGACGCGCTGGCCTATATGCGGGTGCTGAACCAGCCGGCGGACGACCTGGCGTTCGAACGCATCGTCAACGTCCCCCGGCGCGGCATCGGCGCCGTCGCGATGCAGAAATTCCACCAGGCCGCCCGCGACGGCGGCATGCCGCTGACGGCGGCGATCGGCGGCATGCTCGAACGCGGCGAGATCAAGGGCAAGGCCCGCGACAGCCTGGCCACCCTGCTGAACACCCTGCAACAGGGCCGCGAAGACCTCCCGCGCGAAGGCCATGTCGTGGTCATCGACAGGCTGCTGGAGGAAAGCGGCTATATCGACATGTGGAAGGCCGACACCTCGATCGAGGCGCCGGGCCGGCTGGACAACCTGAAGGAACTGGTGCGCGCGCTGGCCGATTTCGAAAGCCTGGGCCATTTCCTCGAACATGTCGCCCTGGTGATGGAAAACGAGGAAAGCGCCGGCACCGAACGGCTGAGCATCATGACCCTGCACGGCGCGAAGGGGCTGGAATTCGACACGGTCTTCCTACCGGGCTGGGAGGAAGGCGTCTTCCCCTCCCAGCGCACGCTCGACGAGGGCGGCCTGAAGGGGCTGGAGGAAGAACGGCGCCTCGCCTATGTCGGCATCACGCGGGCGCGGCACCGGGCCATCATCAGCCATGCCGCCAGCCGCCGCATCTACGGCAACTGGCAATCGGCCACCCCCAGCCGCTTCATCGAGGAACTGCCCGACGAATACGTGACCACCACCGGCGCCGCCAGCCAGACGCGCGGCCGCGGCTTCGGCCAGGCCCCCGCCTTCTCCAGCGCCTTCCCCATCACCGCCCGCCGCCCCCGCGCGGCCGACGCGGCGGCCGATACGACCGCCTCCCCCGCCAGGACGACGATGGCCGTCGGCACGCGGGTCTTCCACCAGAAATTCGGATATGGAACGGTATCGTCCGTCGAGGGCAACCGGCTGGAAGTCGCCTTCGACAAGGCCGGACCGAAACGTCTCCTGGACAGTTTTGTCGAGAAAGCACCATGACAAGTCTGACCCGTCGCCACGCGACGGAACTCGAAACCATCGCCGTCACCGTCCCCGCCGATGCCGTCATGGCGTACGAGGAGGCCCTGTCGGTCGTCTGCTCCACCATCGGCATCTTCGAGGTGGACGATACGCAGGTCCTGTGGCGGGTCGAAGGCGTGCGCGACCTCGGTTACGGCGAAGCCGAACTGACGGCCGCCCTGGCCCTCGCCGCCGCCGTCAGCGGCCACGCGGCCGAACTGGACCGCACACGGACCGAGGCCGAGGGCTGGCTGGCCCGCACCTACGAATCCTTCCCCGAGCAGGATGTCGGCCAGCGTTTCGTGGTGCGCGGCACCCACCTGGAAGGCCCCACCCAGTCACGGCGCATCGCGATCACGCTCGATGCCGGCATGGCCTTCGGCTCGGGCGAACACGGCTCGACGCGCGGATGCCTGCGCGCCCTCGAACAGGTCGCCCATCGCCGCCCGCGCCGGATTCTGGACATGGGCTGCGGCTCGGGCATCCTGGCCATGGCGGCGGCGGCCCTCCTGCACCGCCCGGTCCTGGCGGTGGATATCGACCCATGGTCGGTCCGCACCACGCAGCAGAACGCGGCGCTGAACGGCCTCTCCACCCTGGTCGCCGCCCGGCTGGGCAATGGCTGGCGCACGCCGGGCCTCAAGCGCCATGCGCCGTTCGACCTGATCTTCGCCAATATCCTCGCCCGTCCGCTCTGCCTGATGGCCAAGGACCTGGCCGCCCACCTCGCCCCCGGCGGCACCGCCATCCTGGCCGGCCTGCTCAACAGCCAGGCCCGCATGGTGGTGGCCGCCCACCGGCGGCAGGGCCTGGTCCTGGAACGGCACCTGACCGAAGGCGACTGGTCCACGCTCGTCCTGCGCCGCCCCGATGGCGCGACCGGCGCCTGACCGCTCAGGCAACGCAGGCGCGAACCAGCGGACCAGAGCATTTCCACCTGTTTGAATGCACGCATTCAAACAGGATCTGCTCTCAATTGTTTCCAAAGTAAAAGGACAAGGGAAATGCCCGAGATTTCAGCCCGTCTCCCCGCGCTGCGCCGCGTGCTGGAGGACATGGATGTCGACGGCTTCCTCCTGCTGCGCGGCGACGAGCATCTGGGCGAATATGTCGCCCCCTATGCCGAGCGCCTGGCCTGGCTGAGCGGCTTCACCGGCAGCGCCGGCATGGCGGTGGTGCTGCGCGACGGCCCGGCGGCGGTCTTCTCCGACGGGCGCTACATCACGCAGATGGACCAGCAGGTGGACGGCACCGCCTGGTCCCGCCTGCATATGCGCGACACCCCCCCGGCCGAATGGCTGGCGGCGCAGGGCGGGCGCGGCCTGCGGATCGGCTACGATCCCCGCCTGGTCGGCGAGGCCGGCCTGCAACCGTTCCTGGCACGCGGGCTGGACATGGTGCCGCTGGCGGCCAACCCGGTGGACCGGATCTGGACCGACCAGCCGGCCGCCCCCGGCACCCCCTGCCTGCCCCATCCCCTCTCCTTCGCGGGCGAGGACAGCGCCGACAAGCGGGCACGCATGGCGGCCGTCCTGCGCGCCGAAGGCCAGGACGCGGCCATCGTGGGCGACCCGACATCCGTCGCGTGGCTGCTGAACATTCGCGGCAACGACGTTCCCTACACACCGGCCTGCCTCGCCTTCGCCATCCTGCATGCCGACGCCCAGCTCGACCTGTTCATCGACCCGGCCCGCGTGCCGCCCGATACCGCCCACTGGCTGGGCCAACAGGTCCGGGTCGTGCCGCCCTCCGGCCTCGACGCGGCGCTGACGGCCCTGACCGGACGGACGGTGCGGGTCGATCCGGTCGGCACGGCGATCTGGTTCATCCAGACGCTGGAGGCCGCCGGCGCCACCATCGCCCGCGCCACCGACCCATGCGCCCTGCCGCGCGCATGCAAGAACCCGGTCGAGCAGGAAGGCGCACGCCGCGCCCACCTGCTCGACGGCATCGCGCTATGCCGTTTCCTGCACTGGGTGGACACGCAGGGCGTCGGGCAGAATGAACTCCAGGCCGCAACCCAACTGGATGCGTTCCGTGCCCTCTGCCCCGATTATCGCGAGGAAAGCTTCCCCGCCATCTCGGGCGCCGGCCCCAACGGCGCGGTGATCCATTACCGGGTCACCCCGGACTCCGCCCGGACGATCGGCGCCGACGAGGTCTATCTGATCGACAGCGGCGGCCAGTATCCCTTCGGCACCACCGACGTTACCCGCACCCTCTGGACCGGCAAGGGGCCAGCGCCCGACAGCGTGCGCGGCCCCTTCACCCGCGTGCTGAAGGGCCATATCGCCCTGGCGCTGGCCCGCTTCCCGGTCGGCACGACAGGTCACGCGCTGGACGCCCTGGCGCGCTACGCGCTGTGGCAGGACGGGCTGGATTACGACCACGGCACCGGCCATGGAATCGGCAGTTATCTTTCGGTGCATGAGGGGCCGTGCTCGATCTCGCCCGTTCACCGGCCGGTGGCGGTCGCGGCGGGCATGATCCTGTCGGACGAGCCCGGCTACTACCGGCCAGGCGCTTTCGGCATCCGGCTGGAAAACCTGCTGCTGGCCCACCCGACCCCCGCCGAGGCCGGACGCAGCTTCCTGGCGTTCGAAACTCTGACCCTCGCCCCCTTCGACCGGCGGCTGATCGACCCGGCATTGCTGACCCGCGAAGAGACGGCATGGCTGGATACGTACCATGCACGGGTTTTTGATCTCATCGCACCGCAACTGGCCGCCGACGCCCGCGCATGGCTCGCAGGGGCCTGTGCCCCGATCGTGGCGGAATAGCGCGAAACCTCGCCGGACAGCGCCAGATAATGTGACCGCGAAAGCCCGCGTGACGGGGATGGGCGCGATTGTCACCCGTCTGCCACGGGCTTAGGACCATACGGGTCCGGCCCGGCTACCCCCGCCTCGCGAACGCACGGTCGGCAGGTCGGGCCAGACAGAGCACAGAGGGAGACGTTCGACAATGTCCGCTGAAAAGACGATTCCGGCTACCCTGATCCCCGGCGATGGGATCGGCCCCGAAATCATGGATGCCGTGACCGAAATCCTGGACGCGGTTGGCGCGCCGTTCGCCTGGGACAAGCAGCTCGCGGGTATGGCGGCGGTTGACGCGACCGGCAATCCGCTGCCCCCCCAGACGATCGACAGCATCCGCCGCACCGGCCTGGCCCTGAAAAGCCCGCTGACGACCCCCGTGGGTGGCGGCTTCAAGTCCATCAACGTGACCCTGCGCCAGGAATTCGGGCTTTATGCCAACCTGCGCCCGACGCGCACGTTCGTCCCCGGGGGCCGTTTCGACAAGATCGACCTGGTCCTGGTGCGTGAGAACCTGGAAGGGTACTACGCGGCGATGGAAAGCTACATCCCGGTGGGCGACGACCCGCACGGGATCGCGACCGGCGCGGGCTACAACTCGCGCGCCGAATGTAACCGCATCGTCCGCTTCGCGTTCGAATATGCCGTCAAGCATGGCCGCAAGAAGGTGACGCTGGTCCACAAGGCCAACATCCTGAAGCTGCTGACCGGCCTGTTCCTGGAAGAAGGCCGCAAGGTCGCCAAGGAATATGAAGGCCGCGTGGAATGCAACGAGCGCATCGTCGATGCGTGCGCCATGCAGTTGGTCATCGACCCCTGGCAGTATGACGTCATCGTCACCACCAACCTGTTCGGCGACATCCTGTCCGACCTCACGGCCGGCTTGGTCGGCGGCCTGGGCATGGCCCCCGGCGCGAATATCGGCGAGAAGGCCGCGGTGTTCGAGGCCGTTCACGGCTCCGCGCCCGACATTGCCGGCAAGGACCTCGCCAACCCGCTGGCCCTGCTGCTGGCGGCGAACATGATGCTGGAGCATGTCGGCCGCGACGACCTGTCCACCCGCATCGAAAGCGGCATCCGCTCCGTGATCACCAAGCCCGAACTGCTGACCCGCGACCTGGGCGGCAAGTCCGGCACGCGCGAATTCACCGCCGCGCTGAAGCAGCACCTGGTCTGATCCCACCGCCGCCGGTTCTCCAGAACCGGCGGCTTCGTTAGCACAACACCGTCACGCGCATCCGGTTGAATTTACTTCGTAACAAGCTATGGTTCTGTAAATATCGCACGCGACCATGCCACGCTGAATATTTACAAAGCCAGGACCGCAATATGAAGCTCACAAACGGAAGGCGTCTGCTTTGTTTCATTGTCATAATGACAATGCTATCAACCGGTAAACAAAATTCTTTTGCTTCCCCGATACAAGACAATCCACAGATTACAAATATTTTCCAAGCCGATCAGGATGAACGCACAACCCTGCTGCACGGCAAAGCCACAGCGGCCGATTGGGCAAAACTGGCGAAACGGGACGAGGCACGCCGGGCAACGTTGAATACGTTGATGAAGCATGGAGCCCTTCATAGCGCGGCCGATTATGCGCACGCGGCCATGGTCTATCAACACGCGGAGACATCTGACGGCTATCTGCTTGCGCATTGCCTGGCGATGACTGCCGTTTCCCTTGGTGACGAAAACGCACGCTGGCTCGAAGCCGCAACCCTCGATCGTTACCTTCAGGAGATAGGTCAACCTCAGATATTCGGAACGCAATTTACAGCCGCACCGGGAAAAGACGTAACCCAGGCACCTTATAACAGGGCACTCCTGACCGACGAAAACCGGGCAGCATTCAACGTCCCTTCGCTGGCGGCTCAGGAGCTGAAGAGAAAAACCCTGAAGCCGTTCTAATGTCCGAACCCGGCATCGACGCGGCGCAGAATGCTTGACCGACCCATGATCCGGGCCACCAGGGCCTGCCTCTTCATGTCCCGGTCCGAACCTCAACTCCCCCTGTAAGTCGAAAACCCGTAGGGCGAGACCAGCAGCGGCACATGGTAATGCCCGCCCGTGCCATCGGCCGCCGGCGCCGCAATCCCGAATGCGATCGGCACCACGTCCAGAAACGGCGGCTCGCTCAGCGCCACGCCCTGCCGGCGGAAATACGCGGCAACCGCGAACTCCAGCCGATAAGCTCCTGGCGGCAACTCCCCCACCCGCGCCAGATCCGGGCACCGTCCGTCTTCGTTCGTCCGGCCGCGAAACAGGCACGCATCACCGGCCCACAGCACGATCTCCATCCCCGCCGCCGGCCGGCCGGATACCAGATCGAGAACATGGCTCGACAAGGTGCTCATGAACGCGGCTCCTCGCGCGCCAGCGCATCGGCCAGCCGCAACCCGGCAATCTTGCCGATCTCGGCAATCGCCGTCTCCAGTTCCTGCTCCGGCGTGTGGGCCAGCCGGCGCGTCATTTCCGACAGAATCAGCGCCTTGTCCGACAGGCGGACACAGATCACGAACGGCATGCCGAACCGCGCGGCGTAGCCATCGTTCAGGCTGTTGAACCGCGCATATTCCTCCGGCGTCAGCCGATCCAGCCCGGCCGAGGCCTGTTCGGCCTGCGAGGCTCGGGTCAGGTCGGGGTCCAGCCCGGCCCGGCGCGCCAGTTCGGGATGGGCGCGCACCAGGGCCAGTTTCTCTTCCGTCGTCGCGCGCGCCAGCACGCCATTCATGGCCGCCAGCATCGCGCCGGAATCCCCAAACGGGCGCAGGCCCGCCGCGCGTTCCGCCACCCACGGCGAATGTTCGTACAGCGCGCCGAACCGTTCGACGAACCGCGCCGACGCCATCTCGTTTACGCGCCGCATCACCGAATTCATGCGGGATGAACCTCCAGCCAATGGCGGGCGATATCCAGCCGCGTCGCCACCCAGACCCGCTCGTGGGCCAGCACATGGTCCAGGAAACGGGCAACGGCGCGGGCACGCCCAGGGCGGCCGGCAATGCGGCAATGCAGCCCGACGGACATCATCTTGGGCGCCACCTCCCCTTCCTCGTAAAGGCTATCGAACGTATCGCGCAGATAGCGGAAAAACTGCTCGCCCTCGGTAAAACCGTTCAGCGCGACATAGCGCATGTCGTTCACGTCCAGCGTATAGGGCACGATCAGTTGCGGCCGCCCATGATGGCAGTCGTAGTAAGGCAGGTCGTCGGCATAGGAATCGGCATCGTAGACGAAGCCCCCCTCCTCGACGATCAACCGGGCCGTGTTCGGGCTGGTTCGGCCCTGATACCACCCCAGCGGCCGCGAGCCCGTCAGGTGCGTGTGCAGCATGATGCAATCGCGGATATGCGCACGCTCCAGCGCCTCGGGAATATCCTGGTAATCGATCCAGCGCAGGCCATGGCTGGCGATTTCCCATCCCGCATCCAGCATCGCCTCCACCGCATCCGGGTTGCGGGCCATCGCGGCGGCCACCCCGAACACGGTCACGGGCAACCCGCGCTCCACAAACAGCCGGCGCAACCGCCAGAACCCGGCGCGCGACCCGTATTCGTACAGGCTTTCCATCGCCATCGCCCGCGCCCCCGGCACGGACCGGGCGCCGACCATCTCGGACAGAAAGGCTTCCGACCCCGCATCGCCATGCAGGACCGAGTTTTCCGCCCCTTCCTCGTAATTGATAACGAACTGCACGGCGACCCGCGCCTGTCCCGGCCAACGCGGATCGGGCGGATTGCCGGCATAGCCGACAAGGTCGCGGGGATAAGGCGCCGTCATGGTTCAGCCTCATAAACGGCGCGGGCCGCCTCGATCGCCGCACCCGCCGGCGGCACATACCCCTCGGCACGCAGCACGGCATCCAGCGCGCCGAGCGTGATCAGCACCTTGTGCCGCATCGCGTTGTAGCCCATCGCCCCGATCCGCCAGATTTTCCCCGCCAGAGGCCCGAACGCGGTGCCGATCTCGATCTCGAACTCCCCGCGCATCCGCGCCCGCACCCGCTCGCCATCCACACCATCGGGAATATACACCCCCGTCACGTTGGTCATGCGGTAGGCATCCTGCCCATACAGGGTCAGCCCCATCGCCCGCAGCCCGGCACTCATCGCCGCACCCGCCGCCCGATGCCGCGCGAAACGCGCTTCCAGCCCCTCCTCCACCATCACCCGCGCCGCCTCGCGCGCCGCATACAGCATGCTGGTCGCCTCGGTATGGTGGTTCAGCCGCTTCTCCGACCAGTATTCCATGATCATCGCCAGATCGAAGTAATTCGACCGGATCAGCGCCCCCGGCCCTTCGTCCAGGTCCGCGCCGCGTATCCCCGCCTCGACATGCCGCCGCTTCATGATATGCGCCGCCGCCCGGTCGGATATCGTGATCGGCGAAGACCCCGGCGGCCCGCCCATGCATTTCTGCAAGCCGCCCGTCACCACATCCACGCCCCACGCATCCGTCGCCACCGCCATGCCGCCCAGCGTCGCCGTGGCATCGACATAGGACAGCACCCCATGCCGCCGGCACAGCGCGCCCACACCGTCCAGCGGCTGGGCCATCGTCGTCGAGGTATCGCCATGGATCGCCGCGAACACCTGCGGCCGGTGCGCCACGATCGCCGCCTCGATCTGCTCCAGCGTCGCCACCTCACCCCAGGGAATATCCAGCGTGCGGATCTCCGCTCCGATCCGCTGCCCGATCTCCGACAGCAGCAGC
>NZ_JABEQN010000003.1 GCF_014174165.1 Gluconacetobacter dulcium | reverse complement strand
ACCCGCGCATAGCCATATCTCATGCGTCAAAAACCCTGTTTTCGGTTCAATGAAACAAACGCTCGTAAGGGAGCCGATCCGTGAGGTCAAAAACCACCGATTATGAGTCGGTATAGGTAATAATAAAAAAGACGCATATCTGTTATGCGTTGTACGCATTTATGATGAAGGCTGGAATTCAGCCTGTAGCCTGACTACCAGCGAGAGTTGAGTGATTGAAATATTCAATCGAAAAATGAAGAAGATTGGAAAAACGAAGTGGAACGAGACGAGCGTGGCATAGCTGACATTCAGCGTCGACACGATTTTATCGGAATGAATGCGGAAGATTTGCATGCCCTGCGCGCTCTTCATGCTCCTCTTGCCAAAGCTTTGCCGGACGCTCTGGAGGCTCTTTACGCCCACATTCGCAGAACGCCCGAAGTCAGCCGGTTTTTTGCCTCCGAAGCCAAGATTGATCAGGCCAAACAGGCCCAGACGGCGCATTGGCAGGCCGTCCTGGCCGCGCGCTTTGATGATGCCTACGTGGCAAAGGTCCGCAGCATCGGAGAAGTGCATGCCCGCATCGGTTTGACGCCGCAATGGTATATAGGAGGCTATACGATTATTCTTGATCGGCTTATTCGATCCATCATCGAAGAAAATGGTGGAGCGCAGGTCGGTTTGTTCTCCAGATCGTCCGGGCGGAAGCATCTGGCCGAAAGTGTGAGCAGTTTGTGCAAGGCCGTTCTGACGGAAATCGATCTCACCGTATCGTTCTATCTGGAAGCCATGGAAGCCGACCGCGCCAAGTTGCGCGCGGAGCAGGAACGGCGGGTGCGCGACGATCATGCCGTTCTCTCTGCGCTCAATGCCGCTCTGACCTCTCTCGCTGACGGGGATCTTACTTATCGGGTGACAGAGGTCCTGCCTGAGCACTCGGCTTCCTTGAAGCAACGCTTTAATGCATCCGCCCAGCAACTCGCCGAAAGCATGAGCCGGATCGCACAGTCCACCCATGACGTCATGGCAAACGCGGACGGGATTCGCCACGGTGCTGACAGTCTGTCCGAGGCCACAGAGCAACAGGCCGCCGCACAGGAGGAAATGTCGGCGGCCGTGACACAGATTGCCCTAGGCGCTTCCGAAACGGCCGAAGAGACGGTCAAAGCCCGTCATATGGCGGCATCCGCACAATCGGACGCCGAGCAGGCCAGCCAGATCGTGGCCGAAGCGATCGCGGCGATCAGTCGGATCGAAAAATCATCTCAGGAAATCTCGAATATCATCGGCGTTATTAACAAAATTTCCATGCAGACCAATATTCTGTCATTGAATGCAAGCGTTGAGGCTGCCAGAGCAGGTGATTACGGCCGTGGCTTTGCGGTGGTCGCCAGCGAGGTTCGTGCGCTGGCGGAGCGTTCGACAAATGCCGGCAAGGAGATCGCCGGTTTGATCACCAAGGCGGCCGAAGATGTGATGTCCGGCGTGACGCAGGTTCACCGAGCGGGGGAAGCCTTGCAGCGCATCACCTCTCAGGTCAGCGACATGAACGGTGTCATCTCCAGGATCGCCACGGCATCGCAGGCGCAGTCCGCCGGTCTGGACGAGGTAAAAATCGCGATCCGCAGCCTGGAACAGACCACGCTGAAGAATGCGACCATCGCCGAGGAAAGTGCTGCCACCGCACACAATCTGGTCACAATGGCTGACGAACTGGCGCAGTCGGTCGCATCATTCAAGACCAAGACTGAAACCAGGTCGGGTATTGATAGAAAAACAAATTATCAATTGAGGCTGGTCAGTACAAATGTCCATGATCGTCGGCTGTAGATATGAAAGAAAACTTCATCCGGTATGCGCTTGATAATGCCGCCATTGTCGTCATGACGGATGCGCGTGGGACCATTACGTTTGCAAACAAGAAATTTTGTGAAATCAGCGGTTATAGTAAAGAAGAATTAGTCGGCTTTAACCACCGGATTCTGCGTTCAGGGATACATCGCCGGGAATTTTTCCGCATGATGTATCAGAAAATCACGGCCGGGCATATCTGGCATGGAGAAATATGCAACAGAAGGAAAGATGGTTCCCTCTATTGGGTTGACACCACGATTGTTCCACACATCGCGGGCGCGGGCACAGTGGACGGTTACGTTGCTATTCGCTTTGATATTACAACAAGAAAGGAATTGGAGGAAGAACTTCAGATCAATATTAAACATCTTGAAACAGCCGCGAATACTGATTTCCTGACTGATCTTCCGAATCGTAGGCTATTTTCTCAACATATGGAAGATCTGATCAACCGGAGTGGCAAAGAGTCAGGTACGTTTCATCTGGCTATCCTTGATATTGACCTCTTTAAGGAAATAAACGATTCATTCGGCCACGAAATGGGAGACTACCTGCTCAAGGTAATTGCATCGCGTCTGCGTGCCGTGATGGACGATCATGTGTTTATCGCGCGTCTGGGAGGGGATGAATTTGGCATCATTCTCGATCGGGAGCGTAGCGTTGAAAATCTCGAACTCTTTGAAAAAATCCTTGATGCCGTTCGCGAGCCGATCTCGATCGGGTCGATAACCCGCTACTCTTCGGCCAGCATGGGTTGCGCGGCTTTTCCGCAGCACGGGAAAGATGCGGCCAGCCTGTTACAGGCCGCCGATATTGCGCTTTATCGCGCCAAGGCGCTCGGGCGTGACCGAGTTGAAGTATTCAATAATGAAAGCATGCAGGCTGTAAAAAGGAAGTCCCAGCTTCTATCGGATGTCGATATCGGGCTTCGCTCCGAAGAGTTCATGTTTTTCTATCAGCCGATCCTCTATCCTGCGTCTTGTCCGGCAATCTCGTTCGAGGCCCTTGCCCGGTGGCATCATCCCCAGCGCGGCATTGTAAGCCCCGCCGATTTTCATATTGCACTCACCGATCCGGCCACATGCGCGATTTTCGGCCTTTATATGCTGGACCATGTGTTCGTCGATATGGCGACCATGCGCGCCAGAGGCATTCGCTTTGGAAGGGTTGGTATCAATCTGACCAATGCAGACTTCCGGTCGGATGTTTTTCTGGAACGGTTCTTCAACCGATGTACCGAGACGGGCATTGGCCCCGAGCAGTTCAGCGTCGAAGTCACCGAAACCATGTTGTTGGGCCGCGACCAGAGGAGGGTCGAACGGGGATTGCAGCAGTTGCACGATGCCGGCGTTGAAGTGGTACTGGACGATTTTGGTACGGGTTACGCGTCACTGACGCATTTGAGGGAGTTCCCGATCGACCGCCTGAAAATCGACCGCCGTTTTGTCTCGAATATCGAAACTTCATCCGAAGACTATGTTATCGTGCGCGGCATTATCGACATCGCTCATGGATTGGGCAAGACTGTTACCGCAGAAGGCATCGAGACGGCGCAACAGGCGAAAATTCTCCTCGACATGCGCTGCGACTCCCTCCAGGGCTGGCTTTTCAGCAAGGCATGTGCGCTGGAGGATCTATATTCGGCTGTCCAGGAGATTCCTGAAATCCTGAGAAAGCTCGATTGTCAGCCAGCTATGAAGGCACAGGCTCCCCATCTGGCCTGAAGCCTGCAACAGTCGGTCGTTGATCAGATACTCCGCTCGCTCGTCGGAGAGATTGTTCAGCGTCTGGATCACCAGGATCTTGAACATCAGCACCGGATCAAGGGGTGGACGCCCGCCTTTGCTCCCGTCCGCATAGGCCAGAGCCCTGTCCAGATCAGGACGGAACGCCTCAAAATCCACAGTCCGGGAAAACGCTTCGAGCTGATCGCCCAGCCCACTTAACCGGGCAAGGCGTTCGTCAACATCAAAGAAACCCGCCGGCTTCATCAGCCATTCCCCCAATCATCACAGAAGAGATGGAATCACAGCCAACACTTCAGAACCAGGGGGTTTTTCGAACCCTCCAGCTTCACGAACGACACGATGCCGGCGATTTCGATACGAAGACGCAGGACAGGATTGCGGACACGCGCGTGACGCGCGTCCGCCACGGCCCGCTGCCTACCACCGCGTCAGCAGGGGCAGGACAAGGCGTGTCGCAAGGGTGACGACACAGCCGGCTGCCAGGTACCACACCACCAGATAGAGCGGATCGTCGAACGGACAGGCCAGTGAGAAGGCGAGCGCACCGAAGGCGGATGCGGCGATTCCCGCGGCCCACGCCGTGCCATGGGAATCGACCGGTGCGCCGCGTCGTGCCAGCAGGCCCAGCGCCAGCGCGGCGGGCAGGGACAGTTCCACGACCTTGCGCGCGCAGATCAGGCCATGCGCCGGGTCCAGCCGCTGCCACAGGACGGCGGGACCAGCCTGCAAGGCATCGACCAGCCACCCCAGACCCAGCGCCAGCAGCGCCACGGCGCCGACCATGCGCAGGCCGCGTCGCGGCGTGTGCAGCGGACTGAACGAGAGCAGCGCGGTCCCGCCGCTGATGGCTGCGAGCGCGGCAAGGCTGGCGGTTTTCCACCAGAAGCTGGGCATATGCATCGCATGCGCCATATCCGGGCGCATCAGGCCCGTCGTCATCACCCAGACGATCTCGATGGCGCCGAGAACCAGCAGAATGGCCGCATCACGCCATGGCGTCCGCCGCCTGACGGGACGCAGGTCGGTCGCGAGCCGGTCGATCAGGGGATCAGTCGACATCACCACCTCGTATCACCATGTCGTTCATCCGCCCCAGCCCGCGATGGATATTGACCTTGACCAGGGCGGTGGATTGTCCGGTACGCCGGGCTGCTTCCCCGATGCTGAGGCCTTGCAGCTTCACCAGCCGGATGACCTCGGCCTGCGCGGGCTTCAGCATGCCGAGCAGCCGTTCCAGCGCATGGGCCGTCGTAATCTGGTCCTCGTGATCGGAAATCGCCAGATCGTCTTCGATCGGCACCATATCCACCCGGTTTTCGGCCCTCAGCCGGTCGATCCATTTATGGCGTGCGATCGCCGCCAGCCACGGCCCGAACCCCTGCGAGGGATCGAACGTGTGGCGCTTTTCATGGACCGCGAGCAACGTGTCCTGCACGGCATCGTCGATCATGGAAGGCGGCAGCCGCCGCAGGAAGAAGCGCCTCAGCCATGCGGCGGCCTCGCCGAGCACAAGCCGATAGGCATTGGCGTCACCCCGCTGGGCGGCCGCCATCCAGTGACTCCATTCGGCTTCCGTCACTCGCGCTCCTGCTCCTGGCGCCCTTGCCCTTACGTTCCGCCGGGCGCGGCAAGCGTCAGGATCGGGCGATCGCGATACAGACCGCCATATATCATCTTCAGCGCCTCGATCCGAGGGGCATCATATGTTGCAATGTAGGAATTGTCCGGATAAAGCGCCGCGAAGTTCTGATGATAATCCTCGGCCGGATAAAACCCATGATCCGGGACGATCTGCGTCGCGATCGGTCGCGCGAAGACATGCGCGGCATTCAGCTGCTGAATATAGGCGCGCGCCTCATTCGCCTGCTCCGGCGTGCGCGTGAACAGGACGGAACGATACTGGCTGCCGACATCCGGAAACTGCCTGTCCACCTGTGTCGGGTCCAGCGCGACGGAGAAGAAGACGCGCATCAGCGTGCCGTAACTGACCTGCGTCGGATCGTAATCGACCGCGACCGATTCCGCGTGCCCCGTATCGCCACCGCCGACGGTTTCGTATTCGGCGGTATTCTTCGCTCCGCCGTCATATCCCGCGCGTGTCGCGGTCACGCCGCGTATATGTTGGAAAACGCTCTGGACGCCCCAGAAACATCCACCGGCGAAGATGGCGGTGGCGTGGTGAGCCGTCGCGGGCGCTTCGGCGGCTGCAGGCGGCGGCAGACGCGTGGCGAACGCTGCTCCCTCCGCCTGGCACGCCGTTCCGAGCACGCTCATGGCGACGAGCGAGACGCCGAGTATTCCTGACCGTTTCATGATTCTGGTCCTTTCAGGCCGGGTGGAACGACAGGGCGACGCCGTTCATGCAATAACGCAGGCCCGTAGGCTGCGGGCCGTCGTCGAAAACATGGCCGAGATGGCTGCCGCAGGTCGCGCACAGCACCTCGGTCCGATCCATGCCGAGCGAACTGTCGGCGCGCTCCTGCACGGCCTTGGGCAGGGCACGGTAGAAACTCGGCCAACCGGTGCCGCTTTCGAATTTGGTGCTGGCGTCGAACGCGGCGGTATCGCACCCGACGCAGGCGAAGCGGCCGGGTCGATGCTCGCCCAGAAGCGGACTGGACCACGGCATTTCCGTGCCGGCCCGACGCAGCACGTCGTATTGCGCGGGCGTCAGCAGGCGGCGCCACTCCGCGTCCGGGTGTGTGACGGCATAGGCTGGCGCGGCACGGCCGGCGCGCGCGGCCAGCAGAAACGCGGCCGAGGCAAGGCAGAACTGGCGGCGGGAAGTCATGAAAGCGCTCCTTCACGATGACAGGATCGCCCGGTTCTTCGGTGTGGCGGTGTCACCAGTTACAGCCAGCGGCGGACAATATTTTTACGAAAGCCTGTAACCATTCGCGGGTGCGGGACGAAGGGACGGGCATCACGCCCAGGAGGCCCGCAGATGCCCCGACCTCGCCGCACACCCGCGCGCGTCATCAGGATCACCCACTGGATCGGCGCGCTGTCGATGCTCGTCATGATCGGCAGCGGGTGGCAGATCTACAATGCGTCGCCCATCCTGCCCTTCACGTTTCCACCCTGGCTGACGCTGGGGGGATGGCTCGCCGGTGGAATCGCCTGGCATTTCGCGGCCATGTGGGTACTGATGGGCGCAGGGATCGTCTATGGAACCTATGGTGTTGTCTCGGGCCATTTCCGGCGTGACCTGCGGCTGCGGGGCATGGGTGCCATCGGGCGGGACATGGGTTTGGCACTGCGTTTTCGGCTTTCCCACACGCCCGGCCATTACAATGCGGTGCAGCGCCTGCTCTATACGGGCGTACTGATCGTGGCCTGCCTGACGGTGGCCTCGGGCCTGTCGATCTGGAAGCCCGTGCAGCTTGGATGGCTGTGCTGGCTGTTCGGCGGCTACGATCTCGCGCGCCGCATTCACTTCACGATGATGGCGCTGATCGTGGGGTTCCTGGTCGTTCATGTCGTGCTGGCCCTGCTCGTGCCCTCGACCCTGTTCGGCATGGTATTCGGCCGCAGACCGGCCCCGCACGATCCGGAGGCCGTACGATGAAGCGGCCGGACCTGGATCGCGCGTCCATCGCGCCGGAATTACGGCGGCTGGAGCGCCGCCTGATGCTGAAAGGCGCCATATCGCTCGGCGGTCTCGCGATGTTGTCTGGCTGCACGCTGGATGACGAGCCGGCGGTCGAACGCGCGCTGGCACGGGTGATGAGCCTGACCGACCGCGCGCAGGCGCTGCTGTTCAGTCGCCACCGTCTGGCGCGCGAGTTCGATGCCGCGCGGATCACGCGCCCTTTCCCGTTCAATGCCTATTACGGGCAGGAGGACGTGCGTACGGTCGATCCGGCAGGATGGCGTCTGGAAGTCTCGGGCCTGGTCGCGGACAGACGTCCCTGGTCGCTCGCGCAGTTTCGTGCCTTGCCGCAGAAGCGCCAGATCACGCGGCATATCTGCGTCGAGGGCTGGAGCGCGATCGGTTGCTGGTCAGGCGTGCCGCTTTCGGTATTCCTGCACCATGTCGGGGCCGACCTGCGGGCGAAATACGTCGATTTTCACTGTTTCGACGATTATTCGACCAGCATCGACATGGCGACGGCCCTGCACCCGCAAACCATCATGGTGCTGGATTTCGACGATACCGCGTTGCCGGCGGCCTATGGCGCCCCGATGAAAATCCGTATTCCGACCAAGCTGGGCTACAAGAATCCGAAATACCTGGCGGCGATCTCGGTCACGAACCGCTTTCCCGGCGGCTATTGGGAGGACCAGGGCTATGACTGGTTCGGCGGATCGTAAAATAATCCGCCCGCTGTAACCTTTGCTCCGCGTCGGCCGAAGAACAGGACAGTGGGGTGGAACTGTTCTTCCCCGCAGAGTGTTTTTCAATCAGGAGACGTTACATGTCCATTCGTAATTTCATCGCCGCAGCCGCACTGTGTTCCAATATCGCCGTCGTGGGCGCGGCCGTTGCGCAGGATAGCATGTCACACCACATGATGGCGCCTGCCGGCATGTCCAAGAATGGCATGTCGCACGACAGGATGGCGCCGAACACCATGTCCAAAGACGGCATGGGGAAACATGCGGATGCCACCGGTCACGGCATGGAGAAAAATGCGATGTCCAAGGATTCGATGAGCCATGACGGCATGATGATGGCCCCGTCGCATGACGGTATGACCAAGCCCAACTGACCGGCTGCCGTATCTTCTCGATTGGCTGGCAATTGCAGAGGATTCTGAACGCTATTGCCCTCATGAAATCTCACTTTCATGATAAAAATATTCCGCAATAGACATCCATCAATGGCGGAGCAGAAAAAAGCTCCGCCAACTGATTCGAGTAAAACGCTTCTTTTTATTCGTTACTCACCAATTTTCTGGAGTTCGTATTCCCGTTTTATTTCAATCGGATTTTCTGTTCCCCCAGGAACTGCCATTGTGATTTTGTATGAATCACAGAATCGTTGTGTCCCACTACGATGAGCAGGGTATTTCTGCGGTTGGGTCCGATCGCGCGCGGGAGGTGGTGATCGGAGGAAGAGGGGACGTGGCCCTGTATGCCGAATAAACGGCATGAGATGAAAGTTTTCCATAATCACGACCGCCATCCTGCCCACGCGTTTCATGATGCGGCATCCGGCGGCGCCCGCATTGATCCCTCCCGTGGCGGCCGCAACGCCCGCGTATCATCCGAATGGTTTTCCTGTCCCGATGACGAGCGTCATCTGTCCCTATCCGTTCCGCATGCAACGAATCTGGCGCGGGTGGACGAGGCGACGGTGCCTGCCAGCGTGCCTCGTCAGGCCCTGAAACCCAATGGCAAGCCTCTGTCAGGATACGAGAAATTCATTTTAAAAGAACGGTTTTTGTGTGGAGCACGGTAGCGACATGGGTCGGGGAGGGCGGCTCATGGCCCTCCCGGACCGCGGAAAAGCAGGAACAGGGCGATGATGATCACGATGATCGGCAACAGGCCCAGCCCGTTGAATCCCGAGCCTCGCGGCCCGCCATACCAGCCGGAACGGACACCATAGCCGCCACCACCGATGGCGAAGATGATCAGGATGATCACGAGAAGGGTCAGCATCGCGGGGACTCCGGGAATAGGTGTCCTGATAACGCGTCACGGCTCGGATTGTTCAGCGGCTGCGTAAATGACTCTTCGGACGCAATCGGCTCTGTCGCCTGGGCCTCAAGGTCCGGCGGGTTCGGACGAAGGCAGTCCTATCCTGTCCTCTCGGTCTTTCCTTTGGAAGAAAAGGGGCAAATTCGATGACGGATGCGCCGCACCGATCGCGATTGTCGTCACCATGCGCGGAACAGGACTGACATGCCGACCGGAATGCGGCCGGCCGCCCGCATTTCGCCAGCCGGCAAGGTGTTCGCCTGATCTGTCATCTGGTGGATGTTTCCGCGCGGGATGATGCGGGGCAATATCCATTCATGCCGGTTGATGGATATTGCCCCGGTTCAGGACCGAGGCACCGGTTTTTCGATTTTATCTGCGGGTCCGCCCGTCCTGCGCTGACGATTCTGTTCGGCCCCGGTAAAGCGGAATGCCGACGGATTTCTCTCGGCCTATTTGGCAGAGGACTTGTCAGGTCCTATCGCAAGGGCAGGAAATTTAAGAAATGCCTGCCGTTTTTCCACGGCCGGCAGGGGCGATTTGCCGGGGGCGGCGCCGTTCTCATGCAAAAGAAACGCGACCAGCGCGGTTGCATCTTCCGTCGATAGCGTGCCGGGAGCCATTAACGGCATGGCGCGCTGGATATAGCCTGTCAGACGGGAAAGCGGTGTTCCCGCCCAGTTTGCCACCAGCCGCCCTTTGAGGGACGGCGTCTGGAAATTGCCGTTGAGATCGGCGCCATGGCACATGGCGCAGGCGGTTTGGTAGAGATCCGCCCCGTGCTGCGCCTGCTCGGCCGTGAAGGACGGAACGGGAGCGGCAACAGGTCTGGCGGCGTGAAGCGGCGAGGCGGAGGCGATGCTCAGGGCCGCTGCATGGAACACGCGGGAACGCATGAGGCGGGCGAATGGCGTGCGGGGCATGGGGCTCACCCTTCCGAAATGGGCGAACGGGCGAACAGGTCCGCCAGAACCTTGATCGCTCTTTCCGACTCGGAACGGTCGGGATGTTCGAAGGAATTGCCGACGCTTCCCATCTCGCCCTCATTATCCAGATCATAGGCCTGAACCATCAGCCCGTCCGTTTTCGAGACGGCCGATGCACCGTGATAATGCAGGCCGTATGGCAGGTCCGGCCGGGGCGGGAGCCATGCCGTCTGCCCCCTGACGGGGATGAGGCTCTTATCGTTCCACCAGTCGCGCGCCGCGTAGCCGGGGCAGTTGATGATCACCTTTTCCGGCAGGGAGGTCAGTTCGCTGGGGTCGTGGAACTCCCGGATCACGACATGGCCGCCAGCCTGGAAAAATTCCGACATCAGCAGATGCCCGTAGGAGGCGAAATTATAGAGCATGAGCGAACCGCGCTTGGCGTACGGGGCAGCGAAGGGGCTCTCCGCGGGCGTGAGTTCTTCAGCCGCCGGGACGATATCCTTGATGCGACCCGAATAGCGGGCGAATTCGGAGCCGTGCTGGGGCATTCCGGTCGAGGCGTAATCGCCGGTGCGACCATCGGGCCTTTCCTCATGCGGCGCATCGAACGGCCGGTCGGATAAGGAGAAATGTTCTATGAATTCCACGGGATTGCCGGGCAGGCCGAGATAGTCGCGATAGGTGGCCCAGGAGATCCGGGCCATTCTTTCCCACAGGTCGGCGAATTCCGGGCCGGCCGGAGCGGTCAGGGAAATGCGGGAATCCGGCGTCCAACTGCCGTTGGCGCGAACCGACCGCGTCCGGGGCAGCAGGTCTTTCGTGTAGATCGTGACGTCGAAGCCGGCGCGTTGTGCGGTAAGGGCGGTGGTGAGGCCGATGATGCCACAGCCGATGACCGCGACCTTGCGTTGCAGGGTGGTGGAGACCTTCTCGACGACCACGCTCGCCGAGCCCCAGGAGAGGGACCAGCCGCTGCCGCCATGGCCATAATTATGGAAGACCAGCTTGTTCCCCACATGCTCGACGTCAAAACGCGGACCCATGGCGCGAAAGGGGCGCAGACAGACCTTGATGTCGGTGATCTGGTCGGCCCGCAGATCGAAGGGCTGAAGCCTGATGCGCCGCCGGGGGAGCGGGGCTGGCTGCGCGGGGGGAGAAGGCGCAGCCGGCTGCGGGGTTTGGGCGCGCACGAGGCGCCCCCCCGCGAATGCGCCGACGACGCCGCAGGCGGAGGCCCCCGCGACAAGATGCCTCCGTCCGATAGTCCTGTTCCGATTGGTCATATACGCGAAGCCCAGTGCAGAAGTGGCGCCGGAGAGGGGCCGTTTGTCCCCTCCCTCCATCCAGATGAAGAGCGGATGTCAGAATGTGGCATTCACGCGCCCATAATAATAGCCACCCGAGATAGGCACCTGCGAGGAACTTGCATCATAGACCGTGTACCCACCGCTGTTGAGGATGTCCGGCAGTCTGCGCGGACGAACATTGAAGACGTTGTTGGCGCCGACCGCCAGATGCCAGCGCCGGTCGACCCGATAGCCGATCTCGAGATCGGTCAGCCAGCGGGGGGTGTTCTTGAACTGGCCGAAGCAGGAGTTGGAGTAGCGCAGGGCGCCGCCGCTCGCGCAGGTGAGCGAGCCGTTCGTCCAGTCCTGATAGGTCATCATGTCGGTCGTTTCGCCATAACGGGTCTGGCGAATGTTGAAGTCCCAGTTTGCGATCGTATAATAGGCGTTCAGGATGATCTTGCTGCGCGGGTAGGCCGTGGTGAGATAGCCGATCGTCTGCGCGTTAAGCAGGGAGGCGCCTGTCCCTGACGTGGCGGCGTGATGCAGGCGCGTGCGGTTGAGGTCCAGCGCCATCGTGAGCATCAGGTTACCGTATTGGTGCAGGTGGAACGTGTAATCGGCCTTGATGTCGAGGCCCTGCGTGCGGGTGCTGCCGATATTGGCGAAATAGTAGGCCGAGACGTTCTGCGGATCGATATCGTTGACCGGCAGGGCATAGCCCATGGCCTGAATGGCGTTGATCGCGGTCAGCCCCTTGGTCACGCCGCCCTGGCCGATGCGGTTGCGGAGATTGATCTGATAGACATCGGCCTCGACATGGAAACCATCGACGGGTTCGACGACCAGGCCGCCGCTGGCATTGACCGAATATTCGGGTCTCAGCGGCCGGGCGCCGAGCAGCGCGGCGGCGGCGGAACTGACGGGGAGAAGGCCGGCGGCGCCCGTCGGGTTGACGCTCATGGTGCTGAAATGCTGTTCCGCCATGGTCGGAGCACGGAAGCCCGTGCTGATGGTGCCGCGGACGGCGACCCGTTTCGTGATGTCGTAGCGGGTGGAGATCTTGCCGTTCTGGGTATTGCCGACATCGGTATAATGTTCGAAACGGCCGGCGAAATCGAGATCCCAGTTCTTCAGCATGTGGAAGTCGCCGTCGATATAGGCCGCCCAGATATCGCGGCTCCAGTTTCCGGCACTTTGCGGTGCGATGCCGACATAACCCTGGGTTCCGCCGACCTGGTAGGACGAGGGTTCACCGGCCACGATCTCGTACGTTTCCAGACGATGTTCGCCACCGAGGGCCAGCGTCATCGGGACCGTATGGAAGATGTCGATATGCCGCCGGAAATCCAGATTGTTGGTCCACTGGGCGTTGCGGTAGCTCTGCGTGTGTACCGTGGTCGGCGTGATGCCGCAGCCGACGGTCGAGATATTGGCGACGTTGCCGTTGTTGCACCGGCTGCTCAGCAGCCCCGGATTGGCCGTGTTCTTGTTGCCGATATTATCTTCGTCCGCGCCATACTGGGTGCTGATATCCCAGTCGAAACCGAAGAAATCACGACCCTTCATGCCGAGCATCGCGGCATAGTCGTTTTCTTCGATCGTTTCCAGCGGGGAGAAACCGGAAGGATAGATCGTAGGCGCGATATTGGGGACGCGGTAATTCTGGATCGCTTCCGCATGCCGGTGGCCATAGGTGATCTGTCCGTAGAAATCGACTTTTTCACCAATGGGTTTTCCGAAATCGATGCCGAGGTTTTCGCGCGTTTCTTCCGGCGTGCTCATGATCTTGTTCGAGGTGACGGGAACGGGGAGCGGGTTCGCCACAATGCCGGTATAATAGCCGCTGGTGTTGGCCCCTGCCGGCCAGTAGCCGAGAAGACGATGGTCCTTGGCACCTTTCGTGACGAAATGATCGGTGTGATAGACCTGTCCGCTCAGGTGCATGTAGCCGTCATTGCCGAGCTTGAAACCGCCATCGGCATTGACCTGATATTGCCAGCCATCGCCGTTATAGGCATTTGCGCCGGTTTGTGCCGAGACATTCAGTCCATGGCTTGTTTTTTTCGTAATGATGTTGACGACGCCGGCAATCGCATCGGAACCGTACATGGCGGCGGCGCCGTCTTCCAGAACTTCGATATGGTCGATCATGTTGGCGGGCAACATGTTCAGGTCGACGCCGGTGGCGCCGAAGCTGGGGCCGGAGTTCTGGATGATGTTACCCGTGACGTGGCGGCGCTTGCCGTCGACCAGAACGAGCACCTGATTGGGATTGAGGCCGCGCATGCGGATTGACGACGTGAGGGCGGCGGTGTCGCTGCCTTTGGCCTGTATGTTGATGGAGGCGTAGGTGCGCGTCAGCGCATCCGCCAGGTTCAATTGCCCTGAACGGGTCAGGGTAGCCGCCGTGATGACCGAAATCGGCGAACTGCTCTGGCGGGCATGGCGGTTGCTGTCATGGGTGCCGGTCACGATCACGGCCTCGCCGGCATCGGGCGGCGCCTGATAGGACGCGGCGACTGCCGGTGTCGCTGCGGTGTGCGTTCCGGCGGGATTGGCGGTCGTTCCCGATATTTTCCGGCTCTTTGCGGCGGAACGCTGGCCGGATGCAGGCGTCTCGGATGTCGTCGCGGTCTGGGCGATCGCGCTGGCGATATCGAACTGTATGGCGAGAATGGTGGCTGTGATCAGGCTTCGCCGTAGGGTCATGGAATGACTGTGCTCCCGCGCCATTTGTTGCGACGTCGAGATAACGTGAAGCGGATCACGATTTCATTTCAATGCAAAAATATGCAGTCCGAAACGAATCTGTTCTGAGTCTGAACATTGTTGCATATTTATCACATGGAATATTTCTTATTGTAATTCTGAAATAAAATGAAAGAAAAGGACGGGGAGCATCCCGCAGAAGGTGCGCGCGGCTGGTCTTGCCAAAATATTATGTTTATGCAATGATAATCGGTTTTATAGCGTTGCGCTGCCTGCTTCGTGCTCCCCCCGACGCGGGACGCGATGATCAGCGACCGACCGAGGCATGGTCGCTGCGCCAGACATAATCCTGCATTGCCGATACCAGACGTTCGGCTTCGTCCACGCGAAATTTCACGATATCGCCGATACTCACGATGCCGATCACGGCGTCGTTGTCGATGATGGGCAGGTGGCGGGACCGGTAATCGGTCATCTTGCGGCCGACTTTCAGGATCTCTTCGTCGAGTGTTGTCGTTGGCACGTTGCGGGCCATGATCTCGCGGGCCGTCAGGTGGGCCACGTCCATGCCGTGTCCGGCCAGTGCCGCGACAAGATCGCGTTCCGAGACCAGGCCGGCGAGATGCGCGTATTCGTCGAGCACGGGCGTTGCGCCGATACGGTTCTGTGTCATGAGACGGGCGATTTCGCGGATCGGCGTGTTTTCATGGACGGTGAAGAGGTGACGGTCCTTGCTTTCCAGAACCTGGAGAACGGTGGCGGTCATGACGTCTTCTCCCTTTCGCGGGTTGTTGCTGTGTCGTGTGCGTCGCGGACCTGTCCGTATCGATCAGATGGGTATCGGCCCCGCGAAAGACAGGGCCGATGTGGCGTATCGGCTTATTCCTTGTACAGGATGTCGTGAGGCGCGGTGGGCGGCAGGCTGGCGGCGCTCAGGACAGGCACGGGTTGCAGAAGGGCGCGGGTCTGCCGGACGAGCATTTCGGGAAAGAGGCCGGCCAGAAGCGTAACGATGGCCAGGGCGGTGATCAGGACGGTATTCGCCTGCGTGCCGCGCACCGCGCGATGATCCTCCGGCACGGGCTCCATCATCGCGCGCACGACGTTGAGATAATAATAGAGCCCGATGATGCTGCTTGCGACCAATGCGACCAGCAGCACGACCCGCCGGGCTGAAACACCTGCGATCACGATGTAGGTCTTGGCGAAGAAGCCGATGGCCGGGGGAATGCCCGCCAGCGAGATCAGCATGACGGCCATGGCCAGCGCCAGGGCTGGTCGGCGGCGGAACATGCCGCGCCACCCGGCAATGTCGGACAGGCCGGATGCGCCGCGCATGGCGGCAAAGGCGCCGGATGTCGCGGCGGCATAGGCCGCCAGATAGAAGGCGGCGCTGGCCAGGCCAAACGGCCCCGGCGACAGGAGGGCGAGCAGCAGGTAGCCGACATGGGCGATGGACGAGCCCGCCAGCAGGCGCTTGAGGTTGGTCTGTCCCAGCGCCAGCAGGTTGCCGCCGAACATGCTCAGCACGGCGACGATGGCCAGTTCCATGCCCGCGGCGTCGGGGCGGAGCAGATCGGCGCCCGCGAAATAACGTGCGAGGGCCGCGAACAGGGCGATCTTGGAGGTAACGGCGATGAAGGACGCGACCGGTACCGGCGCGCCCTCCATGACGTCGGGGAGCCAGGTGTGGAAGGGAACGGCCGACAGTTTGAAGAACAGGCCGGTCAGCACCAGCGCCGTTGCCGCCAGGGGCAGCGCCGGTCCGTCCGGGCCGGCCAGGGACGGCGCGACAAAGCGCAGGCTCCCGCTTTCGGCATAGGACAGGGCGAGGCCGAACAGCAGGATCGCGGAGGACAGTCCGGCCAGGATCAGGTATTTGATCGCCGCCTCGTCGGCCGTGGGCTGGTTGCGATGGTAGGCGATCAGGCCGAGCAGCGACAGGCTCAGCGTCTCCAGCCCCAGGAAGAAGATCACCATGTCCGCGCTGCCGGCCATGACCAGCGCACCGAGCGTGCCGAGCAGCAGCAGCAGATAGAACTCATCGGCCGGGGTACCGGCCTCGCGCCACGCCATGATGACGCATGCGGCCGAGGACAGCAGGATCAGACCGGCGATATAGGCGAACCATCCGTCGGGCACGAACAAGATGCCGACCGGGTCGCCGGGCCAGGCCAGGACAGGCGACCACAGGCTGGCGAAGGCCAGAAGCAGCGTTGCCAGCGCAATGACGATGGCGCGCGCTTCCGAGCGGCGCCAGGCGATGGACAGCATGAGCAGTGCGATGCCGCCACCCAGGATCGGCAGCGATGGCGGCAGGCCCGAAAGCGGGGCGGTCATGGCTGGGGGGCCTCCATCTCCGGCATGGCAAGGGGTGTTGCCGGCAGCGACAGGTTCAGGACCGGCTGGGGGTAGGTGCCCAGCACCAGCAGAAGGGCCATGGTGAGGCCCAGCACCGCCATATGCCGGGCGCCGAAATCCGCCGGTGGCGCATGGTCGGCGCCTTCTCCGGCATGGGGCGGCCCGAAGAAGGCGCGGCCGACCATGGTGAGCGAATAGACCGCCGAGAGCACCAGACCGGCGGCACCGAGGGCCGCGATCGGCGGACTGATGCGCCAGGTGGCGAGCAGCACGAGGAACTCGCCGACGAAATTGCCCATGCCCGGCAGGCCGAGCGAGGCGATGGCGAAGAACAGGCCGACGGAGGAGAGGTGCGGCAGGGCCTGCCACAGGCCACCCATGCGCCGCATGTCGCGCGTGTGCAGGCGGTCTTGCAGCGATCCGGCGATGATGAACAGGGCGCCGGTGCTCAGTCCGTGGGCGACCATCTGCACCACCGCGCCGCGCATGCCCATGGGGGAGCCGGAAAAGACGCCCAGCAGGACGAAGCCCAGATGGCTGACGCTGCTGTAGGCGATCAGGCGTTTGATGTCGTCCTGCGCCAGTGACAGCCACGCGCCGTACAGGATGCCGGCGGCGCCCATTGCCAGGGCGACCGGTGTGAACCGGCTGGCCGCGTCGGGAAACAGCAGCACGACGAAGCGGATCAGCCCGTAGCCACCGGTTTTCAGCAGGATGCCCGCCAGCAGCACGCTGCCGGCGGTGGGCGCCTGCGTATGGGTGTCGGGTAGCCACACATGCAGCGGCACCACCGGCAGCTTGACCGCGAAGGCGGCGAAGAAGCCGAGCATCAGCACCATGGCGGCGGTCGGCATCAGCGGCGTGTCGGCCAGCGCGAAATAATCGAAGGTCACGATGCCCGTGGCATGCTGGTGCAGGATGACGAGGCCGAGGATCGCCACCAGCATCAGCAGGCCGCCGCCCTGGGTGAACAGGAAGAACTTGATGGCGGCGCGGCGCCGGTCCTCATGCCCCCATTGCAGGATCAGCACATACATCGGCACCAGCATCAGTTCCCAGAAGAAGAAGAACAGAAACAGGTCCGTGGCCAGGAAGACACCGTCGATGCCGGCGATCGTCGCGAGCAGGAGCAGGTGAAACAGGCCCGGCCGCTCGCCGACATCGCGCGCGGACAGGATCACGCAGGGAAAGGAGAGGATGGTCGTCAGCCACAGCATCACGAGGCTGAGCCCGTCCATGTCCATGCGCGCGGCGATGCCCAGGGCCGGAACCCAGGGGGCGGAAAAATGGGCAAGCCACGGACCATGGCCCCAGTCGGCGGCGCAGGTGACGTAAAACAGCAGAAGCGTTTGCAGAACGATGGTCGTGATCGCGACCCACCATGGGCGGTGGCGTGCCTCGGGGCCGCGGTCGGACAGCCACGCGATGGCGCCGCCCGTTGCCGGCAGCAGGACGAGCGCGGGAAGAGCGATCATGGCCGGACTCCCAGACACAGGGCGACGACCGTGCCGGCCGCGATCCAGCCGGCATAGCGGCGGACCTGCCCGCTTTGCATGCGGCCGAACACCCGGCCGCCGGCGCGCGCCGTTGCCGCCGTGGCATCGGAGAGGCGATCGCAGATGTCGGTCTGGTTCAACTGGCCCAGCGTGGTGAAGGGCCGGACGATCAGCACGTCGTAAAGCGTATCGAAGTCCCAGCCGGCGCGGGCCAGGCGGGCGAGGGCGTTCTCCGGCGGTGTCCGCGTTCCGGTGCGGGGTTGCCACAGCATCCATGCCACGCCGATGCCGGCGAGGGGGACCAGCGATCCTGCCCACAGCAGCCAGTGCGGGCCTTCCGGCATCGGCGCGCCGAACAGGGGGGACAGCAGGTTGGACAGCAGATGCACCGGGGCGATGGCATCGGGCATTTCCATCCATCCGCCAGTCAGTGCGAGAACGGCGAGGCAGACGAGAGGAATGGCCATGATGGCGCCCGTGCGACCGTGGGGCTCAGTGTGGCGGGGTCCGAAAAACACGATGAAGACGCAGCGGAAGATATAGATCGCCGTCGCGAAGGCAC
This sequence comes from Gluconacetobacter dulcium, assembly GCF_014174165.1. GTDB lineage: Bacteria > Pseudomonadota > Alphaproteobacteria > Acetobacterales > Acetobacteraceae > Gluconacetobacter > Gluconacetobacter dulcium. The sequence continues at coordinate 239,566 of NZ_JABEQN010000003.1, read as the reverse complement.
CGAGCAGGGCACCGGCCCAGAGCATGGGATCGGCATGCCAGGCGCCCTGGAGGATCATTTCCTTGCTGTAGAAACCGGCGGTCAGCAGCGGCAGGCCGGCCAGTGCCGCGCTGCCGGCCAGGAAGGCGGCGAACACGCCCGGCATCGCGTGGGCCAGGCCGCCCATCTGATAGATATCCTGCCGGTGATGAACGCGCAGGATGATCGCGCCGGCCGCCATGAACAGCAGGGCCTTGAAGAAGGCGTGGGTGACCAGATGAAAGATTGCCGCCTGCCACGCGCCGGTGCCGAGGGCGAGGAACATGTAGCCGATCTGGCTCATGGTCGAATAGGCGAGGATGCGTTTGATGTCGGTCTGCACCAGGGCGCTGCCGGCGGCCAGCAGAAGTGTGATCAGCCCGATCAGGGCGACGGCCGTCATCGCGACCGGGATCGACGCGAACAGCGGATGAAGCCGCGCGATCAGATAGACCCCGGCGGTCACCATGGTTGCGGCATGGATCAGGGCGGAGACGGGAGTCGGGCCGGCCATGGCATCGGGCAGCCAGGTCTGAAGCGGCACCTGCGCGGATTTGGCGACGGCGCCGCCCAGCAGCAGGAAGGCGGCTATTGCGGCTTGCAGGTCGGCAGGGCGGGTGGTCACGGTCTGGAGAACTGACGCGACATCCAGCGTGCCGGCCCGCGTGGCCAGCAGCAGCAGGCCGCAAAGCATGGCGGCATCGCCGATGCGGGTGACGATGAACGCCTTGCGCGCGGCGGTGACGTTGGCGGTGTCGGTATGCCAGAAGCCGATCAGCAGGTAGGAGCAGATGCCCACGCCTTCCCAGCCGATATAGAGGCTCAGCAGGTCCGACGAAAAGACGAGGACCAGCATGGCCGCGACGAACAGGGTCATGCAGCCGAAGAAGCGCGCGATGTCGGGGTCATCGTGCATGTAGCCGCAGGCGTAAAGAAGGATCAGGAAACCGACGCCGGTGACGACCAGCATCATGACGAGTGACAGCGGGTCGAGCATGAAGGCGATCCGGGCGCTGAAGCCCTCGACCTGCATCCATGACCACAGCGTGGCGTGCAGCGCGCCGGTAGGCGGGGGCGTCTGGAGAAAGCCGATGGCGAGCACGACCGCCATCAGGGCCGAGAGCCCGACCGATCCGGCGCCGATCACGCAGGAAGGGAGCGGGGGCATGCGGCCCGCCGACAGGAACAGGACCCCGGCCGCAAGGAGGGGGCAGGCGACGATCAGCGGCAGAAGCAGCGCGTCCATGACCTTATCCCTTCAGTCGGTTGCCGGTATCGGCGTCCAGCGTCGGGCGGCCGGCGGAATGCAGACGCAGGATGATGGCCAGCCCGACGGCGGCTTCGGCGGCGGCGAGGGACAGGATCATCAGGAACATCACCTGCCCCTGTGCGGCGTGCCAGCGGGCGCCGGCGGCGATAAAGGCCAGGGCCGCCGCGTTCAGCATGATCTCGATGGACATCAGCATCAGCAGCAGGTTGCGCCGGGCCAGCACGCCCAGCATCCCGACCGCGAATAACAGGGTGGCCAGCAGCAGCGCATGGGTGGGGGAGGCGGCGCTCATGTCACGGCTCTCCCGTGCCGGTGCCGCGGATGTTGCGGCCGATATGAAAGGCGCTGACCAGGCCGGCGAGAAGCAGGAAGGAGGCCAGTTCCACGCTCAGCACGTAGGGGCCGTACAGCAGCAGGCCGACCGATTGCGGCCCGATCGGAGCCATGGTGTCGGAAGCCGCCGTGGGGGGGATGGTGCGCAGCGTGGTGCAGAGTGCGATGAGCAGGAGACCCGACAGGAGAGCCGGCCCGATCCAGACCGCCGGTGCCATCCAGTGCCGTTCGCGGTCGCGGTCGCTCCGGCCCAGATTGAGCATCATGACCACGAAGACGAACAGCACCATCACGGCACCGGCATAGATGATGACTTCGAGCATCGCGGCGAACGGCGCGCCCAGGGCAAAGAACACGCCGGCGAGCGACAGCAGGACCACGACCAGATAGAGCAGCGCATGCACCGCGACGGCGCGCGTGACGACCATGATGGCCGCCACGGCGGCGACCAGCGAGAACAGGATGAAAGGCAGGTCCGACATGGTGCCTCTTCCCCTCTAAGGCAGCAGCGTATGGAGGTCGATCGGGGCCGCTTCGCGCTCGGCTTCTCCCTTGTCCTTGCCGGGAATTTTTACGCCTGCGACACGGAAGAAGCTGTAGTCGGGGTATTTTCCCGTTCCGCTGATCAGCAGATCTTCCTTTTCATAGACCAGGTTCGGCCGCAGATATTCGCTCATCTCGAAATCGGGCGTCAGTTGAATGGCGTAGGTGGGGCAGGCTTCCTCGCACATGCCGCAGAAGATGCAGCGGGAGAAATTGATGCGGAAATAATCGGGGTACCATCTGCCGTCCTGCTCGGCTTTCTGCAGGCTGATGCAGTCGACGGGGCATGCCACCGCGCACAGATTGCAGGCCACGCAGCGTTCCATGCCGTCAGGGTCGCGCGAGAGGATGATGCGGCCGCGATAGCGCGGCGGCAGGGGTGGCTTGTGCTCGGGATAGCCCACCGTCACGCGACGGTGGCCCGCATGCAGGAAGGTCAGCCAGAGCGTGCGCAGGATTCCGAACATGGCATGCCTTCCTCTTGCTTTTTCTATCCCGGCGCGTGCAGGAGCAGGATTGCGCCGGTGGCGGCGATGTTGATCAGGGACAGCGGCAGCAGGATCTTCCAGCCCAGGGCCATCAACTGGTCGTAGCGCGGGCGGGGCAGGGCCGCGCGCAGCAGGATGAACAGGCAGACCAGCGCGCCGGTCTTGAGCGCGAACCACAGCGCCGGCGGCAGCAGCGGCCCCTGCCAGCCGCCCAGATACAGCGTGACCAGCAAGGCCGAGATCAGGACCACCCCGGCATATTCGGCCAGGAAGAATATGCCGAACTTCATGCCCGAATATTCGGTGTGAAAGCCGGCGCCGAGTTCGTTTTCGCCTTCCGGCAGGTCGAAGGGCAGGCGGTGCGTCTCCGCGATGCCGGCCAGGGTGAACACCGCGCAGCCCAATGCCTGCGGCACGACGAACCACAGGCCGGACTGTGCCAGCACGATATCGCGCATGGTGAACGAGCCCGCCTGCATCACGACGCCCAGCACCGACAGACCCATGAACACTTCGTAGCTGATCATCTGCGCGGCCGCCCGCATGCCGCCAAGCAGCGCGTATTTGCTGTTGGAGGCCCAGCCGGCCAGCACCACGCCGTAGACGCCCATGCCCATCATCGCCAGCACGAACAGCAGGCCGACATTCAGGTCGCCGGCAATGCTCCAGAACGCGGTCACGGGCACGACGCCGAAGGACAGCAGCACCGTCATCATGCCGATCGCCGGCGCCAGCACGAAGACGCCACGGTCGGCAAAGGGCGGAATCCAGTCCTGCTTGAACAGGATCTTGATGCCGTCGGCCACGGCCTGGAGAATGCCCCCAGGCCCGACGCGGTTGGGGCCGTACCGGTCCTGCCACAGCCCCAGCAGCCGGCGTTCGAACCATGTCAGGAATGTTGCCAGACCCAGCAGAACCACGAGGGTTACGCCGATGATGACCGGCATCGGGGCGGTCATGGCGCATCTACCCGGCGAAGCCGCACGCGGATGGGGGCATTGAAGGCGCGCGCTGCCAGATGTGGAGGGCACAGAGCGATGCCGGGAGGAAGTGCCGGGTCGTGGCGAACCGGCAGGGTGACGGGTTCGCCGGCCAGCGTGATGCTGGCCAGGGTGCCGTCCGCCAGCCCCGCCGGCAGGGTGCCGAGGCGCAGGGCGGCCGGTGCCGCGCGCGCGGCGATGGGTGGAGAGAGGGCGCTGAGTTCCTCTGTGCCGAACAGTCGGTGCTCGGGCAGCAGCAGGAAATCGTCCGGGCCGAAGCTGAAAGGGGCGGGGATGTCGTAATGCCAGTCGGGCAGTGCCTGGGGGGCATCGTCCAGCAGGCGGATGCCGGCGTCGCCGCCCCGCATCGGGCCGCCGATTTCCTGCTGGAATCGGTTGAGGGACTGGACGGAATTCCAGCCGGGAACCTGATAGAAGGGTACCAGGGCTCCGGGCATGTCGGGGGTGTAGGCGCCTTCCATCGAGGGGGAGAGCGGTGTGTCGGGCGATTGCGGCAGGGGACGGTCCCGAACGCTGATATTGGCCCGTACGGCGGTGCGCCCGCTGATCCTTGCCGGTTCGCTGCGGACCCTGCGACCGTCGAGACGATAGTCGGCGCCCGGAGCGGCGCTGCCGACCCTCGACAGGGCCGTGATGTCTTGCGCCATGGCGGCAATGATCTGGTCGAGGTCCGTCCAGTGGGGGCTGTCGGTCATGGTGTGGGTAAGATGTTGGGCCCAGCGCCAGCTTTCCTGAACCGGCATGTCCGGGAGGACTGCCGGCAGGAAGCGTTGGGCGCGGCCCTCGGTGCTGACCAGCGTGCCGCCGCTTTCGGCGAAGCTGGCGGCGGGGAGAGCCAGCTCGGCCACATGCGTCAGCGGCGTGGCGATATGGTCGATGACGACCAGATGGGGGACGGCGGAGAGAAGGTCGTGCAGGGCCGTGGCATCCAGCCGGCGGGTCAGGTCGTTTTCCATCACCACCAGCGTGCCGATGCGGCCGGCGCGGGCCATGGCGCGCACGTCGTCGAGCGGCAGACCGCCGAGGAGCGCCATGCCCATGCTGTTGCAGTCGGGCATCACCAGCGAAAGCGCCGGGTCGGTGCCGGCGGCATGCAGGGCGGTGGCGATGTTCGCGGCGGCGTGCAGCAGGGCGGCATTGGCGTATTGCAGGCCGGCGACGATCAGCGGGCGCCGGGCGGCCCTCAGGGCGCTGGCGAGCCTGTCCGCCAGTTGGATTTCCGTTTCCGACAGGTCCGGCGCGTCGGGCGCCGAGGCGTCGATCCGGTGGGCGATGGCGAAGCCCAGCCGGGCGAGGGTGTCGGGGGCCGCGCGGTGGGTCGTGGCCGCGACCGGGTCCAGGTCGGTGGGGGCGGGGGTGAGCACCAGCAGCGGCGAGGGGGCGTCGGTCCCCAGCATGCGCACGGCGGCATCCATCCAATGCGGCACCCTGGCCGTGTCGGCGGCCGGGTAGGCGGCCCGGCGCAGCGTCTGGCGGAGCGCCAGGCCAAGGCGCGGGGCGGTGACGCAGACATCCTCGCCCAGGACCAGAACGGCGTCGGCGGATTCCATGTCGTGCAGGCTGGGGTTGCGCGCCTGTGTCGCGCGCAGCAGCGCCGGGACCAGCATCGCCAGGTCGTGGTCGGGCTGCGTCAGCCCGGTCGAGAACCGCGCGGCGCCTGTAAGGGCACGCAGGGCGAAATTGGATTCCAGCGATGCGCGTGTCGAGCCGATGCCCACGATCGGGCCGTCGGCGGCCATGGCGGCGAACCGCTCCAGCGCGGTCGCGATCGAGACGGGAACGGGGATGCCGTCCTGCCGCATCATGGGGGCGCGCGGGCGGGTGGGCGCGGAGGTGAAGCCGTGGCCGTAGCGCCCGCGATCGCACAGGAAATAGCGATTGACCGCGTCGTGATAGCGGTTGATCACCCGGCGCACCGTGCCCTGCCGCGCATTGACGATGGTATTGCAGCCGACGGCGCAGTGCGCGCAGACGGAGGGGGCGCCGCGCATGTCCCATTTGCGGCTGTAGATCCTGGAAAAGGGTTTGTCGGTGAAGACGCCGGTGGGGCAGATTTCGACCAGATTGCCGCTGAAGGCGTTTTCCAGCGCGCCGTCTTCATAGCGGCCGAAATAAAGGTCGTTGTGGGCACCGAAGGCTGCGAGATCCTCGCCGCCGGCATAATCGCGGTAAAAGCGCACGCACCGATAGCAGCCGATGCAGCGGTTCATTTCATGATTGATGAACGGCCCCAGATCCTGGTTGCGGTGCGTGCGCTTGGTAAAGCGGTAGCGGCGCCGGTCATGCCCGGTCATGACCGTCATGTCCTGCAAATGGCATTCGCCGCCTTCGGGGCAGACGGGGCAGTCGTGCGGGTGGTTGGTCATCAGCCATTCGACGACGCCGGCGCGGAATTCCCGTGCCTGGGCGTCGTCGATCGACAGGATCGTGCCGTCGGTGACGGGCGTCATGCACGCCATGACGATGCGACCGGTCTTGTCGTCCGGGCCGCTGAACTGCTTGACGGCGCACTGGCGGCAGGCGCCGACCGAACCGAGTTCGGGATGCCAGCAGAAGTAAGGGAGATCGGCGCCGGCTTCGAGACAGGCTTGCAGCAGATTTTCATCCGTGCGGGCGGGGCAGGCGCGGCCGTCGATGAGGATCGTCGCCATCGTCCCGTTCCTTCTAGGCGGTTTCACGCAGCGGGCAGCGCCGCTGGTGGATGTGGGCGTCGAAATCCTCGCGGAACAGCTTCAGCCCGCTGGCCAGCGGGGCCATGGCGCCGGGGGCGTGGGCGCAGAAGGTGCGGCCCATCGGGCCGAGCATGCGGGCATGGTCGTGCAGGCGGTCCAGATCCTCGGGTTCGCCGGTACCGGACTCGATGGCGCCAAGCAGGCGTTCCACCCAGGGCAGGCCATCGCGGCAGGGGGTGCACCAGCCGCAGGATTCCTGGGCGAAGAAATGTTCCAGATTATGCAGCATGCCGACGGGGCAGGTGCGGTCGTCCAGCAGGATGGCAAGGCCGGTACCCAGCCGGCTGCCCGCCTTTTCCACCGTGCCATAATCCATCGTCACGTCGATCTGTCCGGCGTCGAGAAACGCGGTGGAGGCGCCGCCGGGCAGGAAGGCGCGCAACCGGTAGCCGTCGCGCATGCCGCCGGCATGCTGCTCGATGATCTCGCGAAGCGGGGTGCCCATCGGCAGTTCCCACGCGCCTGGGCGGCGCACGCGGCCGCTGACGCCATAGATCTTGGTGCCGCTGTCCGGGCCGAGGCCGAGCGAGAGGAACCACGCCGCGCCGTTGGTGACGATGTGCGGCAGGTTGCACAGCGTTTCGACATTGTTGACGACACTGGGCGCGCCCCACAGGCCGCCGACCTGCGGAAAGGGGGGCTTGCTGCGCGGCTGCGCCCGGCGGCCTTCAAGCGCGGTCAGCAGGGCGGTTTCCTCGCCGCAGATATAGCGGCCGCCGCTGGCGTGGACATGGATTTCGAACCCGAAGCCGGAGCCGAGGATATTCTCGCCCAGCCACCCGACCTCACGGGCTTCCGCGATGGCGTGGTTCAGGCGCTCCAGCGCCAGATGGTATTCGCCGCGCAGGAAGATCACGCCATGGCCGGCCTGGATGGCGTAACCAGCGACGATCATGCCTTCGATCAGTTGCAGCGGATTGCCTTCCAGCAGCAGCCGGTCTTTGAAGGTGCCCGGTTCCATCTCGTCCGCGTTGGCGATGAGGTATTTGCGGCGGGTGGCGGCCGGGTCCCTAGGGACGAAGCTCCATTTCTGGCCGGTGCCGAAGCCCGCCCCCCCGCGTCCGCGCAGTTTCGATGCGGTGACGAGGTCGATGACCGCCTCGGGTGTCATGTCGCGCAGGGCGCGGCGCACCGCCTGCCAGCCGCCGGCGCGGCCATAGGCGGCGCAATCGGGCGGTCCGTCCGGCAGGCCGATCATGGCGGTCAGAGGGCGTTCGGACGGGCTCATGATGCCGCCCCTCGCAGGCCGTCGGCCAGCCGTTCCGCCGTTTCGGCGTCCAGGTCGCCATGCAGGGTGCGGTCCACCAGCATGGCCGGCGCGTGGTCGCAATGGCCCAGACAGACGATGGGCAGCAGCGTGACCGCGCCGTCCGGCGTGGTTTCGCCCGGCCGGATGCCCAGCCGGGCTTGCAGGCGCGCGCAGACCGTGTCGCGGCCCATGATCCAGCACGAGACGCTGTCGCACAGCATGATGACGTGCCGTCCCACCGGGCGGCGGAAGATCAGGTTGAAATAGGTGGCGATGCCGTCGAGATCGGCCGGCGACATGCCCAGCAGGGACGCGGTTTCGAGCAGGTGCGCGTCGCTGACCCAGCCGAACCGCTCCTGCACCATCGTAAGGGCGGAAACCGAGGCCGCGCGGGGCTGGTGTTCGGTGCGCGCCAGATCGGCGATCCGCGCCCGCAACTCGGCGGGGAGGGGCGTGTCAGCGGTCGACATCGGCCATCACGAAATCGATGCTGCCGATGATGGCGATCAGGTCGGCGATCATGGCGCCGCGGCTGATCAGCGGGATCATCTGCAAATGCGGGAAGGACGGGGTGCGGATGCGGGTGCGGTAGGACATGGTGCCGCCGTCGCTGATCAGATGATACTGGTTGAGCCCCTTGGTGGCTTCCACGCAGCCGCGCGCCTCGCCGGGCGGAATGACCGGGCCCCAGCTCACGTTCAGGAAATGATGGATCAGGGTTTCGATGTCGTGCATCGTCCGCGCCCTGGGCGGCGGCGTGGTGAGCGGGTGGTCCGCCTTGATCGGGCCGGCCGCCATGTTGTCGACGCACTGGCGGACGATGCGCAGGCTCTGGCGGATTTCGGCGATATGCACCACCACGCGGTCGTAGCAATCGCCGTTCGTGGCAGTCGGGATATCGAATGCGAGCTGGTCGTAGCAGGCATAGGGGGCCTGGCGGCGGTAATCCCATTCCAGGCCGCAGGCGCGCAGACCAGGGCCGGTGACGCCCCATTCGATCGCCTCGCGCAGCGTGTAGGCGCCCACCCCCTTGGTGCGTGCGCGGAAAATACCATTGCGCATCACCATTTTCTCGTACTCGTCGAGGCGTTTGGGCAGGTAGTCGAGGAACGTGCGGATCAGGCCGTCCCAGCCCACGGGCAGGTCCATCGCCACGCCGCCGATGCGGAAGAAGGCCGGATGCATGCGAAAACCGCAGATGGATTCGATAATCTCGAACACCCGCTCGCGGTCGGTGAACATGTAGAACACGGGCGAAAGCTGGCCCACGTCCTGGCTCATGGTGCCGTAGAAGACCAGGTGGCTGGCGATACGGAACAGTTCGGCCAACATCACGCGGATCATCTGCGCGCGGGGCGGAACCTGGATGCCGGCCAGTGTTTCCACCGCCATGACATAGGGGAAATTGTTCATCACGCCGCCCAGATAGTCGACGCGATCGGTATAGGGGATGTAGCTGTGCCAGGATTGGCGCTCGCCCATCTTCTCGGCGCCGCGATGGTGGAAGCCGATATCGGGCACGGCATCGACGATCCGCTCGCCCTCCAGTTGCAGCACGATGCGGAAGACACCGTGCACGCTGGGGTGATTGGGGCCGAGATTGAGAAACATGAAATCGGTGTTCGCCGAATGCCGGCGCATGCCCCATTGGCCGGGGTCGAAGCGCAGGGCTTCCTGCTCGCGCTTTTCCGCGTCCTCGGTCAGGCTGTAGGGCGGCATTTCGGTGGCGCGGGCGTAATGGTCCTTGCGCAGGGGGTGGCCGGTCCATGTGGGGGGCGTCAGGATGCGGCGCAGGAACGGGTGGTCGTCGAAGACGATGCCGAACAGATCCCAGGCTTCGCATTCGTACCAGTTCGCGTTCGGCCACAGGTCGCTGATGGTGGGGGCGTGCGGGCGGTCTTCCGGCAGGGGGACTTTCACGCGCAGTTCGTCACCCGCGTTGGCGAACGAGAGCAGGTGATAGACCAGGGTGAAGGCGGATGGGGGCTGGCTACCGCGATGCCTGCGTTCGCGCTCGTCGATCACCGTGAGATCGAGCAGCATGCGGAGCGCCGTGTCCGGCTGTTTCAGGCGGGCGAGTGCCGCATGCACGTCCTGCCGCACGATCCACACCGTCGGGACGCCGTCGCGCGTGGGCTCGATGGCCAGGATCACCGGCGCGGGGGCATGCGCCAATTGTTCGAACATGGTTTCGGACGTGCGAAGATCGGCCGGCCGGGGTGGGGTGGCCACGATCATCATCGCCTCCGTTCAGAGCGCGTCGGGGGAGCGGAGGTCGCGTGCCGCCCGGCGCGCGTCGCGTTTGGCGTCGCGCATGCTGGGCGGGGTGACGCGCTCGATGCCTTGCGGGCCGACCATCCAGCTTAACGGGCGCCGCTGGGTGCCGATGGCGTTCTGCAACAGCATCAGCCCTTCCAGCAGGGCATCGGGGCGGGGTGGGCAGCCGGGCACGTAGACATCGACCGGCAGGAAGGAATCCACGCCCTGGACCACGCTGTAGATATCGTACATGCCGCCCGAATTGGCGCAGGAACCCATCGAGATGACCCAGCGCGGCTCCAGCATCTGATCGTAGAGATATTTGATGATCGGCGCCATTTTCACGAATACGGTGCCGGAGATGACAATCAGGTCGGCCTCGCGCGGGGTGGCGCGCAGCACTTCGGACCCGAAGCGGGCGATATCGTATTTGCTGGTGAAGGCGGTCGCCATTTCGACATAGCAGCAGGACAGGCCGAAATTGAACGGCCAGATCGAATGCTTCTGGCCCCAGGACACGAAATCCTGCAAACGGCCCATCACCAGGTTACGCCGGATCGTTTCGGTTACGCTCGGGTTCTCCGGTTGCACGGGAGGCGGCGCGTCCGTGGCCGATGTCAGGGACCAGCGCATGCTAGAGTACCTTTCGGGTCAGTCGTTGCGTCGGGCCCCATTCCAGGCCACCGCTGCGCCACAGATAGGCCAGCGCGACGGCCAGGAAGCCAAGGAATAGAACCACCGCGGCGTAGCCCTGCCACCCGGCCTGCCGCACCACCGTGGCCCATGAGAACAGGAAGACCGCCTCGGCATCGAAGATCACGAAAAACACGGCGATCAGGTAATATTGCACCGGCAGGCGCAGATGGGCCGAACCCACGGGCAGGATGCCGGATTCGAACGGCAGGTTCATCGACGCGCCACGGGCCGCCCCGACCCGGCGGTTGCCGGTGACGGATGCCAGGGCCAGCATCACCGACAGCAGCACCGCAATGGCGATGGCGTAAAGCATCAACGGATGCAGCACACAGAAGCTACACATGGACGAGACCATCGGGTTGGTCGCGGCTACCGGGAGTGGCGATGCCGCGTGCGTCGGTGTTGGGATCGCTCAGGGGCTGTTCTGAAAATATCTATTCTGGGTCGGGAACTGATCGGTGCAGGTTGCGGCCTGCGTTCTTTTTCTGGAAACGGTCTGTTCGAACCATAACGCGCTATGCCGGCTGAACGTGGGGCGCGGAGACCGGGTTGCTGGCCGGGCAATCTTTAACGGCGATTTAACGAAGTCGCAGGGTGGGGGATGGCGGACTGGCCGCTTGCCCCGCCCGCCATCCGCCACCCATGGCCCGCACGAGGTCGATCCCCGCGACCAGGCGGCGGGTGACGATGGCGATCATGCCCTCGCGTGCCTGAAGTTCCGCTGTCTGGGCGATGACGACCTGAAGATAATCCACCGCGCCTTCGCGATACTGGATCGTCGCCAACTGGTTGGTGCGGGCGGCGGCGGTAACGGCTTCCTCCTGTCGCGCGGAGGCGTCGGCCAGATGGTTGAGCAGGGCAAGCTGATCTTCGACCTCGCGGAAGGCCGTGAGGGATGTTTGCCGGTAATTCGCGGCCATTTCGGCATAGGCGGCGTGCATGGCCGCCAGATCGGCGAAGCGCCGGCCGCCGTCGAAGACCGCCAGTGTGGCCAGTGCCGGGCCGAGTGCCCAGACGCCTGTGCCGGAGGAGATGAGCATGCCGGTCGTCGTCGCCGATCCGCCCGAGGCGCCGAGGGTAATGGCGGGGAAGAAAGCCGCCCGCGCGATGCCGATGCGTGCGTTGGCCGCCGCCATATGCCGCTCGGCGGCGGCGACATCCGGCCGGCGTTGCAGCAGGGCAGACGGGGCCGTGGTGGGAATGACCGGGACCGGGTCCAGCGTGCTGACCGGCGGGAGCGAGAAAAGGGAGGGTTCCTCGCCGATCAGTACCGCGATGGCATGTTCGGTCAGGGCGCGATTGGCCACCTGCTGGTCCAGTTCGGACTGTACGGAGGCCAGTTGGGTGCGGGCTCGGCCGACATCGAGTTCGCTGGCGGCGCCGCCACTAAAGCGCGTCGTGGTCAGGTTCAATGCCGCCTGGTAGGCGCTGACCGTGCGCCGCAGCACGTCGATCCGGGCATCCAGTCCGCGTAACTGGAAATAATCCTCGGCCAGTTCGGCTTCCAGGCTGAGGCGCATGCCGGCCAGATCGTCGGCGCTGGCCTGGGCCTCGGACCGCGCGGCGGCGACGAGGTTGCGGATGCGGCCCCAGATGTCGGGCTCCCACGAGACGGTGCCCCCAGCCCTGTATGTACGATAATCGAAATAATTGCCGGTCTGGGGAAGGACGGCCCGCTCGCGCTCGGCGCTGGAGGACGCGTCGATCTGGGGAAAGAATTCGGCGCGCGCGCGTCGCACCAGGGCGCGGGCCTGATCATATCGCGCGACTGCCGCCGCGAGTTGCGGGCTGCCAAGTTCGATCCGGGCTTCCAGATCGTTCAGTCGGGTGTCGGCCATGATCGTCCACCAATCCTGGCGCGCCGATGCGTCAGACGGGTGGGCCGGGGTCCAGGGGCCGGTTTCCTTGAAGGTGGTGGGCAGGGTGGGGGACGACGGGGGCTGGTAATGCGGGGCCAGGTCGCAGCCGGCGAGCAGGGTGAGGGTCAGAAGCAGGGGGCCGCCCTGCACCCGGCCGGGAAAAATTGCCCCTGTCACCCGTGCTCGGGACAAACGCCGGCGCTCAGGCGCCATGCGGGTGCTCCGGTTCCCGCGGTTCGACGGCATCGCCGTCGCGCAGATCGTCCCTGGGATTGTCGATGACGGCGCTTTGTGGCGGCAGACCCGTGACCGCGAGTTCGGTGCCGAAATCGGTTACGATGGTGATGGGCTGGATTTTGACATGGTGGCTGGAATCCATCAGGGCGACGGTCGTGCCATTGCGTCGGAACAGCAGGCTGCTGGCGGGCACGCGGACGAGATCGGTGCCCCTGCTCGGATCGGTGCCGGGGAAGGTGAAGGCGATCTGGGCATAGGCACCCGGTTTCAGCAGGTTTTCGCCATTATCGTAGACAAGCTGCACCAGCATCGCGCCGGATTGGGGATCGACCGCGTCCGAGGAATGAATGAGGTGGGCCTGAAAGGTTCGGCCGGGATAGTCGGGCACCGTGAACGCGACCACCATGCCGTCCTGCATTCTCGCGGCATAGGTCTGGGGGACGCTGACATAGAGCCGTAACCGGACGACATCGGAGACGGTGAAGAGCGGCTGCGCCGCCGCGGTGCCGGCGGCGATCAGCGCGCCGATGTCGGTGGCGCGGCTGGTGACCACGCCGGCGAACGGCGCCACGATATGCTTGAAGCCGGAGAGGGTTTGCAGCCGCTCCACATCCGCCGCCGCCTCGTGGCGCATGGCTTCGCTAGCGGCGAAATTGCCTCTTCGTTCGTCGGTTTCCTGTTGCGAGACCGCGTTCTGCGCGTTGAGGCGGTCCCAGCGGCGGGTGGTGATTCCGGCGAGGTCGCGCTGGGCGGTGCGGGTCGCCAGCGCGGCGCGGGCGGCGGCGAGCTGCTGGTCGACGTCCGGTGTGTCGATCTCCGCCAGTAACTGCCCTTCCTGCACTTTTTCTCCGATATCGACGTACCAGCGCCGGAGATAGCCGTTGGTCCGCGCATAGACTGGCGCGCTGTACCAGGCCTGCAACCGGCCGGGCAGGACCAGCCTGTCCGTTGCCATGCCGCCAGGGTGGACGATGCTCACTGTCGGGATGGCGGCGGCTTGTGTCGATGCATGAAGCAGGTGGCGGGCATGGAGGCGCAGAAGCGTGCCTGCCACCAGGACCAGCGCGAAGACCGCGCCCGCGATCAGCACGAACCGGCCGAGCCGGGGCTGGGGCCGGTCGCCCTGTATCGTCCCTGGTGCGGGGTCAGGCATGGGCCGAGGCTCCCCGCGTGGCCAGCCGCGCGCGTCGTTCGTAGATGATCGCGAACAGGGTCGGCACGAAGAACAGCGAGGCACAGGTGGCGAAGACCAGACCGCCGACGACGGCGCGGCCGAGGGGGGCGTTCTGCTCGCCGCCCTCGCCGAAACCCATAGCCATGGGCAGCATGCCGATGACCATGGCCAGCGCGGTCATCAGCACGGGCCGCAGGCGGGTCTTGCCGGCCGTCAGCGCCGCTCGCAGCGCATCGCCATGTTCGTCGAGCTGCTCGCGGCAGAAAGCGATGACGAGGATGGAATTGGCGGTTGCCACCCCCATGCACATGATCGCACCGGTAAGGGCCGGGACCGATAGCGGCGTACCGGTGGCGAACAGCATCCAGCAGATCCCCGCCAGCGCCGCCGGCAGGGCGAGGATGATGATGCAGGGATCGGTCCAGCTCTGGAAATTGACGACGATCAGCAGGTAGATCAGCACAATCGCGCCCAGCAGCCCGGCACCCAGGCCGGTGAAGGCGGTGTTCATGGATTGGTACTGCCCGCGCAGCGTGACTGTGACCGTTGCCGGGCGCTGGTGCTCCAGACGGGTCAGCACCTCTTGCACCTCGGACGCGACGGCGCCGAGGTCGCGGCCGTCATTGCCGGCGAAGACGTCGATCAGCGGGCGGATGTTGTATTGCCCTTCGACGGGCGATGTTGTGCCGCGCGTGATCGTGCCCAATGCGCCCAGCACCTGGGGGCGGGTTGCCTGGGCGCCCGTGCCGGTTACGGGCAGGCCGATCACGTCCGAAAGGGCACCGATGCGGTATTCCGGCATCTGGACCGCGATCGGGTAGGTCACGTTGTTCTGCGGGTTCAGCCAGTACAGCGGCGCGGTCTGGGACGTGCCGGCGATGGAGGTCGCGATGCTGCTGGTAACGTCGCCCTCGGTCAGGCCAAGCTGGTTGATACGGGTGCGGTCGACCTCGAAACGCAGTTCGGGATAGTTGGCGGGCTGCTGGATCCGGGCATCGACCAGCCCGTCGATGTGGCGGATTTCCCGCAGGACAAGTTCGGCGAACTGCCGTGTTTCATCCGGGTGCGGGCCGCTGACCTGGACGTCGATCGGGGCCGGGGCGCCGAAATTGAGGATCTGGCTGGTGATGTCGGACGGCAGGAAGGCGAAGCTCGCCTGCGGGAACAGGCGGGGCAGTTCGGCACGCAGGCGGCGGATATAGCGTTGGGTGGCGTGATGGTTCTCCTTCAGGGCGATCAGGATGTCGCCGTCCTCGGGGCCGATGGTGCCGGAGGCGCTGTAGGAGACGTTGATGGCGCTGTTCGGCAGGCCGATCATGTCGGCGATCGACAGCACCTCCTCCACCGGGATGCGCGCGCGGATCGCTTTCTCGACGTCGAGGAACAGGGCGGCGGTTTCCTCGATCCGCATGCCCACCGGGCCGCGCACATGCAGCGTCATCGCGCCGGCATCGACCTGGGGGAAGAAATTACGCCCGAGGAAGGGGAGGAAGGCCAGGCTGAGGACGGCAAAGCCGAGGAAGAGGGCGACGAAGCGGCCGCGATGTGCCAGCACGGCTTCCAGCACCGCGCCGTATCGCTCACGAAAGGCGGCGAAGCGCCGTTCGAACCCCTGCTGGAAGCGGGTGAACAGGCCGCCGGCCGGCTTGCTTTCATGACTGTGGGCACGCAGCAGGAACATGGCCATGGTGGGGACCAGCGTGCGCGAGAGGATGAAGGACATCGTCATCGCGAACATCACCGACAGCGCCATCGGCACGAAGAGGAAGCCCGAAACACCCGGCAGATAGAACATCGGCACGAAGACGATGCAGATGCACAGCAGCGACAGGAAGGCCGGAACGATGATCTCGCCCGATCCGTCGATGATGGAGGCGTGCACGTCCTTGCCCATTTCCAGATGGCGCTCGATATTTTCGATCGTGACCGTCGCTTCGTCGACCAGGATGCCGACGGCCAGGGCGAGGCCGCCCAGCGTCATGACGTTCAGCGTCTGGCCGAGGACCGACAGGAGAGCGATGGCGCCCAGGATCGAAAGCGGGATCGACGTGGCGACGATCAGGGTGGAGCGCCACGAGCCGAGAAAGAGCAGGATCATCAGGCTGGTCAGCCCCGCCGCGATTGCACCCTCGCGCAGCACGCCGCTGACGGCGGCCTTGACGAACAGCGACTGGTCGTTGACCGGCGTGATCTTCAACTGGGCTGGCAGGCCGCGCCGGGCATCGGGGATCGTGTCGCGGATGCCCTGGACGATGGCGATGGTAGAGGTCTCGCCCGATTTCAGCACCGTCAGCAAGGCCGAGCGCTGGCCGTCGACATGGACGATATTCTGCTGCGGCAGCGCGCCGTCGCGCACATGGGCCACGTCGCGAATACGGACCACGGCGCCATTCACCGTTCTTATCGGCAGCATGTTGAGCTGTTCGACCGAGAGCGGGGCGTTGTTGAGCCGGAGGTTATACTGATATTCGCCGATTTTCACGAATCCGGCGGGTGTGATCTGGGTCTGGACGGACAGGGCATTGGCCACGTCCAGGCCGGAGACGCCCCGCGCCTGCAACTGGCTGGGGTTGAGATCCATCTGGATCTGCCGCACCCGTCCGCCAGTGGGGAAGGGGATGGCGGCGCCGGGCACCATCACCAGCCGGGTGCGGATAAAATTGAACCCGAAATCATAGAGCTGCTGTTCGGTCAGCCCCGTGCCCGACAGGCCGAGCTGAAGGATCGGCACGGTGGAGGCGTTGTAGTTGAGGATCAGCGGTGGGGTCGTGCCGAGTGGAAGCTGGCGCAGCAGCGTCTGCGCAATGGCGGTGACCTGAGCGTTGGCGAGGCGGATATCGGCGCCGGGCTGGAAGAAGACCTTGGTGATTCCGATCCCGGTCAGCGCCTGACCTTCGATATGCTCGATATCATTGACCGTCGTTGTCAGCGCGCGCTGGAAAGGAAGCTGGATGCGGCCCGACATGTCCTGCGGCGAGAGATTGGTATAGGTCCATGCGACTGCGACCACCGGGATGCTGATAGTGGGAAAGATGTCCTTGGGCGTACGGATGGCCGACAGCACGCCGGCAATCACGATCAGGATCGCCATGACCACGAAGGTGTAGGGCCGTGCGAGCGCCAGCCGGACGATGGCGTTCATGAGCGGATGGTGCGGGCTTGTAGCTGATCCGGTGGGAATGCCCCGCAGGTCGGCATCTCCGTCGGCCGTCTTCTTCGGGCGCCGCGCGGTCCCTTACGCCTCCAGGAATGTATCAAGCGCCATCTTTCCATGATCCGGGGTGTGGAACCGTCGCGTGGGGCATGGCTGCCCATCAACAGATATATAGCCGCCGGCAGGGATCGGAGGTTTGTCACATACGAGCGATCAGCATGAATTTTAGCGTCTCGGCAACCCGTGCGGCGCACCTTCCATCCCGTTCGCCCACCGTTGGGGGCGCGAGGAATGGAAGGCTTCGCCGGCAGGTCGTGTCATGTCGGCTGGAGGGCCGCTTCCGGATTGCTCTCGCGCTCGGCGATTGCGATGAGGAGGGCGTCGGTCCGCTTCTCCTCTTCGAGTGTCTCGGACAGCAATTCTTCTGCTTCCGTAAGCCCGAGCGTGGCAGCCCAGGCTTTGAGCGTGCCGTAGCGGGAGATTTCGTAATGCTCGATGGCTTGAGCGCAGCCGATCAGGACCGCGTCCGCCGCCTCGGTGGAGCCGAATGTTTCGAGGTCTTCCTCCATTTCCGCCAGGATGCCCTGTGTCGCCTCGCAGGTCTTGCTGCGCGGCGCCTTGCCGATCAGTCCGAACACCTCATTCAGCCGCTCGACATGGCGGGTGGTTTCGGTGGCGTGGGTTTCGAATGCCTTCTTGAGATCCGGCGCCTGGGCGGCGCGGACGGATCTCTTGAGGGCCTTCAGGATCTGCTTCTCGGCAAAGTAAATGTCCTTCAGCGTTTCATAGAACGCATCGGATAGCGTCTTCTCCTGGGTGGCCATGATGAATTCCTTTCCGTTTCAAGGGGTGCGCGGAGCCTCGGCGGATGTCGTCCGCTGGAGCGCCAGCCGGCCTGCATCTCGGGAAACGGTGCGGTGCGCGAGATGCCGGTCGATCACGTCCGTGGGCGGGTCTCATCCGCCGGGACCGCCTCGAGAGCGCCATCAAGAATGGCAGCTCCCCCGTCGGTAGGCATGTCTGACCCTACGCGCCTGTGCCGGGAGGGTTGCGGAGGATTCGAAATTTCTGCTGATGCACCCGTGCATGAATGAATGCCAGGCGATGCCGGAGTCCATCGACCGGGTGGCCGGGAGAGCAAATGTCGGGGAGCCGGATAAGTCGGGGAAAGGAACCCAGCAGAAGGCCCCGTCATGCCGATTCTGCTCGGGCTCCCAGGCGTTCCGATCGCCGACAGGCTGAGTTTGCAAAAAGCCTTCCATATCGACGCGGATAAGTAGGGCAGCATCACTTCGAATGGATGATGGTGCGTGATTCCTGGTTTTCAGTATCCACGCTGATCCGCTGGTAAACCGCCAGCGAGAGCACGATCACCGTTGCCGTCGCGAGGAGTCCGATGGGATAGAAGATCTGCTGTATGTGCTCGCGGCTTACTTCGAAAACCGCGACCAGCCCCTCGATGAAAATCGCGATAATGATCGTCGTGATGAATTTGGTGAGGCTCAGGCGGGCTTCGAGGGGCGACACCTTGGCACGACTTTGAATGACTTCCTCTTCCATGAAATATTTGGCCACGTCGAAAACGGCGATAGCGATCACGACGTAGCTGATGGCAAGAAGCAGCGCACCGCGCCCCTCATGCCAGGATGTCAGCAGCGTGAAGAACAGATTGAATACGCCGTAAAAGATGAGCCCTGTGGACAGGATCATCAGCATGATACTTGCAGTGCCGAAGGCAGCGCGTGAAACCTTCTTCAATATACTTTCATAGGTGATCGACATCTTCTAACCCGACCTCGTTGGGGAAATCCGCATCGTGGGGCGTATGATGAATGACCGGTGGGATCGTGGGTCGTTTCCGCACCCCGGAACATTCGACCGGGTGCGTCGAATAGCTGACGTTCGAGGGGCCTGACCCTTGGCCAGTGGAGTCTGCGATGCATCTGGAGTGCCGGACCCGAGCACACGGCCCGCGACGGCGGGTCGGGCGCTCAGCTTTCGGTTCCGGGCAGGCGATCCGTATCTTGTGCGCGGGTGAATCGACGGTGGGATACGGATTGAATGCCGGAAACCCGTCATGCGGGATGAGGGGTTTCCGGTGTTCCAGATGCCGCCCTCCGGGCGGTCGATCAGAAATGACGTTCGTAAATCTTGATGACATCGTCGGGCTTCACGTAATCCTGCGGTTCGATGCGGCCGACGACCGCGCCGCCAGGTTCCTGACGAACGACATAGGCATAGTCCTGGAACGCGCGATAGGAGAAGCCGCCGGCGGCCGCCACCGCCTTCAGCATGGTCATGCCCGGCTGATAGGAGAATTGGCCGCCATGTTCGACTTCGCCGATGACGGAAATGGGGCGGTAATCCAGGACCTGCACGGTCACCCGTGCGTTGCTGAGAATATGCTGGTCCTTCAGGGTCGTGGCGACGCGCTCGCTGAGTTCCCTGGTGGTCAGCCCCTCGGCCTTGACCATGCCGATCAGTGGAAAGGCAATGCTGCCGTCGACCGGCACGCGCGTATCGGTCTGGAACTGGTTTTCGCCGAATGTCGACACATTGATCCGGTCGCCGACACCGATCGTGTAGCTTGCCGGGTCATAGCGCGGGATCGGCGTCAGATTGGCTCCGGGCGCGCAGCCGGCGAGGCATGCTCCCGTGATCACGAACGGGAAGCCGATTCTTGCAGTGCGAGCACCAAGGGTATGACGAAGCGGCAACATGTCGGAACTTCCCTGTTGAGGTTGATTGGTGATGATCGTTTCAGGTCACAGATTTACGTCCACCCGTATCATGACGGTATTGACGGTAAATTTTCCCGTCGTACCCAGGACGTTCTGATTGGAGATATTATAATCGAGATTCAGCCTGAGATGCCGGTTCACGAGCCACTGGGCCGAAAGCCCTCCTCCGAAAATGGTCTGGTCGCCGCCGGCCTGCGTGAGGATGCTGCCGACGAGACGTGTGGGCGTGTTCTGGTATTGCCCTTTCTGAAAGGTGAAGTGACCGGAGAGGATAACGTCGCGCCGGTACTGGTGGCTGAGCCCGAGCTGTAAATTTGTATAGGTGAAGCCGGCCACGTTTTCGAAGGCGCTGTCCTCGATCCCGTGCTGGACATCCAGTTGGAGACGCGTCAGGCGTGAAGGTGCCCAGCTTGCCTGGGCTTCCACGATCGGAGTGGCGTAATCGGGATAGGCTGCGTTGCGGTAGAAACGACGCTGGTATCCGGCCAGAACGCGCAAATCGATCAGATGAATGGCGCTGTAATCGATGCCCGCCATAAGGGCCAGTCCGTTGGAATCGCGGCCTGGATAGCCTGCGAGGCCATGCGTGTACCGAATTTCGGTACCCCGCAGCATGACCAGCGCGCTGGCGGCTTCCGTCCAGTGATAACGGCCGGTGAGACTTTCGACGATCACTGCCCGGTTACGATAGGTCTGAGGAACGGAAATGCCGATGGCCGATGGGAGGCGGGCTCCCTGATCGAATGAGAAATTCGTTATGTTCCCTTCCGGAATCAGGGAAAAGCGCCCATCGCGCGCGACGGTATAGCTGAGAGCCGCCCGGTCGACCTGGTATTTCACAGGCTGGATCGTGGCAAAGCTGCCCAGCGTGTTGGGTGTCTGGACGAGGTTGAGGTGGGAATAGTCGAAACCCAGCCTGTCGTTCGCGATATCGTGGTAACCGCCGATCGCGGCTGTCCAGGTCGTCTGGTTCTGCGAACCCTGGCTTGGATAACGCAGATCGGAAACGGAAGCATTGGTGTAGAGCCGGTCCACCGACCAGTCCGAGGTGAGGCCGATCTGCGCGACGGTGGAGATGATCGCGCTCTGCCCGCCGCCGGGAAGGCGATTGGCATTGTCGATGTAGCCGACGCCTTCGTTCAGATCGCCGTTCAGCTTGAACCCGCCGAGATGCAGGCCCTGCGGCTGGAATTCCCTGCTAATGCGAATCTGTTCCGAATCGACCCAGGTTTCGCCGACACCTCGCCCAATTTCGGGGAAATACTGGCTCAGGACCTGGGCGGAAGCATGGGTTGGAAATAACGGCGCGGCACAGGCGACGGCTCCCACGATGCGGTACATGCCTGTTCTGCGCGTTGGTCTGTATGGCCCGTTCATGACGGGAAATCGTATTGTCACGGTCTGATCACCCACGAATGCTGGAGGGGGCGGTTCCGCGTATCCTGCCTGGGTTCGGGCTACGGCGTTCGGCGGGAGGGAAGAGGGGGGCGGGCGCCTTGCTTGCCTGTGTGCCTTCCGCCCGGGCGATGCCGGAAATCAGCAGGGCAAGAAAGACATAAAAAGACGCAGTGGTGATCGTCGGGGCGGAGAGACATGCCGAAACCAGATAGCCCGCGAGGGCCGCGCTGGCCCCGTTGACGACCTGGATATCCTCCAGCTTCCGGTCCATCCGGCGCAATGACCTGACACGGGAGATGAGGCGCCACGCGAACCAGATGAGGCCGAGCATGCCGGGAATGCCGATTGCCGCGAGCAGGCCGGGGATCAGGCTCGACGACCGGTTGTTGCCCCAGCCGACGCCGAAGCCGAACGTGTCGATGGCCGCTTGCAGGCTGTCGAGATCGGTGGAACTGCGGGCATTGTACGATTCACTGTCCTGCTTGTTCGTCACGCTGTCGACGATCGTGCCGAGACTGGTCAGCAGGTCCGGGGTCATGACGGTCACAAGGACCATGATCACGATACTGAAAATCAGAAACTGGACGGCCCGCCGCTTTATCATGGGCAGGAACCGCTTCGCGTGGATTGTAACGCCCATGAGCACCACGATCAGCGCGCCGATCCCAAGAGTGACGATCCCTGTTGCCGATGTGGAAAGAAAAACGCCGGCAACGGCTGCGGCCAGCGTGATTCTGACAAGGGTGCCAGGGAAGTCATTGAGGATCAGCCATCCTGCACAGAAGGCGCCAGCCGCCATGTAGCCGCCAAACGCGGATGGCTCTGAAAAAGTTGCATTGATTCGGGGGAGGGAACCAACTGTTTGTTCGGTAAGGATCGACCATCCCGGATTCGAATAAAGCATGTCCGAAGGGAAGGGGACATGCGCGACATGGCTGGCGAATTGCCAGACGCCGAAGCCGAAGGCGAGCAGTACGCTCGCGAAATAGGCTCGCAGGATGCTGACAGGATGAAATGGCCGCCCTGGAGCGCCCTGTCGGGTCATGTATAGCGCGACCATCACGAAAATGATGATGTTGAGAAGGAGATAAAGGTCCTGGTTGAGGTTCGCCGAACTGGGCGTGAGAGGGGTGATGACGAAGGGAGGCGTCGATTTCTGGGGCCAGACATAGACGCGCCCTTCAAAAAAGCGCGGACTCAGCCAGGATGTCAGGATTGCCCAGCCAGCGACGACGAGCAGCGGGATCAGAAGCGGCCAGACCCGTGCGCGGCCGGGATAGCGGGCGCCGAGCAGAAACTGCGCGCCGATATAGCAAACCATGGCTATGGCCGGCAGCGTGTTGGGGGCAATCCCGAAGCCGCCGACCGTGATCGCGGCGCTGGCCTCGAATATGCCCATGATGATCATGAGCTGGATCAGCCGCTCCGGTCGATTGATCCATAGGAGGCAAAGAGGCGCCAGGACCAGGAAGAAAAGCGTGATGCCCACGTGACTCCCTTCCACCGCGGCCAGGCGGCGTTGCGCATCGAACGTCCAAGCGTGATCAATCGAAAAGATGGACGAAATGCGTTGAATGTATTAACCATCGTCTACGTCCAAGCGAAGATCAAGTTTCTTTTCAGGTGCGTATCTGTCTTCCGGAATATGGAAGGGGAGGTGACCTCTGATCGGCGGGTGGCGAGACCACATCGCAAGAAACAGTCTTTGCCCAAGGAGGCGCCATGACCATGTCCATTTCAGCGATCGTCGAAAGACTGAGGCAGCGTATCATCCCCGCGATGGCAGGCAGTTTTGCCGCGCTGGGTGTCGGATGGGGTGGGGGCGCGCTCGGGGCCGCTCCAGGAGGCAGGATCGATCTTGATGGCAGGGCCGTGATCTTTGATGAGGAGTTCGACCATCTCAGTGTCTCGCCGCACGGACCTGATACGGTCTGGAGCGCGCATACGCCGTGGGGCGGTGATTTCGGCGATGCCACCTTCCGTGACAAGGAGCCGGGCTTGCCCTTCAGCGTTCGGGACGGAATCCTTCGCATCGAGATGCGTCGCACGGCGGACGGCAAATGGCAGTCCGGTTTGCTGTCGTCCGCGCCTGGCTTCGGCAGCGGTTTCACCGCGCCTTACGGTTATTTCGAGATGCGGGCGCGCCTGCCGGCGGGGGACGGGGTGTGGCCTGCCTTCTGGCTGGAGGAACTGACACCGACAGGATCGGGGAAACATGCCCTGGAAGTCGATATCATCGAGCATTACGGTCGTTTTCCTGCCGCCTATAACGTGACTGTTACGGAGCGGAATCCAGCAAACAGCCGTGAAAACCACTCGGAGATGCATACCCAGGCCGTTCCGAAAGGAAGTCTGTCGCAGGCCTTCCACACGTATGGTGCCGACGTGACGCCGCAATGGGTCATCGTCTATTTCGACCGCCGGGAGATCTGGCGTACGCCGACCCCGCCGCGTCCGCTTGCGGGCCTTGATGTGCTCGTCGATCTCGGATTGGGCGGCGGCTGGCCGATCGACAAGACGCCCAGCCCGTCGATCATGGAAGTTGACTATGTCCGTGTTTATCAAAGCAGGAAGACGCCATGAAGATTGTCGTCGGAATTGCCACGGCGGGACGGGCGCCTGTCCTTGCCGAAATACTTCGTGACCTCAGGGGCCAGATCCGCCAACCCGATGAAATTGTCGTCTGCGCGCCATCCGATGAGGATATGCAGGGCGCGGCGGAGGCGTTTCCCGGTGTGCGCCTGATTACCGGGCCGCGCGGATTGACCCGGCAGCGGAACGCGATCCTTGCCGCAATACCCGGCGCCGATGTCGTCATGTTCTTTGACGATGATTTCCTGGCCGAGCCGCATTACCTTGAGGCGGTCGAGAGACACCTGGAGACGAACGCTCGTACGGTTGTCGTGACCGGAGCGGTTCTAGCCGACGGGATCAAGGGGCCGGGCCTTGATGTCGCCGCAGGTCGGGCGATCCTGGCCGCGCGCGGAGAAGGCCATGGCCCATCAGGGCCGGAGCCTGTCTTTACCGGATATGGCTGCAACATGGCGCTTCGCCTGGCGCCGATGCGCGCATTCGGCCTGTCGTTCGACGAACGCCTGCCGCTCTATGGATGGCAGGAAGATGTGGATCTTTCGCGTCGGCTGGCGGCCCATGGCGATGTGCGGCTTCTGCCGGACGCACGGGGTGTTCATCTGGGTGTCAAACGCGGCCGCAGTTCCGGGATCAAGTTGGGCTATTCGCAGGGTGCAAACCCGCTTTATATCGCGGCAAAGAAGGAGGGGTATCCGCGAACGCGCGCCTGGGAGCATATTATCCGCAATCTGCTCTCCAACATTGTGAAGGCTATACGTCCGGAACCCTATATAGACCGGCGCGGGCGGCTGGTGGGCAATATGCTGGCTTTTTTCGATCTCGTGCGCGGTCGGATGTCACCGGAACGGGCGGCGACCTTATGAGGCCCTGTTTTTTTCGATATACTGATTCATGGGACGATCGCGCACAGGCATGATCCAGACAATTCTTGCCGCTATTGGCGCCTATATCGCTCTCAGCTTTCCGATTGCGCTGCTGATCGGCCGCTGGATCAGGATTTCACGCAGGAAATAACCGGCGAAGGAACAGGGATTCCTTCGCCGGCGACTTGTCGTGTCGTCACGCACAGAATGTTTCTTTTTCAGAGCGAGTCTTTCTCATTCCGGAAGGCCCGTCAGGTGCAATGCGGTCGCGAGTTTGGCGCGGGCCCCTGCCGGGAGAGACGGATTGCTCATTATCACGCGGCGGATCGTCAGCTCCGGGTCGAGCGCCGAGAGCCGGGCAAGGATGGCGGTGCGTTCCGCACCGTTCTCTTCGGTGGTGAGCGCGACGAGATGGTAGACAAGCGCTGATGGAAGCTGCGGATAGAGTGCGGCGACCATCCGCCCGACCCGGACTGCTTCCGTGGGCAGATCGGCGAGGAAGAGGTAAAGAACCGCGCAGGGATCCATCGCGACGCTGAGCGGCTGCGCGTTTCCCGATATGCGATAATGTTTCAGAAGATTTCGCGCGGTTTCCTCTCGGCCGTTTATCAAGGCAAGAAGGGCCTGAAGTGCCCGGTAGGGAGCGAACCATGCCTGATCAGCGTCTTCGTCATTGCTCTTGAATGGGGAGAGCAACGCGTCGGCCGTGTCCGCGTAGCCGGGAATATGACAATAAACGAAGGCGAGCAGGAAGTTCCGGCTGATATTATGCTGTGAAAGAACCGCCGCATGTTGGGCGGCGGCCAAGGCGCGCGCCACACTCGCCGCATGGTCGCCCTGGAGGAACGCGTTGGCGCGGGTCATCTCCGTTACGGCGCGGGCAATGGCGACGAGCGGCTGATTGGGGCCGAGCCATTCCGCGAATTTGAGAAGGGTTTCAGCTTCGTGCAGGGCATGAGGCTGGGCCTGTAGCAGCGTGACCAGCGCCCGGGCCGCCAACTGATCGGGAGTCAGTGCCTGGATACTGCATTTCAGAAGATGGCGGGCATGGCGAAGGATGGCGGACCATTGCGCCGACAGAACCGCCCTGGCAAGCAGGGGGGCGGCGAGGCCGGGATTCTGCCGGGTACCGGATGGCAGGGCGGCGCGTACTGTCCAGATCATCTCGCCGCCATTCTGCACGTCGATCAGTCGCAGCAGCAGGGCCGGGTGTTCCTCATTGCCTTTCACGCTGGAATGCAGGATGCCCGTGCACAGAAAATCGATCTGCTTGCCACGGAGGGCTTCGATCCAATCGCCCGTTGCATCCAGTTCGTCGCGTGGCGGCTGGGAAATGACCAGCGTAAAGGCGTCGGACCCGACGAACATCATGTTGAGCAGGCTTCCCAGTTCGTCCGCCAACGTCTTCAGGGATGGGTCTTTCGTCTCGATCGGCATGAGGGTGAGACTGAGGGACCGCACTTTCGCCGAGGCGGCCGGTGGCTGAGAGTCACCTTCTCCTTTTCCGTTCTGTGGGCGTGGCCCGATCGCGGGCGGATCAGACAGGCGGCGCAAGGTTTCGAGCCCCGGGGCACCGTTCTTCCAAGGAAAATGGCCAGCGGAAAGCGAATCGTTCGGCTGCGCATGAAACTGGCCCGCCCGCGCAATCGGGGGAGGGGTCTCAGGACCAGCGTCGCCTGGCATGGGGTCTTTGTCTGATGGAGAGTAGGAGGGGAGAATGCGTGCCAGACTGTCCGGGCTCACCTGGTCGGATTTCATCAGATGCTGGATATGGCGGGAGAAGCGCGCTCTCTGGGTCTGGAGCCATTGATCGAAGGCTGGATCGATTCCGTTCAGGTCAGTGAACAGCATCTCCTCAGGCTCAACCGTATCGTCCAGCGCACCGAGGTCTCCGGTATAGATATCCTCCACATCGACCGATGTCAGGTCCGGCCTGAGCGTTAATGTATGTCGCCCGATATCGATGATCTCGGTGCCGAAAGGCTGGAGCGCGTCGAGCAGGCGGTGGATTTCCTGCCGCAGGGAAGCGCGTGCAAGATCGGTCGGACGCGTGCTCCATAGAAGTTCGGTCAGGCGCTGACGCATGACGGGCTTGCGGTTGGAGAGAGCCAGAATGGCCAGCAATCCCCGTGTTCTCCGTGCTCCCGCCGGAAGAACGTTTTTGCCTGTCGGGGTCATGGCGACCATGTGCCCGATCAGTCGAATTTTTAGGATGTTCGCCCCCGTCGTCGGCACGTCATGCTAACTCCACGCTCGCGATGCGCACGCTTTGTCGCCGGGCCGTATCCCGAGGATATATGAAAAGCCAACGGCCTGCGATCCGCCGCGCCGCTTCTGTACAATGACCAGAAGGACAGGCTTCGGCATGACGAAGATATTATAGGAAATTTTGACAGAAAAAAGGCTCCGTGCTCCAGATTGCCTCCGGATCGGTTCAGGTCGATACCGAACCCGCTGCGCTAACGGCCTTCCAACTGTTTGGTTTCTGCGACATATACCGTTTCCTGTTCGTTTGCCGTCAAATAACAATGGCGTCACGAACTGGGGCGTCCCTGTCGGTTGCGGGCCGCCCCACCTTTGGCGGAAGGACGGCAGAGGACGGAGAGGTTCGAGCGGTGTGAACATGCAACGCGGTTCCATCAACGTGGCGATCAGAGATCCTGTATGGGTTTTCATCATCCTGCCAGGCTTTTCGAGCATGATCATAACCCCTTGCGTTCTCACTATAGGCTGCGCTCACGCGCCATGTCCCCGGCTGCGTTATGCGATGCCGCGCCCCGCTGCCGACATGGAATAATCACGACGCTTTACCGTTGAACGTGTCCATGAATTGATGGTGCGAGCAACAACGTCTAGCATTCCAGAAAGAAACAGGAAAAGACGGATGTTTGATAATATAAGAACTGTCCGGGTCTATTGTTTCGTATAATAATGAAATATTACGTTAAAAAAAGAGAATTTCTTCGTTAATTTTTAGTTGGCGGTCATCGCGGATTTTTCTCGCAATCACTGCGGAACTCGCATTTGCGTGATCAGAATTTCGCTCTGAGGGGACGAGATTCAGGCATTTTCTGGCACATGAATAAAGTGATTTCGAGATTCAAACAGTATTTTAACAGACAAATAACGATGTATTCATATCTATAATACTTACGAAAATGATTAAAAACACATTACGGCTTGTTTTTATTATTGCGCTTTGCTCATCCGCGCAGGCAACGTCCCGGTCATACCAGGGAGGTAGCGATCTGATTGAGATCACGCCGCTTCAACTTGCCTGCCAGCTTCATTCTTCGCTGATGACGAGGTGTTCGTATGTCTGGTCTGCAACAGGAAAAATTCATGGGGGCAGCCTTTCTCGCGGATGATGCGACGGTGGTTGTCCCCTATGCCGGGCTTATCGGCGTGCAAGTCGCCAGGCCCGAGAATGCCGTGCCGATCCGCGATCCGCGCAAGCGCGTGATGGATGTCATGATTGCGGCTGCGATGTTGTTCTTCGCCATGCCCGCCATGCTGGCGATCGTCGTGCTGGTCCGGCGCGATGGGGGGGCCGCGTTGTTCGGCCATAACAGGATCGGTGAGAACGGACGGATTTTCCGCTGCCTCAAATTCAGGAGCATGGTGGCGAATGCGGATGAGGTCCTGAAGGAGCTTCTGGAACGGGACGAAGCCGCCCGTGAGGAATGGGCGAGCACGCAGAAGCTGCGCCACGATCCGCGCATCACGCGGCTGGGCCGCTTCCTGCGGGCGACCAGCCTGGATGAGCTTCCGCAATTGCTGAATGTTCTGCGCGGTGACATGAGCCTGGTCGGGCCGCGTCCGATCGTTCAGGCCGAGGTCGAGCGGTATGGTGAGAACATCACCTATTATTATGCGACCCGACCGGGCCTGACCGGACTCTGGCAGGTCAGCGGGCGCAGCAATACCAGCTACGCCCGGCGCGTCGCCCTCGACAGCGCCTATGTCAGGCACTGGACGTTCTGGAAAGACGTTCTGATCCTCCTGAAGACCATTCCCGCCGTGCTTCGGCACGACGGCGCGCATTAGGCGACCCGCCATGACAATACTTTCTGTCCGCGACGAAACATTCGTCGGTCCGCCGCCCCTGCCGCTTGCGGCAGCGCCGGAGGAGCATGTGCCCCTGGGAAATGCGCTGGTCATCGTGCGGCGCAGGAAATGGACGGTCATGCTGATCACGGCCGGGCTGTTCATTCCCCTGGCGAGCGTGATCTTTTCCCTCCCGCGCTATTATGAAACCCAATCCTCGCTTCTCGTGGATACGGGAAAGACGGAATTTACCGATCTGCAGGCCCATGGCGGCGCCGTAAGCGGCGACACGCTCATGATCCATACCCAGACCGACATTCTGCTTTCGCGGGATATGGCGGGAAAGGTGGTCGATCGCATCGACCTCGTCCATCGGCCAGAGGTCCAGCAGATCATTTATCCGCCCGCGCCGATGCCCGGCCCGTGGGGCGTTTTCGACATGGTTCGTCATCGCCTGGGCCTTGATCGTGTCCGCCCACAGTTGCTGACGCGCGCGGAGCAGCGTCAGGTCGCGGTGGACTGGCTGCTGCGGCATGTCACGGTCCGGAATGACGGGCGCTCGTACACGCTCGCGATCAGTGCCAAGACGAACGACGCCGCGCTGAGTGCGCGGATCGCGAATGCCTACGCCTCCGCCTATCTGGATTTCATGCGCGATCTCAAGATCACCACTGTGGCCCACGCCCATGAATGGCTGAACGAACAGATCGGGGCGCTTCAGGCCCGTGTGGCAAAGGCCGAAAGCCGGGTCGAGGAATTTCGTCGGGCGCATGGCCTGGTTCTGAGCCAGGAAGTCTCGCGCGATGGCGACCAGACGACTCTGACGGGTCGTCGGATGAGCCGCGTGGATATTGCGCTGACCGAAGCTTCCAACAAGCTTGCCGAGCAGCAGAGCGCCTATGACCAGGTGCAGGCGGCGCGACGCGGTGGGTCGCTGGGTGCCTTGCCCGCCGTGGTGGCCTCTCCGCTCGTCCAGCGTCTGTCGGGCGAACTCGCGGAACTGGAAAAACAGCGGGCCGGTCTCGGGACGACGGATATGTCGGAAAGCCCGCGCCTGCGCCAGCTCGATTCCTCGATTGCCGGGTTGCGTGCCCAGCTTGGCGCGGAAGAGGGTCATATTGCCGGAAGCCTGCGGGCTCAGGTCGAGGCGACCCGCGCACAGGTCGCCACGCTGGAGGCGCGCGTGCGTGACCTCAAGGGAGCGGTCGCGGGTGAAAACGTGGCCGAGGTGCAGCTTCGCCAGCTCGTCAGCGAGGCCGACGCCGCCGAAGTGGTCTATCGCGACTATCTGACCCGGTTCGAGCAGACATCCGCCCAGGCGGCGATGCAGGAGCCCGATGCCGTACTCATTTCGTACGCGCAGACGCCCCTGGGTCCGTCTGGCCCGCATCGGGGCCAACTGACCGGTGCGGCGGGCCTTCTGTCGCTCGCGCTGGGCTGTTTCGGTGCGATCATGCTCGAAAGGCTGAGGCCGGGCGTGCGCACGCTGGAACAGCTTGAGCAGAAGACGACATTGTTTCCGCTCGGGGTCGTTCCCTTCGCCGGCCGCGAGCGCCGGCCGCTCATGGAATACCGGACATCGTCCTACACGCTCTCCGTCGATCATATCAGCAACATGCTGCGTCATGGCGACGACCGGTTCCGCGCGCAGGCTGTCCTGGTAACGTCTGCCCTGCCGGGGGAAGGCAAGACGTTTCTTTCCGTCGCCCTCGCCGCGAGCACCGCGCGGAATCATGGGCGGGCGCTGATCATCGACGCCGACATCCGCCGCAGCCAGGTCGGCGTGTCGATCCGTCCGACGTTCCGGCCGCCGCAGGGGGATGGCCCGAATGGGTCCGGCCTGCCGGGGCTCACGCGCGACATCATGCAGAATGTCGACCTGATCACGCTGCGCGGCGCGCGCTCCAACGGGAGTGGACGGTATCTGCTGGACCTGAAGCAGCTTGGGGCGATCATTGCCGAGGCACGCAACCTCTATGATCTGATCCTCG
Source organism: Gluconacetobacter dulcium (assembly GCF_014174165.1). Classification (GTDB taxonomy): domain Bacteria; phylum Pseudomonadota; class Alphaproteobacteria; order Acetobacterales; family Acetobacteraceae; genus Gluconacetobacter; species Gluconacetobacter dulcium. The sequence continues at coordinate 208,921 of NZ_JABEQN010000003.1, read as the reverse complement.
TTGACATGCCGCCGGCGCTGGTCATTCCGGATGCGGCTTCCGCCGGGCGGCTGGTGGATGGCGCGGTCATCGCCGTGCGGTGGCAGCGGACCGAGATGGATGCGGTGCTGACCACCCTGCGCCGGCTCCACGCATGCGGCGTGCGCGTGCTGGGCGGTATCCTGACCCAGGCCGACATGAACGATCTTGGACGGGAAAGTGGCATGCATGCCTATCTGGCGCAGGATCTGGGCGGCTATGACCGCGCATGAGGCGCGGGAACGCCCCGTCTATCTGAACGGCCGTTTCCTGCGGCAGGCGCTGAGCGGTGTCCAGCGTTTTGCCGCCGAAATTTCCGCCGGACTTGTGCGGCAGGGAATGATTTCGGAAATCGTCGTCCCTCCATCCGGCAAGGATGGAGGGGATCTGGAGGTGGCGCGTTCCGGACAGGTCCCGATCAGGCCATTCGGCTACGGCAGCGGCCATCTGTGGGAGCAGACGATGCTTCCGTGGGCAACGTCGGACGGCCTTCTGGTCAATCTGGGCAATACCGCCCCACTCCTGGCACGACGGCAGATCGTCGTGATCCATGATTGCGGATGGGCGAGCGTGCCGGAAGCCTATTCCACGCGCTTCCGGGCAACCTATCGCGTGATGCAGACGGGCCTGATTGCGAGACGGACCCGGATCGTCACGGTGTCGGAATTCGCCCGAGGCGAGATCATACGCCATCTCGGTGCGCGGCCCGAGCAGGTTTCCGTCATTCCCGAAGGCGGGGAGCATGTCCGGGCTGTTGTGGCCGATCCGACGGTTCTTGCCGAGAATGATCTGGTGCCGGGGCGTTATGTGCTCGTCGTGGGCAATCTCGTCGCGCACAAGAACCTGCGCGTTCTGGCAAAGCTCGGCGAGGCGCTGGAGGCACGCGGCATGGTGCTCGCCATCGCGGGAGCCCGGCGGGACGGGATCTTCCAGCAGCAGGGCGGCGCAGACATGCCGAGGGCTGCACGCTATCTCGGCCGGGTATCGGATGGCGCCCTGAGGGCGCTGTATGAACATGCCGCCTGCTTCGTGTTTCCCTCGCGCTACGAAGGGTTCGGATTGCCGGCGGTCGAGGCGATGGCCTGCGCCTGCCCGGTCGTCGCGAGCGATATTCCTGTCCTGCGCGAAGTCTGCGGTGAGGCCGCCCTGTTCGCCGATCCGTTCTCGCAGAACGCTTTCGTGCATCAGGTCATGCGTCTTCTTGACGAGGACGGGCTGGCCGATCGCCTCCGCGAGGCCGGGGCCGCGCGCCTGCTGCGCTACAACTGGGCGGAAGCCAGTACCGCCATGGCCAACGTCATCCAAGCCGCCCTGCATGCCGTTCCGACACATGTTCGCCGTCCTCCCAGCATGGAGCCATCCACATGATGCGCAATTCACATGCCGTGCCGGCGCAAGAGGTTGCCGGGCGCGGAAAGTCCGGCCCCCGGATTGCCGTGATCCATGAATGGCTGGAGAAACATGCCGGGTCGGAGCAGGTGCTGGAGCAGATCCTGCTCTGCTACCCGACGGCGGATGTCTTCGTCGTCGCGGACTTCATGCCAGAGAACAAAAGAGGTTTTTTAAAGGGGCATAACGTCAGGGCCTCGTTTATTCAGAAGCTTCCCTTTGCCCGGCGTCATTTCCGTAAATTCCTTGGACTGATGCCGCTGGCTGTCGAGCAGTTCGACCTCACAGGGTATGACCTCGTGATTTCCAGCCATCATGCGGTCGCGAAAGGGGTGATCACCGGGCCGGACCAGCTTCATGTCAGTTATGTCCATAGTCCGATGCGCTATGCCTGGGATCTCCAGGCCCGGTATCTTGAGGAACGCGGACTGGGTTGGGGGGGCTTGGGTCTTTATACGCGATGGCTTCTCCATCGGCTGCGGAACTGGGACGCGCGGTCGGCCGCGGGGGTGGATCTGTTCGTCGCCAATTCACGCTATATCGCCCGGCGCGTGCAGAAAGCATGGAGGCGGGAGGCGATTGTTCTCAACCCTCCTGTTTCCGTAGATAAATTTCGCCTTTCATTGGACAGGGAGGATTTCTATCTCGTCGTCTCGCGGTTCGTTCCATACAAGCGGATCGATCTTATCGCAGCAGCATTCAGCAAGATGCCCGATCGTCGGCTTGTCATCGTGGGAGAAGGCGAGGGCGATGCGGCGATCAGGGCGGCTGCTGCGGGTTGCCCGAATATCGAGATCCGCAAGCCCGTGCGGATCGACGAACTGGTTTCGCTGATGGGGCGGGCGCGCGCGTTCGTCTTTGCCGCCGCCGAGGATTTCGGGATTGTCATGGCGGAGGCGCAGGCCTGCGGCACGCCCGTCATCGCCTACGGGGTGGGCGGCGCCTGCGACATCGTGATTGGAGAGGATGCAACCGACCCTACCGGGCTGCTGTTTGCCGAGCAGACGGCGGAGGCGATCGTCGCGGCCGTGCGGAGGTTCGAACAGAATCGCCATCGTATCCATGCCGAAACCTGCCGGGCCAACGCCATGCGTTTTTCGGAGGAGGCATTCCGTCGCCGTTTCATGGAAATCGTCGATGAGGCCGTGGCGGCGCGTGCCGGCCAGCCATCCGCGCCCGCAGATCGGATTCCGATGATGCGGGGCACGGAGGCCGTCATGGCGGACCATCCGGACGCGCTGCGACGCCACGGATTGAAGGATCAGGTAGCATGAACAATTTTTCCAGATCACGAAGGACGATTGTTCATCTGTCGAAGCATTGCGGCCGTGGCAACGGCAATGTGCATGTGGCTGTCGACCTGGCATGCGAGCAGGCGAGAGCAGGGCATCATGTCTATTTCTGTAGCGGCGGAGGAACGTTTGTCCGTCTGCTGGAACGCGAGGGCGTCCATCATCTGACGCTGCCGCAGGACCAGCGGAGGCCTTTTGCCCTGCTGCGCAGCATGGCGGTGTTGACGCGGCTCTGCCGCGCCATCGGCGCGGACATCCTTCACGCTCACATGATGGGAGGCGTGCTGGTCGGCGCCGTCGCTTCGCGCTTCGCGGGGGTTCCGCTGGTGACGACGGTTCATAATTCCTTCGACCGGCATTCGGTTCTGATGCGCCTGGGGGACAGGATCGTCGCCGTCAGCGAGGCCGACCGGAAGTCTCTCATTGATCGGGGCTTTCCACAGGATCGCACGCGGGTGGTATGGAATGCGCCGGTCGCATCGGCCCGGAACGTAGACGTAGCTGACAGGGCGCCGGGGAGCGTGCCCCGGCTGCGCCGTCCCAATATCACGCTGATCTGCGGCCTTCACGCGCGCAAGGGTGTGTTCGACGTGATCGAGGCCGCGGCGTCGCTGTTGTCGTCGATGCCGGAATGGACACTCTACATCGCCGGGGAAGGCCCCGATCGGGCTGAACTGGAGGAACGGGTCGGCGCCTTGGGGCTGGCGGAGCGGATCATCTTCCTGGGCTATGTGGAAGGCCCGGAAGTTCTCTACAGTCAGACCGACATCTTCGTGCTGGCCTCCTATGCCGATCCGGGCAGCCTGACGATCGGCGAGGCGCGCGCGGCGGGGTGTGCGATCGTCGCGACCTCGGTCGGCGGAACGCCGGAGATGCTCGGGTTCGGGGCCGCCGGGCGGCTCGTCCCGCCAGGGCGTCCGGATATCATGGGGCGGGAGCTTGGCGAGATCATGCGCGACCGGCCAAGGCGGGCGGCCATGGGGCGGGCCGCGCTGCGGGGGGCGGAGATATTCGAGGCGAGCCGCCTGGTGCCGGATTATATGCGTGTCTACGAGGAAATCGTTCGACGACAACCGCCTGCCAAGAGACATTCGGCCGCCAGTCGCGTTTCGGAACATGGCATCTCCTCCGGCCCCACGGAGAAGACGAGGCGGCAGGAGAGCGCATGTCCGAGATAGCGCAGCCGGCCAATATCGGCTCGCGCGCCGCGACGGGTGCGGCGCTGATGGTTGCGGCACGCCTGCTGACGCGATTCATCGACCTCGCCAGCATGCTGGTCCTGACACGCATCCTGCTGCCTGCTGATTTTGGCCTGGTGGCGATTGCCGCCAGCCTGTGCGGGCTGACGGAGGCGATCCTTGAATTACAGATCAATCAGGCCCTGCTGCGCCTGCCGACCGTCGCGCGGCTGCATTACGACACGGCTTTCACCATCGGCCTGATCCGGGGCGTCGTCCTGATGGCCGTTCTCGTGGCCAGCGCGCTTCCTGTTGCGCGGTTCTACCATGACGCGCGCCTGTTCCCGCTTGTCTGCTTCCTCGGCCTGAGCCCCTTCATGCGTGGGATCGTGAGCCCGCGCATGGTTGCGTTTCAGAAGCAGCTCAGCTTCTGGCGTGACTTCGCCATCGAATTGTCCGGCAAGGGTATCAGCTTCGTCTTCGGCACGGTGATCGCGCTTCTGACGCACAGCTACTGGGCCATCGCACTGAATACGGTGATATATTCCGGTGCCATGATGGCGCAATCCTACTATTTCGCACCATACCGGCCGCGACTGAGCCTGCGTGAGCTTCATGTTTTCGCGGGCTTCGCCGGATGGATGACGATGGCGCAGATCGTCAGTGCCCTCAACTGGCAGTTCGAACGCCTGCTTCTGGGCAAGGTGATGAACCGGTCTGCCCTGGGTATGTTCTCGACCGCGATCGACATTACCAATATCCCGTTTCTGGCCCTCTTCACCCCGATGGCGCGGCCATTGCTGGCGGCGTTCTCTCATCTCAGCGAAGACAGGGAGCGATTGGCCGCGAGTTACCAGAAGGCATCGGTGGCGATGGCGACGGTCGGGTTGCCGCTGCTGATCGGCGAGAGCCTGGTGGCGGATAGTACGGTGCGTGTGGTCGTCGGCCCGGCCTGGGTGGGGGCGGTGCCCATGGTCCGCTGGCTGGCGCTGAGCCTGACGCCGGCGGTCTTCACGCTGGCGACATGGCCGCTGCTTCTGACCTTCGGACGAACAAAGACACTGCTGAAACGCAACCTTCTCGAATTCGGCGTCAAATTTCCGCTCGCGATCGCAGGTGTGCTGTGGGCGGGGTTCTCAGGTGTGATCGCCGCTCGTTTTGTGTCGGAACTCGCGTCGGATGTTTTTGGCCTTTTCCTGGTGCGCGGCCTGACCGGCCTTGGCGTCTGGGAGCAGGTGCTGGGGTGGAAGCGCAGCGTCGGGGCATCCCTGTTCATGGTTCTGGCGGTCGAGGGGCTGAAATGGCTGCTGCCGCCGGTCGATACGCTGGCGCATGCGGCGGTCGATCTGTTTGCCTGTTCCGCGTGCGGCGCCATTGCCTACACGTTCGGTCTTTGCATGCTCTGGATTCTTTCGGGACGTCCGGAGGGGATCGAGAAACTTGTTTTCGATCGTGCCCGTCATATCGTATCTTCGAGAAGGGGAAAGGAAAGCAGCGTCTTCGGCAAGTCGGTGTCGTTTCCTGTCAGCCAGCCGATCGTCGAACAGGGCTCCCAGGACTCCTTTCACTGACAATCCGGTGCCGATGCGCGGCATCTGGAGATTATGTTCTTGATCGAGGAAACGGATGACAAAAACGCTCATTCGCGTGATCAGCGTTGCAGGTAGTGCCCGACGCGACACGTTTCATCGTCCTCCCGCTGGGGTGGAGTGGGAATTCTTCGATGCATCCACCGGTCTGGCCGAAGGGTTCGAATATGATCTCGACGTGGCATGGGCGCACATAAAGCGCGCGCTCGCGCCGGGCGAGATCGGGTGCTATTGCAGCCATGTCCGGGCATGGCAGGCGCTTCTTGCCGACCCGACGGCAGACCAGATCCTGGTCGTTGAAGACGACGTTTACGTCGACTGGCCCGTCACACTGCATCTGACAGAGGTCGACTGGGCGTCGAAGGGCGTGCATTTCCTCAAGTTCTTCGGACGGTTCCCGGCAAAATTCCATGTCGCAGAGAAAAATTATCCGATATGGGACCGTCATGTGGTGCAATATCAGACGCAGCAGTTCGGGACGCAGATCTATCTTTTGACCCGCCATGCGGCCGAGCGTTTCGTACGGAATTTCCGGCGGCTCTCCCGACCGATCGATGTCGAGATGGAGCGTCCATGGGCAACCGGCATTCCCGTTGCCGGGATCGTCCCGCCGACGGCCCTTGAACTGTCGGTGCCAAGTTCGGTCGTCGACCGACGCGCCGATCGGGAGCCTACGCATCTTGAAAGCGCTCGCTATTATGGCGGCCGTGTCATCGAGCGTATTCGTGGGCGCGTATACCGTACGGCCGGGCCAAGGGTGAAAATAAACGGACGGGATCGGTCTCAATCCGTGTTCGACTATCGAAACCAATGAAGACTCCGAGACGTGGCGGCCGATACTCGTCGAGAAAATCATTTCTAAAATGATGTGATGAAAAATACGTGACATCCAATCGCAATCGAGAACGTTTATGTCCAGGTCATGCGTCGAAACCTCGTGGCCGTGGCAAGGAGTGGAAGCCGGATTCATCGACTTGTTCCAATCCCTCTGTGTGATCGAACGCCATTAGGAGAGCATGATCCGATGCGAACCCGAGAGCCCGCGCAAATCGAACGGAAGCCCGAGGATATGCGAAGAATCTGTGTCTGCTACACGCCGGATCAATCTTATCTCTTTCCGAGCTTCGTCAGCGCGTTGCAGGCGCGTCGGTTCACGCCGCGCGATCTGGCGGATATCGTCATTATCGCATTCGGGATCGATCCGGTCGCCGAAGTGATTTTCGCCGAGGCTTGCGCACGCGCGGATATCGTGTTTCTGACCCGAAGCGAGGCCGATATCGGAGGCGCTCCCGCCATGTTGGCACGGCTGTTTCTGGCGGACCTTCTCCCGAAACATTATGATTTTTTTCTTTATGTGGACGGCGATACCCAGATCCGTGGTCCGCTGGACGACCTGTTGCTGAATCCCGTTCCTTACGGGATGTTTTACGCCGCCGCCGATCCGATGACATTCGTGGGAGACGATTCGGACCGGCTGAGTCGTACCATCGCGGCGCATTTTGCGTCGCTTGGGCTCTCGTCGGTCGACGCATGCCGGTATTTTAATTCCGGCGTGATCTATGCGGAGCGCAACGGATGGGCGCGTATCGGAGCCGAAGCATGGAAGATGTTTTCCGGCCAGTCCGGCGCATCGCGTTTTCCCGATCAGGATGTTTTGAACCTCGTTGGTCTGCCGCACTGTCTTTCGATGTCGCTGGCATGGAATTTTCCGGTATATATGAATAGTATTCGCGTTCTTTCCGTTATACGGCCACGAATCGTCCATTACATGTCACGGCCGAAGCCGTGGGAAGGCGCTTTTCCACCCTGGAACGCTGAAGCCTCCGCGGTCTATGGCAAGGTGGCGTCCGCTTATCCGGAAACGGCGCGATATTGGCGCCGTATGAAACGCACGACCTGGTTCCGCTATCATCTTCAGCAGCGTTATAAGCGCTTGCACGCGATGGTCACATGGGGGTTTGGCGCGAAAAGACGGCGTATTCTTGCTTATGAGGGCAGATTGAAACAGTCGCAAGCCTTGCAGGGGGCATCCGGACGGGATGTAGGGGCGGTCCAGTCTGTCCTGACACCTTCCGTCGAGGCATCCTTCTGACACCGTTGAGAGAACCGTCCGGGATGGCGGAGATCGTTCCATGGTGCAGCGTCGTTTTTTCATATGCACTCCAGCTTTCTTCCGCGTGCAGATGAGATCGCATGATCGGATGAAGGCGTGACACCCCGATTATGATCATGTGGCGAGATCGTCGGTTTCCGAGATGATATTGTGGCTGAATAGAGCAAAAGGAGGATGCCATGTCTGACACGACGCTTCCGGTGATTGGCGCGCAGGCGGCGAGCACGACGAAGATTGTTCCGGTCATTCTGTCTGGCGGAACGGGGAGCCGGCTGTGGCCGCTGTCGCGGGCGAGCTATCCGAAGCAGCTCTGGTCGCTGGTAGGGAACCGGACGATGCTGCAGGAGACGGCGTGCCGTGGGGTTGGGGCGATGTTCGCGGCCCCGATCGTGATCTGCAACCACGACCATCGCTTTCTGATTGCCGAGCAACTGCGCGAGGCAGGGATCGAGAACGCGCGGATCGTGCTGGAACCGGCCGGTCGCAACTCCGCGCCGGCGATTGCCGCCGCGGCCCTGCTGGCCGCGGAAAGCAATCCGGATGCGGTGCTGTGGATCATGGCGGCCGATGCGGTGATGACCCGGCCGGAAACGCTGGAACAGCTTCTGCCGGTGGCGGCGGCTGCGGCGCAGCGGGGCCATATCGTCGTCTTCGGCATGCATCCGACCCGGCCGGAAACCGGTTACGGCTATATCGAGGCCGGCCAACCTTTGGCCAGACTGCCCGAGGTCAGCACGGTCGCCGGGTTTATCGAGAAGCCGGATGCGGAGACCGCCGCCGAACTGGTGGCGTCGGGCAAGTATATGTGGAATTCGGGGATGTTCGTCTTTACGGCGCACACCCTGCTCCAGGAAATGGAAGTCCATGCTCCGGTGGTGCTGGCGCCTGTGCGGCAGGCGGTGGAGCGTCGCACCGGCGACCTGATCTTCCAGCGCCTCGACCCGGCGTCGTTTCTCTCGGCGCCGGATATTTCCTTCGATTACGCGGTGATGGAACATACCGACCACGCGGCGGTCATCGCCGGAGATTTCGGCTGGACCGACATCGGAAGCTGGAATGCGCTGTGGGATATCGGCGAGAAGGACGGCGCGGGCAACGTGACGCAGGGTCATGTCTGCCTGGAAGGGGTGCATGACAGCTACGTTCGGTCGGACGAGATCCTGACCGCCGTTGTCGGGCTCGATGATGTCGTGGTGGTGACGACCCGTGATGCCGTGCTGGTGACGCAGAAGAGCCGGGCGCAGGACGTGAAGAAGATCGTGACCCGGCTGCAGGCCCAGGGGCGCAAGGAGGCGGAGGCCCATAACCGGTGCTACCGGCCATGGGGCTTCTATGAGAGCCTGATCCAGGATGCGCGCTTCCAGGTGAAACGCATCGTCGTGATGCCGGGCGAGAAGCTGTCGCTCCAGAAACATTACCATCGGGCGGAACATTGGGTGGTCGTCAGTGGCGTGGCGCTGGTGACGCGCAATGCCGAGCAGATCACCGTCCATGAGAACGAGAGCATCTACCTGCCGCAGGAATGCACCCATCGGATGGAAAATCCGGGCCGGATCCCGCTGGTGCTGATCGAGATCCAGACCGGGTCCTATCTGGGAGAGGATGATATCGTCCGCTTCGAGGACACCTATAACCGGACCTGATGGTTACAGATTGCAAGAGAAGTCGAGGCAGCGAAGATGACAGAACGATCCCGTTTTCTGGTGACCGGTGGGGCGGGCTATGTGGGCAGCCATGTGGTCGCCGCCCTGCGGGATGCGGGGCATGATGTGCTGGTGTTCGACAATCTGCGGACGGGGCATCGGGAGGCGGTGCCCGACGGGGTGACGTTCGTCGAGGGCGACCTGGCGGACCGCGCGCTGGTCGATACGATCCTGGCCAGCGGCCCGTGGGCCGGGGTGCTGCATTTCGCGGCGCTGTCGCTGGTGGGGGAGAGCATGCAGCACCCGCTGCGCTACATGGAAGCCAATGGGGGGCTGGGCTTCACGCTGATCGACGCCTGCATCCGCCATGGCGTGAAGCGTTTCGTGTTTTCCTCGACGGCGGCGCTGTTCGGGCAGACGGAGGATGCGCTGATCACGGAAGCGACGCCGATCGTTCCCGGTTCTCCCTATGGCGAAAGCAAGCATATGGTGGAGCGTGCCCTGCTGTGGGCCGACCGGATTCATGGGCTGCGCAGCGCGTGCCTGCGCTATTTCAATGCCGCCGGCGCCGATCCCGACGGGCGGCTCGGGGAGGACCATCGGCCGGAGACCCATCTGATCCCGCTGGTGATCGATGCGGCATTGGGGCGGAGGGAGGCGCTGCATCTGTTCGGCGACGACTATCCGACGCCCGACGGAACCTGCATCCGCGACTATGTCCATGTCACGGACCTGGCCCATGCCCATCTGGCGGCGCTGGATGCGATCCATGATCGCAGCGTGGTCTATAACGTCGGCACCGGGCGAGGGCATTCGAACATGGAGGTGATCCGCAGCGTGGAGCGGGTGACCGGGCGTGTGGTGCCGTGGCATCTGGCGCCCCGCCGCCCAGGCGACCCCGCCCGGCTGGTCGCGGGCGCCGACCGTCTGCGGCGGGAAACCGGCTGGACGCCGCGCTTCGTGGAACTCGACGAGATCGTCGCTACGGCTTACCGCTGGCGCCTGGAACACCCCCATGGATATGGTCCCGTCCAAGGCGGATAAGCGCGGCGACGGCCGGTCGGCCCATGCAGCGGCCATTCCGGCCGTGATCCGGGCATGCGCGCGGGTCAGGTCGGCCACGCAGGAAACGATACCCAGGGAGAGACGGCATGAAACTGAGCGCGCGCAATCAGATCAAGGGCACGGTCACGGCGGTGACCAAAGGCCAGACCACCGGCCATGTGACGATTGATATCGGCGGGGGCGTCGTGATCACCTCGGCGATCACGAACGAGGCGATCGACGATCTCGCCTTGGCGGTTGGCGATGAAGCCTATGCCGTTATCAAGGCATCGGACGTGATGGTGGGTAAATAGAGCGCGACACGTCGGCCGGCTCTACCCCCACATGTCGCGTAGCCGTGCGGCCATGTCGATGCGGACCTGTTTTGCCGCGTTCCGGCGTTTTGCATCCTCCGGCGTGACGACCGGCCAGGCGCGTGTTTCGAAGAGGGGCAGCATGGCCGGGTCGATAAAGCGCGTTCGCGCGGCATAGACATGCCGGTCGCCCATGCCATGCTGTCCGTGGACGTGAAAACGCTGCGGCACGATCAGGTCGAGGGAGTCCTTCGCCCGTGTCATGGCGACGTAGAGCAGGCGGCGTTCTTCGTCGATCTCCTCGGTTTCACCGGTACCGAGGTCGGAGGGGATGCACCCATCGACCGTGTTGAGGACGAAGACGCTCCGCCATTCCTGCCCCTTGGCGGAATGGATGGTGGAGAGGATCAGGTAATCTTCATCCAGCAGCGGCACGCCGGCCTGATCGGAAGTCGCGTCCGGCGGGTCCAGCGTCAGGTCGGTCAGGAACCGCTCGCGGGACGGATAGCCGCCCGCGATCTGTTCCAGTTGCCGCAGGTCGGACAGGCGGGTGGTCGCGTCCTCATGCAATCGTTCCAGATGGGGTTCATACCAGTGGCGGATCAGGCCGATTTCCGACGGCCAGCCGGCGGTGCGGTTGCGCAGGCCGTGCATCGTGTCGACAAATCCGGCCCAGCCTTCGCCCGCACGCGCCGGTGCCCTGACCTGCATCAGGGCGGCGATCGGGTCCGGCGCGTCCTGCATGGCGTCCAGCACACGCCGGGCCGAGGTCGGGCCTACGGCGGGCAGCAACTGCATCACCCGGAACCCGGCGACCCGGTCGCGTGGGTTTTCCGCAAAGCGCAGCATGGCCAGCACGTCCTTGACATGGGCGCTGTCGAGAAATTTCAGCCCGCCGAACTTCACAAACGGGATGTTGCGCCGCGTCAGTTCGACTTCCAGTGAGCCGCTATGGTGCGCGGCGCGGAACAGCACCGCCTGCTGCTTCAGCATCGTGCCCTGTTCGCGGTCTTCCAGCACCCGTTCGACGATATAGCGGGCCTGGTCGGAATCGTCCTTCACGCAGACCAGGCGGGGCAGGGCGTCGGATGCGCGGTCGGTCCACAGATTCTTGGTGAACCGTTCGGAGGCCCGTTCGATCACCGCGTTGGCGGCGGCGAGGATCGGCTGGCTGGAACGATAATTGCGCTCCAGCGTCAGCACGGTGGCCGGGGTAGGGAAGGCGGACGGGAAATCGAGGATGTTGCGCACCGTCGCGGCCCGGAAGGCATAGATGCTCTGGGCATCGTCGCCCACGACGGTCAGCCCCGCGCCGTCGGGCTTCATGCCCAGCAGGATCCTGGCCTGCAACCGGTTGGTGTCCTGATATTCGTCGACCAGCACATGGTCCCATGTCCCGCCGATTTCGGCGGCCAGGATCGGGTCGCCCATCATCTGCGCCCAGATCAGCAGCAGGTCGTCATAATCCAGCACGTTCTGGGCCTGCTTGGCCGCGACATAGGTGCCGAACAGCGTCTTGAGCTGCTCCTGCCAGCCCGCGCACCACGGGTAATGCTTCGGCAGCACATCGGCCAGCGGTTGCTCGGCGTTCGCCACGCGGGAATAGATCGCCAGACAGGTGCCTTTGGCCGGGAAGCGACTTTCGGTCCGGGAGAACCCCAGTTCGTGCCGGACCAGATTCATCAGGTCGGCGGAATCCTCGCGGTCATGGATCGAAAAGGCCGGGTCCATGCCGATCTGTTCGGCATGGGCGCGGATGATCCGCGCGCCGATCCCATGGAACGTGCCGGTCCAGCCCAGGGCACCGGCCAGCGCGCCGGCCCTGTCGCCCAGCACCTGGGCGCAGATCCGCTCCACCCGCCGTGCCATCTCGGCACTCGCGCGGCGTGAGAAGGTCATCAGCAGGATGCGGCGGGGATCGGCACCGTTGACGAGCAGATGCGCGACACGGTGGGCCAGCGTGTTGGTCTTGCCCGATCCGGCCCCGGCGATGACCAGAAGAGGCGCGGCCGGAGGGGCTGTACCCTGTGCGACTCCGTGCGTCACGGCGGCGCGTTGCGCGTCATTCAGCCTGTCGAGATATCCGTCGGCCACGATTGCTCCCGTAACGCCCTGAAAATGGGGTTATTCCCTGATGAGTGCCTGTAGTTTCCGCCATGGCGCGCTGTGGATCAAATAGGGCGGCCCGGTGCGAAAGTCGTTGACGCCTGTCCCTGATATGGAACAAATAGAGAACATAATGACCCGTCCACCGATTGGGAAGCCTCGGTGGAACGCCATGGATGGACTGTCCTGCCACATGCCCGCATCCGAATCCCGTCCCGCGCTGGAGGTGCTGCGGGAGCAGATCAGTCGTCTGGGGGGCCGCTCGGGGCGCAGGCGGGCTGTCCTGCCATTCGGTCTGGATGAGATCGACAGCCGGTTGCCGGGCGGGGGGCTGATGCTGGGGGCTCTTCATGAAGTGGCGGGGGGAGGATGCGATGCCCTTCATGCCGCGGCGGCCGGCCAGTTCGCGGCAGGGATCGCGGGGCGCACGCGGGGAAAAGTGCTGTGGATCGTCAGCCGTCAGGATGTGTTCGCGCCGGCCCTGATGCAGGTAGGGCTGTCGGGGCGGCGGGTCATCTATGTCGAGGCCCGGTCGGATGTGGATGTGCTGGCCTGTTTTGAGGAGGGGCTGCGACATGGCGGCCTGGGGGCCGTGGTGGCGGAAGTGGCGCGGCTGTCGATGACGGCGTCGCGCCGCCTGCAACTGGCGGCCGAGACCTCGGGGGCGCTGGGCATCGCGCTCCGGCGCTGGAGGCGGCCGACCGGGGCGGCCGATTTCGGTCAGTCGACGGCCAGCGTCACGCGCTGGCGGGTGTCGGTTCTGCCATCGGTCGCGCTGCCGGTGCCCGGTGTGGGGCGGCCACGCTGGCGGCTGGAACTGATCCGGGCACGGGCCGGGGATGAAGCCATTTTTGAAGTGGAGGCCTGCGATGGCCAGGGGAGACTTGCCCAGAGCGGGCTTGTCGAGAATCGTCTCGCTCTACCTGCCGTTCTGGCCGACGGATCGGATCAGGAGGCGGTTGGGCGCCGACGCGCCCGCGCCTGAGGCCGCGCTGGCGCTGGTGGGCCGTGCAGGACGGCGCCGGGTCGTGCGCTCGGTCGATCTCGTCGCCCGCAAGGCGGGATTGTGTCCTGGCACGCCGGTGGCCAAGGCACAGGCGCTGTATCCCGATCTGACCATCATGGACGCCGATCCACAGGGGGACCGCGAGGGGCTGGAAAAATTGGCCCTGTGGTTCCAGCGCCGCATGGCCCCTGTCGTGGCCGTCGACCCGCCGGATGGCATTGTGCTGGATACGACGGGGGCCGATCACCTGCATGGGGGCGAGCAGGCCATGCTGGCGGCGATGGTCCTGCGGCTGCGGCGCACCGGGGTCACGGCCAAGGCAGCCGTTGCCGATAGTTTGGGGGCCGCCCATGCGCTGGCGCGCTACGGGCGGGCACGGATGCTGGTCGTACCCCCCGGCGAGGCGGCCGCCGCGATGGCCGATCTGCCCATCGCGGCACTGCGCCTGCCCGATGATATCGTCGATGGGCTGCATGCTCTTGGCGTGTCCCGCATCGGCCCGCTTGCCGGTATGCCGCGCGCGCCGTTGGCACTGCGTTTCGGGCCGGAGGTCGCGCGCCGGCTGGACCAGGCATTCGGGCGGGTGGCGGAGGCCATCGTCCCGATCCGCCCCGTCGAACCGGTAGAGGTCAGCCGGAATTTCGCCGAGCCGATCGGTGCCGCCGAGACGATCGCGCGCATGATCGGCACGCTGGTGCCGCCCCTCTGCCAGTTGCTGGAAGAGCGCGGGCAGGGGGGCCGGTGTTTCGACCTGCTGCTGCACCGCGTAGACAGCCGCGCCGAGGCGATCCGGATTGCCACCGCCCAGCCGGTGCGGGCCGCCGGACGGCTGATCCGCCTCTTGTGCGAGAAGATCGAGACGATCGACCCTGGTTTCGGGATCGAACGGATGGTGCTGACGGTGTCGTGGGCCGAGCCGATGGGCGTGCGCCAGGCCATGTCGTTGCTGGACGAGGCGGATGAGCCTGATGTTTCGGGCCTGATCGACAGTCTGGCCAACCGCGTGGGTACGCAGGCGCTGTATCGCTTTATGCCGGTCGAAAGCGACATGCCCGAACGCTCCTTCTGCCGCGTGCCGGCGCTGGCACCGGACGAGGCGAAGGACTGGCCGGATCACTGGCCGCGTCCGATGCGCCTGCTGCCCCGGCCCGAGCCCGTGCACGCCATGGCCGAATTGCCCGATCAGCCGCCGATCTTCTTTATCTGGCGCGGTGTCCGGCGGAAGGTGCGATGCGCCGACGGGCCGGAGCGCGTGTTTGGCGAATGGTGGAAGGGGGATGCCGAACTGACCACGGCCCGTGACTATTTCCGGGTGGAAGATACATCCGGCGAGCGGTTCTGGATCTACCGGGCCGGCGATGGGGAACATGGCGAAACCGGGTCGCAGGGCTGGTTCCTGCACGGGATCTTCGGATGACCCGCTATGCCGAATTGCAGGTGACGAGTTATTTTTCCTTCCTGCGCGGGGCGTCGTCGCCGGCCGAACTGTTCCGGCGGGCGAAGGCGCTGGGGGTCGAAGCCCTGGGGTTGTGCGACCGGAATACGCTGGCCGGCATGGTGCAGGCCCATGTGGCGGCGAAGGAGGCCGGGATACGGCTCGTCGTCGGCTGTCGCCTCGACCTGGCCGATTTTTCGCCCGTGCTGGTCTATCCGACCGATCGGGCCGCCTATGGCCGCCTGTGCCGCCTGCTGACCATCGGCAAGACGCGGGCAGGGAAGGGAGGATGCCATCTGCTGTGGGAGGATCTGGTCTCCTGGGGCGAGGGGTCGCTCGTTCTCCTGATTCCGGACAGGGCGGATGAGGACTGCGCGCAGCATCTGCGGATGCTGAAGGCCGCGTTTCATGATCGGGCCTTTATGACGCTGACGCTGCGACGGCGGCCCAATGATCAGATGCGGCTGTATGAACTGGCCGGCCTGGCGCATCGGGCGCGGGTGCCGACGGTGGTGACCAACGATGTGCTGTTTCACACGCATGATCGGCGCGTTTTGCAGGATGTCGTGACCTGCATTCGACATAATACCACCATAGACGAGGCCGGGTTCGCACGGGAGCGCCACGCCGATCGCTATATCAAGCCGCCTCACGAGATGGCGCGTCTGTTCGGCCGCTATCCCGAGGCGATCGACCGCACGATCGAGATCGTGGAGCGCTGCACATTCAGCCTGGAAGACCTGGCCTACCAATATCCCGACGAGGTGTCGGTGCCGGGGCAGACGCCGCAGCAGGCGCTGGAGGCATTGACCTGGAAAGGGGCTGGAAAATTCTATCCCGAAGGGATTCCCGATACGGTCAGGAAAAGCCTGGAGCATGAGCTGGCCCTGATCGGGCGCATGCAGTACGCACCCTATTTCCTGACTGTGAACAGTATCGTCCGCCATGCCCGTTCCCAGGACATTCTGTGTCAGGGGCGGGGATCGGCGGCCAATAGTGCGGTCTGCTACGTGCTGGGCATCACCGCCATCGACCCCGCGCGCAATAATCTGCTGTTTGAACGGTTCGTTTCCGAGGCGCGGCGCGAGCCGCCCGATATCGATGTCGATTTCGAACATGCGCGGCGCGAGGAGGTGATCCAGTGGGTCTACGGCCATTATGGCCGCAATCGGGCGGCCCTGACGGCGGTGGTGATCCGTTATCGCGCCAAGGGCGCATTGCGCGATGTCGCCAAGGTCATGGGCTTGCCGGAAGATTTGATCCGCACGCTGTCCGGCCAGATCTGGGGCTGGTCGAAGGAAGCGGACCCCGCGTTGTTCAGGGATACCGGCATCGATCTGTCCGACCGGCGCATCCGGCTGACGCTCGATCTGGCCTGCTGCCTGATCGGCGTGCCGCGCCATCTCTCCCAGCATCCGGGGGGCTTCGTGCTGACCCATGACCGGCTGGACGAGCTGGTCCCGGTCGAGCCGGCGGCGATGGACGATCGCCAGATCATCGAATGGGACAAGGACGATATCGGTGTCCTGAAATTCATGAAGGTCGATTGCCTGGCACTGGGCATGCTGACCTGCATGAAGAAGGGGCTCGATCTGCTGGCCGAGCATAAAGGCGAGCATGTCACGCTGTCCACCATTCCGGCCGAGGATGCCGAGACCTACGACATGATCTGCAAGGCGGATACGATTGGCGTGTTCCAGATCGAATCCCGCGCCCAGATGTCCATGCTGCCGCGTCTGAAGCCGCGTGAATTCTATGATCTGGTGATCGAGGTCGCCATCGTCCGGCCGGGGCCGATCCAGGGCGATATGGTCCATCCTTATCTCCGCCGCCGTGAAAAACTGGAAGAGGAAGAGTATCCGACGCCGGAGCTGAAAAACGTGCTGAAGAAAACGCTCGGTATTCCGTTGTTTCAGGAACAGGCGATGCAGGTGGCAATGGTCTGCGCCGATTTTTCGGCGGGAGAGGCGGACCAGTTGCGACGGGCCATGGCCACGTTCAAGCATACCGGCAATATGTCGCAGTTTCAGTCCCGGCTGATCGAGGGGATGAAGAAGAAAAACTATTCCGAAGCCTTTGCGCAGCGGATCTATCAGCAGCTCGAAGGCTTCGGGTCTTACGGTTTTCCGGAGAGCCATGCCGCCAGCTTTGCGATCCTCGCCTACTCCTCGTCCTGGATGAAATGCAAGCACCCCGATGTGTTCCTGGCCGCACTGCTCAATTCCCAGCCGATGGGGTTCTATGCGCCGGCCCAACTGGTGCGCGATGCGCGGGAACATGGGGTCGAGGTGCGGCCGGTCTGCGTCAATGCCTCGCGCTGGGACAGCACGCTGGAAGGACCGGCGACGAAAAAAGGGTGTTTCGCCGTCCGGCTGGGGATGAGCCTGGTCAAGGGCCTGACCGAGAAGGATGCGGCGCGCATTGTGGGCGTCCGGGGGCAACGCCCCTTCGCGTCAGTCGATGATCTCTGGCGCAGGGCAGAGGTCAGGGGGGCGGCATTGACGCATCTGGCCGAGGCCGATGCGTTCCGGCCGGGCCTTGGCCTGCCACGGCGCGAGGCGCTGTGGGCGATCAAGGCGTTGCGTGACGAGCCCTTGCCGCTGTTCGCGGCAGCCTCTGTCGCGCGGGAGGCGAATGAACCCGCTGTGCGGCTCCAGCCGATGCGTGAGGGGGCCGAGGTGACGCGGGATTACAACCGCATCGGCCTGACCCTGCGCGACCATCCGGTCGCCTTTCTGCGTGACGACCTGCGCCGGATGGGTATCGTGTCCTGCCGGCAGGCAATCGAATCCAGGGATGGCAGGCGCCTGATGGCGGCGGGGCTGGTTTTGGTGCGCCAGCGCCCCGGTTCGGCTGAGGGGGTGGTGTTCCTGACGCTGGAAGATGAAACCAGCGCGTTGAACGTCATTATATGGCGGGATCTGTTCGATCGGTATCGCAGCCGGGTCATGGCGGGGCAGATGCTCGCCGTCACGGGAAATGTGCAGAAAGAAGGGGATGTCGTGCATCTCGTGGCGCGCGAGATCACGGATCTTTCCGATCTTCTGACCGATGTCGGCAATCGGGGCGCAGGCGGAGCCATCGGGGCGGATAAAGAGCCGCAAGCTGAGAGCGTTCTCGTGAAATCGAGAAATTTTCACTAAACCGGGGCTGTATGCTCAGAAAGGGGAGGGGCCGCCTGCCTCAGGGTCCGGTTCCTGCTGGTCGATCGACAGCACGGCCTCTTCCCTGCTGGAAAAGGGGCCTGCCAGAAGGATGGTAGGGCCATCCATGATGTACCATCCGTTTTCACGAGGGGCGACGGGATCGCTCCTGGCGTCGAGATAGATTGCGATCATCCGAAGCCTCCCATGGGGTTTTCTGTCCGGGACCTGACGGTCAGATCGTCTGCCGCTGCCGCCCGTGCTGCCGGGCGCGCGTCAGATACCCTTATGGCCTGCGTGCGTCAGGCCTCGTCTTTCAGGGCTTTCTCTTCTTCCTGCCGGGTTGCGAACGGGGTTTCCCGCTTGTTGTCCAGTTCGTTCATGGACCCGCCGGGATTGCCCAGATTGTCTTCCAGCCGCGCATCTTCGATGGGCTGACCGTTGGCGTCGAGGGGAACGGGAGATTCCACCGGGATCTGCCCGGCATCGGCATTGAGTTCCATCCCGATCAGGTCGGACGCGGCTTCCATGTAGGCATCCGGCCCGGCGCCGGGCCTGCCGTCGGCAATCCACATCTCCTTTGCCTTGGCGAGAATGCGTGCATCTCGTTCGGGAGAGGATTCCAGGGGGGTTTCCATTCCAATAATCCTTGTGCAGGCTTGCGATGAGTCTGTCTGCTTCGAAAGGGGCGGCCAGGGCCTGCTGGTATAAAACGCTCCATGCCCGCATCCGTTGCCCGCGCCCGTTCGGGGCGCGGGCGGGCGATCAGGCCGCAGGCTGTTCGGCCGGTTCGATGGCGACGGTCGCTTCGCTCGTCAGGACACGGAAGACGAAGCTTTCCTGCAAGTAAAGCTCGACCGCGTCCGCCGAGTGGGACAGGTAGCCGATCGAAAAATCCTGCCCGATATCCAGCGCCAGGTCGCCGCCGCGCATCGACACGACGAACGCGCCCTCGATGGCCGGCGCCCAGACGATTTTTCCGTCGATCATGCTCTCGATATGGTTGAGGACGGGATAGCCGTCATCGTCGCCGCCGCTGACATTCGCGAAAGCCTGCGCCCCCAGAACCACCGAATAGGGACCGTTCACGCCGGCCAGACGCAACGCGCTCAAGGCTTCGGCGATGGTATGCGCGTAATCCTTGGCCAGGGCGGGCAGCTTCAGATGGGCATTCGATGTGCCGTTGCGGATGCCGGGAATACCCGCTGCCGCGTAGCCGTCGAAGATCGCGCGATCCTCGGCAAAGGCAATCTGCCTTGCCGCGTCCTTGACCGGCTGCCAGTCGGAATCCAGAGACCCACGCTCGACGGCGTCGATCTCGCTACGCAGGAGCGTAAAGGGAACACGCAGTTCCACCAGCGGGAGAATGTCACGCCGCAGGGCACGGATACCGTGTCCGGGGGCGTCGATCAGCGTGCCGCGCCCTGTGCCGACCCCCGCGAATGCGGTGCCTTTCGGCTCCGCCGTATCGACGACGCGCCGGCCGGCGAGGTGGCGGCGGATGGTGCGGGCGGCTTCTTCCTCGATCTGCGCCCAGGCCGCGCTCGAAATGGGGGCCAGATGCCGGTGGAGATTATTCATGTCAGGTTTCCTTACTTCAAGGAGCCGATGCCAAGCGAGCCGTCCCGCGCGCGCGCGCCCTGCCGATCGGTGGATGGGGCGGAAGAGGGGGGCTGGCCGTCCGGTTCTGGCGGTTCGGCGCCCATGTCTGGCGCGCCATCGAGAAATTCGCCGGTAGGGATAAAGAACAGGGCGCCGGTCACGGCCGTGCTGACATCGAGAAGCCGGTCGTAATTGCCGGGCGGCTTGCCGACGAACATGTTCCGCAACATCTGCTCGGTGCGCGCGGGAGAGCGCGCATAGCCGATGAAATAGGTGCCGAACTCCCCTTTGCGCACTTCGCCGAAGGGCATGTTGTCACGCACGATCTGCAATTGCTGCCCATTTTCCTCGATATTGGTGAGGACATTATGGGCATAGCTGGGCTTGGCCGCGTCCGCGAGTTCGATATCCGACACCTTGCGGCGGCCGATGATATGTTCCTGGACTTCGGTGGGAATGGCATCCCACTTCTTGAGGTCGTGCAGGTATTTCTGGACGATGACATAGCTGCCGCCGATGAAGGCGGGGTCTTCGTCTCCGACGATGGCCGCGTCGAGCGCCGGCTGTCCGGTAGGGTTCTCGGTTCCGTCCACGAAGCCGAGCAGATCGCGCTCGTCGAAATATTTGAACCCGTGGACTTCATCCACGATCTCGCCGGCGCCTTCCAGCCGGGAGACGATGGCTGCCGCGAGTTCGAAACACAGATCCATCCGGGTCGCGCGGATATGAAAGAGCAGGTCGCCCGGCGTGGCGGGAGCATGATGTACGCCCCGGATTTCCTGGAACGGATGAAGGTCTCGCGGGCGGGGGGTGCCGAAGAGTTGATCCCAGGCATGCGAACCGATGCCGGTGATGCAGCTTAACCGTCCATCGGGCACCCGAAAGCCGACCCCGCGCACCAGAGATGAGAGATCTCCCAGAAGATCGCGGATCTGGGCGTTGATCGAAACGCTCTCGCTTAAAGTTGCGACAAGAAAGATGGCTGCCTGGGTCAGCTTCGTACCAACGGGTTGCGGTGTGACCAACGGACTGAAACTCCCTGCGGACGGGTTCGTATATACAACGCGCACTGATGTTCAGCATAGGCGGATGGCTGTTTATGACAAGCGGCCGGGGTGGAGGAAGTAACCGGGCCGGGCAAAATCTGCTCCCGCTTGCAAGAAGAAATAATTCCATAAGGAAAAGATACTGGACGCCCGTTTGGTGAATGATCTGGCAGAAATACCGGACCATTGTGGCATGCCGAGGGGGACCTGTTCTCGGGACGGCATGCCGATGTTCCGCTTTTAGGAAGGTGCTGATGCAGACCGCTCCAGACCTCGCGCTCCTCCTTGCGCGCTTTCAGTTCGCCTTCACCGTGGGCGTTCATATCATCTTTCCGGCCTTCTCCATCGGGCTGGCGGCCTATCTGGCCGTTCTGGAGGGGCTGTGGCTCAAGACCGGACGGCAGGTCTTTCTTGATCTGTACCGATACTGGATCAAGGCGTTTTCGATCGTCTTCAGCATGGGTGTCGTGTCAGGGCTGGTCATGTCCTATGAATTCGGGACCAACTGGTCGGTCTTTTCGAAGAAAGCCGGCCCGATCACGGGCGTCCTTCTGTCCTACGAAGTCATGACCGCCTTCTTTCTGGAGGCCGGGTTCCTCGGCGTCATGCTGTTCGGCATGAACAAGGTGGGGCGAGGGTTGCATTTCGCGGCCACCTGCTGCGTGTCCGTCGGCACGCTGATTTCGATGACCTGGATACTGGCATCGAATTCGTGGATGCAGACCCCGCGCGGCTATACGATCGACCCGGCCACCGGGCGTTTCCTGCCGGATGACTGGCTGGCCATCATCTTCAATCCGTCCTTCCCGTTCCGGCTGGTCCATATGGGGCTGGCGGCGTTCCTCTCCGTGGCGTTCGTGGTGGGGGCGACCGGTGCGTGGCATATGCTCAAGGCGCGGCGGGCTGGGGCGATGGCGCGCGAACCGGTGCGGGTCATGTTCTCCATGGCCATGTGGATGGCCACCATCGTGGCGCCATTGCAGATTCTGGCGGGGGACGCGCATGGCCTGAACACGCTGAAATACCAGCCGGTGAAGATCGCGGCGATGGAAGGCGACTGGGAGACCGAGGGACGGGCTCCGGAGCTTCTGTTCGGAATTCCCGACATGAAGACGGAACGGACGGATTACGCCGTCAAGGTCCCGCTGCTCGGCTCGTTGATCCTGACGCACAGTCTCGACGGCAAGGTGCCGGGCATGAAGGATTTCCCCCGCGACCAGCGTCCGCCGTCGCCGATCATTTTCTTTTCGTTCCGCATCATGGTCGCGCTCGGCATGCTGATGGCGCTGGTCGGGTTCTGGTCGCTATGGCTGCGCCGGAGCGGCGCCCTGTTCACCAGCCCGTTCTTTCATCGTGTGGCGGTGTGCATGGCGCCTGCGGGCTTCATCGCACTGTTATGCGGCTGGGTAACCACCGAGGTCGGCCGGCAGCCCTGGACGGTCTATGGCCTGCTACGGACTTCCGAGAGTGTTTCCCCCATCGTCCTGTCCAGCATGGCGGTAACGATGACGGCCTTCGTCGTGGTCTATGTGATCGTGTTCGGGTCGGGCCTGGTGATCCTGCTTCGTCTGCTGGGCCGCGCGCCGGAGGAAGGCGAGCATAATGCCAGCCCCGCGCATGCCGCCGATGTTCTGGCAACGCACACGCATCCGGGGATCGCCGGCCCCATTCCCGGTGAAGGAGCCTGATCATGATGGATTTCGCACATTGGCTCCCCATCGTGTGGGCCGTCATCCTGGTGGCCGCGATTACGATCTACGTCATTCTCGACGGGTTCGACCTGGGCATCGGGATGCTGTTCGCTCTGGAACGCGATCAGGGCCGGCGGGATGTCATGGTCAATACGATCGCGCCGGTGTGGGACGGAAACGAGACGTGGATGGTCCTGGGGGGCGCCGTGCTCTACGGCGTGTTTCCGGGCGCCTATGCAACCCTTCTACCGGCCCTCTACCTGCCGATCGTCCTGATGTTGCTGGCCCTGATCTTTCGTGGTGTGTCGTTCGAATTCCGCATCATGACGCGGGGAACCGCGCGTGAGGCATTATGGGAGGTCGGCTTCATGGCCGGGTCGGGCATTGCCGCCTTCAGCCAGGGCGTGATCCTGGGCGGGGTGATCCAGGGCATTGCCGTTACCAATGGTGAATTTACCGGCGGCGCGCTCGACTGGCTGACGCCGTTCAGTGTTCTGTGCGGGCTGGCGGTCATGTGCGGATATGCCCTGCTGGGCGCGACCTGGCTGGTGTGGCGGACGACCGGCGTGTTGGAGGCATCCTGCCGCAAATGGGCCGTGTGGCTGGCCATCGGGCTGTTCGCGGGCATCGTGGCGGTCAGCCTATGGACGCCGCTGCTGCATGCGCCCTATCTGCGGCGCTGGACCGACTGGCCGAACATTCTCTTTGTGGCACCGGTGCCCGTGCTGGTCGCCGTATTGGGCGCGCTGCTGGCCATGGGGCTGCGTCGCGGGCATTCCAGGGTGCCGTTCCTGTGTGCTCTCGGCTGGTTCTTCCTGTGCCTCTCGGGCCTCGGGATCACGGTCTGGCCCTATGCCGTGCCGCCCAGCCTGACGCTGTGGGATGTATCGTCACCACCATCGAGCCAGTTCTTTCAGCTTGTCGGCACGGCGATCCTGCTGCCGATCATCCTCACCTACACCATTTATTCCTACCGCGTGTTTCGCGGGAAAGTGACGGAAGCCGATGGTTATCACTGAAATCGTAAAGGGCAACGGAGATGACGCGCCGAAGCGCCTGGCCACACGGATCGGTTGGTTCATGGCCATCTGGGCGCTCAGCACGGTGGCGTTTTTTGTGGTGGCGTCCCTGCTCCATCTGATGGTTCCCAAATGATGGGTCAGTTTCTGGACTGGTCCAGGTAGAATTCGATCGGCACGGTAAGGGTGATCGCATCGCCCGGAATGCCGTCAGGGGGAACCGGCAGGGGTGCCGCCCGGTGTAAAAGGGCAAGCGTCTCTTCATCCAGGGTTGCATGATGCGAGCTGGCACTGATCCGTGCCGACAGCACATGCCCTTTGCGATCCATGACGAAATGCAGCATCGCGATGCCCTCTTCATGACGCGCCTGGGATTCGGCTGGATAACGCTTGTATTGTTCAAGCCGTGCCAGCAATTCACCCTGCCATGTAACCGGATCATGGCTTGCCTGCGATGACGAGGCGCTGGAGACGGATGTCGCGGAAGGCAGTGCGGCAGCGGCTTCCGAGGCCGGGGGCGCCGTTGTTTCCTGAGCCGGTGGGGGCCTGTCCGGAACCGGCTTTCGTTCATGCGTGTGGAGCGGGATCTTTTTTTTCAGCGGGCGGGGCCTCTCGGGCCGCGCCACTGGAACAGGCGGCGTCGGCGCGGGGGAAGGGGGAACTGTCATTTTGGGCGGCGGCTCGGGTTGCGGATCGGGCACCGAGACGGCCTGCCGCGGGCCGACCGGGGCGTCGGTCGGCGGCGTGGGGATGGAGACCGGCTCGGGCGCAAGGTCGATGGCGATCGCGGCGGGAGACGGCTCGGGCACCGGCATCACCGGGGGTGGCAGGTGCATGACCCACAACACCACGCCACCCGTCACGGCCAGCACGGTGACGAAGGATACCCCCCAGCGCACGACCTCGCGCCGCCGTTCGCGGCGAAGCTGCCGGGTCCGCCAGTCGGCGAAGAACAGGAGCGTACGGCCGTCAGCCATTCGCCCCATGTCCGCCGTATCGCTCACGGCGTGCCTCCGGCCGCGCCGCCTTCTTCCTGGCCCTGAAGATTGACCAGCGCGACCCTGAGGTACCCCGCCGCCCGCAATCTATCCATCACGCCCATCAGGGTGCCGTAATCGACCGTCCTGTCGGCGCGCAGGAAGATCCGCTCGTCCTTGTTGCCCTTGGTCGCCGTTGCCAGCGCCGCCGGCATGGCGTCCGCCGCGATATCGTCCTCGCCCAGCGCCAGGCCGTGATCAGCCTTGACGGTCAGGAACACCGGGTCGTCCGGGCGCGGGGCCGGCTTTTCGGTCGAGGACGGGAGGTCCACCGGCACGTTGACCGTGGTCAGCGGGGCGGTGACCATGAAGATCACCAGCAGCACCAGCATCACGTCGATGAACGGCGTGACGTTGATCTCGCTCGCCTCATGCGGGTTTTCATCGGCGTGGCGGATATGGATCATCGCGCCTCACTCCCCGGCGATGCGGGCGCCGAAATGCACCACCTGCCCGCTGGCGGTGAGCATCTGCATGCGGCCGAGGTCACGCGAGACCAGGCGCATGACCAGCGCCGTCAGGTCCGCCACCTGGGCGCGGCAGGTGGCCGACTGGCGGGCGAGATGGTTGTAGATCACCACCGCCGGAATGGCCGCGACCAGACCCAGCGCGGTGGCCAGCAGGGCCTCGGCGATGCCGGGGGCGACGACGGCGAGGCTGGTCGCCTTGCTGGCGGCAATGCCGGTAAAGGAGGTCATGATGCCCCACACGGTGCCGAACAGGCCGATGAAGGGCGAGGTGGCGCCGATGGTGGCCAGCAGGCCGGTGCCGCGCATCAGCCTGCGGCCCTCGGCGGCTTCCAGCCGCTCCAGATGCAGCACGATCCGCTCCTTCAGCCCGTCATGGTCGTCGGCGATATCGTGCGAGCGAATGCGTTCTTCCTCGGCGGCCGCAACGAACATGTGCGCGACGCTGCGTGTCGCCCGGCTCCGTTCCTCCGCGATCTGGAGAGAGGCAGCTTCGGCAAGGCTTCGTGTGTCTCGTTCAAGGCGCCGTCCGAGGCGGAAGAACTCCACGGATTTTGCGAGAAAGACCGTCCAGCTCAGCACTGATGCAAAAGCCAGCAGTGACATGACCATACGGACAACCGGCCCGGCGTTGAGAAACATCTCCCAGGGAGAAAAAGGCATCGCAGCGGACGGCAGTGGGGACATGTGACGAATACCTTCGACAGGCCAGATCATTGCGCGATGGCGCAGCGCCACGCGGTCCGACGAAATGTCGTCGAATATATGGCCCGCATGGAGAGAATATGCAACTAAGAATTGATCGCATAAACGCATCGACGGAATGTCGCTCCATGTCAATCGCTGCTCGAAAGATCAATGCTGTTACATATTCCCAAAATGCTGACGCCGGATGCACTGGCGCATTGTCATCGGGGGCTGGACCCGATCGCACGGAACGATGCCGTTACCAGCATGGGCTACCACCGGGCATCTTTTTGCCGCTATTTCGATGCGCGTGTGGATGTTGCGATTTATCCTGATCTTGAAAAGGGATTTCGTGTGAGTCCGGGCGTGTTGCCCACGCTCCTCCTGACTTGGCCGGACGCATATGCCGGCGAGGAACTGATGATCCGGGACACATGAGGACCACATGGCGTCAAGCTGCTGGCGGGCGATCTGGTTCTGTATCCCTCGACAAGCCAGCGTCGTATGCGCCGCATTACATAGGACGATTGGGTGGTATTGTTATGATCGATCCGGTTAATTGTAAAACCTGACATTGACCGATCATAATCTGGTTCGCAGATGGTCGGCGTCGTGATGAATCTGGATGACATCCGATATGTTGGATAGGGCAAATGCCCTCCCAGGCAATATGCCGGATAGGGTGGATGTCCAGTTCCTGCTGGAGCAGATTCATCGTTCATGCGCCGGAGATGTTCGTATCCGCTGCCGGGAGTGGCCGGTCACGCGCCGCGAGCATGTTCAGTCGCGCTGATGAAGCTACTTGGGGCATGACACGAAATATACCGCGTACACTTGAATAATTCGAATCGGAGGCGGACGAAGCAGACTGCCGACAGCACGTTTTTACAGGGGTCAGCCCCCCGTGCCTTCGGTTCAGTGTGCCTGCCTGAGAAACAGCAGCATGTCGCGCAGATGGGCACCGGTGGAAGACGGTGCGGAGAGTTGGTCCGAGAACTGTCGCAGGGCCGCCTGATAGGTCTGTGCCGTCGGGGCCGATGCGTGGTCGGTACTGCGTTCAAGCCAACTTGTGCTGGCGATGCCGGCCTGCTGGCGCAGATGAAAGAGGATTTCCGTGCAGATTTTCAGGTTTTCCGAGCGGCGGAGCCCTTCGAGGCTGGTCTGCTGGCACAGGATCTCGGCCTGGTTGGACGTGGTGCCCGCCTCGCGGCGTGCCTGTTCGGTTTCCTCGCGGTTGCCGTCGCCGCTTGTGACGAGCGCGGCATAGCGCAGATTGGCCAGGAAAGCGCGGCTGACCAGGGTAGGGAGGGAGGCGGTGGATTTTTCCGGCCAGAGCAGCAGGCAGGCCGCCATGCCGACAAGGCTGCCGATAATGTTGTTTTCGGCGCGGGCAAAGCCCAGCAACCAGCCGGTATCGGACCCGAGAAGGTCGGTGACCAACACGAAAAGCTGGGTCATGAAGGTGACGCACAACGTGTAGTTGACGCTGCGCAGGGCGATGGTGGTGGCCGACAGCGGAAAAATCAGCAGCAGCACCATCCATTTCGGGCACAGCGTGCCTGCGATCGCGGCGAGGATGCCGCCTGCGACGCTGCCGGCCACGCGCTCGATGGTGCGGGAGAGGGTGGTACTCCTGCCGGGTTGGGTAACGACGACGACGGCCATCATCGCCCAGTAGGCATAGGGTAGATGAAAGGCGAGCGTCATGCCGAACGCGGCCAGCACCGCGACCGACAGGCGCGCCGCGTGACGCACGAAGATCGGGCTGAGCGGCAGCAATGGCGTCGTCGGTGCGGATGAGGTGGTGCCGCCGCGAGCCGGGGCTTTGTCCAGCCATGCCGTTTGCAGGTCGGTCAGGGCGGCGGCGTTCCAGGCGGCGGCGCGGGCTGACAAGGCATTGGAATGGGCGCCGAGGCGCGTGAACGCGCGGATATAGAGGCTGAGACTGTCCGGAACGGGGCGACCTTGCGGAATGTCTCGTGCGATGCGGCGAAGGGCGGCGGCTGTAATGCGGACGACGCGGGCGGTCTCGGGCGGCAACGGCGCGGAGAACGCGGCATGTTCGAACGCGATCAGGGTGACGAAGATGCGGTCGGCCGCCTCGATAGCGGGAAGAAGGGCGGCACGGGTCGGACGGATCAGCGCGTCGCCCGAGAGTTTTTCGACGGAGGATCGGACTTGTTCGATGCGCCGCCGGATATCGCGGCGCCAGGTGCTGAGTTCCCTCTGCTGGGTGGGAAGGCTGGCCGCTTGAAGATGCGGCAGGCTGAGCAGGCGGAAAGCCATGCTGGCCTGTTCGCGAAACAGGGCGGCGCAGGCCTGCTTCTGCGGTGCGCTGGGGTCGGCGGGCCAGGCCAGCAGGCAGATCAGCATGGCCCACACCACGCCCAGCGAGAACAGGCCGGCAAGGATCAAGGCACCCATCGGCGTCTGTGGATAACAGACGGCGACGACGCCGACGATGGCGGCAAGGACGCTGACCTGGGTTGCCGCGGCCCCCCAGGCCCGGGCCAGCCCGCATAGCAACGCGCAGAAGCCGAGCCCCACACAGGCGGCGACGGTGCTGTACCCCGCCAGGGCGGATATGGTGCCCGTGATGACCGCACCTGCCAGGCCGAAGGATGTCAGGGCCTTGATTCGGGGGCGGAGAAGGCCGCCAGGGTCAGCAAGGCTGGTCCAGAATGCGGCGAAGGCGGACCATGCCATGAGGGGCATGTTGATATGCCACGCGACGAGCATGACGGTGCTGACCGCAACGCCGGCGCGCAACCCCTCGCGGATGGCGATCTGTTCAGGCGCGATGGCGATGGCACGCGCGCCCAGCCAGTGCGTGATGACCGAAGGCATCACGCTATGGGCCAGCGCCTTCAGAAAGCGTGGCTTGCGGGGGAGGGGGGGAAAGAGATTGTTTTTCATCGGGCCGGCGCAGGGAGTAGACCACGGATGATATAACAAGAATTCATGAAAAGAGGAGGGGCTCGTCGCGCGCGCCCCCATGCCGAACGATGGGGCCTCGCCAGGCTAGGGCATTTCCACCGAAAACCGGTTCGATGGAAATGCTCTGGTTTATTGCTTTTACGTGCATCTTCACCTGTTTGAATGCACGCATTCAAACAGGATATGTTCTAGCGGATGTAATCCGGCTGTTCACGATCCAGCTTGCGGCGCAGGGCGCGCCAGACCAGTTGACCCTGATCCGGGTCGCTCTCGAATTGTGCGCGGGTGCGTAGCAACTTGTCTTCGGAAGGCAGGTGCAGTGGAGCCCCGGTCGCTTGTGCGGAGATCTGGATGCGACAGGCCTGTTCCAGATAGTAGGTGCGGTAGAACGCCTGGGCGACCGAGATACCGACTGTCAGCAGGCCATGATTCTGGAGGATCAGGCCGATATTGTCGCCGAGGTCGCGGACCAGACGCTCGCGTTCGCTCAGATTGTCGTCCGCCGCGATCCCTTCGTAGGGATGAAAGCCGACGCGGCCGTGGAATTCGGCATTGATCTGGTTGAGCGGCAGGATTCCATGCTGCTGGGCGGCGACGGTCATGCCGGCCAGCGTGTGGGTATGCATGACGCAGGCGGCGTCAGGACGGCTGCGATGAACGGCGGAATGGATGACGAAGCCGGCCGGATTCACCGGCCAGCTCGTCGGCTGTTTCGGTAGGCCGTCGGCATCCACCACGACCAGCGAACTGGCGGTGATCTCCTCGAACAGCAGACCGTACGGATTGACCAGGAATGTATGGCCAGGCCCAGGCAGACGTACCGAGAGGTGGGTATAGACAAGGTCCGTC
Organism: Gluconacetobacter dulcium; assembly: GCF_014174165.1. GTDB lineage: Bacteria > Pseudomonadota > Alphaproteobacteria > Acetobacterales > Acetobacteraceae > Gluconacetobacter > Gluconacetobacter dulcium. The sequence goes on along the minus strand of NZ_JABEQN010000003.1, from coordinate 179,316 downwards.
ATGTCGAACAGAGCCAGTAGCCGGTAGGCGGCGGCCAGATCCTCGCGCAGGGACCGTTCGTCCTGTTCAGCCTGCCGTGGGGGGAAGATTGATGTGGTCATGCGTGTTCAGTCTTCCGTTTTAAATGCCCGAAGGTGCCGAGGCTGCGCGCGCCGACCGACGGTAACAGTTCACCCCGTGCCGCCTTTCTGCCTTGCCATTGGGGGCGATTTTGCTTCTCGATGCAAGCCCGTCAGTGGCGGATCATCTGTGCGAGGAACGTTCGCGCTCTTTCGGTGCGCGGCGCGGTAAAGAATTCTTCGGGGGGTGTGATTTCCAGCACCGCGCCCCGGTCCATGAAGACGATGCGGTCGGCGATATGGCGGGCGAAGCCCATTTCATGGGTTACGCAGACGGTGGTGATTCCCTGCTCGGTCAGATCGCGCATGATGCCGACGATTCCGGAGATGGATTCCGGGTCGAGGGCGGCCGTGGGTTCGTCGAACAGAATGATCTCGGGGTTCATGCACAGGGCGCGGGCGATCGCGACGCGCTGCTGTTGGCCGCCCGAAAGCTGGATCGGGAATTTGTCGGCCTGTTCGGCGATATTGACCTGCGAGAGATAGCGGCGGGCCGTGGCCTTGGCATCGGATGTCCCGACGCCCCGCACCAGCCGAGGCGCCAGCGTGCAATTGTCGAGAACGCTGAGATGAGGAAACAGATTATAGTTCTGGAACACCATGCCGACCGAGCCGCGCAACGCCGTAAGGTCCGTGCGGTCATCGATGACGCGGCCGTCGATCATCAGAACCCCGCTGTCATGTGGCTCGATGCGGTTGAGACAGCGGATGAAGGTGGATTTGCCCGATCCCGACGGTCCGAGTACCACGATCCTCTCGCCCTTGCGGACATCGAGATCGACCCGATCGAGAGCGAGGTAATCTTTGTAGAACTTGCTCAGTCCACGGATCGAGATCCGCGCGGTCGGGTCGGGGGAGGTGCTAAGCTGCATCGGCGGACGCCTTGTCACGGTCGGCCCAGACGAAGCGACGTTCGATCCGCTTTTGCAGGAACAGAAAGAAGAAGACCATCGCCAGATAATAGACCAGGGCGGCGGCATAATATTCGGTAAACTGGAACGTGCGGGCCACCTGAATCTGGGTAACGGCCAGAAGCTCCTGCAACGAGATGACCGAAGCGAGCGAGGTCGTCTTCAACAGGCTGATGAATTCGTTGATGGTGGGCGGAAGGGCGATGCGTAGCGCCTGCGGAAAGATGACGTGGCGGTATGTCTGCGCCGTCGTCATGCCCAGGGCGTCGGCGGCCAGGACCTGGCCCGGATCGACGGCGCGCAGCGCGGCACGGTTGATTTCAACCTGATAGGCGGATTCATTGATCGACAGGGAGAGCCAGGTTGCCAGAAACGGGGTGAACCAGTGCTCACGGAAGATGGGGAAAAATTGCGGCAGCGCGTTCCAGATGAACAGCAGTTGCAGAAGCGTCGGTGCCCCCCGGAATATGGCGACATAGAGACCGAGCAGCCTTCTGACGATCGAATCCCGGCCGTTCAGCTTCATGGCCATGGGGACCGAGATGATGATGGCCGTCAGGTGCGAAAGGATGGCGATGACCAGCGTCAGTGCGGCGCCCTTGAGGAAGGCTGTCGAGAACAGGGCGCTGAAGAACGTGGCGAAATCGAAGCGCGATGACGCTTTCCGGTCGGTGAAGACGCTCTGATGGTCGCCCGATATGCCCCATTTCCTTGCCATGGCGGAGAGTTCGCCCTGTCGGGTCAGGTCGTCGATCGCCGTCTGCAAAAGTTCGGTGTCGTGCGCATCATTGCGGATATAGACGGCGAATTGATGAAAATCCGCATAGTCCGGCGTCAGGATGATGGTAACTTTTCCGCCCAGTTGCTTCTGTCGGTAGTAGAGTTCGACATCCTGGCTGACGAAAGCATGGGCGCGCCCGATCAGGACCTGCTGCACGACCTGATCTTCCGTCGGGTATTGTTGCAGGATGATCGGTAGCCGTCCGGCCGCGCGCAGGCGATCATTCTCCCGTTCGATCTGCGCGGCGTAGCTGGTGCCGGACTGGACGGCGACGGTCTGGCCGGACAGATCGGCCATGGTGCGGATTTTCGGTGTGCCGACGCGGGCGACGGCCACCACGCTGGAGTCCAGATAGGCCACCGCATCATAATTCCGCAGTCGGCCTGCCTGCCGCAGGACGCCGCTGATGACCATGCCGCAACGCTGGGCGGAGAGGCTGGGGAACAGCCCTTCGAAATCCATCGTCTGGGGCACAAGCGGGACATGCCAGTAGGCCGCGAGGCGCCGGGCGAGGTCGATATCCATCCCGGCCAGGGCATTGGTGTCGGACCCGTTGACGAACGTCATCGGTGGCAGGGTGGGGTTGGTACAGAGCGTCAATTGTCCGTCATGCACGAAACTTGGGAGATCGTCGGCATGTGCCCGCGCGGCGGGCAGGATGAGGGCCAGAACGAATGGAGCCGCCAGGCATATGCGGCGCCATGGAGCGGCCCGCCGTGTGATGCGCTGAAGGGCTGGTGTACGCCGGGATCTGGATAAAGCGAGGGCGGGCGGGCAGGTGCTCGGCAAGCGGGACCATCCTTCGTATGGCGGCATGACGCGGAACGGCTACCGGAATCATAGGCGGAATGGTCCGGCTGGCGCCAGCCGGATAGCGACCCTATATGCTATTTCGGTTGGTTCTTGATTTGCGAAGACCTGAAGAGAACGCCCCTCGATTTAAATCGTGTATCCTGTATCTCCTGCTTGGATTGGTGAAGAACAGGATCGGGCTCGCTTTACATTCGAGCGGAAGGAGAATGGGATATGACGTCGAACCGGTGGTTCATCGACAGCGAAACCGGCGAATTGTCGGATGTTCTTTTATGCCCGCCCGACAATTATAACTGGATACCCAGCAACGACATCGCGATCCAGACCATGGCGAAGGGCGTACGGATCGACCGGGGTGCCCTGGCGGCACAGTTCGGCGAGCTGGTCTCAGCCCTGGAAGGGGCGGGGGCGGCCTGCCATTTCCTCAAGCCGCGCGCGGGCATGCCCTATCAGGTCTATACGCGCGACAGTTCGCAGACCACGCCCTGGGGCACGGTCGTTACCCGCATGATGCGCCCCGAGCGCAAGGCGGAAGAGGGAGAGATCCGCACGTTCTACGAGCCGGACGATATCTGGAAGAGCGCGACCCAGGGCCATATCGAAGGGGGCGATATCCATATCATCCGTCCCGGTCTGGTGGCCGTGGGCGTGACGGGCGGCCGCACGGATCAGGCCGGCGCGCGCGAATTCCTGGGCTGGTTCGAGGATGCCGGCTGGACGACGCGGATGATCCATTTTCCGGAACATTTCCTGCATCTGGATGTCATTTTCACGATGGTGACAGAAAACCTGGCCATCGCGGCGACTGACGTGCTGGATGACGAGGATCTCGACTGGTTCCGCGCGCAGGGCATCCGTCTGCTGCCGGTCAGCTACAAGGAAGCGATGCGGGACATGGGCTGCAACGTGCTGGCGCTCGGTCGCGACCGTGTGGTGAGCCCGCGCCATTCGAAGCGCATCAACGAGATGCTGCGGGCCGAGGGGCTGACCGTGATCGACCCCGAGTTGAACCAGTTCTCACAGGGCGGGGGCAGCATCCATTGCATGACGATGCCGCTGCGCCGCGCCTCGCTCGCCGCCGGCTGAGGCCGTGCCGGCGGCCGATGTGCCGCCGGAGCGTTTCAAACAACACCTTATAATGCGAACAGGCCCGCCTCCAGATGGGGGCGGGCCTGTATCGCTGACGTGCTGGACATGCATTCATCATGTCCCCGCGTCCGCTTTGGACGCAGGGACATGATTGCGGCAGCGGCTTAGCGACGCCACCAGCCGGTCCGGCGTGCCGGGGCAGGGGTGGCATCGTCGATGACGATCGGCTGCACCACCGGTCCGTCCGCTGTCTCAGCCTTGGGGGCCGCTTCGGCATCCATCGCGGCTGCCTTCGTAGCCTTTGCCCGTGCGGGGGCCTTGCGGGCTCGCTTGGGTTTTGCGGGGGCAGGATCGGCCAGTTCGGCGCTCGTGTCGGCTGCTTCCACGGGGGTCGCTTCGACCTTCTCGACCTTCTCGGCTTTCGTGGTCTTGCGGGCCTTGGTGCCGGTCGTCGCGCGTGTCGCCGGCTTGCGGCCGGGCTTTTTCTTCTCCGGCGCTTCCTTCACGACATCGGCGACCTCTTCCGGAGCCTCGACAGGCGCCTCTTCGGCCACGTCCTCAACCGGGGCCGCAGTCTTGACCGTGCGCCGACGGCGCGTCCGCGTCGGCGTGGCGGGTGCCTCCACTACCGGCTCGGCGCTTTCGGCCGGTGCCTCAGGGGCTGCGACCACCGGTGCGGGCTCCGCCGCCGCCTCGACCGTGGCGGGTTCGACCGCTGCCGGTTCGGCGTCCACGCTCTTGCGGGTCCGCGGGCTCCGGCGGCGGCGCGGCTTGGGGGCGTCCTCACCGGGCTCGGCCGTGGGCACGGTTTCGGGTGCTGCTTCCACCACCGTTTCCGCCACCACGGCCACCGGCACGGCTTCGGGCTCCGACACCGCGAGCGTCTCGGCGATATCGACGATCTCCGTCGGTTCGGGGGCCGGGCGCCGGGCCGGGGGCACCACAGGCAGGGCGGCTTCGGTCGACTGTTCGATCACGTCGAAGATGTCGATGATGCCGTTGCCGAACGGGTTGGCCGGCGTCGGGCCGCGATACGGAGCGTCCACCGCTTTGGGTTCGCGCCGGTCACGCCGACGGCGCGGGCGGTCACGGCCCTCATCCTCGCGTTCCCGGAGAACGGGCACTTCGGGAGCCGGTTCGCTCGTCGTGACGACGGGCTCGACGGTGTCGTCGTCCGACTCATCGTCCTCGCCATTGCCATCGAGAAGAGCCGACTGAGGCGCGCCATCGACGGTCCGTTCGCCGTTCCGCCGACGCCGACGCCGACGGCGACGCCGGCGATGGTCGGTCCCGTCTTCCGCGCCTTCGGTGGCGCGAGGGGCTTCCTCGACGGCGGCGGGGGCTTCAGCCTGGATCGGGATCTCGCGCACCGCGGGGGCGGGCGCATCGGCCTCGATTTCAGCTTCGGTCTCGATCGGTTCGGCAAGCGTGGCCTGCGCCACCGGTTCGAATCGCTCGGTCTGGGGCCGCACGCGCTCGATGCGCAACTGAGGCGGCAGCAGCGAAGCGTCGGGTGAGAACACCACGCGCATCTTGTGCCGCTTCTCGATCTCGTCGAGCCACGCGCGCTTGTTGTTGAGGATATACAGCGCGATCTCGGCGGCGACATGGACCGTGATCTCGGCCGCGCGGCGGCGGGCGCCTTCTTCCTCGATCGCACGCAGCACATGCAGCGCCGCGCTTTCGGTGCCGCGGATGATGCCCGTGCCCTGGCAATGCGGGCAGGGGGTGAAGCTCGATTCCGTGATCGAGGGCCGCAGACGCTGCCGCGACATCTCCAGCAGGCCGAAATGCGAAATCGAACCGACCTGAATCCGCGCGCGATCGGTCCGCAGCGCGTCTTTCAGACGCCGCTCGACCATCGCATTGTGCTTGCGGCTTTCCATGTCGATGAAATCGATGACGATCAGGCCGGCGAGATCGCGCAGACGCAACTGGCGAGCCACTTCCTCGGCGGCTTCCAGATTGGTGCGCAGCGCCGTTTCCTCGATATTGCGCTCGCGGGTCGACCGGCCCGAATTGACGTCGATCGCCACCAGCGCCTCGGCCTGGTTGATGACCAGATAACCGCCCGAGCGCAACTGCACCGTCGGCGACAGCATCGAATCCAGCAGGCCCTCGACATTGAAATGCGAGAACAGCGGCTGGGCGCCATCGCGCCAGCATTTCACCTTCGGCGCGCTCTGCGGCATCAGCATGCGCATGAAGTCGCGCGCCGATTTCCAGCCAGGCTCGCCATCCACCAGGATCTCGGTCACGTCGCGGGTATAGATGTCGCGGATCGCGCGCTTGATCAGGCTGGCTTCCTCATAGATCAGCGCGGGCGCCACCGAATTCATCGTCAGGTCGCGGATGTCGTCCCACAGCCGCAGCAGATATTCGCAGTCGCGCATGATCTCGGGCCGGGGGCGCTGGGCACCCGCCGTGCGTACGATCATGGCCATGCCGCGCGGAATCTGCAGTTCCGCGATCACGTCCTTCAGGCGCCGCCGGTCGGCGACCGACGTGATCTTGCGTGACACGCCGCCGCCCCGCAGCGAATTGGGCATGAGCACGCAATAGCGGCCGGCCAGCGAAATATAGGTGGTCAGCGCAGCACCCTTGTTGCCGCGTTCCTCCTTGACCACCTGGACCAGCAGAACCTGGCGGCGCCGGATCACTTCCTGGATCTTGTAGTTGCGCAGGAAGCGGGCGATGCGGCGCTGTACCATGCTCTCGTCGCCGGTATCGGTCTCGCCGCCGACGGTTTCCGGCATCGGTTCCGCCTCGCCGTCAGGCGCGTCCTCGGCCGGAGCGTCCGCCATCGCGGGCGCTGCATCGGCATCGGCGTCGTCGTCAGCCTGGGCTTCCTCGGCGCGGGCTTCCTCTTCCTGAAGGGCCAGCAGCTTCTCCCGATCCGCGACCGGAATCTGGTAATAATCCGGGTGGATCTCGCTGAAGGCCAGGAAGCCGTGGCGGTTGCCGCCATATTCGACGAAGGCGGCCTGCAGGCTGGGTTCTACCCGGATGACCTTGGCCAGATAGATATTGCCCTTGAGCTGCTTCTTGGCCGAAGCCTCGACGTCGTAATCTTCGAGCCTGTTACCATCCATCACGACCACGCGGGTTTCTTCCGCGTGTGTCGTGTCGATCAGCATGCGCTTGGTCATTAAAAACGGAACTCCGGAATGCCCGCTCCTGCCGTCTGTCCGGCGTCCTCATGGGGGACGCGCCTTTGCGACGGGGGGGAGGGGCAAAGATGGAAATGGGAGACAATTCGACGGATCCGGAAGCCGTTGCGGCGAAATCCGCGCAGATCATGCCCGCGCGCGTCCCATGTGACGCGCGCTGTACCGGGCTGTCTGCGAACGCGGATCGCGTGGCGTTCATCCATCCTCATCAGGCGGTGACGCACACCTGCGCATGCGCGGTGCGGCGTCGGAATAAAGGGCATCGTCATCCTGCGCCGGCCTTGCGGTCGGGGCGGAGCGGCATCCGTGGTCCGTGGGTCACGGGTGCGGCCTGCCGGATGGGCCAGATCCTGCCGGTCGGGCCGTTTTCCGGCGCCAACAGGCGGAGACCCATCACGGTACAAGCATGACCCAACTGAGCCCGCGCTGCAAGCGCTGTCGCAACGCGCGACGACAGGCTGATGGTCCGCGTCAAAGATTTCCTGCAAGCTGTTGAAATGCAGACGAAGGGAACAGAGTCTGCTATCGTTGCGCGTGGAAATGGCCATAAGGGGCGGTTTCATGGATGCTGATCATTCCGCAGCGCGGCCGGCCGGGCAGGGGCGGCGCGCGATCCTGCTGGCCACCCTGGGCGCGGGGCTGGCCGCGCGGCCAGGCGGCGCGGGGGCGGTCACGCACCGGGCCGCCGCGCATGCGCGGCCGCACCCCCTGCATGCTCCGGCGATCATAGGGCGGGCGGCGGCGCCCCTGCCGCTGATCATGCTCGATCCCGGCCATGGCGGGAAGGATCCCGGCGCGATCGGGGTTTCCGGCACCTACGAAAAACATATCGCCGAGGCCGCCGCCAGCGAACTGCAACGGCAATTACTGGCCAGCGGCGCCTACCGCGTTGCCATGACCAGGACAGACGACCGCTTCATCCCGCTGGAAGGGCGGGTGGAGATCGCGCACGCGCACAGTGCGTCGCTGTTCATTTCCATGCATGCCGACGCACTGACCGACCGGTCGGTACGTGGGGCCAGCGTCTATACGTTGTCGGGGCAGGCTTCCGACGCCCAGAGCGCGGCCCTGGCGCGGACCGAAAACAGCGCCGACCGGTTCGGCGGCCCGCGTGTGCATGCCAATTCGCCCGAAGTGGCGGCGATCCTGGCCAGCCTGGTGACGGAGGAAACGCGGCGCGGGGCCGCGCACATGGCCGCCAGCGTGGTGGATTCCTTCAGGCCCCGGATCGGCCTGCTGACCCATCCGGCACGCCATGCGGCGTTCGTCGTGCTGAAATCGGCCGACATTCCGTCAGTTCTGGTAGAGATGGGGTTCATGTCCAACCGGATGGACGAGGCCGCGCTGCGTCAGGCGGGGCATCGAATGATGGTTGCCGGCGCGATGAAGCAGGCGGTCGACCGCTATTTCGCCTCGGCCGGCGGCGTGACCCGTCTGACCGGCTGACGCGCGTGGGGGGCGCCCGTCCTCCAATCCTCCGCTGCGGAGTGTCCGAATGGTCCGACGATCTTGCGTGGTCATCCTCAACGGCGTCGGCAGCGTCGGCAAAAGTTCCGCCGCGCGGGCATTCCAGGAGCTGACGGAGCGGCCTTTCCTGCATGTCGCAATGGACGATTTCATCGGCATGCTGCCGCCCCGCCTGTTGGGCCATCCAGACGGTCTGGCGTTCGTACCCGAGATCGCGGATGGTTACCCTGCGATGGCCATTCGCGGCGGCCCGGTGATGGGGCGCCTGATGCACGGCATGCGCCACGCCGTGGCGGCGCTGGCGGGGCAGGGGAACGACCTGATCGTGGACGACGTGATGCTCGATGCCGCTGACGCGCGCGCCTATCGGGCATTGCTGGCGGGTTGTGACGTGCGTCTGGTCGGGCTGTTCGCGCCGCTGGAGGTTCTTGAAGAGCGGGAGCGCGCGCGGGGCGACCGCGCGATCGGCCTGGCGCGCTGGCAGTACGGCCGCGTGCATCGCAACATGGACTACGATCTGGAACTGGATACGGCCGGCATGACGCCCGTGCAGGTCGCGCAGGGCATTCGCGACGCCTTCGCCTTGTGATGGCGTACGGGCTGGTTGTCCTCGCCCGATAATTCTGTTGCAATCGGCGGATCGGCCTGTATGGTGCCGCCCATGAATTCCGCAACGATCATGACGGCAGGCTTGTCGGGCGCAGTGGCGCCGGCCCTGTCGCGTGCCCGTGGTCGGGTCGCCCTTCTCCTTAGCCTTCGACTTATCTGCCCCTGAGCGTTCAGGGTCGGCTTGGTGCCGGCGCGCCCAGGGGAGATCGCGGGGGATGCCCCGTATGCGAGGAGCCAACGCCGCATCGGCGTTTGCAGGCGAACATTCCGGACCTGTCCGAGGTATTTCATGACAATCGACCATCCGTCCTTCGGCCGTATTGACGACGACCGGGTCATCATCTTCGACACGACCCTGCGCGACGGCGAACAATCTCCCGGCTTCTCGATGAATCTGGCCGAGAAGCTCCGGATGGCGGAAGCCCTGGCCGAGTTGGGCGTCGATGTCATCGAGGCCGGCTTTCCGGTAGCCTCGAAGGGCGATTTCGAGAGCGTGCATCAGATCGCCTCCACCATCCGTGGCCCGGTGATCTGCGCCCTGGCCCGCAGCGGCGGCAAGAACGACATCGCCAGCGCGGGCGAGGCCATCCGCCCGGCGGAACGCGGCCGCATTCATAATTTCATCTCCACCTCGCCGCTGCACATGAAATACAAGCTGCGGATGGAGCCGGAGACGGTGCTGGAACTGATTGTCGCCGGCAACAAGGCGGCGCGTCAGTTCACGGACGATGTCGAATGGTCGGCCGAGGACGGTTCGCGTACCGACCCGGATTTCCTGTGCCGTTGCGTCGAAGCCGCGATCAAGGCCGGGGCGACCACCATCAACATCCCCGATACCGTCGGTTATGCGACGCCGGAAGATATGGCCCGGATCTTCGCCGACCTGAAGGCGCGTGTTCCCGGCGCGGACACGGTGATCTTCTCGGCCCATAATCATAATGATCTGGGCCTGGGTGTCGCCAACACCATCGCCGCGCTGGCGGCCGGTGCGCGACAGATCGAATGCACGATCAACGGCATCGGCGAACGCGCGGGCAATGCGGCGCTGGAAGAAATCGTGATGGCGCTGCGGACGCGTCAGGATGTACTGCCCTACAAAACGGGCATCCAGACGCAGAACCTGCTGCGAACCTCGCGGATGCTGGCGACGATCACCGGATTCGATGTGCAGCCCAACAAGGCGATCGTCGGACGCAACGCCTTCGCGCATGAAAGCGGCATCCATCAGGATGGCGTGCTGAAGAACGCCGCCACCTACGAGATCATGACCCCGGAGAGCGTAGGCTGGACCCGGTCGTCGCTGGTGCTGGGCAAGCATTCGGGCCGTGCGGCCTTCCGCGACAAGCTGAAGGCCATGGGCTATGGCGAGATGGACGATGCGCATCTGAACGATGCCTTCGCACGCTTCAAGGACCTGGCCGACCGCAAGAAGGTCGTCTACGACGAAGACCTGGTCGCCCTGGTGGATGACGAAGCGCGCGATCACGCCCGCATCCGCTTCGTTTCCCTGGATATCGAGGCCGGTTCCCGCCGCCCGGCGCGCGCGGCCCTGACGCTGGATATCGACGGAGAGACGCGAAGCGCCGAGGCAAACGGGCAGGGGCCGGTCGATGCGGCGTTCAACGCCGTGCGGGCAATCTTCCCTCACGACGCCAGCCTGCAACTCTATTCAGTCGGAGCGGTGACCGAAGGCAGCGACGCGCAGGCGCGCACGACCGTTCGGCTGGAAGAGAGCGGCAAGCTGGTCGATGGCCAGGGCGCGGACAGCGACACGCTGGTTTCCGCCGTCAGGGCCTATGTCCATGCCCTGAACAAATTGCTGGTCAAACGTGCCCGGACCGAGCCCGAGGCGCTGAGCGCGACCATCTGATAGCTGGTATCGCGGACTGAGCGGACAGGCGGGGCCTCTTTCGGGAGGCCCCGTTTTTTTTATGCCGGGTCAGTAATCGTAATAGCCCGCGGGTGGCGGCGGGGGCGGCGGCGGCGGATAGCCCGGCGGCGGGTAGGATGGCTGCCCATATGGCCCGTATTGTCCGTAGCCAGGGGCCGCGTAACCTCGCGACGGATAATAATATTGTCGCGGCCGGTTCGGCGTGGTGGCGGCGCCGGTTGCCGCGCCGACCGCGCCACCGGCCAGTGCGCCGATCGCGGCCCCCGGGCCTCCGCCCGCCAGTGCGCCGATCGCCGCGCCGCCGCCAGCGCCGATCAGGCCGCCGCCGAGCGCACGTTGGCCGGGATCATATGGATTGCTGCACGCCGCAAGCGACACGGCCACGACGCTCAGTGTCAGGACGCCGGCCTTGCGGATGAGGCCACGGGTTGGAACGGCGGAAGTGCGGGGAGGGCTCATGGAATTCTCGTGGTTTCAGTCCCGTACGGGACCATGGATATCAAAGGATACGCCGGATTGCGTGCTCTCCCCATCGCTGGACGATGGAGAGAGCCAGTGTCGCCGGCGGATCGGTAATCCGGCTTAATATCTGCGGCGGGACGGCGGATTGGGCGTGGTGGCGGCTCCGGTGGCGGCTCCGAGCGCGCCGCCGCCGAGGGCACCGATCAGGGCGCCTCTTCCTCCGCCAGCCAGTCCACCGATTGCAGCACCGCCGCCCGCGCCGATCAGCGCGCCCGTTCCGGCGCGTGCACCGGGATCGTATGGGTTGCCGCAACCCGCCAGCGCCAGGAGCCCGGCACCGAGCAGGGCTGCGCGAGTGAAGAGAGAGGCTTGGGTGCGGATCGTCATGATCGTCTTCCTTGTCGAGAGGCCACGCTGTTTGCCAGCTACGGGGTAATGTCTTCCGATGCCATGAGTTTCCATGCAGGTCATGTGCGTGGCGGGGCGTTCCGGTGGCGAAAAAAAGGCGACCCGCGTTTTTTCGCCGGTCGTTTCCCTCTGGCGGGAAGAGTGGCCTGAGGCAGATATGGGCATGGAGCCTGTCTTTTTCATGGTCGGAAGAGGGTGACGGCCTGAAAAGCACGAATTAATGTCGCTGGGCCTTGCCCGTGTTCTGTAGCCCCGGTAAGCCCTCGGCCTGATCCAACCGATTGGGGCGCGTCCCGACGGACTGCTGTTCGGCAGGTCGTGCGCGCGCCATTTCGGATCATGTGCCGCCGTGTCGTGCTTGTTTGTCGGGAGTTCTGGATGTTTGCTCGTCTGCTGGGTCTCTTATCGGCCGATATGGCCATCGACCTCGGCACGGCCAATACCCTTGTTTATGTCAAGGGACGTGGCGTTGTCCTGAACGAACCGTCGGTGGTCGCCATCGCCGATGTGCGCGGCAAGAAGCAGGTGCTGGCGGTCGGCGAGGAAGCCAAGCAGATGGTCGGGCGCACGCCGGGCAACATCACGGCCATCCGCCCCCTGCGCGACGGGGTGATCGCCGATTTCGAGGTTGCGGAGGAAATGATCAAGCATTTCATCCGCAAGGTGCATAACCGGCGGATGTTCGCCAGCCCGCTGATCATCGTCTGCGTGCCGTCCGGCTCCACGGCCGTCGAGCGCCGGGCAATCCAGGAAAGTGCCGAGAGCGCCGGCGCGCGCAAGGTGTTCCTGATCGAGGAGCCGATGGCGGCCGCGATCGGCGCCGGCCTGCCGGTGACCGAGCCTTCGGGCAGCATGATCGTCGATATCGGTGGCGGCACCACCGAGGTCGCCGTGATCTCGCTGGGTGGCATCGTCTATGCGCGTTCGGCCCGCGTCGGCGGCGACAAGATGGATGAGGCGATTATCTCCTACATCCGGCGCAATCATAATCTGCTGATCGGCGAAAGCTCGGCCGAGCGTATCAAGATCGAACTGGGCTCGGCGCTGCCGCCCGACGATCCCGACGACCATGGTGGCTGGCGCGAGGTCAAGGGGCGCGACCTGATCAACGGCGTCCCGCGCGAGGTGGTGGTGTCGCAGGCGCAGATCGCCGAAAGCCTGGCCGAGCCTGTCAGCCAGATTGTCGACGCGGTGACGACGGCGCTGGAGAACACGCCGCCCGAACTGTCGGCCGATATCGTGGACAAGGGTATCGTCCTGACGGGTGGCGGCGCCCTGCTTTATCGTCTGGACGACGTGCTGCGCCGGGCCACCGGCCTGCCGGTCACGGTCGGCGAGGATGCGCTCTCCTGCGTGGCGCTCGGGACTGGACGCGCCCTGGAAGAGATGAAACGTTTGAAGAATGTCCTGACCAGCATGTATTGACGGCAGGCGAAACGCGGGGGGCCGAGGCGATGAACGTCCGGCATAATGAGGGCTGCGACTGGCGCGGGTACGCACGATACCCGGCAGGTCGGTCATGATTCCGCTATCCATCACCTTGCGTCAGGCGCTGGAGCGGCTGGTTCTTCCGATTCTGATCGTTGCGGCGCTGGGGATCATCCTGCTCGGGCAGGCGGACCGCAGCCTGACCGAACGGGTGCGCATGGGATTGGCCGATATCCTGGCTCCCGCGTACGGGCTGGTTGTCTGGCCGCAGGAACAGGCGCGCACGCTGCTGGATCGCATGCGCGACATGGGCCGAATCGAAGCCGAAAATCAGCGCCTGCGCGCGGAAAACGCCAATCTTCGACATTGGTACGATGTCGCGGCCGCGCTGGCCGATGAAAACGCGTCGCTGAAGGCCAATCTGCACTGGATGCCCGATCCCTCGCCCTCCTTCGTCACGGGGCGGGTCGTTCGCGATACCAGCGGCCTGTATGCGCGCAGCGTGCTGGTGGCCGCCAATGTCGATGCGGGAATCCATAAGGACGAAATCGTGCTCGACGGTTCCGGCCTGGTGGGGCGCGTGACCGAGATCGGCAGCCGGTCGGTGCGTGTCCTGCTGATCACCGATGCGTCCAGCCGCATACCGGTCAGACTGGAAGTCAGTCACGGGGCCGCTATAATGGCCGGCGATAATTCGGGTACGCCTCGCCTTATCTACTATCCCCAGGACAATCCTCCTATCGAGGGAGAGCGCGTCGTCACCAATGGCGAGATCGACACAATGCCTCCGGGCCTGCCCGTCGGGCAGATCCATTATGTTCGTCCTGGCCAGCCGGTCGTCATCCCCTTCGCGTCACTGGGGCATCTCGACATCGTCCGGGTCTTTGATTATGGGCGCTCCACTGTCGTCCCCCCCGATGCGCCGGGGCGGATTCCGGTGCGGCGCCCGGCCGATTCCCTCTCGCTCCCCTTTCCCTCCCCACTCCGCCGTGGATGAGAGTGTGCATGGATGACGCCCGACCAGGCTCCAGAGTTCCAACCAGGCATCCAGCCTCGGCCCAGCCTGTGGCGGCGGCTGGACATATTGTCGCGTCGCGGCCTGCCGGCGGTGCTGACGGCGCTGGCTGTCCTGCTGCTGTCCGCGCCATTCGGCGTGCCCGGACAGGCCGAACTGCTGCCGGGCATCCTGCTGTCGTCGGTCTTCTTCTGGTCGGTGTTCCGGCCGGCCTCGATGTCGTCGCCCATTGTGTTCCTGCTGGGCATATTGGTCGATCTGCTGGGGTTCGGGCCGCCGGGCGTGATGCTTCTGGTGGTGCTGCTCGTGCATGGGGTGGCGCTGTCGGGGCGTTACGGCTTTTCGCGGGCGCATATCCTCCTGCTGTGGCTGGTGTTCGCCGGGGTATCGCTGGGGGCGACGGCGTTGCAATGGGGGCTGATTTCCGCACTGTCGCTGCATCTGGTGCCGGCGATCGCCTTCGCGTTCCAATGGGTGCTCGGGGTGGGCCTGTTTCCGCTTCTCTGCGTGGTGTTCAGTACCATGGGGCGTTCGATCGCCAACCCGGATCGGGCCTGATGGCGGTTTCCCAGTTTACCCGGATCGGAATGGGCTGATGATCGGGCGGCGCAAAACCTTGCAGCGTCTGATGTCGCGGCCCGATGCCGACACGCCGTCGCGCGGGGTCTTTACCCGGCGCGCCCTGGTGGTGCTGGGGGCGCAGATGGCGGCTTTCGGCCTGCTGGGGCACCGGCTCTACGGGTTGCAGGTGCTGGAAGGCGATCATTTCGCCCGGATGGCCGAGAATAACCGTGTCAGCCGTCGTCTGATCGCCCCGCCACGCGGGCGCGTGGTCGACCGGTTCGGGATTGCCGTGGCCGCCAACAAGGTCAATTGGCGCGCCCTGCTGCTGCCCGAGGAAACCAGCGACATTCCAGGCACGCTGGATCGCTTCTCCGCCCTCGTGCCGATCGAGGCCAGGGACCGGGCGCGCATCGAGCGCGAGATCCGGCACAAGCGGCGTTTTATCCCGGTCATGCTGCACGATTTCCTGTCGTGGGACGACATGGCGCGGATCGAGCTGAACGCGCCCTCGCTCCCCGGTGTGCTGATTGATGTCGGGACCACCCGGAACTATCCGTTCGGGCCGCTGCTGGCGCATGTGGTGGGTTATGTGGCCCCCCCCGGCGAAAAGGACGTGGCGCAGGACCAGACGCTGGCGCTCCCCGGCATGCGGGTGGGGCGGGCGGGCATCGAACAGACGCAGGACGGGCTGCTGCGCGGCCAGGTCGGCGCGGTCGAGGTGGAGGTCAACGCGGTCGGCCGCCTGATGTCCGAACTGTCGCGGGACGAGGGGCAGCCGGGCGACGAAATCACCCTGACCATCGATTCGGGTTTGCAGCAGGCCGTGCTGGGGCGGATCGGCGACCAGTCGGCCAGCGCGGTGGTGATGGATTGCCGCAATGGCGAAGTCCTGGCCATGGTCAGCAACCCCTCCTTCGACCCCTCGCTGTTCGACAGCGGGGTCAGCCAGGCGCAATGGCAGGAATGGGCCACCGATCCGCGCACGCCCCTGATCAACAAGGCGGTGGCGGGCGTTTATCCGCCGGGCTCCACGTTCAAGCCGGCGGTGGCGATGGCGGCATTGCAGGCCGGCACCCTGTCGCCGACCGACCGGATCTTCTGCCCCGGCTATCTCGATGTGGGCGGCACGCGCTTCCATTGCTGGTCGCGCTACGGCCACGGGTCGCTGACCCTCAAGGAAGCCCTGAAATTTTCCTGCGACGTCTTCTTCTATGAAGTGGCGCGGCGGACCGGGATGGATGCGATCGCGGCGGCGTCGCACAATTTCGGGCTGGGTACGAACCTGGATATCGAACTGCCGCATACCCGTCCGGGCCTGATCCCGACGCCCGAATGGCGGCGGGCGCATGGCCAGCACTGGAATGGCGGCGATACGATCGTCAGCGGCATCGGCCAGGGCTTCGTGCAGGTGACGCCGCTACAGCTCGCGACCTATGCCTCGCGGATCGCCAGCGGGCGGGCGGTGCAGCCGCATCTGGTGCGCGCGGTCTCCGGCCGGCTGGGCGCGAGTGCCGAGGGGAGCCATTGGCCGGCGCTGGACATGCCCGAACCCTTCCTGAACCAGTTGCGGGTCGGCATGTATGCCGTGGTCAATGAGGAGCATGGGTCCGCACCCAAGGCGCGCCTGGATATTCCGGGGGTGCAGATGGCCGGCAAGACCGGGTCGGCACAGGTGCGCCATGTTTCGCGCGCTCTGCGCGAGAGCGGCCATTTCGATTCGTCCTTGCTGCCGTGGGAATACCGGCCCCACGCGTTGTTCATCTGTTTCGCGCCCTATGATGCGCCGCGTTACGCGGCGGCGATCGTCGTGGAACATGGCAATGCGGGGGCGGCGGTCGCTGCCCCGCTGGCGCGCGATATCATGACCGATACGCTGACCCGCGACCCGTCGAACCGCAAGGAACCGCCGGGCCAGGTAGTCGCGGAAGTCGAGGATTTCGGCTAGGGCATCCGCACCGCAAGCCGCTTCGGTGGACATGCTCCAGTGCATTGTGTTTACCGGCCTCTTCACCTGTCTGGCTGCACGCGTTCAAACAGGCTCCGCCCCGGCAGCATCCACCGGGCTCTGGACATGGGTGGACCGGGCGCGCATGTGTGGCCGCCGTCCGCGCGGCATCGCGGGCATGACTCGGGATCGAGAGCATGAATTTCCAGAAACGGCTGCTGCGCGCCGAACCCAATTTCCGCATCCTGGCCAAGCTGTGGCAGGTCAACTGGCTGTATGTGCTGTTGATCTGCGCGTTGGCCATGGTGGGGTATTGCGCGCTGTATTCCGCCGCCGGCGGGTCGTCGCGCCCGTTCGCGGGGCCGCAGACCATCCGCTTTGCCATCGGGCTGGTCATGATGGTCTGCGTGGCGCTGATGAGCCCCCGCGTGCTCACGCGGTTGGCCTGGCCGCTCTATGGTCTGTCGCTGGTGCTGCTGGTCGCCGTGCTGCGCATGGGTCACGTCGGCAAGGGGGCGGAGCGATGGCTCGTGATCGGCGGCGTGCAACTCCAGCCATCGGAACTGGCCAAGATCGCGCTGGTGCTGGTTCTGGCGACCTGGTTTCATCGCGTCAGCTACCGGCGCATGGTCAATCCGCTGTATCTGCTGCCTCCGGCCGCCATGGTGCTGGTGCCGGTGGGGCTGGTGTTGAAGGAGCCCAATCTGGGCACGGGCGTGATCATCGGGGTCGTGGGGGCCACGGTCTTCTTCGGCGCCGGAATGCGCCTGTGGCAGATCGCGCTGCTGCTGCTGCCGCTGCCGTTTCTGGGCAAGCTCGCCTACAGCCATCTGCACGATTACCAGAAGGCGCGCATCACCACCTTCCTCAACCCCGAGAGCGACCCGCTGGGGGCGGGCTACAACATCATCCAGTCGAAGATCGCGCTCGGCTCGGGCGGCATGTGGGGGCAGGGCTACCTGCACGGCACGCAGGGCCAGTTGAACTTCCTGCCTGAAAAGCAGACGGACTTCATCTTCACCATGATCGCCGAGGAATGGGGCTATGTCGGCGGGATCGCGGTAATCGGGCTGCTGATGCTGATGGTGGTCGGCGGCATGCTGATCGCCATGCGCAGCCGCAACCAGTTCGGGCGGTTGCTGGGGTTGGGGATCGCGACCAATTTCTTCCTGTATTGCGCGGTCAACCTGTCGATGGTGATGGGGACGATCCCGGTCGGCGGCGTGCCGTTGCCCCTGATTTCCTACGGCGGTTCGGCCATGCTGACGGTGATGTTCGGCTTCGGCCTGCTGATGTCCGCCTGGGTCCATCGCAACGACCAGTTCGGCGAGGGCGAGGACCGGTCGTGACCGGGCTGCGGCCGGTCGATGAAGCGACCGCGCGTGCCTATCGGCGCAGCCTGTATCGCGCGGGCGGAATTTCGGTGCGGGTCGGCCAGCGCCCGCTGCCCGATGGTCCAGAGGGATCTGGATGGTGGCGGCGGGGCGACGTGGTCTTTATCAGTGCCGCAAATCCGGGCGGCCGCCGTCGGCCGGATGGCTGGAATCGCCGCCGGATGCGGGCTCTGGCGGGGCGTCTCGCGGGCTGCGAACGCCATGAAGGCGAGGGCAGGCTGGGGCAATGGGCCGAGCCATTGTTCGCCGCGTGCCTGCCATTGGCGCGCGCGCGGGTGATTGCCCGCCATTTCGGGCAGAACGCGGTTCTGCTCGTGCGGGACGGCGGTCCGGGGCGGCTGGTATTTCTTGATGGACGCGGATGACATTCTTCTTTTCCGAAGAAAAAGAAGAATAAAGACTGTTATTCGCCTGTCATATGCTTGCTGGAAAAGTGCTTCAGCAAATCAAAATTCGTGTCTTTTGTCTGAAACCGCAATTCCCCACCCGGCCTGACCGCCGGGTGGGGAAAAAATCAGCCCTCGATCTGGCTGAAATCCGCGATCAGCACAGTCATGCGCCGCAGTTCCGCAAGCAGGCGCAGCCGGTTCAGGCGCAGGTCGGCGCGGTCGGCATTGACCGTGACGGCTTCGAAGAAGCGATCCAGCACCGGCCGCAGGCGCGCGGCCTCGCGCATCGCGTCCGTGTAGCGTTCGCTGGCGATCGCGGCCTCGACGGCGGGAATGACATCCAGCAGCATGTTGGCCAGATCCCGTTCCTCGGCCTGCTCGTACAGCGTCGGGTCGGGGGTGCCGTCGTGCGGCCCGTCCTTGCGGTCTTCGATCCGCAGGATGTTGGCGGCGCGCTTCGTGGCTGCCAGCAGGTTTCGTCCGTCATCGGTGGCCAGCATGGCGGCCAGCGCGTCGGTGCGGGCCAGCAGGCGCGTGATGTCGCTGTCCTCATTGCCGCTGGAAATCGCGGCCAGGATATCGTGGCGTGCGCCCTCGGCGCGCAACTGCACGCGCAGACGTTCGGCCACGAAGCCGGGCAGCAGAGTCAGGTCCGGTGCGTCGCGCAGGGCCTCGGGCAGGGCGTCGGCCGCCAGCACGAACAGCCGGACCAGATCCAGCCGCAGTGCGTTTTCCCGGATGATACGGATAATGCCCAGGGCAGCGCGGCGCAGCGCGTAGGGGTCGCCCGAGCCGCCGGGCTTCTCGCCAGCCGCGAAGAAGGCGGTCAGGCTGTCGATCTTGTCGGCCAGCGCGACTGCGATCGAAACCGGCGATGTCGGCACACCGTCATTCTGGCCGCGCGGCATGTAATGCTCGGCAACGGCCGTGGCGACGCTGGCAGGCTCGCCGTCATGCCGGGCGTAGTACGATCCCATCACGCCCTGAAGCTCGGGGAACTCCCCCACCATGCCGGTGGTCAGATCGGCCTTGGCCAACAGGGCGGCGCGCTCGGCTTCGGCGACCGGGGCACCCACCATCGGCGCCAGCAGGCCGGCCAGACGGACGATGCGCCGCACGCGCGCGCCCTGGCTGCCGAGGGCGGCATGGAAGACGATGGCATCCAGCGCCGCCACCCGGCTGGCCAGGGGGCGGGCACGATCCAGATCCCAGAAATGGCGGGCGTCGGCGAAGCGTGCGCGCAGCACCCGCTCGTTGCCCGCGATGGTCAGCGCGCCGCCGTCCGTTGGCTGAAGATTGGCGACGAAGGCGAAACGCGGGGCGGCGGAGCCGTCGTCACGGACCAGCGCGAAATAGCGCTGGTTGACGCGCATCGACACCTGCATGACCTCGGGCGGCAGGTCCATGAAGGTCTCGTCGATCCGGCCCAGGAACGGCACCGGCCATTCGGTCAGCCCCGCGACTTCCTCCACCAGGCCCGGATCGGCGACGATGCGCAGCCCTTCCTCGGCGGCCAGTCGCGCGATGCCGTCCGCGATCAGCGTGCGGCGCTCGGCTGCATCGACCAGAACCTGCCGGGCGCGCAGGCCCTCGCGCCAGTCGGCGGCACCGGTTACGGCGAAGGCGCCGGGGGCGGTAAAGCGGTGGCCCTCGGTCAGTCGGCCGGCGCGCAGGCCGTGACCGTTATCCTCGCCGTCGGCCAGCGCGATATCGACGACCTCGCCATCCAGCAGGCACAGGATGCGGCGCAGGGGCCGGACCCAGGTGAAGGCGCTGCCCTCGCCCCAGCGCATGGATTTGGGCCAGGGAAAGCGCCGCAGGAGAGGCGGCAGAATTTCGGCGATGCGGGTAGCCGCCTCGACCGGCGGAACGGTGCGATTGAGCACCCAGAAGCCGCCTTCCAGCACCAGATCGTCCTGGCTGACGCCATGCTTGCGGGTAAAGCCGGCCAGGGCCTTTTCCGGCGCGCCTTCGCGCGGGCCGCGTTCGGCGATGGTGGTGCCGGGAACGGTGCCGTCCAGCACCAGGGTCAGGGCGATGCGGCGCGGACCGGCGAAGGCGGTGGCATCGCGCGGGTTCAGCGGGGCAAGGGCCTCGGTGACCAGCCGCAGCAGGTCGTCCGCCCCGCGCGCCTGCATGCGCGCGGGGATTTCCTCGGAAAACAGTTCAAGCAGAAATTCGGGCATGACTTATTCCTCGCCGGCCAGCCATGCGTCGCAGCAGCGTCGGGCCAGAGCCCTGACGCGGCCGATATAGGAGGCGCGCTCGCTGACGCTGATCACGCCGCGCGCGTCCAGCAGGTTGAACAGATGGCTGGCCTTCAGGCACTGGTCGTAGGCGGGCTGGGCGATACCGGCTTCCGCCAGCGCCGTGGCCTCGCGCTCCGCGTCGATGAAATGGCGATGCAACATCTCGGTGTCGGCCAGCTCGAAATTATGGCGCGAATAATCCCGCTCGGCGCGCAGGAAAACGTCGCCATAGGTCAGGCCCTGACCGTTGAAATCGAGATCGTAGACATTCTCGACTCCCTGGACATACATCGCCAGCCGTTCCAGCCCATAGGTCAGTTCGGTGGACGGCAGGACGGTGGGGATGCCGCCGACCTGCTGGAAATAGGTGAACTGCGTCACCTCCATGCCGTCGCACCAGACTTCCCAGCCCAGTCCCCAGGCGCCGATCGTGGGGTTCTCCCAATCGTCCTCGACGAAGCGAATATCGTGTTCCAGCGGGTCGATGCCGATGGCGCGATAGCTGTCCAGCAACAGTTTCTGGCTGTCCTCGGGCGTCGGCTTCAGCAGCACCTGGTACTGATAATAATGTTGCAGCCGGTTCGGATTCTCGCCGTACCGTCCGTCGGAGGGCCGGCGGCAGGGCTGGACATAGGCTGCCTTCCACGGCCGCTTGCCCAGCGCGCGCAGGGTGGTGTGCGGCGAGAGCGTACCGGCCCCGACCTCGGTATCGTATGGTTGCAGGATGGCGCAGCCCTGTGCGGACCAGAACTGATGCAGTTTCAGGATCAGGTCCTGAAAGGACAGGGGGCGAGGCGCGGAGGCCGGGACCATGGACGGGGATGCTCCGGTAAGCGATGGAAAACGCATGCCATCCGGCACGCACAGGGGCCGCACCATACAGCCATGAGGCGCGGATCGAAAGGCGGCGCGTAGCGGGGCAGGCTGGGCTTGCGCAATCCATGCGTGCGGGCCACATCTAGGCTTGGCACTCTTGTCGGAGACAGGGACGGAAAGATGAATACCGAAGAACGCGACCTGATCACGAAGTTCGTCGCCCGGGTGGGGGGCGCGCCGCAGGGGGGCTTCGGCAGCGTTCCTGCGACAACGCCCAATCTGCCGCCGATCGACCCGGAGGCCGACCAGTTCATCGGCCAGATGTTCCAGCAATATCCCGAGGCCCGCTACCGCGTGACCCAGATGGCGGTGGTGCAGGAAGCGGCGCTGGTGGCGGCGCAGAATCGCATCCAGCAGTTGCAGTGGCAGCTTCAGCAGGCGCAGCAGGCCCTCCAGGCGCAGCAGCAGCAGCGCCCCGCCGGCAGTGGCGGCGGCATTTTCGGCGGCCTGTTCGGCGGTGGCCAGCGCGCGCAGGCGGCACCTCCGCCGGGTTGGGGCCAGCAGGCCGCTCCGCCGCCGCCTCAGCCGCAGCAGGGCTATCCGATGGGAATGCAGCCGGGGATGTTTCCGGCGCGTGGCTCCGGCTTCCTCGGGTCGGCCCTGACGACGGCGGCCGGCGTCGCGGGCGGCATGATGGTGGGCAACGCCCTGACCGACCTGTTCAGTGGCCATCATGACGCCGGAGGCTTCGGTGGCGCCGGGGCGGGTGGCGAGACGATCATCAACAACAATTACGGGGCGGCTCCGGGGGCCGACCCGTTCGGTGGCGGCGGGACCGATGTCGATCCGGGCTTCGATGCCGGCGGTGGCGACGGCGGCGGTGACTGGGGCGGTGGCGGCGACGACAATTTCTGAGCCGCGCTGATTTCGGCGACGATGAAAGGCGGCCCGAAAGGGCCGCCTTTTTTTGTGTTCGGGGGAGAATCTGCCCTCCGCTCACATTGCCGCGAGGGTGATTGATATCAAACATGAATGAGTGTTATTCAGAAATCGGCCACTAAGGCCATTTCCTCTGTGTCGTCTCATCCGCGGGAAACCGGGGCCGAAAGGCTCCGGTTTTTCCGTTTTGGGGCCGTGCCATCCTCAACCATTCGGGAGGACGGGAACGAGGCGGTTTTCGCCGCGTTGCGGGTATCAGGCCACAACGTTTCGAGAATGGAGAGGCACTATGTCCATCACCGACTCCGCAACGACGCTTGGCGATTTCCTGACCGGCGCCACTTACGATCATTCGGGCCTGGTGACCGCGATCCACGAATATCTGGACGGCGTGAAGCGCGAGCATGGGGTGAACGGCTTCGCCGATCGCGCCGTCGCCGCGGGCTATGGCGATATGGTCGCGCGCTGGAGGGCCGACGGCAACACCGGTCCCATAACCGAGGACATGGTGCGCACCCTGATCGCGCAACATGACCTGGAGCATTTCGCCGCCCAGACCGGCCTGTCGGTACCGGCCGTGGTCACGATCCTGGCGAAACAATTGCCGATCGTGATCTACAAGCGGGCGCACGCGGTCGAACCGCACTGACTTGGCCGACTTGACATCGTGAACGGGTACGGGCGGGGTGATGAAGACGGTCAGGAAGGGAAGACGGCGTGCTGATTCGTGCCGGTTATGACATTGCCCTGACGGTTCAGGCCCCGACCGCGATGGTACTGATGCTCGAGGTCCATCCGGATCGCGAGCCGGACCTGATGACCCCCCAGACCCCGATCTTCGACCCGCCCGTACCGGCACAGCGTTATCTCGACGGGTTCGGCAATCGCTGCACCCGCGTTTTGGCGCCGGCCGGCACATTGCGCACCAGCCTGTCCTTCGTCATCGCTGACAGCGGTCTGCCCGACCGGTGGATGCCCGGCGCGCGGGAGGTGCCGGTGGCGGACCTGCCGGCGGACTGCCTGGTGTTCCTGATGGGCAGCCGCTATTGCGAGACCGATCTGCTGTCTTCCATTGCGTGGTCGATGTTCGGCCATCTGGCGCCGGGCTGGGGGCGGGTGCAGGCGATCGTCTCGTTCGTGCACCAGCATATCCGTTTCGACTACCAGCAGGCGCGCCCGACCCGTACGGCCTATGAAGCCTATCAGGAAGGGGTGGGCGTGTGTCGCGATTATGCCCATCTGGCGGTGACGCTCTGCCGCTGCATGAATATTCCCGCCCGTTACTGCACCGGGTATCTGGGCGATATCGGGATTCCGCCGGTCGATTACCCGATGGATTTCTCGGCGTGGTTCGAAGTCTGGCTGGAAGGCCAGTGGTTCACGTTCGATGCGCGGCACAACATGCCCCGGATCGGACGGATCGTGATGGCGCGGGGACGCGACGCGACGGACGTAGCCCTGACCACGACCTTCGGCCCGGCGGTTCTGTCCAACTTTTTCGTGACGACATATGAGGAATTCGGCTGAAGCGCCGATCGTCCCCGGTCATCATCACCTCGGCCATGTGCGATAAGACTCGCGCGGCTTTTCCTGCTTCCTGTATTGATCGTGTTCATGTCATCCATGGATATCGCCTCGCTTGCCCCAATCGGGCCGGCAGATCGCTCACGCACGTCTCTCGGATGGGGCATTGTGGGCACGGGTGTTATCGCCCGTCATTTCGCCGAAGACCTTGCGCGCGTTCCCGGTTGCCATCTGGCGGGTGTCTCGTCCCGCACGATGGAGAGGGCCGCGCAATTCGCCGGTCTTTACGGCGGGGTCGCGTATGAGGGTCATGACGCGCTGTTGCAGGATGCGCGTGTTGACGCGGTGTATATCGCCACGCCCAATTCATCTCATTTTTCCATGGCCTGGGCCGCCATCGAAAGCGGCAAGAGCGTTCTCGTCGAGAAGCCACTGGTTGTGAATGTGGAGCAGGCCGAACGCCTGATCGGCTTTGCCAGAGAACGGAATGTCTTCCTGATGGAAGGCGTGTGGTGCCGCTTCCTGCCGGCGATCCGGTTCGTGCAACAGGCTCTGGACCGTGGCTCGATTGGAACGGTGCGCAGCGTGACGGGGGAACTCGCGTTTCAACATCCCTACGATGCGACGGACCGATTCTTCGACCCTCTTCAGGGAGGAGGCGCCTTGCTCGATCTGGGATGTTATCTGGTGTCCCTTTCGCTCATGCTCCTGGGACGGCCCGATACGGTTTCAGGCGCATGGTGCGCCGCGCCGACAGGGGTCGATCGGACGGCGCGTCTGGACCTGGATTTCGGTGGCGTTCCGGCGACCCTGCGGTGCGCGTTCGACAATACGGGTGGCAATCTGTTCGTGATCGAAGGCACACGGGGGACGCTTGTCCTGCCATCCCCTTTCATCGGCGCGCGCCAGGTGCTGGAGACCGGACCTGCCATAGGCAGGACTATTCGGGCGTTGGGTAAAAGCCCGTTTGCAGCGCGCCTTTTCTCGAAAATCGCACGGAAGCTGCCCCTGCCGGGTGTCCGGCGCCATGCTTTTGATTTTCCGGGATATGGGCTGCAATTTGAAATAGAGGCAGCGACACGGGCCATACAAAGCGGCGAGACGGCGGCTACGCTTTCTCCGCCCGATGAAACGCTGGAAGTGCTGAAGATTATCCAGACAATACGCGATCTGCCGTGTTCCTGAGGGAAGGCGACGGCGTAGTAAGGAAACCCTCGTTCTTTTTTTGAAAAAAGAACCGGAGAATCCTGATTCGTTCAGGACCATCATGCCGGGTCATGCTCTGGTTCATGAGCGGACCGGAAATCTTTCTTCTTCTTTTCTTCGGAAAAGAAGAGTGGCGCACGCAATGTGATCGGGGAAAGAAGATGGTGAGCCGGGTGGGATTCGAACCCACGACCATTCGATTAAAAGTTAAATACGACCCCGAAAAATCGGCAGAAAACTGCGAACCTCTGGCGGGGCTTTGCTAGAGGTTTGCGATTCGCGCGCAGTTAAATGCTACTGCTCTGCATGTAACATTTTCGTGAGATATGTTGGTGAGCCGGGTGGGACTCGAACCCACGACCATTCGATTACGTACCACTTCGGCTTTAGCCGCCCCGAGGGTTCGTGGTCTGGACTTTATCTTCACCATGGGCCGAAGGCCGTTAGGTGGACCCTGTCAAGTCTCTACACCTTCCATCTTGCGATGGCTTGGCTCGGTATTGGCACGACGCAGAGGTCAGAGCGTTCACCGAGTTTAAGGTCTGTTCCACAGCCAGTTTCCCGACTGCGCTCCCATTGAAAGTCGAATGCTCTACCGACTGAGCTACCGGCTCTCACCAATGCGGCCTCTCTTATAGGGCTTGATCTGAAAGGGCAAGCCCATAGATGGCGTCCCGTGGCCCCCCTATATATAAGGTACCGCTGCGCGCTCAGAGGTCCAACGTCAGCCGCTTCCATTCATGGCATAGCAGCACGGATAGGGGCCTGACGCGGTGCCTGCGACACCTCAAGGCATCCCGGACCTCAGCCATGCTCTTCGTGCCATCAAGCGAATCGAGCCTGACGATTCGCGTCTCATGACACCTCTGACAGTGGGCCTTTAGCTGCCAGTCCTTGTAGGTCGCGACTCGGCTCGCCAGGACGAACCGGCGTTCCTCTTCTTTCTTACGTTGTGACACCGCATGGCCCATGATGAGAACGTATCATGAACATAGGATGTCACGCTAGCAGAGGTTGGATTCCAAGGTCGAAAAGGTCGGGATCAATCAGCTTTGGTAGGTGGTGATGTGATCTCGACGATCTTCCTTCCTAAGGTAGTATATTGGTAAGGAGATTTGCCAATGTGCCCTATCGCAGAAAGTCCACTTGTCTTTCCCTTTGATATGAGCTTGATCGATTCAAGATGAACAAATGCTAGATCAATATCGTCATCGGAAAACGACGATTGGGGCCATATTTCATTTATATGACTGTTGAAAAGATTGTAAACATTTATGCCTGATGCTGAGACGGTGTAAGAGATTTTTGGTATAACGGTAAGAATAGCAACATCAATCTCTTGTAGGCTTTTGATGATCTCCATCCATTCCGGCCGGATTGTCCGCAACTGACCGGTCATCAATCGAGCAACCATAGCGGCCCATAGCTTCTGAAGCTCTTCGCGATCCTCATCTTTCGCGACATCAATGATTTGCTCGGCGACTTTAGATGAGGCTTTTTCATCTAGAGGTAGACCGTCGGTGAATGCTCTTACTTGTTTAGCAATCTCTTCGAGATTGCTGCGTTCGCGATCTTGTCTCCATCTTCGTATCGTGTCGCTACCTGCCCCAACGATTTGTTCAGCGAGTTCTTTTGATCCAGCAGGGAGAAGCCGCACAATGTCTCGGCCGGCAGTGGCTGCGTCGATAATAGGCTGTAGGTCCATGATATCCTCCGATTTGAGATTGGCTTGGATTCCAATCATGGAAAAGCCCCGGCCTTCGCAGACCAGGGCTACCCCTCAGTACTCGGAGGGAAGGAGGATCACGCGATCGTTAACCTCAAGGAAAGCGTAGAGCGTGATCTCCTTGAGGGGGAAGTCCGTGAAGCCGATGAACTGCTCGATCAGGGTAATGGGTCCATCACCCTTGTCACCATCGGTACATACAGCGCGACCCGTCAGCGCATCGTGATCGACAGTGAGCGTCCAGAACTGTCTCTCTTCGGCTTTGACCTTCGCCTCACCCTGGTAGCTGACGATGAGGTCGATGAGCCAAGCCGCTCCATTGTCCATGAGGAACTTCACGCCATCGGTCACGAGGATGCCGGGATAGTAGCGATACCAATGCTCGGTTCCTGTGAACTGGCTGAGGTTCGCCCGTGTGATCTCTTGTGTCATGCTATGTCCTGATTCAACACGACAAGCTCCTTGCGTGTCATTGGTGTGTTGAAGCGAGACAAGTTGTCTTCGATATCCTGATACTCATCCTTGGTGATGACCATCTCCCTGCTATCAATGATGCGATCATCGGAGAGGGAATATGTTTCAAGAACAACGTAGAGCATTGCTTGTCTCCTTCCCTCATTTTCTAGTACCGGGAAGGAGCAGGTACAACCGATCTTTGGCCTGTTAGGTCATATTGATTGGTTGACTTGTTGGTTTTCTGGAAAGGAAGTTTTGAGATTTAGCCAAAAAAAAGCCCGGACTGTGCCGGGCTCTGTGGACCTATTTCGGTCCTCTATAATACTTGCCTCTTACGGCATGTCTTCCATCAAACTCACATGGTCCATCGGGGGGAGGCTCTTTAGCGAGCCTCTTTAGCAGTTCGATTTGGTCAGGCGGTAAATCGAGATTCATATCTTCTAATCTCCGCTCGGGTAGCTTGTCGAACAGAGATGATGCGTCCTTGTTCGGTTCCATCATACATTTCCTCCAAGTCTGTGTGGACAACGAAAAAGTAACCTTCAAGTTTGCCGATTGTTTGCCATCTATCACCGTCCTCGTGAGGATCGGGCTCTGTTAATGCGTTGGGGTCATTCTCAAGTAACCTAGCCCCGATAGCAAGTGAAATCCCGTTATGCTTTTGCCTGTTTATCTCGTCTTTTTTCTTTGACCAGACCCATTGCATCGTTTTGTAAGTCCTTCTTTCTGCTTACAAAACAACTTTATGTTCGATGAATACCTGTTCCTACGCCAAAGGTTTGTTTTTATTACCTTTTTGTTCTTGCTCTTGCATCAAAAAGAAACCCGGCAGTTACGCCGGGTTGGGTAGTGGCTTAGTGTCCTCGCGTGTTGCGTTCCGTCTTGCCGGTCTTCGGTGTTTCCGGCTTTGCTGTTGCGGTCTCTGCTGCCGCCTCAGGCTCGTCTGCTTTGCGCTTGCGCTCCGATGTCTCAAGCAAGGGCTTGTCGAGTTCTCCGGCGTTCGCTGCCTGGATCAGCAGTTCCAGAACCGCCTTTACATCGTCCAGCTTCGGGCCTGTTTTGATGATGCTGCCTGCGTCGGAAAGCTGGATCTTCTTGCTGCCATAACGCGGCTCCACGCTGTAGCCCTTCGGCCCTTTGGTCCACCATGTTGAGAACCGGACTGCCTTGTCGAACTTTACTGTTTCACCAGCTTCATCCTTCTCACGACGCTCCCTCGTGAGGGTGAAGGGCTTGTTCTCGACTTCGGCTTGCAGGGCCTGCAACTGGACTTCGACGCCCTCCACGAAGCGTTTACGGACGTGAGGCGCACGATCGTGTTCGGCTTCGACTTCGGCAACAAAAGTGAGTTTGCTAAGTGCGGACATTTTTTAATCTCTGTGCTCTGTAGTGCTTTGCGTTGTTGCTGCCCTACAAAGCAACAATGCTGCCTTCCTGATTCCATTCCTACGTCAAAGACAAGGTTTCTTATAATCTTTGGCGTTGACATAAAGGATATTTGGAAATGCACGCATTCGCGAAAGTCACAAAAAAAGGCAGCTTGTAGCTGCCTTTTTTCTTGCTCTTTGCTGTTTACGGTATGCCGTCGCGCTTCCCCAGCTCATATGCGTGTTTGAGCATTTTGACGAGGTTGCCAATGTATATGGACTTAAAATCCTCCTGGTCATTGTTTTTAGGCTCGATAGCGCGGAAGCCCGAGTATCCCGTGATAACTTTAAGGAGTTGTTCGTCTGTCACTTGTAAGTTCCTCTTTCTGCTTACAAGTTAAGCGTAGTACCTATGATGCGTAGGTACTACCGTTTTCCTCCTATCTTATTATCTTTTATAGGTTGACGTATATAAGAAAAGATAAACCAACAGGTAGACGTATATCTGGAGTTGATTTGTTCCATGTAGAATGTATGTTATGAATACAGGACCAGATGGTCGAAAAACGCCAATATCCTCGCGTATCGCTGATATCGTCAGTCTTATTTCGGTCCTATGGCCATCCAGAAAAATGGTCCTGATTGCCCATCAACTGTATGGACTATGTATCCTGTTCCAGACTGATCGGAAATTTATAGATCCATATGTGTCGTTATAGGAGTAACAACAATGGAAACTGGTGTATCACTGAACGCGGTGGAAAAGGTTATATTTCCAGGGGCGTTGCTTCGGCCAGATTGAATGAGATGGCCTGGATCAAGGGGAAGATTAGCTGTCGGTGTGTAGCTGGATAACGCATTATCAACGAAAGCTGTCGTGGCAACATTAGTCGATGAATCGCCCGCTGATGGCGTCAAGGTTGTTGATCCACCGGGCATTTGAACTTGACCCGAGAAAACAGGGCTTGCCTTTGGAGCTAACAGCGAATCAGCATTTTCTCTTGCTGTTGCTTCAGCGGATATCAGACCTTGAACAAATGCTGTGCTGGCTGCGTTGGTCGAGTTATCGGTTTCCGCGACAGTCTGGATATTGAGCGATCCCGTTATCGTTCCACCAGTAAGCGGAAGATAGCCACCAATCATGTCGGAAAGGATCGTGGACATCTGGTTGGTCTTGGTGCCGTCCAGAACGCCACCACGATCTATGATGACCGCTGCTATCTCGCCTTGAATGTTATTGGCCCATGAAGCACTGATCGGTGTTCCGGGTGTTAATGTCGATGGATCAGCATCCTGAAACTGACCGTTTTCTGTGTTAATGAGTTCCATATAATACCTTCGAAGTTAATAGATTCGAAGGTATTTATTTTTTATGATTGTTTTATCTGTTATGAAATAGTTGTTTGTATGCTTGAATATAGGTTTTGATAGATCGTGTCACGCTGATCATCCGTGACGGCGCTATCAACGCCAATGAAACCTATAATGTCTGAAACGGTACATGAAGGGTAGAAGCGGTTCCAGCATACGTTCATGATACCATTGAACTGGTCCACGATAGGTCCTTCCGCTGAATCGCTATATATCTGTGAACCGTTCTTGCAGATCCTTAGATATCCATCTTTCTTATATATTAGGTATCTAGCCGATCCCCAATATTCAGTTAGAAGGACGTATATATATGTATAGTCAGACCATACAAAACGCATCCCTCCATTAAACTCACCACTGGAGACAAGATAATGTCCAGCCGTATAACTGATAGAAGATGAGGACCCTGAAGCGGTCACTGATATCTCGCCAGTAGACTGATTGGCACCGATCGTTATTCCCGAAGATCCTCCGACAAAGTTCAGGATAAGTGAACCGCTCTCTGAGGTTGTGCTGCCGTCTTCGGATGAAAACAGAGATCCACCATTATACTCAACGCTGTAGATGTTTAGCTGGCTTCTCACAAAGGGAACATTCGTGACGATCTCACTCTCGCCTGTTATGTTTAACTGTGAGTTTGGTCCAAAGATGAAGTTCTTCTGAGAGTAAGCGTATGTGAAAGTGTAGTCATCTAAACCAATGGCTATATTGGCACCAAAGGCGAAGAAAAATGTATAGTACATCTCGCCGTCTATAGGTAGCGTCATATCCATACGGTTGTAGAGACGATCATTATTATCGTAATCGCCGAAGTCGCCGCCGAAGTGGGGAACGTAAAAGTTCACATCGCGGGCCATCATATATCGCGGATAATCGGTATATGTAGATGGTGGATTCGTCGTCGTCGCATTCCCCCATTGGGAATCTTCACCCTTGAATGGACCTAAATCGGCACCATTTCCGCTCTGATCATACCATGTCTTGACCAACGGGGTATCAGGTGAAAACTGACTTACGATCGTAGGATCGACGGTAGCACCAATGCCGTTCTCTGCCCCACCAAGGGTATAATAGAAGTCAGTAGGCGATGTTCCGTCTGACTTGGTTAAGGAGAATGCTGGACCTTTATAATCGGCAACGAGCCTACATGGCCAGATAACAGTGGTCGGAGATAGGCCAAGATCAACGAACATATCGGTATTAAAGAATATCTGAAGTGATGATGGCGATACCAAGATCGTGTCGGTGTTCGTTTCGGATAAACTGAACAGAGCACAGCAGGCACCTTTTGCTGGCGTATAGTTTATGGCGTGCGTCTGTGTTGGAAGATTTTCCGTGATCGTCGCTCCACTACCATCAGGAAAAGCTCCGTTGGCTCCGCCATCCAGCACGTTGATATCAAAGCTGTATGTTGGATTGTATGGGAAATCGACGGTCACTACCGAGGTGTTGTCACTGTTGACCGTAACTGATGGGATTAGCTTCCAAGACAGACTGATATCAGGCTCGAAATATCGAGAGAACTGTCCAAGGACTGGTGACTCTGGGCCATTCTCATAAATGCCGTAGCGTGTCGTTGATCCAAATGGGTCTAAGGTGAGAGGATATGTGTTCTCATGTAATCCAGAGAAGTCAGTATAATAACCGTTGAACTGTGGTCCAGAGCACCAGATTCCCATGGGTATATTTTCATAGTAGCATCCATTCGTCATTCCGGTGACTACTTCCTTCCACGAATCCGAGGATAGAGATTCCTTGGTGTCTTGCTGACCACCGCCCGTTTCCCCGATCATGAACTTCCAACCATATTGCTCGGCAAATGGCTTCACCCATTCTAAGCGTCTTGGTCCGGTCTGGGCACTGATTGGATAGTCGGAGTAGCCGTCACCTTCCTTCATAATGTCATCCATATAAGGCGCTCCACCTCCCGAATATGTATCGAGATAGATATCCCATACGATGAAGTCTCGATTGGATGGGTCCTTTATGTTCGCGATACCAGCGTTTAGACTGCTGAACTGAGTGGGGTTTCCTCCGATCCCATCGACAAGAACGTATATCTGATCGTTGATTTCCCTGACTGCGGATAAACCGATTTCACTGAACCTATTGAAGATATCGGTTGTCATACCTTGTAGGGCCACTGATGCTGGCTCGCCGTTCAGTTGGATGCCACAAAATCCCGGAGCGTCTTGGAAAACTCTTGTCTGGGTCTGTAATAGATTCTCAAATACTTTCTCGGTGAATATACCATCTCCGAATACGCCTACGCATCCATCCAGGCACCATTGAGAATCGTTATGGTTGGAGGTGATCGTTTTAATGCCATACTTGTAAGCGGTGCTTATTGATGTTCTCTGCATGACGGAGTTGAATGGCTGAGGATCGCCGAAAGGCTGATCTTGAATAAGTTCATAGGCGTTACAAAGTCGTTGATATTTCAGATTTCTCTGACTGTAATATGAGTAATAACCTTCAGTAATCCAGAACGGGTTTCGTGCGAAAATATTGGTAAGACTACCCCATCGATAGCTTTCCGGCGATGAAAAAGACAGGAAGCTGAAAAAGCTTGGCAGATCATCTACAGGAGCAGGTGCGGAAGATAGTGAGTAGAAGCTCGTTATCTCGTCCTGTGTTGTGGTAACTCCGTTATAGATAATCGTGCAGGGGATCGGTGTTGTGTCGATTAGGCAGTTATGGGCGTCGTAGAGCATCATATAGAATGTCTTAACAAAATCACTTGTTACATTGTCATTTACCTCGACCTCAACTGTCGCTGTCTGCTGACCTTCTTCAAAGGTCACAAATCCCTTTGAAAAGGTATAGTCGACGAGGTTCTTATCCGGTAAGCCTTCGACAAAAGATCCCGCGCTTCCATCGACCAGAGAATATTTACAGAATGCCGGTTCTGGCATTGGATGGGTTAGGGTTATATTAAATCTTGCTATCGCCATTTAAATCTACCTCATTAATGTTGCATATAATCTATGGTGTATGGAATCTTTTGTGTGATGGTGTTTGTTCCATCTGTACAAGTGAGTGTTATATAATGAACGCCATTTGTAACTGTATTTACGGTGCCTTCACCGACATAGATGGTGAGAGGGATCATCACGACATCCATGACGCCGGACGATGCGTTGACGATGTAGCCGTAACCGGATGGAGTTGAAGAGACGGTTGAGCTATTGAGCCCGATAAGATCACCACCACCTACGTCAGGTTCGAGTGTATAAGTCATTTCAATGTAGGCATCACTGTTTAGGACATATAGGGGACCTCCTAATGTTTCAGTGAAGCCGTGAGAAAGATCCGTGACAGTGATTTCAGTTTCGCTGGTAGGTAGGTTCTGGAACGTCATTACACTTGCGCCGCCGACTATATAGTAGGTCGCCGTACTGTTGAGATTATTGCCATCAAGCGTAATGTTGATTTCAGACTGAGAGGAAGAGAGCGGCTTGAACTGCATCATGAGTGCCGCCCCAGATATCTCCCTCGCGCTTCCCGTTATAGTGGCTGTATGGTCATCAATCTGTGTGTAAAGCGTCGGGAAATAGTTTCCGAAGTTTCTTATCAAGCAGTCAGGGGCGGATACGGTGAGCATCATGGTATGGTTCATGTCAGACCCAAGATTGTCTGCCACTATGGACGCCCTGACGGCGCTATATACGGACATTGGCATAGTGAACGGGGTATCTACAGTGTTGCCGCCATTGAAGATGACTTTAGGCACGCATACGCCGGGATCTACGGTCGTTACGTTTACCGTTGTTGGAGAAGAGATCGCTTTGATGGGAGATCCGGGATTTATAACAACGAGTTTTCGTTGCGGTATTCCATCTTCGGAATCATATGCGAGATAGAAATATCTTCTGGACTGTCCGGGTGCTAAGGTGCGAATGCGAATATCAACCGTGTCCGATGTAACTGCGCCACTGGATGCCACATAATCGATTCCGGCCTTCGCGGTTCCATCTTCAGTTCGGTAATAGGTTCCTTCAGGGATACTTGATACGTCTACGGCCTGTGTTGTCAGAATGTTCGCGGTGACGGTAGAATGCGCAACAGGGTAGATCGGCATACCGCCGCATTGCCCGATGCCGTATCCGATCTGCGGAACCGTTTGATCATACCATTTGAAGACGACATTAAACTGTGCCTCTTCTCCTATAGTCTGTGTGAGCAGAGGTACGTTCGCATAAACGGTTTTCCATCCGGGAGGGATAAGGGTGCCGTGTTCTGTGGATTCGTAATCTACATCCTGAACGGCTGTGCCATCTTGCGTCTCCCAGGTGATCAGTCTTGGAATGGTATCGGTGAACGGAACGGAGAACGGAACCTTCAGGGTATTCTGAACAGGTGCTACGGGTGGATAACTGACCGCGCAAGTCGCTGACGTATCGGATATGGACCCATCCTCATATGTCAGCTTTATCGGGATTCTAAATGATATATTGGCGTCGGCCGTGCCGTAGTTCGGCATGATCGTTATGGGTAGAGTAAAGGACTTGCCAGAGCTATCGAGTGTAGCTGATCCGCTCGTTGAAAGGTAGTCAAAGCCCGATACCGCCGTTATGTCAGCCGTGGAGTAGGTGAGAGAACTGAGATTCTCCAAAGAACCAGAGAGCGTGACTTGGCAGTCTGCTGTGACGGATTCTGGCAAAGGATAGGTCAGATTCGAGAGGTTTGTTTGATCCAGAGTAGCTGTGGCTGAGATAAGTGGTCCCGGAGAACCTTCGTACCAGTAAACACTAATATGTGCTGGGATAAGGGGAGTAAGTTCACATTGTAGAACTGAAAGGCTCTGGTCTGTGGTGAGGTTTTGAATCGTAATCACGAAATCAATATCGCTGGAACTTGCCACACCTAATGTACCGCCTACCTGAGATAATCCGCAGGTAAATCCGCTCCATTCAGTAATCTTGATCTGATATCCAAGCATCGCCGCATAGTCGATGTAGAACTGCTTTGACATCCTGCCTGTCCAAGTCAGACGGGAGACGATCTGGGCGCGTTGCTGTTCCAGTGTAAGCGATGAGGCGGCGCAGGTGCTCTGGCCGACTGTATCTTGCCATTCATCAATGAAGTTCGTTGTCGTGGCGGGAAATACATCAACGAGGAGATCACAGGCCGAATCATCCGTGCGTTGTAGTTCTTGTGAAAGCCCATCAATGACCGATCCCATAACGCTGGGATGGTCTTTAGGCCATGCTGGGCCGTTGGGAAGAAGCTGTCTGAGGGCGGTAGAATACTGCTTTGCTGTCGTACGTGGTGTTAAGTCTGTCATCCAGTTCTCCTTAGTTCCAGGCTATCGTGCCAACTTCGGGAAGTTGGCCGATAACTAGGCTGATATCCCCCGATGGAGAGAGAAGACTGAATGACGTTGTTCCTGCGGCTGCGCTTATTGTGTTAATAATACTCGCGTTTGATATGTAGGTTCCCAACGGTGTTCCTTCGAGATGGAACAGATCGCTGATCGCTGTTTTGACGGCTGACTGGACAGACGCGGTTGCCGACGACAGGCCAGTGATTGAGAAAGCTATGGACGTGTTGACGGGACTACAGACAACGAGGATCTCGCCCACGGGCTTCTCGGAATCCAGAGCATTGGCAACGGTCAACTGGTCGCCGGTAGCCGTGGTGTATCTGGGCTCGCCTGTAGCGGCTCCGTTGGTGCCTTGTGGGTAGCCCTGGAACTGGTTTGTTCGATCACCCATCACATAGAGCATGACCTGACCGCTCTTGATCGGGGTTGTGGCGCACCAAGCCTGATTGACGCCTGGAACCGCGAGAGCCCAATCAACATGGTCCTGTGCCGATCCCCCGATGGAACGGATACTGAAGGCGTCCTTCATGCGGACGCGAAGTGAGTCGTCCGTCTCCATGTCAGCGCCCGAGGTGATGGCCGAGGTGAGGGTGGCCTGGCTCTGAACACCTGCTATGGGGCTGGCCAGCGAGAGCGTCGTGCCCGCTGCTGTGTTGCCCTGGGAGCCCGAGGCCGTAGCTGTGATGGCTACAGGGCTTCCAACATTGGAAAGAACGTCAGTGGTGTAGGTGAAGCCGTCTGATCGCTGGATGACGGTGCCGGCTGGTATGCTGGTTCCTGCCGTTCCAGTGAAGGTTATGGTCCCGATAGCAAAACTGGCGGGCTTTCTCGTGATCCCTTTGAGGGATGCCCATTCTTCCAGATAAACGTCAGTGGATGTGCCGGGAATGGACTGTAGGGAGACGTATTGAAGGAAACCCCATATCAGGTAGAGTTCCTTGGCCTGGGCTCTTGAGAAATATCGAACCGTAGAAGTGTTTGGTAAGTTGACGCCGGTAGAGTTGACTACATCTTGTTCTATTCGCGCCTGTATGGCGCTGTATGTCGGGGATGGTAATGGCATAGATCGACCTCAATAATGATGAATATTCATCGACTATTTAGAGGTTCGGTCTGTTCGTGATGGCCGATGCCAGAAGACGAGGGACGCTCTCAGACGCCCGTACAGTGCTGTCGAGCTGTGCTGCGCTCTCAGCTAGCTGGTGGGGGGAAAGCACGCTGTGCGGGCTTCTCAGGGGCTCGTTGGGTGCCCTCGTAACTGCGGATACAGGAAAGCCCCGGCATTGCTGCCGGGGCTCCATGGTTCACGATATGTTCCTATTAAGAACGAGCTTTTGCGCCGGATGCCTGCGATCCGCCAGTGTTTGGTGTGATGGTTGGATTCATCAACGCATCGACATTTCCTAGTGACCAGTTATCTGCGTTCAACTGAACAACAGCATTGGGGTTGGTAACAGTGAAGTCGATTCTGTTCGATAGTTTCCAAGCAACCAAGTCCTGGCCGAAGGTGTTAATCTGCTGTCCAGATGAGTTCACGAATGAACCTTCATTGGTCTGCTCAATCTGATAAGACCCAGCATCGGCAACCAAGAGGTGCTGTGGAGCAGCTAGGAAGATTGGCGAGACAGTGTTGGTTGGTGTCTCTGCTGTGTTGGCAACGTCAGTTGGAAGCTGAGTTGTACATAGAATATCATATCCCATCAACTTTCCGCTGTTGAGTTCGTCGCGGAACGGATACACACCCAATGTAGAAGATGATGCCTTGAGGAAGTTCTTAATGCGAGGGTTCATGATCCATTTCAAGTTGGAAGAATCAACAACATTACCTTCAATCTGAGATACGGCACGCAATAGGTCCATGGAGATTGATTGGAAATCGAATCCCGATGATGCGATGGTATTGGAAGCATCGGAGCCAGCTACGAAACCTGCAAGACCCATTGGCTGACCCTGATTTGAACCAGTTGTTAGGTTTGTAAGAAGAGCCTTATCCTCGAAAAGTGCTGTCTGTTCAACAAGATCGTATGTGATCTTGGTGGCAAGATCGAATGCGGAGAACTGAAGCATTTCACGGGTTGCGTAAGTAAATGCTGCGAGTTTCTTCCAGATCAGGTTAATGGTGTCGATGTTTAGGCTTGAACTTGTGATCTGTGAACCTTCTGCGGTCCAGTAAGCGGTTGCGCCTGCTACCTGACGTGGAATGGTCAAGTTGCCGTTTGGCATAACGATGGAATCAGCGATACTACGGATAACTGATTTTGCACGAAGAAGCTCAATGAAGCCTCTGTAGTCCTGGGCAACGACTGGCTGACCTGTTGACGTCATGTCTTTGACCAAGCGAGTAGCTTCCGTCTCACCAAACGATTTTGTCAAATCAGAATGAACGGCGGTTGCATTCCTCTTCTGCTGTAGAAGAAGGCTTGTAACGGCTTTGCGACCTATAGCGAAGCGGTCATCAAGATCAGGTGTTGCACCCTTGTTGATGTTGAAACGCTTTACAGACTTCTCGTCTCTATCGTCAGAGTCGTCTTCCTTATCTTCACACTCATCAGCTTTCGAGGCTTCAATCTCTTCCGAACGAGCAAGACGTGTCTCAAGCTGACGAACACGATTCTGTAGGTCTTCGTATTCCTTTTCAGCGTCAGTTGTATCATCGCCGTCATCCTCAGCCTTGGAAAGTACCTGGAATGCCTTCTCTAGTCTTTTTACGGCCTTATCTAGCTCGGCCTTTATTTCAAATGATCTAATGGACATATAGTGTCTCCTTAAATGTTTCGGTAATCACCTCTCCTATTTATTGCGTGTGATTATTTTGTTGTTCTTAGTTTGATTTTTGCGAGTTCTATCTCGCGCTCTAATCTCTTGCGGTTAATCTTCTTGACGTTTGGAATAACGGGCACTTCGATTTCGATGGACTTCTCGCTCTCTTCGATGGGAAGGCGAGGAACAAGAAGGGCTTCCTGATTGCAGGGAACAGGGACAATCGAGAACTCAAGTAGTTCTGATTCCGTGATCTGCATTCCGCCTTCGTCGTTGATGCTGTAGTTGAGGGCTCGGAATCCAATGCTCACGGCACTGATGAAGCCGTCGCGTAATGCTCGACGGCAGAACTCAGCATCAGGACCAACGACAGGGTAATCGCCTGGGCAGAACTGGACGGTGCCTTGCCAGCCATTATCGACGCGACGAAGATCAACGCATTTTCCAATGGGCCATGCTTGATCGTTATGGATTTTGAGAACTACCGGATTTCTCAGATAGTTCGTAATATCGAGGCCGTCAGGTTCAACGATATCGCAGGCGCGATCCATGGCGTCGTTGGTGATGATGAACGTGAACAGTTCATGGTCATCAGAATCAACAGCCTTGATCTGGTAGTCTCGTGTTATTGTTTTATCGAGAGTCGTAATGTCTTGTGCCTTAATGGCCTCCTTAAAACTCTTTAGACTGATATGATTTTTCATTATGATTCTTCACTTTCAACTTCATTATCGGTTGGCATTTCTCCTGCTTGTGTTGTTTCGGAGCCGTCTTTCTCACCGACTGCTCCGGTATTGAGGGGACGCATGATAGTGTCGCCGCCTTCATAGCCAGGACGACCTTCATCAGCGCGCCATTCATTGGGTGACAAGAGACCGGAGACGACAGCCTTTACGCCTGCGTCAACGCGATCCTTGTAGACAGGCATTACCAGTTGTGTGTCATCGAACTTGATACGGTAATGCTTCTTGTCATCACCGACGAGTAGTAGATCATTGACGATCTGCTCGAACTGCTTGGTGATAGGTTCGAGTGTTTCGCTGATGTAGGTGCGCTCTTTCTGTTCGATGGATGCTGCTGCGTCTTTGTCATCCAGCCCCAGCTTATGGGGAGGGAAGTTCCAGAGCATCGCGACGTTGCGCTTCGACTCTTCACCCATTTCGGGAAGCATCAAGTCCCGTGGGCTCAGGTTCATTGGAATGAGATCAACATCAGGGGGAAGGGCAGGTCCGACGCCTGTGTTGGCCGTCCCCGCTATGCCTTTCATCAAGTTCTCGCGGAGTTCCTGTAGCTTCTCAGGCTTATATCGCCCCGAGGTCTTGATGATGTATTGGAGGGAAACGCCGTTACGGAATGCGCCGGCACGGGTCTCTTGAATGGCAAGGTCGATACCGATGACCTCGGCCGCCAGGGTAATGGGGCTTTGACCGACGATATTGTTGTTGAGGTTCGATCCGACGAGGTGGATCATGTCGTCTTGGAAGATAGTTCGAGAGGGGCCGTTTATGTCTTCGTTGGCTTTACTCGTCTTTTTTCCAACGAACTGTTTTGATGTTGCGTGATATACGCGATCGCCATTCTGTGCCTCAGAGACGCTGACCTGTCCGCTATCCAGTCCGATCAACTCCGATGGCCTGCCATCACGACCACGGATGATTGCCAGATAGGCATTACCAAACAGGAGATATTGAATCAGATTGTTGTTCAAGAACTGGAACCACGATTTATCTCGTGAGTTCGGCCTGCTGAACAAATCGGATAGGGGATGATATGGTGCGTCAATCCATCCGCCCGTCTCATGGAGTGCCTGAACCTTGAGGGGCATCTTCGCGATGGACGAAGCGATTGTGGTGACGCAGGTATAAACCGTGCTGGACTTCATCGCTGTCGAAGGAGTGACCACGACACCTGAGAAGGTTGTGCCGCCGCTCAGAAGGCCAGGGTTGATCCCGAAGAACATCGGGGGTTCGACAAAGTTTGGAACCTGGGTATCTGCCTTAATAACTGGCTCAACCCTAGAAGGTGGGGAAGAACCGTTTCCCTTTAGTCTTGAAAATATTGACACATGAATACCTCACTGAAATATCTTTGAGGTATTTATTGGTTTACCATACAACTTCGGTTGATACTGGTCCCGTGTCGTTGATGATCATCTCGTGTATGGCGTTAATGGCTGCTGCTAGTCCGTCTATCTTGTTCCCTGATTCGTCGTTCTCCTTGCTTATCATCAGGTTATCCAGATGGTCATATGAGGCGAAAGCATTCAGGCAGTTCCATTGGAATATGGGATTGTTGAACTTGATCGTTCCATCCAATATCCTCTTCTGAAATGCGTTGTTGGCGTTGCTGAGATTCCTACCTTGGTTCACAGGGTCCGTTGGTATCATCTCTTCTTCGAGTGCTTTGACGATCTCATCGGCTTTCCATTTGTCATATCCGACGACCTGAACATCATAGTCTTTATCAAGATCAATGATGAACTGGCTTATCTCTCCGTAATCGACTGACTTTGAATCTTGGGCAATCAGATGACCATCACGAACCCATTCGGGATATAGGGCGTTGCCGGATTCCTCGACGGTTGGCCGTGGAAGCCAATAGCGAGTGAAAACAACCAGTTCATCATCGCGTTCGAATACGACCGACACGGCCGACATATCGTTGACCTTCGAGAGGTCGATACCGATCCAGCAGGGTTGGCCCTTGAAATCCTCGATGTTGAGGGAGGGCTCATAGGCGG
This sequence comes from Gluconacetobacter dulcium, assembly GCF_014174165.1. Classification (GTDB taxonomy): domain Bacteria; phylum Pseudomonadota; class Alphaproteobacteria; order Acetobacterales; family Acetobacteraceae; genus Gluconacetobacter; species Gluconacetobacter dulcium. The sequence goes on along the minus strand of NZ_JABEQN010000003.1, from coordinate 138,381 downwards.
CTCTTACGTCCTGGGGGTTGAGCCACTGGCTCGAACTGGACAGCCAGGTATTGAGGTGGCGGGTGAAGAAGGCAGATCGGAAGCCGGGAACCTGCTTGGCTTCCTTGGCCTTGGACCGGAAGAAGTTATGGTCGATTGCGCTGTCCCATGAGGGGTTGGCCTTTCGCCATGTCGCCTCATCGAAGGGATTGTCGCCCTCATCCATGCGCCAGATACAGCCGAAGAACGTGTCGTCCTTGATCTTGCCCCTGAGAATGTCCTCGCATCGGCGATCCGTCTCGAAGCCGATGTTGGTCATGCTGTCGCCGGCGGTTGAGATAATCATGGTCAGCGGTTGGGATCGCTTGCCCATACCCGTTGTCATGACATCCCAGAGCTTGCGGTTGGGTTGCGCATGAAGCTCATCGAAGATCGCGACATGGACGTTCAGACCATCGAGGCGCTTCGCGTCACTGGATACGGCACGGAAGGAGCCTCGGCTGATCTGCTTGCTGCCATTGACCACCATGGGTTGCTCGACCAACAGCCTGAACGCCATCGGCCTGATGCCGAGGAACCTCATCAGCTTCTCGTGGTTCTGAGCGTGCTGGAGGGACTTGTTGAAGAGAATGGTGGCCTGCTGCTGTGAGGTCGCGCAGGCATAGATTTCTGGGCCGAACTCGTTGTCTCGGCTCATGAAGTAGAGCGGCATCCCGGAGACTTCGGTGGTCTTGCCGTTGCCGCGTGCCTTGGTGATGTAGGCGGTCAGGAACCTGCGAAGGTCCGTGTTGTCGCGCTTCCATCCCAAGATTTGGGACATCGACCAGACCTGATAGGGATCGAGGATGATGGGTGTTCCGCCCTTTGGCCCCTCAAGGTGGGTGAGGTGGGCCATGAGCTTTCGGTATTTGTCACCGGGCTCCGGGTCGTAGTGGAAGCCGAACCCGGGAGTACCGGCGCGTTCCAGATCATGAAGGCTGCGCTCACACGCGAGCTTGGTCAGTTCGCAGGTGATAACCCGTTCATCGAGAACGTCTTTGACGTATTGGTATTGGGCCTGCTGGGTTAGGTCTCCAGCATCAATGGCCTTGAAGCGAGACATTAAAGGTCATCGAAAGCCGAGAAATCCTCGTCCTTCTCGACGCCCTTGCTCAGTGCCTTCGCGTCGCTGGGAGTCAGACCAAACTTGCCCGCGTAGGAGATGATCCCGCTCTGGACGGTTCTCAGCATCGCGACGGCTGGGTGGGGGCGCTTCATGAGCCCTGCGCTGTAGATGATCCCCTCAGCATCTATGAGGGCTCTGAGGTCTTCCGCGTCTGTAATCAGCGTGACGAGTTGAACCAGAGCGGGTTCATGATCCGCTATGTAATGGGCTTGGCTGGTATAATGATTAAAAAGCTGTTCGCGCCTCTTGTTCGATTTAATACCTAGAGGATATTGTTTTTTCATATGGTTCTCCGACTTCGTTGTGTCGAAGATATTTATGTTTTGGAGTTTTTATCTTTTTGAAAACTGCTCTGTGATGAAGCCAGTTCCCCGTGCGCTCGTTCCTGGGCCTGCTCAACATTTGACAACGCATACCCCTGCGTCGTGCTGACATTGGATTCCAAGGATGAATCTTCCAACGTTGGAAGGTTTGGCTCTTAGGAGGTAAGGACCGTCACGCTGCTGGCTACGATGCGTCGGGCGTCCGTGGTCTTCTGGATCACGGCGCTCGTCACGTCACTGGTGATCTCTTTGGGTGTCTGAGCCGTGTCGATGCCTGAGAGGACTTCCGCGCTGACCGTGGCCGTCTGAGCATATCGGCCGAGTGTCGCTGCTCCACCGAACAGGCTATCAATGCCACTGACCGATCCCAATAGACCCGTTGATGTCGAGAGCAGTCCGGTCACTGATGTGCCGATCGTCGTCAGTGCTGCCGTGGGATTGCTCAGTAGGCTCTTGGCCTGCATGGCTGTATTGAATGCCGCTCCGATGGCACCCAGGCCCGTTCCCTGATTGCCCGTGACCACGTTGGTGATCTGACTGAATATGCTCTGGCGGGGTGAGGCCATCTTTCCCTGAGCATAGAAAGTCATTCGGATTTCAACGACTCCTTGTCGTCTCGCGTCTTCGCTAAAGGGACATTCAAGGATTGTGCCGAACCAGCTTCCCATTGTTGGGTGGACGAGTTCAACGAAATCCCCGGAGTTGTCGTTCATCAGGCTCATGAGGTCCGTTAAGTCCTGATAAGCATCGCTTCCCGTGATGGCGCTGAATGCCCTGCCCAGTAATCCACCATCATTGACGTTCAGGTATCCCTCGATCTCGAATATGGTTGGCTTCTGACCAAGTGTCTCGACCATTGGCTGTAGGCCGCCGGGATAGGTATGGAGAATGCGGTTCACGCCGTAGCTGGCTGTCGTGACGTGAGCGGCGTAGATGGTCGTTCCTGCTATCGTACATTCTTGCTTGGCCATAGGTTCTCCTTATTGCTTTGTTGTTGACCATATGTAGGAGAACGACTGGCTATCTCTGGCCTTCGTCACCGTGATGGATATATGGAGTTGTTTCGTTCCCTGTAGGGTACAGGATATGTCGATGGTGTCCGCGATCTTATCTTCGATCATCACCTGTAGGGCTTCTCTCACGAAGTCATTGGCTCTTGCCTCATAGGCAGCCTTATCCGTGACGGGGAGATACCAAAGCTGCCAGAGTCTTGATCCCGTCTGGCCCTGCTCATCGAGTGCGTCGTACCACCAGCCTTCCTTGTTGGCTGTCGTGGTCCATGAGCTTTGCGCTCTTCTGTTGGTGAAAAGTCGGAGGATCAGATATGATTCAAGGTCATTATCCGTGTCTATGTCCGTGACTTCGACGCCATTGATGATCTTGGTGGTCCATTTCCAGTCCACACATTGATTCGTATCATCCCAATATAATCCAATGTCTGCCATATCTGATCCCCTGGGTTATTCCGATGCCGTTGGGATCGTTGACTTGATCTGCGTATCCTCGACGCCTGCGGCTTTTACCGTGTCGATGATCGCATTCCATTCATCGGTTGTTGGTGCTCTGTTTTCCGAAAAGATCGCGATGATCTTCTCAACGAGTTGCCAGAAGACCGGTGCTTCCTGAACGACCAATCCCGCGAGGCTTGCGAGTTCCCCTAAGAGTGCTGGACTCATTTGTTTTCTCCTGTTGTTTTTCCAATGTTGTGGGTGGCTAGGTAGTCCGCTAATGCGGTGACTGCCTGGGTTGCCAATGCCACGGCTGTTGAGCCGAGACCGGTTCCGTCACGTTCTGCCGTATCGACTGTCACGAGTGCGTCGGATGCGTTCTTGTCCAGGGTCAGAAGGTCATTCTCGACCCTGGTATCCGGGGTTCCGAACGTGCCTTTCGTGTACTGGACAACCAGGCCGTGGGCTGTCGTGTAGGCAGCACTGATGGCGTAGGCTGACTGGCTCTGCTGGGTTGTTGAGCAAGCCGAGAGACCCAAAAGTCCGCCGAAGAATATCCCAATACTCGTTACGCCTATGATTGTTGCTTTTCTGAGAGACATGATTCTCCTTTCTTGTTGTTGTCGTGTATTTACAAGAAAACCCCCGACACTTTTGGTATCGGGGGTCGAACAACGAATAGGAAAACGGCCATAGGGCCATTCATATTTAGTTCGGTGGGCTGGTTGGTGAACCTTGTGCCGCGCTCGTGTGTGTATGACCCCTGAGCGACGTGCCGGCGGCCACGACATCCGTTTGAGCCGTCAGGGTGCCGCTGACCTGAACGTCACCGGTAATCTTGATCGTCTTATCATCGACTTCGAAGACAAGATCGGAGCCTATGGTGATCGTGACCTTCTGTTTTCCAGTTATCTGGATTGCGTCTTGGCTCAGGTAAATGCTTTGGCCCTGATTATCGTAGATTTGCGTCTCGCCAGCTTTCATGCCCGATGGATGATATCTCGGGTCATGGGTGGCGATGACGATCTTGTTGTCATTGCGGCCTGTGCTGGAAAGCGTATGGCCAAGGGCACCTGATAGCGGGGCTGATGCGAAGCCATATTGGCCTATGACATTCACCTCATGAAGCTCGCCGGTATTGCCGTAGGTCTGTGCCTGGATGGTATGAACCGCGCCCTTGGTGTTGGCATCTGTCGTGAACTGCGATGGTTTGGTGACATGAAGAACACGGGATTCCAATGTCGCAATGCGTTCTTGTAGGTTTGAGATCAGGCTATATAGGTCCATGGCGTCTCCCTTATTGGCGTGTGGAATAATAATCGGCGTTGGGGTTGATGACATTGGGTTCGACCGAGAATGCTTCTCGGGGCATCAAGGTCAGCGTGGTCGTTGAGCCCTGGTGTTCGGTCTGGGCCATCGTGTAGCCCGCCACTATCATTGTCATGCCGTCGATCCCGGTAAGTCGGTCTGTGACCGTGACCAGGGTATTCACGTCCCATAGGTTCTGGTTGAAGTCGTCGGTGAGGAATCCCGTCATCACCAGTGTCATGACCATGGAGCGCCCATAGTTTCGGTTCGCCTGCCACTGCGCGATGTTCTGCGCGAACTGGTGGTCTGGTGAGTCCAGGCTGTTGATGATGAGGAGCTTGCGTTCGCTGCCGACGAGATCGGGCTGGGGATCGGTGCCTACGCCGCGTGGGGCGGGGATCTGAGCCGATGAACCATATTGGTAGTTAGGCATCGCTATGACTTCGTAGGTCGCCATGCGCTGGCTGATATCGAGGGAGAACGAGGTGCCTTCGACCTGATTGATTGACGTGTCGATCGTGGTCACGGATGATCCGCTGGCTACGTCGGCAATGACCAGGGCACCCGCCACGCTGTCATAGAGGATTTTGCCATAGACACGGGCCGCGCGCTGTAGGATCGCGTATGGCGTTTCACCAGCGTTGAGGTTCATGGTCTGTAGCTGGGTGGTCTGATACGAGGTCGCGGCACTGGTTCCGCTCTTCATGTAGGTCTTGACGTTGAAGGGGCCGCAGACCTTGTTCGCGAGGTCCAAGATATCGCCGTACTGAACCACGTAGCCGGTAATGCCGCTCGAACAGTCGAAGAGGTCGCGGAGAGCGGATCGGCCTTGGATGACGATGCCATGCTGAGAGGGATCGGCGTTGACCGCTACATGCTCGATGATCCCGGTGAACATCAGTTTTTTCGCGACATAGAAGGTCGCCTTGTAGTTCGCATGGCAGGCTTCAAGGAGTTCCGGCACATTGGTTCCCGCGAGTGCCATGGTGATCGTGAAGTTGCCGGGTAGCTGCTCAAGGGAGCGATTGAACGCGAAGCTCGTGTAGTTATGGAGTTCTTTTCCGTTGACGTAGATGTGGAACGCATCGTCGCTTGGCCTAAATGCCTTTCCCGTTACGGTGATATCAGTGGAAGTCATTTACTCAATACCTCCACGATCAGAGGCATGAAGAGCGGCCTGATGGGGTTATTTCTGATGATGATCTCGTCTTCTCGCGTGCCATCTCCGTAGAGGATTTCGGCTATTACGCAGGGCGGCAATGATGTGCTGCTCGTGTAGGTCGTCAGGTCAGGCAGGCCATAGCCTCGTGTCTGAACGTCTTTCGAGATATCGGAGACCGCACCGTTGAAATACTCAAAGACGTCCACCTCGTCGTGATCGCCCGCATAGGTGATCTCAGCGAGGAAGAGGGGAAGAATGGAATCTCGAAAGGCCAGGGCATCAGTACTGGACTGCCATTCGACATTCGGTTCCGTCTGATAGATGGCGTCGAGGCAGATGCGTCGTGCCATCGCGAAGGTCGCATCGTCGGTCGTCGTGGTGATCGACTGTGTGTTGGCCTCATAACCATACTGGCCGATCAACTGCGCGAGTATGGAAACGTAAGTCGCGGGATCGGTGTATATCGCGGCTAGATTGGATATAACCTCCTGAAATGCCTGTGGTGCGTTGCTTATGCTCATATGGTCTCCGGCTTGTTGATAAAGTTCTTCGATGTCCTTCTGTTGGTAATCATCGACACGTTGTCGTTCATGGAATCTTCGCGGAAGATCGCGTGAGTCGAATAGAGGAGATAAGATTCCCAATAATCCATTTCAGTTAGATTCGCGCATAGATAGACGACTTGTCGTTCTACCTCTTGCTCTCGGCCGCCAATGTGTTGGAGCCATCGCTTGCCTGAACCGAAATAGTCCTGATATTTCGTCGGCTTGCCTTTTGGGCTCTTGATGGTCTTCTTGCCAATATACCAGAAGCCATCGAGGGACATTCGGTAAACGATTCCCCGTATGGCTTCTGTAGGCTCAAATGGCTTATTGTCATATATCCAGTTCATTCCGTATTTACTGGATATGGAAAACCCGGCTCATTGGCCGGGCAATCCGTTATTTCTTGTCTCGAAGTTCTTGTGCCCACTGACGGCAGAACACTATGAGGTCGGTAGCCGCGTCATTAAGCGCGACAGTCGATTTCTTCACTTTCATATCCCAAAGGCTATGATCGAGTGACGTGGGCTTCTTGATATCGTCTTCATCGAGGGGAGCCATGCCCATAGCTTGACGGACTTCATCAACGGAGATCCTGCCGCTTTCCAGGCCAACGGCTATTGCCTCAATCTCGCTGGGCTGTAGGGGTTCTGGATCAGGGGTCGATACTGTTTTGGGTTTATCGTCAAGGGCATCACTGACTACCACCTTGAGTTCAACGGGCATCGTGTATGCGCGAAGTGCTTTATTTTTCTTGCTGTTATATCGGATGCCTTCTGCTTCCGATGGAGTGATATAGAACGAACCTCTTTTGATTCTGCTATTGATGTTCCTTTTTAGGTCCATCCAACGCTTCTCATATCCGCCTGTAGCGGTTGCTATCATCAGATCAAGGTATTCATCTAGGTTTGGATTTAGGTTTGTCATTGTACTCTCTCTCGCTCTTAAATGACTTTTTGATTCGCGGTAATGTTTCCGCATTTCTATTTATTAATAAGAGAGAAAATAAGTCGATTTACGATAACCATTTGAGCATTTGATTAGGAGAAAGAATGGCAAAACAAGTTTATGACCATAAATGGAGAAAGCTGTCTGAGACGATCCGACATATGACGCCTTACTGTGAAGACTGCCGTGACGAAGGCGTTATCACGACAGCCGAGGATATGAGGCTTGATGTCGATCACATCATTCCCATCGAAGTCGATCCATCGTTGAAATATGATACGTCGAACCTGCGTGTTCGCTGTATCCGTCATCACTCAATCAAAACTGTCCGTGAGAACTCCCACTGCCTGGATTCCAATCTCAGGAAGCCAAAGCAATGGTGGATGAGTGATGAATGGGATAGCGATGAAGAGCAAGAAGCCCCGGTTTAAGGCCGGGGCTTTCTCATTTCCTTCCTTTTCCGATTTCCTTTTCTCGGATTTCGGCAATCTGATTTGCTCTCTTGGTCCACCATTCAAGCTCACCGAGATTCATATGGTAAGCTGAACAGGGATCATTCTCGTTTACGTGCGGCCATTCAAAAAATAGGATCAGTTCTCTGATGTTGTATCGGAGTTGATCGAGATAGTCGCTCGTTATCGTATGAGCATTCAGGTTGCCAAAAAATCGTCGATGGCCTTTATCACTGCTCCTGGCATGATCGCTAGATCAAGAGGGGAAAGGCCCGTTACCGTTTGGTATAGGAAATCGTTGGCCTCTGCTGTGCCCGTCGGAGTGCCGTCATTCTTGCCAAGTGCGACTTTGATCTCTGAATAGTTGGGCTTGCGAACGGTGATCTTCTTGTGTCCAGAGATGGCTGGTGAAAGATCAATCTCTAATGTTTCGTCGGTCTTAATGGTCATTTTTGCCATATCGTTCTCCTGAATGTCTTCGTTATTCGTTCGATGGATTTGTCCATCGTCATATTTATGAGGATCAGGAGATTGATGGCTCAGGGGAGGGGCGCTGCGCGAGCCCCTGAGAGCGTCGCTAGCAGCTTCTCAGGCCGCTTGCGTAAGCAGCACGCTGCCCGCGCGTAACCGCGCTGTACGGGCTTCTACGGCTCTCTATGGGGCAGGCCCAGCTTCTCGCATACCCACAATCCGAACCAGAGGAACGGCGTGAAGAGAATAATCACGAGCCAACCGAGCAGCGAGAGCAATGCTGTGACGATCGGCCAGAGGATAAAGAATCCGATAAGCAATAATACAATAAGGGTAATCATGTAAGCTCCTTGTGCTTGTGTTTCCTCTTGTTATTGTCTGCACTTGTGCCTGAGCAAGAAGTATTTTGGTCGTGCTTCATAAATATATAGCACGGCTGATGGCAAACATAACATGAGGGCTGCTCAGAGCATTGGGCTCAATCCATCAGTCGTGCTTATCGAGGCACGAAGTGGAAACAAGCAAAACGGGCATTCAGCTTATCACCCATTATGAAGGGTGTTCTCTTTCTTCCTATCCTGATGTTGGTGGCATTTGGACGATTGGCTATGGGACGACAGGACCGGACATCAAAGAAGGAATGACGATCACGCAGAACGACGCTCTGTCATTGCTTTCCAATGATCTCAAGGCATTCGAGAATATGTTGAACAAGCGTCTTGCCAATCCCATAAAGCAAAATGAGTTCGATGCTCTTATGAGCTTTCTCTATAACGTGGGTCCAGGTGGTAGATCGAAAGACGGCCTATTCGAGTTGAAATCGGGTCGGCCATCATCACTCTGGTCATATGTCGTTGGAGGTCAGATGACGCTTGCCGCATCTCAGTTCCAACTTTGGAATAGGGTCGGCGGCGTGATCGTTCACGGACTGTCTCTGCGTCGTCATAGTGAGGCAATGCTCTTCTCGACCAACCGGTTAGTATTTTAATCCCGTATAGAGAAGAAGCGATAAAAGTCCGATCAGGAATAGGTGTCGTATCGAGAATGCTAGAAGGATCGAGATATAGATGACACGAAGTATGGGCCAGAAGTGTCCCTTGATCCATATCCATAAGCTGATGATGAAGTTTGTATCCGTGGTCATGATGGCTCCTTAAACGACGGTAGATGGAAGAGCCTGATGAACACGGGGCGGAGGAATGTTCATGCCGCCTCCGCTCTTTGCTCGTGCCTTAACTCGGTCGTCACTGACGTTGACGTTTAATGTATGGTTGAAATCCTGTGCTTGTGTCGCGCCCGCTATCTGCGTGCCTGCTACGCGGGCTTGTGTCTGTGCCTGATTGTTATTGGCGTCTGCTAATCTGCTGTTCGAGTTGGTTGCCTGAGCAAGAATCTGTGTGTTCTGCTTGGTTGCTGCCAACTGGTCATTGATTGCCGTGATATATTTCGTTGGATCGGTTCCGAAGCCATCACGACTGGAAACACCTGTGCTGAGGTATTTGCTTGCTCCGCCAGCACCTGAGTTATGGGCAAGACCCAAGATGCCAAGGCGCTGTTCAGCGGACATTCCCGCGAAGGTCGATGAATGACCCATGAGGTATTTCTGGTTGTCCATCGTGTAGCGGGCGAAATATCGCTCCTGCATGGCTGGGTTTGCCAGGAAGGCGTCACGGGTCGGTGTGGCTTCTCCCAGGTCTTTCGCGGCCTGCGCTATGGCGGTCATCGACATCTGGTATTTGCCGTTATAGGCGTTGTTGAAGCCGCCGACTGTCCCGTAGGCATTGCGTCGGCGGCCTGTCTCGATCCCAGCGACACCCGCTGACATGGCATCCCATTGCTGCCTGCTGTAGCCGCCTGATGCCGCTATCGAATACGCGCTGCCATTGTTGACCGGCGAACTGGCGGCTGAGGTGGTGGCCAGACCAAGAGCGCGACCCACGCGGGTATTCCTGATCGAGGTGATTGCGCCCTTCACCTTGTCCCAATGCTGGTAGAGTTCATATGCCGCGACCCCAAGGGCACCGACTGCCGCGATGGCAATGCCGATAGGTGAGGCGATGGCCGCAATACTCGTTCCGATAGCACCGAACACCTCAACCAGTGTTCCGGCTCCCGCAAGTGTCTTCAGGGCTGATGCGAACTGTAGGGCAGGGCCTATGGCACCGATGAAGAAGCCTGCGATCTTGAGACCCATGATCCCGATGATGATGCCTTTGACGCCTCCGAGGGCATTGATGACACTCGTTGCGCCATGAACAACGCCGGGCCAGTCGATGCTCGCAATCCAACGTGCGAAGTTCGCTATGCCGTTGCTAATGTCGGTAATCATCTGATTGGCTTGGGGTGAAGTCGCGATCCATGTTGCGAACTTATCGACCATCGGAGCCAGAACAGGAGCCAGGCGTGATGCGATGGCATCACCGAAGCCACGGACAGCCAGGCCAACGCCTTGAAAGGATTGTGCCAGTTGTGCGCCTGCCTGGGTGTTGATTTCGTTGGTGCGGAGAAGAAGAGCGGATCGCTTCTGTAGGTCGTCATAGACCTGACTGACCTGTTTGCCCTGGGCCTGTGCCTGCGCGATCATACCCATCATCGCGGGATCAACGCCCGCATCACCAAGGCGGGCTCTCGCTGTCGCTGCCGACATACCGCGCTGCGCCATATCCGTCTGAGTGCGTTGTAGGGCTGTCTTGATCCACTGGTCCGTTGACATGCCTACGTTGAGGCCCATGGCGGTTATTGCGGCCTGTTGGTTCCCCGATGCTGTTCCAATGCGGTAGGATCGTTGGACGTTCTGAACTGCCTCTGTCGTGCTGCCGAAGGCATCGCCCAGGCCAGTGAGGCGACCCATGCCGGAAAGGGTTCTGATCCGATTTCCCGCGATACCGAGTTTGCCCGATAGGTTCTCGACCTGCTGGCTCATGTCAGCGAAGCCCTTAATCATGTCGGCCACGCCCGCGACGGAACTCAAGCCGACCAGTCCAGCCATGTGCTTGCCGGCGGTCTCCAGCTTACCCGCGAGGTTGGCAACGCCTTTGCCCATCGCGGTGATACCGGTGTTCTTGCCAAGCTGCTTCAACTGGTTCTGAAGGCCACGCATAGGTGCTTGAGCGGCCTTCAACTGTGTGTTGAAGCCCTTGAGGGATTGGGTCGCGCCTTTGAGATCGAGACCGACCGATAATCGGTATGAGCCAGTTGTTGCCATTAATAAGCCTCTGAATGTGATTCGTTAATGGTATTTACAAAACAAAGAGCCCCAGCCTTTCGGCTGGGGCGTAGTTAATAAAGGAGTTTTGAGTAAAAATTACTCAGTGTTATTTATACCTCGATGATGCTGAGGCATGAGATTTCTAGGTCTGCGGTTCCATCCTTCGGATTGATACGAATAGCATCTCCGAACAAGCATCCGCTTGCTGTAACGAGAATACCGTCTCGTGTGGTAAAGGTGACAACCGCGTCAGTAAAACCTGCGAAGAAACTGGGGTTGATCCCTAATCCTGTGTATCGAATGGAAGTACTAATCGTGCCTGGGGTTGGCTCAAACGATGTGACGTTCTCGACACCTTGTAGAGCACGCAAATACTCTTTTTTGTTGATGGGAATGGAATAGGTGAGTTCCGCATCTTCTGGGATACTTAATGCGATACCATTAATCGCGAATGATGAAATACCAACTGCTTTTGACATAAATGTCTCCTTATATTATCTGCTGAAAACGAGTGAAATATTGATCTGACGGAGAACGCCAGCTACCGTTGCTGGGTAATAGGCTGCGATGATGCCTGGGCTCTGGATTTCAACACTGACGTTCGCGTTAAATGTGTCTTGATCCTGACAATATAGGGCCGTCACATAATCGGAATACGATGCAATGAGTTCTGCCTTGATGGTGTTCGGATTAACGGCATTCGAGCCAGGAACAATCTGCGTGGTGTTCGAAACGAGCTTCTTCGAGTTTGCTCCAAAGAACTTGCTGTTAAGTCTCGCCTGTAGATCGATACGGATATAAGAGAGGATATTGAGAACTTCGATATCCTGATAGGAATCGTCTGCTGTGCCTTCTGCGTTCTTCTGATAGGTCATACGAGGACGCTCAAGATAGACGTTCCCGTAGGTGTCTTGCTTGGTGATGCCTATGCCTGCGTTGAAGATCGCTGTTCTGTCTGCGATCGCGAATGTGCTGGTCTGTGGAGCCAAGGCGGCGTTAAGGGTGATGCCCTGGATCGGTAGAGCAGGATCGGCACTGGCCTTCTGAGCTACCACCGCACCAACGGCTGCTGCCTGTTCCGCTATGGTGTCCGTTGAGCCAGGAGCGAAGGCTGTGATGCTCGAATAGGCCGAGTTCACCGTGCCGCCGAGGGTTACGAGGTTCGCAACAGTATCCGAGGCCGCTGTAACGTGGATGCCATCAAGACCGCTATTGTATGACCAACGCGACTGGAAGAAGGTATCGAAGGCACTGATTGCTGCGGCTGTGTTGAATGGCGAGATGATGAGGTTCGCTGGAATGTCACCAAGACTCGTTAGAGCAGCGGTGATGTCCGTGGCTTCACTGGATGCGGCATTTACGAGATAGACGGTCGTGATGGGATCAACAGCACGATATCTCGTATAGGCTTTTGCGAGGTCAGAGGTCGCGCCATATACGCTTTGAACACCTGATGTCGTACTCGCCAGGACAGGTGTATTGGTTGTCCCTTGTGACGCGGTTGCGATGATAACAACCGTGTAGGTCTGCGTGCTGGTCGATGATCCTGCGCTAGAAACGGTAATCCATGTTCCCGGTATTGGAAAACTAAGTGGTATATTGGTTGAAATGGACATGAAGATATATCTCCTAAAAAATACAAACAAAGAGAGTTAGCTAAACTTTGTTTGGTATTTAGCGGAGATGGATAAAGTAACGGCTATTATTGGCTTGCCGTTACCTGTTTCGTATCTTCATTTGATCTGGATGCTGGGGAATGGTCCGGGGTTCCCGCTTATCGTCATTGTCGTGTTGATTGATGTGAGGTCTGGTAGGTCATCATCTTGATAGATATCGTCGTCGCTGATGACGAATGTGATATCGAAGTCGAAGTGATAGACCGCGCGGCTGTTCGAACTATCAAGGCTCGATACCATTGATCCGCCGCTATAGGACATCGGATAGCCGTTTGATCGTTCAGGGCAGATGTCCCAGCCCATCAAGCATCCCTTCAAATCTGCTCTTGCGAGATCGAAGGCATCGCTGGCTGCTTGGTATCCGGTGTCATCGGTTGTCATGTCGAGAACAACGACCACCTGATAGGTTGTTGTCTCGTAGGCCATATAACCCGGCATATTCTCGTTTTCAGATGCCGTAGTCATTGGAACCCATACACCTGCGAATGGCATATCAGTCTGATTGATGGTCTGCTGGTTCATCATACGGTTGATATCCGCGATACCAGAGACCTTTTTGAAGTATTTTGTCTTGTCTCGTATTCTCTTAATCACATCGACTGTTCTGGGTATTGGTGCTGTCATGGCTTCTCCATTTTGAGTTGTAGGATGGCTTCAAGTCGTTTTTCGATTTCGGGGCGCATTTGATCGAGGACGGTCGAGAGATAGGGACGGGGAGCAACGACTGATCCATTGTTCAGAGTTGCTCCTGCTTCCAGGGCGGTCGCGTATCTCGCGGTGTCGATGATCGTCACCTTGTTGTTTTTGACCTGGACCCGGATGAGCTTGGCGAGGTTCCCGGTCCAGCTTGCTGGCGCTTGGCCTGGCTGGCTCGCTTTATGAGGGCTCTTGCTCGCCTGGGCTCGGATGAGGGCCTGCGTCTTCTTCTTGACCTCGTTACCGATCAGGCGAAGCTCTTTCTTCAGAGCGTCCTTGTTCAGGATAAGCTGGCCGGGATCACTGAGTTGGAATCTGATCGTCGGCATCAGGGAGCGCCCGTCTGCTTCGACAGGTGGCACGTCAGGTATCTGTTTTCCTGTTCGACGGCCATTTGCCTGACCACCTGATAATAGACCGTGATGACCGACCTATCGGGCTGGCGGACCTGCTGGGAGACGTAGGTGAAGGCGTTGAGGTCGGAGCGGTAGCGGGTTCTGAGGATCGACGTGAAATCCCTCATGTTCTCTTGGACGCCATTGACGACAGGGAAGGGGTTTACGTCGAAGAGTTCGCCATACTCGTATCTGGGGTTGGTCAACTGCTTGGTGTTGCCACGGCCATCTTCTGTCTCGGCCTGTTCCCAATCCCAAAATGTGAGCTTTTGTAGGAACTTACCCTCATCAATGATGCTGCTTGTCATACGCGCACCCCGAACGAGAAGCGTTGATGAAGATCCAACAGGGAGTCGATGAAGCTGTTCGTGAGGCCGATCTCGTCAGCGCCACGGTTCTTATAAAAACGTTTCGTCATTTCCCGTATCGCGAGCGTCAGGTTGGCGGGGATGCTGGATGCGTCTGGTGCGATCCCGCCGATATAGCTGATGACCATGTGGCTATGGGTGCGGTACAGGTCGTTCAGGTTGTAGTTGAACGACATTTGGATACGGGCAGGGTCGGTCGTGATATCAGCGAAGAAATCGACGCCCTCGGTCAGTGGGAGGTCAGTGCCGCCCCACATGGCTGCCGTAACGCCTGTGATGCTCTGTGCGCCGGTTGGTAGGTTGATCCACTGGCCCTGGTTCGTGCCGAAGCCGAAGACCCCTGTGCCGCTGCTGAGGAACGAACGGAAGAAGTAGTCGTCTTGGGCCATCTCGCCTTTGGCGATGACCCATGTGATGGGCGTATAGACGAGAAAGTCACCTATGCGGTCCTGTACGTAATCCTGAGCCGTCTGTGCCAGGGCTTGGATCAAGGTCGCTTGCGAGGGGTCGAGGACCGCGCAATAGTCCATCAAGTCATCAACATCTATGACTAGGGGAGGCTTGGTTCCTTTTAGGTTGGATATCATCGCATTCCCCTTATTTGGTTATCTTGTCGGGGATGGATTCGTAGGCATCCAAGACGACGGCATAGTTATTTTCAACGAGTTTGGTACCAACTTGAGATCGAACGAGGTATATTCGACCCTCTTCGTATTTTTTACCGTAAGGTTTAATCATTTTTATTTTCATATAATGGCCTCTTGAATGCGGTTTACCAATATATTTATTTCGGAATCTGGAGTTGTCCCCTGGTTCCGATTTCCATTGTCACCGCTGCCGGCGCTTGATAAGCATGAAAGCGCCTGCCGAGATTCACGTGAGGAGGCAGGCATCCGCAGTGCCACATTGGGCTGCGAACGCGAATACTTGCTCATTTGAGGAGTTTGTATCTTGTTACCTACAGTAATGACTGATCTTTTGGCTGACCTTGATCATAATATCAAAGGGTTAGTTAGGTCTATACCGAGAGCTGACCTTCGGAACGAGGGTATATTGGCAGGTGACGCTATTTTTTATATGGTCGCAGCGTCTTTTATCTCTGGCCAATATAGTGGGATGACGAAAATCGTTCCTGTGGATGGTCCTGGTGGACCAACTGTCGCTACAACACAGGGGCCGCCCGGATTGTGGTCGCTGACGTCGGTTCAGGACGCTTGGTCTCAATGGCGAAATACCGATGGACCTCATAGGCCGGGTGCTTATGATACACAAGCAGATCAGCTTGCTGCGATTAGCCCTCAGCTTCCAATAGCTGTTTGGCGTAGCCTCGGCGCTGCGTGTGCTTCTCTGTTATAATCGTAGCATCATGGTTAAAGGGATGTGATTACCAGTCACATCCCTTTAACAAATTTGTCCGCAAATGATCCAGCTTCCCGGCGACAATCATTTGCTCTCGAGAGACACCACGGCATAGCCATGACTGTCTGAATATATTTATTTATTCAACACATGAGCAAACTTGTTCTCGATTAGTCCGGATCTTTCGGCATCATCTCTGATTTCCAATAGATAGTTTACGAACAAGTTGTCAGTGTCATACGGACTTACCAAGTTCTGTTCTTTCATTTTTTTGATAAGATCAGGATCATCAATGGTTAGTGTGATTGTTTCTTTTGATTCTATTTTCATATTAATCTCCTTTGGTTTAACTTATTTTATTTAGTTCGGTAGTTAAATGGTCCAGAGACTGTCGTGGTATATCGTTCTGCTACCTCTAGTGCGATCCTGACCTTATCGGAAACAGGTATGTCCAACTCTTGAGTCGATGCCAGTGATCCAAGTGCAAACTGATATCCCGATCCCACGGATGCGAATGGGTCCACAGTCTTCGATACTTGAAAATCGCTCGATATTTCGTAGAGTTGACCCTTATAGCCGACTAAGAACTGAACGCCTGCATCTGCGTCTTTTTCACTTGCGGGTGTAAAACCATGTGTTGATAAAGTGTGTCTCACTGCTGGCACAAAACTCATAACCATAAAGGCCATGTCTGTCTGACTTGAGAGTTGTTCCGGGATTACTAAATGGTATTCGAGTATCTGGCCCATTCGAAATGAGGTCGTATATCCGATAATCATTGGACCATTGATGAAGGCTTTTGATTCCACGTATATAGTCTTCGAATGTCCATTGGAGCCTAGTGAATCGGCTCCAATGATAACCTTGTCATTTTCCATGTATCCTACAATGCACGTCATAATGTCCTTTCTTATTCGGGTTTCTTGAGGTATTTAGTTCATAATCAAGTTATTGTTTTGTGATCTCCCAGCCATTCCTTTCTAGGGTTGGCGCTATAGAGTTATGTTTCGCCATTATTCGTTCCATGGAATGATGGATCATGTATGAATAAATACTTCTCATATTGTTTGTTAAAAGGTCTTTATATCCTACTTTTTCTATCAGAGAGTTTATGTTTTCGCCAAGATAAGATTTTATGGCATGTCTGCACTTTATCGTATTATTCCGACTCACGTTGAGTTTTTCTAAAGCGATATATATATTTCCAACAGAACCGATAAAATCAATCAGGGCTTTTTCTCTGTACTCGTATCCTACTTGGTGTTCCTGAGTTTTTTCATAACAAGCAATGGCGTCGTCGCTCAATCTTCTCAATATTTCATTGACAGAAGCAAACTCATCAACATCAAGACTTCTCTTGGATATCTCTTCAGTTCTATCGGAGGCTCGTTTGGCCCACATCGCTGCGATACAAGCGACTATTACTGCTAAGAATGAGGCCGAAGCTGACGCCCAATCGGCGATTGTTCCGTTCACTTCGGCGTTTTGTGTCAGCATATAGTTTCGTAGACGTAGACCTTCGATTACAACCAGCGTGACGAGGCTAATATTCTGAACGTATCGCTCTAACTTCGGCTGCGTCATGATGTATATGTATTCCTAATCTAATGACAACCTTCTCGAATGCGGATTAATGATCGTATATATCTAACCATAACGCAAGCAACCTAGACGCTTTATGCTCTCTAGGCTAAGTCAATAAGATGAAGTGCGGAGAGCATGAAAGTGTCAAGGTCACGTATTAGGACATGGTTCAGTCGCATAGCGTCGTTTATGAAATATCCGATTTTTGTCGGTACGTTTTTGATATTCGTCATGATTTTCGCGACTTTCGTCGATACATTCGGCATCGACAAGGTTGCTAAGTTTACGACTATATTCACATCCATGATCCCAGGGATCATGTTATTCCTTGTTGCGCGTCAGCAGTTCTTTATAGCAAGGGAACAGAAGGAAATAGCACGGGAGCAAAAGGAGATCGCTAGGGGAAAGTTTAGACTCGATCTTTTTGAAAAAAGGCACGATGTATATAATGTTTTCGTAGATTTTTTTGCTTACTGCCATGACCTCAGTCTGAAAGTCGACGATTATACAAAAATTACTACTGATGAAGAGTTTGATATTTTATATAATTATCCTGGGTCTGAAGTTATCGATGAAATAACGGACCGTGGCGCTAATAATATAGGACTTGTAAGGGATTGCCTGGATGGTTCAAAAAACAAATGTGAGATTGCTCTGAATAAAATGATTTTTTTGTATGACGAATCTATTAGCCATAAGATGGGTGAATTCGCTAGGGACGTCTATGACCTGGGATATGACATTCACAACTATATGGGACAGGAAATCCTAAATTGGCGCGCCTGCTATGTATTTGGTGACGATTATGTGGCGGCGAGTACATTGGAACTTGAAAAGAAGAAAAGCGAGTTATCAAAAAGGCTAAAAGGAGAAATAACGAGTGAGATGATGCCGTTTCTTCATATTTCATATTCGGATGTCTCCTGATGTCGTCTTGTTGTATGGGCCTCTCTTCCGCCCCTTCATCTTTGCCGCTCTCGCTGCTTTGCGTTCCGGGCTCCATGTTGCCTTCGGCTTTCCTTTGCAACTTTCGCCAATGGATTTCTTGTGTTCGTTGCTCTTCGGCTTTTTGAGTTTTGCCTTTGCCTCGTCGGTCTTCTTCTCACCGGCGCGAAGTCTGTTGTTCACTTTGCTGTTCTGGCTTGTGTAGAGGCCGGCTGTTTCGATGGTCATTGCTGCGCCTGTTCGTGCAAAGCCGGGTTTCCATGTCAAACAGATATCGACCTTAAACATTGGCCGGTCTGTCTTACCGAGCAGGTAAGCGTCATGTTGTCTGGTGAGTCTGGTCAGTGCTGACTTCTTGCGTGCAAACATTTCGAGGTATTGTTCTTCTGTGATCTGGAAGTCTATGCCTTTTGCGAGTTGGCGTTCTCTGGACTTTGTGTAACGTCCTATCAAATATGCCTTGATGTCTTCGTTCATGATGCGTCTCCTTTGTTCGGAGTCCATGACAGAAAGAACATCAAAGAATCGTCACCATTCTCATGAGCCTCTACTGTGTCTCGCAAACGACAATATCTCTGTATGAGAGCGTCTATATCGTAGTGATGTTTTCTGGATTCATCTAATGTTGAAAATTTGACAGTGTAGTATTCCTCGCAATCGACCGCACGGCGCATATTTGCTTCGTGAGGGCCACCGGTCCATATCTCGTCGAATGTTATGAAATCGTCATATATGGTCGAAGTGCCGCATTCGTCGTGATGCTTGAGTGCGAAGTCCTGTAATGCTTTGCGGGCTTCATCCCGCTTGTTATAAAATTCTATGACATTAGACATGGTGGAGTCTTTCAAAATAGGAAAAGCCGACCAACTAGCTGGAAGACCCCACCACAGGACCAGCTAATCAATCGGCTTTTCATATGTTTATTTATTGGGAAGCATATCTTGGTGGGGTCTGCTTCTTCTTGTATTTCTATTTATAATCTGAGGCGTCTTCGCGTCATTATTTTAATAGAGTAACACAAAAAGACATCTTCATTCATTCTGGATATATCACTGGAATATGGAAATCCGTACCGGATCATTTTCAGATTTTAATAGAGTAGAACAATATACTTTAAGGAAGCGTGAGCTTTATTTTAATAGAGTAGCATCATATATACTATAGTATATAGTATACCACCCCATCAAAACAAAACTCACAAATCGCAAACGGCTTGGTGCCACTTCGCATTCGCTATCGCTCATGCTCGTGGCTCCATCCGAGTGCTTGAGCTATCGCTCATAACCACCGGGTGCTTCGCACGACGCTAGCGCGTCCTGTCTGCCGCAGGCATCCAGTACGCTTGCGGCGCAGCCGCATACCTCTTGGCCGCAGGCGCGTAGGGAGGCCGGGCGCCCTCTGCAACGCCCTCAGAAGCCCGCTGAGACGGTCAAGCTGTATCCGGCAGCGTGTGTGCTGCCCCGAGCACTAATCCAGCACACGGGGCTCTCAGGGGTTCTGTGGGCGTCGTTGCGTCAGGTCACAGCTTACCGACCGAGACGGCTAGCGATCTCCGAGGACATCTTGATCAGGATATCATCGAACTCGCCAGCTTCCGCGCTCTCCCGGACTTTCTCGTAGAAGCCGATCAGAGTGTCGTAGCCCTGACCAACCTTGAACGTCTTGCCCTTGGTCATGCCCGGCAGATCAATGGTCCTAGCGCCATAGCGGATATCGGTCGTGATGTTTCCCGCAAAGTCCGTCTTGAACCAAAGGCGTGAAGCCTTCTTGCCCGTCTGTAGGTCTTTGCCGTCACGGAGAGTTTCAGCGGCATCGATTTGCTTATCGATGGCTGCGATGAAAGCGTCACGCGGGCTCTTCTGAACGCCCGTCTTCTTTGCGACGATCTCCACGTCTTTGAGGAACGAAAACTTAGTTGGTGCTCTTCCCATGACATCTACCTTTGCTCGATGACAAGTTGTCGTCCCTTTTCATCATTAACAGGTTTCTAGAACGATGAAAGCCCGTGACAAGTTGTCACGGGCCTTTGTTCAGTCGTCACGTCTCAGTTTGGAAAACCTCTCTTTGGCGTCGAGAAGTCGGCCACGTTCCTCTATCAAGGGCTTTTCATACCTTCTAAGGTAGTCCTCAACGATACTGATCATAGTCCTATTCAGGATCTCTTTTTCACTTTCTCCCGAGCCAGTAAGCTCATATTCGCTTCTTCTGACCATCACCGGCATATGAAGAGTTGCCTCTATCTCGCCTTCTCGCGGCTCCCGGAAGAATGAACGCTCATCTGGAGTCATTTCATCCCAGATGCCTTGGGCATCTTCGAGAGCCGTTTCGTGCTTGCGAACAAGAGCCTTTTCGTCTCTCACTCGCTTTGCATGACCAGCAGAGGTCTTGGCCGCTGTACTTCGTTTGCGACGGCCTTCCGCGCGTTTCTTGTTAGCGAAAAACGCCACTGCTTCTGACGTCTTCTTAAAGTACGCCTCCGCTTCGCCGGAAAGATCGGGGTATGACCTTTGGTCCTGATACCGATCTCGTTTGCTCTGCTCGTACGTGTCTTTCTCGACAGTCATCTGCTTCGCGGTGAGGACGCCGAGGTTAACGAGCGCATCCCACGTCACTGTATGCTTCTCGATAGAACGGAGCGCATGCAGGCAGTTATGGACAGGAGCGAGGGCAGCAACGCTGCCCTCGTCCTCCGTGGCATACGGATTGCCCATTAGACAGCTTCCTCCGGAGTCGCCTCCGCTGCCTCGGGACCTCCCTCTAGTACCGTTAGTGGAGGCTGCTTTTTCTCCTCTGGGAGACGAGCATTTGTGGCCTCGACAGCTTTGAGAGCCATAGACATCGCCTGAGACAACTCCCCGAGGATGCGAAACTCTCCCTCGACCTTCATGCCGTAAACCACTACGAGCGTGTCTGATGTCAGAGACCCAATCGGCTTCGCAGGCAAGGTTTTGGCCTTACTTTGTAGGGCATCTGCACGTTTGATCTTACGATCTGTGAGAGAAGGATTATTGATATCCCTCTCGGCCTTTCTGATCCCTACAAGACCTTTCGGATAAGCCTTGTCGTTGCTATCGGTCTCCTTGAAATCACGGATGAAGCCAGCCGCCTTTTTGACCTCGACGTTATTTCGGTCGAGGTATGCAAGTACCGCCGCATTCTTGTCCTGGCTCGGATTCCGAATGAACTTGGGATATTTCCCAATCACCGGAAGGTTGATCGTTTTGTCGCCATCGAAACGACCGAAATACATTCGGATCACGGGAAGCCATTTGTTTTGACCTTCGGTCGGCGCGGCAAGCCCATGAGTAGCGTAAAGCATGTTACGATCTCCGCTCGACATCTCGAACAGCTTGCGTCCAAGCGCATAAGCATTCGCAATCTGGTTAATCAACCGATCACGTGCTCGTTCTTCTTCTGCGTAGCAGAGAGCCGCAAACTCTTTGCCTTTGAGGTAAAGAGTTTTGGTCTCTTCATCGAGCGTGAGATTTGACAGTGTCAGGATGGCATTGAGGCTACCGAGTGCCCTATCCGCCTCAGTCGTGACGTTTTCCTTGGACACAACAATGGTATCCGCGTGCGGGGTTACTTTAGCCATTACGGCCTCCTTGCTTATATGTAGAAATACTTGGCTTCTACCAAGATCAGACGTTGTTTCGTCCTGATGAGATTGTAGATGACATAGTATCCGGTCATTAAAAAGAGTTTTTTACTTGCATTCCACTGGTTTAAAGAAATGCTCATTGGAGAGAAAATGGCGGTTTTCTACCAAAAAACCGGCTGAAAGTTTTTTGCTTTGCTAGGTGGTTTAACAAAGCAAAAGGGTCGATATGGCGCTGTAACGCCCTGAGAGCGTCGCTCGCTGGAGGTCGGCACACTCGGCAAGCTGGGATGCTGGAAACAAAAAAGCCCAGCGAGTGAAGCTCGCTGGGCTTGGGGTGCAGGCGGTTTGGGTCTGGGGATTATTCTTTAATCGTAAACTCTATCTGGGGGTCGCGGTTCGAACCCTTGGAAAAGTCTATGGCCGTCGAAGCCGGACGGAGTTTATCTGCGTGCTGTTCAACGGCTCGATGTGCGTACCATTCTTCGATCATCTTCACGCTGGTGCCTGCGTTGCGCGCGATGAGATGAATATCCGCTCCCTCATTTAGCATACGGGTGATGTAGTAATGACGGAACGAGTATGAGGTGCGTCGATGTCCTCTATAATCGGTCCGCAGACCGCATTCTGTAAGGGCCTCGACAAGCTGCTCATTGAACGTCTTCACATGATCGCCGTCGGCCTGCCGCCACACCAACGATGTCTTTTCCATGGGAAGGCCGCGAGCTACCTGTAAGAGGTAGAGCGTATTGAGAAAGAACGCGACGTTATGCCACGGCACCAGCGTTCGACCTTCTTTTCCTTTACCGTAAACCTGTATGCCAAACTCATCGGGAGACCGCTCTCCAGGGTCAAGGAAGTTAATCCCTTTGAAATCCCCCCAGCGCAGTCGCTGGCATTCGGTAGGTCGCATACCTGAGCCACGCATTGTCTCCACATAGGTGAAGAGCATATGAGCGTCGTAGTGTCTCTTTTGGTCGCCGTTTGATCTCGTGACGTTGCTGATTAAATGATTAATCAGGGTCGTCATCTCGTCTTCTGTGAAACTCGGACGGGCGTTGATCGAGACCTTCGTTTTTTCGAAGTCTGGTATGCGATTGATGTATCCTTCGTTGAGGCAGAACTTGAGAAACTTTCGAAGAACGACCTCTTCTGAATGTCGGGTGGATTCTGATGGGATTTTGCGGGTAGGGGGGCGGCGGATCAGTTTGCCGTCTCGCTCATACTCCACGTATTTGATGTCGCGACCCGGACCGTCAATCCAGTAGGTCTCACGCCATCTCTGGAACTTTGGGATTGTCCGACTCGTGATCGACTCGGGTTTATCCTCACCCCAGAAGCCAACGATATATCGGGTCAGAGCCGTCTTCTCTGGATTTGTGAGCTTGCCGACCGCTATCCAATCGTCTGCGATTCCGCTGACGATTTTGGTCTTAACTGCCAGACCCTGCTCGGCGCGTATCAGACACTCGTGATAGTACCGAGAGGCAAGCGCATAGGCTTGATGGTAGTCGTCTGTGCCCAGGCTTTTGCGTTGCTGGCCTTGGCCTTTGATGGAGAACCGGACGAGCCAGTTTTTCGTGTTCGATTGCTGATAAAGTGTGAAGGGCTGTTTAGGTTGCCCTGTTAACGGTCGCCCGTCTTTGCTGCTACTTTGCTTCGCCACGCTTAACCCCTTGATCTAACTGAGCCCGAAGCGCACTAAAAACTGCTTTGCTAGGGCTTTGTTAAACGTGCTGCCAGTCCAGAAAAAGGACAACCGCCAGCTATATCAACTGGTTAGCTACGTTTTGCATCTGGGGGAGGGGGTTTGTGAGCTATTAAAAGTCGAATGCTCTACCGACTGAGCTACCGGCTCACCGGGACCGCTTGGCGGTGCGGCCCCGGGTACCGGCTTCAGGCGGTCAAGTCAACCATCAAAGCGGCTGACGCGATGCGCTTTGTCGCTCAGGCCGCGACCGGACGCATGGAAATGATGCGATCGGGGTCCTGCACCACGCCGCTCTGGCCCGCGCCGCGCTTGACCTGGTCGATATGCTCCATGCCTTCGACCACCTGGCCGACGATGGTGTACTGACCGTCCAGATGGGGCGAGGGCTCGAACATGATGAAGAACTGGCTGTTCGCGCTGTCGGGGTTCATGGTGCGGGCCATGCCGACCGTGCCGCGCTCGAACTTCGCCGCACGGGTGAATTCGGCCTTCAGGTCGGGCAGGTGGCTGCCGCTGGTGCCGGTGCCGGTCGGGTCGCCGCCCTGCGCCATGAAGCCATGGATGACGCGGTGGAAGGGCGTGTTGTCGTAGAACCCCTCGGCGGCCAGCGTGCGAATCCGCTCGGCAGCCAGCGGCGCCAGGTCGGGGCGGAGCTGGATGATCACATGGCCGGTCTTCAGCTCCACGTCGATCAGGTCGGCCTTCGGTGCGGTGTCAGACATCGTTCGTATTCCAGTTTGCTTGCGTGCCGCGCGGCAAGGGGCCGCGCGACCGGCGTTATCCCCCCAGCCGCGCCAGGATGCGCTGGCGGGTGAAGGGGGGAACGAAGCTGGTGATGTCGCCGCCCAGGCGGGCGACCTCCTTCACCAGCCGCGAAGAGATATATTGGCTGCGCTCGGTGGCCATCAGGAACACCGTCTCGATATCGGGGGCCAGATGATGGTTCATGCCGAACATCTGGACCTCGTAATCGAAATCGGTGACCACCCGCAGCCCGCGCACGATCAGGGTCGCCCCATGGGTGCGCGCCTCCTCGACCAGCAGGTTGCTGAACCCGATGACCGAGATCTGGCTGCCCGTCCGTTCGGCGATGGGACGGGTTTCCTCCGTGACGCAGGTGATGCGCTCGTCCAGCGGCATCAATGGCTGCTTGCCGGAATTTTCCGCCACACCGATGATCAGCCGGTCAACCAGCCGCGCCGCACGCTCGACGATATCCAGATGACCGGTGGTCACCGGGTCGAACGTGCCGGGATAGAAGCCCGTGCGCGGCCCGGTATCAGGCATCGGGGGTCTCCTCGGGGGTGGCATCTTCCTCCGCCGCGTCGTCGCCCTCATCGTCATTTTCCATGACGGGGAAGACGCTGATGACGTGCTCGGTGGCGTCCAGCCGGAACAGCGTCACACCGCTGGCCTGCCGCGACATGACGCGGATCTGATCGACCGGCACGCGGATCAGGCGGCCGGCATCCGTGACCAGCATGACATCCGTGCCGCCGATCACCGGCAGGGTGGCCACGACCTCGTTCCCCCGCTTGCCGGAGGTGAAGGTCATGTTGGAGATACCCTGGCCGCCACGGCCGCTCACACGATAATCGTAGGCCGACGACCGGCGCCCGAAACCCGCATTGCTGACGATCAGCAGGATTTCCTCGGCCAGTTCGAGTTCGGCGAATCGTTCCGGATCAATGACCGAATCGGCCGGTACCGCTTCTTCGTCCGATGCGTCGGGGCTGTCGTTCGCAGCTTCGTCGGCGTCCTCGCTCCCCTGGCTGGCCGCGAGTTCCGCGCGGCGGCGGGCGTTGGCCAGCCGCAGATACGATGCGCGTTCCTCGACCGTCGCCTCGACATGGTTCAGCACGCACAGGCTGTTGACCTCGTCGCCCTCGCCGAGGCGGATGCCGCGCACGCCCGAACTGTCACGCCCGGCAAAGACGCGCAACGTGTCGTCGGTGATCTGGAAGCGGATGCAGCGCGCCTTGCGCGTGGCCAGGAACACGTCCTGCCCCTCGCGACAGGTCGCGACCCCGATCAGCCGGTCGCCTTCATCCAGCTTCATCGCGATCAGGCCCGACGCGCGGATATTGCGGAAATCGCTCAGCCGGTTGCGGCGCACGGTGCCCGAGGCCGTGGCGAAGACCAGATGCAGGTTCTCCCACAGCGTCTCGTCCTGCGGCAGGGGCAGGACGGCCGTGATCGAATCGCCGCCCAGGTCGGGCAGCAGGTTGATCAGCGCCCGGCCCTTGGCCGTCGGGCTGGCCTCGGGCAGGCGCCAGACCTTCTCGCGATACGCCTTGCCGCCCGAGGAGAAGAACAGCACCCATTGATGGGTATGGGCGTTGAACGACCGCACCACGATGTCGTCGCCCCGGCGGCCGGCGGCGGTGCGGCCACGCCCGCCGCGATTCTGCGCACGGAAGATGTCCAGCGGCGTGCGCTTGATGAAGCCCTCGCGCGTGATCGTCACCACCATCTGGCCGGGTTCGATCAGGCTTTCGTCCGTCTGGTCGCCGGCGTAATCGGCGATCTCGGTCATGCGCGGGGTGGCGAGTTCGGCGCGGATCGCCGCCAGCTCATCCTGCATCACGTTCATACGGCGCGGGCGGCTGGCGATGATCTCCAGAAGCTCGCTGATCTTTTCCGCGACTTCGGAGAGTTCCTGCTGGATCTTCTCGCGCTCCAGCCCGGTCAGGCGTTGCAGGCGCAACTCCAGGATGCCACGGGCCTGGGCCTCGGTCAGGTGGACCTTGCCGTCGACGATCACGTTGCCTTCGTCGAGGATCAGGGCCAGCAGCGGCTCGATATCGGCGGCGTCCCACGGCGTGGTCATCAGCGCGGCGCGGGCGCTGGCGGCGTCGGGGGCGGAGCGGATCAGCGCGATCACGGCGTCGATATTCGCCACCGCGATGACCAGCCCGACCAGCAGATGGGCGCGGTCGCGCGCCTTCATCAGGTCGTGGCGGGCGCGACGCAGGATGACTTCTTCACGGAAGGTGATGAAGGCTTCCAGCACGTCCTTCAGCCCCATCAGGCGGGGCTGGCCGTTATCCAGCGCCAGCATGTTGACCCCGAACGAGGTCTGAAGCTGGGTGAAGCGGTAGAGATGGTTCAGCACCACTTCCGGCGTGGCGTCGCGCTTGACCTCGATGACGATGCGCATGCCCGACCGGTCGCTTTCGTCGCGGATGTCGGAAATGCCCTCGATCTGCTTGGAGCGCACCAGATCGGCAATGCGTTCCTGCAAGGTCGATTTGTTCACCTGATACGGGATCTCGGTGATGATGATCGCGTGGCGGTCGCGGTTCAGATCCTCGATCTCGGCGCGGGCGCGGATGATGACCGAGCCGCGCCCGGTCTCGAACGCGCTGCGGATGCCCGCGCGGCCCAGGATGATGCCGCCGGTCGGGAAGTCCGGCCCCGGCACGATCTTCATCAGGTCTTCGAGCGTCAGGTCCGGCTGCGCGATCAGCGCCAGCGTGGCGTCGATGATCTCGCCCGGATTGTGGGTCGGGATGTTGGTGGCCATGCCGACCGCGATGCCCGAGGCGCCGTTGATCAGCAGGTTGGGGAAGGTGGCGGGCAGGATCTTGGGTTCCTGCTCGCTTTCATCGTAGTTCGGCTGGAAATCGACGGTATCGCGGTCGATATCGTCCAGCAGGAAGGATGCGGCCTTGGCCAGGCGTGCTTCGGTATACCGCATCGCGGCCGGAGAATCGCCGTCAACCGAACCGAAATTGCCCTGGCCGTCGATCAGCTTCACGCGCATCGACCAGGATTGCGCCATGCGGACCATGGCGTCGTAGATCGAGGAATCGCCGTGCGGATGGTATTTACCCATCACGTCACCGACCGCGCGGGCCGATTTGCGATAGGGCTTGTCGTGCGTAAACCCGCTTTCGCGCATCGAATAGAGGATGCGCCGATGGACCGGCTTCAACCCGTCCCGCACGTCCGGCAGGGCGCGGCTGACGATGACCGACATCGCATAGGCGAGGTAGGAGGAACGCATTTCCTCCTCGACGGTTACCGGAACGATGTCGGAAGGGGCCGGCGGCTGCGGCGAGTCGGGAATCTCGGTCAAGGCATATCCGTCATGTCAGTGCCATCTCTCTTGCGCCGGGCGCGCCGGATGGCGGGAACTGGTCCGGCGCAGGTGGATGAGACCACCCTAGCATAGAGTGCCGGCCGGGGAAAAACCGCGCCCGGCGACGAGGCCCGACAGGGCCTCGGGCCGGGCGGAGGCCCGCCTCAGAACGGAATTTCGTCGTCCAGGTCGCTGCCGCCACCGTGCGGGGCGTCCCAGCCGCCACCGCCGGCCGGCGCGCCGGGGCCGCCATGGCTGCCGCCGCCCGCGTTGCCGCGTCCGCCGCCGATCTGGCGCGGAGCCGCCGCCGGCGCGCCGTATCCGCCGCCGCCGCCATAACCGCCACCGCCATATCCGCCGCCGGCATCATCGCCGCCTTCGCCGCCGCGGTTGCTGTCCAGCAGCACCAGCTCGCCACGGAAACGGTCCACGACCACTTCGGTCGTATAGCGTTCCTGCCCCGACTGGTCGGTCCATTTGCGGGTCTGGAGCGAGCCTTCCAGATAGATTTTGCGGCCCTTGCGCAGGAAACGCTCGGCAACGTCGGCGATGCGCTCGTTGAAGATGACGACGCGATGCCACTCGGTCTTCTCGCGCCGCTCGCCCGATGCCTTGTCGTTCCAGCTGTCGCTGGTGGCCAGCGTCAGCGAGACGATCTTGGCGCCGTTCTGGCTGTTCCTGACTTCCGGGTCCTTCCCCAGATTGCCCACGAGGATGACCTTGTTGACGCTACCCGCCATAGTACTGCCCTGCCGCTGTCCGGTCCGGGGCCGCGCACCAGAGCGCCGCCCCCTCAAAAAAAACCGTCCACCCGGACCGGTGCGGTTGGGGGACGGGACTCACCCGCGATCCTAACCCAGATGGCCGCCGGATGATACCTGCATGTGGCCCGCCCGCGCCGGCCGGACGCCGCGCGGCGGTCTTTTCCGGGGGCTGGATCTTGGCGACGGCGGCGGAATCCGGCAGAACAGAGTGTGAACGATGCGCTCCGTCATGCCGGAGCAGAACGGAGATGCGGACATCATGGCGAAGCGATCCGGCCCGGTTGCGGCCGCGCCGACAGAATCGACCCCGCTGCACGGGACGCAGACCATCAGGGTGCGCGGCGCGCGGGCGCACAACCTGAAGAATGTCGATGTCGAGATTCCGCGCGATGCGCTGACGGTGGTAACGGGCCTGTCGGGCTCCGGCAAATCGTCGCTGGCGTTCGATACTATCTATGCCGAGGGGCAGCGGCGCTATGTCGAGAGCCTCTCGGCCTATGCGCGGCAGTTCCTGGAACTGATGGGCAAGCCCGATGTGGACGCGATCGAGGGCCTGTCGCCCGCGATTTCCATCGAGCAGAAGACGACCTCGAAGAATCCGCGTTCGACCGTCGGCACGATTACCGAGATCCATGATTACATGCGCCTGCTATGGGCGCGGGCGGGCGTGCCGTATTCCCCGGCCACCGGCCTGCCGATCGAGGCGCAGACCGTCAGCCAGATGGTCGACCGGGTGATGGCGCTGCCCGAGGGCACCCGGCTGATGCTGCTGGCGCCCGTGGTGCGCGACCGCAAGGGCGAGTGCCGCAAGGAACTGGCGGACTTGCAGCGCAAGGGCTTTGCCCGCGTGAAGGTGGACGGCGAACTGTACGAGATCGCCGACGTGCCCGACCTGAACCGCAAGCTGCGCCATACGGTCGAGGCCGTGGTGGATCGCGTAGTGGTGCGGCCGGGCGTGGAATCCCGCCTGGCGGACAGTTTCGAGACCGCGCTGGGCCTCTCCGACGGGCTGGTCTATGCCGAGGAAGTGGTGCGCGACGGGGCGGAGGCGCCGCCGCATATCGTGTTTTCCTCGCGCTTCGCATGCCCGGTCAGCGGTTTTACGCTGGAGGAGATCGAGCCCCGGCTATTCTCGTTCAACGCCCCGCAGGGGGCCTGCCCGGCCTGCGACGGGATCGGGACCGAGACCTTCTTCGACCCTCACCTGATCGTGCCGGACGAATCGCTGTCGCTGGCGGCCGGGGCCATCGCGCCGTGGCGCAACACGCAGAGCCCCTATTACCAGCAGACGCTGGAAAGCCTGGCCGCCCATTACGGCGTGAAGATGGACACGCCGTGGCGCGACCTGCCGGCGGGCGTGCGCGACGTGATCATGGAGGGCGGCGAGGACGAGGTGACCTTCCAGTACCGCGACGGCCGCAAGAGCTACAGCCTGACCAAGCGGTTCGAGGGCGTGGTGGCCAACCTGCGCCGCCGGATGGCCGAGACCGACAGCGTGTGGGTGCGCGAGGAACTGTCGCGCTACCAGTCCGACAAGCCGTGCCATGTGTGCCATGGCGCGCGACTGCGGCCGGAGGCGCTGTCGGTGCGGGTGGCGAACCGCACCATCGCCCAGGCGTCCGACCTGCCGATCCGGCGGGCGCTGGAATGGTTCGGCACCGTGGAGGCGACGCTGACGCCGCAGCGGGCCGAGATCGCGCGGCGCATCCTGCGCGAGATCCTGGACCGGCTGCGCTTTCTCGACGATGTGGGGCTGGATTACCTGACGCTGTCGCGCGGATCGGCCACGCTGTCGGGCGGCGAGAGCCAGCGCATCCGGCTGGCCAGCCAGATCGGGTCGGGCCTGACGGGCGTGCTGTACGTGCTGGACGAGCCGTCGATCGGCCTGCACCAGCGCGACAACGAGCGGTTGCTGGGCACGTTGCAGCGGCTGAAACGGCTGGGGAATACGCTGATCGTCGTGGAGCATGACGAGGATGCGATCCGCTCGGCCGACTGGCTGATCGACATGGGGCCGGGGGCGGGCGTCAATGGCGGCCATGTGGTGGCGATCGGCACGCCGGAGCAGGTGGCGGCCAACCCGGCCAGCCTGACGGGCGACTATTTGTCCGGCCGCAGGCAGATCGCGGTGCCGGAAAAGCGCCGGCCGGTGGACCCCAAGCGGATGCTGGTGCTGGAAGGGGCCAGCGGCAACAACCTGCATGACGTGACCGCGCGCTTTCCGCTGGGCACCTTTACCTGCGTGACCGGGGTCTCCGGCGGCGGCAAATCCACGCTGGTGATCGATACGCTGTACAAGGCGCTGTCGCGGCACCTGATGGGGTCGGGGCAGAATCCGGCGCCCTATCGCCGGATCGTCGGCATGGACCTGCTGGACAAGATCATCGATATCGACCAGTCGCCGATCGGCCGCACGCCGCGTTCGAACCCCGCGACCTATACCGACCTGTTCACGCCGATCCGCGACTGGTTCGCAGAACTGCCGGAGAGCAAGGCACGCGGCTACAAGCCCGGCCGGTTCTCGTTCAACGTCAAGGGCGGGCGGTGCGAGGCGTGTCAGGGCGACGGTGTGCTGAAGATCGAGATGCACTTCCTGCCCGACGTGTTCGTGACCTGCGATACCTGCAAGGGCGCGCGCTACAATCGCGAAACGCTGGATGTGAAATTCCGTGGCAAGTCGATCGCCGACGTGCTGGCGATGACGGTGGATGAAGCCCTGCCGTATTTCTCCGCCGTGCCGCGCATCCGCGACCGGCTGGCCATCCTGCAACAGGTCGGGCTGGGCTATGTCGCGCTGGGCCAGCAGGCGACCACGCTTTCGGGCGGCGAGGCGCAGCGGGTGAAGCTGTCCAAGGAACTGGCGCGCCGTGCGACGGGGCGCACGTTGTACATCCTCGACGAGCCGACGACGGGCCTGCATTCCGAGGATGTGCGCAAGCTGCTGGACGTGCTGCACGCCCTGGTGGACCAGGGCAATACCGTGCTGGTGATCGAGCATAATCTGGACGTGATCAAGACGGCGGACTGGGTGCTGGACATGGGGCCGGAAGGTGGCGACGGCGGCGGCCGGATCGTGGCCGAGGGCACGCCCGAGGACATCGCGGCCTGTGCGGAAAGCCATACCGGGCGGTTCCTGGCGCCGCTTCTGCCCGCGCCGTCCAAAGGGCGGAAACGCCGCGCGAAAGCCTGAATGCCGCCCGGAGAAAGAAGCTTGTGTGAAAGGGACGAAAAAAAACGGGGTTAGGGGGCAAAAGTTCTTGCGTTGACAGGGGGAACGCCTTATCAGCGGCCCCCTTGGCCCAAGGGGGCGATCCCGCCCAACAGGCTGTCTACTGGTTTGGGGGTACGTGATGAACGCACTTGCTCAGCTGGGGATGGTCTCGGAACTCCCGAGCAATATCCAGATGTCTTCAGCTCCGTCTTCGTCTGACGAGGATCGGAAGGATTATTTCGTCGAGCGGGACGGGATGAAGTTTGCGGGGACGCATCTTCTCGTCGACCTCTGGGACGCCCGGAATCTCGATGATCCGGAGAAGATCGACCGTACGCTGTGCGAAGCGGCGGTGACGGCGGGGGCGACGATCCTGCACAGCCACTTCCATCACTTCACGCCCAATGGCGGCGTGTCGGGCGTGGTGGTGCTGGCCGAGAGCCACATTTCGATCCACACGTGGCCGGAGCGGAATTTCGCCGCCGTCGACATCTTCATGTGCGGCGCGTGCGACCCGCACCTGGCGATCCCGGTGATGCAGCGCCTGTTCCAGGCGGACCGGGTGGTCGTGGACGAGCAGCGTCGCGGCCGGGTCGCCTGATGGCGAGGGTGCCGGCCTGGCCGGCGCCCGACCGTCCGGTGCGGCGTCAGGCCGCGCAGGAGTTTAAGGGCCGGATTCGTCCGGCCTTTTTTTATGTGTCCATTTTCGTGCCGGGGAGACACAGGCAATGACCGACGCATGGATCGGCGAAACACTCTATGACGGCTGGCAGCAGCGTTTCCGTGTTCGCAAGGAACTGGCCCGTACCAAAAGCCCCTTCCAGGATATCGTTGTTTTCGAAAGCGAGACGCATGGCCGCGTACTCGTGCTCGACGGGGTGATCCAGATCACCGAGGGTGACGAGTTCGTCTATCAGGAAATGCTGACGCATGTGCCGGTGCTGGCCCATGGCGATGCGAAGAGCGTGCTGATCATCGGTGCCGGCGATGGTGGCGTGCTGCGCCGCGTGTTGCAGCATCGTGGCGTCGAACGTGCCGTGATGGTCGAGATCGACGGGGCGGTGATCGAACTGTCCAAACAGTTCCTGCCGGGCATCGCCGGCGATGCTTGGACCGACCCGCGCGCCGACGTGATCGTGGGCGACGGCATCGACTACGTCGCCAAGGCGGAAAGCGGCTCGGTCGATGTCATCATCGTCGACAGCACCGATCCGATCGGGGTGGGCGAGGTACTGTTCACCGATGCGTTCTACGCGCATTGCGCCCGAATCCTGACGCCCAACGGCATCATCGTGAACCAGTGCGGCGTGCCGTTCATGCAGGCGGACGAACTGCGCGAGACCAGCCTGCGCCGGGCGCAGTTCTTTCCGCATGTCTCGGCCTATGTGGCGGCGGTGCCGACCTATGTCGGCGGCTTCATGACGCTGGGTGTGGCGGCGAAGGGAACCAACCCGGCCCTGCATGCGGTCGAGACGATCCGCGCGCGGGCCGAGCAGGCGGGCATCCTGGGGACGACCGGTTACTGGACGCCGGAGATCCATGCCGGCGCCTTCAACCTGCCGCCCTATATCGCCAAACATCTGCCGGCGTCGAAGTAGGATCGGATGCCTGGGGGAGGGAGAGCATGACCAGGGCTCTCCCCACCGCTGCTAATACGGTGTCCTGACTCCGAAATTCAGAGATGAATCCCGGAGATCAGCCGGCAGCGCGCGCCAACGCCAGGCGCACGCCCTCCGCCCAGGCCGGATCGGCCTTGGCGAAATGCCCCAACTGGCGTTCGACGATATCGGCCGGAACGCCTTGCATCGCGGCGGCGATATTCGCGAAGAAACGCTGTTTCTGCGCATCGTCGAACAGGCGGAACAGGGCGGCGGGCTGGCTGTAATCGTCATTGCCCGTGCGATGGTCGTAATATCCCGCCGCTCCGTCCAGCATCAGCGGCGGTTCCTTCGCCCGCGCGTCCTCCACCGGGCCGCCGAACGAGTTCGGCTCGTAATACGCATCGGTTCCGCGCGGCGCGTCGAAACGCATCGCCCCGTCGGCATGATAGGTCCGAACCGGGCATTTCGGCTGGTTGACCGGCAGGCTCTCATAATGCGTGCCGACGCGATAACGATGGGCGTCGGCATAGGCGAACAGGCGTGCCTGCAAGACCTTGTCGGGCGAATAGCCGATTCCGCGCACGATATTGGACGGCGAGAACGACGCCTGCTCGATTTCCGCGAAATAATGCGCCGGGTTGCGGTTCAGTTCCAGCACGCCCACCTCGACCAGCGGGAAATCCGCATGCGGCCAGACCTTGGTCAGGTCGAACGGATCGAAGGTTTGCCGCGCGGCATCGGCCTCCGCCATGATCTGGACCGACAGCGTCCAGCGTGGGAAATCGCCGCCCTCGATGGCGTCATACAGGTCGCGCTGCGCGCTTTCCCGATCCTGGCCGACAATGCCGGCGGCCTCGTCATTGGTCCAGTGGCGATGCCCCTGCCGGGTCGTGAAATGGAACTTCACCCAGAACCGCTCGCCCGCATCGTTCCAGAACGAATAGGTATGGCTGCCGTAGCCGTTCATGAAGCGATACCCGCGCGGCAACCCACGGTCCGAGAACAGGATCGCGACCTGATGCAGGCTTTCCGGGCTCAGGGACCAGAAATCCCACATCGCCGTCGCCGAGCGCATGTTGGTACGCGGATGACGCTTCTGCGTATGGATGAAATCGGGAAATTTCATCGGGTCGCGAATGAAGAAGACCGGCGTATTGTTCCCCACCAGGTCCCAGTTGCCTTCGTCGGTGTAGAATTTCAGCGCGAAACCACGCACGTCCCGCTCGGCATCCGCGGCCCCCCGCTCTCCGGCAACGGTGGAAAACCGGGCCAGTACCTCGGTCGTCCTGCCGATCTCGCCGAAGATCGCGGCATTCGTATAGCGTGTGACATCCCCGGTGACGGTAAAGCGGCCATACGCGCCGGACCCCTTGGCATGCACCACCCGCTCGGGAATGCGTTCTCGGTTCTGATGGGCCAGCTTTTGCAGCAACTGATAGTTTTCCAGCAGCAGCGGGCCGTGCCGGCCGGCGCTCTTGCTGTTCTGGTTGTCGGGGACGGGCGCGCCGGCACTGGTGGTCAGGACGGGGCGGACACTCTGGTCGGACATGGCGTTTTCCTCTCCGGAAAGAATACGATCCCTGCCTACCGCCCCATGATTTATAGATAAAATCGATTCTCATTATAAAATTGATAGGCTACACCTATCGTATGTCCTTCCCTCCCTCGCGCTCCCTCGCCGGCCTGACTTTGCGCGATCTCGATTATGTCCTCGCGGTCAGCCGCACCGGCCATTTCGGGCAGGCCGCGCATGCCTGCGGCGTCAGCCAGCCCGGCCTCAGCGAGCAGATCCGCAAGGTCGAAGCCCTGCTGGGCTGCACGCTCTTCGAGCGCGGGCGCCGCGGCACCCGTCCGACCCGGCGGGGCGCGGCCCTGATCCCCCTGGTCGAACGCATCGTCCGCGACGCGCATGTCCTGATGGAGCAGGCGCACGGCACCGGGCACACGCTGGCCGGCCCCCTGGCGCTGGGCATCATTCCGACATTGGCGCCGTATTACATGCCCACGCTGCTGCGGCACATTCGCGCCGCCCATCCGGACATCGCGCTGCGCCTCACCGAGGACCGGACGGCGGACCTGACGCGGCACCTGCTCGATTACACGCTGGATATCGTTATCGCGGCGATGCCCGCGCCGGACACCGGCATCGCCACCGCCGTCCTGTTCTTCGAGCCGTTTCGCGTCCTGGTCCCCCGTACCCACCCGCTGGCCGCGAAATCCGCGCTGTCGTCCGCCGATCTCGACAGTGCCGACCTGATGCTCCTCGATCCCGGCCATTGCCTGCGCGACCAGACCGTCTCGTTGTGCGATCCGTCCGTCCCGCTCCATCCGGGTCTCGACGGCCCGATCGCGACCAGCGTGGAAATGCTGCGCTACATGGTCGATGCCGGCGAGGGAATCGCCGTCATGCCGGCGCTGGCGGTCGATACCGACACCGAGGCTCGCGGCTTCTCCCGCGCCATACCGTTCGCATCGCCCGAAATCGGCCGGACCATCGGGCTGTGGTGGCGCGCCACCGACCCGCGCGCCCCGCTCTTCGCGCAACTGGCCCAGGAGCTGGGTACAAGCCCCAAAAGACCGGCCAGCAAAAAGCCGGGGCGATAAATCCGCCCCGGCGCCTGCCGCCCCATCGCGGCCGACCAGCCGATCCCGCCGGCTTCGATACAGCCGGCCGGGACGGGCTGGTCGCGCTCAGGCGCGGTGTGTCGCCAGCAGACGCACCGCGACGGTCTGGATACCCAGGTCGCGCACCGCGTCGTCGAAGACCTTGAAATGCGGGGTCTTCAGGTGGCTGTCGAATGCCGCGCGGTCGGTATAGATCTCGTGCAGGATGACGGTATGCGGTGCGTCCTCGGGCAACAGGACATCGAAGGCATGGCAGCCGGGCTCGTCGGCGACCGAGCGTTCGGCGTCGTAAGCGCAGAGTTCCAGAAATTTCGCGCGGTTTTCGTCGGTTGTGGTGAATTCCGCGAGGATGGTCAGTGGTGTGGCGTCCATGGTCACGCGCCTCCTTGTCGTCTTGTGTCCGGGGGGCAAGGGTAGGGCGCCGGGGGCCTGCGATCCACCCCTCGCGGCGGTGTGAGGACGATTGACTTGATTGCGCAACATATGCGAAGCATCCGGATGCTGACGCGGGAGAGACTGGCGAGAGCCGGCGCCGAAGGAGCAACCGCCCCGGAAACTCTCAGGCCAAAGGACCGCCCGGCTTCGACTTCTGGAGAGAGGCGCCTCGCGCGTCCGCCGACGGGATAGCGATCTCAGGCAAACCGACAGAAGGGGCATTCGGATCCGGTTGTGGGTTCAGGAGGCTCTGTTCATGTCACGTTGGCCGTCTTTCCTTGTTTTCTCATGTTCGGATCGGTGCGATCCGTCCCTCGCGCATGGCGCTGCCGGCGCCCGGAGGGCGGCATGAGCGATTCGCTGCTGCGCACGCCGCTTTATGACCTGCACCTGTCGCTGGGCGGACGCATGGTGCCGTTCGCGGGCTATGAAATGCCGGTGCAGTACCGCGCCGGCGTGATGGCCGAGCACCAGCACACGCGCAATGCCGCCGGCCTGTTCGACGTGTCGCACATGGGGCAGGCGCATCTGCATGCGCGCTCGGGGCGGGTCGAGGACGCGGCGCTGGCGCTGGAGCGGCTGGTGCCGGCCGACATCCTGTCGCTGAAGACGGGGCGCCAGCGTTATACGCAGTTGACCGACGGCAAGGGCGGCATCCTTGACGACCTGATGGTCTCGCGGCTGGGCGATACGCTGATCCTGGTGGTCAACGCGGCCTGCAAGGATGCGGATCTGGCGCATATCGCAACCGCGCTGGGCGAGGATTGCATTGTCGAGCCGCTGCCCGATCGGGCGCTGATCGCGTTGCAGGGACCGCAGGCCGGGGCCGTGCTGGCGCGTCTGGCGCCCGCGTCGGCGGAGATGCGCTTCATGGATGTGGCGGCGTTCGAGGTGGCGGGCGTGCCCTGCGTGGCATCGCGGTCCGGCTACACGGGCGAGGACGGGTTCGAACTCGGCATGGCGGCCGATGCCGCCGTGCGGGTGGCCGAGGCGCTGCTGGCCGAGCCCGAGGTGGCGCCGGCCGGACTGGGCGCGCGCGACAGCCTGCGGCTGGAAGCCGGATTGTGCCTGTATGGATCGGATATCGACCGCGAGACGACGCCGGTCGAGGGCGCGCTGGAATGGTCGATCCAGAAAACCCGCCGTGCCGGTGGGGCGCGGGCGGGGGGCTTCCCCGGCGCCGACATCATTCTGGGACAGATCGAAGGCGGCGTAAGCCGGCGCCGCGTGGGCATCGCGGTCGAGGGCCGCGCGCCGGTACGGGGCGGGGCGCGCCTGTTCGCCGACGAGGCGGGCACGCAGCCGGTCGGGCATGTAACCTCCGGCGCGTTCGGCCCGACCTTCGGCGGGCCGGTCGCCATGGGCTACGTGGAAACGGCGTTCGCCGCGACGGGCACGCCCCTGTTCGCCGAACTGCGCGGGCGCTATCTGCCGGCCACCGTGGCGGCGCTGCCGTTCGTGGCCCCCGGTTTCAAACGCTGAATTTCAAACGCTGACCTGCTGGATGGAGATCGGAACATGACCGTCTATTACACGAAAGAACATGAGTGGCTGCGCGTCGAGGGTGATGTCGCCATCGTCGGCATCACCGCCCATGCCGCCGAGGAACTGGGCGAACTGGTCTTCGTCGAGGCGAAGGACGAAGGCACCGAGGTCGCGCAGGGCGACAGCGCCGCCGTGGTGGAATCGGTCAAGGCCGCGTCGGACATCTATGCCCCCGTGTCGGGCACCGTCGTCGGGTTCAACGCGGCGCTGTCGGACGATCCGTCGCTGGTCAACCGCGACCCGGAGGCCGAAGGCTGGATTCTGAAGCTGCGCATCGCCGATGCCGGGCAGCTCGCCGCGCTGCTGGACGCCGACGGCTACGCCGCCCTGATCGGCTGAAGACCGGCCCGCCGGCGCGCCGATGCGCGGTCCCGCGTTTCGGGGTGCCGGTGGATGGTTCGTTAAAACAGTTTCTCGACACCGTTTCTGTTTCTGTCGCGGAGAATATTGATCGTGACCTCCACTTCTCTCTGGCAGGGCACGCAGCCCGCCGCCGATGCTTTCTGTGCCCGCCATGTCGGGCCGGGGGCGCGGGATGTCGCCGCCATGCTGGAGGTCGTGGGCGCGGGCTCGCTCGACGAACTGATGGAACAGACAGTGCCGGCGTCCATCCGCCTGCGTGGCGCGATGGGGCTGGGGGCCGGCCTGTCCGAGCCCGAGGCGCTGGCGCGCCTGCGCACGATCGCCGGCCGCAACCGGGTGATGACCTCCCTGATCGGGCAGGGCTATTACAACACGGTGCTGCCGGGCGTCATCCAGCGCAACGTGCTGGAAAACCCGGCCTGGTACACGGCCTATACGCCGTATCAGCCGGAAATCAGCCAGGGGCGTCTTGAGGCACTGCTGAACTTCCAGACCATGGTGCGCGACCTGACCGGGCTGGACGTGGCCAATGCCTCGCTGCTGGACGAGGCGACGGCGGCGGCCGAGGCGATGGCCCTGGCGCGCCGGGTGGCGAAATCGAAGGCCGAGGGGTTCTTCGTCGATGCCGACTGCCATCCGCAGACGCTGGCGGTGCTGCGCACGCGCGCCGAGCCGATGGGCTGGCGGATCGTGGTCGGCGACCCCGAGCGCGACCTGGACCCCGGCGCGGTGTTCGGTGCGCTGTTGCAATATCCCGGTTCGTCGGGGCAGGTGCGCGATCCGCGCGCGTGGATCGAAAAACTGCACGCGGCACAGGCCGTGGTGGCGATGGCGGCCGACCCGCTGGCGCTGACGGTGCTGGAATCGCCGGGCGCGCTGGGGGCCGATATCGCGGTGGGCTCGATGCAGCGTTACGGCATGCCGATGGGGGCCGGTGGGCCGCATGCGGCGTATATGGCCGTGCGCGACGCCTACAAGCGCAACATGCCGGGCCGTCTGGTGGGCGTCTCGGTCGATAGCCGGGGCGAGCCGGCCTATCGTCTGGCGTTGCAGACGCGCGAACAGCATATCCGCCGCGAGAAGGCGACCTCGAACATCTGCACCGCGCAGGTGCTGCCGGCGGTCATTTCCGCGATGTATGCGGTCTATCACGGCCCAGAGGGTCTGACGGCGATCGCGCAGCGGGTGCATCGCCTGACGGCGATCCTGGCGGCGGGGCTGCGCGCGCTGTCGGTGCGCGTCGAGACGGATGCGTTTTTCGACACGATTACGGTCGCGACCGGCGGCACCGCCATGCTGGTCCGCGCCCGTGCCGAGGACGCGGGCATGAACCTGCGCGCGATCGACGAGGACCGTGTCGGGATCAGCCTGGACGAGACGACGACGCCAGAGATCGTCCGCGCCGTGTGGCGCTGCTTCTGCCCCGACGCCCAGCGTCTGGCGGCGATGGAGCAGACGCTGTCGGCGCCGGACAGCCTGCTGCCGCCGGCCCTGCTGCGCCAGGGCACGTTCATGACCCATCCGGTGTTCCATGCCCACCGGTCCGAGACCGACATGCTGCGCTACCTGCGCCGCCTGTCCGACCGCGACCTGGCGCTGGATCGCACGATGATCCCGCTGGGGTCATGCACCATGAAGCTGAACGCGACGGTCGAGATGATGCCGATCACCTGGCCGGGGTTCTGCGACATCCATCCTTTCGCGCCCGAGGAACAGCAGCAGGGCTATGCCGAACTGTTCCGCGACCTGGAGCGGATGCTCAGGGATGTCAGCGGCTACGACGCGGTCTCGCTCCAGCCCAATTCCGGGGCGCAGGGGGAATATGCCGGTCTGCTGGCCATTCGCGCCTATCACCGTTCGCGGGGCGACGAAGGGCGCGATGTCTGCCTGATTCCGGCGTCGGCCCACGGCACCAACCCGGCCTCGGCCCAGATGGCGGGGATGCGGGTGGTGGTCGTGGCCTGCGACGACCAGGGCAATGTGGACATCGCCGACCTGAAGGTGAAGATCGCGCAGAATGCCGACCGTCTGGCGGCGATCATGATCACCTATCCGTCGACGCACGGCGTGTTCGAGGAATCGGTGGTCGAGATCTGCGACCTCGTGCACGCGGCCGGCGGGCAGGTCTATCTCGACGGCGCGAACATGAACGCGCAGGTCGGGCTGTCGCGCCCCGGTGCCTACGGCGCCGATGTCAGCCATTTCAACCTGCACAAGACCTTCTGCATTCCGCATGGCGGCGGCGGGCCGGGCATGGGGCCGATCGGGGTGGGCGCGCATCTGGCGCCGTTCCTGCCCGGCGCGCCGCAGGATGGCGGGGCGAACGCGGTTTCGGCCGCGCCGTTCGGCTCGGCGGCGGTGCTGCCGATTTCCTGGACCTACATGATGCTGATGGGCGACGCCGGGCTGCGCCGCGCCACCGAGGTCGCGATCCTGAATTCCAACTATATCGCGGCCCGTCTGGAAGGCCATTACCCGGTGCTGTATCGCGGGACCAACGGCCGGGTGGCGCATGAATGCATCGTCGACCTGCGCCCGATCCGCGATACGGTCGGGGTGACGGTGGACGATATCGCCAAGAGGCTGATCGACCACGGGTTCCACGCGCCGACGGTCAGCTTCCCCGTGGCCGGCACCTTCATGATCGAACCGACCGAGTCCGAGGGCCGGGTGGAACTGGACCGGTTCTGCGATGCGATGATCGCGATCCGCGACGAGATCCGCGAGATCGAGCAGGGCCGGATGACGGCCGAGCAGAGCCCGCTGCGCCATGCGCCGCATACGGTGCGCGACCTGACCGATCCGGAGTGGGACCGCGCCTATGACCGGCGGCTGGGCTGCCTGCCGGGCGATGTGGTGCCGGAGTCGAAATACTGGTCGCCGGTCAACCGGCTGGATAACGCCTATGGCGACCGCAACCTGGTCTGCTCCTGCCCCGACATCTCGGTCTATGCCGAGGAAGGCGCGGCCTGACCCGACCTCGCCTGACCTGACGCGGCGCGCCGTTCCACCGGCGTGTCATGCGTGCGGCGCCGGGCCTGGCCCGGCTGCCGTGCGTCTGGCGCCGGGCAACGGGCATTTTGTTTCAAGAGATTGCGACTGACCCCGAATCGCCTTTGGCAGCCGGCCCGTCAGGGTCCATGGTCATGATGCATCCGGACGAACCCGCCGCCGCGCGCGGCAGAGAAGAAGGGACGGTCCGGGGGAGGCTCATATGTTCCATATCGGTATGGCGGGACCGAAACGGTCTTTCGCGAACGGCGCATGGCACACGGTTGCCCTGCATCATGACGATCCGGCATGGATCGATGCGCGTGACCGGATGGTGGTCGGGCTGATCTGCTGCGGTCTGCTCAGCGCGTTCCTCATCGACATGGTCGTGCTCTACTTCTCGATGTTCTGAACCGGATTTGCGGCCGGAGACGGGCGCTGGCGGCGATCCGGCGCGCGTTCCCGGCGCTTCGTGCCCGGACCACGCGCCGGGCGCTGCGCTGCGCGCTCGCTCACCAGCCCGCGTCTCCGGCCACGAACCGGGCCGCCGAGGCAGGCAAGGGCGGCCCGTTCCAGCGCGCGCCGGCGCGCGCTGGATGGAGGCACCCGCCTGCTCGGTCGCCGGCCTGGGTGGTCAGGATCGGGGGATGTCTTTCAGGCGCAGGGCGGCCTGTTCTATGGACCGGACGATCTGGTCGGCCAGTTCGCGCACCTTGGGGTCGGCGTGCAGGCTCAGCCGGTCGGCGGCGAGCATGGCCGGCGACAACTGGCCGCGTATATCGTGCAGCACCTTGGCGCGCGATGCCGGGGCGGGCACCGAATCGGCCTGGGTGTCCGAGGGGCCGGTGCCGAGGGCAGGGGCGGAATGATTGTCGTCCGGAAGCGGGTCTGGGCCTTGCATGGAGGCTCTTTTCTTGCACGTTGACGCGCGGGGAAACGGGACGTATAAGGCGCGCCTCAGGTCAGGCGGCCTTCGGGCTGCTCCGGCGCGTCGTGGATATAGCCGCGTCGCGTTTATTCTTGTCAATCGGGGAGTCGCGTCGTGAAGCGCACGTATCAACCGTCCAAGCTGGTCCGCAAGCGCCGTCACGGCTTCCGCGCCCGTATGGAAACCGTCGGTGGCCGTCGGGTCATCGCCAATCGCCGTTCCAAGGGCCGCAAGCGCCTGTCCGCCTGATCCGTCAGGTCTGGTCGCGTTCAGGGCCCGGTTCTTCCGATCCGGGTCCGGATAGCGCGTTAGAGGGGGCTGCGAAGAGTGGCCGACCGTTCCGTCCGTCTCAAGAAGCGTGCCGAGTTCCTCCGGATTGCATCCAAGGGGCGCAAGGTGCCGTGCCCTGGGCTGGTGCTCCAGGCATTGGGCCGTGACGATGCCGATCCGGCACGGGTCGGGTTCACCGTAACGAAGAAAGTCGGCAACGCCGTCATTCGCAATCGCACGCGCCGCCGCCTGCGCGAAGCCGTGCGGATCGTCGTCACGCGCGAGCAGCAATTGACGGGTGTCGATCTGGTCGTGATCGGCCGTGACGGGACGCGCGGGCGCGCGTTCTCCGCCCTGGTCGAAGACCTGCGGCGGGCCTTGCGCAAGGCCGGCGTGCGGGGGGCGGAATGATCCGTCCGGTCCGGGCCGCGACGGTCTGGACTCTGGTCGGGGCGATTCGCGTCTATCAGCGGTTCGTCAGCCCGCTTCTGGGGCCGAATTGCCGTTTCGTGCCCTCGTGCAGCGAATATGCGCAGGACGCGATCCGTACATATGGCCCGTTGCGGGGCGCAATTCTGGCCGGTTGGCGGATCTTGCGTTGCAATCCGTGGAATATCGGCGGATACGATCCCGTGCCCACCCGACAGCAGGCGCATGCCTCCTGCTGTCCTTCCCCCCGCAGTTCTTCCCCCGCTGTTCTTCCCACAGATAACGAGAGTCTGGCCGGTCGCTGATGGATACCAAGCGCTTAATCGTGGCGACGTTGCTTTCCGCCATGGTCCTGGTTGGCTTCGAATATTTCATGCCGAAGCAGACCCATCAGGAGGTCGCGCAGCAGGCTGCGCAGACCAACCGGCAGACGCCGCCGTCCGACGCGCGCCGTCCGGCGGCCCCTGTCGCGGGCGTGAGTTCGCAGCCGGTTTCGGTGGCCTCGCCGCAGGCGGAAACGCGGCTGGAGATCGACGCCCCGGCCGTGCGCGGGTCGATCGACCTGCTGGGCGCGCGGCTGGATGACATGGTGCTGCGCGACTATCACGAGACGGTGGCCGCCGGCAGCCCGCTGGTGCGCATCCTCGAAGCCGCGCACGACCCGCAGCCCAATTACGTCGAGATCGGCTGGATGAACCTGGCCGGCGGCCAGGTGCGCGTGCCCGACGCCACCACCGTCTGGACCGCCGACGCGCCGAAGCTGACGGCCGACCACCCGGTCACGCTGTCGTGGGACAATGGCGAAGGCGTAACCTTCCAGATCGTCGTCGGCATCGACGCGCACTACATGTTCGCGATCGAGCAGCGGATCGTGAACCATTCGGCCCAGCCGGTGTCGCTCTACCCGTTCGCCCGCGTCAACCGCGCCTACACGCCCGAGGAAACCGGCGGGTATCTGGTGCATGAAGGGCCGATTTCGGTCGTTGACGGCCGGCTGGACGAAAGCAGCTACAAGAGCCTGCGCACCGGCGCGACACCGCCGGGCAACACGTCCTGGACCAAGGCCGGGCAGGGCGGATGGGCCGGCATTACCGACAAATACTGGCTGACCGCCGTGGTGCCCCAGCAGGGCGTGCCGGTGACCGGCAGCTATGGCTATCAGGCCAATGGCGGCGCGGGCGTCTATCAGGTCGGCTTCATCGCGCAGACGCCGACCGTGGTCGGGGCGGGTGCGACGGCCTCGACGGCCAGC
Organism: Gluconacetobacter dulcium; assembly: GCF_014174165.1. Lineage (GTDB taxonomy): Bacteria > Pseudomonadota > Alphaproteobacteria > Acetobacterales > Acetobacteraceae > Gluconacetobacter > Gluconacetobacter dulcium. Next base: position 94,545 of record NZ_JABEQN010000003.1, on the reverse strand, counting down.
CATGTGTTCGCCGGCGCCAAGGAAGTCAACCTGCTGGAGCAGTATCAGTCCAGCCTGCATATCCCCGATTTCTGGAAGGCCGTCGATTTCGGCTGGTTCGCGTTCCTGACGCGGCCGATCTTCTATGTGCTCGATTACCTGAACACGTTGCTGGGCAATTTCGGCCTGGCGCTGATGGCCTTCACGCTGCTGGTCAAGGCGCTCTTCTTCCCGCTGGCGACGCGGCAGTTCCGCTCCATGGCCCGGATGCGCAAGCTCCAGCCCAAGGTGCAGGAGATCCGCGAGCGGTACAAGGGCGACCAGATGGCGATGAACCAGCACATGATGGCGCTGTACAAGACCGAAGGCGTCAATCCGGCCGCCGGCTGCCTGCCGATGATCGTGCAGATTCCGGTGTTCTGGAGCCTGTACAAGGATCTGTACATCACCATCGAAATGCGGCATGCGCCGTTCTTCGGCTGGATTCACGATCTGTCCGCACCGGACCTGACCAATCTGTTCAATCTCTTCGGCCTGATCCCGTGGGACCCGAACGTGCTGTCGCCCTACCTGCAACTGGGCGTGTGGCCGATCCTGTTCGGGGTGACGATGTTCCTGCAACAGAAGCTGAACCCGGCACCGATGGACCCCGCGCAGCAGCGCGTGTTCCAGGTGATGCCGGTGCTGTTCACCTTCTTCATGGCGCGTCAGCCGGCTGGCCTGGTCATCTATTATTGCTGGAACAACCTGCTGACGATGGCGCAGCAGATGGTCATCCAGCGTCGTATCCAGGGCGCGACCCGGCCGGCCGCACCCGTGCCTGCGCCCGCGCAAAAGCCGGCGAAGCGGAAATAAGGTTGGTCTGATGTCGGAGTTCGTCACCCCCGCGCCCTCGCCCGAGGAGCAGGAGCGCCTGCGCGAAGCGGGGCGGCTGCTGTTTGCCGGGCCGTGCGATTTTTTCTTCGGGGCACAGAAGCTGGAGCAGCTTCCGCCGATCACCGTGCCGGAAATCGCGTTCGCCGGCCGGTCGAATGTCGGCAAGTCCAGCCTGATCAACGCCCTGACCGGGCGCAAGGCGCTGGCGCGCGCCTCGTCCGAGCCGGGGCGCACCAAGCAGCTCAATTTCTTCAACCTCGGCGACCGGCTGACGCTGGTGGACATGCCGGGCTATGGCTACGCCAAGGCCGCGAAGGACGTGAAGGAAGACTGGCAGGGCATGATGTTCGCGTATCTGCGCGGACGGCCGACGCTTCAGCGCGTCATCCTGCTGCTGGATTCGCGGATCGAGATCAAGGCGTCGGATCGCGAGATCATGACCCTGCTGGACCGTGCCGCCGTGACGTTCGAGATCGTCCTGACCAAGTGCGATGCGCTCAAGCCCGGCCCGCTGGAGGCCAAGCGCGCCCAGGTGGCCGATCTGGCGCGCCAGCATCCCGCGGCCTATCCGGAGATATTGCTGACCAGCAGCGAGAGCGGACTGGGCATACCCGAACTGCGGGCCGGGCTGGCCAGTCTGGCCCTGCCGCCGGCGGACGAAACGGTTTCATCCTGATCACGAGCACAAGACAGGGCACGACCCGATGAGCCAACCGACAAGCGAGACTACCGGCGATATCGTCCAGACGATGAAGGACGCCCAGGAGCGCGCCGCCGTGCTGGCCCAGGCGCTGCCGTTCCTGCGTCGCTATGCCGGCGATACGATCGTGGTCAAATATGGCGGCCACGCCATGGTGGACGATTCCCTGTCCAACGCCTTCGGACATGACATCGCGCTGCTGAAGCTGGTCGGGGTCAATCCCGTGGTGGTCCATGGGGGCGGCCCGCAGATCAGCGCCATGCTCAACCGGTTGCAGATTCCCTCGACCTTCGTCGACGGCCTGCGCGTGACCGACGCGGCGATGGTCGATGTGATCGAGATGGTCCTGGCGGGCAAGGTCAACAAGCAGGTCGCCGGGCTGATCAATCAGGCCGGGGCGCTGGCCGTGGGCATTTCGGGCAAGGATGGCGGGCTGATCACCGCGCGCCGCCTGCGCCGCACGGTGCGCGATGCCGACAGCCAGATCGAGCAGGTGCTGGATTTGGGCTTCGTGGGCGAGCCGGTGCGCATCGACCCCCGCGTGCTCTATGCGTTGTCGGGGTCGGGGCTGATTCCGGTCGTGGCCCCCGTGGGCATCGGCGAGAAGGGCGAGACCTACAATATCAACGCCGACACGGCGGCCGGCGCGATCGCCGGTGCCGTGCATGCCACGCGGTTGCTGATGCTGACCGACGTGCCCGGCGTGCTGGACGAAAACGGCGACCTGATCCCCGAACTGACGGCCGAGGAAGCACGGCGCGGCATCGCCAGCGGCATGATCAGCGGCGGCATGATCCCGAAGGTGGAAACCTGCCTGGAAGCGGTGCGTGCCGGTGCCAGGGCGGCGGTGATCCTCGACGGGCGGGTGCCGCATGCCTGCCTGCTGGAACTGTTCACCGAGGCCGGCCCGGGTACGCTGATCCGCGGCGAGTAAGGCAAGGCGGGGCCGGTGGCGACGCATCGCAAGATGCGTTGACACGAGGGGGCATCCTTCGCATGGTCCCGCCACATAGCGAAACACATGGCGAAAATGGGCGCCGGCCGGGCCGGCGCGGACAGAGGATTGCAGGAATATGAACGACGAACACGCCCTTCGGACCCATATCGAGGCGGTGTGGGAACGGCGCGATACCCTGTCCTCCGCGACGACGGGTGCCGACCGCGCGGCGGTCGAGCAGGCGCTGGCCGGGCTGGATGCCGGCACGCTGCGCGTCGCCGCCCCGTCCGATTCCGGCTGGGTGGTCAATGAATGGCTCAAGAAGGCGGTGCTGCTGTCGTTCCGGCTGAATGACAGCGCGGTGATGCCGGGCGCTCCCGCGCCGTTCTACGACAAGGTGCCGCTGAAGTTCGCGGACTGGGACCCGGCGCGCTTTGCCGAGGCCGGATTCCGTGCCGTGCCCGGCGCGATCGTCCGGCGTTCGGCCTATGTCGCGCCCGGCGTGGTGCTCATGCCCAGCTTCGTCAATGCCGGCGCGCGCGTCGAAAGCGGCACGATGGTCGATACGTGGGTCACGATCGGAAGCTGCGCCCAGATCGGGCGCAACTGCCACATCAGCGGCGGCGTGGGCATCGGCGGCGTGCTGGAGCCGTTGCAGGCCGCGCCCGTGATCATCGAGGACGACTGCTTCATCGGCGCGCGGTCGGAAGTGGCCGAGGGCGTGATCGTGGAGCGGGGAAGCGTCCTGTCGATGGGCGTGTTTCTCGGCGCCTCGACCAAGATCGTCGATCGGGCGACGGGCGAGGTGTTCGTGGGCCGTGTGCCGGCCTACTCGGTCGTGGTGCCCGGCACGCTGCCGCCGCGCCAGCCGACCGGGCCGGATGGCGCGCCGCTGCCGTCGCTGGCCTGCGCCGTGATCGTCAAGCGCGTGGACGAGCGCACGCGCGCCAAGACCTCGATCAACGAATTGCTGCGCGATTGACCGGCCCCGTCATGGAGCCGGAACTGGTCGATGCGCTGCATCTGGCGCAGGAACTGATCCGCGCGCCGTCCATCACGCCCGATCGCGGCGGGGCGATCGGCGTGCTGGGCGACGTGCTGCGCCGGCTGGGGTTCGATGTCGTCGACCTGCCGTTCGGCGAGGGGGCGGAGCGCACGGCCAACCTGTTCGCCCGGCTGGGCATGGAGGGGCCGCATCTCTGCTTCGCCGGCCATACCGACGTAGTGCCGCCGGGCGACGAGGGCTGGACCACGGGGCCGTTCGACGCCGCCGTGCGGGGCGACGTGCTGTACGGACGCGGCGCCTGCGACATGAAGGGCGGGATCGCCGCCTTCGTCAGCGCGGTGGCGCGGCACCTGGGGGGCGGCAGGCCGCTGAACGGCTCGATCAGCCTGCTGATTACCGGCGATGAGGAAGGCCCCGCCACCTACGGCACCGTGAAGGTGCTGGAATGGATGGCGGCCAATGGCCAGATCCCCGATTTCTGCATCGTCGGCGAGCCGACGAACCCCGAGCATATGGGCGATGTGGTCAAGATCGGGCGGCGCGGCAGCCTGAACGCGCGCATCGTCGTCCATGGCATCCAGGGGCACGTCGCCTACCCGCAGCGGGCCGACAACCCGATCCACCGTCTGATGGCGATCCTGTCGGACCTGACGGCCCATCCGCTGGACAAGGGGTCGGAATGGTTCGAGCCGTCGAGCGTGCAGGTCACCAGCGTCGATGTGGGCAACACGGCCACCAACGTCATTCCGGCCAGGGCAACGGCCCGGCTGAACATCCGCTTCAACGACCTGCACACGGGCAAGGACCTGGCACGGTGGATCACCGAGACCGTCCGGGCGCGTGCGCCGGGGGCGGAGATCGACATCCGTGTCAGCGGTGAATCGTTCCTGACCCCGCCCACACCACAACTGGGCCAACTGGTCGAGGCCGTGCAGGACGTGACGGGGCACCAGCCCCGGCTGGATACGGGTGGGGGCACGTCGGATGCGCGCTTCATCAGCCGCTATTGCCCGGTCGCCGAATTTGGCCTGGTGGGCGCCAGCATGCACAAGGCGAACGAAAATGTGTCCGTCACCGACCTGCGGACGCTGACCGATATCTACGCGGCGTTTATCGAAAGGCTGATGGGATGACGCAGGGACGCGGCGCACCGCCCCGACCGATGCCCGGCTCCGCTGGGGGCATCTTCCGGGGCATGATGCTGCTGGGCCGTGGCCGGCGTGACGGCATGAGCTGTTTCGGCACCACCCCCGATGCCGTGCTCGCGGCGCTGGCGCCCCGCGTCGCCCTGTGGCTGGTCGGCGGTGTGCTGACGCTGGCGCAGGCACCGACGATGCTGAGCGCCGCCAAGATCGTGTTCTCGCTGTGCCTGGTTCTGACGCCGGTGGTCCTGACCCACCAGCTGGCGCGCCTGTGGGGGCGCGAGGCCCTGTGGCCGCGCTACATGGCGGCGGCCCTGTGGTGCGACTGGCTGGTGCTGTTCGTGATGCTCGCGGCGGTCGGGGTGATCGCCGGCCTCATGCCCGCCGGGGTGAGCATGATGCATTCGGCGCTGCTGCTGAACGGGGTCATATTCGCCTATAATCTCTGGCTCACCTGGTTCGTCGCGCGGGTGGGGCTGGCGCTGGGGGCATGGCGGGCGCTGCTGGTGGTCCTGGCGATCGCCGCCGCCATCATGGCGCTGAGCGGGATCTCGTCCGTGCTGCCGCCGCATTATGCGCCGTGGCAGGATTTTCTGGCGCTGCCGTCGGCGCACGGCGGCCGATAGGCCGCATGTCGCGGGCGGCCGGGGAAAGATCCCCGGCGGCGCGGGCCGGAGCGATCAGCACGCCACGCTGAAGGGGTCGGGATCGTAGCCGACACCGGTCAGGTACAGCCCGTCCGGCGGCGCCGTGGGGCCGGCGGCGCGGCGGTCGCAGGCGCGCAGGGCCTCGCCGACGCGCTCGGGTGCCCAGGTGCCTTCGCCCACCAGTTTCAGCGTACCCACCATGTTGCGGACCTGATGGTGCAGGAAGGAACGCGCGTCGGCTTCGATCGTGATCTCTTCGCCGTGGCGCATCACCGCCAGCCGGTCCAGCGTGCGCAGCGGGCTTTTGGCCTGGCAGGCGCTGGCACGGAAGGACGTGAAATCGTGGCGGCCCAGAAGATGCCGCGCCGCCTCGTTCATCGCGTCGATGTCGAGGGCGCGCTTGACCAGCCAGACACGGCCGTCGTCGAGCGCCAGCCGGCCGCGCCGGTTCACGATCCGGTAGCGATAGAATCGGCGGTTGGCGGAAAACCGGGCGTTCCATGCGCTATCGACCGGCATGGCCTGAAGGATGGCGACCGGGTGGGGCTTCATATGGAAATTCAGCGCGTCACGGACCTTCGACCCCGTCAGTCCGGTACCCATGGGGAAATCCAGATGCGCGACCTGACCGGTCGCATGCACGCCGGCATCGGTGCGGCCGGCGGTGATGCTGGTGACGGGCCGGCCAGCCGCCAGACGGCCCGCCGCCTCTTCCAGCACCTGCTGCACGGACAGGCCGGTGATCTGGCGCTGCCAGCCGACGAAGGGGCGGCCGTCATATTCAATCCGGACGGCCCAGCGTTCCACGGCCGGTTCTGGCGCGGTGCCCGCGTCGGCGGTCACGAGCCCAGGACCGTCCCGGCCGGTACCGGTTGGCCACGCAGGAACGAACCGGCATCCATCATGCCGCGACCGGGCCGCTGAATGCGCGTGACGCGGAGGGCACCCTGTCCGCAGGCCACGGTCAGCGCGTCGTCGAGAATGGTCCCCGGCGGCGCGGAACGGGGGGCTGAAACAAGGGCGGCACCGCCGATCTTCAGAACCTGCCCGTCCAAGGTGGTAAAGGTGCCGGGCCAGGGGGTCAGCGCCCGGATCTGCCGGTCCAGCGCGGCGGCGTCGCGCGACCAGTCGATGCGCCCGTCCTCGCGCGTCAGGCGGCCGGCGTAGGTAACGCCCTGTTCCGGCTGGGGCTGGCCGGGGCCGACCGGCTGGTTCAGGGTCGTCACGATCAGGCGGGCGCCCATGGCGGCGAGCGCGTCATGCAGCGTGGTGGCGGTGGTGGCCGGTGTCAGCGCCACCTGGTCGGACAGCAGCATCGCGCCGGTATCCAGCCCTTCGTCCATCCGCATGATGGTGACGCCGCTCTCGCTGTCGCCGGCCAGGATCGCGGCCTGGATCGGGGCCGCGCCACGCCAGCGCGGCAGCAGGCTGGCATGGATGTTCAGGCAGCCCAGGCGCGGGGCATCAAGCATCGCCGCCGGCAGGATCAGCCCATAGGCGGCGACCACGGCGGCATCGAGGTTCAGGTCGCGGAAGGCGGCGTGCTCGTCCGCGTTGGTCCGCAGGCGCGCGGGTGTGCGCACCGGCAGGCCGAGCGTCTCGGCGGCCTGATGGACGGGCGACAGGCGGACCGACTGGCCGCGCCCGGCCGGCCGGGGCGGCTGGCTGTAGACGGCGGCGATCTCGTGCCCCGCCGCGTGGAGGGCGAGCAGGGCGGGCACCGCGAAATCGGGGGTACCCATGAAGGCCAGGCGCATGACGGGTCTCCAGCCTTTATCGTTTCTGGCGCTGTTCCTTGGCCAGGCGCCGCATGATCATGTTGCGCTTGAGCGTGGAGAGATGATCGACGAAGAGGATGCCCTCCAGATGGTCGATCTCGTGCTGGATGCAGGTGGCCAGCAGATCGTCGGCCTCCATCTCCTGCTCGGTACCGTCCAGGCTACGGTAGCGGACGCGCACCTGCTGGGGGCGGACGACCTCGGCATACTGGTTGGGCAGCGACAGGCACCCTTCCTCGCGTGAGACGAGGGTCTCCGATTCCGCGATCACTTCGGGATTGATCAGGACCAGCGGTTCGCGCTGCCGCTCCTCGCCCAGATCGACGATGGCGAAGCGCAGGCCCATGCCGACCTGCGGGGCGGCCAGACCGATGCCCGGCGCCGCGTACATCGCGGCGAACATGCGGGGCAGGGCATCGCGCAGCATCGGCTCGTCCTCGGGCCGGACCAGGCGGGTCTTCTGGCGCAGGATGGCCTGCGGGGCCACCAGGATCGGCATGGGCGTGGCGGCGGCGATTTCGTCGTGACTGATCATAGGGGCGATGTAGCGATCCTGGCGCGCGCGCGCCAGTGGGAACGCGCGCGTCAGGCGGCATGGCGGCGCGGCGTTCCCACGCGGTCTTGCGGAACGGGCCGGGCGTCCCATATCATGACGACGCGGGCGCCGAAGGCGGGTCCGCGTGATCGTCTCGCTCGGTTGAGGAGGCCTTGATGTCGGGTAGACTTTTTGGATCCCCCATGTTTCTGGGGTTTGACCATCTGGAACAGATGTTGGAACGTGCGTCGAAAGGGGCGGCCGATGGCTATCCCCCATATAATATCGAGCAACTGAACGCCACGTCGCTCCGGATCTCGCTGGCGGTCGCGGGGTTCGTGATGGACGATCTGCAAATCACGCAGGAAGACAATCAGCTCGTCATCCGTGGACGGCAGACCGACGACACGCAGGGGCGCGTTTTCCTGCATCGGGGCATTGCCGCCCGGCAGTTCCAGAAGGCGTTCGTGCTGGCCGAGGGGATCGAGGTCAGCGGGGCGTGGCTTGATAACGGCCTGCTCCATATCGATCTGGTAAGGCCGCAGCCGGAAGTCCGCGTGAAGCTGATCGAGATCACGCAGGGCCGTTCGGGCGGCGCACCGACCGAGATCGACCTGCCGAAGGCCCGCCCACAGCGTGTCGTGCGGGCGCTTGAGGACGATTGAGCGGCCCACGGGCCGTGAATGATCTCCAGCTATCGACATGGCCGGCAGCCCGCGAACAATGACATGACGGGCGCGCTGGCCAACGGGACGATCGCCGCATGATGGGGAATCGTCCTTACGGAGGATCGGATCATGAGAATTACGACACAGAACGGGCAGGTCGTGCTTCAGGCCGACCATACGCCGATCGCCGCCGATGTGCGTCATCTGACGGATATCCAGATGCGGGCACTCGGGGTTTCGCGGGTCGCCTACATCAAGCCCGTGATCATCGAGGGAGAAGACGCGTTCGCCATCCACGCGGCGGACGGAACCCCGATGGCCCTGACCGAGGACCAGCAGACGGCCGTGGAGGCGATCCTGCAACACGAGATGGTGCCCGCCCTGCTGCACTGAGCCGCTCCCCCTGCCGCACCGTCCGCTGGCGGGACGATTCCCGATCGTCCCGGCAGCGGGGTTGCCCCCGGCGTCAGCCGGGGGAAGGGTCCAGCCAGCCGATATTGCCGTCCTGCCGGCGATAGATCACGTTGATCTGCTCGCTGATGCTGTTGCGGAACATCAGCAGGGTAGAGGCCGCCAGATCGAGGCGCATCACCGCCTCGCTGACGCTCAGCGTGGCGATTTCCGACGGGCGTTCGGCAATGATGGTGGCGTGGGCGCCGGAATCCTGCGCCGCGCCGTCCGCCGCCAGCCCGGAATCGTCAGAGGGGCGGAGGATGTAGCTGCGTCCCATTTCCGGTGATTTGCGGCGGGGCAGGGTGCGGATATGGTCGTTGACCCGCTCGCGATAGCGGCGCAGGCGGCGGGCCATGTGTTCGGCGGCATCGTCGAAGGCGCCATGGGCATCCGTGCCCTCGCCCTCGCCCCGCAGGGTCAGGCCCCGCGCGGCGTGAAGATTGATATCACAGGTAAAGAAGGACCGCGCGCGGCTGAAGGTGACCTGGGCTTCCAGGGCGCGATCGAAATATTTGTCGGCAAGCCGGTCGAGATGGCCCGTAACACGGTTTTTCAGGGCGTCGGAGAGGTCGATCTGTTTGCCAGCGACATTGATCTGCATGTGACATCACCCCTTGCATAGAGGAGCGTCCGAAACCGGACGGAACCGTGCCGGCGGTCCATAATGCGCGTTCCACCGGGCATGGCGTCAGGCTTCGAAAGCCTTTTCCCGTTTTCTCTGCGCCGAATTGGGTATCCTCAGCGCATCGCGGTATTTGGCCACGGTTCGGCGAGAGATGTCTATTCCTTCCTTTCTTAATTCGTTCACAATTGCATCGTCGGAGAGGATGTCCCGATCGGATTCCCGTGAAATCAGGGCCTTGATCCGGTGCCGCACGGCCTCGGCGCTATGGTCGCCGCTGCCCGTGCGCCCAGCGATGGCGGTGGTGAAGAAATATTTCAGTTCGAACAGGCCGCGTGGGGTGGCGATGTATTTGTTCGCCGTCACCCGGCTCACGGTGCTTTCATGCAGCCCGACCGCCTCGGCGATATCGCGGAGCACCAGCGGCCGCAGGTGACTGACCCCATGGGCCAGGAACTCGCTCTGGCGGCGCATGATGGCGGTGGCCACGCGGATGATGGTTTCGGCCCGCTGCTGAAGCGCGCGGACCAGCCAGTTGGCGCTGGCCAGGCGTTCGGTCAGGAAGGGCCGGTCGGCGGCCCGCAGCGTGGTGCGCAGGGTCAGGGCCGAATTGACCACCACGCGCGGCATGGTGTCGGGATTGAGTTCGATGATCCAGTCATCGTCCGCCGCCGGCAGCATCAGGATGTCCGGTACGATGATGCAGGCTTCGGGTGCCGTCGCATCCAGCGCCGGGCGGGGCGACAGGGCGCGGATTTCCGCGATCATGGCCGTCAGATCGTCCTGATCGACGCCGCACAGGGTGCGCAGCCGGCGCAGGTCGCGCCGGGCCAGCAGGTCCAGGTGCCGCAGCAGCATGGCCATCGCCGGGTCCAGCCGGTCGCGCTCGCGCAGTTGCGCGGCCAGGCACTCGCCCAGATCGTGGGCGAACAGGCCGGTCGGGTCGAACTGCATCATGGCCAGGCGCACCCGCTCGACCCGCGCCGCTCCGGTGCCCTGGGGGGCGAAGCCGAGCGCCTGGGCGATATCAGCGGAAGGCGTGGCCAGCCGGCCGTCGGCATCCAGCAGGGTGATCAGGTGGGCGGCGATCCGCCGCTCGTCGGCATCGAAGGGTGACAGCCGCACCTGCTCCGCCAGCCGTTCGTGCAGCGGGGGGGCGGGGCCGGCCAACCCATCCTGCGAATCGTGCCATGTGCCCGGAGTCCGGGACGCGCCGAGCGTGGGCAGAACGGGTTGGCGCGGTATGCCCTCGAAGGCCGGCAATGGCACGTCGGCCGGCTCGGGGCGCTCCAGCAGGGGGTTGCGCTCCATCTCCTGCTCGACCACGGACCAGGCGTCGAGATTGGAGAGTTGCAGCAGCAGGATCGCCTGCCGCAACTGCGGCGTCATGACCAGGGATTGGGCCTGCCGGAGGGCAAGCTTGGGTCCGATCGTCATGACGGCCGGTCAGAGGGAAAAATTTTCTCCAAGATAGACGCGCCGCACGTCCTCGTTGGCGACGATCTCCTCGGGGCGGCCTTCCATCAGTACCTGGCCGCTATGCATGATATAGGCGCGGTCGATCACTTCCAGCGTCTCGCGGACATTGTGGTCGGTGATCAGCACGCCGATCCCGCGATCCTTGAGGTGCGAGACCAGATCGCGGATTTCACCCACCGCGATCGGGTCGATGCCGGCCAGGGGTTCGTCGAGCAGGATGTAATGCGGCTGGCTGGCCAGGGCGCGGGCGATTTCCAGCCGCCGCCGCTCGCCGCCCGAGAGCGCCAGCGAAGGCGAACGGCGCAGGTGAGAAATCCCGAACTCGCCCAGCAGGCCGGTCAGCATTTCCTCGCGCCGGTCGGGATCGGACTCCACGACTTCCAGCGCCGCCATGATGTTCTGCTCGACATTCAGGCCCCGGAAGATGCTGGCTTCCTGCGGCAGGTAGCCGATGCCCAGGCGGGCACGGCGATACATCGGCAGGCGCGTGATGTCGGTGCCGTCCAGGGTGATCGAGCCGCTGTCGGGCTGGACCAGCCCCACGATCATGTAGAAGCTGGTGGTCTTGCCCGCGCCGTTGGGTCCCAGGAGGCCGACGGCCTCGCCGCGATTGACCTGGATCGAGACGTTCCGGACGACGGGGCGCTTCTTGTAGCTCTTGCCGATGCCGTTGGCGATCAATCCGCTGAGGGCGCTGCCGAAGGAAGCCCCGGCGGCATTTTTCGCCTCGTCGGACAGGGCGTAGGGGATGTCGTTCATCAGTGGGTTCCGGCAGGAGGGGGATTGGCCTCGTTGGGGACGATCAGGCCGCTGACCCGTCCGCCCGGCCGTTCGGTCATCGTGGCGATTCCGGTGCGCATGTTCACGATTGCCGCCGCTCCGCTGATCTGGTTCTGGCCCCGCGTGATATGCACGTTGCCGACAATCCGCGCGATTCCCGTGTCGGGAACGTAGACGCCACGGTCGCCGGTCACGGTCTCGGTCTGCGTGCGGACGAACACATGGCCGAATGCGTTCACTTTTTCCAGCTTCCCCGAACCGGTCAATGGCTCCGAGCCATGCCCGGCGGGTTGCGGGGAGGCAGGTTGCGCCGCCGGCTGGTTCGGCGCGCTGTAGCCGACCAGCACATCGGCCCGGATCTGCCGCCCGTCATTGGTGGTGACCGTGGCATCGCCCCTGCCGACCGACATCCGGGTCTGGGAATAATATTCCATCGAATCCCGGGCCGTCAGGACATCCTGCGGGGTGGTCAGTTTCAGCCCCTTGCCGGTCAGGACCATGACCGCCTGGTCGATGTCGTAGACCGCCTTGTCGCCCCACGCCTGATCGGTATCGGTGAAGATATGGACATGCCCCAGCGCGTTGAGACGATAGACCTCATTGGCGCCCGATCCGGCCTCCATGCCCTGCGCGCCATCGGCGGCGGGCTGGGCCGCGGGCTGGGCAGGGGCGGCCGCGCCGGTCGCGGCCTTCTTGCGGTAGAAGGCGATCAGCCGGTCGGCGGTCACGGTGACGTTGCCTCTGGTGGCCTGCGCCTTGTCATAGGCGGTAACGGTCTGGGTCTTCTGGTCCCAGTCGAATCCGCCGGCCGCCGTGACGTTGATCTGGCCGCCATGCGACAGGTCGATGGCCTGGGCGCGCGCGCCGCCCATAGGAAGGCCCATGGGAAGAAGGAACGCCGAGGCGCCGAGGAACAGGAACGCGGAGGCGACCTTTGCGGGGGCGGTCATCGACTGGGCTCCGTCTGGGAGGCTTGGGGAGGGGCCGGCGCGGGGCCGGCATGGGCGTCATCGTTCAGGATCAGCCGCCCCGGACCACGGAACTGGGCGACCCCATCATGCTGCGACAGCAGGAAGCCCTGCGCGTCCAGCATGCCGAACGGGCCTTCGGCATGCACCCACTGGTCGGAGGCGATGATGCCCTGCCTGAGATCCATATCGGCGGTGACCCCGGTCATGATCACGCCGTCCTCGCGGTAGAGCGATACGTCCTGCGTCAGATCCAGTACCTGTTCCCGTTGCAGATACACGCCCTGGGCCGCGCTGACCATCATCCAGTCCCCGCCCTGGGTCTGGGTGTCGGCGGCCGGGCGGGTCAGGTTGATGCGGTCCGGCCCGATCTGCTGGGCCTGGTCGGCGGTGATCATGAATGGCCGGTCGTGCTCGTCCAGTCCCCGATAGACGGCGCCGAGCATGCTGCCGCTGGACACGCGCAGGTTTTCCATCTCGCGCAGGGCGCCGCGCTGCATGTTGATCAGCCGGTCCACGGCCGGCCACACCGCGATCGACCCCAGCAGCAGCAGGGCCGTCGCCGGCAAGGCCCATTTGGCCCAGCGGACCAGACGCTGGCGCCGGGCGATGTCGTCGGGCCGGAGCACCCGCCGCAGCCGGGACGTATCCTGGCGCAGCGCCGACCGCTGCCGCGCGACCTGATCGGCGGAGCGCGCGAAATCCTCGCGCCGGGGCGGGCCTTTGCCGTCGGAGGGCGGGGGCGCACTCATGCCACGCCCGCGCGCAGCAGGTCATGAACATGGAGGATGCCGACCGGCACCCTGTCGCCATCCAGCACGAACAGGCTGGTGATCGGGCGGGCGCGCGCGTTCATCAGCCGCAGCGCCTCGGCCGCCAGCACGTCCGGCCCGGTGGTCAGGGGCTCGGTGTTCATGATCTCCGCCGCGCGGGTACGGTCCAGGTCGCGGTCCAGGACGCGGCGCAGATCGCCGTCGGTGATCAGCCCGCACAGCCTGCCGTCGGCGCCGACCACGCCCATGCAGCCGAACGCCTTGCGCGTCATTTCCATGATGACCTGGCGCAGCGAGGTGTCCGGCGTGCCCAGCGGCATGATGCCGCCGCGATGCATCAGGTCGGCGACGCGGCGCAGCCGGGTGCCCAGCCGCCCGCCGGGATGAAAGATGCTGAACTCGGTCGCGGAGAATCCCCGCCGCTCCAGCAGGACCACCGCCAGGGCATCGCCCAGCGCCAGTTGCATCATCGACGAGGTAGTGGGGGCCAGGCCCATCGGGCAGGCTTCCGGCGCATCGGGGATGATGAGGGGGATGTCGGCGGCGCGCGCCAGCGTGGATTCGATGCGTGTCGTGATCGCCACCAGCAGCAGCCCGTAGCGCCGCGTATGCGCCACGATGTCGGCCAGTTCCGCCGTTTCGCCCGAATTGGACAGGGCCAGCACCGCATCGCCCGGCTGGAGCATCCCCAGGTCGCCGTGCGAGGCTTCCGACGGGTGGACGAAGACCGATGGCGTGCCCGTGGAGGCCAACGTGGACTGGATCTTGCGGCCGATCTGCCCGGACTTGCCGATACCGGTAACGACGACGCGCCCGGCCAGGGTGGAGAAGGCCGCGATCGTCCGCGTGAATGTCTCGCCCAGGGGCGGCGTCTCGTCGCCGTCGCGCGCGGGCGCGCGCAGGGCGGCCGCCATCTGCATCAGCCCGTCGGTCTCGCGCGCCAGCACCCGGCACGCGGCCGCGATGTCCGCGTCGGACTGGCCGGAATCGGAAGCACTACCGATGGGAGGGGCGGATTGGGTCATGCCAGAGGTGTATTGCCATGGCGGCGGTCCAGGTCAAACGGAACGATGGAGCGCGCGGGGGAAAGGGGTTTCATGCCCGGTGGGCGAAGATGTCCGGCTCTTCGTATCCCAGCAGGTCCAGCCGCGCGCGGGCGGGCAGAAAATCGTAGCAGGCCTGGGCCAGGTCGCGCCGGCCCTCGCGGTGCAGGAGTGCTTCCAGCGTGGCCCAGAGCGCATGCAGATACAGCACGTCCGACGCGGCGTAGGCTTTCTGCTCGGGCGTCAGGTCCGGGGCACCCCAGTCCGATGTCTGCTGCTGCTTGCTCAGGTCCACCCCCAGCAATTCGCGGCAGAGTTGCGCCAGTCCGTGGCGGTCGGTGAAGGTGCGGACCAGTTTGGAGGCGATCTTGGTGCAGATGACCGGCGCGACGGTGATGCCGAGCGCGTGCTGAAGGATCGCCACGTCGAACCGCGCGAAATGCATCAGCTTGGTGATGGCGGGGTCGGCCATCAGCCGGGCGAGGTTGGGGCAGGGGGTACCGGGCAGGATCTGCACCAGATGGGCGGAATTGTCCCCGGCCGAGATCTGCACCAGACACAGGCGGTCGCGATGCGGCTTCAGTCCCATCGTCTCGGTATCGACGGCGATGAGGCCGTGGAAGGTCACGTCGTCCGGCAGATCGCCGCGATGCAGATGGATCGTGGGCGCGGTGGCGATCATGCGTGGGCCCCCGCGCGGCGGGCATGACGACGGAAAATGAAAGAACGGTCCATGATTCCAATCCGCAAGACGCATGTCGGCGCCGGTATGCCGGCATGCGCGGCTGCCGGGGCAGTGACGGACATATAATATCGGAAGTGCCGTTGCGCGAGGGGGGGGGCAAACGCCCGAGGGCCTCGTGACGCCCGAGCGGGCGATGTCGCTGATCCGGCTGAAGAGATGGTGCCCAGAAGAAGACTCGAACTTCCACGACCTTGCGGCCACAGGTACCTGAAACCTGCGCGTCTACCAATTCCGCCATCTGGGCTTAGAAGGCCCCCGTTTCCGGGGTGGTGAGGGGCGTTTAACCTGAACATACGGAGCGGTCAACTCCGTATGTTCATAATTCCTTACAGGACAGGACGCCGCCCCGCCGATCCGTCAGGCGATGCGCGCGACGGCGTCCGCATCCGTCTCGGGGACGAAGTACGGCCCGCCCGCCCTGACCTCCAGGGCCAGCAGGGCCATGCGCTCCGATCGACGCGCGCCCAGCGGCAGGATGGCGTTCCCCGTGGTCCAGCGCAGCCTCTCCTGTCCGGAGGTGCTCCAGCCATGCCGTTCGTTCGCGCTCAGATGGGCGGTTACCTCGGTCGAGTGGCTGCCTTCAAAGAGCGTGATCTCGCCGATCAGCACGCCCAGATGGCGGCGGTCATCGACGAAGGGGCCGATGACATCGCTGGGCCTGCTGGCGCGCGAGACGATGTGGACCTCCTGGATATCGGCGGGGAGCATGAACATGACGTGCGCGCCGTTCTGGCGGACGGGCCGGATGATGGCGCCCGCGCCGGTGACCAGATGCAGGTCCATCTCGTCGGTCAGGACGTGGTCCGACCCGCGCGTCGGCGCGCCGATCTGCGCGGCGCGGGCCGCGATCCGCCGGAACAGGGGCTCGACGAAGGCGCGGCTGACATCCAGCGGGCAGGCCGCGTCGTTCCAGGTCAGGGCGCGGTCGGGGGCCAGGCTGGCGATCCGCCCATGCTGCCGGAAGACCTCGCGGTTTCCGGTATCCAGATAGCTTTCGGTCAGCACGCCGTCGGCCATGACGACGGCATGGCCCTCGGTCTCGATATGGTAATAGGCATAGGCGGGGATGGAGCGGTCGTAGAAGATCGACTGTCCGTTGACCAACATGCGGGCCGGCACGAATGCCCCGTCGAAGAACAGGCAATGTTCCGAGGTGATCAGCATGTCCTTGTAAGGCACGCCGTCGGCGAAGGCGTCCTTCACGATGCGCAGCGGCCAGCCGGCTTCGTCCCCGGCCGGGCGCGGACGGACATGGACGCGCGCCATGCCGGCCCAGACGATCGTGCGCGCGACCGGTTGGCCGTCAACATAGGCCAGGATGGTGTCGCCGGTCGAAAGCTCTTCCACCGCCACGTCGCCGGTCGGCGTCCGGATCATGGTGCCGGCCAGGAAGCAGGCTTCGTAGGAGGCACCCTTGTTGACCGTCAGGGCCTGGTTGACGACGGTCGGCGCCGAGATGCTGCCGCCGGCGGCGACGGTGACGCTGGCGGTTCCGTCGCCGCCGGCGAAGGCGGTGCCGTTGAGCATGCCCGATGTCCAGCCAGACATATAGGATTCGGTGAAGACATCGTTGGTGGACGAACCGCCGGAAAGGATGTTGGTGACTTCCGATTCGTAGGTATTGTTCTGCGTGACGCCACCGGAATAGACGTTGAGATAGCCGTTTGCGGTATAGGAATTCTCGATGGTGCCGCCGGCGCTGACATTGATCGTCGGGCCGACGTTGCCGTAGGGGGCGACGGCGGTCAGGCCGGAGACGACGGCGCCGCTGGTCACGTTGAGGATGGCGGTCCCCCACAGATTGACCGGACCGGCGACGGTGGTGGAACCGCTGCTATAGACGGTGGCGCCGCTGGGATCGCGCGAGGCGGTCCAAATTCCGCCCGAAATGGTCGTGGCGGTATTGGTGATCACCGGCGGCGCGGCCGGCGTGGTCGCGGACTCGTAGGAGGCGCCCTTGTTGACCGTCAGGGACTGGTTGACGACGCTGGGCGCCGCGATGCTGCCGCCGGCATAGACATAGACGGAGCTGGTGCCGTCGCCGCCGGCGAAGGCGGTGCCGTTGAGCGTGCCCGATGTCCAGCCCGACATATCGGATTCGGTGAAAACGTCTTTGGTGGACGAACCGCCGGAATAGATCTTGGTGACTTCCGATTCGTAGGTATTGTTCTGCGTGATGCCACCGGAATAGACGTTGAGATAGCCGTTCGCGGTATAGGAATTCTCGATGGTGCCGCCGGCGCTGACATTGATCGTCGGGCCGACGTTGCCGAAGCGGGCGACGGCGGTCAGGCCGGAGACGACGGCGCCGCTGTTCACGTTGAGGATGGCGGTCCCCCACAGATTGACCGGACCGCTGACGGTTGTGGAACCGCTGCTATAGACGGTGGCGCCGCTGGGATCGAGCGACGCCGTCCACGTCCCGCCCGAAATGGTCGTGGCCGTATTGGTGATCGTCGGTGGGGGCTGGGGGATCGTCGAGGATACGGTAGCCATGGCCGGTTCCGCCTTTCATCGTTCAGTGGGTTTACGTGGTCCGGGCGGCAGAAGCCGCTCGATCACCCGGATCACGTAAGCCGACGGAATAAGCCGGGTGCATTCGAACTGGCGGTCCGTGTCGCGATGTCGCGGGCACCACAGGAAGTCCTGATGGTCGAACCGTTCGCGGGGGTCGTTCCAGCAGGCGTTGCAGGTGTGCCAGTTGATGACGCGGCCGGGTGTCGCGAATTCGTTGTCGGGATGCGTGAAGCCCGAAATCATCGTCACCGGGCACCCGGCGGACCAGGCCAGCCACGCCAGGCCGGAACTGCCGCCGATGAACAGAGCCGCATGTTTCAGCCACCACGCGCGCTCGGTCAGCGGGCGGTCGCCCGTCTGGTCCTCGACCCCGAAGGGGATGTGGTTCCACACTAGGCCGGTGCCGTGGACGGGTTTGCGGTCGATGCACACGACGCGATAGCCCTGCCCCTTCAGCCAGGCGATGACCTCCGCCCAGCCGAACGGGTTGTTCCAGTATTTGCATTGCGACGATGCCTGGACCGCGATGCAGACATAAGGCTCGGCCAGCGGCCGGCCGGGGTCGGCGAACGCGATCCTGGCCGGTTCCTCGTCCCGGCTGACCCCGAGGATATAGGCCGCCGTCTTGTGCAGGCCGACCTGGCGGAAATCGATCGGATGCCAGTCATGCGCCACGTCGTCGAAGAATAGCCCGAGATAATAGGTGGCATAGGCGGACTGCGTGATCTCCCGCGGGTCGAGTTCCTCCGGCGTGAGGAAAAGGATATGCGGATACGCCGTCTCGAAAAGCGGCCGGATCAGGCCGGACAGGGCGCAGACGACCCGCGCGCCGTGCTGCTCCGCGAATCGCGCAGCGTAGGGCATCCAGGCCAGCGTGTCGCCAAGGGTGCCGACGGAAAACTGGATCACGACGGTCCGATCGCGCAGATCCATGGCATGGCGCAGAACCGGCGTTTCGCCCCCGCCGGCCGGGTCTTCCACCCAGACCTCGATCTCGAATCGCACGTACCAGCGTTTGCTGGAGCGAACCAGGCCGCTTTCCATGCCGCGCCGTTCGAACAGGATGTTGCCGGTATCCAGATCCGACAGGCGGATGTGCCATGTCCGTCCATCCTCCCTGGCGGGCAGCAGCACGCGACATCCCAGATTGAAATCGAAGACGATCCCCTCGGCCCCCTTCTGCGTCGGCGGCGTGGCGGCGGCATGGCCAAAGGGCGTGGGGGCAGGCACGTCCGGCGATGGCACGCCCCGGTCGGCACGTTCGGAAAAAGAGAGGTCGAACATCGGCCAATACCCGTCCGCGATCGGTTGTTTTTTTAGATACAACACCGCTGGGTAAACAAAATCATAAGGCTGTTCGGACGGAACGGATCGCGGGCATCGCCGCGCCGCGCCTCATCGGGTATTCAGAAGGGGAGGGGAGAAGTCGACCGGTCACACCGTGACGGGTCGATCGTGATCCATCGAAATGGATGGTGCCCAGAAGAAGACTCGAACTTCCACGACCTTGCGGCCACAGGTACCTGAAACCTGCGCGTCTACCAATTCCGCCATCTGGGCACAGAGGCTCCCCGTTTCCGGGGTGGTGAAGGGCGTTTACTCTGCCCATGGGGGGCGGTCAACATGGGGGGAACGATTCGGGTCGTTTTTATTGCATGGGTGGGGAGAAGAGGCGGGTCCGGCCGCATGGCGCAGGCATTGTGCTAGAGAATAGGAAAAAACAGGACAGGGGCGGGACATGACGACGCGAAAAGTGGCGGCGGTAATCGGCGGTTCAGGGTTCCTGGGGCGCCATGTGGTGCGTCGCCTGGCCGAAGACGGCTATGTGGTGCGGGTGGCCGCGCGGCGCGCCGACCGGGCGGCATCGCTGCGCCCGCTGGGCGATGTGGGGCAGATCGTGCCGCTGGGCGCCTCGATCCTGAATCACGCCTCGCTGGTGCCGGTCGTGGAAGGCGCCAGGGTGGTGGTGAACCTCGTCGGTATCCTGGCCGAGCGCGGGCCGGCGACGTTCCAGGCCGTGCATGTGGACGGCGCCGCGCAGGTAGCCCGTCTGGCGGCGTCGGCGGGGGTGGAACGGCTGGTGCATGTCTCGGCCATCGGGGCCGCGCCGGACAGCCCCTCGGCCTATGGCCGCAGCAAGGCCGCCGGCGAGGACGCGGTGCTGCGGGCAATGCCGGAGGCGACGATCGTGCGGCCGTCCATCCTGTTCGGGGCGGAGGACCATTTCACCAATCTCTTCGCCACGCTCGCGCGGTTCAGCCCGGTGGTGCCGGTCTATGGCGCGCGGACGCGCCTGCAACCGGTCCATGTCGCCGACGTAGCCGAAGGGATACGGCGTCTGGTGGCGGACAGCGGGCAGGACGGGGCGATCTTCGAATTCGGCGGCCCGGCGGTCCGGACGATGGAGGAGATCGCGCGGCTGATCGTGGCGGCGGTCGGCCGGCGCCGACTGGTGATCGCGGTGCCTCCGGCCCTGGCCTGGTGGCAGGCCATGTGGCTGGAGCGTCTGCCCGGACGGATGCTGACGCGTGACCAGCTTGCGATGCTCGCGAGCGACAATGTAGCGGCCGATGGCGCTCCCGGCCTGCAACAGCTTGGCATTCAACCCGCGTCGATGGAAATGATTGTTCCATCCTATCTGAGCGGATATAAAATTACATAAACAAGCATGTTCAAAGCATTATATGGTCAATTGGTCCGAATCGGACCAATGTGACCGGGGGCTTCATTCTCCCGGACGGCTCCCGAGCGGCCTTTTTGGTATAAATGGCAGCAATGCTGTCTTTTATGCTGGATGTGTCTGGCGTAGGTGTTCCGCCAACACAACGTACCGCAGGTGACGGTCGGGCGTTATCCAGGGGGGGACCGATGGTCGAGCACATGCTGAAATTCGTCTCCGTGCCGCAAAGCCAGCCCGACAAGCGGCCGGCCGCGGAGCGGAATGGCGATTTCGACGAGATCTATCGCGCATTCGCGGTCGAGAAGGCGGAGCAGCAGGCCAGCCGCTGCTCGCAATGCGGCGTGCCGTTCTGCTCGGTCCATTGCCCGCTGGGCAACAACATCCCCGACTGGCTGAAGATGACGGCCGAGGGACGGCTGGAGGAGGCATATGCGCTGTCTTCCGCCACCAACAATTTCCCCGAGATCTGCGGCCGGATCTGCCCCCAGGACCGGCTGTGCGAAGGCAATTGCGTGATCGAGAAGGGGTTCGAGAGCGTCACCATCGGCGCCGTCGAACGCTTCATCACCGATACCGCCTTCGCCAGCGGCTGGGTCGAACCGATCCGTCCGCCCTTCGAGCGCGAAACCTCGATCGGCATCGTCGGTGCCGGCCCCGGCGGCCTGGCGGCGGCGATGCAGTTTCGCCAGCAGGGCTATCAGGTGCATGTCTATGACCGGTACGACCGGATCGGCGGCCTGATGATCTATGGCATTCCGGGCTTCAAGCTGGAAAAGGACATCGTCGCGCGCCGTCACCTCTATCTGGAGGAATCGGGCGTCCAGTTCCATCTCGGGGTGGACATCACGGACGGCGACGGCGCGGGCACGCTCTCTTTCGCGACCTTGCAGGCGCGGCATGACGCGGTGCTGATCGCCACGGGCGTGTACAAATCGCGCGATATCGGCGGGCCGGGCGCGGGGCTGGGCGGCATCGTCAAGGCGCTGGATTATCTGACGATGTCCAACCGGCTGTCGCTGGGCGACGAGTTCGCCCCTGAGGAGAGCGCCGCATTGAATGCCGCCGGTAAGTCGGTGGTGGTGATCGGCGGTGGCGACACGGCGATGGATTGCGTGCGCACCGCCATTCGCCAGGGCGCGAAATCGGTCAAATGCCTCTATCGCCGCGACCGCGCGAACATGCCCGGCTCGATCCGCGAGGTGAAGAACGCCGAGGAAGAAGGCGTGTCCTTCGTCTGGCTGGCGGCGCCCGAGGCGTTCCTGGGGGATGATACCGTCAGCGGCGTACGCGCCGTGCGCATGAAGCTGGGCATGCCCGATGCCAGCGGCCGCCAGTCCGTGGAGCCGGTGGAAGACAGCGCCTTCGTGCTGGAAGCCGACCTGGTGATCAAGGCGCTGGGCTTCGACCCCGAGCCGCTGCCGACCCTGTGGGGCCAGCCGGGCCTTGCCGTGTCGCGCTGGGGCACGCTGCGGGTCGACCATGAGAGCTTCATGACCAGCCTGCCGGGCGTGTTCGCGGCGGGGGATATCGTGCGCGGGGCCAGCCTGGTGGTGTGGGCCATTCGCGATGGACGGGATGCGGCGGCGCAGATGCATCGCTGGCTGGAAAACCGGGCGGCCCAGTGCGCCCAGGCGGCGGAGTGACGGACATGGACCAGTTGACCCAGGATCACGGATCGCGGGATGCCGGCCAGGACTTCGTGGCCGAATGGCAGGATAACGCGCAGGCGATCAGCGGACTGTATGACGCCACGCAGGAGCGCGATGCCTGCGGCGTCGGCCTGATCGCCTCGCTCGACGGCCGCAAGCGGCGCGAGGTGGTCGAAGCCGGGATCGCGGCCCTGAAGGCCCTGTGGCATCGCGGCGCGGTGGATGCCGACGGCAAGACCGGTGACGGCGCGGGCATTCACCTGGAAATTCCGCAGGATTTCTTTGCCGAGGCGATCCATAGCGGCGGCGAGGGCTGCGTGGATACGCAGATCGCCATCGGCATGGTGTTCCTGCCCAAGACGGATCTGGCCGCGCAGGAGCGTTGCCGCCAGATCATCGAGACGGAGATCCTGGCCGTCGGCTACGGCATCTATGGCTGGCGCCAGGTGCCGATCGACACGGCATGCATCGGCGAGAAGGCCAATGCCACCCGGCCCGAGATCGAGCAGATCATGATCCGCAACCTGCCGGGGCGGGACGAGGAAGCGTTCGAGCGCGACCTGTATGTGATCCGCCGGCGGATCGAGAAGAGCGCGCAGGCCAATTCGCTCGACCTGTATATCTGCTCCATGTCCTGCCGGTCGGTGATCTACAAGGGCATGTTCCTCGCCCAGAACCTGACGGATTTCTATCCCGACCTGCTGGATACGCGCTTCGTCAGCCGGTTTGCGATCTATCACCAGCGGTATTCGACCAACACGTTCCCGACCTGGAAGCTGGCGCAGCCCTTCCGCCGGCTGGCGCATAACGGCGAGATCAACACGATCTCGGGCAACGTCAACTGGATGAAGAGCCACGAGACGCGGCTGGCCGACCCGGTGCTGGACCCGGTGATGGAAGACCTCAAGCCGGTGGTGCAGGCCGCGGGCTCCGACACCGCGATGCTGGACAATGTGTTCGAACTGCTGACCTTCGCCGGGCGCGACGCGCCGATGGTCAAGGCGCTGATGGTGCCGGCCAGCGTCGGCGGCAATTCGGGCATGCCGCAGAAGCACCAGGATCTGTACGCCTACTGCAACGCGGTGATGGAACCGTGGGACGGCCCGGCGGCGCTGTGCGCCACCGACGGGCGCTGGGTCGTGGCCGGGCTGGACCGCAGCGGCCTGCGCCCCCTGCGCTATACCGTGACGGCGGACGGGCTGCTGATCGTGGGTTCGGAAACCGGCATGGTGAAGGTGCCCGAGACCGACATCGTGCGGCGCGGGCGGCTTGGGCCGGGGCAGATGATCGGCCTCGACCTTCAGGAAGCCAAGCTCTACGGCCACGAGGCATTGCTGGACCTGCTGGCCGGGCGCCGGGATTTCGGCACCTGGGTCAAGAACATCCAGAAGATCGGCACCGTGGTGCGGGCCGACGTGCAGGAGCCGGTGCTGTTCGGCCGGGACGAACTGCGCCGCCGGCAACTGGCGGTCGGCACGACCCTGGAGGAACTGGAAACCATCCTGCACCCGATGGTCGAGACCGCGGCCGAGGCCATCGGCTCGATGGGCGACGATGCGCCGCTGGCGGTGCTGTCCTCGCGCTATCGGGGGCTGGCGCATTATTTCCGCCAGGCGTTCAGCCAGGTAACCAACCCGCCGATCGACAGCCTGCGCGAGACGCGGGTGATGAGCCTGCTGACCCGTCTGGGCAATCTGGGCAACATCCTGGAGGAATCCGAGGTCCAGTGCGACCTGCTGCAACTGCCCAGCCCGGTGCTGACCAGCGGCGAATTCGAGGCGCTGCGCAATTTCTGCGGTGACAGCGGCTTCGTGATCGACTGCACCTTTCCGGCGGCGGAAGGCGAGGCGGGGCTGCGCGAGGCGATCGCCCGCATCCGGCGCGAGGCCGAGGATCGGGTGCGCGAAGGCTGCACCCACCTGTTCCTGACCGATCAGGCGCAGTCGGGCGACCGCGCCTATATCCCGATGATCCTGGCGACGGCGGCGGTGCATACGCATCTGGTCCGCCAGTCGCTGCGCACCTTCACCTCGCTGAACGTGCGCTCGGCCGAGGCGCTGGACGTGCATGCGATCGCCGTGACGATCGGCGTCGGCGCAACCAGCATCAACCCCTACCTGGCGCAGGAAAGCATTGCCGACCGGCAGCGGCGCGGCCTGTTCGGCGAGATCTCGCTGCGCGAGGCGGTGGAACGCTATCGCAAGGCGGTGGACAAGGGGCTGCTGAAGGTGATGTCCAAGATGGGCATCTCGATCGTCTCGGCCTATCGCGGCGGCTATAATTTCGAGGCGATCGGCCTGTCGCGGGCGCTGACGGCGGAATTCTTCCCCGGCATGCCCTCGCGCATCTCCGGCATCGGCCTGTCGGGCATCGCAACCAACGTGCTGAGCTTCCATCGGACCGCGTGGGACCAGACGGTGATCGCGCTGCCGGTGGGCGGCCAGTACAAGATGCGCCGCCATGGCGAGGTCCACGCCTTCGACGGCAACCTGATCCATATGCTGCAAACGGCGGTGGCGACCGACAGCTTCACCATCTATCGCCGCTATGCCGATGCGGTGCGGCGCCAGCCGCCGGTGGCATTGCGCGACCTGCTGGATTTCCGTGGCGGACGGACGCCGATCCCCGTCGAGGCGGTCGAGAGCATCACCCAGTTGCGCAAGCGGCTGATCGCACCGGGGATCTCGCTGGGGGCGCTGAGCCCCGAGGCGCACGAGACCCTGTCGATCGCCATGAACCGGATCGGCGCGAAGTCGGATTCCGGCGAGGGGGGCGAAGACCCCGCGCGCGCGAAGCCGCGCCCGAACGGCGACAATGCGTCCTCGGCCATCAAGCAGATCGCCTCGGGGCGCTTCGGCGTCACGGCGCAGTATCTGAACGATTGCCGCGAGATCGAGATCAAGATGGCCCAGGGCGCCAAGCCCGGCGAGGGCGGGCAGTTGCCCGGCTTCAAGGTGACGGGGCTGATCGCGAAGCTGCGGCATGCGACACCCGGCGTGACGCTGATCTCGCCGCCGCCGCATCATGACATCTATTCGATCGAGGATCTGGCGCAACTCATCTACGACCTCAAGCAGATCAATCCCGAAGCCACGGTGACGGTGAAGCTGGTCGCGCGCTCGGGCATCGGCACCATCGCCGCCGGCGTGGCCAAGGCCAAGGCCGACGCGATCCTGATTTCCGGCCATAGCGGGGGCACCGGGGCCAGCCCGCAGAGTTCGGTCAAATATGCCGGACTACCGTGGGAACTGGGGCTGGCGGAAGCGCATCAGGTGCTGATGCTGAACCGCCTGCGCCACCGGGTGAAGCTGCGTACCGATGGCGGGCTGAAGACCGGGCGCGACGTGGTGATCGCGGCGATGCTGGGGGCCGAGGAATTCGGCATCGGCACCGCCAGCCTGGTCGCCATGGGCTGCATCATGGTGCGGCAGTGCCATTCCAACACCTGCCCGGTCGGCGTCTGTACTCAGGACGAGGCGCTGCGCGCCAAGTTCGAGGGCTCGCCGGAAAAGGTGATCAACCTGTTCTCGTTCATCGCCGACGACGTGCGCAACATCCTGGCCTCGCTCGGGTTCTCGTCGCTGAACGAGATCATCGGGCGGACGGACCTGCTCAAGCAGGTGTCGCGCGGGGCGGATTATCTGGACGATCTGGACCTCAATTCGCTGCTGGCCCAGGCCGATCCGGGGCCGCATGCGCGCTACTGCACCCGCGAAGGGCGCAATGAGGTGCCCGAGACGCTGGATGCGCAGATGATCGCCGATGCGCGGCCGCTGTTCGACCATGGCGAGAAGATGCAACTGCACTACAACGTGCAGAACACGCACCGGGCGATCGGCACGCGCATTTCCTCGCTGATCGTGCGCCAGTTCGGCATGGCCAAGCTGGCGCCGGGGCACCTGACGGTGCGCCTGCGCGGCTCGGCGGGCCAGTCGCTGGGGGCGTTCGCGGTCCAGGGGCTGAAGCTGGAAGTGCTGGGCGACGCCAACGATTATGTCGGCAAGGGCCTGTCGGGCGCGACCATCGTGGTGCGGCAGTCGCCGTCGTCGAACCTGGTGTCGAACGAGAACGCCATTATCGGCAACACGGTGCTGTATGGCGCGACGGCCGGGGCGCTCTACGCCGCCGGGCAGGCGGGCGAGCGCTTTGCCGTGCGCAATTCGGGTGCCACGGCGGTCGTGGAAGGCTGCGGGTCGAACGGCTGCGAATACATGACCGGCGGTACCGTGGTCATTCTGGGTGAGGCGGGCGACAATTTCGGCGCCGGTTTCACCGGCGGCATGGCCTTCGTCTATGACGAGAACGGCACGTTCGAGCAGCGGATCAACCCCGATACGCTGCTGTGGAACCGTGTGATCGACCCGAAATGGGAGGCGGTTCTGCGCGGGTTGGTGGAGACCCATGCGCGCGAGACGCACAGCCGCTACGCCGCGCTGATGCTGCACAAGTGGGAGAATATCCTGCCGCGCTTCTGGCAATTGGTGCCGCGCGAATATGCGAAGGTGATCGGGTATAACCTGACGACCGAAGCGGCGCGTAGCGCGTAAGGCCGCGCGTCGTATTGATCTCTGCTGTTGCTATCTCTGCTGTTGAGCGCTCATGTGCGCGTAACAGCAGAGATGTTGCTGGGGAGTCGGTTTGATGTCCGGAAGTCTGGCGAATTGCGTTGCCGCATAGCATCGGCCATGCCCTGACAGGGGATGATTACCTTGGTTCGAAGGGTGTGATCTGGACTGGTGGGCCGGCGCCTGGAAAAAGTTTGAGCAGGCGCCGATCAACCCATGCGCGATGAGGCCCCCAATCTTCATAGACAATATAGATATTCTCTCCATCCTTGATCCAGCGGGCATATTGAAGACCGCACCGCGTGCTTGGTGACGGCCATGCTTCCTGGAGTAGCGGCCGGGTAGCAATGGCCCATTGGCCGCTATTCCAACGCGGCCACAGGCCGACGGGGGCTCTCGCCAAGCCGAACACCCAGTCCTGTCCATCGGTACAGGTCAGGCTCTTGTTGGGAGCTTCGGCCAGAATATAGTGATAGCCGCCTGAGGTGATCGAGGATGTCTCGCCCACGCCCACGCAGCCGTTGGACCAGGTCTGGCAATTGGCGGGGGCAAGGATGGCGTCGTTGGGCAGGTCCGCACTATTGGTAATCCATGTATGGAAATCGGTCGTCTTGGCGATGCCGCGATAGCTGTGTTTCGACTGGTAATCGAAGCCGTGGAACGTTACGTAAAAATAGGCGCCGCGCTTCTCCACGATGTCCGGCGTGCCTTCATCCCTGGTTAACAGCGGATCGCAGGCTTTTCCGCCGCCGGCGCAAATCTGCGACCAGAGTTGGTTGCCTCGTACAACGGGATTGGCCGGATCGGCGACAAATGGACCGAGGGGTGTAAGTGCTTTGCGACTATAGTGGCACAGGGCCCAGCCACCTTTACTCTCCTTGTCGAGGCATTGTACGATCATATCCCAGGTTGCCGTCTGCGGAGTAAAGTAGGTGCTGCCATCAAGGATGGCGCATCCATCGCCAGTCCTGCTGGTGCCGGGCAGCACGGCGATGGCGGGTGGATTGGACCAGTGTTTGCCCTGATCGTGGCTCACGCGGACGACGACAGCGGTGTGATCCTGACGACAGCCGGTAGCAGGTTGCATGATCTGATTACGGTTGAACACGTACCAGTCGTTCCCAACGACCGAGAACCAGCCGCCCTGCTCCTGGGGATTGGAATAGGGGCGGGCTCCCCAGTCGAGAGTCCCAATTTGCGCGAAGTGGGCAGAACCGGAAAAGAGTTGTCTAAGTAGATCCTGCGCCATTGCGCTTGTTGGAACCGAATAGAGAAAAATAATCCATATTATTGATATGATAAATCGCATAGTTTAAAACCTTCATATTGTTAAATGATACGATTTTTTAAGTATAATATAAAGTAATTTTTGAAAAATTCGGCAGGTTCCTTGACGATGCGGTTGGGTTTTTCTTGAGGCATGGACGAAAAAGCCAGACCGCCTGGCGGCATCCCGTGTGCCGGGCGATGTTCAGTTTGCCAGAAAACCGTCACTGGCCACTCCGATGATCGGCCGTACGCTTGCGGCCGATGTGTCGTTCCGGTGGGTAGCCGGCGACAGCGTCCATGGCGTCGGCGAACTGGAAATGGCTTTGCGCCGTGCGGGCCGGGGCTACGTTCTGGGCGTGAATGCCAATCATCACGTCCACGCCCGGCGGCCTGGGTCCGCTGTTCCGTTGGACACGGCACCAAGGGCGAGCGGCTGTATGACTGGCTATATTGCCCGATGGTCGATCTTTCGACGCGCTTATCGGCACCGCAGCATACATCTCCCATATCAACGTGAAAGCGCACCTATGGTGCTGGAACTTTTCCACCGAAAATCCCTTCGGTGGAAGATCTCTGGTTTATTGTTTTTACGCGCGTCTTCATCTGTTTGAATGCCTGCATCCAAACAGGATCTGCTCTATCCCGGCAGCATTTTCCGCACGATCGACGTGGTCGAACGTCCCGCGACCAGATCGACGAGAACCACCGACCCGCCATAGGATTTCACGATATCCCCGCCAACGACTTCATGTTCCTGATAGTCGCTGCCCTTGACGATGATATCGGGCCGCAGGGCGCGGATCGTCTCCAGCGGGGTGTCCTCGTCGAAGATGACGACCAGGTCCACGTCGCGCAGGGCGCCGATGACGGTCGCCCGGGCCTGCTCGTCCTGTAGTGGCCGCGCGGGGCCTTTCAGGCGGGCGACGGACGCATCGCTGTTCAGGGCCACCACCAGCTTGTCTCCCTGCCGCGCCGCCGCGCGGATCAGGGAGATATGGCCGGGATGGATCAGGTCGAAACAGCCGTTGGTAAAGACGATGCGCGCGCCATGATGCCGCCATCCCTCCGTCAGGGCGCGGGCACGGTCGATGGAGACCAGGGCGCCGTCCTCGCGCATTTCGGCACTCAGCGCGGCACTGAGTTCGTGACGGGTCACGGTGGCGGTGCCCAGCTTGCCGACGACGATGGACGCGGCGCAGGTCGCGATCACGATCGCGGTTTCCAGGTCCTGGCCCGCCGACAGCACGCTCGCGATCGTCGCCACCACGGTATCGCCCGCACCCGAAACGTCATAGACCTCGGACTTGCGCGCGCGGGCATGGGTCACCCGTCCATCCCGCCGCACCAGGGTCATGCCTTCTTCCGAGCGCGTCACCAGCACGTCACCGCCGAACTGGTCGGAAACTTCGCGGGCGGCTCGCTCGATATCGGCATCGCTGCCCAGGGACATCCCGGTCGCAACGGCGATTTCGCCCCGATTGGGCGTCACCAGCGTGGCCCCGCGATAAGCGGCGAAATCCTTGCGCTTGGGGTCGACGATCACCGGTACGCCAAGCTGCCGCGCATGGCCGATCACGGCTTTCAGCACGTCGTCGCAGAGCACGCCTTTGGCGTAGTCGGAGCAGATCAGCACGTCGGCGCGCCCGACCGCCCGGCAGGCGGCGTCGATCAGCCGGGTCCGGGTATCCTGCGCGATGGGGTCGATAAATTCCTCGTCGATCCGTACGATCTGCTGCCGGCCGCTGATGACGCGTGTCTTGGTGATCGTGGTCCAGGCCGGGTCGGCCACGATCCCGGACAGGTCGATGTTCCGGCTTCCCGACAGGGTCTTCTTCAGCGTGTCGGCGGGGGCATCACATCCCACAAGGCCGATCAGTTCCACGGTGCAGCCCAGGGTGGCGGCATTCATCGCGACATTGGCGGCTCCGCCCGGCACGGCGGTATGGTGGGCGCGCAGCAGCACCGGCACCGGGGCTTCGGGTGAAATCCTGCCCACCGAGCCGTTGATGTAGCTGTCGAGCACCAGGTCACCGAGAACGGCGACACGGCCAAAATTGAAATTTTCGATCATGATACGCCAGAATCTCGCAACCGGTCCAAGGCGCCCCCAAGCGGAGGGTGGGGCCGATTGTTAGTCCATAATCGCCGCGACCGCCATGGCGGTCGCGGCGGCCCATCAGGCGGCAGGCACCGCCATCAATCGCGCGACGCTGCGGGCAACGCCGTCGCGCCAGTCGGGCAGGCGGATGCCGAACACGTCGTGCAGACGGGTGCAGTCCAGGCGGGAATCCTGCGGCCGGGCGGCCGGGGTCGGCCAGTCGGCGGTGCCGATGGCCAGAACCTCCGGCATCGGCTGGCCGGCCTTCGCCGCCTCCCGCAACGCCGCGACCGCCAGCCCGTGCCAGGTCGTCTCCCCGCCGCCGGCGGCATGGAACAGGCCGGCATAGTCATCGCGCCAGCCCGTACGGTCGATCCTGTCGATGATGGCCAGGATGGCGTCCGCCAGATCATCGGCGCTGGTCGGGTTGCCAAGCTGGTCGCCCACCACCCGCAGAACGGGATTCTTCATTCCCGCATTCAGCATGGTGCGCACGAAATTCCGGCCATAGGGCGAATAGACCCAGGCGGTGCGCAGGATGATCGCCCGGCCATGGGCGGCCAGGATCGCGCGCTCGCCCTCCGCCTTGCTGCGTCCATACACGGTGCGGGGCGAGATCGGATCGCTCTCGACATACGGCGCGCCCTTGGTGCCGTCGAACACATAGTCGGTCGAGACATGGATCAGCGGAATCCCGCGTTCGGCGCACAGCCGGGCCAGCAGGGCAGGGCCGTCGCGATTGGCGCGCGCGGCGCCCTCGGGGTCGCTTTCGGCCGCGTCCACCGCCGTCCAGGCGGCGGCATTCACGACCAGGGCGGGGGAAAGCGCGGCAAAAGCCGCCGCCAGCGTCTCCGGTCGGTCGAAATCAATATCCGGCCGGCCAAGACAGTGGATGTCCGATCGGTCGGCACGTCCCAGCGCGGTGGCCAACTGGCCGGACCGGCCGACGACCAGAATCGGAGAAAGCCGGGCCGGCGCCGTGTCCATCAGAACCAGTCCCGCACGGCGGAGAAGCCCGGGGCCTCGGCATCCTTGTCGGACAGGATCGCCTCGCCGGCCGCCACCGGCCAGGCAATCGCCAGTTCCGCCGAATCCCAGCGCACCGAACGCTCGCAGTCACGGTCCCACAGATCGGTGCATTTATACTGCACCTCCACGTCCTCGCTCAGGGTGCAGAACCCATGCAGGAAACCAGGCGGGATCCATAATTGCGATCCGTTCTCCGCGCTGAGTTCCGCCGAAACCCATTGGCCGAAGCTGGGCGAATCCTGCCGGGCGTCAACCGCCACATCCCAGATCGCGCCGCGCGTGCAGCGTACCAGCTTGCCCTGGGCGTGGGGGGCAAGCTGGCAATGCAGCCCCCGGATCACGCCGCGCTGGCGCGACAGGCTGTGATTGTCCTGCACGAAAGGCTGGGCAATGCCGGCGTCAGCCATCGTGCGGATATTATAGGTTTCGCAGAAAAAACCGCGTGCGTCCGCGAAACGGCGCGGCGTCAGCAGCAGGATGTCGGGAATGGCCAGGCGTTCGATCTGCATCGGTCTCTACTGCGCTCCGTCGGCGATGTCGCGCAGCACGCGACCCAGTTCGGTCTTGGGAATCTCGCCGGCAATCACGCGCAACTGCCCGGCGTCGATAAAGCCCATGCGAAAGGCGACCTCGGCCGGCGAGCCGACCAACATGCCCTGGCGGGACTGGATGGTCTGCACGAACATGCCGGCCTGAAGCAGGGCATCGGGCACGCCGGCATCCAGCCACGCACAGCCCCGGCCGAGTTTTTCGACCTGGAGCGAGCCTTCTTCGAGATAGATCCGGTTCAGGTCCGTAATTTCCAGTTCTCCCCGCGCCGAGGGGCGGATTTCGCGGGCGAAGGTACTGACGCGGGCATCGTAGAAATACAGCCCTGTGACCGCCCAGGGGGAGGCCGGATTGGCGGGTTTCTCGACCAGCGCGCTGGCGCGACCTTCGGCATCGAAGCTCACCACGCCGTAGCGTTCGGGGTCGCGCACCTGATAGGCGAAGACGGTGGCCCCGCTGTCGCGCGTGGCCGCCTGCTGCATCAGCGTGCTGAGATGATCGGCGAAGATCAGGTTATCGCCCAGCGCCAGGGCGCAGGGGGCGCCGTCCAGCCAGTCCTCGGCGATCAGGAAGGCCTGGGCGATGCCGTCCGGGCTGGGCTGGGCGCGGTAGCTGAAGCGCACGCCATAGCGCGACCCGTCGCCCAGCAGGCGCCGGAACTGCGGCAGGTCGTCGGGGGTGGAGATGATCATGATATCGCGGATGCCGGCCAGCATCAGCGTCGAGAGCGGATAATAGATCATCGGCTTGTCGTAGACCGGCAACAACTGCTTGCTGGTGGCCAGCGTCATCGGGTGCAGCCGGGTGCCCGACCCGCCGGCCAGCAGAATGCCCTTCATTCCCGTGTCCATCGCCGCCCTCGTCGCGTTCCTGCTCATGGTGCGGCCGTCCCCGTGGCAACCCCAGTGGCCGTTCCCAGGCGCTTCGTGCTGTCGTGCCGGGCCTGGAGCGCGGTCCACCAGTCGCGATGTTCCAGATACCATTGCACCGTGCGGCGCAGACCGGTTTCGAAATCGTGGCGGGGGCGCCAGCCCAGTTCGGCCTCGGCGTGCGACGGGTCGATCTCGTAGCGGAAATCATGCCCCGGCCGGTCGGTGACATAGCGGATCAGCCGTGCGTGCGGCCCCGCCGGGTCGGGGCGCAACTCGTCCAGAATGGCGCAGATGGCGCGGACGACCTCCAGGTTGGTGCGCGGCTGGCGGGCGCCGATGGCGTAGGTCTCGCCGGGCTGGCCGCGTTCCACCGCCAGCACCAGGGCTTCGGCGTGGTCGTCGACGAACAGCCAGTCGCGCATGTTGCCGCCATCGCCGTAAACGGGCAGGGCGCGCCCGTTGATGGCATTGATCGTCACCAGCGGGATCAGCTTTTCGGGAAAATGCCAGAAGCCGTAATTGTTGGTGGTGTTGGTCACGAAGGTCGGCAGCCCGTACGTATGCTGCCAGGCCCGCACCAGATGGTCCGAAGCCGCCTTGGAGGCCGAGTAGGGGCTGCGCGGGTCATAGGGTGTGGTTTCGGTAAAAGGCGGATCGCCCGGCTGCAACGTGCCGAACACCTCGTCGGTCGAGATGTGATGGAAGCGGAACGCCGCCTGCCGCGCCGCGTCCAGCCCCGACCAGTAATCCCGCGCCGCCTGTAGCAGGGTGAAGGTGCCCAGCACATTGGTCGTCATGAACACGCCGGGGCCGTCGATCGAACGGTCCACATGGCTTTCGGCGGCCAGATGCATCACCGCATCCGGCTGATGGGTCGTAAAGACGGCCCGCATCGCCGCGCCATCGGTAATGTCGGCCTGGATATGCAGGTAACGCGGGTCCGCCGCCACATCGGCAGTGGAGTCCCGCGTGGCGGCATAGGTCATGGTATCGACATTCACCACGGTGTGGCCGGTGGCCCCGATCACATGCCGCACCACCGCCGACCCGATAAAACCGCATCCACCTGTTACCAGTATACGCACACTCATGCCTCGTTTGTTGGTGTAATCATGCTACAATCAAAAAGCCACTGCGCAAGAAAATAAATGTTATAAGATGTTTCGTTATTTTGTTTTGATGGCAGAGTTTTTATTATTTATTTAACCTCTGTCTGGCTGGAGGAACTGGCCGAATGGATGGCTGGTTATTTCGTATTTTCCTGCCACCGGTTTCGTCCTGCATCGCGGCATATGGGCGGCAGGATATCGGGCAGAAGATAATGGGTCGTAAAGGCGCTCGTCGCTGCATCTCCCTGCAACGGCTGCCGTCCGGTCGAGTTGCGCAATCGGGCACGGCACGATGAAAACCCGGCCCCCGCCACGCGGCGCGCGCGCCGCGCAAACAGCCTCTTACCGGCCGGCCACGGCGCGCGGCAGGGGGGTATGGTTCATCAGGCATCCGGCAAGCTCCCGGCCAAGCTGATCGACGCGGATATCGTGCCGTGGGCCGGCAGGGCGCGTGCGGTCGAGAATGAAATAATCGGTCGAAGCGCCGATATGCGCGCCATCGTTCATGAGAACCGGCAGGCTGGGCTGGTGGTCGCCATAGAGCGCGAAGATCCCGCCATCCTCATTCAGCCAGCGGGAGCCTGCCAGTTGGCCGATCATCCGGTCGGTGCCCATCAGGCTGTCCAGATAACCGCCCAGCATGGGCGCGAACGGGCTGTCGGTTTCGGCCCGCGCAGACCACGGGCCGTGATTGGCGACCGTGATGGCGAACAGAAAGACGGGCCGCGTCTCGCGGGCGATGAAATCGTTGATCCAGGCGCCCAGCACTTCGTCGGGCACCAGTTCGCCGCGCCGGGATTCGAACGCCTCGCCACCGATGAAGTGATCGAAGCCGAGATTGGGCATGACCTTGTGCCGCCCATAGAAGCGGCGGTCATAGGGGTGCACGCACACGGTCAGATAGCCGGCCTGCCGCATGCGCGCCGCCAGCGTGTCCAGCGGCCGGCGCGCGAAGGAATAATAGGGATTGAACCGGTCCAGCCCCAGATCGGCCGGGGTGGCACCGCTGATGGCCGCGAATTCGCTGCGGGTGGTATTGGCTCCCCAGGAATCGACATCGAGGCGCCCATGCCGCCACGCCTGGTCGCGGCAGGCCTGGAATTCCGTCAGCGGTGACGGCAGGGCCGGGTCCAGCCTGCCGATATCGAAGAACGATTCGGCCTGGACCAGCACGACCGGCGGCTTGTCCGGCGGCACGCTCACGCTACCGAAACGGCAGGCCGCCTGGCGCGCCGGCCGTTCCTGGCGCGAGCAGACGGTATGCGCGGCGAAGCTGCCCAGCATTCCCAGCGTCCTGGCGTCCTCCACCGGGTCGCCGCTGGGCCGCAGCAGGCGGATCACCCTGGCCATGACGTTCAGCGACGGCCGCCAGAAATAGGCGGCGATCGGCACGATCAGCAGCAGCGCCCCGACCAGCCGCGACAGCGCCGGGTCGCCCGGCATCGCCGGGGGCTCGATGGAAAACAGCAGCGCCGTCGCCCCCACCAGCAACCCGCCGATCCCGTAGAAGATCGCGGGATGGACATAGGGCAGGTAGAAGCGCGGATGGGTAAAGACCAGCAGCAGTTCGCTGGCATCGGCAAACACGATCGGCTCGCGCAGAACCGCCCGCTTGGTATGGTCGGCCAGCAGCAACCCCGCCGCCAGCACCACCCACAGCAACGCCGACGATGCCGGGCGCTGCGTCAGCAACGCCAGCGAGAGCCATAAGATCAGAGCGACCGCCACATCGGGCAGATCGTTCCAGATCGGCCGGAACGGCCTGCAACTCGTGATCCGAAGAATGACAAGTGCGATGATCGCGAGACCTGATACGGCCGCGACAGCCCAGCCGTGCATCCTATGCTCCCGTTTTCCGCGCGCGGCGCGGCGCGGTCATCTGTCGCGTCTGGGCACTCGGGGGCATGCTCGGCAAAATTCGGTTCTCGTCGCGTAGGGATCGATGGGGCATGTCTCTTACCGGGAAGAAGGAGCTTTTGCCATGCCGATGATCTGGCTGGATGCCCGGAACATGAACCGGACTGGTGGCACTGGTGTGGCACGCTATACGGAACTCACCGCCGAATGTCTGGCCGGGGCGGGCATGCAGCCGACCTACCTCACCGACTACGCCCCCGGCATGGCCCCGGCTAACCCGCACACGCTGGCCCGGCAGATCTGGCGCCGGCTGCAAAGCCTGCGCCCGCATTACCGCGCGACCCTGCACTCTGCGAACCAGGGCGGGGCGGCCGATGGGGCAGGGCAGGCACCCAGTGCGGCGCCGTGGGCGGTCTGTCCCGACATTTTCCGCATCGCCCATGTCAAATTCACGCATCAGGGCACCCTGGCACGGGTCAGGACAGCCGCGCCGCCCGACATCATGCACTGGACCTATCCCCTGCCGATCCGGCTGGAAGGCGCGCGCAACGTGGTCACGGTCCACGATGCCGTGCCGCTGACCCATCCGGACCTGACGGGAATCGACTCCGAACGGTTCCGGCGCCTGATGATGCGCCTGGCCGAAAGCAGCGATGTGATCGTAACGGTTTCCGAAACCGCGCGGCAGGACATCATCACCCAGTGCGGCATCGCCCCGTCGCGCATCCACAACCTCTACCAGGCCGTGACGTTCTCCGAAGACGAACTGCGGCAGGCGCGCGCCGCCCGGCCGCCGGCCCCGCCGGGCTATTTCGTGCATGTCGGCCGGGTCGAGCGACGCAAGAACATCTGCCGCCTGGTCGCCGCCCATGCGCGCAGCGGCACGCGCCGGCCGCTGGTGCTGATCGGCCCCGACGGCGACGACAGGCCGGATTACGCACCGTTCGTCGGCGACACGCCGGTCATCCGCCTGCCCTGGAGCGATCGCGCCACCCTGGTCCGGACGATGCAGGACGCCCACGCCCTGCTCTTTCCCTCCCTGGCCGAAGGATTCGGCATCCCGATCATCGAGGCGATGCTCCTGGGCACCCCGGTCCTGACCGCGCGCGGCGGCGCGACCGGCGAGATTGCGACGAAAGACGCCGCGATCCTGGTCGATCCGCTCGATGTCTCCGCCATCGCCCAGGGGATTCGCGTGCTGGATGGCTGGGGCGAGAACGATCCGGCCCGCCTGGCGCTGATTGCCAGAGGGGCGGCCCGCGCCACCCGCTTTTCGCCCGATGCCTATCTCGACCGGTTGCGCGGGTTTTACGCTTCACTGATGTGACGCGCGCCATGCCGGCAGGGCCTGGCGTGGCTCGTCCGGTATTTCCTGGAGTTTCAGATGCGTATTCTCGTGACCGGCACGGCAGGTTTCATCGGGTTTCATGTCGCCAGACGGCTGCTGGAAGACGGCTATACGGTCATCGGCATCGACGGGATGACGGATTATTACGACGTTTCCCTGAAACGCCGGCGTCATGCCATCCTGCATCTGTTCGAGACTTTCACGTCCCACGAATTCATGCTGGAGGATGCGCGGGCGCTGGGCGAGGTGTTCGCGCAACGGGCGCCGCAGATGGTCCTGCATCTCGCCGCCCAGGCGGGCGTCTCCCACAGTCTGGACGCACCCGGCACCTATATCGGCTCCAATATCCTCGGCACCTATACGCTGCTGGAGGCCATGCGCCGCAACCCGCCTCTTCATTTCATGATGGCGTCGTCCTCCTCGGTCTACGGGGCGAACGCGGTCCTGCCTTTTTCCGAGGCGCATCGCTGCGATCATCCGCTGAGCCTGTACGCGGCGACCAAGAAGGCGGCCGAAGACCTGGCGCACGCCTATGCCAATATCTGGAGACTCCCCACCACCGTCATGCGCTTCTTCACCGTGTACGGCCCATGGGGGCGGCCGGACATGGCACTGTTCAGGTTCATCGCCAACATCCATGCGGGCCAGCCGGTCACGCTGTACAATAACGGCGAGATGGCACGCGATTTCACCTATATCGACGACGTGGTGGAAGCCGTCCTGCGCCTCTCCAGGGTCGCCCCCGAAAAGGCAGGGGAGAGCGATCCGGGGAGCAGCCCCGTGGCCCCCTATCGCGTGGTCAATATCGGCAACAGCCAGCCCGTCAGCCTGGCGGCATTTGTCGCGGCGATCGAAAAAGCGACCGGCCGGCCATGCGTGCGCCATTATCTGCCGATACAACCGGGTGACGTGCCCCGAACCTGGGCCGACTGCTCGGCCCTCGAGGCCCTGACCGGATTCCGTCCTTCCACGCCCCTTCAAACCGGCGTGGATGCGGTCGTCGCGTGGTACGACGCGCAATACGCGCCTTCCAGCCAGCGATAAACCCACCAGCGAGAAACCCGGGGCCATCCACCGGGGCCGGATGTTTCGGCGCGGAGACGAGCGTGCTAGGAGACGGGCGTGCTAACAGACTGTTTCATAAGTCTTCGACAGGAGGGTGGTGACATGCAGGCAGCACACGGGGGGACCGCCCGACCCTGCTTCGCCCTCCTCTCGCCGGGCCGCCCACGGGCATGACCGGGTTCCTGCGGATACCGCCCTTCCACCGATCGGTGCCCGTGCTCGCCCGCGCGCGGCAGGACACCGCACCTGCGTTCCCCGTTGCGGATGCGGAGCGGGACGAACTGGCGGAGCGGATCTGTCGCGAACGGGTCGGCGGGTGTTTCTGGGCGCCGGCACCCACGCAGCGGCGTCCGGTCCTGGTCGTCCTGTCCCGCACGGCGCGCGCACGCCATCGCGCCGTGGCCATGCTGAAGCACGTCCTGGCGGCCCATCCCGCGCGGGATGTCCTGCTGGTCCGCCGGGGACCGGCGGAGGCCGCCTCGGGGCTGGCTGGGCGCCTCGGCATCGCGCATGCGCCCTGGCAGAGCGATCCGCATGCGCTGCTCGATGGCGTGACGCGGGTCTACGCCGATTCGGTGGGCGATGTCGTGCGGCTGGCAGCCCTGCGGGACCTGCCTGTCGTGCTTGGGGCGGAAGGCGGGCAGGAGCAGCCCTTGCTGCGGGCCGATGTGCTGGCCGATCTTCTGGACCGCACGGATTACGTCAGTCCCTACAGCTCCGCGCCAATCCCCTGTGCCGAGGCAATTACCCTGCTGGCCGACTGGCGCCGCACGATCCTGGTCAACCGCCAGATCGTGGCCTGCCTGGGCATGTCGCGGTGGAAACGGCGGCGCATCGCCGATTTCCTGGCGCAGGCGCCCGGCGCTCCCCCGTTCATCCCGGCTTTTCGCGCCGGCCCGCCGGGCGCCATCGCGGTCTGGGCAACGCGCCTGCCACCGGGGCTGGAGGACGATGCCCGCCGGGCGGGCACGCCTCTCTGGCGCGTGGAAGACGGGTTCGTCCGCTCCATCGGCCTGGGCAGCGCGCTGATGCCGCCATCCTCGATCACCCTCGACACGCGCGGAATCTATTACGATCCGGCGCGGGAGAGCGACCTGGAACATATCCTGGCGACCGCCTCCTTCGACCCGGCGCTGCGCGCCCGCGCCCGGCGGCTCACCGACTCCCTGGTCCGGCTCGGCATTTCCAAATACGGCGCCGGCCAGGCCGCCCGCGTGTCCGAAGCGTGGGACAGCGGAGACCGGCGGACGATCCTGGTGCCCGGACAGGTGGCGGACGACCAGTCGGTGCGCTGCGGCGGCGGCCGGATCGGCGGCAATCTGGAACTGCTCCAGGCCGTCCGGCGACATAATCCTGACGCCTTTATCGTCTACAGGCCACATCCTGATGTCGAGGCAACGCACAGATTGGGCCACATGGAGGATTCCGTCGTCATGCAACTGGCCGATCGCATCGACCGGGGCGGGGCGATCCTCGATACGATCGCCCGGGTCGACGAGGTCCATACCCTGACCTCCCTTGCCGGGTTCGAGGCGCTTATGCGCGGACGGCGGGTTGTGACCTATGGCGCGCCGTTCTATGCGGGGTGGGGGCTGACGGTCGACCTGGGGGATGTTCCCGCACGCCGGACACGGCGCCTGTCCCTGGAAGACCTCGTTGCCGGAGTGCTGATTCTGTTCCCGCGCTATCTCGACCCGGTTACGCGACTGCCCTGCGGTCCGGAAGTTCTGATCGACCGTCTGCAAACCCCCGACCTGTGGCGCCCCACGCCATGGATGCGCGCGCTGGCCGCGCAGACGGCGCTGCGCAAGGCATGGGCGCGCATCCGGTCGGCCCGCCCCGCATGAGCGGCAGTGTGGCGCACGGTTCGCGACGGCCGGCCGACATCCTGCCCCGTCCGGTTCTGATGGATATCTCCCGCCTGCTGTCGCGCGCCGGCAGCGCCGTGCCGACGGGGATCGACCGTGTGGAACTGGAATATGCGCTGTATCTCATGCGCTTTCCCGCGTCCCAGGTCATGTTCGTGGCCTTTCACCCGATCGGGCGCATCGGCCTCATGCCGCGTCGGCTGACGGATCGTTTCCTGCGGACCCTCGCACGCGCCTGGGCAGGCGGCACGCGGCCGTCGCGCACGGCGTCGCTGCTGGCCGGGCTGCTGTTGCAGGCCGCGGCCCTCGGGGCGGCCGGCCGTGCGAAACACCGCCGGACCTATCTGCTGCTTTCGCATCATCACCTGATGCGCGACGACGCGATCGAGGTTTTTCTGAAACGGGCCGATGCCACGATGGCGGTCATGGTCCACGACCTGATCCCGATCGAATATCCCGAATATGCCCGCCCGACCGAACCCGACCGCCATCGCCGCCGCATGGATACCGTGGGGCGGCTGGCGGAGTGCGTGATCGTCCCGTCCCGGCCGGTCGGGGACGCATTGCGCGATTATCTGGCCCCCCACGGGCCTTGTCCGCCGGTCAGCGTGGTGCATCACGGCTGCCTTGTTCCGTCCAACGGTCCGGCATTGGTGGGCAATCTGGCGCCCGACGCCCCCTATTTCGTGATCCTGGGCACGATCGAGCCGCGCAAGAACCACCTGCTGCTGCTGAATCTGTGGCGCCAGATGGCGATGGAGGGCGGCACCACGCCCCTGCCGCATCTGGTGATCATCGGCCGACGCGGATGGGAAAACGAGAACATCCTGGACATGATCGAACGATGCCCCGCCTTGCAGGGGGTCGTGCACGAACACGCCACGTTATCCGACCAGGCCGTGGCGGGGCTGGTCCGGGGTGCGCGCGCGTTGCTGTTCCCGTCATTTGCCGAAGGGTTCGGCCTTCCGCTGCTGGAAGCATTGGCAATGGGCGTTCCGTGCCTGTGCAGCGACCTGCCGGTCTTTCGCGAAATCGCCGGGGACCTCCCGGTCTATCTCGATCCATTGGACGGCCCCGGCTGGCGACGTGCGATCCGCGAACGGAGCGGGCATGACAGGGGGGCGGCCGCGCAGGCACCCCCGTCATTCGCCGACTGGCCGACCCAGGTGGTGGCCGGCCTCGCCGCCCTGGCCGTGATCGAGTGCGGAAACGAGCAATAGCGGAATCGCCGACAGGCGCGCCATGGGGCGTTCAAGGGACGGACGGACGGGGAAGGTGGGAACGGTTTGCTAAGTTTTCTGATGCTGCAAGGAAATGCCACGCCGTTCTTCTCCGAACTGGCGATTGCGCTCCGGGCAGCCGGCCATCATGTCCGCCGCATTGCCTTCAATGGCGGCGATGTCGTCTTTTCGCACGATGTCACATGGTTTCGCGGGCGCGAGCGCGCCCTGCCTGCCTTCCTCGAAAAGATCATCGCCGAGGACAAGCCGGACGGACTCATCCTGTTCGGCGACTGCCGCCCGATTCATCTCGTGGCAACCGACATCGCCCGCGCGCACGGCATCGCCATCTGGGTGTTCGAGGAAGGCTATCTCAGGCCCGGCTGGATCACGCTGGAGCCCCATGGCGTCAACGGCTTTTCGGCCCTGCCGCGCGATGCCGCGCATATCCGCGAACGGGGCCAGGCACCCTGGCCCCCCATGCATTACAACCCGCATTCCGATTTCCTGCGGCGCGCGGTCTACGATGTTTCCTATCACGGCCTGCGCGTGGCCATGGCGGCGCTGTTTCCCCATGCGCGTTTCCATGCGGCGGTCAGTCCGTTCGTGGAATATGCGGGCTGGCTGCGGGACTGGACGGGGCGCCTGGTGCGCAAGCCCAAGGACGCGATCCTGCCCCAGGGGCCGTTCATGCTGGTGCCGATGCAACTGGATGGCGACTACCAGTTGCGGGTCCATTCGCCGTTTCGCGGCATGGCCGAGGCGCTGGAACAGATCCTGGCCTCCTTCGCCGCCCATGCGCCCGACACGCTCTCCCTGGTCGTCCGCCGCCATCCGCTCGATCCGCGCCTGACGGACTGGGAAGGGCTGATCACCCAGCGCGCGCGCGCGCTGGGCATCGCGGCACGGGTCTATTTCATGGCCGATGGCCAGCTCGACCCCGTGCTGGACGCCAGCGAAGGGATCGTCACGGTCAACAGCACGGTCGGGCTGCTGGCCCTGCGGCGCGACCGCCCGGTCAAGATTCTTGGCGAAGCCATCTACGATGTTCCGGGTCTGACGTTCCAGGAACCGCTGGACCTCTTCTGGCGCGAGGCCAGCAGACCGGATGCCGAACTGCTCGATGCGTTCTGCCGCATGCTGATCCAGGAAGTCCTGGTCGAAGGCGATTTCTTCACCCCCGAGGGGCGAGCCCTCGCGGTAGAGGGCTCGGTGCGGCGGATATTGTCAGCCTATTCCGACAGGGCGCGCAGCGCCTGAGTCACGATCGAGACGGTCTGCGCGATCTGCTCGGGCGTGTGTGAGGCGCTGACGAAGAAGCGCAGCCGGGCCGCCTTCTCCGGCACGGCCGGGTGAATGATGGGCTGAACATTCAGCCCGCGCTCGAACAGCGCCTGCGACAACCGGCCGGCCAGCAGCGAACTGCCGGTGACCAGCGGCACGATGCCGTAGCCTTCCGAGGTTCCGGTATCGAAACCGGCCTCGCGGAACAGACGTAGCAGCAGCGTCGCGTTCTCGCGCAGGCGCGCGATGCGCCAGGGTTCCTCGCGGATAATGTCCAGCGCCGCCATCGAGGCCGCCGCATTGGTCGGCGGCAGGCCGACGGAATAGACAAAGCCCGCGGCGGTGCGCTTCAGGTAGGTAATGATCTCGGCCCGGCCGGCAATATAGCCGCCGCACGAGATCAGGCTCTTGCTCAGCGTCCCCATCCACAGGTCGATCGCGTCGGGCGGCACGCCGGCCTCTTCGGCAATGCCATGCCCGCGCGCGCCCAGCACGCCGGTCGAATGCGCCTCGTCCACCAGCGTCATGCAGTCGAATTCGCGGGCCAGTTCCACGAACGCCGCCAGATCAGGGATGTCGCCATCCATGCTGTAATGGCCTTCAAGCACCAGCAGCGCGCGCTTGTGCGCCCGGCGATGCATCCATAATTGCTCGCGCGCCGCCGCCACGTCGTTATGCGGAAACGCGATGCGCCGCGCACCCGACAGGATCGCGCCCTGGATCAGGCTGTTATGGGCCAGCGCATCATGGATGATCAGGTCGCCCGGCCGCATCAGTTGCGCCAGCGTGGTCACGTTGGTCGCGTGGCCCGACACCATCACCACGCAATCCTCGGCGCCATGCCAGTCGGCCAGCGCCCGCTCCAGTTCCCGATGGAACGGCCGCTCGCCAGACACCATGCGGCTGGCGGAAACCGTCGTGCCGTAGCGGTGCAGGGCCGCTTCCACCTGGGCGATGACGCGCGGATCGCCATTCAGCCCCAGATAATCGTAGGACGAGAAATTGATGTATTCCCGCCCGTCGATCAGGGTGGTGGCGGCGGCCAGCCCGTCATGCTGGCGAAAGAACGGGTCGGAAACGCCCAGCGCCGCCGCCCGCTTGGCGATGAACTCCATTTCCTCCACGCCGGGCAGCGACCAGCCGCGCGTGCTGCTCTCCGCCGGTGCGCCGCCCGACAGGCTGGCCAGCAGCTTGATGCGTTCGCCCAGCCGCCGGCCGAATTTCGGTCCTGTCATCGAGTCGTTTCTTCT
The DNA here is from genome assembly GCF_014174165.1 of Gluconacetobacter dulcium. Classification (GTDB taxonomy): domain Bacteria; phylum Pseudomonadota; class Alphaproteobacteria; order Acetobacterales; family Acetobacteraceae; genus Gluconacetobacter; species Gluconacetobacter dulcium. The sequence continues at coordinate 51,185 of NZ_JABEQN010000003.1, read as the reverse complement.
TCGTTCGAAAACACGGGCTCGGGCGTCCCGGTCCCTTCGGCAACCTCGCCAGCCTCGACCACCACGTTCCGTTCCTCGTCCGAGGCCAGATGGCGCGCCATCACGGCCTCATCCGGCGTGGCGGCGGCGGCTTCCTGCCCCTTGTTGCCCAGCAGGGTGGAGACCTGGCGCGCAACGCGCCGCACCGTCATTTCCTGCCAGGCAAAGCCGGGCAGCGACACGCCCAGCCGGCGTTCCAGCCCCAGCGCCAGTTCGACCGCCGTCAGCGAATCCATACCCAGTTCAGCCAGCGGCTGGTCCAGGGGCAGGGCCTCGCGGTCGGTCTGCATGATGCGGGTCAGCTCGCCCAGGATCAGGTCGGCGACGATCTCTTCCCGCCGTTCCTCGGTGGCCGTGGCCAGCAGGCTCATCAGGTCGCCGCTATCGCCGTCCTCGTCCCGGCGCCGCGCCACGGCGCCGAACAGCGGCTCGCTCAGGATCGGCAGGCTGCCCGTGGCCTGCCAGTCCATTTCCGCCAGCACCGGCCAGGGGTCGGAGGAAGCCAGCAGGTCGGGCAGGGCATCCAGCGCCGCCATCGCGCGCATCGAACGCGCGCCCAGCCGCCGGTCCAGCGCCTCGCGCGCCGCTTCGTTGCGTTCCAGGAAACCCGCATCGGCGATCGGCCCCCAGCGCACGGCACAACCGGGCAGGCCCGCATCCCGCCGGCGCTGGATCAGCGCCTCGACCGCCGCATTGGCCGCCACATAGGCCCCCTGACCCGGCGCGCCGAGCGTGATGGTGGCGGAGGAGAAGACCAGGAACAGCGCCAGCGGATCATCCCGCGTCAGCGCGTCCAGCGACAGCGCGCCGGCCAGCTTGGCCTGTACCGAAGCCGTCACCTGTTCTTCGGATAGCGTCGCCACCAGCCCGTCCGCCACCGTCACGGCGGCATGAACGATCCCGCCCAGAGGCGGCATGGTGGCGCGGATCTCGGCAATCAGCGCCGCCAGCGCCGCATGGTCGGTCACGTCGCAGGCCCGCACCTCCACGGTCCGCGCACCGGCTTCCAGCAGCGTTTCGCGCAACGCCGCCACGCCTTCGGCCGCCGGCCCGCGCCGGCTCACCAGCACCAGATGGCGCGCCCCACGGGTCACGAGCCACCGCGCGGCCCGCGCGCCGAAGCCGCCGGTCCCGCCCGTCACCAGCATGGTGCGGTCGGCGGGCAGATCCAGCGCGGGCGGCACATGGACCGGCCCCCTCGTCAGCACGATCTTGCCGACATGCGCCGAGGTCCGCATCAGCGCGAACGCATCCGTCGCGGCCGAGGCCGGGAAGGCGGTATAAGGCAGCGGCCCGATCGCCCCATCCTCAAGCAGCGTATGCAGGCGGTCGGTCACGGTCGAAACCAGGTCCGGCCGATGCCGCACCAGCGCATCCACGTCGATCGCGTGATAGCTGACATTCTGCCGCAGCGGGCCGATACCGACGCGCGTATTGGCCAGGAAGTCGCGCTTGCCCAGTTCCAGGAAGCGGCCGAACGGGCGCACCAGTTCCAGGCTGCGCTCCATGGCCTCGCCGCTCAGGGCATTGAGCACCACATCCACGCCCAGCCCACCGGTCGCGGCCAGCACATCGGCCCCGAAGCGCAGCGACCGGCTGTCCAGCACGGTCTCGATCCCCAGTTCGCGCAGGGCCGCCCGCTTGGCGGGCGAGCCGGCGGTGGCGATGATGCGCGCGCCGACATGGCTGGCGTACTGAATGGCCGCCAGGCCGACACCGCCGGCCGCGCCATGGATCAGGATCGTCTCGCCCGCCCGCAACTGGCCAACGGTCTCCAGCGCATAGAGCACGGTCAGATACGTCACCGGGATGGTCGCACCCGCCGCGAAGGACAACCATTCCGGCAGCGCGAAGACGCTGCGCCGGTCGGTCACCACCCGGCTGGCATGGGCGGCGGCGGCCAGCGCCATCACCCGGTCGCCGGGTGCAAGGTCTGTCACCTCCGCACCCACCGCCAGCACGGTCCCCGCACATTCCATGCCCAGCGTGGCGCCGGCAAAACCGTCCAGCAGCAATTCGTCAGGCAACATGCCGATGGCCGAGAGCACATCGCGATAGTTCAGGCCGCTGGCCTGCACGTCGATCACCACGTCGCGCGGACCGGGTTCGACCCGAGGTTCCGGCATCCAGCATAACCGGTCCAGCGGGCCGGGCACGGGCTGGATCAGCCGCACATCCCCCTGCGGGCCGGCGGCGCGGGCCGGCAGGCCCTCGCGCAGGCGGCGCACAAAGCGTCCATCCGCCGTCCAGCGCACTTCGCGCTCGTCATCGGTCGCATCGCGTTCGGCATCCAGCGCCGCCGCAACCGCCGTCTCCGACAGGCCGGCAGAGAGATCGATCCGACGACAGCGCAGGGCAGGGAACTCGTTGGCGATCGTCCGGCCCAGGGCAACACGCGCGGCCTCATGCGGCGTGGCCGCCGCATCGCGGGTCACGATCGCCAGGCACTCTCCGGCTTCGGCGGCGGCACGGGCATCGCGGGCCAGCGCCAGCATCGCCTGAGCGGTCCGCGCGGTGTCATCTCCGGCATCCTGCGCGGGAGCATGCGACACGCGAATCACCGGGGCGGCCGAGACGGCCTCACCCTCGGATTCATCCGCGTCGATCGCGACCGCCGCCAGCAGGGCAAGCGGGAAGGGCGCCTGGGCGGGCACGCTCTCGGCCACCGCGCGCAGGCGGTGCGGCAGGTCGCGCCAGGCACCGATCGTCAGCAGCGGTTCAGGCGACAACGCGCGCAAGGTGGCCCAGCCCGCATCCTCGGCGGCTTCCACCACCAGGATCAGGCCGCCCGGCGCCAGCCGATCGGCATGGGCCAGCGTCGCCGCCGGCACCTGGCCGTGCAGACCGGGCGCATAGGCAACCAGCACGTCATACGCACCGGCCGGCACGGTCTCGGCCATGACGATGCCGGGCAGATGCGCCAGCACGCTCGGCCGCAGCCGCGCCTGCCGCTCGCGGTTCGGCTCCAGGATCGTGTAGTCCAGCCGGCCCGGCAGGTCTGCCAGACGCGGAACAAGCTGCCGCGTCAGCGCGGCGCGGTCGGCATGCAGTTCCAGCACGCGCAGCGGGCGATCCTGCGGCCAGTCCCGCGCATAGGCCGCGATGGTGGTCGCGATCTGCTCGGCCGCCAGTTCCACACTGCGACCGGACAGCAACTGCCGGAACGCCACGTCGGGGAAGGCATCGTCGGCGGCAACCGCCGCATTCTTCCGCTCGTCGATCCACGCCAGCAGCAATGCCGCCGGCAACCATTGCGGCAGGTCGAGGAAAAGCGTCTGCCACAACCGCGCGGCGTCCGGAGCATCGCCGGCCGGCGAAGTCTGCCCAGACAGGATCGTATGCGCCAGCAGCCCGGCATCCTTGTCGTCCGCATCGCCGACCGGCGTTTCCATGGCCGGGCGCAGCGCCAGAAACCGCTCGTCCGAGAGCGGGGCCGACGCCACGGGAGACGGCAGCCAGACCTCGTGGAAACTGCGCTCGGCCACCGGCACCGGCCGTTCGCCCGGCATGCGGGTAAACCAGCAGCCGGTCGCCGACAGCACGGCCCGGCCGGTGGCATCCAGCATCACGATGTCGGCCTCGGTTTCGCGCGGGCCGGACGTCGTTACGGCAGCCTGTCCCCGAGCAGCCGGCCCGGCCGACAGGTCCAGCCGGATCACGCCGAACTTGCGCGGCAGCGGCGCTTCGGCCGCATCGGCATGGTTGACCGCCAGCCCGACCAGCGCCTGAAAGGTGCCGTCCAGCGCCGTCGGGTCCAGGGTCAGCCCGTCGAGCGGCGGCACGCCCGTCAAGGTCGCCTCGACCCGCCCCTCGGCCATCGAAATCGCACCGACACGGCGGAAAGCCGGCCCATAGGCCAGCCCGGCGGCACGCGCGACGGCATAGAGCGCATCACCGGTCATGGCGGTATCGGTCGCGGCCGTCGGCAGGGCCGCGGGCGCGACTGGCGACAGGCCGGCACGCGCGGTGGCATGGCGCGTCCAGACCGCGTGCGACAGCCGGGGCCGGCTGTCGATGGTCACGGCGCCGTCCGCCGCCAGCCGCACCCGGATCTCGCGCAACTGCGTCTGTTCGATGATCACCGGACGCAGGATCTGGAAATCGCGCAATTCCAGAATCTCGGCCTCGGGCCACGTCGCCCGCGCGGCGGTAAAGGCGAATTCGATCAGGCAGGCAGCCGCCAGAACGATCGTCTCGCCCACCTTGTGGTCGGCCAGCCAGGGCTGCACCGCGCCATCCAGATGCGCGGTCCATTCGCTGGCATCTGCCTTGCCATGACCGCCCAGCAGGGGATGCGTACCCTGCTGGTTCCACAGCACGGCCAGCGCTTCCTCGGTCGGTTCGTACCAATGCCGCTCGCGCTGCCACTGCACGCCGGGCAGGCCCCGCACATGCGCCGGCCCCGCGAAATGCGCCGCGGACAGAATGTCGCAACCCGCCGCGAAACATGCCAGCGCGGTGCGCGGGAACGGATCGGTCGTAATCTTGGCCGGCACCGCCGGCATCACGCGCGACTGCGTATCGCCACCCCGCAGAATGTCGCGCAGATAATGCTGTAGCACCGGACGAGGGCTGATCTCGATAAAGACCGAGCCCCCTTCGGCCGCCGCCTGACGCACCGATTCCGCAAACAGCACCGGCGCGCGGACATTCCGCCACCAGTAATCGGCATCGGGCAGGACCGTGAAAGGCTGGCTGGTCACGGTCGAGATCATCAGCCGCTCGGGCTGGCGTGCGGTAATCGCACCCAGATCGCGGATCAGCGCCTCGGCAATCCGGTCCATATGGCTGCTATGATACGCATACCCCACCTTCAGGCGGTGGATCAGCAGCGACGAACTGCCCTTCGCCGCTTCCAGTCGGTCCAGCGCCTCGGCCTCGCCGGCCACCGCCAGCGCGTTGGGTGCGTTGAAGGCCGCAATCTCCAGCGTCGGCCCGGCTTCGGCCAGCAGCCGCCGCGCCTCCTCGGCATCGCCATGGAGCGCGATCATGCCCCCACCGGGCGCGGTGGCCTGATGGCGGCTGCGCAGCGCAACGATGCGCGCGGCCTCGTCCATCTCCAGCATGCCGGCATGCACCCCGGCCGCGATTTCCCCGACGCTATGGCCAACGATGATATCGGCCTTGAGTCCCTGCCGTTCCAACCCGCGCAGAACGCCGATCTGGAACGCAAACAGCATCGGCTGGGCGACATCGGCCGGATCGGCCGACCAGTCGCCCGAGCGCATCGCCTCCAGAACCGACCAGCCGAGATGCGGACGCAATGCCACATCCGCCTCCGCCACCCCGGCGGCGAAAACGGGGCTGATCTCCAGCAGATCCCGCCCCATGCCCGAGAACTGGCTGCCATTGCCGGAAAAGACAAAGACGGTGCGCGCCTGCGCAAGGGCCTGCCCGGTGACGACATCGGCCTGGGCGCGGGTCTCCACCCACGTCGCCAGCGCCGCGCGCATCTCCGCCGCGTCCCCACCGGGAACGCCCAGACGATGCGGCAGGTGGGCACGTCGCGTCGCCACGCCGCGCAGTTCGGAATCGGTCCAGGTCCGCGTGGACCAGACCCGCGCAAGACTGGCCAGACCAGCCTCGGAACGCGCGGACAGCAGCAACGGCACGGCATCGTCCGACGCCGGCGCGGCGGCCGGCGCGTCTGCCGGTTCGATCGGCGCGCTGGCCAGAACCACATGGGCATTGGCGCCGCCGAAACCGAAATTATTGACACCGGCAATCAGCGGGCCATCGTCAAGCGGACGCGCCTCGGTGACGACTTCCAGATTAAGCTCGGCGAAGGGAATGGCCGGGTTCGGGTTCGCGCAATGCAGCGAGGCGGGCAGGCGCCGGTTCTGGAGCGCAAGCATGGCCTTCAACATGCTGACCAGGCCCGATGCCGGTTCCAGATGGCCGAGATTGGTCTTGATCGAGCCGATCGGCAGCGCCGTGGCGCGCAACTGGCCCAGGGCCTTGCCCAGCGCCGTCGTCTCGACCGGATCTCCCGCCTGGGTGCCGGTGCCGTGGGCCTCCACGAAGGCGACCTGATCCGGCGAGACACCGGCCCGATCATAAACCTCGCGCAACAGATCGGCCTGGGCCTGGGCACTGGGGAAGGTCAGGCCGGGCGTCCGCCCATCGGCATTGATCCCGCTGGCCATGATCACCGCGCGGATATCGTCGCCATCCCGCCGCGCCGCCGACAGCGGCTTGAGCAGCAGCATGACGCCGCCCTCGCCACGGACATAGCCATCGGCATCGGCACTGAAGGCATGGCAACGCCCGGTCGGGGACAGCATGCTGGCCGCGCAGAAGCCGATGAAGGGATAGGGCGTCAGCAGCATGCTCACACCGCCGACCAGCGCCACGTCCGTGCGGCCCGCGCGGAGATCCTCGCAAGCCTCATGCAGGGCGAACAGCGACGACGAGCACGCCGTATCGATGGTCATGCTCGGCCCATGCAGCCCCAGCGCGTACGACACGCGATTGGAGAAGATGCTCAGCGTGTTGCCGGGCATGAAATAGGCGTTGCCCGACGACGGGTCGGTCAGGCGCAGATTGGCATATTCCAGGCCCGACGCGCCGACATACACACCGGCCGACGCGATGCGCTCCGCCGTCGTGCCGGCATCTTCCAGGGCTTCCCAGGCCAGTTCCAGCAACAGTCGCTGCTGCGGGTCCATCTGCCGGGCCTCGCGGGCCGAAATGCCGAAAAAGGCGGCATCGAACAGTTCGATCTCGTCCAGGGTCGAGGCACGGGTGGCATAGAACTTGCCGGTCTCGCCGCGACGAGGATGCCAGTAATCCCTTAATGGAAAGCGATTCTCCGGGATCGGCCGCACGCTTTCGCGTTCCTCGTCCAGCAGCTGCCACAGGCTGGTAACGTCCGGCGCCCCGGGAAGGCGGCAGGATGCGCCAACGATGGCGATGGGCTCATCCCGAGTAGTGGTCTTGGGCTCGGACGTCGAACTGTTATGCATGAAGAGATATGTGTCCCAATGCGATGATCGGATTACGATGTAACGCGGTCGGGTCGGGGGGAAAAGCCATATCGGCGTTGAAAAAATAGTTCCGCTCGTTTCATGTGCTTCCCTCGCCCGTAAACCCGTAAACAAGGCGTCAACGCCGGAACAGGCAATGGCCTTATGCTGTAAGTATATGGCGGAATACGAACTTCAGATTTTCAGCCGCTGCCGGCTGTCGCGTTATGCCTAAATTTTAATCACATCCTCGCCTATCGAACCGGCATCTGCCATGCCTGCCTGACAGGAGCGGCGCGCGTCCCGGCATCCCGCCTGGCCGGAGGCGCCAGCATTTTGCTGCCCATTCCCGGCGATTGGCAGCCATGCAACGCTTTACGACAGTCAGGCATCGTCTGGCCGGCCCTCCGGCGATCACTGTAATTCTCGTCTCCGACAGCGCCGCCGATGCCAACGAGCAGGCCCGCCGACCAGCCATCCACCGGGCTCTTCAAGTATAAATTCTTTATGTCTGTGTTCTTTTTATGTCTTCCGGCGGTTCGGGGTCGAAACGACCCATGCTCCATGCATGTGCGCAAAAGACATATCAGTGTCCCACTCACCAGACATGCCCGGAAAGCGGGGCAGGGAGCGTGAAACGCATCCCGGCGCAATGATGGTGTCCGCGGCGGGATTCGAACCCACGGCCCCAGGATTCATCCCACTTCGGCTTTCACCGCCGCCATCCGAAAATGGCGTTCGTGGTCTGGACTGTCCCTTCACCCTAAGCCCGAAGGCCGACAGGTGCCGCCCGTCCAGTCTCTACACCTTCCCGGCAGGACCGGGCTTGGCTCGGGATCGGCACGACACACGGTGTCAGAGCGTTCCCCGAATTTGAGCGGATCCGTCATGAGGTTTCCCGCCATGACGCCCAATTTGAAAACCAGGAATCCTGTGCTCTATCCTGCTGAGCTACGCGGACACACGCTCTGCTTCTAGCCGAGCACAGGGATTCGGGCAAGCGCCCCCGCGGCCGGAAGGCGCGTCAGCGGTCGCGGCGCAGCATCGAAGCGGTCGCGGCCAGCCGCGCGATATGCCGGCGGCACAATGCCAGGTCGGGCGACCCGGTCTGCTTGCAGTCCTTCTCCAGCGCCTGGGTCTGCTCGGCGGCATCCATCAGACGCTCGGCGCTCCAGAGCGACAACGCCTGGCCAAAGGATTCGGTCCGCTTGAAGAACACGGGCGGCCGCAATCCCCGCATCGCATCCGCCCGGCTCTGCCCCGAATCCATCGCGATCCGCGCGCGCCTCAGCCGGTGCAGGTGCGACAGCAACGCCCGCGCAACGGCGATCGGACTGGTGCCTTCGGCCAGCGCCCGCTCGATCGCGGTATCGGCGCCGGCCCGATCGCCGGCGGTGGCGGCATAGGCCGCATCTTCCAGCGACACGCCGGCGGCATCGCCGATGCAGGTACGCACATCGTCCAGCGTCAGATGCCCGCCCCGCCCGGCATAGAGCGCCAGTTTCTCAACCTCGCCCCGCATCGCGGCCCGATCCGGCCCCAGCAACCCGGCGAACCACGCCAGCGCATCGGCGTCGATGCGGATCTCCTCTTCCCCAAGGCTCTGGCGAATCGTGCCTTCCAGCGCCCGGCCTTCCTCGGGATAACAGCCGATGGCCGCGCAACCGGCCTGGGCTTCGACCAGCGCGCGCAGGCGCGAGCGACTGGCAAGGCCGGGAGCTTCGATGATGACCAGCGTATCGGACTCGCGGGCCAGGCTGGCCTTCAACGGCGCCGTCAGACTGTCCCCCCCGTCGCGCACCCAGACGACCCGCCGCCCGCCGCTGAGGGAAAGAGAGAAGATTTCCTCTTCCAGCCGCTCCGCCGCATCCCGGTCCAGCACCGCGACGCGAAAGGGGTCGTCCAGTTGCGGGGCAATGGCGGTCGCGGCCTGGCGGGCGCGCTCGCGAATCAGCCCGGTATCCTCGCCATGCAGCAGAATGGCCCTGAGCGCGCCGGGCTCGCGCAGGACCCTGGCGACCGAGCGCGCGTCGATCTTCACTGGCTGTTGACTGTTCCGTTGCCCGGATCGCCGCCCGCCGTGCCGGACGGATCGGGCGAGGACCGGCCGATAGCCATGCCCGGCAGACCGTCTTCACCGACCGACTGACGCGGGATTTCGGTGCTGGAATTGGGCATCACGTTCGGGTCGACATAGGTCGCCTGCGGCATCACCGTCCGCTGGGCGGGGGCGGCGTGGGTCTTGAACCAGATCGCAAGCTGCTGGGTAATCCGGTCGGCGACCGCCTGGGCCACCCGGCGCGCCAGCGCGGTCTGGTTCAGGTTCTGGGCGAAATACTGCTCGAACGTCTCGTTTTCGCCGTCCATGACCTGGGTATCGCCCTGGGTCACCAGCATCGGGGTGGGCGCGACGGTATAGAGCATCCAGTGCGCGTGGGCGGTGGCGCGGGTCCGGCCGGTCGTGTTGTCCGAATGGATGTCGATCGCTTCGTTCATCACATAGGAATTGACGCGCAGCGTATAGCCGTTCGGGTCTTCCTGCTCGGCTCCGGCCAGGTTCTGTTGCAGGAACAGCCGCAATTCCTGCCCGTACCGTTCAGGGATGCTGGCCACGTAAATCTGGCGCAACTGGTCGGGGATCGTCCCGCCCGCGGCAGCGCTGCCGGCCGGCGACCCATACAGGGGCTGAAAGCCGCACCCGCCCAGCATCGTCACCATGGCCATCAGCACCGCCCGGCGCAGCGGGCGAGACGAACGGAGCGCGTCGGGACGGGGCAGATGCGGCATCCGATCAGCCCGCGATCACGAAATTGACGATGCGGTTGGGCACATGAATGCGCTTGACGATGCGCTTGCCCTCCAGCAGCCGCGCCACATTGGGCTCGTTTTCCGCCAGAGCGATCACCGTCTCGGCCGGCGCATCGGGCGGCGCGGCCACGGTCCCACGCAGCTTGCCCATGATCTGGACCGCGATGGTCAGTTCGCGCGCCACCAGCAATTCCGGCTCGGCCACCGGCCACGGACGATCGACGGCCGGCGCCTGGCCGGGCTCCAGCAGGGCCAGCATCTCTTCCGCCTGATGGGGCACCATCGGCGCGGCCAGCAGGCACAGGCTCAGCGCGGCCTCGCGCCGGGCATACGCCATGCCGGCATCGTCGGCCGCGCGCTCGGCGTCCGCCAGGGCGGAGGTCAGCTCATGCAGACGCGCCACCGCCACGTTGATCGCGAAGCCTTCCAGCGCCTCGCTCACGGCCGCGATGGCGCGGTGGGTGGCACGACGCAGCGTGTCGGCGGCTTCAGAGAGCACCGCCTCCGGGGCAGCGGCGGCCGGAACGGTCTCGGCCACGATCCGCACCACGCGATAGAGCCGTTGCAGGAAGCGCGCCGCACCGGCCACGCCGGCCTCGGTCCACTCCATGTCGCGTTCCGGCGGGCTGTCCGACAGCACGAACCAGCGCGCGGTATCGGCCCCGAACCGCTCGATGATCGCCACCGGCGCCACGGTATTGCGCTTGGATTTGGACATCTTCTCAACGCGGCCGATCGTCACCGGCGCACCGGTTTCCCGATGCACCGCGCCATCGCCGCGCCGCTCGACCTCTTCGGGATACAGCCACAGCCCGTCGGTATCGCGATAGCTTTCGTGATTGACCATCCCCTGGGTGAACAGACCGTCGAACGGCTCGTCCAGCCCCAGATGCCCCGTCTCCCGCATCGCCCGCGTGAAGAAACGGGCATAGAGCAGATGCAGGATCGCATGCTCGATCCCGCCGATATACTGGTCGACCGGCAGCCAGCCATCCGCCGCCGGGCGCACGGTCGGCGCGGCCGCGTGCGGGGCGGTAAAGCGGGCGAAATACCACGAACTGTCCACGAAGGTATCGAACGTGTCGGTCTCGCGCGTGGCGTCGGCGCCGCAGCGCGGGCAGGCGACATGCTTCCAGGTCGGATGATGGTCCAGCGGATTGCCCGGCCGGTCGAACGTCACATCCTCGGGCAGGGTAACGGGCAACTGGTCGTCGGGCACCGGCACCGGGCCGCAGGCGGCGCAATGAATGACCGGAATCGGGCAGCCCCAGTAGCGCTGGCGCGAAATGCCCCAGTCCCGCAGCCGCCAGTTCTCGACCCCCCGGCCGACGCCCAGCCCTTCCAGGCGGCTGATGGCCCCAGCCCGCGCCGCCCTGGTGTCCAGCCCGTCCAGAAAGCCGGAATTGATCATCGTGCCGTCACCGTCCCACGCCTTGGCGGTGATGGCGAAGGTCGATGCATCCTCGCCCGGCGGCAGAACGACGGGGCGGAAGGGCAGGTGATAGGCGTTGGCGAAATCCAGATCCCGCTGGTCGCCGCACGGACAGCCGAAAATGGCGCCGGTGCCGTAATCCATCAGCACGAAATTGGCGATCCAGACCGGAAAGCTCTCGTCGGGCATGAACGGATGCGACACACGCAGGCCGGTATCGAACCCGCGCTTCTCGGCCTTCTCGATCGCCTCCTCGGAGGTCCCGAGGCGGCGGCATTCGGCAATGAAGGCGGCGGCGTCCGCATTGTCGCGCGCAACCTTCGCGGCCAGCGGATGGTCGGGCGCGACGGCCAGAAACGCCATGCCGAACAGCGTGTCGGGCCGCGTGGTATAAACCTCGACCGAATCCAGGTCGGTATCGAAGCCCTGGGGCGGGCTATGCAGCCCGAAGCGCACGCGCGCGCCGACCGAACGCCCGATCCAGCGCTCCTGCATGACGCGAACCCGCTCCGGCCAGCGCGGCAGATGCGACAGCCCCTCCAGCAGGTCGGGCGCGAATTTGGTGATGCGCAGGAACCATTGCGAGAGCTTCTTCTTCTCGATCAGCGCGCCCGAACGCCAGCCGCGCCCGTCCACCACCTGCTCGTTCGCCAGCACGGTATGGTCCACCGGGTCCCAGTTCACCCAGCTTTCGCGCCGCTCGACCAGATCGCCCTGAAGCATGTCCAGAAACAGCTTCTGCTGCTTGCCGTAATATTCGGGCAGGCAGGTCGCGATCTCCCGGTCCCAGTTGAACGAGAAGCCCAGCCGCTTCAGCGTGCCGCGCATGGCGGCGATATTGTCCAGCGTCCAGGTCTGCGGATGCACGCCGCGCTCCCGCGCCGCGTTTTCCGCCGGCAGGCCGAAGGCATCCCAGCCCATCGGATGCAGCACCGAAAACCCCTTGGCCCGCTTGAAGCGCGCCACCACGTCGCCCAGCGTGTAGTTGCGCACATGGCCCATATGAAGCTGCCCCGACGGATACGGGAACATCTCCAGCACGTAATATTTGGGGCGGTCGGCCGGCGGCACGTCGGGCACGTCGAAGGCGCCCGCCCGCTCCCACTCGGCCTGCCAGCGCGGTTCGGCCGTGCGGAAATCGTAGGAAGCGGGGGTCATTTCAGTCATGTCAGGGTCCAGGAGCACGGGCCGGGGCGTCACGGTCTGTCACGACCGGCCGATACGAAGCAGAAGGATGCCGGGCAACGGCCCGGCATCGTCCCCGGCGCGGGAACGCCGGGGGAAGGGGCTTACTTGCCGCCGCCATTATCGGCGCGAAGCTGCCGCGCACGGGTCAGGATTCGCGTCGTGATGTCCGACACCGTGTTCGGGGCAACCGGCGTATCGACCCACTGCCCATCCGTGAACGCCTGGCGGAAGACCGACACGCGCAGCGCGTCCGACCGCAGATTGCGCGACAGCACATAGGCCGTGATCTTGAAGCGTTCGTTCTTGGTGGCCGGCGGGGTGTACCAGTCCGTCAGGATCACGCCGCCGATGGCATCGGCCGAGGCGAAGGGCATGAACGACAGCGTGTCGATCGCGCCGCGCCACAGATAGGCATTCACGCCGCTCTTGCCGATCTGGTCGTCGCCGCCGCTGGCGGAGCGGTCCTGGGTGATCAGATGGTTCTGCGGCATCGCCAGCCCCGCGTCCGCGCGGCGCGGCGAGGAACATGCGGTCAGGCCCAGAATCGGGGAAAGGGCCAGCACGCCCAGCAGGCGGGCCGATGGCGAAAGGCGGTGAATGGCGGATGGCGGTCGAACGGTCATGTTGCCCCTGTGGTCCCCTCGGGTCTGGCCCCGCTGATGGATCGGCGGCCGTGGCGGTTCCTGCCCGTCCGGGGCCGGCGGTCGGACCACGGTTCAGCCGGTTTCACTGCCGTCTTCATATCCCGGAGCGCCATCCCCGCCAAGCCGGGCGGTGATTTTCTCCCTGCCGCACCCGCGGGCAACCACGTCCCGGCGGCAACGGACGACCGGCAAGACCATCCCGAGCCTTGCCTTCACGGGTCCGGCCGGTTTGAAAAGACCGATCAGGCCGCGCCGCGCGGGGGAGTCGCCGCGCGACGGCACGAAAGATTCGGCATGAAAGATTCGGAGGGGCGGCGTGGCAGGCATCGCGGGCAGGGGGGCAGGGGCCGGCGGGCCGTGGCGGGGCATGGCCCTGCTGGCGGCCCTGGCGCTGTCCGCCCCCCCGGCCGGCGCGGCCGACCACCCGGCGCGGACGGCCTCCCCGGCCGCCCGCCTGACCCAGACGGAGAAACTCACCCTGGTGCGGGCGGAGGTCGTGGCCACGCCGGTCGCGGGCGTGTCGCTCGTCACGCTGCCCGGCGTGCCGCGCGCCGGCCTGCCGGCCCTGCGCATGGCCCTGCTGGAAGCCGGCGCGGGGCAGCGCTCGCCGCTGGCGCTGATGGCGACCTGGGACCGCGACCTGGCGCGGCGGGCGGGGCAGGCGCGGGCGCGGGCGATCCGGGCCGGCGGCCGGGCGATCGCGGCGGTCGGCGGCGTCGGCCCCCTGCCGGCCGGCCGCGCCTATGATGGCGAGGACCCCTTGCTGGCCGGCCGGATGATGGGCGCGGTCGCATCCGGGCTGATCGCCGGCCATGTGCTGCCGCTGTTCGGCGGCCGTGGCCAGCCCGACGCCGACGCGGCCGACGCGGCGTCCGAGGACCGCATGCTGGCCCTCCATGTCGCCCTGGAGCAGGCAAGGGGCGCGGGCATGCTCTGCCACGTCACGATCGTGGATGCGCGGCCATGCGGCGCGCTGGACGGCATGGAACGCACGCTGCGCGACGGATGGCATTATGGCGGCATGATCGCCCTGCTGGCGGACCGCCCGACGCCGGACGGCACGGCGGCCCGCCGTCCGATGCTGCTGTCGGCATTGGCGGCCGGCATCGACGTGGCGGGCGAACCCGGCACCGCCGATACGGCGTTGTTCGGCGCCTCGCTGCGCCAGGCGGTCATGAAGGGAGGCTTCGTGCCACCCGCCCGGCTGGACCGCATGGCCGCCCATGTCATGCAGTCGATGGACGACGCCGGCGTGACCGAGAATCCGCCACCATTCGGCGCGCTGCGCGCCCCCGTGCATTATCGCGACCCGCTGGCGGAAGACGTGGTCGCCGAAGGCACGGTGCTGCTGCGCAATGAAAACGCGATCCTGCCCCTGGCCGGCACCACCGCCGAGCCGATCCTCGTCCTGGGCACCGGGGCGGCGCGGGAGGCAGCGGATATCATGGCCGACGCCCTGAGCCGGACAGGGCAGGTCGCGCGCCGGGCCGCCGACGCGCCGGCGGACGGCCCCGTGCCGCCCTATATCACCCAGGCCGGCCATATCGTCCTCTTCTCCGCCGGCCCCGAGGACGACCGCCTGATCGACGCGGTGGCCGACACGGGCGCGCACGTTCTCGTCGTCCTGCTGTCGGACGATCCCGCCCGCCCCATGCCGTGGCTGGACCAGGTCGACGGCGTGGTGCAGGCGTGGTCGTGGCGCGAGGGCGGCGGTGACGCGCTGGCGGACCTGCTGACCGGCCAGCGCGAGTTTTCCGGACGCCTGCCCGTCACCTTTACCGGCGGCGCCGCGCCGCCCCACCCGCATCTGGCGGCATACAAGGCATTCGACCGGGCACATGTCGCGCCGCTGTTCCCGTTCGGATACGGGCTCTCGGCCCGCGCGCGTTTCGCCTATGGCGACCTGAAGGTAACGCGGGACGGCTCACGGCTGCTGGTCGCCTTCAGCGTCTCCAATCGCGGGGCCATGGCCGGCCGCGACGTGCCGCAGATCTATCTCGACCTCCCCGAAGGAACCGGCGACGCCCCCAAGCGCCTGATCGGCTGGCGGAGCGTGCAGCTTACCCCCGGACAGGCCGCACGGCTGGCGGTGGGGATCGACGCGCGCATGCTGGGCCACTGGAATCCGGCAACGCTGGACTGGGTGGTGCCGGCGGGCGAGTACGGCGTGTCGCTGGGCGGCCACTCCGCCAATCTGGGCCAGCAGACGACGCTCCACCTGCCGGAGATGCACATCCCCGGCGCCTTGCCCGATGCCGAAGGCGGCTGAGAAGCCTCCCCACGCTCAGGGCGGCGGCTCGCCTTCCTGCGGCGCAAAGCCCAACTGCACGATCAGGTCGCGCGTCGCCTGCGCCGCCGCCAGCACGGCACCGCGATCCACCCCCTTGCAGACCAGGGCCACGCCCCGCCGTCCATCCGGCCGCCTGAACGGATAGGACCCGATATCGAGGTCCGGATAACGGTCCTGGATCTCGGACAGGCCGGCGGCCAGCGCCCCCTCGAACAGCTCCAGCGCATACCAGCTTCGCGAGGTCACGGGCGTGCCATGCCGCAGGGTCGGGGCCACCGCCTCGAACATCGCCTGCATGATGCGCGGCACGCCGGCCAGCACATGGACATTGCCGATGCTGAATCCCGGCGCGATCGAAACGTTGTTGGCGATCGGGGTCGCCCCCTGCGGCAGGGTCGCCATGCGCTGCCGGGCGGCATTGAACTCCCCCGGCCGAAAATGCGCTTCCAGCAGCCGGAAGGTCTCGGGATGGACGACCCACGGCACCCCGAACGCCTCGGCGACGCAGGGCGCGGTAATGTCGTCATGGGTCGGCCCGATGCCGCCGGTGGTGAAGACATGCTCGAATCGCGCCCGCACATCGCACAGCGTGGTCACGATCACCTCGCGGCGATCGGGGATGATCCGCACTTCGGCGAGCGTGATCCCCAGTTCGGACAGGCGTCGTGCGATATATTGCACGTTGACGTCCTGCGTCCGGCCCGAGAGAATCTCGTTACCGATGACCAGGATGCAGGCTGTCGGGTTCATGATGGCGGGTTCCCGTCCAATGGCATTGAACCGCATTATGAGCCCGGAATCCGCTTCCGGCCAGACAGGAGGATTGGGGCGATGAGGGAAGGACCGATGTGCGGCGTGCCGCGCTGCGTGTGGGAACTTCCAGCCATGCTGGGCGAAGGCCCCGTCTGGTCGGAAGCCGAACAGGCGCTGTATTTCGTCGATATCGTGGGAAAGGCGATCCACCGCTACCGGCCGGAAAGCGGCGAGAGAACCTCCTGGCCCGCTCCGGACCGGCCCGGCTTCCTGGTGCCGCTCGCCGACGGCACCTTCCTGTGCGGCCTGCGCGACGGGCTGCACCGGTTTTCCCCCGCCACCGGCCGATTCGGCCTCGACCTGCCCGTCGAGCCCGACCAGCCCGGCAACCGGATCAATGACGGCCATGTGGACCGGTTCGGCCGCCTGTGGTTCGGCACCATGCACGATGCCGAGACCGAGCCCACCGGCTCGCTCTATTCCGTCCGCCAGGACCGTGGCGCCCTGTCGATCCGGCGCGAGGATACGGGCTACGTGGTCAGCAACGGCCCGGCCCTGTCGCCTGACGGCCGCACGCTCTACCACAACCACTCACCCGCCCGGACCGTCTACGCCTTCGACGTGTCGCCCGAGGGCACCCTGTCGAACCGCCGGGTCTTCGCCACCCTGCGGGACGGCTACCCCGACGGCATCGCGGTCGACAGCGCGGGCTTCCTCTGGGTCGGCGTATGGGACGGCGGGCGGATCGAACGTCTGGCCCCCGACGGCACCGGGGTCGAGCCCATTCCCATGCCGGCCCGCAACGTCACCAAGGTCGCCTTCGGCGGCGCCGATTACCGCACCGTCTTCGTCACCACCGCCCGCAAGGGCCTGTCGGCCCGCCAACTCGTGGACCAGCCCCTCAGCGGCAGCCTGTTCGCCTTCGGCACCAGCATCGCCGGCCAGAAACAGGCCACCTTCACGCTGGACGCACCCTTCGCTCTATAGAGGGGGTCGCCCCACAGAGGGCCGCCCCATAGAGGGTCTCCATGCAGAGGGCCGGCCGTCGCCGTCTCTCACACCAGATCGCGCAGCAGAGGCACCAGCGGCAGATCCGCTTCCGGCATCGGATAGGCCGAAAGATCGTCCCCCCGAACCCACGCCAGCGTCTGGCCTTCCCGCGGGCGGGGCACATTCTTCCAGCGCCGGCAGACATAGACGGGCATCAGCAGATGAAAATGCCCGTAATCGTGCGACACGAACGTATAGGGCGCGAGGCAGGACCGGCTGACATCCAGGCCAAGCTCCTCGTCCAGTTCGCGGATCAGCGCCGCCTCCGGCGTCTCCCCGGCCTCGACCTTGCCGCCGGGGAACTCCCACAGGCCCGCCATCGGCTTGCCTTCCGGCCGACGGGCCAGAAGAATGCGGCCATCGGTATCGATCAGCGCGACGGCGGCCACCAGCACCACGCGCTTCCGCTCCCCGGCCTGGGTGGTCGCGGCGCCGGACGACGCATCCATCGCCATATCCTCCCGGTTCGCCTCGAACAGCAGCACCGGATGCTCCCCGCCGCGCGAGACGAATTCCTGGTGCCCGGTTCCGGTCTCGCGAAACCCCAGCCGCCGCAGCACGGCGATCGAGGCCGGGTTATCATGCGCCACGGCGGCGGCCACGCGGTCCACCGGCATGTTGGCCAGCGCCCAGCGCGCGATCCGCCCCACCGCGCTGGTGGCGACCTTGCGGTTCCAGTAAGGGCGGCCAACCCAGTATCCCACGGTGGCCGACCGGCGGCCCCGATCGACCTGCAACCCGATGCAGCCGATCAGCGAATCGGGCGTATCCGATTCGGGGTGGGTAATGGCGAAATGATAGGCCACCCCCCGCCGCGCCAGTTCAGCGGTCGAGGCGATCCATTCATCCGTCAGCCCGCGCGGGTAGGGAAACGGCACCCGGCTGAGCATCCGGATCACGCTCCAGTCATTGACCAGCCGGTGCATCGCGCCCGCGTCCGACGACACAAGCGCCCGCAGCCGGAAGGGGCCGGCCTCCAGGGTGGTATCCGTCCGCTCGTCGATCATGGAACTGACATGGAGCTTGCGAAACCCTCAGCCGATCTCGGGTACGCGAATGCCGCATTCGGCCAGAAGCTGGCGCAGGTCGCGAATCACCGGGAACACTTCCTGGTTATGGTCGCCGCCCAGTTCGTTCCACGCATTCTGCTCCAGTTCCACGATCTCGCGATCCTCGCGGAAGATCCGCTCGGTAAACGCGACCAGGAACGGCCAGGCCAGGTCCAGCACGCCCGGCAGCTTGGGGCGCTTGATCGACAGCAGCCCGAAGACCCGGTTGGTCAACTGCTCCTCGTCCTGCGGCACGTAGGCAATCCACAGATCCATCACCGCCTCGCCGCCGGTCGGCTCGATCTTCAGCGTCTGGTACGGATATTCGGTGCGGATGGTCATGACATCGCGATGGGCGAATTTCGCGCTGTTGTCGCGCTTCTGCCCGAAGACCAGCGCCTCGCCGATCGGCTGCTTGCCGCCGGTGCGGGCGAAGGTATAGCGCGCCTCGATCATGCCGGGGCCACGATCCTGGCCCAGGAAGCGCGGCTTCATCTGGCCCATCTGCTTCATGTGCATGAACTGATGGTTCATATCCATCAGGTTCTCATGCATGAAGCTGTAGTGGCATTTCACATGCCGGCCGAAGCGGCGGGTCTTGTAGTCGGGGTTGGCAACCTGCGACAGCCGGGGCATCGGCACGGTCTCGGCCTTCTCCGGATCGCCGGGAAAGATGAAGATCAGCCCGTCCTGCTCGCGGCAGGGATAGGTCTTCACGCCGTTGGGCAGCTTGCCCTTGCCCAGATAGGGCACGTCGATGCACCGGCCCGAGCGCCCATAGGCCCAGCCGTGATAGCAGCACTGCACCGCCTGGCCCTTCACCGTGCCCTTGCTCAGCGGCACCTGCCGATGGGCGCAGCGGTCCTCCAGCGCGAAGACATCGCCTTCAACGGGGCGCACAAGGGCGATCGGCAGGCCGGCATAACGGGTGCCGATGGTCTTGCCGGCCTTGAGTTCGCGTGACCAGGCCACGGGATACCAGAAATCGGGATCGCAGCGGATGCGACGCAGATCCTCCCCAAGGGTCAGGGTGGGGCGGGGCATGCTGTCCGTCGAAAAAATCTGGTTCATCGTCTCTCTATGTGCTCGGTCGCCTGCGGCTGTCCGGTGGGTCGCGCGGCATCGTGACAGAAGCCGCACGCATTAAAGAGGCATCTCATCCTGTCGCGCAATTGATAATCCATGTCATTGCCCGACAGCGGCAAGGGCCCGGTTTCTCTTCCCGCCGGTCAGGCTGGAAGCCCTTATGATATCAGGCAACGCACCGGTCGCCGGCCTTGATTCTGATCAAGGACGTGTCGATTCCCCAACGGGCTCCCCAACGTGCGGCGAGGTGGCGAGTTCGGCGGTCAGGTCCTCGATAAACTGCCAGGCGACGCGCCCCGAGCGCCCGCCACGGGCAACCGACCAGGCATTGGCGCGCCGCGCCAGCTCGTCCTCCCCGATCGCGAGGCGCCGGGTCGCGGCATAGGCCCGCACCATGTCCAGAAAGACATCCTGCGCGCAGTTATGAAAGCCGATCCAGAGCCCGAACCGGTCGGACAGCGAGACCTTCTCCTCGACCGCCTCGGACGGATTGATGGCGGTCGAGCGTTCGTTGTCGATCATGTCGCGGGGCATCAGGTGCCGCCGGTTGGAGGTCGCGTAGAACAGCACGTTCTCCGGCCGGCCCGAGATCCCGCCATCCAGCACCGATTTCAGCGCCTTGTAATCGGCATCCTCGCTCTCGAACGACAGGTCGTCGCAGAAGACGACGAAGCGGCGCGCACTGGTGCGCAGCAGCGCCAGCAGGTCGGGCAGGGTGGACAGGTCCTCGCGCTGGATTTCGATCAGCACCAGGCTCCCCCGGCCGGGCGCCGCCGGCACGCCCTCCGCCGTCAGGTTGGCCTGCGCATGGGCGGCCTTGACCAGCGAGGACTTGCCCATGCCGCGCGCGCCCCACAGCATCACGTTGTTGGCCGGCAAACCACGGGCGAAATGCAGCGTATTGTCCAGCACCAGCCGGCGTTGTGTCTCGACGCCGCGCAACAGGTCCATATCGACATGCGCCACATGGGCCACCGGCTCCAGGCGGCCCCGCGCGGGGTGCCAGACGAAGGCATCGGCGGCATCCAGCCCGGCCAGGCTCGGCGGCGGCGGCGACAGCCGCTCCAGCGCCTGGGCGATACGGTCGAGAAAGGGCAGGAGAGGGTGAGACTCCATCGTCGGTCCTGTGGCTGGAAAGGCGCGATCGGACCCGGAGCGCGGCGGAAAGCAAACCGACGCCTTGACGGGAAACGGACGAAAACTATGGTCCACTGCCTCAGCCCGCAACCCATTAAATGAGCGCCGAAAGCACGACATGACCGCACTTTCAGATTTCCTTGTGACCCCGGCATATGCCCAGAGCGCCGGAGGCGAGGGGGGGCTCCTGAGCGCCGGCGGGCTGATGTCGATCCTCCCTTACGTCGCGATGTTCGCGATCTTCTATTTCCTCCTGATCCGCCCGCAGCAGCAGAAGCAGAAGCAGTTGCGCGCCCAGCTCGCGGCGATCCGTCGCGGCGACCGGGTGCTGACGGCCGGCGGCATCATCGGCGTGGTGCAGAAGATCCGCGACGATTCGAACGAAATCGAGATCGAAATCGCCCCCAACGTCCGCGTGACGGTGGTGCGCGAGACCCTGACCTCGGTCGTCACCAGCACCGCCAAGCCCGCCAACGACGCCGCCCCCAAGGCCGGCTGAACCGCGCCCGGCGGCGGCCGGCGAACCGGCCGCTTCGCCGGCCGTTAGCCCTCTCCGGGGGGAAAGGGGCATGACGCTGTACGGAGAGATCGAGGCAGTCAGAGCCGAGCGCGGGGCCGGGCGGGGCGCCGAACGCTTCCAGCCCGTCTGCCAGCCCGCCTGCATGCGCGGCCAGGCCGGCGTGGCCTCGGGCCTGGCGTCGGTGGCCGGGCTCATGTTCGGTCTCGATATCGGCGTCATCTCCGGCGCGCTCGGCCCCGTCGCGCGCGAATTTCACGCCACCCGGCTCGTGCAGGAATGGATCGTCGCGGCCATGATGGTGGGCGCGGCCTTGGGCGTGCCCATCGCGGCGCGGCTCTCCTTCGGCTGGGGGCGCAAGCACACGCTGCTGATCGGCGCGGCCCTGTTCGTGGCGGGGTCGCTGTTCTGCGCCATGGCCGGGTCGGTCGGCACGCTGATCGCCGGGCGGGTGACGATGGGCCTCGCGGTCGGCATCTCCACCTTCACCGCGCCGCTCTATATCGCCGAGATCGCCGATCCCCGGCACCGGGGCGCCATGGTCGCGATCTACCAGCTCATGATCACCATCGGCATCATGGCGGCGTTCGTCTCCAACGCGCTGTTTTCCTATTTCGAGACATGGCGCTGGATGCTGGGCATCGTGGCCTTTCCCGGCATCGTCTTCATGATCGGCGTCGCCTTCCTGCCCGCCAGCCCGCGCTGGCTGATGATGCGCGGCAAGCGCGAGGCCGCGCGGCGCGCGTTGCAGGACCTGCGCGGCCAGGGCCAGAGTGTCGCCCGCGAACTGCGCGAGATCGACGCCCGCCTGCACGTCCGCACCTCGGGCTGGGCGCTCCTGCGCAAGGACCGGAATTTCCGCCGCTCGGTGGCGCTGGGGGTGACGTTGCAGCTCGTCCAGCAATTCACCGGCATGAACGTGGTCATGTATTACGCCCCGCGCATCCTGGGCCTCGCCGGCTTCATCGACCATGGGCGCCTGTGGGGCACCGTCATCGTGGGCGCGGTGAACGTGGCCGCCACCTTCGTGGCGATCGGGCTGGTCGATCGCTGGGGCCGCCGCCCGCTGCTGGTCTGCGGCCTGGTCGTGATGGCCATCGGCATGGCGCTGCTGGGCATCTCCCCCTCCGCCGAAGTGCGCGAGACGACGGCCCAGGCGCTCGCCATCGGCGGCATGATCTGTTTCGTGTCCGGATTCGCCTTTTCGGCCGGGCCGGTGACATGGGTGCTGTGCGCGGAAATCCAGCCGCTGCAAGGCCGGGAGTTCGGCGTGGGCTGCTCCACCGCCGCCAACTGGGTCGCCAACATGATCGTGGGCGTGTCGTTCCTGTCGCTGATGGACCGCCTGGGCCTGTCCGCGACCTTCTGGCTCTATGCGGGGCTGAACGCGCTGTTCGTGCTGCTGGTCGCCCTGTTCGTGCCCGAGACCAAGGGCCTGACGCTGGAGCGGATCGAGCGGGACCTCGCGTCCGGCGTCAGGCTGCGCGATATCGGGCACGCCGGGCCGCTCTCCGGCGGCCGTACATGAAAAACCCGGCCCCAAGGGGGCCGGGCATTCCAGGTCACGCGGTACCGTCGGCCGTTCAGGCGGCCTTGAGCTGCGCCTCGGCGAACTCGTAGTTCGCCAGCTTGTCCAGATAGTTGGTCACGTAGTCGGGGCGACGGTTGCGGAAGTCGAGATAGTAGGAATGCTCCCACACATCGAGGCCCAGCAGCACCTTGCCCTGGCCTTCGGCCAGCGGGTTGGAGCCGTTGGCGCTCTTGGTCACCTTCAGCTTGCCGTCCGAACCCAGCACCAGCCACGCCCAGCCCGAGCCGAACTGCGAGGTCGCAGCCGCCTTGAAGTCGGTCTTGAACGTATCGACACTGCCGAAATCCTCGGCAATCTTGGCGGCCAGCGCGTCGGGGATCGTGCCGCCGGTCGGCGACAGGTTCTGCCAGAACAGGATATGGTTCCAATGCTGGCCGGCATTGTTGAACACCGGCGCCAGGGCCGCATCCCCCTTGACCGCCAGGATGATTTCATCGAGCGACTTGCCCTGAAGTTCGGGCTTGGCTTCGACGAAGCCGTTCAGCGCGGTGACATAGGCCTGGTGGTGCTTGCCGTGATGCAGCTCCAGCGTTTCCTGGCACATGCCGCGCGCCGCCAGCGCGTTGGTCTGGAACGGAAGAGTGGGCAATTCGAAAGCCATGGACGTTCTCCTTGGAATTGCAGCGGCGAAAACGCCGCCCGTCAGAGCTATGGGGGCGGGGAAGGGGCGTCAAGTGACGGAACAGGGACGGCCGACCCGCCGGCCGAAACTCTTGCGCCACGCCGTCGCGCGCGGCAAGCCATTGTCATGACACGCACTGCCATGACGGCCCCCCCGGAAAGACGCGCCGCCGCCGCCGGAGTTTCCCCCGACGCCCCCATTGCCCGGCGCGCCGACCCCGACCGCTTCCTGTGCGCGCTGTTCCTGCCGGCGGCGGCGCGCGAAGCCGCCTTCACCCTGCTCGCCTTCAATCACGAAACCGTTCGTGCCCTCGGCGGCATGCAATCCCGCGCCGTCGCGGGGTCGATGGCGGGGCTGATCCGCCTGCAATGGTGGCGCGAAATCATCGAAGGCGCCCCCCACCCGCACGAAATTGCCGACCCCATCCGCGCGCTGATCGCGCAGGGCCGCGTGAAGCCCGAAACCCTGCTGGGCATCCTCGACGCCCGCGAGGCCGAACTGGACGGGCTGGCGGACTGGCCCGCCTGGCGCACGGCAATGCGCGGCGGCGCCGGCGGCATACAGGTCGCCATCGCCCAGGCGGCCGGCGTGACGGACCCGGACCTGCTGAAAGCGGTCGAATCGCACGGCGCCGCCTACGGCGCGGGCGGCCTGGTGCGGCATCTGGAACTGGTGCTGGCCAGCGGCCGCTGCCCGGTGCCCGATTCCGCGCTGGCCGAATCCGGCCTGTCGGGCGACACGATTCGCGACGGCGCCCCCCTGCCGCCGGACATCGCGCGGGCGCTGCGCGCGGACCTGCGCCGCGAAGGGCAGGCATTCCTGGCCGAGGCCGGCCGCCGGCGCCTGCCGCGCCAGGCCAGGGCGGCGGCGCTGCCGGGCGTGCTGGCCCGGCGCGACTTCGCCCGTGGGGCCGACCCGGCGCCACGCGGCCTCGGCGACCGGCTGGCCGTCATGGCGGCAATGGCATTCGGCTGAGGGCCGGCGCGCCCTACGGCGTATTGGCCACCATGCTTTCCAGCACGGCGAACAACGCGGAATAATCGTCGTTCGCATGCCCCCGCCGCGTCAGCGACAGAAGCTGGGTGGTGGTCGCCATGGTCGGCACCGGGGCGGCGACACGGGCGGCGGCGTCCAGCAGCAGCCGCATGTCTTTCTGCATCAGCCGGGTCGGGAATTGCGGCCGGAAATCGCCCGCCCTGGCCGCCTTGAGCTTGCGCTTGTGATGGGGCGAGATCACCGCGACCGAATCGAGCGCCTCGAACAGCATGTCCCGGTCCAGCCCGGCGGCCACGCCGTAGCTGAAGCCTTCGGCAACCGCCGCCAGCCCCACACCCATGATGCCGTTGATCACCAGCTTCAGCTTCGAGCCACAGCCGGCCGGCCCGGCATGGATCGTCGTCTGGCCGATAATGTCGAAGATCGGCTGGGCGCGCGCCACAACCTCCGCCTCTCCGCCGACCAGCACCACCAGCGTGCCGGCATCGGCCTCCGGTGTGCTGCCCGACACCGGGGCATCGAGGGCGGCGATCCCCCGTTCGCCGGCCGCCTCCGCCAGCGCCAGCGAGGCTTCCGGCGACACCGAACTGGTATTGATCAGCAGCGTCCCGGCCGCCATGCCCGCCAGCACGCCGTCGGGGCCATAGGCGGCACTTTCCAGCGCCTCGTCATCGGGCACGCAGAGAATGACGGTCCCGCCCGAGGCTTCGGCCAACTGGCGGGGCGAGGGCAGAAAGCGGGTCGTGCCGTCGCCACCCTTGCCCGATGGGGTATAGGCTACGATCTGATAGCCGGAGGCTTCGAGATTCCGGCCCATGCGGCTGGCCATGGCGCCAAAGCCGACAAAGCCGACAGTCCCTGCCGTGCCGTGATCAGAGGAATCGGTCATGGTCATGCTCCTTTTCAATACCGTCCCGTTTCCGGCAAGGTGCCGGACGATCCCAGCGGTGTCACGCCCTCCGCCCGGCGCGTGCCGGGACCCCAGGAGGCCCCAGGAAAGAAGGCCCCTCATGCGCGTCTTTCGCTACCCCGCACCGCCATCCTCAGCCATCACGCCACCCGCGCTGTGGCTGTCGCGGCGCGCCATGCTGGCCGCCGCCGCCGGCGCCGGCCTCACGGGTTCGATCCTGCCGCCACGCCCGGCCGGGGCGGCGGAGCTGGCGGCCCGTCCGGGCGCCCTGTCGGGCACGGGGCTCAAGCCCACGCCCCTGCGCGACGTGACGCACTACAATAATTTCTACGAATTCGGACTGGAGAAGACCGACCCGGCCGAACGGTCCGGCGCGTTCCACCCCCGTCCCTGGACCGTGCGGGTCGACGGCATGGTGGCCAAACCCCGCACCTACGACATCGACGCGCTGCTGACCCGCCCCCTGGAAGAGCGGACCTACCGCATGCGCTGCGTCGAGGCGTGGTCGATGGTCATCCCCTGGATCGGCTTCGCGCTGCGCGACCTGCTGGCCGAGGTCGAGCCGCTGGGCAGCGCGAAATATGTCGCCTTCGAATCGGTGGTGCGCCCGTCGGAAATGCCGGAGCAGGGCGGCGTGCTGCCGGTGCTCGACTGGCCCTATGTCGAGGGGCTGCGTCTGGACGAGGCCATGCACCCGCTCACGATCCTGGCGGTCGGGCTGTACGGCCAGACCCTGCCCAACCAGAACGGCGCGCCGATCCGGCTGGTCGTGCCGTGGAAATACGGGTTCAAGGGCATCAAATCGATCGTGCGCATCCGCCTGACCGACCGGCAGCCCCGCACATCGTGGAACCTCCGCGCTCCCGACGAATACGGCTTCTACGCCAACGTCAATCCGGCCGTGGACCATCCGCGCTGGAGCCAGGCCAGCGAGCGGCCGATCGGTGCCGGCGGCGGCTTCTTCGGCGCCGCCCGTCAGCCCACCCTGCCGTTCAACGGCTATGGCGAACAGGTGGCCGGCCTCTATGCCGGCATGGACCTGCGGCGCGATTTCTGATGGCGCCATGGCACGCAAGGTCCGCCGGCCCGATCCGGCTGGCCCTCTACGGTTTCGGGCTGCTTCCGGCGGCGGTGTCGTTCGTGCTGGGCGCGACCGACCGGCTGGGCGCCGATCCGGTCAATACATTCGAGCGCACGCTGGGCCTGTGGGCCTTGCGCTTCCTGATCCTGTCGCTGTGCGTCACGCCGCTGCGGGACCTGACCGGGATAAACCTTCTCCGCTACCGGCGGGCGCTGGGGCTACTGGCCTTCTGGTACGCGCTGTTCCACCTGTCGGCCTATGTGGCGCTGGACCAGGGGTTCGACCTGCTCACCCTGCTGGCCGACGTGACGAAACGGCCCTTCATCATCCTCGGCATGGTCGCCTTCACCATCCTGGCCGCGCTGGCCGCGACATCGAACGGCTGGTCGATCCGCCGGCTGGGCAGGCGCTGGAAGGTGCTGCATCGCCTAGCCTACGCGGCCGCGATTTGCGCCGCCATCCATTTCATCCTGTCTTTCAAGGTGATCCGGGCGGAAACGCTGCTCTATGGCGGGGTCGTGTCCGGCCTGCTGGCCTACCGGGTCTGGCGGGCCATGCCCCGGCGCGCAAAGCCGCCGCCGGCCTGAACCGGCCATCCGGATTTCGGTGATGGTTCCCTTGCCACGATGCGGGAAAAGCCTGACAGTCATGCGCTGCCGGAATGGAAAGACCGGCAATTCCGCCGGGGAATTCCAGAAAATGGAAGCAATAAGAAGGAACAGGCCGGATCGGTCTTCTGTCCCCGCTTGCCGCGCCCAATGGAGCGGGTCAGGATGGGCTCGCGCAGAGATGATGTCTCGGAATGCCGGTTCAGATGGCAAGAGGTTGGGGCGTTCCGGAGGACCGGACCGGGTTATGGCTCTGCGATCCCGTTTGTGCGATGGGCGGATTGTCCGCGACGATACGGCCCGCATGCCACCCGGTTCAGGTTCGTCCGGTCCTTGGACGACCACTCTTTCCCGCCTTCGGTCCGCCGCGATGGGACCGGCGGCCCAGACCGTATTCACAGGCTTCGGCCTGCGCGCCTCGTTCCGGAGAATGTCATGACCTCGAATACGACCCGAACCGAATCCGCCTATGATGTCGTCCTGATCGGCGGAGGGGTCATGAGCGCGACGCTCGGCGCGCTGCTCAAGCTCCTGCAGCCGGACTGGTCGATCGGGATGTTCGGACGGCTGGACGACGTGGCGAAGGAAAGCTCCAACGCCTGGAACAACGCCGGCACGGGCCATTCCGCGCTGTGCGAACTCAACTACACCCCCGCGCGCGCCGACGGCACGATCGACATTTCCAAGGCGGTCGGCGTGAACGAGGCATTCCAGCTTTCGCGGCAGTTCTGGGCCTATCTGGTCGAATCGGGCATCATCGCCTCGCCCCGCGCGTTCCTCAATCCGATCCCGCACATGAGCTTCGTCTGGGGCGACGAAAACTGCGACTATCTGCGCCGCCGGTACGAAGCCCTGAAGGATCATCCGCTGTTCAGCGGCATGCGCTTCTCCACCGACCCGGCGCAGCTTGCGCAATGGATGCCGCTGGTGATGGAAGGCCGCACCGCCGGCACCAAGCTGGCCGCGACCTGGATCGCGGCGGGCACCGATGTCAATTTCGGCGCGCTGACGCACCTGCTGGTCAATTTCCTCTCCGGCCAGCCGGGTTTCGACCTCAAACTGTCGCATGAGGTCGAGGACCTGAAGCAGGACGCCTCCGGTTCCTGGCGGCTGGCGGTGCGCGATCTCACGTCGAACGCCACCGTGTCGGTCGGCGCGCGCTTCGTCTTCATCGGCGCGGGCGGCGGCGCGCTGCCGCTGTTGCAGAAGACCGGCATCCCCGAATCGAAGGGCGTCGGCGGCTTCCCGGTCAGCGGCCAGTTCCTGCGCTGTACCAACCCGGACATCGTCTCCCGCCATCATGCCAAGGTCTACGGCAAGGCATCGGTCGGCGCGCCGCCGATGTCCGTGCCGCATCTCGACACCCGCGTGATCGACGGCAAGGAGGGGCTGCTGTTCGGCCCCTATGCCGGCTTCTCGACCAAGTTCCTCAAGCAGGGCTCGCTGTGGGACCTGCCGAAATCCATTCGCATGGACAATCTCGGCGCCATGCTGGCGGTGGCGCGCGACAACATGCCGCTCACCCGCTACCTGGTGCAGCAGGTGCTGCAATCCAACGAGACGCGGCTCAATGCCCTGCGCGATTTCGTGCCGAACGCCCAGGCGAAGGATTGGGAACTGATCACCGCCGGCCAGCGCGTGCAGGTCATCAAGAAGGACGCCAAAAAGGGCGGCGTGCTGCAATTCGGCACCGAAGTCGTCACCGGGGCCAACGGCACGGTCGCGGCCCTGCTCGGCGCGTCGCCTGGGGCCTCGACCGCCGTTTCGATCATGCTGACCGTGATCAGCAAATGCTTCCCCAGCGAACTGCCGCGCTGGGAGGCAAAGCTGCGGGAAATGATCCCGTCCTACGGCGCCCCGCTGGCCGACCGGCCCGAACTCTGCGCCCAGGTGCACGAGCGCACGACGCGCAGCCTGCAACTCGAAAGCTGAGAGTCTGACCGCAAACGCGCGCTGGCGGCCTGTCCTCCGCGCGTCTCGGCCGGGCAGGGCGCATGGCGCCCCGCCCGGCGGTGCCGCAAGTCAGTCTTCGTCGTCGTCCAGTTCGCTGAACTGGTCGGCGGGGTGGCGGATCGGGGCCTGCTGCTGGCGCACGACCCGCGCCTCGCTCTGGCGCCGGGTGAAGTGCGATGCGATATCGGCCAGATCGACAAACTGGTCGGCCTGCCGCCGCAGGTCGTCGCCGATCAGCGGCGGCGAGGTGCGCACGGACGAAATGACCGTGGTCCGCACGCCCTGGCGCTGCACGCTTTCCAAAAGGCGGCGGAAATCGGCGTCCCCGCTGAACAGGATGGCATGGTCCATCTTCGCGGCCATCTCCATCATGTCGACGGCCAGTTCGATATCCATGCTGCCCTTCACGCGCCGGCGCCCGTTCTGGTCGACGAACTCGCGGGCCGTCTTGGTAACGAGCGAATAGCCGTTATAGACCAGCCAGTCGGTCAGCGGTTTGAGCGGGGAATATTCCTCGCTTTCCAGGATCGCCGAATAGTAATAGGCACGGATGATATGGCATTTCGAGCGAAAGAATGTCAGCAGATTGCGGTAATCGACATCGAACCCCAGATGACGCGAGGCCGAGTAGAGATTTGAGCCGTCGATGAAAAGACAAGTCCGTTCGCCGGGTTGAAAAAACATGGGTTATGAATCCTCGTAAAATGACCTGAGGTTGAAAAGTCGTGCGGATGAAGTGCTGAACCTGAAGAATATGCTCAACAAACGTCAGATTAGAGCCGTCGCGGACAAATTGATACGGTCGAAACGGACCATATAAGACGTTTTTTTGTAAAAAAATATAAAATTTTCAATTGGATATTTCATGTTTCAGAAGATTTCGATCATCCCGTCAACCAGGCCGTCACCATGATCCTGATCGCCATCGGGGCCAACCTGCCGCGTGAAGGGGGCAGCACGCCGATCGAGACCTGTCGCTGGGCGGTCGGGCGCATCGCCGCCATTCCCGGCCTGCGGGTGGTCGCGGTCTCGGCGTGGTACGAAAGCGCGCCGGTTCCTCCCTCGGGCCAGCCGCCTTACGTCAACGGCGTGGTGGGCGTGGCGGGCGAGATCGACCCCGCCGCGCTGCTGGCCGCCTTGCAGGCGATCGAGGCCGAGGCGGGCCGGCGGCGCACGGTCGCCAACGCGGCGCGGCCGCTGGATCTCGATATCGTGGCGATGGGCTCCTGCGTGCGTGACGCGCCCGATCCCATCCTGCCGCATCCCAGGGCGGAGGAGCGGGCCTTCGTCCTGCTCCCGCTGCGCGATGTGGCGCCGGACTGGCGCAATCCTCGCACGGGGCATCGTGTCGGGGCGGCGATCGCATCCCTCCCGGCGCAGGAGATCCGCCGGCTGGACGATGCGTGACGGGGCAACCCGCCAACCCGCCAACCGGGCAACCCACCAAACCCGGCCTTGCGTTTGCGCCGCACTGTGGATAAAATCGTTTTTTTTAATAATGTAAATACCGGAGGCTTGCCTTATGGCGCGCGTCACCGTCGAAGATTGCGTTGAACGGGTTCCCAATCGCTTCGAGCTGGTTCTGCTGGCGGCGCAGCGCGCGCGCGGCCTGTCGCGTGGCGAGGAGATGACGATCGACCGCGACAACGACAAGAACCCGGTCGTCGCGCTGCGGGAAATCGCCGACCAGACGATCGAGCTCGAACAGATCCGCACCGATCTCGTCCGTTCGCTGGCCCGCGCGCCGGAGCCCGAGCCGGCCGACGAGGAAGTGATGGACCTGATCCCGACCGAGCAGAACATCTTCGGTCTTCAGGACGTTTCGGCCGAGGAAGAGGCCGCCCACGGCGCCGGCATGTCGGCCGAAGAGCTGGAGGCCGCGATCGAGGCCGAACTGGGCGGCCGTTCGCGGCGATAAGCCCATGGCAGCGGATGCGGCCGGCCCGACCGACATGGTCGTCGATGTCACCGCCCAGGCGCCGGCCTCGCCCGCGCCGGGCGATGGCCGGGCGCTGGTTTCCGCTGCTTCGACCGCGCCTGAAGGCACGGATGGGCCTGAAGACACGGATGGGAATGCGGCGCCCGAGCCCCCTCCCGCCCGCGTCATTTCCTGCGAAGGACTGGTGCGGCGCGTCCGTGCCTATGCTCCGGATGCCGATCTCGACCTGATCCGCCGCGCCTTCGCCGTCGCGCAGGAAGCCCATGCCGGGCAGGCGCGCGATAACGGCGACCCCTACATTACCCATCCGCTGGCCGTCGCCAGCATCCTCGCCGGCTTCCATCTCGACCCGGCTTCCATCGCGACCGCGCTGCTGCACGACACGATCGAGGATACCGGGGTCACGCACGATCGCCTGCGCGCCGAATTCGGCCCGGCGATCGCCGATCTGGTGGACGGCGTCACCAAGCTGACCCGGCTGGAACTCCAGTCGGACCGCACCAAGCAGGCCGAAAATTTCCGCAAGCTGGTGCTCGCGATGTCCAAGGACATCCGGGTGCTGATCGTCAAGCTGGCGGACCGGCTTCACAACATGCGCACGCTGCATTACGTGCAGCGGCTGGACCGGCGCCAGCGCATCGCCCGCGAGACCATGGAAATCTATGCGCCCCTGGCCGGGCGCATCGGCATGGACAAGGTCAAGACCGAACTCCAGAACCTGTCCTTCGCGGAACTGGAGCCGGAAGCCAACACCACCATCCGCGCGCGGCTCAACTACCTGCGCGGCCAGGGCGCGGATGTGATCGAAGAGGTCCGGCGCGATCTGGTCCGGCTCTGCCGCGAGGCCGGCCTGGGCGAGGTCGAGGTATCGGGGCGCGAAAAATCGCCCTTCTCGATCTGGGAAAAGATGCAGAAGCGCAATGTCGCCTTCGAGCAGCTTTCCGACATCATGGCCTTCCGCATCCTCGTCCCGACGCGCGAGGCTTGTTACGTGGCCCTGGGCGCGGTCCACGCGGCCTTCCCGGTCATCGTCGGCCGCTTCAAGGATTACATCTCCACCCCCAAGGCCAACGGTTATCAGAGCCTGCATACGGGCGTGACGCTGCGCTATCCGCGCAACCAGAAGATCGAGGTGCAGATCCGCACCGCCGAAATGCACGACATCGCCGAAAACGGCGTGGCATCGCACTGGATGTACAAGCAACTGCCCGGTGCCGGCGGCGCGGGGCAGGTCGTCACCGGCCTGCGCTGGGTGCAGGATCTGCTGGACATCCTGGAGGATTCGGCGGCCCCGGACGAGTTCCTGGAAAACACCAAGCTCGAACTCTACCAGGATCAGGTCTTCTGCTTCACGCCCAAGGGGCAACTGATCTCGCTGCCGCGCGGCGCCACGCCGGTCGATTTCGCCTACGCGGTGCACAGCCAGGTCGGCGACACCTGCGTGGGCGCGCGCATCAACGGCCGGCTGATGCCGCTGCGTCACGAATTGCAGAACGGCGATCAGGTCGAGATCATGACGGCGCGCGGCGGCACGCCGTCACCGTCGTGGGAGCGATTCGTCGTCACCGGCAAGGCGCGGGCGCGCATCCGCCGCCATGTGGCGGCCCAGCAGCGCGAAGCCCATGTCGATAACGGCCGCGCCGCACTGGCCAAGGCGTTCCGGCAAGAGGGCGTGGACGGGTCGGAAAAGGTGCTGGACAGCCTTCTCGCCGACCTCAAGCAGGCGTCGGTCGAAGATCTGTACGTCGCGGTCGGCAACGGCAATATCGGGCCGCGCGACGTGGTACACGCCGCCTATCCCGAACTGCGCCAGACGCCGCGCGCGCCGCGCATGGTCCCCGGCATCCCCATGCGCGCGCCCGCGCGCACCGCAAAGGCCAGGTCGGGCGGCGGCATGGCGCTGGCCGGCATCGGGCCGGGCATCGCGGTTCATTTCGCGGGGTGCTGCCATCCCCTGCCGGGCGACCGCATCGTGGGCATCGTCGCCACCGGCAAGGGCATCACCATCCACACCGCCGGCTGCCAGACGCTGGAAAGCTTCGCCGCCACGCCCGAGCGTTTCATGGATGTGGACTGGGATTACGACGTGATCGGTCGCGGCACCGGCGAGCCGCATATCGGGCGGTTGAGCATCGTCGCCGCCAACGAGCCCTCCATCCTCGCCACCCTGACCAATGTCGCCTCCAAGCATGACGGCACCATCGTCAATCTGCGCATCGTCAACCGCCAGCTCGATTTCATGGAGATCCTGGCGGATATCGAAGTGCGCGACCTGCGCCACCTGTCCTCGCTGATCGCGGCGATGCGCGCGGCCAGCAGCGTCGTCCAGGTGGAGCGGGCGAAGGGATGAACCTGCTCGGCATCGGCTCCGACCTGTGTGACATCCGCCGCATCGAGCGCGCGCTGGGCCGCCACGGCGAACGCTTCCTGGACCGGGTCTTCACCGAAGCCGAGCGGCGGCGCGCCGACCGGCGCAACGGGCAGGCGCGCCTGGGGGCCTACGCCAAGCGGTGGGCGGCCAAGGAAGCATGTGCCAAGGCGTTGGGGACAGGGTTTTCCCACGGCGTGTTCCACCGCGACCTGGGCGTGGACAATCTGCCGACCGGCCAGCCCGTGATGGTGCTCACCGGCGGCGCGCGCGCAAGGCTGGACGCGCTGCTGCCGCCCGGCGCCACGGCGCGCATTCTGCTGACGATGACCGACGAATATCCCTATGCGTTCGCACAGGTGATGATCGACGCTGGCCCCGTGGGTTAGGATCGGGCTAATAAGATCGCGCGCCGGTTGACAGGGGACGGTCCCCCCGGCTTCATCCGCTGGCCCCACGGGCGGCCCCCGCATCACCTTCCGGATTCAGACACCATACCTATGGATGACCCGCACAAGACCCATACATCACCCCTCTCGTCAGGGGGCGTTCTTCCGGCCTTGCGCGGCGTCTGGGACATGGCCCGCACCATCATCATCGCCGGCGCGCTGGCGATCGGGGTGCGCACCGTCCTGTTCGAGCCGTTCAACATCCCCTCCGGGTCCATGATCCCGACCTTGCAGGTCGGCGACTATCTCTGGGTCGCGAAATACAGCTACGGCTACTCCCATTTCTCGCTGCCGCGCTCGCCCGACCTGTTCAGCGGGCGCATCTTCGCGCGCACGCCTCATCGCGGCGATGTCGCGGTCTTCCGCTTCACCAAGGACACGTCGATCGACTACATCAAGCGCATCATCGGCCTGCCCGGTGACCGCGTGCAGGTGCGCGGCGGCGAACTCTATCTCAACGACGTGCTGGTCCCCCGCGTGTCGAAGGGCGATTACGTGGCGGTGGACGAGCACCGCACCCGCATGGAAGGCCAGCGTTTTCAAGAAGATCTGCCGGGCAGTGCCGGCGCGCCGACCGTCCGGCACGACATCCTGAAGCTGACCAACGAGGGCTTCCAGAACGACACCCCGGTCTATGTCGTGCCGCAGGGCTATTTCTTCGCGATGGGCGACAATCGCGACGACAGCGCCGACAGCCGCTTCATGGGCGACGACCCGGAAGATCTCGGTTTCGTGCCGATGGAGAACCTGATCGGCCAGGCCAAATGGATATTCCTGTCGCTCGATACGCGCTATCCGGTGTGGGAATTCTGGATGTGGCCGGCCGAAATCCGTTGGAACCGCCTCTTCATGGGCGTGAAATGACTGCCGAAGGCACCGTGGAAGAGGTCGCGCCCGGTGGCGACGTGGCGGCGGTCGAGGCCCGGCTAGGCTATCATTTCCGCCGCACCGACCTGCTGCGCGAAGCCCTGACCCATCGCTCCGCCGCCCACCAGCGCAGCGGCGGATCAGGCCGCCGCGGCCGTCAACCGGCATCCCGCCGCGGCGCCGGCTCCAACGAACGGCTGGAATTCATCGGTGACCGCGTCCTGGGTCTGCTGATGGCCGAATGGCTGCTGGAGCGCTTTCCAGACGAGCAGGAAGGCGCGCTGGGGCCACGCCACGCGCATCTGGTGTCGCGCCCGATCCTGGCCGCCATCGCGGCCACGATGGACCTGACGCGGGCGCTGGACGTGGCCGAGCACGAGGCCCGCGCCGGCGTGCGCCAGGTCGCCAACGTGCTGGCTGACGCGGTGGAGGCGATTCTGGGCGCGATGTATCTGGATGGCGGCCTGGAACCCGCGCGCCGTTTCGTGCGCGCGGCCTGGAACGACGCGATCATCGCCCAGGCCCGCCCGCCCAAGGACCCCAAGACCGCCTTGCAGGAATGGGTGCTGGCGCGCGGGCAACCGCTGCCGTCCTATCAGACGGTACTGGTCGACGGGCCGTCGCATGCCCCCCGGTTCGTGATCGCGGTGACGGCCGGCGGCCAGTCGGGCGAAGGGGAGGCGGGCAGCAAGCGCGCGGCCGAAAGTGCCGCGGCGGCAGACCTGCTGCGGCGGATCGGATGACGGATTATTGTGGCGAGGGGACGACCTCGCCGGAAAGGGTACACGAAATGACCACCCGCTGCGGCTTTGTCGCCATCGTCGGTGCGCCGAATGCCGGGAAATCGACCTTGCTGAACCGGATGGCGGGGGCGAAACTGTCCATCGTCAGTCCGAAGGCACAGACGACCCGCTTCCGCGTGCTGGGCATTCTGATGCGCGGCGCCAGCCAGATCCTGCTGGTGGACACGCCGGGCATCTTCAAGCCCCGTCGCCGGCTGGACCGCGCGATGGTGAAGGCGGCCTGGACCGGTGCCGAGGATGCCGACATTACGCTGCTGCTGATCGACGCACGTCGCGGCCTGTGTGACACGGTGCGCCCCATTATCGAGCAGTTGGCCAAGACGCGCCGCCGCGTCTGGCTGGTGCTGAACAAGACCGACCTGGTGGATCGCCAGGCCCTGCTTCCGCTGACGGCCGAACTGTCCGGCCTGCTGGATGTGGAGCACGTCTACATGGTCAGCGCGCGGAGCGGCGACGGGGTTGACGACCTCCTGGATGCGCTGGGCGCGGCATTGCCCGAGGGACCGTACCTGTATCCCGAGGACGACCTGACCGACCTGCCCGATCGCCTGCTGGCGGCCGAACTGGTGCGCGAACAGATCTTTCTCCAGACGCACGAAGAAGTGCCCTACGCCGCCACCGCCGAAACCGAGAACTTCCGCGAGCAACCCGACGGCTCGGTGCGGATCGAGGTGACGATCTATGTGGCGCGCGCAGGGCACAAGGCGATCCTGATCGGCGAAAAAGGCAGCCGGATCCGCGCGATCGGCGAGAAGGCGCGCAAGGATCTGTCGCGTCTGCTGGGCCGGACGTGCCATCTGTTTCTGAATGTGAAGGAGCGCGCCGGCTGGGACGAGGAGAAGGCCCGCCTGCGCGCGCTCGGACTGGACGACGCCTCCTGAACGGGAGGATTGAGTTTGGAATGACGAGTGTGCTTGTGACCGGTCATCAGGGGGATTAAGAGGATCGGCGTAAGTGTGGTCCAGGCGGGGAGCATTCCCCGTGAGGAGCCATCGTATAAGCAATCGGGGGACCTCGTGACGGATCGTGAAGCACAAGACGTTCAGGGTTACCGCCGTGTCCTGCTGAAAATTTCGGGCGAGGCCCTGATGGGCGACGGCTCGTATGGCATCGACCCTGAAATGGTGGACACCATCGCCGCGGACGTGGCGATCGTCGCCCAGACCGGGGTCGAGGTCTGCCTGGTGATCGGTGGCGGCAACATCTTCCGTGGCGTTGCGGCGGCCGCGCGCGGCATGGACCGGGCGCAGGGCGATTATGCCGGCATGCTGGCGACCGTGATCAACGCCCTGATGGTGCAGAATGCCCTGGAGCGCCATGGCGTTCCGACGCGCGTGATGTCGGCGATCCATATGTCGTCGGTGGCCGAGCCCTATATCCGCCGGCGGGCGGTCCGCCATATGGAAAAGGGCCGGGTCGTCATTTTTGCGGCGGGGACGGGTAATCCGTTCTTTACCACCGATACGGCGGCCGCGCTGCGTGCCGCCGAAATGGATTGCGATGCGCTGCTCAAGGGCACGCAGGTCGATGGCGTCTATTCGGCCGATCCGCGCAAGGTGCCCGACGCCACCCGTTTCGAGACGCTGACCTATCTCGATGTGCTGGCGCGCGACCTGCATGTGATGGATGCCGCCGCCATCAGCCTGGCGCGCGAAAACCGCCTGCCGATTCTTGTGTTCAATATCCACGCACCGGGCGCGTTTCCCCAGGTAATGCGGGGCGAGGGACTGTATACCAAGATCGTCGAGGCGTCCTGACAGTCAGGGCGCCCCGGCGCTCCTGTGGCGAGTTGATGTGTATGACGGGTGGCCGCTCCGGTGGCCGCCCTGCTTGAGTGTGGAGGGCCACTGTGGCTGCTGATCAGAAGACACTGCTGGATGACCTTGTCCGCCGGATGGACGGCGCGCTGGAAAGCCTGCGCCGCGATTTCGCCGGATTGCGGTCGGGACGGGCCAGCCCGGCCCTGATCGAACCGGTGCGCGTGGAAGCTTATGGCGGTGAAGTGCCATTGACGCAGGTCGGGTCGATCGCAGTGCCGGAAGCCCGGATGCTGACGGTGCAGGTGTGGGACCGCTCGCTGGTCGGTGCCGTGGAGCGTGCGATTCGCGATAGCGGCCTGGGGCTGAACCCGGCGGCCGATGGCCAGACGGTGCGGGTGCCGATCCCGCAATTGACCGAAGAACGTCGCAACGACCTGGCGCGCACGGCCGGCAAATATTCCGAAAACGCCAAGATCGCGGTGCGCGGTGTGCGGCGCGACGGCATGGACCAGACGAAGACGTTCGAGAAGAAGAGCGAAATCAGTCAGGACGACGTAAAAGTCTGGTCCGAGGCGATCCAGAAATTGACCGACCAGTATGTAAAGCGGATCGACGACATGCTCGCGGAGAAGGAACGCGAGATCAAGCAGGTCTGACCTCGCCGTGACCATGGGCTCCGTACCTGGCCCGGCGGCCGGGACAACAGACGCGCAGATACCCCCCAATACCCCTCTCGATATAGCGGGTCGGGGCAATGGTGGCGCTGTGCCGGCTCCGCCGGGGCATGTCGCGTTGATCATGGATGGCAACGGCCGCTGGGCCATGGCGCACGGGCTACCCCGCGCCGCCGGACACAGCGCGGGCGCGGAGGCCGTGCGGCGATGCGTGCAGGCCGCGATCAGGCGCGGGGTCGGTTATCTGACACTATATGCATTTTCGTCTGAAAACTGGCGCCGTACCCCAGACGAGGTGGCGGATCTGACGTCGCTCCTCCGCTATTACCTGCGTCACAAGGTGGCCGAATTGTCGCGCGAGGGGGTGCGGATCCGCATCATCGGCGATCTGTCGCGCTTTGACGACGATGTACGGGCCGAAGCGAAACGGGCGGAGGACGTAACGTCCGCAAACCGCCGGCTCACACTGGTGCTGGCGCTGTCCTATGGCGGGCGGGCGGATATCATGCAGGCGGCGAAGCACGTAGCGCTGGCGGTGCGTGACGGCGCGCTGGACCCGGCGCAACTGGATGAATCGCTGTTCGGCCGTTTTCTGCTCACGGCCGATCTGCCCGATCCCGACCTGATCATTCGGACCAGCGGTGAGTGCCGGCTGTCCAATTTTCTGCTCTGGCAGTCGGCCTATGCCGAACTTGTGTTTCTCGACACCCTGTGGCCGGATTTCAATGAACAGCATTTCGACGCGGCGTTGGACATGTTCGCCCGGCGTGAAAGACGCTTCGGTGCCCGACCCACGCTCTGAGCCTTCCGCCATTCCACGCGGAGGCAGGAACTGGAAAGACCTGCGTGCGCGCCTGATCTCCGCCGCGGTACTGGTTCCCGTGGCTGCATTGTGTATTTGGGCGGGCGGAGCGGCTTATGCGCTGCTGGTCCTGCTGGCCAGCGCAGGCATGGCGGTGGAATGGGGGCGCCTGTTCGGGCTCAATCTCCGGTCCTGGCGTGGTGCGCTCTATGTCCTCTGGCCGGTTGCCGTCATGGCTGCGGCGCTGGGCGGACATTGGCTGGAATCATTTCTGGTGATCGGCGGTGCATTCGTTTTCGGGCCAGCGCTGTGGAGCGGCCAGATGGTGATTGGCTGCGCCGGCCTGGCGTTGCTGTGGCTGCGCCTGATGACAGTGCCGGGTGCCAGTGTCGTGCTGTTCGTCATCACCTGTGTCGCCGTCAGCGACAGCGGGGCCTATCTGATCGGCCGCCTGATCGGTGGCCCCAAGCTGGCCCCGGCGATCTCACCGGCCAAGACATGGTCGGGATCGCTGGGGGGGCTGGGCTGCGCCATGGTGGCCGGCAGCGTAATCTGCGCGCTTGTCTCCGGTTCGGGGGCCTGGGGGCATGGAATAATGTTCGGTGGCCTGATGGCTGTGGCAGCCCAA
Source organism: Gluconacetobacter dulcium (assembly GCF_014174165.1). Lineage (GTDB taxonomy): Bacteria > Pseudomonadota > Alphaproteobacteria > Acetobacterales > Acetobacteraceae > Gluconacetobacter > Gluconacetobacter dulcium. The sequence goes on along the minus strand of NZ_JABEQN010000003.1, from coordinate 12,176 downwards.
ATTGGGGATTTGGCGGAAAGTGCGCTGAAACGGGCGCGCGGGGTAAAGGATTCCGGTGCGATCATTCCAGGGCATGGCGGATTGCTGGATCGGTTCGACGGCTTGCTGGTTGCGGCGCCGCTGGCAGCCCTGTTGTCTCTGGGGGCGGCGGGGGCCGGGGCATTTTGGTATGTGACGCCCACCGGTCTGGTTTCCGCCGTGTTTGGGACGTACACGGATATGCCGCATATGGCGCGTGGCGGGCATACGGTCGAATGAGAGTGATGGCGTGTCGACGCCTAACGGCAGGGAAGAAAAAGGCATGAAGTCAGTCACCGTTCTGGGCAGCACCGGCAGCATCGGATGCTCCACGGTCGATCTGCTGCTGCAGGCACCGGAGCGTTTTCGTGCCGTGGCGCTCGTCGGCGGCCGTAACGTCCAGCGCTTGGCCGAGCAGGCGCGGGCGCTACGCGCCGAGCAGGCCGTCATCGCCGATGAAGCTTGTCTGCCGGACCTGCGCGCGCTGCTGGCAGGCACCGGCATTATGGCTTCGGGCGGCCGTCAGGCGGTGATCGAGGCGGCTGCGCGTCAGGTAGATTGGACCATGGCCGCCATTACCGGGGCGATCGGGCTTGAACCAACCCTGGCGGCGGTCCGGAATGGTGGTTTCGTCGCGCTGGCGAACAAGGAAGCCCTTGTCTGCGCGGGTGACGTCATGCTGCGCGCCGTCGAACAGGCTGGGGCTACGTTGCTGCCGGTCGATTCCGAGCATAATGCGATTTTCCAGTCGATGGCCGACCGTCAGGTTGCCGAGGTGGAAAAAATCGTGCTGACCGCCTCGGGCGGTCCATTCCGCCGTGCCACGCTCGCCGAGATGGAAAAGGCAACGCTGGAAGCTGCGCTGAAGCATCCGACATGGACAATGGGCGCCAAGATCACCATCGATTCGGCCACCATGTTCAACAAGGGTCTGGAAGTGATCGAGGCCGCGCGCCTGTTCGCGCTGACCGAGGACCGAATCGGCGTTGTGGTTCATCCGCAATCAGTCGTGCATGGGCTCGTTCAGTATAGCGACGGCAGCATCGTGGCGCAGATGGGCTCGGCCGACATGCGTATTCCCATCGCGCACACCCTGGCCTGGCCGGCACGCATGGCGACGAACTCGCCTCGGCTGGACCTTGCCGCGCTCGGACGAATGGATTTCGAGGAACCGGACGAGGTACGTTTCCCCGCCCTGCGTTTGGCGCGTGAATCCTTGCGTGTCGGCGGCGCCGTCCCCACTATCCTGTCAGCGGCGAATGAGATCGCGGTCGAGGCATTCTTGGGCGGCTCCATAGGGTTCCTCGACATTGCGCGGGTGGTAGAGGGCGTGATGCTGGCTCTCGGGCGCCAGAGTGCTGATTCGCTTGAAGAGGTGCTGCATTGGGACGAGGAAGCTCGTCGCGCTGCCCGGCTGCGGACGACATCCCTCGCTGCTTGACCTCAGCGATATCGTTATGAGGAGCTGATCCATCATCATGCCCGAGTTGCTTCGGACCCTTCTTGCCTTCGCCCTGGTGCTGGGTGTGTTGGTCTTTATTCACGAGTTGGGCCACTATCTGGCCGCCCGTTGGCGGGGGGTGCATGTCGAGGTCTTCTCGATCGGCTTCGGGCGCCCCCTGCTGCGCTGGCACGATCGTGTCGGTACGGAATGGCGACTATGTCCGATTCCGCTGGGAGGATACGTCAAGCCACATGGGTTCGAAGGACCTGATGAGGCGACGCCCGAACAGATGGCGGCTTGGCTGCCAGGACGAACCTTTCATGACAAACCTGTGCTCTCGCGCGCGATCGTAATCGCTGCCGGGCCGATATTCAATTTTCTGCTCGCTATCGTGCTGTTTGCCGGTCTCTTCATGTTCGCGGGTCGGCCGGAGATCCGCAATGTCGTGGGACAGGTCGTGGCAGGCAGTGCAGCCGAGGCCGCCGGAGTGAAACCGGATGACGTGATTGTCAGGATCGGGGATCATACGGTTTCTGATGTCGCGGATATTCAGGCTCGTGTTACCGCGGAACCTGGGGCGCATACCGAACTGGGCGTTCGACGCGGCGGTCAGGTTGTGACGCTTCCCGTGATCGTGGGGACCGTGACGGACAAAAGCGGCACCAGGACCGGGCAGCTTGGGGTGATGTTTACTGCGACAGTCGGCAAGCCGATGTCGCCCATGGCAGCGGTGGGCGCGGCCGTGCAGGAGACTTGGCGCCTGATAATCCAGACGCTGGGCGGGTTGTGGCAGATGCTGACCGGGCAGCACAGCGCGAAGGACTTGGGCGGTCCCCTGCGCATCGCTCAGATGTCGGGCCAAGTGGCACAATACGGGGTAGCCAGTCTCGTGTCGTTCATGGCGTTGCTGTCCGTCAATCTGGGGTTGATCAACCTGTTTCCGATTCCCGTGCTGGATGGCGGGAGGTTGGTGTTCTACGGGTTGGAGGCGCTGCTCGGGCGTCCGGTTTCGCGCCGTGTGCGCGACATCAGTTTTCAGGCAGGGTTTGCCGTGATCGCGGGACTATTTCTCTTTTCCACGTTTAATGACCTGTCGCATTTTGGCCTGTTTCGCTGGGTTGCGTCCTTGAACGGTTGACGCGCTCGCATATCCGAACACGCGGGTGCTTGCGCGAAGGGGGGGATTTCGGATACGTCCGCCAAGCGGATATGATCGACCGTGAGCACTACGACTCTGGTTGTATGGTGCGGTTAAGGGTTCGCGGAGCGTCTGGTTTGGGGGAAGCTGAATTTGCCGACTAAACGTTCAACGCTTCTGGCGTCGGTCTGCCTCGTGCCGCTGTTTCTCGCCGGAACCGCCGAGGCGCGGCGTGGAGTCCCGGCAGATCACGCTCCGGCGGGGCATATGGCTCGATCCGGCGGCATTATCGAAGCAATACAGGTCACCGGCAATGACCGGATCGAGACCAGCACCGTTCTATCCTATATGGTGGTGCAGCCCGGGGATCCGTTCAATCAGGACCAACTCGATCGTTCGCTGAAGACATTGTATGCAACCGGTTTGTTCCGGGATGTGACGCTTCATCGGGCGGGTAATGTGCTTCAAGTACGTCTGGCCGAGAATCCGATTGTCAATCGCATCGCCTTTGAAGGCAACCATGCCGCGAAGGACGAGGATCTACGAAAGGTGATCGCGTTACGTCCGCGCGCGGTGTTCTCCACTCAAATCACGGCGGCCGATCGTAAAAAGATCCTGGAGGTCTACGCCAGCAAGGCACGGTATGCCGCAACGGTAACGCCACAGATCATCCGGCTGGCGCATAATCGGGTCGATGTGGTCTTTCAGATCAACGAAGCCCAGCAAACCCTGATCCACAAAATTTCATTCGTTGGCAACAAGGCGTTCAGTGAAGCCCGTCTGGCCCAAGTCATATCCTCGAAGGAAACGGCATGGTATCGGTTCTTCGCTTCGTCCGATGAATATAACCCCGAGCGTATTCGCTACGATTCCGAGCTGTTGCGCCGATTTTACCTCCGTAATGGGTTCGTCGATTTTCAGGTGCGCAACCAGACGGGCGAACTCGCGCCTGATCGCAAATCCTTCTATGTGACCTTCGCGGTGGATGAAGGGCCGCGCTATCGGTTAGGTAAGGTCAATATTCGCTCGTCGCTGAAGCATGTGAGCGCAGCATCGATGCGCAAATATATCGAGTTGTTTGCGAACCAGTGGTACGATGGCAGCGCAGTGCAGCATAACGCGACTGACATGCAGGAGATTCTACAGGGGCAGGGCTATCCGTTTGCGATGGTGCGCCCAGAAATCGCCCGCAACCCTGAAAAGCGCGTTGTGGACCTGCTGTTCGATGTAAGCGAAGGGCCACGCGCCTATGTTGAGCGGATCGATATCAATGGCAACACGATTACGCAGGATTCGGTGATCCGACGCCAGATCCCGATGTCTGAAGGCGACCCGTACACTCCCACCGAGCGGAAATACACCAAGGCGATCTTGCAGGATCTGGGTTTCTTCAGCAGCGTCTCGGTGGACCAGACACCGGGTTCGGCACCAGACCGGACGAACGTGGCGGTTAATGTCGTCGAGAAGCCAACAGGCGAATTTTCGCTGGGTGGTGGCTATTCGACCGACGTAGGTATTCTGGGTAATATTGGGCTGAAGCAGCATAATCTGCTGGGATCTGGTGTTGATGCTGGTATTTCCGGGACGATGGCCTATTACCAGCGGCAGGCGGACGTGTCGGTCAGCGATCCTTACTTCCTGAACCGCAACTTGGTCGCTGGCGTCGATCTGTTCGTTATTGAAAATAATTACCAGACCTACCAGAACTATTCAGAAGGGCGCTACGGCATCACGCTGAGGATGGGGTATGCCTATACCAATCGTCTGTCGCAGTCTTGGAGCTACACGCTGACGGATCGTCACGTTGATAACGCGTACAGCGATGCATCCTGGTATGTTCTCGACCAGACCGGCTGGTCGCTGCTATCGCAGCTCAGTACGACTATCACGTACGACACGCGCGATAACCGCATGCAGCCACATAGTGGCTACGTCGTAAGACTTGGCGGTGATTTCGCCGGTTTGGGCGGTAACGAACGCTATGTGCGCGGCAAGGTGGATCTAGGCTACTACATTCCGATGGACGATCTCACGGGTAACCATGACTGGACATTGGCGCTGACGGCTGGTGCAGGAGAGATTGCCAATTGGGGTGGTGGTCGTAGTGACATCATCGATAACTTCTATCTAGGCGGTAATACGCTACGCGGCTTTCTGGACGGAGGTGCAGGGCCACGTAGCATGGGCATCCCAGCCTATACGTGGAACGGCCAGACCTATCCGATGCATTCGCAAGAGGATTTCATCGGCGGCCGCTTCCTTTATACCGCCTCGGCCACCCTTAATTTTCCGATGCCTTTCGGGGCGGATATGGGGATTCGCGGCCGTTATTTCGTGGATATGGGTGGATTGGACGGTCTGCGTGTGCGGAATCGCTATACGGCCTATCCGCAGGACATGCCCCGCTATACGCCGGTTTATGGTGACACGTTGACGCCCCGCGTGACGACTGGCGTAGGCTTTGCGTGGAAAAGCCCATTTGGCCTGATCAATATCGATCTTGGTATTCCGGTCCTTAAGCAGAAACATGACCGGACCCAATTGTTCCGCTTCGGCTTCGGCCAGCAATTCTGAGGTGACAATGCTTCGTTCAAGTGGCGTATCCGCTCTGGTCGCGGCTGTCGTGCTGTCATGCGCCGGCACGGCCTGTGTTCCGGCATGGGCGCAGGGGGTAGCGCCCTCCGGTGGAAATGCCGGTTGGTTCGTTCCCAAGACTGCCCAGCCCGGCCCGGCTGCGTCGGCTCCCCGTAGTCAGGCTCATCCTGCGCCGGTTCCGATGCCAGCATCCCCAGCCGATGGCGACGAGGCGCAATCCCAGACACCGCCTGTGTTGCCGCTGCCGCCTGTGCCGCCGTCGCCCGACATTCCACGTGGCGTTGCACCGCCTGTGCCTGTAATTGGCGTGATCAGTGTGCCTGACGTAATGCGCCTTTCCAGTGCCGCGCAACAGGCCGAACGCGTGCTGGGGGCACGGCGTGATGAACTGGCGCGCGACGCGCAGAAGGAACAAGCCGGCTGGCGAGACGAGCAGCAGAAGTTGCAGGCCCAAGCGAAAAATATGGCTTCCGATCAGATTCAGCAGCGCGAGCGTCATCTGCAGGAGCGTGTAATCAGCGCCCAGCGCGATTTCCGCAATCGTAATCGCGTCGTTCAGGAAGCGGCTCAGGTCTCGCTGGGGCAGATCGAGCGTGAACTGGTTCAGATCATCCGTCAGGTTGCGAGTAGTCGGGGAATGAACCTGATTCTGCATCGTGAGCAGGTGGCTCTCAGCCAAGACGGGCTGGACATCACCCAGCAAGTTGCCGATCAACTGAACAAGGTATTGCCGACGGTGTTTATCCCGGCGGCGAATGTTGATCCCGAAGTGTTGGCAAAGTCTGGTACGATGCCCACCACCGCCGATGTTGAACGTCAGCAGCAGGAGGCTCAGGCCCCGGTAGCGTCACCTGAAGCTCCTGCCGCGGCTGCGCCCGCGGTGGCACATCACTGAGGGGCGCAACTGGGAATGAAAGGGCAGGTCGACGCCGCCCTGCCGGGTGATGAGCGGTTCTTCGAGCGGAACGGTCCGTTTCCGCTCCAGAAGCTCGCGGAATGTGCGGATGCCCGGATCGTTGGGAATGAAGGCATTGATCCCGATAGGCTGTATGTCGGCATAGCTCCGCTGCAATCGGCCGGTCCGCAGGATGTCAGCTTCCTGGATAATCGCCGCTATGCGCCGTTGCTGGAGCAGACGCGCGCGGGTGTAGTGCTTTTGGGTCAGGCTTTTGTCGACCGGTTGCCCAAGAGTACCGTCGGGCTGGTCTGTCAGGCGCCCTATCTGGCGTGGGCACGGGTGGCTAGTCTGTTTCATCCGGCGCCAGCCGTGGTTCCAGGCATTCATCCGACGGCGTTGGTGGGAACGGAGGCTGCCGTCGATCCATCGGCGCAGATCGGTCCTTTCGTTGTGATCGGAGCACGAGCATCCATCGGGGCAGGAACCCGTATCGACTCGCACGCGGTGATCGGTGAAGGGGTAAGGATTGGTGAGCGATGCAGAGTAGGCGCCCATGCCTGCGTATCACACGCGTTTTTGGGTGATCGGGTGACGTTGCTGGCAGGGGTAAGGATCGGTCAGGAAGGATTTGGTTTTGCGGTGGGCCCTAATGGCTTCGAGACCGTTCCACAATTGGGGCGCGTGATCTTGGAGGATGGGGTCGAAGTCGGGGCGAACTCCACGATAGACCGAGGCTCGTCACAGGACACTGTTGTCGGTGCAGGCTCGCGCCTCGACAATCTGGTGCAGATTGGTCATAATGCGCGCTTGGGTCGCTGCTGTATCGTGGTTTCTCAGGCGGGGATATCAGGATCTACGGAACTCGGCGATTTCGTTACCGTTGCTGCCCAGGCTGGCTTGATTGGCCATATTCGTATTGGCACCAAAGCCCGGATCGGTGCGCAATGTGGAGTGATGTCGGACGTGGAGGCAGGGGCTGACGTTATCGGCAGTCCCGCGATGCCATTCCGGGAGTTTTTTCGGAATGTGGCAGTGTTGCGGCGCTTGGCGAAAAAGACGCCGCGCGAGGGAGGAGGAGAGGCCTGAGACAGCAGGCCCCCGGAATTCAACCGGGATAGGTGGGTGTTTGTATGAAAAGGTGCTTGGACCTGCCGTCCTGAGCAAAATATGGTCGGACGACGTGAATAAAGAAGTAGAGGTTCCCGCAGTGGGCGATAGCCCGACGAGTATTGAGTCGATCGACGTGATGCGGATTATGGAGGCGATTCCTCATCGCTATCCATTTCTGCTTATTGACCGGATGGTCGATATAATACTGGGTTCTTCCGCTGTAGGCATCAAGAATGTTACCGCAAGTGAACCGCATTTCCAGGGGCATTTCCCATCCCGCCCCGTAATGCCTGGTGTGCTGATAATTGAGGCGATGGCGCAGACGGCGGCGACTCTCGTCGTATTGACCCTGGGGGCCGCCTTTGAAGGTAAATTGGTTTATTTCATGACCATCGACGGAGCCAAGTTCCGCCGTCCGGTAGAACCTGGCGATCAGTTGCGGATCCATGTCGAAAAGGAACGTAGTCGTGCTAATGTCTGGAAATTCAGGGGCGTGGCACGTGTGGATGGCGTATCGGTAGCCGAGGCGACATTCAGCGCGATGATTATGGGCTAAAGCCGCCGCTGGGTCGGATTGAAACGTTCCGTTCCGTTTCTGGGCAATAGTTTCCTCCTTGCGTGGAATGCGATATCCGATTCGCTGGTATGCGGCGCTTGACGAGAGATCACCGCGCTGAAGATGAACGCTGGCTGAACCGGGGCATCGGCATGCAGACGGTTCTGGGCCGAGCCCCGCTGTGGGAGAGCATATTGACCGATTTGGTACAAATGGACTCAGTAAGCCGAGCAGCAGAGATTCATTCGTCCTCGATCGTCGCCGACGGGGCGGTGATTGGGCATGGGGTCCGGATTGGTCCATGGTGTTCGATTGGTCCCGACGTCGTGATCGAAGATGGCGTGCATTTGATCGCCAATGTGATCGTCGATGGTCATACGCAGATTGGTCCAGGAGTTGTCTGTTATCCATTCACTACGATCGGCATGGCACCTCAAGACCTGAAATACCGAGGAGAGTCGACGCGCTGTATCATCGGAGCACGAACCGTGATCCGAGAGCATGTGACTATTCATCGGGGCACTGCGACCGGCACCGGCGTGACACGCGTGGGTGACGATTGCCTGATCATGGCCAATTCCCACGTTGCGCATGACTGCGCGCTAGGGAACAGCGTGATCATCGTGAACAATGTCGTCATGGGAGGGCATGTCACAATCGGGGACCACGCGCGAATCATGGGTGCAGCGGCATTGCATCAGTTCGTGCGTATCGGTCGTGCGGCGCTGGTCGGCGGCGTATGCGGTGTAGAGGCCGATGTGATTCCCTATGGCAGCGTGCTTGGAAATCGAGCCCGGCTGGTCGGGCTGCATTGGATTTGGTTAAAGCGTAATGGCGTGCAGGCCGAAGAGGTGCATCGCTTGCGGCGTGCGTTCCGTGCGCTTTATCCCCGCGCAATGGAAGAGCAATCGATGGCGTTCAGCCAGCGTATGGCTTCGGTGCGAACGGAATATGGTGATGAGCCGAAGGTGGCTGAGATTTTAGCCTTCATCGAAGCTCCCAGCCATCGCGGATTGGTGCGAGTGGCTGGCGGTGGTGCGGTATCGATTGAATCTGACGGGGTATAGGGCGAGGATAGGGTATCGGCATGATCGTCGGTGACGGCCCTAGACTAGCCGGAAGCTGCGTGGGCATTTTGGCTGGAGGAGGGCCACTGCCGGGGCAGGTAGCGCGCACCGTGGAAAGGCTTGGGCGTCGCGTCTTCATCGTTGGGTTCCAGGATTTTGCCGAACCTGGCGTGGTCGAACCTTGGCCGCACCGTTATATCAGGCTGGCTGCGGCCGGTGAGATCCTGTCTTGTCTGCGAGCGGAAGGGTGCCGAGATCTGGTCCTGATCGGGCCGGTACGCCGGCCATCTTTTTCCGATCTGCGCCCAGATGCGGCGGGTGTGCGGATCATGGGACGAATCGGACGGGCACTGTTCTCGGGTGATGATGGATTGCTTGCGGCGATCGTACGTGTGCTGGCCGAAGAAGGCTTTGTTATTCATGGCGCCCATGAGTTCCTTTCGGGTTCAGTTGGTCGCTCTGGTGTATTGGGGCGCATCCAGCCCGATTCGGGAGCCTTGGCGGACATCCGTCGCGGTCAGGATGTGGTCGAGGCGATCGGGCGGTTGGATATCGGACAGGGGTGTGTGGTGCAGGACGGTTTGGTGCTGGCCGTCGAGGCGATGGAAGGTACTGACCGGATGCTGTTGCGGGCCGGAGAATGCAGGCAACCGGGGCGGCCGGGTGGTGTTCTGGTCAAGATGCTCAAACCTGGGCAGGATCTCCGCGCCGATCTGCCGACGATTGGATCGGATACCGTCCGGCGTGCTGCAGAGGTGGGGCTACGTGGTATCGCCTTTCAAGCAGGTGCGACTCTGATGATCGATTCGGCGGCCTGCGTCGCCGCTGCCGATGAGACTGGCCTGTTCCTGATGGGGATCAATGAGGGGGCGGTGGGTGTGCCAACTGGTAGAACAGGAGAATGACGATGGCTACCTATCTGCACACGATGGTCCGTGTCCATAATCTCGATACCAGCATTGCTTTCTATAAATTGCTCGGTATGCATGAGTTGCGCCGACGTGACGTGCCCGAGGGTAAATATACTCTGGTCTTTATTGGTTATGCCGATAACGACGCAGGTCAGGCAGAAATCGAACTGACCTATAACTGGGGTAAAGATGACGGATATCAAGCCGGCACTGGATTCGGGCATTTTGCGGTCGGCGTGCCCGATGTTGCGGAGATGGTTGAGGTGGTGCGGGCCGGCGGCGGTAAAGTCATCCGTGAGGCCGGACCCGTGAAATTCGGCACTACTGTCATTGCTTTTGTCGAAGACCCGGACGGGTACAAGATCGAACTGATCCAGAGAGTCTGAGTGTCTGACTTAAAATGAGTTGAGTGATTTCAGCAGGTTATGATTCATGGGTTTGCGATGACCTGATGAGATCAAGATGGCCTGGACTGAAATCACCCGCGCGCAGTATCGTCGGGACGACCTTGAGTATGCAAGTGACCTGCGCGATGCGGAGTGGGCGCTGATTGAGCCGCTGATGCCCGAGAGGAAACGTCTGGGGAGGCCGCGCCGCACGGATTTGCGCCGCGTCATGGAGGCGATCCTCTATATCGTCACGACCGGCTGCCAATGGCGGCAACTGCCCCGGCATTTTCCCGCCTTTACGACCGTGCAAGGTTATTTCTATTGGTGGATACGCGAGGGACGATGGGAGGCCATGAACCATATTCTCGTGATCCTGTCGCGTGAGCAGGATGGACGAGACGCCACGCCTTCGGTGGGCATCATCGACAGCCAGTCGGTGAAAACCGCAGAAAATGGCGGCCCGCGTGGCTATGACGCGGGCAAGAGTGCGCCTCGAAGGCGCGCATCATCTATGGAGGAAGGTTCCATCCGGAGAGTTGTCGATTGATCCGGAAGCTGACGAGCGGCGCGGCTGGGCAACTGGTCTCGTCGAAGCCTCGTGACAAAGGCCGCCTTGGGCGGCTGAGCGATCCAACGGGCCGTAACGTGAGTGAAGTTCGAGCAGGCCTCGAAAGAGTCGATGCCGACTTGTCGAAATATTTCGACACGATCCCACACGCGGACCTCCTCCGATCGGTGGCCCGCCGTATCCTCGATCGGAATGTGCTGCGGCTGATCAAGCTGTGGCTACAAGTGCCGGTCGAGGAACGGGATGGCGACGGGAAGCGGCGCATGAGCGGCGGCAAGAGCAACACTCGCGGCACTCCCCAGGGTGGGGTCGTCAGTCCACTGCTCTCCGTCATCTACATGAACCGCTTTCTGAAGTATTGGCGGTTGACGGCGCGCGGCGAGGTTTTCCACGCCCATGTCATCTCCTATGCCGACGACTTCGTCATCCTCAGCCGCGGACATGCGGAGGAGGCTCTGACGTGGACGAGAGCGGTGATGACGAGGCTCGGGCTGAGGCTCAACGAGGCGAAAACCTCGGTGAAGAATGCTCGGCGTGAAGGCTTCGACTTCCTTGGCTATACACTGGGGCCGCGCCACCTCCCCAATGGTGGCCGCTGGTACTTGGGGGCAAGCCCATCCAAGAAGAGCGTGCAGCGGGTCAAGGCGAAGATCGGCGAACTGCTGGTGCCCGGCAACAAGGGCGCATGGGACGAAGTGCGAGCCCGGTTGAACCGCGTTCTGCGTGGTTGGTCGGCCTATTTCTTCCATGGGGCTCTCGCGTCCGCATACGAGGCCGTCGATCAGCATGTCTATGACCGAACGCAGCATTTCCTCCGTCAACGACACAAAGTGCAGGGGCGTGGAACGGACCAGTTCTCCCGAGACTATGTCTACGGGGAATTGGCTGTCCGATGCCTTCGACGCGAGCGCAGTCGGTCGTCGCCGTGGGCCTTGCGGTGAAGCCAGTCGGAAAGCCGGATGCGGGAAATCCGCACGTCCGGTTTGATGAGCGGGGACGGGAAACGGGGCAATGCTACCGCGCCCGTCCTCGACTCTACAGATCAAGGGACGCAAGCGGCATATCGCAACCGACACGATGGGTCACGTCGTAGCGGCTGTCGTGCATCCCGCCGACGTTCAGGATCGTGACGGCGCGCCGCTGGTGGCAACCCGGATACGCTCCCTGTTCCCCTGGCTCCGCCATCTGATCGGTGACGGAGGGTATGCTGGCGAGAGGCTGCGTAACGCGATGGCCGAACTCGGCCGGTGGACGATCGAGATTGTCAAGCGCAGCGATCGGACAGAAGGCTTTGTCGTCCTGCCAAAACGCTGGATCGTGGAGCGCAGCTTTGCATAGCTCGGACGCTGCCGCCGCCTCACAAGGGATGTCTGAACCGCCCCGGGTTTACCGGAGAGTTTTTGGTTCAATAGTCAGGCTGCTTTTTTATCATCGTTCAGGATTGTATAGAAGATCTCCTCTGCTTCGTTCGGCGTGACGTAA
>NZ_JABEQN010000002.1 GCF_014174165.1 Gluconacetobacter dulcium | reverse complement strand
TGGAATAGATGGCGCAGAACGGGCGCAGCCCCTCGGTGGCCATGCCGGCGGCGAAGGTGACGGCATGCTGCTCGGCGATCCCGACATCGAAGAAGCGGTCGGGATAGGCGCAGGCGAAGGCATCGAGCCCGGTGCCCGACGGCATGGCGGCGGTGATGGCGACGATGCTGTCGTCCTGCTTCGCCCGGTGCGTCAGTTCGCGGCTGAAGACCGAGGTGTAGCTGGGCGGGCCGGGGGGCGCCTTGGTCTGCACGCCGGTGACGACGTTGAACTTCGCCACCGCGTGATATTTGTCGCCCGCCGATTCGGCCGGGCGGTAGCCGCGACCCTTCTCGGTGAGGATGTGCAGCAGGATCGGGCCTTTGTCGTCGGCGTCGCGCAGGTTGCGCAGGATCGGCACCAACTGGGTGAGGTCGTGGCCGTCGACCGGGCCGACATAATAGAAGCCCAGTTCCTCGAACAGCGTGCCGCCGGTGATCATGCCGCGCGCATATTCGTCGGCCTTCCTGGCGGTGCGTTCCAGCCGCTCGGGCAGGCGGCGGGCCACCTTGCCGGCGAGGTCGCGCAGGCCGAGGAACTGGCGCGAGGACATCAGCCGCGACAGGTAGTTGGACATGGCGCCGACCGGCGGGGCGATCGACATCTCGTTGTCGTTCAGCACCACGATCAGCCGCCCGGCGCCGGGGCCGGCGACCGAGGCGTTGTTCATCGCCTCGTAGGCCATGCCGGCCGAGATCGAGCCGTCGCCGATCACCGCCACCACGTTGCGCTCGCGGTAGGAGGGGTCATGCTCGGCGCGCAGGTGGTGCGCCACCGCCATGCCCAGGCCGGCCGAGATCGAGGTGGAGGAATGGGCGGCGCCGAACGGGTCGTATGGGCTCTCGCTGCGGCGGGTGAAGCCCGACAGGCCGCCGGGCTGGCGCAGGGTGCGGATGCCCGTGCGCCGGCCGGTCAGGATCTTGTGCGGGTAGGCCTGGTGGCCGACATCCCAGATGATGCGGTCGTCGGGCGTGTCGAACACCGCGTGCAGCGCCACCGTCAGTTCCACCACGCCCAGCGAGGCGCCCAGATGGCCGCCCGTGGTCGAGACCGCATCGACCGTCTCGGCCCGCAATTCCTCGGCCAGCTGGCGGAGCTGGTCCACCGACAGGTTGCGCAGGTCGCGCGGCGCGCTGACCCGGTCCAGCAGCGGAAAACGGCCCTTCGTCGGGATCGCGTCGTCCGGAATTTCGGCGTGGCTCTTGTCTTCGGCCATGGTCTTCAGCTCCTGCGATCGACGACGTAACGGATCAGGTCCCGCAACCGGTCGGCTTCGGGTCCGAAGATATCGAGATGGGCTTCCGCCTGTTCGGCCACGCGCCGCGCCTCGCGGGCCGCACCGTCCACGCCCAGCAGGGCGACATAGGTGGATTTGCCGGCCGCCTGGTCCTTGCCGGCGGTCTTGCCCAGTTCCTCGGCGCTGGCGGTGGCGTCCAGCACGTCGTCGGCAATCTGGAAGGCAGCGCCCAGGTCGCGCCCATAGGCGGCGATGCGGGCACGAACCGACGGATCGGCCTGCCCGAGAATCGCCCCGGCCTCGGCCGCGTAGCGGATCAGGCAGCCGGTCTTGAGCGCATGCAGGCGCTCGACTTCCGGCAGGGACAGCGAACGGCCTTCGCCTTCCATATCGATCATCTGCCCACCGACCATGCCGGCCGCGCCCGAGGCGGCGGCGAGGGCGGCCACCAGGCCGATGCGGATGGCCGCGTCGGGGTGGGTGGCCTCATGAGCCAGAATCTCGAACGCCATCGTCTGGAGCGCGTCTCCGGCCAGGATGGCGGTCGCCTCGTCGAACTTGCGGTGCGTCGAGGGCTGGCCCCGGCGCAGGTCGTCGTCATCCATCGCCGGCAGGTCGTCATGCACCAGCGAATAGGCATGCAGCATCTCGACGGACGCCGCGACGCGATAGGACCGGGCAGCATCGACATGGAACAGGCTGGCGACTTCCGCCGTCAGATAACCGCGCAGGCGCTTGCCGCCGCCCAGCGTGGCATAGCGCATGGCGTCGATCACCCGACCCTCGGCACCCGGCACCGGGGGCAACAGACTGTCAATGGCGGCTTCGACGGCCGTGGCCCGTGTCGACAGGGAAGACCGCAGCAGGCTGGCGCGGTCCGCGGTCTGCCCTGTCCGGGCGGTCGCTGTGGTGTGGCTCATCGGTACGTCAATCCATCGATTTCGTCTCCAGCGCGCCATCGGCCCGCTGGATGATCGCCTGAACGCGGGCGTCGGCCTCGTTCAGCTTGCTTTCGCAGTGTCGTCGCAGAGCCGCCCCACGCTCATAGGATGCGATGGCATCCTGGAGGCGAAGCTGTCCGCCTTCGAGCTTGCGCACGATATCCTCGAGCTGCGCGAGGGCGTCCTCGAAGGAGAGCTGGGACAGATCTTCCGTCATTGGGTGCGGTACTTCCATCATGAGGCGCAGGAATTACTCCCAGGTGGCCGCTTCTGCCAAGGGCATAGGGCGGATAGGGGGATTTTGTGCCGGATGTGGCATTTAGGGCACGTCTTTGGAACGAACAGGCAAGTATGGCGTCCTAAGTGGTTGCCGCCGCTTCGGGTCGGCGCCTGATCACGAAAGAGAGCACGCCGCCATCCTCGCCGAATGCGATCAGCGCATGGCCCGTTTCACGACAGAATGCCTGGAAATCGGCAACGCTGGCCCGGTCGGTCGCGATCACGCGCAGCCGGTCGCCCGGCTGCATGCTCCGTAAGGCCCGATTGGCCTTGAGGACGGGCAGGGGGCAGCTCAACCCTTTGACGTCGAGCAGCGTCTCGCTCATGGCAGCGGGCTCCGGAAGGCGGCAGCGGATCACGAACCCTCTGCCTGGGGGTGACTTTACGGCACGAAAGGTCGCACCATAGATAGAAATGGCGACCATGGAAAATATCACGGCTGACGGGATGGATATGACCGGCTATCGGATTGGAATCGATTTTGGCGGAACGAAGATCGAAATCGCGGCATTGGCCCGCGCGGACGGCCGGGAACTGGTCCGACGACGCATTGCCAATCCCGGACATTACGCCGGCGCGGTCACGGCCATTCGCGATCTCGTCGCCGCCATGGACGCCGAACTGGGCGGCACGGGCACCGTGGGGATCGGCATTCCGGGCTCGATCAGCCCGGAGAGCGGCCTCATCAAGAATGCGAACGCCACCTGGCTGAACAACCAGCCCTTCGGGCGGGATCTGACCGAATCCGTCGGGCGCGAGGTCCGGGTCGAGAATGATGCCAACTGCTTCGCCCTGTCCGAAGCCGTGGATGGTGCTGGCGCCGGCCGCCGCGTCGTGCTGGGGGTGATTCTCGGTACGGGGATGGGCGGCGGACTGGTGGTGGACGGCAAACTGCTGACCGGCGCCCACCATATCGCCGGCGAGTGGGGGCACATCCCGCTACCCTGGCCGCGAATCACGGAAATGCCGTTCCCCAAATGTTTCTGCGGCAACGAAGGTTGCCTGGAACGATTCCTGAGCGGCCCGGCCCTGGCGCAGGACTGGAAAGGACCGGGCCATCGCGACACGGCAGGAATCGAGGCGGCAGCCGAGGCGGGGGACATCACCGCCATCGGCGCGCTGGATCGCTATGTAGACCGACTGGCGCGTGCCTGCGCCATGGCGATCAACTTCCTTGACCCGGATGTCATCGTGCTGGGTGGCGGGGTATCGAACCTGCTCTCGATCTACGCCCGCGTGCCGTTGCTGATGCCCCGCTACGTCATCACGCCCCAGTGCGATACACCTGTCGTCCGCAACCTGCATGGCGACAGTTCCGGCGTGCGCGGCGCGGCCTGGCTATGGTCGGCGGACGAGATGGCGGCGTAAGAGGCTTATGGCCCTATGGCGGGCGCTCTCGGTGCCGAGCACATTTCTGCGCGGGCTCTAACCTGGGAGCCGAACGGGAAGGCGGTTTGAACCCGCCTTCCTCACTCTACTCTTCCGATGGCTTCGGCAGAACCCGATCGGGTCGAAAACCGGTTGCGACCACGTACAGTTCGCTCGATTCCTTGCGGCTGGCCGGCGGCTTGGCGTGGCGAACGGTCGCGAAAGCGTGCTTCATCGGTTCCAGCATCTGCTTCTCAGACCCGCCCTGAAAGACCTTGGCGACGAAGGTGCCGCCCGGTGCCAGCACCTTCAGCGCGAAATCAAGGGCCAGTTCCGCCAGGCCCAGAATGCGCAGATGGTCGGTCGGCGCGTGGCCGGTCGTATTTGGCGCCATGTCCGACAGGACCAGATCGGCCGGGCCACCCAGCAATTCCGTCAGCTTGTCCGGCAGATCGGGATCATTGAAATCGCCTTCGAGAATCGTGGCGCCGGAAACAGGATCGACCGGCAGCAGATCGACGCCCACGACATTGCTCGCACCGCGCTTGACGGCCACCTGCGTCCAGCCACCCGGCGCCGCGCCCAGATCGACCACCCGCATGCCGGGCTGGATCAGATGGAAGCGGTCATCCAGTTCGATCAGCTTGAAGGCCGCGCGCGACCGCCAGCCCTGCTTGCGGGCGGCCTGCACGTACGGGTCGTTCAGTTGCCGGTTGAGCCAGCGCTGCTGGGCCGTGGTGCGCCCCCGCGCGGTGCGCAGCGATACGGCCTGGCTCCGGGTCGCGCGTGCGGCGCCGGAATCCGCCGCCGCATCGCCGGTACCGGGGGCTGAACTGCTGCTGAGGGCCTTGCCGGGAACCCGTGACTTGCCACCACCGGCGGGAGGACGACGCTTCATGGAAGCGATACGCCCATCGCCGGCGGCCGGGATGCGGCAAAGGGCAGGGGAGACGGTGACGACGGCATGGCCACACTGGTCGAATCGTTGATCATGCGCAGCAGCATACCATCACGCAGGCCGCGATCGGCCACCATGATTTCCGGCACCGGCCACACCCGGTGAATGGCCTCGAAGATCGCGCAGCCCGGCATCACATACTGGGCACGGTCGGGGCCGACACATGGGTGCTGGCTCAACCCGACCGGCCCCATGGCGGCCAGCGTGCGAATCGCCTCCAGGGCCGGCCCGGCCTCCAGGATCGTGCCGTCCACCGCCGTCCGGCTGTAGCGTGTGAGCGACAGGGCAATGCTGGCCAGGGTGGTGACGGTGCCGCTGGTGCCGATCAGGCTGACATTGCCGCGGCTGATTTCGCGGCGAATGCAATGCACGGCCTCGAACGCGCGCAGTTGGTTGGCGATCTGCTCGACCATCCGCTGATAGCCCTGTTCGCTGAACGCGCTCTCGCCGAACTGCTCCGCCTGGGTGATCACGCCCGCCGGCAGGCTGAGATAACCGCTGAGATCCTGGCGGCGGGTATGCCGGTCGGTGCGGACCCACGCGATTTCGGTCGAGCCGCCACCGATATCGAACAGCAGCGCGCGGGTGCGCGTGGGGCACACCCGGTCGTCATGCAGCAGGGCCGAACAGCTTTCCATCGCCAGTTCGGCTTCCTCGCGTGAGGAAATCACGGTGATATCCAGCCCGGTTTCCTGGCGGGCGCGCTCGATAAAGGCCGCGCCGTTGCCGGCGCGGCGGCACGCTTCGGTCGCGACCGCGCGGTAGCGATACAGCCGCCGACGCTCCATGCGCATGGCGCAGATTCGCAATGCGTCGATAGTGCGATCCATCGCATGGGGGCTGAGTTCCCCGGTCCGTTGCAGACCCTCGCCCAGCCGAACGATCCGGTTGAAGCTATCGACGACACGAAAGCCGTCGGCATGCGGGGCAGCGATCATCAGCCGGCAATTATTCGTTCCAAGATCAATGGCGCCGAACATGCCAAGCATGCCGCGATTCGGCCGAAATCCCGAAGCACGGGGGAGTCGCGTCGCCTCCTGGCCATCGCGCCAGGACATCGTATTGTCCATCGGACGGTCCCTCTGCCACCACCGTATGGAGTATATACTGTGTGCTGAGCCGCACGCAGGGCAAGACAAATATGTCCGATTGCAAAAACAGCACGGAAAGGTGCTTGTCACGCTCCGTGGCCGATGCTATCAGCCCCTCACCGCACGGCACTAAGCCCGGTCGCCCGGTTGGGGGATAGTTTAGCGGTAGAACTACCGGCTCTGACCCGGTCAGCCCTGGTTCGAATCCAGGTCCCCCAGCCAATTGCATACAACACCTTGATTTTCTGTTCTTGAGCACGGCTCGACAGGCAGAAAGCGGGTTCGCGACCCATTTGCAGTACGAGGCTGTATTACACGCTCCGTCCCGGCCGCATCAGGGATCGGATGGGGTGGGCACAGGAAGCATATCGTCTCTTCCGGCGCTGGGCAGTCTATTGGTGGCGGCGTCTCCCCGGTCCCTTACCTTCTATTCTTCCGGTGACCCGCCTGTAGTAACATTGTCTCGAAGCCAGCGTCGCAGGTGCTCGAAATCAAATGCTCCGTCCGCATAGTGGCCGAGCACGAAATCTTCCGTCTCCCTGGCACCGGCCGTGAGCCGGACGCCGTTGATGGCGAGGAACGTATAAGTCACGGCGAAAGACGTGCGCTTGTTGCCGTCAATGAACGGGTGGTTTTGCGACAGGCTTTCCCAGAGTGCCGCGGCTTCCTCAATGAGATCAGCATAATAGCCGGTCTGAGGACGAAATAGCGCGGCTTCCAGCAACCCGGGATCGCGGACGCCCGCTGCGCCGCCATAGCGATGGATCTGATCGTCATGAATGGCCAGAACTTCGATGACCGTCAGGTAATCGGTCACTCCGCCAGTTTCCGATAGAGCGGGGCGAATGTTTCGTGGCTGGCTTGGTAGGCCGCCATGACATGCACGCGCGGTCGATTTTGCTTCCGCTTCTCGATCAGATCGGCGAGTGCCTCGTCAATCAGCGTTTGAAGTTGCCGCCCTTCGTTTTTGGCGATCTCGCGCACGGTCTTCAAAATATCCGAGTTGACTTGCGTCGCGAATTTTTCGCGTTCGTGAGTCGCCATGACGCTTCATCCTTAGGTATCGGCTCCAAAGCTATCATGATCTGTCATGATTTATCAAGAAAGTGGCTGACCCGAGGACCATTTCGTTGAAAGACACTTCCCACATTCGTCTCTCGCCGGGGAATGACTGTTGCCGTCGTCAGCTCATGGCAACGACCCTGCGTTCAATCCTGTTGCAGGTCGTCAGGGCAGAGAAAGCAGAGGCCGATCAGGAGCGGGACCGGCAACAGGAAGTAGCCGGATGTCGCCTGACGCATGAGGACGGAGAGAAACGCTCCGGCGACGCAGCCTGCCCAGCCGAGGCCGGGCAGGGCGGCGGCCAGGGAGAAGGCAGGCTTGCCGCGCTGTGCGTTCCAGAGAAAGCCCACGATGTTATCCGCGAATTTGACGATGTTGTTCGTGACGACGATCGTCTGCACGGAAACGCTGGAGAAGCGGGAGAGCACCTCGCCCTGCATGGCCATCGCGACGGTCAGCAGCAGGGTTTCCGTTCGCGCCCCCATGGCGGCGGCATGCGACCAGTGCAGGCATTGGGCCAGGACCAGAAGGGCTGCGATCCAGAGCCATTCGTGACGATAGGCGCGCAGGCAGCGGCGCAGCAGGCTGGCGGCGAGGGCTCCGCAGAAAAACAGGCCGAGGACGGTGCCGATGGCAGCCACCTTCGGCCAGTTCTGTTCGGCAAGCGAAATGCCGAAATTGGTCGAGTTGCCCGTCATGGCGGCGCTGAAGATGCCGTGGAGTTCCACATACCCCACGGCGTCCACATATCCGGCGACGAGGCCCAACGCCGTCACCCGCAGCGCCGAGCGCGTCGTGGGGAGCATCAGACGATCAGGGGCTTGTCCTGGCGCAGTTTCGACAGGGTGTCCTCATCGAGGTTGAGGTGCTCCTTCACCATCTGGCGCGGTGACAGGCCGAGCCATTGGTTGGCCGAGAAATCGGCGAACCGGTCGCTCCTGAAAGCTTCCAGGAACACCATCGGCTCGTCGCCGATATTTTCCAGATAATGACCCATGCCCAGCGGCACGTATCCCACATCGCCGGCGCAGTAATCGAAGGTCCGCGCCTTGCCGCCGGATGCGAAAACGGTCATGCGGGCGCGGCCACGGACGAAATACTGCCATTCGTCGTTGTTGGGGTGCCAATGGAGTTCACGCAGCCGCCCCGGTTCCACGACGTTGATCGCGGCAGCGATGGTGGATGCCGCCGGAAAATTGCGTGAATCCACGACCCGCACGGTCCCGCCGGCGGCCTGGGCGGGCTTCTGCTTCAGGAAGCGATGGGTGTACTGGATTGGCGACGGCCCCTGAGGGCACTTGATCGCGTCCTGCTTCGCGACCGTGGGTTCGGTGCCGTTGAAGATCCAGCGCGTCTTTTCGACCTCGGTGGGCAGATGGGCGAACGCGGATTCCGGGACGCCGAAATTCTTCGCGAGGATGTGTCGCGGCGTGTGGGCGAACCAGTCGCTGACAAGGAACGTCTCGTTTTCCGAGAAATTCGCATCATCGAAGACCAGCAGGAATTCGCACCCTTCCTCGCCGCGCCCCTGGATGGAATGGGGAATGCCGGCCGGGAAGTTCCAGATGTCACCGGCCTCGACATCATCCACGAAGGGGCGCCCCTCGGTGTCGATGGCGGTGACGCGGGCCTTGCCTGCGATCATGAAGCCCCACTCGGCTTCCTTGTGATAATGCAGTTCACGGTATCCGCCGGGCTTGAGGCGCATGTTGACGCCGGCAAGCGTGGTGGCGGCAGGGAGTTCGCGAATGGTGATTTCGCGCGCCCAACCACCCGAGCCAAGGCGATTGCGCGCGTCGGCGTAGGAAAATTTCAGGTTGGGAATGGTTCCGGCATCGGTATCCGGCGACGCAAGCAGATCGGACACTTCGCGTTCGCGAGGAAGATTGCGCGGGCCGAGAATGCTGGCGCCGCGATCGCCACGAATGGGTTCCGGTGCTTCGGGCTTTGAAGTGAGCCAGGGAAGATCGGTCATCGGAATTGCCTCCTGATCAGCCGTTGTTGTGACATAATATGTCACAAGCAGCCGATCATCGTTGACACGGATCAACGCATCCGATCGCTCACGCCCCTGTGACCATTGCCCGGTCACGTCTCACGATCCCGCGCCGCGCGGACGCCGGACGCTTTCATAGGGCTGATCGTCGCCGGAAGGCACGAAGTAATAAATAAAGTAATAATAAAATATAAAAGTTGTTTAATATATATTATGCCAATTAATATTTGTAATTCGTTGTATTATTATAGTAAATAATTCACCTATATAAGTATTTTTGCATCAAGACGTAATGCCAATCAAGAACGCCGGTCGGGTCGACGCAGCCTGTAGGTCAGGGCTTCGGCGACATGGGGCTGGCCCGTTTCCGTCTCTCCAGCCAGATCGGCGATCGTGCGGGCGACGCGCAGCAATCTTGTAAATCCACGCGCCGACAGGCGCAGCCGGTCAGCCGCCCGCACGGCATAATCGCGGGCGAGGGCATTGACGGGGAACAGGTCGGGCGAGGCCTCGGCATTGGTCAGTCCGTCCTGGCGCGCGGCCTGGATCGCGCGCGCGGCGGCGACGCGACGCGCCACCACGGCGCTGCTTTCACCGTTGGGCAGACCAGCCAGCTCGGCGGGCGAGACCGGTTCGACATGCACGCTCATATCTATCCGGTCCAGCATCGGGCCAGAGATGCGGGACGTATAATCCTCGCCACAACGCGGCGCCTTGCGGCACTCCTGCGTCGCATCTCCCAGATAGCCGCAACGGCACGGATTCATGGCCGCGACCAATTGAAAGCGGGCAGGGTAGGTGACATGCCCCGACGCCCGCGCCACCGTAATGGTGCCGGTCTCGATCGGCTGGCGCAGCGCCTCCAGCGCCGGGCGCGAAAATTCCGGCAGTTCGTCAAGAAACAGCACGCCTCGATGCGCCAGACTGACTTCGCCGGGCCGTATCCGACTGCCGCCACCCACAAGGGCAACCTGGCTGGTCGAGTGATGCGGATCGCGAAAGGGGGGCCGAAAGATGGGCAACCCCATGGGCAACTGGCCGGAGATGCTGTGAATCCGGCTGATCTCCAGGATCTCGGCACTGGTGAGGTCGGGCAGCAAGGAAGGCAGACGTGCCGCCAGCATGGATTTGCCGGCACCGGGTGGGCCGGTCATCAACAGGGAGTGCGCGCCGGCCGCCGCGATTTCCAGCGCCCGGCGCGCCGTTTCCATGCCGCGCACATCCGCCAGATCCGGCCCGCCTGCAAGGTCGAACGGCAGGCGAGCCGGCAGTTCGACCGATGGCAGAACCTGTTCGCCGGTCAGATGATTGACCAGTGTCAGCAGGCAATCCGCCGCGACGATATCCAGATCGTCGCCAGCCCAGCGCGCTTCGGGGCCTTGCTGCGCGCCGCAGATCAGGCCGCGCGACTGGTCGATCGCGCTCAGGGCGGCGGGGAGCACGCCGGGCACCGGATTGATCCGTCCATCCAGCGACAATTCGCCGATCGCGCCATAGCGTCCGCTTTCCTCGGGCGGGACGACAGCCATTGCCGTCAGAAGGGCCAGCGCGATCGGCAGGTCGAAATGCGATCCTTCCTTGACGATGTTGGCGGGCGCCAGATTGACCACGATGCGCTTGGCCGGCAGCGCCAGACCCATGGCCGCCAGTGCCGCGCGCACACGTTCGCGCGCTTCGGCCACGGCCTTGTCGGCCAGACCGACGATCAGGAACGATGGCAGGCCAGACGCAAGCTGCACCTCGACCCGTACGGGAATGGCGTCGATACCCGACAGGGCGAACCCCAGTACGGAAGAATTGGTCATGCAGCCCCGATCGCCGGAAAATCCTGTATCATCATGTTGTAACCCAGAAAGCCGCCCACGGAACCCCATGGCAGCCTCCATCGTGGCGCACATATGAGTTGGCATAATATATATTATACAACATTCGGCTGTCGGCGAGGCCTGGATGGAATGCTCCTCCCACGCAGGCCGGGTCGCTGTCGAGAACCCGTTACGGCACGTCTGCGCGTGTCCATCAAGCCAACCACGTTCGCCCCATTGTCAGGGCGTTTTTTCAGGACTTTCACTGCCTGGTCGACGCGTCGCGCGTCGTGGCGCCGATTCCGGTGGAGAGATCGCCGGCAAGATGCCTTCCACGGCATCACGCGGCGTAATCCGGTTCCATACATCCAACGCCGCAATCTTGTATGCCTCGGCAAAGGTCGGATAGTTAAAGGTCGCTTCGATGAAATATTCGACGCTGCCATCGAAATTCAGGACCGCCTGACCGATATGGATCAGCTCGGTCGCCCCTTCCCCCACAATATGCACGCCCAGAAGGCGATGCCCCTCCAGCCCGACGACGAGCTTCAGGAACCCCTCCGTCTTGCCCATGATCACGCCGCGCGAGGTCTCGCGGAAACGGGCGATCCCGGTCTCGTAAGGGATCTTCCGCGCCCGAACCTCCTCTTCCGACAGGCCGACGGTAGAGATTTCAGGTACTGCATAGATGCCATAGGGAAAGAATTTTGGCGCGGCGGGCACGGGCTGGCCACAGGCATGGCAGGCCGCGATACGGCCCTGTTCCATGGAGGTAGACGCCAGCGCGGGAAAGCCGATCACGTCGCCAGCGGCGTAGATATTCGGAATTTCGGTCTGGAACGTGATCGGATCCACCGTCAACCGCCCGCGCGAATCCGCTTTCAGTCCGGCGGCCTCCAGATCCAGCGCCTCCGTCGCGCCCTGCCGGCCTCCCGTATAAAGCAGCAGATCCGCGCGCACGCGCCGGCCACCCTCCAGAATGGCGACAGGCTGGTCCGCCTCGACCACAATCGATTCCACCGTGCTGCCCAGACGGAAATTGACGCCGCGATCACGCAGTTGATGCACGAATTCTTCCACCGTTTCATGGTCGATGAATTCCAGCACATGTTCGCGCTGATCGATGATCGTCACCCGCACGCCCAGCGCGCTGAAAATCGTTGCGTATTCGATGCCGATCACACCCCCGCCGATTACGGTCAGCGAACGTGGCAGGCAGGTCAGGCGCGTCATGCCATCGCTGTCGATGATCCGGGCATCGTCGAAGGGCACATAAGCCGGCCGGTGCGGTATGGAGCCCACGGCAATGACGATGGCGCGCCCGCGCACCCGTTGCTCGACCCCCTCACCTTCCGCGATCGCCAGCGTATGGCGATCGAGAAAACGCGCTTCCCCCTTGGTCACGGCGATGTCGTTGCGAGCAAACTGATGCTCCAGCACCTCCACCTCGCCCTGAATGGTCTTGCTCAGGCGCATGCTCAAATCCTGCGCCTCGATACATTGCTTCACGCGGTAATTGACGCCGTAGAATTCGCGTTCCCGCCAGCCGGTCAGGTTCAGGATCGTCTCGCGCAATGTCTTGGAAGGAATGGTCCCGGTATGAACCGACACGCCGCCAACCTGGGCCTGTCGTTCGATCACCAGCACCGATCGGCCGAATTTCGACGCCTGTACGGCCGCCCGCCGTCCCGAAGGGCCGGAGCCGATGACGATCAGATCGTAATCATACACATCGCTCATAATTCTTGCCCCCAAGCAGACCCGCAAATGGGGCATCTGACAGAAACATGACGTCGCCACCGCCCCCCGGTTGCCTCAGAAACTATTTGCAAAGTCACCCCGCAGGAGTCCCTCGGTTATTTTCTGTATTTCGATGCTCCGGCATCCGATGGCGATCCGGCAGCGGCCGCGTTATTCCGCACCGTCCGGACCGGAATCGACGCGCTGGGTGCGGGGGCGCATATTGCAGGCAAATAAGGCCATCGTTTCTGATGCGCCTGCGCATTGGTGTGACGATTCATGGACCCGCAAATCGCCGAACGTATCGCATTGATCCTGAACTGGACTCCGAACGCTTTTGCGCGTGTCGTCGGCGGCTATACGCCCGCCGCGCGATACCGGGTCGAGGCTGCTGCGGGCAAGAGCGCGTTCGTAAAGATCGCGACCAATAGCGAGACATCGTCCGCGCTCCGCAGGGAAGCCGCGGCCTACCAGATGGTAGACGTGTCGTTCCGTCCTGCTCTCATCGGTTTTCAAGATGACGAAACGCATCCGATATTGGTGACGGAAGATCTGTCCGGCTGCTTTATCGCGCCGCCATGGCATGCGAGGACGATCGAAAGCACCCTGTGTCTCGTCGAGCGTCTGCACGCCTCGCAGGCGGCGCTGCGCCCCTATCGCGACATCCATGGCGACATGGAGAGCGGATGGACGCTCGTTCAGCGCGATCCACAGCCTTTCCTGGGACTGGGCATTGCCTCGCACGCCTGGCTCCGCCGCGCGTTGCCTGAATTGCTGGCAGCGGAAGCCTGCTGCGCAACGTCGGGTTCCGCGAGCTGTCATTATGACATTCGTAGCGACAATCTGGCCTTCCTGGAGGCAGGAGCGAAGCTGATCGACTGGTCGGAAGCCTGCCTGTCCAACCCGCGCCTCGACCTGGGTTTCTGGCTGCCGAGCCTTGCCAGCGAAGGCGGACCCGTTCCCGAGGCGCTATTGCCTGATGCGCCGGAGATCGCGGCATGGGTTTCGGGCTACTTCGCGGCGCGCGCGGGCCTGCCCGTCATTCCGCACGCACCACGGGTGCGGCAGGTGCAGCAGCGCCAACTCGTCACCGCGCTCGCATGGGCGCAGAGGGCCTTGCGCCTGCCGACGCTGTAGCCGGCACTATAGTGTGCGCGACGATCCAGTCTTCCACCGTTCGCAACGCGATCGGGCCAATGGTCTCCCTGATCGTGCCGTATTCTGACGGTAGCCCCGTCTGGGCTGTCTGGAACAGTCAGAATTCCTCGTAACGCGCCGGGTCCTGATCGAAGGTCCGGCCATCGGGCCGCGCAAGCGTCGCGATTTCCGCCATGTCGTCGGCGCTCAGTTCGAAATCGAACACCGAGAGATTCTCGACCTGCCGCGCGGAACTGGCGGCCTTGGGCAACGAGACGCTGCCAAGCTGCACATGCCAGCGCAGGATCACCTGGGCCGTCGTCCGCTCTACCCGCTTGGCGATCTTCTCGATAACCGGGTCCTTCATCAGGTGATTGGCGCGGCCGAGCGGGCTCCAGGCCTCGGTCACGATGCCGAGCGACCGGTCGAAGGCCAGTTGTTCATGCTGCGGAAAATAGGGGTGCAGTTCGATCTGGTTGACGACCGGGGTCACGCCGCTATCCGCGATAATCCGCTTGAGGTGCTCCGGTAGGAAATTGCAGACGCCGATCGCACGCACCAGCCCGCGCCTGCGGGCCTCGACCAGCGCACTCCAGGCTTCGGCGTAGAGGTTCTTGCTGGGGTTCGGCCAGTGGATCAGATAGAGATCGTAGTAATCGAGCTGCGCGCGATAAAGCGATTCCTCGACCGTGGCGATGGCCTCGTCGAAATGGTGGTGCCGGCCCGGCAGTTTGGAGGCCACGGTCAGGTCGTCGCGCGGCACGCCGGCCTTGCGGATCGCGGTGCCGAGCGCTCCTTCGTTTTCGTAATCGAAAGCGGAATCCAGCAGGCGATAGCCATTGCGAATGGCGGAGACCATTCCCTCGACGCCGGACGAACCATTCAGCTTGTAGGTCCCGAAGCCGATGGCGGGAATGGCGCTGCCGTCGTTCAATGTCAGCTCGGGAACAGCAACCTTGCTCATTCAGAAATTCCTTGCGCGGATCGGTTCATAAGGCGGACGCCCCAGGGGCCTTCCCGTCCTAACGGGTCAGCCGAAGCGCCGTTCCCCTGAACGGGACTTCAGGTGCCTTGACAGAGGCACGCTCGCCCTGAAGGCATAAATCATGAATGCCCTCGGTCTTTTCGCCATCCTCACGACGCTGTCCACCCTGTTCGGCATTGTCAACCACCGGACGCTGCGCCTGCCGATGACGATCGGGGTGCTGGCGATCTCGCTGGCCGTATCGTTGGCGATCATGGCGCTGGACCCGCTGTTTCCGTCCCTCGACCTGTATCTGGTCCCCCGTTCGCTGCTGGGGGCGATCGACCTGCCCCGGACCCTGCTGGACGGCGCGCTGTCGCTGCTGCTGTTCGCGGGTGCGATGCAGGTCGATCTGCACCACATGCTCTCGCGCGTCATCTCCGTCACCGCGCTGGCGGTGCTGGGCACGATATTCGCGGTCGGATTGCTGGCCGTGTCCGCATGGTGCGTCTTTCCGCTGGTCGGGGCACCGGTGCCGTTCGTGTGGTGCGTGGTGCTGGGGGCGATCCTGGCGCCGACCGACCCGGTATCGGTGGTCGGTATGCTGCGGCGGCTGGGACTGCCGGCCCCGTTGCAGGCCATTTTCGCGGGAGAAAGCCTGTTCAACGACGGCGTCGGGGTCGTGATTTTCGGTGTCACGATCGGGCTGGCCACCGGCGAGGTCGCGTCGGTCTCCACGGCCGATATCGCGACCGATTTCCTGCTTCAGGCCATTGGCGGCGGTCTGCTGGGCGCACTGACGGGCTGGGTCGCGCTGCGTCTCGTCCGGGGGGTGGATGACGCGCATATCGCCCTGCTGGCCACGCTCGCCCTGGCCTCCGGCACGTTCGCGCTGGCCAACGCCCTTCACATGTCCGGACCGATCTCCGTGGTCGTGGCCGGCATGAGTCTGGGCACACGCCATGGCCATGCCGCGATACAGGACCATGCGCGCGCCGAACTCCTGGCATTCTGGTCGATGGTCGACGAAGTGCTGAACGCCATGCTCTTTCTGCTGATCGGTTTCGAGATCCTGGAGATCACGCCGCGCCTTTCGGCGTTGCTCGCGACCCTGGCCATCATACCGCTGTCGATCGCGGCGCGCGGACTGAGCGTGCTGTGCGCGACGTTGCCGGTCTATCCGCGCAACCGCGATCGCTGGCGGGCCCTCGCCGTTCTGACGTGGGGTGGCCTGCGGGGCGGAATTTCGGTCTCGCTGGCACTCGGGCTGCCGTCCGGTCCGTTGCGCGACACGCTGCTTCCTGTCTGTTACGGTGTCGTGGTGTTTACCATTCTCGTGCAAGGGCTGACGATGGAACGCCTGGTCGGGCGCCTGTATCGCCCGGTTCCGGCCGGTACCAACGCGGCCTGAGCCGAATATTCCGTCGGCACGGCCCAGGCGCGCGCGTCGCGCGGGTTGTCCGCTGCGGGCCGGGCAGGCTACAGCCTGGAACAGAACGCTATCCTGTTGTTAAAAGAGTATATTTTTATTCCGAAACGAACAGGATGCCCCGCCGGGCCACATGCCATATCCGGCGGGTGTATATGCCTGCGCATCGGAGAACGGGATCATGACGAGGGCCATGCAGAGCATCTTCCGCCAGTCAGGGGGGCCACTGCGGCTGGTACTGGCTCTCTCGGGCGCCGTCTTCGCCGGCGGCGTGGCCGGTGCCCGCGCCGACACGGTCCACGACTGGTGGCATGATGTCACGCTACATGGCCAGATCGAGGGCGGTGTCAACGCCAACCCCGCCCGGCCGGCAAACGGCAATAATTTCGGCGCATTCATCGGCGACCATGCCAATCAGGCGCAACTCGACCAGGTCACCCTGACAGTGGCGCGGGCGGTGGACCATAGCGCCTCCACTTATCAAATCGGATTCAATATCAAGGCCCTGTACGGCGCCGACGCCCGCTATTACGAGATCGCCGGCATCACGGACCGCATGATGAGCGGGCGCTACCAGTTCATCCCCGCCGAAGCCCATCTCGACGTTCACCTGCCCTGGCTGACGCGCCATGGACTGGACATGCAGGCCGGCATCCTGCCCTCGCCGATGGGGATAGAAACGCTGGACCCGGCGACCCGCCCCTTCTACACGCTGGCCTACACCACCCAGTATTCAACGCCGTTCGAGCATGTCGGCGCGATGTTCCAATGGCATGCCACCGAGCGGTTCGACGTGCTGTTCGGGGTCGATACCGGCAACCAGGTCTCGTTCGGACGCGGCGACGACAACGATGCCGCCGCAGGGTATTTCGGGCTTTCGGGCAACGGTTTCGCGGACGGACGCCTGTCCTTCACCTATCTGGGCCGCGTAGGGCCGGAAAACGCCGTGCGTGCGTTGGGAAACCGGGCCAACAGCGCGCAGCGGTTCTGGAACGACCTCGACATCACCTATAAAATCAATAACCGCCTGTCGGTAACCGGCGAATTCAACGCGATGCATGATGAGGGCATCCGGGCCGATACCTACAGTTTCGTCAGCTTCCTGAGTTATACGCTCACCCCGTCGCTGACATTCAATTATCGGGGCGAGATCTATCGCGACAATACAGGGCTGATCGTGACCAGTTTCCTGGACAACAACGCCTATATGCGCGCGACGCTCGGCCGGCCCGCCGATACGCAATCCGCCCCGCCGACGACTTACGGCGCGCTGACGCTGGGCCTGACCTGGCATCCGTTGCTCGGCCATGGTGTCAGCCTGTTCGAAATTCGGCCGGAGATCCGTTTCGATCGCTCGCTCAGCAATACAACCCCGTTCAACGACCTGCGGAATGCCGGCCGTTTCACGTTCGGCGGAGATGCCGTGCTCGGCTTCTGACGCGCTCGGTACGTTGGGGAGAAGGACAATCACCCTTCTCCCCTGTCATCCCCCGCCTTTTCAGAGCTGAACGTCTCCCGCGCCTTCCTGCACCTTCGGCGCGTCATCGTCGTCGTCTTTGTCGTGATCGTCATGGTTGCCGTCATCGACCGTGATGGAGCCGATTCCGCTGACCTCCTTGGTCAGGGACGCCGGCTTGCGGGTCAGGTTCACCGCGCCAACGCCACTGAGGCGGACGGAAGCATGCCCGCTAGGCCCGATGCTGACATGCCCGGCACCCGAGATCGTGACATCCGCGTCCCGCACGACCATGTCCGACAGATTGGCCTGCGCCGCCCCCTCGACCCTCAGCACCACCGTGTCCGCCTTGCCGTGCCCCGTCAGGCTGCCCGCCCCCTCGACCGTCAGGGACAGGTGATCCACCGCCACGTCGTTCAGCGTCAGCACGCCGGCGGAGCGCAGGGTTATCGTCTTCAGGGCCGGGGCGGTGACCACGATCCGGAGATGATGGTTGTGCCAGCGATGGTGCCCGGCATGGTCGAGGGAGAGCACATCGCCATCCAGCTTCACCCGGTCCACGATCGCACTGGCCCCGGTCACTGTAATGCCGGCCGTCGGTCCCTGCGTATAGACGATGCTGGCCGGAAGTTCGAACGTCAGCGCCTCGCCGCCCTTCCAGTCCAGCTTGTGCGAGACCGTCGGCGCCGACGACGCGCCGCCGTCATCGTCATCCAGCAGGTCCCAACCCGAAACGTTCCAGAATATGGGGCCGCGCACGGCCGCCACGGCGAAGCAGGTCATCGACAGAAACGCGCCGCCGACCGCCACCAGTATAAGTCCACGAATCATGGCTCTCTCCTCGCGCCCATCGGCGCCGTTGGACATGTTCTGTCAGTCGCGCAGCGGCGCATTGCTGCCCCTTGCGATCAGCCGGTAATGGGCCCGCCCGTAGCGGACCAGCAGGTTGACCAATCCGATGGTGAACAGAATGCAGAGCGCCGTCAGCGCGGCGCCGCCGCT
The DNA here is from genome assembly GCF_014174165.1 of Gluconacetobacter dulcium. Classification (GTDB taxonomy): domain Bacteria; phylum Pseudomonadota; class Alphaproteobacteria; order Acetobacterales; family Acetobacteraceae; genus Gluconacetobacter; species Gluconacetobacter dulcium. The sequence continues at coordinate 261,906 of NZ_JABEQN010000002.1, read as the reverse complement.
CATGACGCCCAGGCTCAGCAGCCCGGCCTGCAACCGGTCGCCGGCGAAGCCGGGCAGATTGGTGATGAAGGCAAACGGCAGCATCAGCCCCCCGCCCAGCGCGGTGACGAGCCCGAGCAGCAGGAAGGCGAACAGCGTGCTCACCACGCTGACCAGCACCGGCAGCACGACGAACAGGTCCAGCGCCGCCAACCCGATAATCCCCACGATCACGCCCAGTGCCGCAGTCAGGCTACGCTCGTCCTCCCACCGGCGCAGGCCGGCTTCGGCGCGGAGTTCCCGCGCCAGACGTGCGGGGTCGCCTAGCGAGGCCGCGACATCGGCATCGCTGCGACCGGCCGCGCGCCCGGCGTCGAAATGCCCTTCGTAATCGGCAATGATGTCGTCGATGGCCGATCGCGGCAGCCCCCACAGGCCGCTCCTCAGCCTCCGGAGAAACGAATCCCGCTCATTCATGATGTCTTCTCCAGATCCAGTTCCAGAATAGCGGCGACGGCGCGCGTAAAGTCGGTCCAGGCCGCTTTCTGGGCATTGAGGTTTTTTCGGCCGCCTTCGGTCAGGCGATAATATTTTCGCGGGGGGCCGGATGAGGATTCGACCAGGTAAGTGGAAACCAGCCCGTCCTTCTGCATCCGGCGCATCAGGGGGTAGATCGTTCCCTCACCCATATCGATGGCGGCGGACAGACGGCTGGCGATGTCGTAGCCGTATGAGTCCGACCGCGCGAGAAGTGCGAGAACACAGAGTTCCAACACCCCCTTCTTGAACTGGACGAGATTGCTGTCCACGACGCCTCGATCCTTGAATGGGCTCCGCACCGCACGGAACCTGTCTATGCAAGGTAGCCATCACTAACCGGTTCCTTGCAATAGTTTTCTGCGGCGATCACGAAATTTGGACACAAAAAAAGCCGGACAAGCCGGCTGAGTTTGTTACTTCAAAAGGTAAGAAAGCGATTATAATATAATGTTTTTAAACAATAACTATTGCATATTTATTCAAAATCACATCCGTGCCGCACGCATCCGTTCCAACACGCCCCGATCGGTGCGTTCATAACGCAGCGGCGTGACCGACACCTTCCCGGACAGAACGGCTGCGGTCTCGGTTCCTTCGTCATCGGTGGTGGAAGACCGGGTCAGGCTCAGCCAGTGATAGGCACCGTTACGCGGATCGGTGCGCGCCGTGATCGAGGCGCCGCCGAGCAGGCCCGCCCCCTGGCTGGTCAGCACCAACCCATCCACCTGTTCGGGCGAACGATCCGGGAAGTTGATGTTCAGGCAGGCATCGCGCGCCCAGTCGAGCCGTACCATCTCGCGAATGACGGAAGGCGCCACGGCTCGCGCCGTCGCCCACCGCACCGGCTGGTCGCGGGTAAACAACTGGCTCAACGCGATCGAGGGAATGCCCAGCAGCAACCCGGTCATCGCGGCGCCCACCGTGCCCGAAAACACTGTTTCCATCCCCAGGTTGGCGCCGCGATTCACGCCGGACAGGATCAGGTCCGGCGGCTGCTCGGCCATCAGATGCCTCACGCCCATCACCACGCAGTCGCCCGGCGTGCCCGTGACGCCATAACGCCGCTCGCCCCGCTGGCTGACCCGCAGCGGGTCATGCAGGCTGAGCGCGTGCGAAGTGCCGCTCTGGTCCCGTTCGGGCGCCACGACCCAGATTTCGGGGGCCAGGGTCGCGGCGATCTCGACCAGCGTGGCCAGTCCCGGCGCGTCGATGCCGTCATCGTTGGTCAGAAGAATCCGCCGCGCGATAAAATCGCCATCCACCATGTCACGTTCCCGATCGGCGACCGTCGCGCGTGGCGGCGATGGCGCATCTGTTGCCTGTCGGGCCGGAGCGCCCGGCCGTCTCCCTTGCGTATCACCGCAATGGCGGGACGGAAACGGGGTGCGGCCCGGTCAGTCGCCGTACGTGGTCGCGCCCGTCAACACGTCCAGACCCGCCGACAGGTCGGCGATCAGGTCTTCGGGGTTTTCCAACCCGATATGCAGGCGGAACGCCGGGCCGCAATCCGGCGCATCCGGCGTGCAGGTACGCACCACGCCGCCGGTCGTGGGCAGGACCAGGCTTTCATAGCCGCCCCACGAGGCCCCGATTCCGAACAGGGTCAGGGAGTCGATCATGGCGACCATCGCTTCCTGGCTGTAATCCGGCCGGCACACCACGCCGAACAGGGCCGAAGCGCCGCTGAAATCGCGCCGCCAGATCTCGTGCCCAGGGCAGGACGGCAGCGCGGGATGCAGCACGCGCGCGACTTCCGGCCGGTCGGCCAGCCACAGCGCCACGTCGATGGCGCTGCGCGACTGGCGCTCCAGCCGGGCGCCCATGGTGCGCAGGCCGCGCAGGGTCAGCCAGCAATCGTCGGGGCCAGCCACCTGCCCAAGCTGGATGCAGGTGTCGCGCAGCACATGCCAGTCCTGCTCGTCCGCCACCGAAACCGCGCCGATGATGCTGTCCGAATGGCCGGCCGGATATTTGGTCAGCGCCTGCACCGCGATATCGACCCCATGATCGAACGGGCGGAAGATCCCGACACCCCAGGTATTGTCCAGCATCAGCCGCGCGCCATGCTCATGCGCGACATCGGCGATCATGCGGATATCCTGAACCTCGAACGTATGGCTGCCCGGACTCTCGGCGACCACGACCTGGGTATTGGGCCGCATCATCGCCCGCAGCCCCTCGGCATCGGTCAGGGGCGGATAATAGGTGGTTTCCACCCCGAAGCGCCGCAGCACCGTATTGGCGAAACGCCTCGTGGGGCCATAAACCGAGTCCGGAATCAGGCAATGACCATTCCTGCCCAGGAACGCCAGCAGCGGCGTGGTGCACGCGGCGAGACCGGACGATACGATCTGGGTATGGCGCGCGCCCTCGATCGCCGCGATCGCGGCTTCGAGTTCATGCTGGATCGGCGTCCCCATGGCGCCATAGATCAGCTCGTGATCATAGCGCCGGGTGCCGTTGCGGTTCATGTCCGCCACGGTCGGGAACAGCACCGTCGAGCCGCGGGTGGGCGGCTGGTTGACCAGGGTGCCGCGGGCATCGGGCGGCAGGTCGCGGGCCAGATGAACCAGCAATGTGCCCATCTCGCGCCACCCGCGCGACACGGCCTGATGCAGGGCGCCGCGGTCGGTCACGAAACGGCACTCCGTCCCGGCCCGGTTTCCACCGGTGCGCCTGGTGTCGAACCCCATTCGGCCCATGAGCCGTCATAGAGCGCATCGCCCGTACGACCGCAGATCGCGAGCCCCAGCGACAGCACCGCCGCCGAGACGCCGGAACCGCAACTGGTGATGACCCGCCGGTCCTCGGTCACACCGGCTTCGGCAAAACGTGCCCGCAGGGCTTCGGGCGGCAGGAAGGCGCGATGATCGTCCAGGAGCGTGCCGAACGGCAGGTTGCGCGCGCCCGGCATATGGCCCGACACGACCCCAGGCCGGGGCTCCGCCACTTCGCCCGTGAAGCGCCCGTGGGCGCGGGCATCGAGGATCAGCCGGTCTCTATGCCGCACATGGTCGCGCATGTCACCCAACCCCGCGACCAGCCTGAAACGTGGCGTCGGGCGAAAGGCGGCAGCTTGCACTGCCTGTGGCGCGCCTGCATCCACCGGGCCACCGGCACGTTGCCAGGCCGGCAGGCCGCCATCCAGCACCTGCACGCGCTCCAGCCCGAACAGGCGGGCCAGCCACCACCCCCGCGCCGCCGATGCCGCGTTGCCCTGATCGTAGAAGACCACATGGGCGGCGTCCGACACGCCCAGCGCCCCCGCCAGCGTCGCAAAGCGCGCCTGGGTCGGGATCATGTGCGGCAGGGGGGACTCAGGGTCGGAAAACTGCTCGATATCGAAGCGGCGGGCGCCCGGCAGGCGGGCTTCGACGAAACGCTGTTCCGGGTCGAACGTCTCGCCCGGCAGCGGCATCGTGGCATCGAGCAGGACGAGGTCCGGCGCGGAGAGGATATCCCGCAGCCGCGCGGGCGAGATCAGGGGATGAATGGACGCATGCATCGATAAGGGCCCCATCACGGTTCCATGCTGTCCGGAGCCCAGACGGAGCGACAGGGCAGCCGCAGCACGGATCGTCCTTAGCTGAGCGGCTCGGTCCCGATCAACCGTCGCTGTCTCGGCGGCCCGCTATGCGGCGCATGCCCTTTACCATCCCGGTGCGGTGCCACATCATCGAACGGGGCCGAATGCGCTCCGGCGTCGCGAACCATGGCGGGAATGAATGACCGAGCGCATCATGATGGGGTTGTTGCTGGGCGGGGTAGCCTTCGGGTGCGGCGCCATCCTCTATCCCTTCATGTCGGCGCTGCTGTGGGCGGCGATCCTGACCTTCGCGACATGGCCGATCTACGTGCGCGTCCGCCGCAGCACCGGGCCGGCGGTCGGCGCCGTCATCATGACGGCGCTGACCACGCTGATCGTCGCCGTGCCGCTGGTGATCGTGGTCAGTTCCAGCATCGCGGACCTTCCCGGCACGTTCGCGCGCCTGACCGCCGGGCTGACTTCCGTCCACCTGCCCCCGCCTGCGTGGCTGTCGCGCATTCCCCTGATCGGCCCCGACCTGACAAACAAATGGAGCCAGTGGGCGACCGATCTGGGTCATGCCGAACATATGCTGCTGCCTTATGCCGGCAACATCGCGCAGTCCATGCTCAGCGGCCTGATGCTGGTGGCCAGCGGCCTGGTCCATCTGGGCATGGCGCTGTTCATCGCCTTCTTCTTCTGGCTGGGCGGCGACGCGCTGGGGGCGACATTCACCGCCGTCATCCGGCGCATCGCCGGTGGCTATGCCGACCGCATCATCGGCATCATCGGCCGGACCATTCGTGGGACGGTCTATGGTATCCTGGGCACCGCCATCATCCAGGGCGTGCTGACGGGCCTTGGCTTCGCCATGACCGGCCTGCCGCAACCGGTCCTGTTCGGCATGATCACCGCCGGCGTCGCGGTCCTGCCGGTCGGCGCGCCGCTGATCTGGATTCCGGGGGCGCTGGTCCTGATGCTGACGCATCATCTCTGGCGCGGGATCTGCCTCGTGGCGTTCGGCACCATCATCATTTCCGGGGCGGATCATATCATCCGGCCGATGTTCATCTCGCGCGGCGCGCAACTGCCCTACCTGCTGACGGTCCTGGGCGTGCTGGGCGGAGTCTGGACCTTTGGCGCGCTGGGGATCTTCCTGGGGCCGGTACTACTGGGCGTCGGCTACACGCTGACGGCCGAATTCGCTGCCAACGTACCGGGTCGGCCGAGAGAAGCCGCCCGGATAGAGGAGACCTTCATCGAACCATGAGCATTACGCACCCCTCTCCGCTGCTGCCCCCGCGTCCGGGGCAAAGTCCGCGCCCGGCCCATATGCCGGCGCCGGTCATCGGGTCGGAACGCAAGATCGTCAGTTGGAACCTGCTGCGCCGTGTCGGCGCCACCCCGCGTGATGTCATTCACCTGATCGAGGAGGAACGGCCGGACCTGCTGCTGATGCAGGAAGCGACCGAGGATTTCGATGCCCTGCCCCACCTGATCGGCGGACATTACGCCCGCGCGCCCCTGCCCGGCCGCGTTCACGGCGTCGCATGCTGGAGCCCCGGCCCGTTCCGGCGCCCGCCGCTGGCCTGCACCCTGCCCTCCGGCCCGCTGGTGCGCCGGGTCGCGCAGGTGATCGAATGCGCGTCCTTCGGGTTCTCGGTGGCCAACGTCCATCTGTCGCACGGTCAGATCATGAACCGCCGCCAGTTGCGCCGCCTGGTCCAGATCCTGCCGTCACACGCCGCCGTGCTGGGAGATTTCAACCTGGTCGGCCCGACCCTGATGCCGAGCTTCCGCGATGTCGGCCCCCGCGCGCCCACCCACAGGATGGTCGACATGGTGCCGATCCGGATCGACCGCTGCCTGGTGCGCGGCCTGATCTGCACCCAGGCGCGGGTGCTGAACCATTATGCCTCAGACCACCGGCCCATCGCGGTGCGGCTGGAACGCTCGGCTCACAGATAGGGCAGCAATAGCCGGGCCGCCGCATCGCGCAGGCGGATCGGCAGCGTCCGGCGGTCCAGATCGTAATGGGTCAGGCGATCATGACGGTGCGCGACGATGAAATCGTCGATCCGCGCCGCCAGGGCGTCGTCATAGGCTTCCAGATTGATTTCGAAATTCAGGCGCAGGCTGCGCACGTCAAGGTTGGAACTGCCCACGCAGGTCCAGTGCCGGTCCACCACCATCAGCTTGGAATGGTTGAAGGGCGGCCGGGCCTGCCAGACGCGACAGCCCGAATCGAGAAAGCGCGGCAGATTGGCCGCGCGCGCCCAGTCGATCAGCGTGTGATTGCTGTGTCGCGGCACCACGATATCGACCTCGATCCCGCGCAGGGCCGCCAGCGCCAGTTCGCTGAGAAACCGTTCGCTGGGCAGGAAATAGGGCGTCATCAACCGCACCGACTGCCGGGCCAGCGTGATGGCCTGGAGCATCGTGTATTCGATCTTCTCCATGTCGGAATCCGGCCCCGCCGTCACGATCCGCGCCAGCGTATCGCCCTTCCACGTCACTTCGGGAAAGAGCGATGGTGGCAGGTCTTCGCCCCAGGCAAAGGACCAGTCCCGCGCGAAGGCTTCGGTCAGTTGATGGACGACCGGGCCTTCCAGCCGGAAATGCGTATCCGCCACCGGGTGGCGGGGATGAGTCGCCATCAGGTTCTCTACCCCGATGTTCAGCCCGCCCATGAAGCCCAGATGCCCATCCACCACTAAAATCTTCTTATGGTTGCGCATGTTGATGAAGGGCATGCGCCAGGGCAGCATCGAATGCATGAAGCGCGCCACCGGCACCCCCTCCCGGCGCAGCGCCGCCGCGACGGGGCAGCGGAAATAGCCGCTGCCGATCCCGTCCACCAGCACCCGCACGGCGACGCCACGCCGATGGGCGCCGATCAGCGCGGCCAGGAACCGCGCACCCGCCGCATCGCCGCGAAAGATGTAGGAACAGAGCAGCACGCTGCTGGTGGCCCCTTCGATCGCCGCCAGCATCTGCGGATAGACCTCGTCCCCGTTATGCAGCATCTCGACATGGTTGCCGCCCATCAGCGGCCGCCCGGTCAGCTTGCCCACCATATGCGCCAGCGGGGCGAAGCCGCCCTCTTCTGCGCGCTTCCAGCGGGAGGAGAGCGTGCGGCTGTGCCAGGAGGCCCGCCCGATCAGCTTGCGCGCCCGACGATGGACGCGATTGATGCCGAACATCGCGTACAATGTGCCGCCGGTGAACGGCATCAGGATGGTAATGCCGATCCAGCCGATCGCGGCGCCGACATCCTTCTTGTTCAGCAGCACATGCACCGTCACCAGCATCGCAACCGCGATCCGGGACAGAAACACCAGCAGAAGAACGGTTTGCCAGTACACGATCAGCATGCGTCAGCTCGATCCATGATGATGGGCGGCGGCGTTGTCGAATCGGGCGCTGCGGGGCACAGTTCAAGCCGACGCGGAGAGAGGGTCAGGACGATTGATGGTGCAGCCGGAACGGGGCAAGGATCAACTCTCGGCCGGCCTGCGTGCCCGAAGGCAGGTCCGCGGCGCGGCGTCGCATGTACGCGGCCTGCAAGCCGAACAGGCGGCCACGGCCTGGCTGCGTCAGGGCGGGTGGACGATCCTGGGCCATCGGGCCCGCACGCGCTGGGGAGAGATCGACCTGGTCGCCCGTCAGGACGACCTGCTGGCCTTTTGCGAGGTCAAATGCCGCCCCTCCTACGTCGAGGCGGCGGAAAGCCTGACCCGTCATCAGATGCGCCGACTGGCCAACGCGGCCACGGCATTGTGCGCCGCACATCCCGACTGGGTGTGCGGACAGATGCGTTTCGATGTCCTGCTGGTCACCGCCGACGGAACCGTACACCACATCGTCGACGCGTTCAGGCCGGAAGCATAGACGCCCCGGCCATCCGCGACGGGTGGGCGTAGCCCGGATCAGGTGCGCTGACGCCCTTTATGGACCGGACGCCGGGCAGAGGCCGCGGCATGGGGATGATAGACAACATTATGAACCAGACCGCGCGAGCGGACGGTTGCATGAGCCGAATGGCGGTCGCTGACCGAGGCCACATGCACAATGCGCGCGTCATGGCGATAGGCGACGTGCCGCACCGGCGCGGGGATCGCGGTCAGGGCGTCCAGAGTCAGCCGCCCGGCTTCATCATTCGTCACCACATGGGCCTGTGCGGCATGCGGGGGGGCAACAAGCAGGAACATTCCGGCTCCGAATGCGCCGAACGCGGTTTTCCTGAATAGAGCCTGGAACATCCATCACCTCACACCAACCCGATGGGGAAAAGCTAAACGAAAGGCGGGGTGGGCGACAAGAGAAACGGCGTGGTTCCACTATAAAAAACGGGCCGGTCACGCCGACCGGCCCGTTCTTCAGATCGCGACGGGCGAAAGGATCAGGCCGAGGCCGACACGATCCCTTTTTCCTCGAACAGCTTTTCCAGTTCGCCGGTCTGGAACATTTCGGTCACGATATCGCAGCCACCGACGAATTCGCCCTTCACATAAAGCTGCGGCACCGTCGGCCAGTTCGTGAAATCCTTGATTCCCTGGCGCAGTTCCGCGTCTTCCAGCACATTGGCGGTCTGGAACGGAACCCCGGTGTGGTTCAGGATCTGCACCACGCGGGCCGAGAAGCCGCATTGCGGGAACAGGGCGGTCCCTTTCATGTACAGCATGACCGGGTTGGTATCGATATCGTTCTGGATGCGCTGCGCGATGGTTTCAGCCATATTCTTCAGTCCTGTGCAGTAGGCGGCCGGGGGCGACCGCGCAATGGGGGCGCTTGTTCTGTTCAGTCCGGCGCGGTGGTTTGCAGGGCCAGGGCGTGCAGTTTGCCGCCCATATGGCCCTGAAGCGCCGCATAGACGATCTGATGCTGGCGCACGCGCGACAGCCCTCGGAAGGACTCGCTGACGACGGTGCAAGCATAATGATCGCCGTCCCCTGCCAGGTCTTCGATACTGATCGAAGCATCGGGCAGGGCCGTGCGGATATAGGTTTCAATCTCCTGAGCCGTCATGGCCATCGGCGTTCCTCCTTCGCGACCGGGTCGCTCACTCGTCCATCAGGGCGGGAAAAAATGCCGAATTGACCGCTTTCATCCGCGCCTTCGATATTGTGGCGCCGCTGGGCAAAGTCAAACCGTCTCCCCCCACCTGGCCGAGGGTCCGCGTTTCCACCCCGGCCGATGTCGCGGCAAGGGTAAAGGCCTCGGCATCGCGCACCGCCACAACATATCGTGACTGGTCTTCGCCGAACCAGAACGCCTCGGGCCGCATGCCCGATTGCGGCGCGGAGAGGATGCACCCGGCTTCACCCACCATGGCCATCTCGGCCAACGCGACCAGAATGCCGCCGTCCGACACGTCATGGCACGCCAGAACATGACCGGCTTCGATCTGCTGGCGGACGAAATCGCCGTTCCGGCGTTCCGCCGCCAGATCCATCGTCGGCGGGGCGCCGTCTTCGCGGCCATGGATCTCGCGCAGCCACAGCGACTGGCCGAGCTCGCCACGGGTGGCACCCACCAGCACCAGCGTGCCATCGGCCGGCATGGCCAGGCCGATGGCACGGTTCACGTCCTCCAGCACGCCCAGGCCGCCGATGGCCGGCGTCGGCAGGATCGAGACCGACGAACCGTCGGGCGCGCGGGTTTCGTTGTAGAGCGAGACATTCCCGCTCACGACCGGGAAATCCAGCGCGCGACACGCCTCGCCCATGCCTTCGATGGCGGCGACGAACTGTCCCATCACCTCGGGCTTTTCCGGCGAACCGAAATTCAGGTTGTCGGTCACGGCCAGCGGGCGCGCACCGGTCGCCACGATGTTGCGCCACGCCTCGGCCACCGCCTGCACCCCGCCCTGCCGGGCATCGGCCCGGCAATAGCGCGGCGTGCAGTCCGTGGTCAGCGCCAGACCCAGCGACGTGCCCTCGACCTTGACGATCGCGGCATCGGCGGCACCCGGCCGCTTGACGGTCTGGCCGCCCACGGTGCTGTCGTACTGGTTCCACACCCAGGCGCGCGAGGCCAGGTCCGGGCAGCCGATCAGCCGGATGAGCGCCTGCTCGATCCCGACCGGGTCGGTGATCTGGCCCAGCGGCGCGGGCTCGGGCGACGGCGCGGTCGGGCGACGATAGAGCGGCGCCTGATCGGCCAGCGGGTCCAGCGGAATATCGGCTTCGACGCGCCCCTGATGGCGCACGACGATATGCCCGGTATCGGTCAGATGACCGATGATCGCGAAATCCAGTTCCCACTTCTCGAAGATCGCACGGGCGAGTTCCGTCTTGTCGGGATGCACGACGATCAGCATGCGCTCCTGGCTTTCGGAGAGCATCATCTCGTAGGCGGTCATCCCGCGCTCGCGCTGCGGCACAGCGTCGAGGTCGAGGTCGATCCCCACCCCGCCCTTGCCCGCCATCTCGACCGAGGACGAGGTCAGGCCGGCCGCGCCCATGTCCTGAATCGCCACGATCGCGTCGGTCGCCATCAGTTCGAGGCACGCCTCGATCAGCAGCTTTTCCACGAACGGGTCGCCGACCTGCACGGTCGGGCGCTTGGCCAGCGCGTCCTCGTCGAACTCGGACGACGACATGGTGGCGCCATGGATACCGTCACGCCCGGTCTTGGAGCCGACATAGACCACCGGATTGCCGATGCCGGCGGCGGCGGAAAGAAAGATGCGGTCCTGGCGGGCAATGCCCACCGTCATGGCATTGACCAGCGGATTGCCGTCATAGGCCGGGTGGAAATTGATTTCCCCGCCCACGGTCGGCACGCCGACGCAATTGCCGTAACCGCCGATGCCACGCACCACGCCATCGACGATGCGACGGGTCTGCGGGTTTTCCGGACTGCCGAACCGCAGCGCGTTCAGATTGGCCACCGGCCGCGCGCCCATGGTGAACACGTCGCGCAGGATGCCGCCCACACCGGTCGCGGCCCCCTGATAGGGCTCGATGAACGACGGATGGTTATGGCTCTCCATCTTGAAGATGGCGGCCAGCCCCTGGCCGATATCGACCACGCCCGCATTCTCGCCGGGGCCATGGATCACCCACGGCGCCGTCGTCGGCAACGTGCGCAGCCACACGCGCGAGGATTTATAGGAACAATGTTCCGACCACATGACGGAAAAGATGCCCAGTTCGGTCAGGCTGGGCGTGCGCCCCATGATCGAGAGCACATTGCCGTATTCTTCGGCCGTCAGCCCGAATTCCCGTGCCAGGGCTTCGTCGACGGGCTTCTGCCCCGTTGCGCTGCTCATCGGACCAGAGCCTCCACCAGCCCTTCGAACAGGGGCTTTCCATCTTCGCCGCCCATCAGCGGGTCCACCAGATCCTCGGGGTGCGGCATCATGCCGCAAATCCGCAGATTGGCACTGAGCACGCCGGCAATCGCCTTGATGCTGCCATTGGGATTGGTCTGCGCATCGCTCTCATCCACGCGGCCGTCGGGCCGCGCGTAGCGGAATGCGATGCGGCCGCTGTCTTCCAACGCGCGGATCGTCGCGTCGTCGGCGATATAGTTGCCATCGCCATGCGCCATGGGGGCGCGGAACACGTCGCCCGCCTTCCAGCGACGGGTAAAGGGCGTATCGTCACGCTCGACCCGCAGATGGCAATCCTGCGACAGGAAGCGCAGCGCGCCATTGCGCAGCAGCGCCCCCGGCAACAGGCCGGCTTCCGTCAGGATCTGGAAGCCGTTGCACACACCCAGGATATGGCCGCCAGCCTCGGCAAAGCGACGGATCGGGGCCATGATCGGGGCATGAGCGGCCATGGCGCCGCAGCGCAGGTAATCGCCGTAGCTGAACCCGCCGGGCAGCACCACGAGATCCAGGTCCGGCAGATCGGTTTCGCCATGCCAGATCATCACCGGCTCGCGCCCGGTCACGACCCGCAGCGCGATCGCCATGTCACGTTCCCGGTTCGTGCCCGGAAAGACGACGATTCCGGCCTTCATTTGCCGCCACCGCAGGGATAGGCCTCATGCAGGGCGGTAAAGGTCAGTTCCCCGACGGGCTTGGACAACTGGTCGGTATGGGCATGCAGCCAGGAGACGACATGCCCGCGCATCTCGGCGCTGGTCACGCCGGATTTGATGCAAAAGCCGGTCGGCGCGGCCTTGTCGCCTTCGTTGCGGTCATAGACATGCGTCAGCGCAACAGAATCGGCCAGGCCGGAGAGGTAGGCATCGCAGATCGCAACGCTGGGCGCGCGGCTGCACAGTTCCAGGAACCGCCCACCCTGCAAATTCGAGACGCGCTGGGCCATGGCCGAAGCCGGGAGGCCGGCCGCCAGGGCGGCGACCAGCAGAATGGAACGACGGGCGCTCATGCCACCACCTCGGTCACGAAATCCTCGATCACCAGATTGGCCAGCAGGCCGCGCGCCATGGCATCGGCTTTCTCGCGTGCCACGGCGGGGTCGGTCTCGTCCAGTTCCAGTTCGATCACGCGGCCGATCCTGACCTCGCCCACACCACCGAAGCCCAGTACATGCAGGGCATGGCCCACGGCCTTGCCCTGCGGGTCCAGCACGCCGTCCTTCAGCATGACCGTCACGCGTACTTTCATTGCATCACCTCCGGCCCCTTCATGTCGGAATTCGTGGCCTCGGGCAGGATGCCGAGCCGCCAGGCCACTTCCTGATATGCTTCCTCGACACGGCCCAGGTCGCGCCGGAAGCGGTCCTTGTCCAGCTTCTCGCTGGTCTTCGCGTCCCACAGACGGCAATTGTCGGGCGAGATTTCGTCCGCCAGGACGATGCGCATCTCGTCGCCTTCCCACAGCCGGCCGAACTCGAGCTTGAAATCGACCAGCGTGATGCCGATGCCGACGAACAGCCCGGTCAGGAAATCGTTGGTGCGCATGGTCAGCGCAACCATGTCGTCCAGATCATGAACACTGGCCCAGTCGAAGGCCGTGATATGCTCTTCGCTGACCATCGGGTCGTTCAGGCTGTCGTTCTTGTAGTAATATTCGATGATCGTGCGCGGCAGGCGCGTGCCCTCGGGAATGCCCAGCCGCTTGGCCAGGCTGCCGGCGGCGACGTTGCGCACCACGACTTCCAGCGGAATGATCTCGACTTCACGGATCAACTGCTCGCGCATGTTCAGGCGGCGGATGAAATGGGTCGGGATGCCGATATCGTGCAGGCGCATCATCAGATGCTCGCTGATGCGGTTGTTCAGCACGCCCTTGCCGGTGATGATCCCCTTCTTCGCTCCGTTTCCGGCCGTGGCATCATCCTTGAAATACTGGACCAGCGTCCCAGGTTCCGGACCCTCGAAGAGGATCTTGGCTTTTCCTTCGTAGAGCTGACGACGGCGGGCCATACTCGTCCTTACATGCGGCTGATGGAGGGCATGGGCTGCATGTCCTCCGATATGGGAGCCCTGTGAGCCCCCCGGAATGCGACTGCCTCATAGCAATGATTGGTCGCGGAAGATACTATTCCCTCGACGGCACGCCATGACGGTGCCGCCGGTCGCTCAGGCGGCGGAGAGATCCACCGCCGCATAGCCCACGCGATCCGGCGCGCCGGCCGCGAAATGCCAGGACGGCGTGGTGGCCGGATCGGCCGGCAGGCCGATGACAGACGAACTGCATGTGCCGAATCCCGCGCGCGGCGGAATGTTCAGTTCGCTACCGGCCGGCAGCGAACGGTCGGAGAGCAGGCGCGTCCAGTTCGCCCAATCCGGCGGCACCGGGCGCTCGGCCTCGCGGAAGCGTGGCAGGTGCCGGCCGATGCGCGGGATCGACATATCGTCGGGTTCGGTCGTCGCGGCCATGTGCGTGCCGGGTTCCAGCGCCCTGACCTCCGGTGTGGCATAGCCGAGGCCGGAGATGAAATAGGCGTTCTCGCGGTCGGCCACCATCATGTTGAACGACCGCCACGCCCCGGCATCCAGGTTGCCGATGGCCCGCGCCGCCTCGGCCGCCGTGGCATGGTCCAGCGCCAGCAGAGGCAGTTCGCCGCGCGAACGCTTGCCCGGCGCCGGACCCAGGCTGCCCACCCGATTCATCACGCCGGCAACCACGCCCGCATCGTTCAGGGCCAGCCAAGACCCGCCGGCCAGCCTGTCCCGTCCGCCGACCACCGTGGGCCGATCCGGCCAGTGGCGGCCGGGCGCGTCCCATATGCGGTCCAGCCGTTCGTCACGGTTGGCACCGAACAGCAGTGGCCAGGCGGCGCCGGGGGCAAAGGACAGGACGATCGTACACATACGGGCTCTGGCTGCTCCTGTGCCTCAGCCGGCGCGGGCCGGGCCGGCTTCGCCGAAAACGCGGGTATAGCTGTGATCCAGCGCACCCAGATGGGAATCGCTGTTCATCGCCGCATCCAGCACCTCGGCCGGCACGCGGCCAGCCACTTCGGGGTCGGCATCCAGGTTCTCGCGGAACGTACGGCCATCGGGCTCGCCCAGTCTGGTCCAGGTCGCCATGGCATTGCGCTGGACGATCCGGTAGGCGTCCTCGCGCAGGATGCCGGCCCGCGCCAGTGCCAGCAGCACCTCGCCGGAATGGACGACGCCGCCCAGGCTCTCCAGGTTGGCCATCATGCGATCCGGATAGATCACCAGCTTTTCCATCATGCCGGCCAGACGAGCCAGCGCGAAATCCAGCCCGATCGTGCCGTCGGGGCAGATATTGCGCTCGACCGACGAGTGGCTGATGTCGCGCTCGTGCCACAGCGCCACATTCTCCAGCGCCGGGATGACATGGGCACGCACCAGTCGCGCCAGTCCGGTCAGGTTTTCCGACAGCACCGGGTTGCGCTTGTGCGGCATCGCCGACGAGCCCTTCTGGCCCGGATGGAAGAATTCCTCGGCTTCACGCACTTCCGAACGCTGGAGATGGCGCACTTCGATCGCCAGCCGCTCGATGCCGCTGGCGATGACCGCGAGCGTGCAGAAATAGGCCGCATGGCGGTCGCGCGGGATCACCTGGGTCGAAACGCCCTCCGGTTCCAGCCCCAGCTTCCCGGCCACGAAGGTCTCGACGCGCGGATCGACGTGGGCATAGGTACCCACCGCGCCAGAAATGGCGCAGGTGGCGATTTCGGCGCGGGCACGCACCAGTCGCTCGCGATTGCGGGCGAATTCGGCGTAATGGCCGGCCAGCTTCAGGCCGAACGAAGTCGGCTCGGCATGGATCGCGTGGCTGCGGCCGATGGTCAGCGTGTATTTATGCTCGAACGCCCGGCGCTTCAGCGCCTCCAGCACGGCGTCCAGATCCGCCAGCAGCATGTCGGTCGCCTGGACCAGTTGCACCGACAGGCAGGTATCGAGCACGTCCGACGATGTCATGCCCAGATGCACGAACCGGCTTTCCGGGCCGATCTTCTCGGCCAGCCAGGTCAGGAAGGCGATAACGTCATGGCGCGTCTCGGCCTCGATCTCGTCGATGCGGTCCAGATCGGCCTGCGAGAACGCGGCCATGGCGGCATCGCCCTTCTCGCGCACCACGCGCGCGGCTTCCGCCGGCACGCCGCCGTACTGCGCCATGGCTTCGCACGCCAGAGCCTCGATTTCGAACCAGATCCGATACCGGTTCTCGGGGGCCCAGATGGCGGCCATGGCGGGACGGGTATAACGCGGAACCATCGTGCTCGGCTTTCTCTCTTCGACCAGATGCCGCCGGGCGGCATCGTCACGTCATGCGGCTATCCCGGATCAATCGACATCTGTTCCGGGGACGGGGCTGCCCCTTTAGCCGATTTCCCGCGCCACGTCTTCCTTCGAAAGCGGCAGAGCCCTTGCCGGGTTGTAACGGGAATGGTCAACATCACGCGGCATCGGCCACATGCCGATGGATTATTCTCTGTCGGGAGCGAGACCATCTTCACCCTTTCCGCGCTGGCCTCGCTGTTGCAGGTCATCCTGATCGACCTGACCCTGGCCGGCGACAACGCCGTGGTGATCGGCCTGGCCGTGCGCGGCCTGCCGCACCCGCTGCGGGGGCGCGCCATCCTGGCCGGTGTCGCCGCAGCCGCGATCATTCGCGTCTGCCTGGCGATCGTCGCCGTCCAGTTGCTGGCCATCATCGGCCTGACCCTGGCCGGCGGCATTCTGCTGCTGTGGGTCTGCTGGCGCATGTTCCGCGAACTGCGCCAGCAGGAAGCCCCGGCGGCCTCCGACGAAGCGCCCCCCGGCGCGCTGCGTTCCGCCATCATCCGGATCATCGTCGCCGACCTGTCGATGAGCCTCGACAACGTACTGGCCGTCGCCGGCGCGGCCGGCGAGCATCTGTGGGTGCTGATCTCCGGCCTCGCGATCTCGGTGCTGATGATGGCCCTGGCGGCCTCGCTGATCGCCCGGCTGCTGGAACGGTTCCGCTGGATCGCCTGGATCGGGCTGCTGATCGTGCTGGGCGTGGCGATCGAACTGATCATCAAGGGCGGCGGCGAAATCTGGCATGTCGTGTCATGATCGCGCGCCACGCCTGCTGACATGAGGCCCGTCATGCCGCCATTCGCCATGCCCCCCACCCCGCGTCGCGTCCCATCGCGCTCCGGGAGGGGCCTTGCGCGCGTGGCGGGCATCGCGGCGTGGACGGTCCTCGCGTGCCTGTCCTCCCCCGCGACCGCCCGTGACATCGCCAGCGACATCCCCGCCGCACCCTCCTTGCCTCCGGCGTCGGGCGACGTGGCGGCTCGGGTCGAAACCTACCTGCGTCTCCTCTCTCCCGAAGGCGGGAGCATCGGCGACTATCTGGCCTTCCTCGACCAGCAGCCGGCATGGCCCCGTCGCGCGGCGATGCTGGCCCGCGTCCAGAGCCTGATGGCACAGGCCCCCGTCGATGACGACGCCCTGGCACGGGCCTGCGCCACACTGCCGCTCACCGCCGCCCCCGCTCTGCTGGCCTGCGCCCGCCTGCCCGCGCCATCGCCCGGCCTGATGGCCCAAGCCCGACAGGCCTGGGTGGCGGGAATCGACCGGGCGGCGGATGAAGGCCCGTTTCTGGCGGTCTTCGGCTCCGCGCTGACGGAAGACGACCAGTGGCAACGGTTCAACCGCCAGGAACTGGACGGCCATACCGATGCCGCCCGCAGGCAGGCCACCCGGTTGCCCCCGGCACGGCGGGCATTGGCACTGGCCCGGCTTGCCTTGCGAACGGCCCGGCCCGATTCCGGCATGGCCGCCGGAGTGTCCGCGCTGGCGGCTGTACCGCCCTCGCAGGCCGATGACCCCATCCTGATCCTGGACCGGCTGCGCTGGCTGCGACGGACGGGACAGGTCGATGAGGCCGCTGCCCTCTGGCCGCAATCCGGCCTCGCGGCCGAACGGCGCATGCCCCTGCCCGCCTTCTGGAGCGAACGGGACTCGCTGGCGCATGAAATGCTGCTGGCCGGCCGCGATCAGGAGGCGCTGTCTCTGGCGATCGCGACCAGCGACATGAGCCAGGCTGCCCGGAACGATGCCGATTTCCTGGCCGGGTGGATTCTGCTGCGCCGTCTGCACGATCCGAAACGCGCCACGGAACGGTTCCGATCGCTCTGCACCTCCCGCGCGCTGATCACCCGCAGTCGCGGCCTGTACTGGACCGGCCGCGCGCTGGAGGAATCCGGCGACACCACGGGCGCGCGCACGGCGTGGCAGCAGGCCGCCGCCATGCCCGGCACCTTCTACGGCCAGATGGCGCTGTCGCGGCTGGACGGAGATGCCGCCAGCCCCCTGCTGTTTCCCGAACGCTCCGGCGCGCTGGTTCGCGACCGGCTGGGCCGCGTGCCCATGCCGGCATGGACCACCGACGACATGCACCGGTTCGAGGCCAGCGATCTGGTGCAGGCGGCCCGGCTTCTGGCGGCCCAGGGCGACCTGCCCCATGCGCGCGATTTCCTGCTGTTGCAGGATTCGCGGCAGGATAATGCCGCCGGCCATGCCCTCGCCGCGATGCTCGCGGTGCGGCTGGGCATGCCCGACGTGGCGGTGGCGATTACCCGCCGCGCGGGCCGCGACGGAATCGCGCTGCTGCCGCTCGGCTGGCCGACGCCGTTCCGGGCCACGCTCGAAGAGGGATTGCCCGCCGGCTTCGTCATGGCGGTGATCCGGCAGGAAAGCAGTTTCGATCCCGCCATCGTCAGCCGGGCCGGTGCCTATGGGCTGATGCAGCTTCTGCCGGGTGCCGCGCGCGACGTGTCGCGGTGGGCTGGCCTCGCGACCGGCACGCTGACGGGCGCCAGCCTCACCGACCCGACTCTGAACATGCGAATCGGCACCGCCTATCTCTCGCGGCTGATGCGCAGGTTCGACGGCGCGGTTCCCTATGTCCTGGCGGCCTACAATGCCGGGCCGCACCGCACGGACCAGTGGCTGGCCTCGGTTGGCGACCCTGCGCATGCCGACCCTACGCCCACGGCCATGCTCGACTGGATCGAGAGCATTCCGTTTGCCGAAACCCGCAGCTATATCCAGCGCGTGGAGGAAAATCTGGCTGTCTATCAGGCCCTGGCCTCCGGACCCGGATCGGAGGCACCGCCATGACCCCTGCCCGCCTTGTCGCCAGTTTCGGCGGCTGCGGCTTTTCGCCCTTCGCACCGGGGACGGTCGGTTCCCTGGCGGCGCTCGTCTTCGGCTTGCTGTTCCTGCCCCACCCTGTCGTCATGGGCGTGGCGATCCTGCTCTGCTGTGCGATCGGCTATGTGGCGACGGCGCGGGTCAGCGACGGCGAGGATCATCAGTGGATCGTGATCGACGAAGTCGCGGGTATGTGGATCGCGATGTTTCCGCTGACGTTCGGTCCCATGCCGGTGGACCCGCTATGGCTCGACCGGCTCGATATCCTCTGGCTGGTGCTCGCTTTCGCGCTGTTCAGGCTGTTCGACATCACCAAGCCCGGTCCCGTCGGCTGGTTCGACCGGCGGCATGACGCGATCGGCATCATGGGCGACGATATCGTGGCCGGCATCATCGCGGCCCTGCTTCTTGCAACCGCGCGGATGCTGATCGTCATGGCCTGAAAACCTCGTGAGGTGCCTCATGATGTCCATGTTGAACGAAACAGTCTTGGCCCAGGCGGCGGATGTGCTGGACCGGATGCGCCGCGCCGGCGTGCGGGCCGTCACCGCTGAAAGCTGCACCGGCGGACTGGTCGCCGCCGCACTGACCCATCACGCCGGATCATCCGAGACGGTCGAAGGCGGATTCGTCACCTATTCGAACGCGATGAAAACCGCGCTGCTTGGCGTCCCGCCGGCACTGCTGGCCCGCCATGGGGCGGTCAGCGCCGAAGTCGCGGCCTCCATGGCGCGGGGGGCGCTGGCTCACGCACCGGATGCCGATCTCGCGGTCTCCATTACCGGCATTGCCGGCCCCGGCGGCGGTTCGGCGGAAAAACCGGTCGGTCTGGTCTGGTTCGGGGCCATTCGCCGCGACGGCGAAGGCAGCACCGTCTCCCGCCACTTTACCGGCGATCGGGAAACCATCCGCCGACAGGCCGCCCGACAGGCGCTGGACCTGCTGGCAGAACTGACGGACGCCACATGAAAGCCGTTCCGGCCCGGCCTTCATGGCCGGGCCGGAACGCCTGTCCGGATGGCCGGACTTGCTCCGGATTTATTGCGGCGAACGCTCCGGCATCGTGGGTGCCGCAGGGGTGGGCGGCGAGATCGTGCCGGTTCCCGCGGGAACGGTTGCGGTGGGCTCGGTGGGCATCGACATCATGGGCGCGGTGCCCGGAGGAACGGCACCGGACGGAACGGCACCGGGCGGAACGGCACCGGGCGGGATCGCCGCCTCGGGCGGCGGCGGGTTGCCGGCACGGGCGGTGGCGAGGCTCTTGGCGTTCAGATCATCGGTCGTGGACGAGCCCGTGGCCGATTCCTGATGATCCTTATGGTGATGATGGCGGTGGTGAGGCTCCGCGAGGACCGGCGTACCGACAACCAGGGAAGCGGCGACAATCATCGGACCGAAAGACAATTTCATCACGATCGTTCCTCCAAAGGCTGGGACGCGCCCACATGCGGGCACGCGGCGTCATGACGGCCCTGGGCCATCATGCCACCTTGCGCCAATGCCAACGTCCCTCAGGCGCCTCCGGTTCCGGCCGGCTGCGCAGTCGTGGGCTGCGCCAATGTCTTGTCGGTCGCGGGCGGCGGCCCGTAGATATCGCGCGCCCGCCGGATGAAGGCCGAGACCATCAGGCGCACGGCCTCGTTGAACACCACCCCGATCGCGGCCTGCAACAGGCGCGAGCGGAATTCGAAATCGACGAAGAAATCGACCAGGCAGCCCCGTGGGTCCGGCGTAAAGGTCCAGACATTGTTCAGGTAACGGAACGGCCCTCTTTCATAACGCACGCGGATGCGCGTCGGATGTTCAAGGTCCACGCGGCTGGTAAACGTCTCGCGGAAGGGGCCGAAGCCGATGGTCAGGTCGGCCACCAGTTCGGTCTCGGTGCGGGTGCGCACGCGGGCGGCGGCGCACCAGGGCAGGAATTGCGGATATTTGCCGATATCGGCCACGAGGTCGAACAACTGCTCCGGCGCATAGGCAATCAGGCGACGTTCCGCATGCGTCGGCATCAGACGCTCTCCGCCCCGCCGCGCACCGCCGCCAGCTTCGCCTCGCGCGCCGCGCGCAGTTCGGCGAAGTCGGAATCGGCATGGTAGGAGGAGCGGGTCAGCGGCGAGGCGCTCACTTGCAGGAACCCCTTGGCCCGCGCCATCGCGGCATAATCGGCGAATTCGTCCGGCGTGACGAAATGCCTGACCGGCGCATGCTTCACCGTCGGCTGAAGATATTGGCCCAGCGTGATGAAATCGACATCCGCCACCCGCAGATCGTCCATCACCTGCAAGATCTCGGGCCGTTCCTCGCCCAGCCCGACCATCAGGCCCGATTTGGTGAAGATCGACGGATCATGGCGCTTCACGTCATCCAGCAGCCGCAGTGACTGATAATAGCGCGCACCGGGGCGAATGGAGGTGTACAGCCGCGGCACGGTTTCCAGATTATGGTTGAACACATCCGGACGCGCCGCCACGACCACTTCCAGCGACGCCGGCTTGCGCAGGAAATCCGGGGTCAGGATCTCGATGGTGGTGGTGGGCGACGCCGCGCGCACCGCCCCGATCACACGGGCGAAATGCGCGGCGCCCCCATCGGGCAGATCGTCGCGATCGACCGAGGTGATGACGACATGGCGCAGGCCCAGCTTGGCCACGGCCTCGCCCACACGCTCGGGCTCGCCGTCATCCAGCGGGTTGGGCATCCCGGTGGTGACGTTGCAGAAGGCGCAGGCGCGGGTGCAGATCTCGCCCATGATCATCATGGTGGCGTGGCGCTGCGACCAGCATTCGCCGATATTCGGGCACGCCGCTTCCTCGCACACCGTCACCAGCTTCTGCTCGCGCATCAGGGCGCGGGTCTCGTGGTACACCGGGTGATTGGGCGCCTTGACGCGGATCCAGTCCGGCTTGCGGGCGATGGGGTTGTCCGGCCGATGCGCCTTCTCGGGATGACGGAGCAGCGCACCGCCTTTTCTATGGTCGATCACCACGCGCGTGGACATAAGGCAGAACCCATAAAGCAGACAGACAGCCAGAAGTGGAACGTCGCGGGGGGCGCGTCAAGCAAACATCCCCCCTCCCCGCGCGCCGGCGATCAAAAGCTCAGGAGCAGCCTCCCGGCGTCTCCATTCAGTCTCCATTCAGATGTGCAGCGCCCCGTCATAGGCCGCCAGCACCGCCTCATGCATCGCTTCCGAGATGGTGGGATGCGGAAAGACCGTTTCCTTCAGTTCCGCGTCGGTCAACTCCGACGTGCGGGCGATGACGTAGCCCTGGATCATTTCCGTCACCTCGGCACCGATCATGTGCGCGCCCAGCAACTCGCCGGTTTCGGCGTCGAACACCGTCTTGACCAGCCCCTCGGGCTCGCCCATCGCAATCGCCTTGCCATTGCCGATGAACGGGAAGCGGCCGACGCGCACCTTGTGCCCGGCCTCCTTGGCGCGGGCCTCGGTCAGGCCGACCGAGGCGATCTGCGGCCGGCAATAGGTGCAGCCGGGGATGTTCAGCGGGTCGATCGGGTGGACATGCCGCCCGGCGATCGCCTCCACGCACATCACGCCCTCATGGCTCGCCTTGTGCGCCAGCCATGGCGGCCCGGCCAGATCGCCGATGGCATAGATGCCCGGCTCGCCGGTAAAGCATGTCGCATCGACCTTCACATGCGTCCGCTCAACGGTGACGGCGGTGCCTTCCAGGCCGAGATTCTCGACATTCCCCACAATGCCCACGGCCGAAATCACACGGTCCACGGTCAGGGCGTGCGTCTTGCCGCCGGCTTCGACCGACAGGCTCACATTATCGGCACCCTTGGTGATCGGGCCGATCTTGGCGCCCGTCAGGATGGTCATGCCCTGCTTGACGAACGCCTTGTGCGCCAGCGCGCTGATTTCCTCGTCCTCGACCGGCAGGATGCGGTCCAGCACTTCGACGACCGTCACCTCGGCCCCCATGTTGCGATAGAACGAGGCAAACTCGATACCGATCGCGCCCGAGCCGATCACCAGCAGCGATTTGGGCATTTCGGTCGGCACCATCGCCTCGCGATAGGACCAGATCAGCTTGCCGTCAGGCTCCAGCCCCGGCAGCACGCGGGCACGCGCGCCGGTCGCCAGGATGATGTTCTGCGCACTCAGCATCGCCACCGGCTTGCCGTCCTTGGTCACGGACAGCAGGCGGCGGCTGCCATCCTTGCCCGCCAGCGCCCCGAACCCGTCGAAGACCGTGACCTTGTTCTTCTTCAGCAGATGCCCGACGCCGGAGGAAAGCTGGCCGGCCACCTGGCGCGAGCGCTTGACCACCTTTTGCAGGTCGAACCGCACATTGTCGGCCGCGAAGCCGAATTCGCCCAGATGGTGCAGCAGGTGATTGATCTCGGAGGCCCGCAGCAGGGCCTTGGTCGGGATGCAGCCCCAGTTGAGGCAGATACCGCCCAGATGATTGGCCTCGACCACGGCGGCCTTGAGCCCAAGCTGGGCGGCGCGAATCGCGGCGACATACCCGCCGGGACCGCCGCCGACGACGACGAGATCGAATTCTGTCTTGTTCATGGATGTACGTTCCCGGAGCAGGATGCCGGTGCAGAAAAGCCCGTGGCCCGGACGAACCGGGCCACGGCGGTTCAGACGACGAGGCTGAGCGGCGATTCGACCATCGAGCGGAAGGCAGCGACCCATTCCGCCGCCAGCGCGCCATCGACCACGCGATGATCGACCGACAGCGTCACCGTCATGACGGTGGCGATCGCGAGCGCATCGCCCTTCACCACCGCCCGCTTCTCGCCCGCCGCGATGGCCAGGATGGCGGCTTGCGGCGGATTGATGATGGCCGAGAATTCCTTGACCCCATACATGCCCATGTTCGAGATCGAGAACGAACCGCCCTGGAATTCCTGCGGCTTCAGCTTGCCGGCGCGGGCGCGGGCGATCAACTCCTTCGCCTCGTTGCTGATCTGGCTCAGCGACTTGCGGTCGGCATTGCGGATGATCGGCGTGATCAGCCCGTCGGGCACCGACACCGCGACCGAGACATCGACATCGTCATACAGGATGGTCGCATCCTCGGTGTAGGACGCATTGACCTTCGGCACCCGCCGCAGCGTAACGGCGACGGCCTTGATCAGCAGGTCGTTGACCGACAGCTTGAACGCCCCCGGCCCTTCGGCCGGCGAGGACGCATTGAGCTGCGCGCGCAGGGCCAGCAGCGCATCCAGTTCCACGTCCATGGCGACGTAGAAATGCGGAATGGTCGATTTCGCCTCGGTCAGCCGGCGGGCGATGACCTTGCGCACCGACGAGTTCGGCACCGCCGTATGCGGCACGTCGATCGTCGGCGTGGGCTGCGGCGCGGCCTTGGGAGCGACCGGCGCCGCAACCGGCGCGGCCAGGGCCGCCTCGACATCGCGGCGCACGATGCGGCCATTCGGGCCACTGCCCTTCACCGCACCCAGATCGACACCCTTCTGGGCCGCGATACGTCGAGCAAGCGGTGAAGCAAAGACCCGTCCCGCCTTGGGCGCGGCCTCACCGACCGGGGCCGGGGCCGGAGCCGGTGCGGCTGCCGGCGGAGCCGATGCCACGGCCGGCGTCGCAGCCTGGGCGGCAGGAGCCGCTTCCGGTGCCCCTGCGGTCGGCGCCGCATCCGGCACCGCCTCACCGTCCGCCACCAGAATGGCGATCGGCGCATTCACCTTCACGCCTTCGGTCCCGGCCTCGACCAGGATACGCCCCAGCGTCCCTTCATCGACGGCTTCGACTTCCATCGTCGCCTTGTCGGTCTCGATCTCGGCGATCACGTCGCCGGAGGCGATAGCCTCGCCTTCCTTCTTCAGCCAGCGGGCCAGCTTGCCTTCGGTCATGGTCGGCGACAAAGCCGGCATCAGGATATTCACGGACATGGCGCGCGTTCCTCAGACCAGCTTGCGGACCGCATCCACCACCCAGGTCGGGTTCGGGAGGGCCAGCTTTTCCAGATTGGCGGCGAAGGGCATCGGCACATCGGCCCCGGCGACCCGCGCAGGCGGCGCATCGAGATAATCGAACGCATGTTCGATGACCTGCATCGCCACTTCCGCGCCGATCCCGGCAAAGGGCCAACCTTCCTCGACGCAGACCAGGCGGTTGGTCTTCTTCACGCTGGCGACGATCGTCTCGGTATCCAGCGGGCGGATGGTCCGCAGATTGATCACTTCGGCCGAAATCCCCTGCTCGGCCAGAATCGCGGCGGCTTCCAGCGCCGTGCCGACCATGATCGAGAAGGCGACGATGGTCACATCCGTCCCCTCCCGCTCGATCTTGGCGCGGCCGATCGGCAGGATGAAATCATCATCGACCGGGCATGGGAATTTCTGGCCGTACAGGATCTCGTTTTCCAGCACGATCACCGGGTTCGGATCGCGGATCGCGGCCCGCAGCAGCCCCTTGGCATCGGCCGCCGACCAGGGTGCCACCACCTTCAGGCCCGGCACATGGCCGTACCAGCTCGCATAGCATTGCGAATGCTGGGCGCCCACGCGGGCGGCGGCACCGTTCGGGCCACGGAACACGATCGGGCAGGAAATCTGGCCGCCCGACATATAGCGCGTCTTGGCCGCCGAATTGATGATGTGGTCGATCGCCTGCATCGCGAAATTCATGGTCATGAATTCCACAATGGGCTTCAGCCCCGTCAGCGCGGCACCCACGGCCATGCCGGTAAAGCCATGTTCGGTGATCGGCGTGTCGATCACGCGCTTCTCGCCGAATTCGTCCAGCAGCCCCTGCGAGACCTTGTAGGCCCCCTGGTACTGCGCGACTTCCTCGCCGATCAGGAACACGTCCTCATCCCGCCGCAGTTCGGCGGCCATGGCGTCGCGCAGGGCTTCGCGCACCGTGATCTCGACCGTCTCGCCCCATTCCTTTTCGGGCGCGACCGTCGGTGCGGCAGGCGCGGCCTGGGCCGAGGTTGCAGCGGCCTGTTGTGCGGCCTGCGGCGCGGCCGGCGCAGCGGCCTTGGTGGCCGGCGCGGCTTCCGCTCCATCCGATTGCAGGTTCGCGATCGGCGTATTCACCGCGACATGCTCCGTGCCTTCCGGCACCAGGATGTCGCCCAGCGTTCCTTCATCGACGGCTTCGACTTCCATCGTCGCCTTGTCGGTCTCGATCTCGGCGATCACGTCACCGGCGGCGATATGGTCGCCGGGCGTCTTCAGCCAGCGGGCCAGCTTGCCCTCGGTCATGGTCGGCGACAGGGCGGGCATCAGGATCTGCGTGGTCATCGTTCAGCCCTCCACCAGCACGTCGGTCCACAGTTCCGACGGATCGGGTTCCGGGCTGCTCTGCGCGAAATCGGCCGCATCGACCACAATTGCCTTCACCTTGTCCTCGATCGCTTTCAGTTCCGCCTCATCGACACCGACGGACAGCAATTCACGACGCACCCGGTCGATCGGGTCGTGGTTCTTGCGCATCTCGTCCACTTCGCTGCGCGGACGATATTTCGCCGGGTCGGACATGGAATGGCCGCGATAGCGATAGGTGGCCATTTCCAGCAGGAACGGCCCCTGGCCGGCACGACAATATTCGACCGCCTCGCGCGCCGCCTGCCGCACGGCTTCCACATCCATGCCGTCGACCTTGCGCCCCGGAATCCCCCAGGGCTCGCCATTGCGCCACAACGCCTTCGAGGCCGAGGCCCGCTCGACGCTGGTGCCCATGCCGTAATGGTTGTTCTCGATCACGAACACGCAGGGCAGCTTGTGCAGCGCCGCCAGGTTGAAGCTCTCATAGACCTGGCCCTGGTTGGACGCGCCCTCGCCGAAATAGGCGACCGCAACCTCGTCGGTGCCGCGATATTTGTTCGCGAAGGCCAGCCCGATCCCGAGCGCGACCTGCGCGCCGACGATCCCGTGCCCGCCATAGAAATTCTTCTCGCGCGAGAACATGTGCATCGACCCGCCCTTGCCGCGGGAATAGCCACCCTCGCGCCCGGTCAGCTCGGCCATGACGCCACGCGGGTCCATCCCGGCGGCCAGCATCTGGCCATGGTCGCGGTAGGAGGTAATAAGCTTGTCGCCCGGTTTCAGTTCCGTCTGGATGCCGACGACCACGGCTTCCTGGCCGATATACAGATGGCAGAAGCCGCCGATCAGACCCATGCCGTACAATTGGCCGGCGCGTTCCTCGAACCGGCGGATCAGCACCATGTCGTAAAAGGCGTGCTTCAGTTCGTCCGTGGTGAAGATCGCATTGTTCCGGTCTGGGCCGGAAACGCCCGCGTCAGTGCCGGACGGTTTTTGATCGTCCATGGTTTTTCTCCCTTTTTGCGCACCGCGACGCCGGAACGGGATGATGCCCCCGCTCTCTGGCGCTCCGGTCAGATGATGTTCACTCAATTTGCCGTGTTTACGGATCGGGAATACGGCTTTCCCGATAAATCGACCTGCGACGGCAATGGCGAAATCCGACGGCAGATTTACGATTTTCGCCACCTTTTTATCGTGCTGGGGGCCGTCCTCAAAGGCGGAAAGAGGTGTAGGGTCGGAAACAAACCGAGCGCATTTGGTAAACGGAGTGAACGTGAGCGACAGCAGCGGCCGAAAGATGTTCTGCGGTAACAGGGTGCGCGCGCTGCGCACCGCGAATGCGATCTCGCAGAGGATGATGGCCCAGCGCCTGGCCATTTCCGCCAGTTACCTCAATCAGATCGAAAACAACGCCAAGCCGGTCCCTAGCCGGCTGCTTATGGCGCTATGCGACATGTTCTCCGTCGCCCCGAGCTATTTCGGCGATGACGGTGAAATCCGGATGCTCCGGCTCCTGCGGGAAGCCTCCAGCGACCCGATGTTCCGCTCATCGCTGCCGGAGCGCGAGATCCATGGCGCGATCAGGGACAATCCCGCTTTCGTGAAGATGTTTCTCGAACTCTATCGTTCGGTCAGAACCATGCACGAACAGGGCACCGAGATTCAGCCCGACAAACGGACGGAAGCCGAGCGCGCCTCGGCATGGTCCAAACTCTCCTCGGCCTACGAGATCGTCGGCGACTGGGTGCAGGCGGAGCGAAACTATTTCGACACGCTCGACCGCACTGCCGAACAATTGTACGAAACCGCCCGGCTGGATACCGACACGATCGGAACAGGGCTGGAACGCCATCTTCGCGATCGCTTCGGCGTCACGGTCTCCACGACGACCATCGCGCCCGTCATCGCCAACAGCAGCCCCTGCCATTTCGACAGCAGCGAAAAAACCGCCCGTTTCGTCCCCGGCCTGTCCGGCCCGACCCGGACATTCTGCATGGCCCGGCTGATCGCCCATCTGGGATATTCCACGCTGATCGACGAGGCCGCCCGTCACCCGCTCCTGTCCGACGAGAACACCCGTTCGATCGCCCGTGCCGCAATGGCCAATTATTTCGCGGGCGGGCTCATGATGCCGTATGAATTGTTCGCGGCGAAGGCCAAGGCGTTCAAGCACGATATCGATTGCCTGCAAACGACCTTCTCGGCCAGTTACGAGCAGGTATGCCAGCGGCTCTCGTCCCTCCAGCGTCCGGGCGCGGAAGGGGTTCCGTTCTATTTCATCAAGGCGGATGTGGCGGGGAATGTACTGAAAAGCTACAGCGCCAACCGTTTCAGCCGCGCCCGTTTCGGGGCGCTGTGTCCACGCTGGAACGTCTTCGAAAGCTTCTCCGCCGCCGGCAAGCTGATCATCCAGATTTCGCAGGATACCGAAGGCGGCCTGTTCATCAGCGTGGCGCGGGCGGTTCTCTCCCACCCGCAGTCATTCTTCGACCGCCAGCCGAAACGCGCGATCGTCCTGGGCTGCTCCGTCGCCCACGCGGACGAAGTCGTCTATTCGTCGATGCTCAACCTGCACGATCCGCGCACATTCATCTCGATCGGCCCCGGCTGCCGGTCGTGCGTCCGCGCCGATTGCGAACACCGCGCGATGCCGCAGAGCGGCTTCTTCTTTCAGCCGGCCGCAAATGCCTGACCAGACGCCCCGCACGGACGAACCTGCCCAGGCACCACCCTATTCCGATGCGGCCGCTGGCACTTCTGCCCGCTGATACGGCCCGGATCGTCCACCGGATTTATGGATCAGGCGGACATGGCTGATCGTCATGTCCCGGTCCACCGCCTTGCACATGTCGTAAAGGGTCAGCGCACAGACGCTGACCGCCGTCAGGGCCTCCATCTCCACCCCGGTCTGGGCGGTCGTGCCGACACTGGCCTCGATCTCGATCCCGCTGCCATCCCCGGCAGGCGTCAATTCCATGCGCACGGAACTCAGGGCCAGCGCGTGGCAGAGCGGAATGAGGTCCGAGGTCTTCTTCGCCGCCATGATGCCCGCAATCCGGGCAACCGCCAGCACATCGCCCTTCTTCATGCCGCCGGAGAGAATCAGCCCCAGCGTTTCGGGCCGCATCGTCACCAGCCCCCGCGCGACGGCCTGCCGTTCGGTCACCGGCTTGCCGGCGACATCCACCATCACGGCATGGCCGTTCGCGTCGAGATGCGTCAGATCACCCACAACCGGCACGATTCAGGCATCACCCAGCAGGACGCGGGCCGCCGCGCCCGGCGAGGGATTGCGCAGCAGGCTTTCGCCCACCAGAAAACCACTGGCCCCGATGGCGTTGAGCCGCATGACGTCATCATGCGTACCGATCCCGCTCTCGGACACCACGATCCGATCCGGCGGCACCAGCGGCGCAAGCTGAAGCGTCGTCTCAAGGTCCGTCTTCAATGTCTTGAGGTTGCGGTTATTGATTCCGATCAGCGACGTATCCAGCGCCAGCGCCCGGTTCAGTTCGGCCTCGTCATGCACCTCGACCAGAACGTCCATATCCAGTCCACGCGCGATATCCAGCAGTTCGGCAGCCTCGCTGTCGGTGAGGACCGCCAGGATCAGCAGCACGCAATCCGCGCCGATGATGCGGCTTTCATGTACCTGCCAGGGGTCGAGAATGAAATCCTTGCGCAGGATCGGCAGCGAACAGGCATCGCGCACCCGTTGCAGATCTTCCGTGCAGCCATGAAAGCACGACCCCTCGGTCAGCACCGAGATGCAGGCGGCTCCAGCCTTTTCATATTCGGCGGCGATACCCGCCGGATCGTAGTCGACGCGCAGAATGCCCGCCGAGGGCGAAGCTTTCTTGATTTCCGCGATCAACCCGATCTGGCGGTCGGCCGTCCGCTGTTTCAGCGCCTGGCCGAAACCACGGGTGGGCGTGCTGACTTCGCGAGCGCGGGCCGTGACCTCCTTCAGAGGCGTCACGGTCGCCCGTTGCGCGACATCGACCCTGGTCCGGGCGCAGATGCGCGCAAGGACATCCGGAAGTCCATCCGGGTCCGAGGCGGTGCCGCACTCGTTCTGAGCGGGATTCGTCGCGGTATCGTTCATGATCAACCCTGTATGAATTCGTCCCGCACGGACGGCCTGCCGGCGCGCGCGGATTTCAAGACAGCCAGTGCAGACCCGTCATCCAGAACACGGGCCGCCTCGGCGACCAATGCCCGCAGAGAGGCGGGCTGCACTTTCCCTTCTTTCAGAATGCCCCCACGTCCGGCCACATGCAGCGCTGCCGCCGTGTTCAGCAGAACCGTGTCGCGATAGGCTCCGCGGGCACCGGCCAGCAATTCTTCCAGGGCGGCGGCGTTCTCCGCAGGCCCTCCGCCCGCAATCGCCGAAATCGGTGCATGGGGCAAACCGGCATCGCCGGGTTCCAGCACGAAATCATACAGAACGCCGTCCTGCAAAGCCACGATCGCCGTGGGGCCGGCCAGCGTCAGTTCATCAACGCCCTGCCCCACGCCGCATGTGCCATGGACGGCCCATGCGCACTCCGAGCCCAGAAGCTGCAACGTCTCCACGACCGGCCGCAGCCACGCCCGATCGAACACCCCGACCAGTTGGCGCGTCACGCCGGCCGGATTGCACAGCGGGCCGATCAGGTTGAACAGCGTCCGCATCCCCAGCGCCGAACGCGCGGGTGCGGCGAAGCGCATGGCCGGATGGTGCGATGGGGCCGCCATGAAAGCCAGCCCCCCCTCGTTCAGCCGCGCCGCGATCACGGCCGGATCGTCCGACACCGCCACGCCCAGCGCACCCAGCACATCGGTCGCCCCCGATCGCGACGACAGCGCCTTGTTGCCGTGCTTGGCCACCGGCACCCCCAGCGCCGCCAGCACGAAGGCAACGGCGGTCGAGATATTCAGCGTTCCCAGCCCGTCACCGCCGGTTCCGCAGACATCGATCGTGCCCGCCGGTACCGGCGCCACTCGCCGCATGCGCGACCGCACGGCGCGCACGGCGCCCAGCAACTCGGCCCGCTGCTCGCCCCGCACCCGCAGCGCCATCAGAAACGCCGCGATCAGCATGTCCGGGATGCCGCCATCCATAATCAGGCCGAACGCCTGTTCGGCATCGGCCTCGTTCAGGGTTTCCCCAACCGCCAGCCGGTTCAGAATGGCCCTGAAGGCGTCGGTCGGGGCGACAGTCAGGGCCGGCGTGCCATCCATCTTCTGTCAGGCCGCCTTTCGCGGCGTATTGAGGCCGCGCGCGATCGCCAGAAAATTGGCCAGAATGGCGTGCCCATGCTCCGACGCGATACTCTCGGGATGAAACTGGACGCCAAACACCGGCAGCGTCCGGTGGCGAAGCCCCATGATCACCCCATCCTCGGTATGCGCCGTGGCCACAAGGTCGGGCGGCAGCGTACCGGGTTCGACCGTCAGGCTGTGATAGCGGGTCGCCATAAAGGGATCGGGCAACCCTTCGAACACGCCACTGCCATCATGAAAGACCGGGCTGACCTTGCCATGCATGGGCACCGGTGCCCGGACCACAGTGCCGCCGAAGACCTGCCCGATGGCCTGATGCCCCAGGCAGACGCCGAAAATCGGTACATGACCCGCCGCGCGGCGGATCAGGTCGCAGCAGATCCCGGCTTCGTTCGGCGAACGCGGGCCGGGCGACAGGACGATTGCCTCGGGCTTCAGCGCCATTGCCTCGTCAACCGTCAGCGCATCGTTGCGCCGTACGTCGCACCGTTCCCCCAGATCGCCCAGATAATGGACGAGATTGAAGGTGAAACTGTCGTAATTATCGATCAGCAGGATCATGGCGACATGATGGCCTGCTGTTCCAGCCCGGTCAAACAACAGTTCAGAATTTCATCGAAATAATACGTACCGTCCAAAATTGGATCGTTTGTTACGAACATCGGGCGAGAACGTATAATTTTATAACAAAATAGACAGTGCGGTCAGTCCGCATTGCCTCCGCGCGCGAACCGCACCGCCGCTTCGGCCGCGCGGAACAACGCGCGGGCCTTGTGCTGGGTTTCCTCGTATTCCGCATCGGGCACGCTGTCGGCGACCACGCCGCACCCGGCCTGCACATGCATCTGCCCGTCCTTGACCACGGCCATCCGCAACCCGATGCAGGTATCCATTTCGCCATTCGCACCGAAATAGCCGATGCAGCCGGCATAGGTGGCGCGGCGGGTCGGCTCGACCTCGTCGATGATCTCCATCGCCCGGATCTTCGGCGCCCCGGTCAGCGTGCCGGCGGGAAAACCCGCGACCAGCGCATCCAGCGCCTCCAGCCCCGGCCGCAACGCGCCTTCGACATTCGACGAGATATGCATGACGTGGCTGAACCGCTCGATCACGAATTTCTCCGTCACCTTCACGCTGCCGACCGCGCAGACCCGCCCGACATCGTTGCGGCCCAGATCGATCAGCATCAGATGCTCGGCCAGTTCCTTGGGGTCGGCCAGCAGATCCCGCTCCAGCGCCAGATCCTCCTCCGCCGTGCGGCCACGAGGCCGGGTGCCGGCCAGCGGCCGCACCGTCATCCGCCCCTCGCGCAGGCGCACCAGGATCTCGGGCGACGACCCGACGAGCGTGAACCCGTCGAAGGCCAGGTGGAACAGGAACGGCGCGGGGTTGATGCGGCGCAGCGACCGATACAGCGCCAGCGGCGGCAGGGTGAACCGGGTCGAGAAACGCTGGCTGGGCACGACCTGAAACGCATCGCCGGCCGCGATATAGTCCTGGATGCGCCGAACCATCGCGCAGAACGCCTCGCGCGTGAAGTTCGAGCGCGGCGGCTCCAGCGGGCCGGTATAATCCGGCCGGGTCTCATGCAGCGCCAACGGCTCCGACAGCGTCCGCCGCGCCAGCGCGATCAGGTCTTCCGCCGCCTGCCACACCTGTTCGGGCGCGCGGTCCGGGCTCGGGCGCACCGGCGCCGTCAGGATCAGTTCGTCCCGCACCGTGTCGAAGATGGCGAACAGGCCGGGGCGGATCATCACCCCCTCGGGCAGGTCCAGATCGTCGGGCGGGCTGTCGGGCAGATGCTCCATCTGCCGCACCATGTCGTATCCCAGATAGCCGAACAGGCCGGCCGTCATCGGCGGCAGCCCCGCCGGCAACCCCATCCGGCTGTCGCGGATGATCGCGCGCAGCGAATCCAGCGGCGCCTCCGCAACCGGGACGAAACCGGCAGAATCACGGTCGGGCGCACGATTGACCGCCGCCTTCCCGTCATGGCAGCGCCAGATCAGGTCCGGCAGCAGGCCGATCACCGAATAGCGGCCCCGCGCCACCCCGCCCTCGACGCTTTCCAGCAGAAAGGCGTTGCGGGCCGGACTGGCATCGGTCGCGCCGGCCAGCCGGGACAGGCGCATATAGGCCGAGACCGGCGTCAGCAGATCGGCGGCCTCCACACTCCAGACCACGCTGCCCTCTCCCCGTCGCAGGGCGGACAGCGCCGCCTCGCGTTCCTCAAGGGTCGGCGCGGCGGGAATGGTCTGAACGATGGTCGTCACGGGCTGGTCTCTCCGGCGCCGCCAGTCCCGCTCACCGAGGCCAGGGCCGATTTCAGGGCACTCATATTGGTCTTGGGCTTGACCACCTGCTGAAGGGCCGCGGCGTAGGACATCCCGATATCATCCGCCAGCGCCTGCGACATGGCGCTGCGGATACGCCCGACGCGCATCGCCTCCTTGTCCGGCGCGGGATGGGTAATCGCGGTCAGCGTCGCGACATAAAAACCGTCAGGCCCATCCAGCATCATCGTCTGCCCCGTCTTGTCGAGGCGGAAAGCCAGTTGCGCCAGTTCTTCGGGCACGCCCTCCACCGCCTGTCCACGCGCCAGCGGCGCCGGATGCTCGACCGTCTGGCCGGCGGCAGCGGCCGCAGCCGCGACACCGCCATGGTCCTTGGCCGCGACATACAGCGCGGTGGCCGCGACATTGGCCGCATGGCGGCGGGCCTCGTCGTCCCAGGCGGCGCGCACCTGCGCGGCGGCCGCGTCGAAGGGCTGGACCTGCGCCGGTATGATGCTGTCGATCGCGACCGCGTACCAGCCATTTTCCGGCCCCTGGACCAGCGTGGGGTTCGCCCCCTTCGCCTGGCTGAAGACCCTCTCGATGATCGCCTTGCGCAGGGCGGGCGATGCCGGGATCGGCGCGGTCTCTCCCCCCTGGGTCATGCCCTGCGCGTTCAGCGTGCCGGCGATGGCCGCCGCGCCGAGATTGTCGGGAATATGGTCCAGCCCGCCGCCGGCGATCGCGTCCTGGAGCTTCTGCACGCGCTGGCCGACCAGTTCCGCGGCCTGACCATGGGCGATCTGCTCGCGCAGTTCCTGCCGGGCGGCATCGAACGTGGTCACATGCGGCGGCGTAACCAGCGTGACCCTGAAGACGACCCAGCCGGTATCGACCTGCACCGGCCCCTGAAGGTTGGCGAGCGGAGCGGCGAAGACCAGCTTGGCCAGCCCCACCGAGGGAATGCCCACCTGGCGGACGTCATCCATCTGCACCGTGGCGGAATCCTTGGCGTCGGCCTGGATGCGGTCCCAGTCGGCGCCGGCTTTCCACTGGTCGGCGATGGCCTGCGCGCGTGCCTGGCTGGGCGCGGTCACGATCTGCACGGTACGGGTTTCCGGAACGTTGTATTTCGCGGCCTCGGCCTCATACAGCCGCTTCAGTTCGGCATCGGGGATCTCGACCGACTGCGCCACGCTGTCGGGCGACAGCACGACGATGCGCGCATGGCGGTATTCGGGCGTCTGAAACAGCCAGGAATGATTGTCGTAGAAGCGATGCAGTTGCGCCGCGTCGGGCGTCGGAACCGCCTGCGCGGTCAGCGGAAAGCGCACCATGTCGATGGTCCGGGTCTGGGCATCGAAATCGAACACGTGGCGGACCATGGTTTCCGGCGCGCGGGCACCGTTCTGGAGCGGTTCGACCAGCGCGCGCACGGCAAGGTCGGCGCGGATCAGATCGAGCAGGCGCTTTTCGGTCATGCCGATCTGCTGAAGGCGCGAATCGAACAGCTTGCGGTCGAATCGGCCGTCCGGTCCCTTGAAGGCCGGCAGCCCGAACACTTCCGTGCGCAGCGCGTCATCCGGCACGGTCACGCCCAGCCGCTCCGCCGACAACGTGATCTCGGACTGCATCATCAGCCGCTGCAACACCTGCTCCGCCGCCTGTCGCCGTGTCGCGACCGGCAATTGCGCCGGGTCGGTCATCCCTGACTGGCGGGCGACCTGCTGCAATTCGTTCTGCACGGCCGAGAGGAAATCCTCGGTGGTCACGGTCTGACCGCCCACCCGCACGATGACATCGGCGCGCTCGCTGCCGATATTCGACAGAACGTCGCCCACGCCCCAGCCGACAAAGGCCAGGAATAACAGGCCGGCGATAACGCGCCCCAGCCAGGAATCGACAAAGACGTGACGCAGGAAGGAAATCATGAACGGCAATATCCGGGCGAAGGCGGCACAAGCGACTATGGCGACCGGATGGCCGCCTTATTCGGCCGGGCACCATAAGGATACGGCCCGCGATTGACCAGAACCCTGTGCGCGGGTGCCGCGTTGGCGCGTGGCCATTGTGCTGACGCGGCGCGCATGGTGTACGGTAACGGCGACCGGGCGGCGCACACGGCCCCACAATACAAACAAGGGATCAAGCCACATGAGGCAGATGATCGTCGGCAACTGGAAGATGAACGGGCTCACAGCCCCGTCGCGTGACCTCGTGAGCGCGATCGCACAGGGTCTGGAAGCCATTCCCAACCCGCCGCCGGTGGTGGTCTGCCCGCCCTTCACCCAACTGGCGGCCACCGGCCCGCTACTGAAGGGCACCGGCATCGCGCTGGGTGCCCAGAACTGCCATCACGCGCCGTCGGGCGCGCATACCGGCGATATCTCGGCCGCCATGCTGGCCGAACTGGGCGTGGAATACGTCATCCTCGGCCATTCCGAGCGTCGGCGGGACCATGGCGAGCTCGACGAAACGGTGCGCGAGAAGGCCGTGGCCGCGATGGAAGCCGGCCTGACGCCGATCGTCTGCATCGGCGAGAGCGCCGACCAGCGCGCCGCCGGCGAGTATCAGGACGCCGTCGGCTGGCAGATCAAGGGCTCGCTGCCCGACAATTTCAACGGCATCGTGGCCTATGAGCCGATCTGGGCCATCGGCTCGGGCGTGCCTGCGTCGACGCAGGACATCGCGGACATGATGGGCTTCATCCGCGCCGAGCTCATGCGCCAGTTCGGCGAGGCCGGAAAGACCATGCGGATTCTCTATGGCGGGTCGGTCAATGGGCGCGAGGCCCCCGCCATTCTGCCGATCGCCGAGGTCGGTGGCGCGCTGGTGGGCGGCGCCAGCCTGAAGGCGGACGCATTTCTGCCGATTGTCCGCGCCGCCATTGACCTGTAAACGGTCGGTCTGCGCCGCCCTATCGGAAGTCGAGAATGATCACCGTCCTGCTTTTTCTGCACCTGTTCGTCACCCTGGCCCTGATCGGCACCGTCCTGATCCAGCGCAGCGAAGGCGGCGGCCTGGGTATCGGCAGCAGCCAGGGCATGGGCAGCTTCATGTCCGGGCGCGGGACGGCCAACCTGCTGACGCGCACCACCTCGGTCCTGGCCGGCATCTTCATGGTGCTGTCGCTGACCCTGGCGGTCATGAACCGGGGTGCGGCGACCGGTGGCGGCCATGACATCCTGGCCCAGCCGCCCGCTCCGACGGCCCCCACGCCCGCTCCGGCCGCCCCCCCGGCCCTGCCGGCGGCGCCAGCGGCCACGCACTGAAGAATGGGCTGCCTTCCCCACGGAAGGCAGCCTTTTTTTATCTCGGCAAACGCGATGGTTATTCGCTTTGCCCGGCAGGTCGAAACGGTGTAGGGAGGCCATCCATGACGCGGTTTGTATTCATCACTGGCGGCGTGGTCTCCTCTCTCGGTAAAGGCATTGCCTCCGCAGCCCTCGCGGCGCTGCTGCAGGCACGCGGTTACCGGGTCCGGCTACGCAAGCTCGACCCCTATCTCAACGTCGATCCGGGCACCATGAGCCCGTATCAGCACGGCGAAGTCTTCGTAACCGACGACGGCGCAGAGACCGACCTCGACCTCGGGCACTATGAACGCTTTACAGGCGTGCATGCCACCCGGGCCGACAACGCCACCACCGGCCAGATCTACTCGGACGTGATCGCGCGCGAACGGCGCGGCGATTATCTGGGTGCCACGGTGCAGGTCATCCCCCACATCACGGACGCCATCAAGGAAGCCGTGGTCGCGGGCACGGAAGACCTGGATTTCGTGCTGGTGGAAATCGGCGGCACGGTCGGCGACATCGAAAGCCTGCCCTTCCTCGAGGCCATTCGCCAGTTGCGCAATGACCTGGGCGCCGGGCAGACGATGTTCGTCCACCTGACCCTGCTGCCGTGGATTCCCTCGGCCGGCGAACTGAAGACGAAGCCGACCCAGCATTCCGTGAAGGAACTGCAGAATGTCGGCATCCAGCCCCAGATGCTGCTCTGCCGCTCGGACCGGCCTATCCCGGATACCGAACGCCGGAAGATCGCCAATTTCTGCAATGTGCGCCCGGAAGCCGTGATCGCGGCGCTGGATGTCGACACGATCTATGCCTGCCCGATCTCCTACCATGCCGAAGGCATGGACAACGAGGTGCTGCGCCATTTCGGCCTGCCCTTCGACCAGGAGCCCGACCTGTCACGCTGGCACCGGGCCCTGGACGCGATTCGCCACCCCGAGGGCGAAGTCCGCATCGCGGTCGTCGGCAAATACACGGCCCTGCTCGATGCCTATAAATCCCTGATCGAAGCCCTGCTGCATGGCGGCATCGCCAACCGGGTGCGGGTCAAGCTGGACTGGGTCGAGGCCGAGACGTTCGAAAAGTCGGAAGACGCGCTCGAAGCCCTGCACGATGTGCATGCTATTCTGGTGCCCGGCGGATTCGGCGAACGCGGCGCGGAAGGCAAGATCCAGGCCGTGCGCTTCGCCCGTGAGCATAACATTCCGTTCCTGGGCATCTGCTTCGGCATGCAGATGGCGGTCATCGAATGCGCCCGCAATCTCGCGGGCCTCCCCGATGCCTCCTCCACCGAGTTCGGCCCGACCGACGAGCCGCTGGTCGGCCTCATGACCGAATGGGCCCGCGGCAACGAATTGCTGCGCCGGCGCGAAGGCGGCGAGTTGGGCGGGACGATGCGCCTGGGCGCCTACCCCGCCAAACTGGCCGAAGGGTCGCGCGTCGCGGAAATCTACGGCCGGACCGACATCCGCGAGCGTCATCGCCATCGCTACGAGGTCAATGTCCATTACCGCGAGAAGCTGGAACAGACCGGCATGCGATTCTCAGGCATGTCGCCCGACGACATCCTGCCCGAAGTGGTCGAATACCCCGATCACCCGTGGTTCGTCGGCGTGCAGTATCACCCCGAACTGCTCTCCAAGCCGTTCGATCCGCATCCGCTGTTCTCCGGCTTCGTCGGAGCGGCGGTCAAGAAGATGCGCCTGGTATGACAGCCCCCCGCTCGCTCGCGATCGGCGATCTGCCGGTCGGCAATCACCTGCCGTTCGTCCTGATCGCCGGCCCGTGCCAGATCGAATCCGAAGCCCACACCATGGAAATGGCCGAGGCCCTGTGCGCGATCGCGCGCGAGACCGGGGTCGGACTGATCTATAAAAGCTCGTTCGACAAGGCGAACCGCACCAGCATCGGTGCGGCGCGCGGCGTCGGCATGGCCAGGGGGCTGGAGATCCTGGCCCGTGTGCGCGAGCGATTCGGCATACCGGTCCTGACCGACGTTCACGCGGCGGAGCAATGCGCAGCCGTGGCCGAAGCCGTCGACGTGCTCCAGATCCCGGCCTTTCTCTGCCGCCAGACGGACCTCCTGCTGGCGGCGGGCGAGACCGGGGCCGCGATCAACGTCAAGAAGGGGCAGTTCCTGGCGCCGTGGGACATGAAGAATGTCGCGGCCAAGATCGCCTCGACCGGCAACGAGCGGATTATGCTGTGCGAGCGCGGCACCAGCTTCGGCTACAACACGCTGGTCAACGACATGCGCGGCCTGCCGATCATGGCCGAGACCGGCTACCCCGTGGTGTATGACGCCACCCACTCGGTCCAGCAGCCCGGCGGCCTCGGCGGGTCATCGGGCGGCCAGCGTGAATACGCTCCCATCCTGGCCCGCGCGGCACTGGCGATCGGGGTGGCAGCCGTCTTCATCGAGACCCATCAGGACCCGGACCACGCCCCCAGCGACGGCCCGAACATGATCCCGATCAGCGAGATGAAGCCCCTGATCGAGCGCCTGGCCGGCTACGACCGCCTGACCAAGACTTTCTGAGCAATCCGGCCGACACTGGGCGCGGGCGGCGAGTCCGCCCGCGTGCAGTGCCGAAAGACTGTCAGGACAGACTGACCAGCATCGCCAGCCCCAGGCAGGCCATGAAGACGGCGGTAAGCCACAGCCGCAGGGCCAGATAGCCCGAAGGCAGTTCTCCCCGGCGCCACGCCGCCCGCTCTGCCAGAAACAGCCCGAAAAATCCCGCCAGCAGCACAGCCAGCCCGAACGGGACATGGCCCAGAAAAGTTGCATGGCAGGCCAGCCAGCCGACCGGCAAGGGCAAAGCCCCCATCAGCAGCCGCCGATTGTCAGGCCCCGCGTCCAGACGCGTCCCCATGATCACCATGGGTCGGTCCAGCGCCAGCCCCCAATGCACGGCGCCGCTGAAGGCCAGCACCAGGGCTGCATATTCCACCAGCCCCATGGTCATGCCCGGCACCGCGTCGGAGGAAAACAATCCTCCGACCGCGAAGACGATGGCTGGAATCGGGCTGACAATTCCCATCAGAACCGTTGGAAGCGGCAGGCGTTTCATGTTCATCTTCCTCCTGCCCTGCTATTATCGCTTGGCTCGCCGCCTGCCCATGATACCGATCACAGGCGGCAGGAGAATTTTGCCTGGCATGTCGGGATAGCCGCGAGGACATCCCGATCACCGTTGCACGTCGCGGCCGATCTGCAACGGGCCCAATAGTCATAAACCGAGGAAGCAGACCCATGAGTGCTATCGTCGATATCGTCGCGCGCGAAATCCTGGACAGTCGCGGCAACCCGACCGTGGAGGTCGATGTCGAACTGGCGTCCGGCGCGAAGGGCCGGGCCGCCGTCCCGTCGGGGGCATCGACTGGCGCGCACGAGGCGGTCGAACTGCGTGACGGCGACAAGTCCCGTTACGGCGGCAAGGGCGTGCTGAAGGCGCTGGAGAATATCGAGGGCGAAATCCTCGAAGCCCTGCAAGGCGCCGAATCGGCCGATCAGGTCGCGATCGACGAAGCGATGATCGATCTCGACGGCACCCCCAACAAGGCCCGGCTGGGTGCGAACGCGATCCTGGCCGTCTCGCTGGCGGTCGCCAAGGCGTCGGCCGAGGAATTGCAGGTTCCGCTCTATCGCTATGTCGGCGGCGTGTACGCCCGCACCCTGCCGGTGCCGATGATGAACATCGTCAATGGCGGCCAGCATGCCGACAACCCGATCGACATCCAGGAATTCATGATCCAGCCGGTGGGCGCGCCCACGCTGGCCGACGCGGTGCGCGTGGGGTCCGAAATCTTCGCCCAGCTCAAGAAGAACCTGTCGGCGGCCGGCCACAACACCAATGTCGGCGACGAAGGCGGCTTCGCCCCCGGCCTGAAATCGGCCGACGAGGCCCTGGGCTTCATCACCAAGGCCGTGGAAGCCGCCGGCTACCGTCCGGGCGAGGATGTCACCTTCGCGCTGGATTGCGCCTCGACCGAATTCTACCGCGACGGCCGCTACGTCATGGAAGGCGAAGGCAAGAGCCTGGATTCGGCCGGCATGATCGGCTATCTGGCCGACCTCGTCGCCCGCTACCCCATCGTGTCGATCGAAGACGGTCTGGCCGAAGACGATTGGGAAGGCTGGGCCGCCCTGACCGCCACCCTGGGCAAGACGGTCCAACTGGTCGGTGACGACCTGTTCGTGACCAATCCGGAGCGCCTGCGTCGCGGCATCAAGGCCGGCGTCGCCAATTCGCTGCTGGTCAAGGTCAACCAGATCGGCACGCTGAGCGAGACTCTGGAAGCGGTCGAGATGGCGCATCGCGCGGGCTACACGGCGGTGATGAGCCACCGTTCGGGCGAGACCGAGGATTCGACCATCGCCGACCTGGCGGTGGCGACCAATTGCGGGCAGATCAAGACCGGCTCGCTGTCGCGCTCCGACCGGACCGCGAAATACAACCAGCTGATCCGGATCGAGAACGAACTGGCGACCGCCGCCCGCTATGCCGGCCGCACGATCCTGAAGACCGCCTGAAGACTTCGGCCCGATTCGGCGGCATGGCGCGGAAAACAGTTTCCCGCCGCCGCCGAATCGGGAATAGTACAATACTGACTGGTAGCCTGCTGAGATGGGAGAACGACTGACCATGCAGATCGGCCGGATTGTGCGGCGGACCCTCCGTATGGTCGTCCCCCCTTCCCTGTTCATCGGCCTGACCGCCTATTTCGGCGTCAACGCCATGCAGGGCGACCATGGCATTCACAGCTATCAGGCACAGTTGCACCTGCTGGACGAGGCCCGCGCCGCACAGATGGACGCGGTCTCGGAACAGAATGCCTGGACCCGCCGGGTCAGCGGGTTGAAGGAAAAGGCGCTGGACCGCGACACGCTGGACGAACGGTCACGCGCAATGCTCAACTTGGCGCGCCCCGACGAACTCGTCATCCCCTACGGCCCGCACGACCGGCTGTTCTAGCCGGCTGTCTGCAACGTCATCCCGCCGACGATCCTGGGGTGAATTTTCCGCGCTTCGCAGCATTCTCGCTCGGCGGGCCGGCTGGTCGAACAGCCGCAACCAAGCGCATGCGCGAACACAGGCCCTGAAACAAAAAAGGCCGGCCACCCCGCAGGGTGCCCGGCCTTTTTTCGACCTATCCCACGCGAAACGCGCGGAATAGAGCGGATTATTTGATCTTCGCTTCGCGGAAGGCCACGTGCTTGCGCGCAACGGGGTCGTATTTCCGCATCTCGAGCTTGCCGGTCTGAGCACGGGCATTCTTCTTCGTGACGTAGAAATACCCGGTGTCCGCCGACGAGACGAGCTTGATCTGAATGGTGTTGGTCTTGGCCATGGAATCCTCAGCACTGCTCCGCCGCTGCTGGAACAATCAGGTGCAGCAGTGGTTCAAGTCGGCGGAAAATGCGCATACAGAGCCCCCAGGTCAAGCGTTAGTCGCACGAATCGAGCAGATATGTGTGCAGGCCCGTCGAATAAGGGAGAATTGGGACCGATGCTGAGTGTCGCCGAAGCCCAGGCACGTATCCTGGCAGACCTCGTACCCACGGGGCCTGAACTGGTACCCCTGGCTGATTCCTGGGGGCGAATCGTCGCTGCCGACATCGTGGCCCGGCTGGACAACCCGCCGGCCGATGTCTCGTCCATGGATGGCTATGCGGTGCGGGCAGCCGATTGCGCGCCGGGCGGCGTCCTGTCGCTGGTGGGCGAGAGCCCGGCGGGCCATCCCTTCGCCGGTCAGGTCGGCCCCGGTGAAACCGTGCGGATCTATACCGGCAGCCTGGTGCCCGATGGCGCCGACGCGATCCTGATCCAGGAAAACGCCCAGGAGGATAAAGGCGCGGTCACGGTCACCGTTCCACCGGGTTCCGGGCAGTATATCCGCCGCCGGGGGCAGGATTTCGCCCAGGGGAAGGTCGTCGTCCCGGCCGGACGGGCACTGACGGCGCGGGATATCGGGCTGGCGGCGGCGGCGAACCATGCCTGGGTTCCCGTGCGCCGACGCCCGGTCGTGGTCATCCTGTCCACAGGCGACGAAATCGCGCTGCCCGGCGAGCCGATCGCGCCGGGCGGCATCGCCAATTCCAACACCCCGATGCTCGCCGCCCTGGTGCGCGCCTGCGGCGGCGTTCCGGTCATGCTCCCGTCCGCACGGGATACCGCATCGGATATCGCCCGTCTGGCCCAGGGAATCGAAACCGCCGACCTGCTGCTGACGGCAGGGGGCGCCAGCGTCGGCCGTTACGACCTGGTGCAGCAGGGGCTGGAGCAGATCGGGCTCTCGGTCGATTTCTGGAAGATCGCCATGCGTCCCGGCAAGCCGCTGATGCATGGCCGGATCGGCCGGGTGCCGGTCCTGGGGCTGCCGGGCAATCCGGTGGCCGCCCTGGTCTGCGGCCTGGTCTTCGCCCTGCCGGCGATTCGCACGCTGGCCGGGCACACGGCCCCGCACCTGCCCGAGGATATGGCGATCCTGGGCGGCGACCTGCCGGAGAACGACCGGCGGGCCGATTATCTGCGCGCCACCCTCTCCCGCGCGCCGGATGGCGGCCTGATCGCGACGGCCTTCAGCCGCCAGGATTCGGCCATGCTGCACACACTGGCCAGCAGCGACGCCCTGATCATGCGTCCCCCTCACGCCCCCTCCGCACGCGCGGGCACGCCCTGCCGGATCATCAGGCTGGACACACTCTCGATCTGACCACCCATTTCCATAACGGCAATGATACGGCAATGATATTGACGGACGGGCGGGAACCAATATAGAACACAACAAGGCGGTTTCCTGTTTGTTCCCTTCTGTTGACAACGGATTGGCCGACTGACGGAACGACTGGGTCACGGGGTGCCAATGCTGACGCGCAAGCAACATGAACTGCTGCTGTTCATCGACCGGCACCTGAAACAGACGGGGTTCTCCCCCTCCTTCGATGAAATGAAGGATGCGCTGAACCTGCGATCGAAATCCGGCATCCACCGGCTGATCTCGGCGCTGGAGGAGCGGGGTTTCCTGCAACGTCGCCATCACCGCGCCCGGGCGCTGGAAGTCCTGCGCCTGCCGGAAATGGCCTCGCCCGCCACGCCACGGGAGCCTGTCGGCGCCCCCATCGCGACCAGCCCGGCGCCAGAGGCGGTCGATCATTCTTTCGTGCCCAATGTCATCAAAGGCGATTTCGCCGGCCGGCTGGCGGGCGCCCCCATCGCGACCGATGCCGAGGCGGTCGGCCTGCCGTTCTACGGCCGTATCGCCGCCGGTCAGCCGATCGAGGCATTGCGCGAGACCGGGGCTCAGGTCTCGGTACCGATCAACCTGCTGGGCCGTGGCGATCACTACACGCTGGAAGTCGCCGGCGATTCGATGGTCGAAGCCGGGATTCTCGACGGCGACACCGTCATCATCCGCCGGGGCGACACCGCCGATAACGGACAGATCGTGGTCGCACTGATCGACGATCAGGAAGTCACGCTGAAACGGCTGCGTCGACGTGGCAGCACAATCGCCCTGGAACCCGCCAACGCCCGTTACGAATCACGCATCGTGCCGTCCGACCGGGTGCGCATCCAGGGGTCATTGGTGGGTTTGCTGCGCCGTTATTGATGACGGTGTTAAGCAGCCTTTGAAATATCGGCGGCAGAGCCTCGGGCCTGCCGGCTCTGGCAAATTGTCAGGCTTCCCGAACCATCAAACAAAGACCAAAGAAAACACCACAGACCTGCCGCGCGAAGCGGCAGGTCGTCAGTGTGGTCAGTAAGGAGCCGGTCCCAT
Source organism: Gluconacetobacter dulcium (assembly GCF_014174165.1). Taxonomy (GTDB): domain Bacteria; phylum Pseudomonadota; class Alphaproteobacteria; order Acetobacterales; family Acetobacteraceae; genus Gluconacetobacter; species Gluconacetobacter dulcium. The sequence goes on along the minus strand of NZ_JABEQN010000002.1, from coordinate 217,432 downwards.
AGGTCCCGCTCCATAGGCGTTCGCGATCACGTTGGAAATAATGCCCGTCGCCAGGGCCGTCAGCAGAAACTGGTTTCCATACTGGACCCAGTAATATCCGGGCGGCGGCGCATAAAGGCCGCGATAACGCCGCCAATCCTGCACCTGCCACATGCCCGAACGCGGGCCGTCATAGCGGTCCCCACGTCTCCACATCCGACCGCCGCCATATTGCGGACCGCGACGGTCATAGCCAGGCCCCCTGCCCGGCCCGCCACGTCCATCATACGCACCAGGCCCACCACGACCGCGATTGTCACCCCGATCGCCCGGCCCGCCGCGCCCGTCATATGCGCCAGGCCCACCACCGGGGCCACCACGACCGCGATTGTCACCCCGATCGCCCGGTCCGCCACGCCCGTCATACGCGCCGGGCCCACCACCGGGACCGCCACGACCGCGATTATCACCCTGGCCGCCCGGCCCGCCACGCCCGTCATATACGCCCGGCCTGCCACCAGGACCGCCGGGACCATCCGGAGCACGCTGCGCGTCAGCAGTAACCGACGCGCCCACAATCAGACAGCCCAGAACCAGGCCGGTCACCAATTTTGCTTTCACCGGATTCTCCTTTTACTGGCACGGATCATGTTGCCGACTTGTGGCGAAATCCAGACGCAATCCCGCATCCCGCGTTACAAGATGTCTGGAAAAAAGCGTGGCACAGCCACCCCGACCGTCACGTCCGCCCACACGCCCGGCACGCGGCCGGGATCGCCCAGCCGATCGGCTTCCCGATATCAGAGCGCCGCGAACGACGGCAGCAGCCTGGCCAGTTCATCGACCTGCGCCGGGCCGATCCGGTCCAGATGGGGAAATTCCGCCAGCACCCGCGCGCCGCCGAACAGGGTAATGGCGCGTCGCGCCTCGGGGGACGGCGGCCCGTTCAACACCACCCCGGCAATGGCAATTCCCCGCCGACGCAGGGCCTGCAAGGTCAGCAGCGTATGGTTGATCGTCCCAAGCTGGCTGCGCGCGACCAGTACAACCGGCAGCGCGAAGCGGGCGATCAGGTCGATCATCATGCACGCCGGCGCAACGGGCACCATCACGCCCCCCGCCCCTTCCACGACCAGCGTCCGCTCGCCCCGCGCGGCGGGCAGGCGCAACGCGGCCGTATCGAGCACGATATTTTCCCGCTCGGCGGCGTCGAAAGGCGAAAGCGGCGCGGCCAGCACCGCGGCGGGTGGATGAAGGCGCGCCGGCTCCAACCCGGCCAGCGCCGCCACCGTCACGCTGTCCGCGATGTCCTCGGCAATTCCGGTCTGGAACGGCTTCCAATACTCAGCCGCCCAGGCACGAACCAGACAGGCGGATACCAGCGTCTTGCCGACACCGGTATCCGTGCCCGTCACGAAGACTCCCTTGCGTGCAGGCGTCCGAAACAGGCCGTAGCCGACCCCGTACGTCACCGTCACGCCCGACGGCGTCTCCAGATCGCGCAGCAGGCGGCGCATCATACCCGGCGCGACCGGCCGCACCCCCTCACGCGGCAGCGAGGCGCCGATCTGGCGCAGTTCGCGCACGAAGGCCAGCGCCGTTTCCGGACGATCGAGAATCGTCTCGACTTCCCAAAAACCCTGCCCCCCGCGCGGCCAATCCTCCGCCAGCCGCTCGGGGGCCGGATAGGCCGGAATCGCGCACTCCTGGCCCGCCGCCGCATGGACACGCCGCCACTCGTCGAAGCTGCCGGCGCAGAGGGTGGAGAACGCCATCATGCCGCCGGGCGCCAGCATGGCGGCCAGTCGCGCCAGAGTCGCGGCGCGGTCCGTAAACCACTGCATCGACAGGCTGGAACAGATCAGGTCATACCCCTCGCCTGCCGCTTCCGGCGCCTCGGCATCCAGCACCAGGGCGCGCACGTCGCCCTGCCCATGCTGGCCCTCAAGACGGCGAAGGGCACGGTCGCGCATTTCCGGTGCCAGATCGCTCACCGTCAGGTCCGCATCGGGAAACAGGCGGCGCAGATGCTGGCTCAGAAACCCCGTGCCGCATCCCAGTTCCAGAATGCGCGTAGGCGCGCCGCCGGCGGCGGCAATCCGTTCGGCCAGCCGCGCGGCCACCAGCCGCTGCACCCGCGCCGCATCGTCATATGTCTCAGCCGCACCGAAACGGGCGGCGATCCGCTGCTTGCGCACGCTCATGGCCGGCCCGCTTCCGCCATCAGGCCAGCGATCGCGGCGGCGCATCGGTCGGGATGGGTCAGCGGCAGCAGATGCCCGCCCCCCTCGATCCATTCGACCGGTATATGGTCGCGGAAGCCAGCCTCGACCATCGCGGGCGGGGCAATCGGGTCTTCCCCGCCGGCCAGCACGCGAATCGGCGGCAAAGCGGCACCCGCCTCCCCGTCCAGTACGCCGCGCGCGTCGGCATCCCGCAGCAATTCCAGCGCCCAGTCCAGCCGCGCCGCCCGCGCCGGACCCGGTGCTGGCGTCGCGATTCCCGCGCGCCCGCGAAAGGTCGCGACCACATCATCTGGATGCTGCTCCAACCCGCGCATCATGCGCTCGATCACACGACGCGGAATGCCCTGCGGATAATCGGACGCGGCGCCGAACCGGGCGAAACCGTTGATCAGCAGCATCCCGACGCAATCGGGGGACGGATTCAGCAGCAGCCACAACGCACCCAGCGAATGGCCAACCGCCACATGCCGTCCTGCCGGCCGCGCCGTCATGTTCTCAGGCCCGAAGAAGCCGAAATCCAGCATCGTCGTCTCGACCCGGCCCAGCCGCGCCCGGACAGGCTGCCAGAAATCCGGCGTGAACCCCCAGCCATGGACAAGGAACAGCGCCGTCGGCGCCGCATCATCATCGGACAATGCCATGCTCCCGCGCCCCTTCGTCGAGCGCCCGTAGCAGACGGTCGAGCATCCCCTCATCATGCGCCGCACTCAACGCCAGCCGGATACGGGCCGTCCCAGGCGGCACGGTCGGCGGCCGGATCGCGCCACCTAGAATGCCTTGCGCGGCCAGCGTGCGGGCCAAGGCAAGCGCCTGCCCGGCATCCCCCACCATCACCGGCACGATCTGCGTGGAGGACAGGCCGGCGGACCAGCCCCGCCCCCTCAGTTCCGTCCGCAAATGCGCCGCCAGAGACGCCAGATGGCTGCGCTCCGCATCCAGTGTCGGCACCAGATCCAGCGCGGCGTCGATCGCGCCCAGCAGGGCGGGCGGCAGCGCGGTGGTATAGATAAAGCCCGAACACGTACTGACCAGCCAGTCGCACAGCGCGCGCGAGCCCGCGACATAGGCACCGAACCCGCCCAGTGCCTTGCTGAAGGTGCCCATCACCAGATCCACACCGCCGGCCTCGGCGGAAAGGCCCCTTCCCTCCGGCCCCAGCACGCCCGTCGCATGCGCCTCGTCCAGATACAGGAACGCCTCATACCGACCGGCCAGCGCCTTCAGGGCGGCGACATCCGCCCGGTCGCCATCCATGCTGAACACGCTTTCGGTGATGATAAAGCGCAGGCCCTTCCGGTCGCGATGCCGCTCCAGCATCTGTTCCAGATGGCCGAGATCGTTATGGGCAAACCGGATCTGACGGATACCGGCTGCCTGACAGCCATGATGCAGGCTGGCGTGGTTCAGCCGGTCGGTAAACACCACGGCCGGCGCGCCGGTCGCTTCCACCGACAGCCGGAACAGGGCCGGCAGGATCGCGGCATTGGCCTGCCACCCCGATGCCAGCAGCAAGGCGGCCTCGGTCCCCTTGAAGCGCGCGAGTTTGTCCTCGACCAGCCGATGCTGTTCGCTCGTTCCCGTCACCAGGCGTGACGCCCCGCTGCCGGTACCGAACCGCTGCGTCCAGTCGATGGCACGCGCCGTCAGCGCCGGATGGACGGACAGGCCCAGATAATCGTTGGACGAGAAATTCAGCAGCGTCGCGCCATCACGCCGGACCAGCACGGGGCCGTCGCGCTCCACCGGCCGCAGATCGCGCCGCAGATGCGTGCGGGACAGTCCTTCCAGCGCGGTCTGGAAAAATGCATCGAAACGGGTCATGAAGCGATGGTTTGTGCCGGACCCTATGGGCCGGGTCAATTCCAGTCTGCCGTCCGTTCCCCAAGGAGAACATGCCCCATGACCGGACCGGACTGGTTCGACGCCGGCCTGCCGCATATCTGGCTGCCCTACACCCAGATGCGAACGGCCTCGCCCCCCATACCCGCCATCGCGACGGACGGCTGTCGGATCAGCCTCGCCGACGGGCGCGAACTGGTGGACGGAATCGCCTCGTGGTGGACCGCCTGCCATGGCTACAATCACCCCCATATCCGTCAGGCCGCCATCGACCAGCTCGCGCGCATGCCGCACGTCATGTTCGGCGGCCTGGTGCACGAGCCCGCGTTACGCCTGGCCCGGCGCCTCGCGGACCTGCTGCCGGGCGATTTGGAGCGCGTCTTCTTTTCCGATTCCGGTTCCGTCGCGGTCGAGGTCGCGATCAAGATGGCGATGCAATACTGGCTGAACCGGGGCCAGTCAGGCCGAACCCGCCTGGTCGCGTTTCGCGGCGGCTATCACGGCGATACGCTGGCCACCATGGCGGTGTGCGACCCGGAGGAAGGCATGCACAGCCTGTTCGCCGGCATCCTGCCCCAGCATTTCATCACCGACCTGCCGCGCGACGACCACACGACCGCCGCGCTGGAACAGTTGATGGAAACCGAAGGGCAGCGCGTGGCGGCAATCCTGGTCGAGCCGCTGGTCCAGGGCGCGGGCGGCATGCTGTTTCACGACCCCGCGACCCTGCGGCGCCTGCGCGACCTTGCGGACCGCCACGGCGTGCTGCTGATCCTGGACGAGATCTTCACCGGTTTCGGCCGCACGGGTACCATGTTCGCGTGCCAGCAGGCGGATATCGTGCCGGATATCGTTACCCTGTCGAAGGCCCTGTCCGGCGGCACGGTGCCATTGGCCGCCACCGTGGCGCGGGCCCATGTCTTCGCGGCTTTTCTGTCGGATGACCCGATGCATGCGCTGATGCATGGCCCCACCTTCATGGCCAACCCGCTGGCCTGCGCCTGCGCCAATGCCTCGCTGGACCTGTTCGAACGCGAACCGCGCCTGGAACAGGTCGCGGCGATCGAAGAGCAGATGCGCGATGAACTGGAGGCATGCCGCCACCTGCCCGCCGTGCGAGACGTGCGGGTCATGGGCGCGATCGGCGTGGTCGAACTGGACCGCATAAACGACATGAACCGCCTGAAAGCCAGGCTGGTCGACCAGGGCGTGTGGGTGCGCCCGTTCCGTTCGATCGTTTATCTCACACCGGCTTTCACGGTGACGAAGGCGGAACTGGCCCGGCTGACGGGCGCGATCCGCACCGTGCTGGCCGAAGCCCCCTGAGAGCCTGACCGAACATGCGCGCTGGCGGCGTGTCCCCCGTGCGTGTCCTGCGCTTCGGTGCTCATGGCCATCAGGGCCACTCCGCTCCGATGCTCGGAAACACATTTCGGGCGCGGCCCGAAACAGGCCGCTCTCGCTCGCCAGCCCACATGTTCGGTCAGGCGCTGAGAGGGTAAAGGCACGGACCGGCGTTTACCGCCGGTCCCCGGATCAATCAGGCTTCGACGGGAGCCAGTTCGGAATCCGACCCCGGACGGTTTTTCTCGACCGTCGCTTCCTCGCCGCCATCCTCGGCCGCTTCGTCGCCATCCGTCACCGCCATCGGGCGCTGGCGGACATGCCGCTCCTGGCGTTCCTGCTGGTTCTGCTGCGCCGCCTGGGTCATGGCGTTCAGAATGCGGAAATAATGTTCGGCATGCTGGAAATACGCTTCGGCCATAACGCGGTCGCCCGAACCGCTGGCATCACGCCCGAGTTGCAGGTATTTTTCAAACAATTGCTGGGCGGTGCCACGAATACGCAGATCCGGCCCATTACTGTCGAACACATGGTTACGATTGAGGGGGATCTGGCCGTTCTGCTGGCGTACACTTCCGCCATTGCTGCCGCCCGAACGATGGTGCCGGCCCCGCATGCGTTTCATGTTCATAAGCTGTCGCAGCACTTTCCTGTTAACGGTCGCTCTTTGCCTGCGCCCGCCGGGGCCAACCATCCCCTATTGTCATTCTGAGTGCCTGGCGTGCAGCCCGGCATCTGATCCTGCGGCATCATGCAACGACCCAGGTCCCTGCACGCACCCGTGCGGTCATTTCCGTTTTCATGCATTCAGGATCGGTATGCGGCATCTCGGAAAGGTAAAAACCCCCGTCCGCATTCCATCGGTAATCTATGCCCTTATATCCGCTCTGCCAAATGGTTTTTTACTCCATGGCAGGGGAGAAAACCGGTTTGACGGCGATCCGGCGCGCATTCCCCATGCATCGCGAATGCCTCTCCACCCAGTCCGCTCCGCTCCGATGCCCGAAACCACAGGGCGACACCCCCATCGCGCGGCATTCCCGCCCATCGGTCCCTCTTCCCGAAAAACCGCTCACGTCCGCCGATGCCGCATCACGACCGCACGCGGAATCCCCCCCAGATCGGCGCGAACATCCACGATTTCCAGCCCTGATTGCCGCGCCAGCGCCGGCATGCTGTTGTCCTGCCCGATCCCGATTTCGAAAACAGCAACCCCATCATGCGCCAGAAGCATGGGTAAGGCACCGGTCAGCAACCGATAGGCATCCAGCCCATCCGCGCCGCCATCCAGCGCGCGCGCCGGCTCATAATCCCGGACATCCGCCATCAGGCCGGCCAGATCGCCCTGCGGAATATAGGGCGGATTGCTGAACACCACATCGAACACGCCGCGAATCGACGCGGCCCAGTCCCCGGCCAGCATCGCGCATCGCCCCTCCAACCCGGCCCGCCGGGCATTCCGCGCGGCCAGGCGGGCAGCGTCGGGCGCGATATCCACCCCTACCCCCCAGGCCGCGCCATACTCGCTCAATGCCGCCAGCAGCAGGCAACCGGTCCCGGTTCCCAGATCGAGCACGCTGCGGACCTGCTCGCGATCGGGGCAGTGATCCAGCAGGGCCTCGATCAGCGTTTCGCTATCGGGGCGGGGAATCAGGGTCGCGGGCGAGGTCTCCAGCTCCAGAGACCAGAAACCGGCGCGTCCGGTAATGTGCGCCATCGGTTCGCGCGCCGCACGGCGCCGCACGGCCGCCAGAAAACCGGCCCGCTCGGAAGCGGTCATCCGCGTGCGCGCCAGCAGGCCCGCCAGATCGGTGCCAAGAACGTGGGCCATCAACAGCCGCGCCTCGCGACGCGGATCGTCCACGCCGGCATCGCGCAATCGCGCCCCACCCCAGCCAAGCCATGTCCGCAGATCCGCCTCATCGCCCGGCACCGCCAGCGCATCCTCTTTCATTTCAGGCGAAATCCGTCCTACTCTGGCACCATGATGCCGCAGTCCCGTTCATGGAAAATCCTTATCTTTCTTGGCGCGGGCGCGGTCCTGGCGTCAGCGTCCCAGCCTGCGCTGGCCGGCACCTTCACCGTCGTCGACGGTCGCGCGGACAATGAGATTTCCGAAATCTCCCGCCTCTATGTCGATGAACAGCTCGCCGCCACGATCCGGCTCGACGCATCGGCGCCGCAACGGGCCGTTCACGTCGAAACCGCCGCCGGGCGCCTCAACCACACCTATGCGTTATGCGGCGAAATTACCATACGCACGCCCGATGGCCGGACGGAAACGCACGAGGTCAATGGCGGCGGCATCCTGCACCATCCGGAAGGGCGCACGCTGAACGCGCTGGGCACTCGCAACTTCACCGAATTCTATCTGGCCGACCCGGACGACCCCTCGGTGGTCGAGCGCCAGCCCGGCCGCTCTGAAATCTGCTCGGTCCCAACGTCCTGAACCCCTGCTGAAACTGCGCGCAGGCACCGATCCGACGTGTGTTTCAAGCCAGATCCTGCAACGTCGTTATAGGCCCTCGGCGGCCAGCAGGCTGGCCTGCTCGTCCTGGATCAGGGCGTCGATGAATTCATCGAACTCGCCCAGCATCACGCGGTCGATCTTGTAAGCCGTCAGGTTGATCCGGTGGTCGGTCACGCGGCCCTGCGGGAAATTGTAGGTCCGAATCCGTTCCGACCGGTCCCCGGTCCCCACCTGCGACTTGCGGTCGGCGGCGCGGCTGGCATGGGCGGTGGCACGCTCGCGCTCGTACAGCCGCGACATCAGGATCTTCATCGCCTTGGCACGGTTCTTGTGCTGGCTCTTTTCCTCCTGCATCGCCACCACCACGCCGGTCGGCAGATGGGTGATGCGCACAGCACTCTCGGTCTTGTTGACATGCTGCCCACCGGCACCAGAAGCGCGATAGACATCGATGCGCAGGTCGCTGTCATTGATCTGGACATCGACCTCGCCCGCTTCGGGCAACATGGCCACCGTCACGGTCGAGGTATGAATACGGCCCTGACTTTCAGTCGCCGGCACGCGCTGCACGCGATGCACGCCCGATTCGTATTTCAGGCGGGCGAATACCCCGCGCCCCGCGATGGTGGCCATCCCCTCGCGCAGGCCGCCCAGTTCCGATTCGTCAAATTCCATCACTTCAAAACGCCAGCCACGCAGGGCGGCATAGCGGCGATAGGCATCGAACAGTTGCGCCGCGAACAAGGCGGCCTCGTCCCCCCCGGCGGCGGGGCGGATTTCCAGGATGGCGCTGCGCTCGTCGGCCTCGTCGCGCGGCAGCATGGCAATGCGGATATCCTGGCGCAGTTCCGCGATCCGGCCGCGCAGATCGCCCAGTTCGGCCTCGGCCAGTTCGCGCATTTCCGGGTCGGCCAGCAGCGATTCGGACTGAATCGCTTCCCGCTCCGCCTGACGCAGCGCACCGATCCGGCTGACGATGGGCTCCAGTTCGGCATATTCGCGCGATGCCTTGCTGAACGCCTCACCCACCAGCCCCTGGGCAAGCATGTCCTGCAATTCTTCCGACCGGCCAACGATCCGGTCCAGCCTGTCGTCAAGACTCATGGTTCAGCAGCCAACCGCCCCGGCCAGATAGGGCGCGACCGCGTCCAGCGCCAGTTCGTTCTGCGCCCCTTCATCCAGCGCCTTCACCTGGGCCACGCCGCGCGCCACTTCGTCATCGCCGATCAGCACGGCATGGGTGGCGCCGATGCGGTTCGCCCGTTCCATCCGGCGCTTGGCATTGCCGCGATAGGCGATTTCCGCGCGCACACCATGGGCGCGCAGGGCCTGCAACAGCGTCACCGCCGCACCGTTGGCGCCCTCGCCCAGCGGCACCACCGCCACGGGGCGCGGCGCTGCCGGCGCGCTGTCCAGCAGCAGAGCCAACCGTTCGATCCCGCCGGCCCAGCCGATGGCCGGCGTGCGCGGGCCGCCCATTTCGGCCACCAACCCATCATAGCGGCCACCCGCCAGCACCGTGCCCTGGGTGCCCAGCTTCTCGGTGACGAATTCAAAGGTCGTGTGCCCGTAATAATCCAGCCCGCGCACGATGCCGGGATTCTCGCGGAACGGCACGCGCAGCAGATCCAGCGCCGAACGCAGATCATCCCAGAACGTCCGGGCTTCATCGGTCAGGAAGGCGCCGATCAGCGGCGCATCGGCCACCAGCGCCCGGTCCTGCGGCGCCTTGCTGTCCAGAATGCGCAGCGGATTGCGCTCCAGCCGGGCGCGGCTGTCATCGGACAACTGGTCCTTGAATTCGGTAAAATAGGCGATCAGCGCGGCACGCCAGGCGGCGCGGCTCTCGGTATCGCCCAGCGTGTTCAGTTCCACCACCGTGTCGTCGGCGATACCCAGCGCCTTCAGGATGTCCCGCCCCATGGCGATCACTTCCGCATCGGCCAACGCCTCGGCCGCGCCGATCAGTTCGGCGCCGATCTGGTGGAACTGCCGATACCGTCCCTTCTGCGGGCGCTCGTAGCGGAACATCGGCCCGGCATAGAACACTTTCTGCGGCAGGGACTGGGTCAGGCCATTGGTCACCAGCGCGCGGCACACCCCCGCCGTGCCCTCGGGCCGCAAAGTCAGGGATTCACCGCCCCGGTCCTCGAACGAATACATCTCCTTCGACACCACGTCGGACGTATCGCCCAGCGAGCGCGCGAACACCCGCGTATCCTCGAAGATCGGGGTAGACCATTCATCGAAGCCGTACAGGCCCGCGATGCGCCGCGCGGTATCCACCACATGGGCATGGCGCCGCTGCCCCTCGCCGATCAGGTCATGGGTACCACGGACGGGTTGCAGGCTGCTCACGGATCGATGTTCCTGTTTTCTGAATCACTTATGTGTTCCGCCCCAAACGGGGCGGAACACAACAAAGGACGGTAAATCTTCACCCCCCGACCCGCCGGGGTCGGGCGCGTCCTTACTGGGCGGCGACGACCGCCTCGGCGGCCTTCGCGGCCTCTTCCTCGGCACGCAGGATCTCGGCCTTCTTCTCGACCATCTCCACGATGTGCTCGATCATCGAATCCGCCGCGATCGTATGGTCCTGCCGGCCGGCGGCGTAGACCATGTGGCGGCCCGAACCACCGCCGGTCACGCCGATATCCGTCATCAGCGCCTCGCCGGGGCCGTTGACCACGCAACCGATGATCGACAGCGTCAGCGGGGTCTGGATATGCGCCAGCCGTTCTTCCAGCGTCTGCACGGTCTGGATCACGTTGAAGCCCTGCCGCGCGCAGGACGGGCAGGAAATGATCTTCACGCCGCGATGGCGCAGACCCAGCGACTTCAGGATGTCCCAGCCGACCAGCACTTCTTCCTCGGGCTCGGCCGACAGCGACACGCGCATGGTATCCCCCACGCCGGCCCACAGCAGGTTGCCCAGCCCGATGGACGATTTGACCGTGCCGGCCCGCTTGCTGCCTGCCTCGGTGATGCCGATATGCAGTGGGTGGTCGCACACTTCGGCAAGCTGCTGATAGGCGGCCACGGCCATGAAGACGTCCGACGCCTTCACGCTGATCTTGAATTCGTGGAAATCGTGATCTTGCAGGATCTTGGCATGTTCCAGCGCGCTTTCGACCAGCGCCTCCGGGTTAGGTTCGCCATATTTTTCCAGAAGATGCTTTTCCAGCGACCCGGCATTCACGCCGATACGGATCGAACAGCCGTAATCCTTGGCCGCCTTCACCACCTCGCGCACGCGCTCGGGGCTGCCGATATTGCCCGGATTGATGCGCAGGCAGGCCGCGCCGGCCTGCGCGGCCTCGATCGCGCGCTTGTAGTGAAAATGGATGTCGGCAACGATCGGCACATTCACCTCGCGCACGATCTCGGCCAGCGCGGTGGTGCTTTCCTCATCGGGGCACGACACGCGGACGATATCGACGCCCGCCAGTTCCGCCCGCCGGATCTGCGCGATCGTCGCCTCGGCGTCGGTCGTCAGCGTGTTGGTCATGGTCTGGACGGAAATCGGCGCGTCGCCGCCCACCGCCACCTTGCCTACGTGAATCTGCCGCGACTTGCGCCGTTCGATATACTGATAGGGACGATAGCTGCTCATTGTCTGCCCTCCGGATGAGGCGATGATAACATTGTTCTATCCGCCGGCATGACGGCGCGCCGCCTTTCCGTGCATGCTTCCTGCCAAAAACCGGTCCATTTGGCCAGACCGGACGCGACCGCTCCCGGCCCTTTCACTGTCCGCCGGCCGCTGGCGGCGGCTTGGGCGCCTGCGGCTTCACGGCACTTTCAGCCGGCCGAGGCGGCGCGGATTTTGCCGGCTGCGCCGCCGGAGCCGGCACCGATGCCACGATCGCGCCGCTGCGGACGGCATCGCGCGTCAGCGGCAGGTTGCGCCGCACCGCGCCATTCCGTCCCAATGGCTGCGTCGTCACGCCATCGGCGCTGACCACCAGCCCCCCGGCATTACCCACCGTCAACAGAAGATCGGTCTTGTCCTGCGGCACGGACCAGCTCTCGCCTGCCTGCAGGATATGGTCATAGATCACGGACCCGCCAGCAACCCTGACCTGCACCCATGTCTGGGCCGAGGCCGTCAGAACGATCTGGCCAGGCGCCGTTCCCGCTGCCGGAGCCGCAGGAACGGGCGCCGGGGCCGTGCCCGGAGCAACCGGCTGCGCCACCGCAGGCGTACCGGCAGGCGCCGCGGCATCATCCGGGCCGCCAGGCGTTGCGGCCGGTGCACCCGGCTCGGCATGACTCCCCGGCACCGGCGTGGGTTCCGCGGGGAGATCCCCATCGGTGATCGCCGATTTCTCCGCCCCCGTCAGCGGCCGTGGCGGAATGGGCGCCCGTTCCGGCGGCAGGACCGACGCCACCTGCGGCGAAGTCGCCGCCTGGCGCGTCATGCCCGGAATGGCCGAAAAAACGGAAGGAACAGGTTGCGGCGGCGCGGACTGGCCACCGGTCATGCGGTACCAGCCGATATAGGCCAGCACGATGATCACCCCCCCCAGCAGCACCATGACGCCGACCGGCATCGCACCGCTGGCGGCCGGAGCCGGAAAGGACAATTCGGGCTTGCAGTCGATTGTACCCCGCGCTTCGCTTTTAAAGCGCGCGACCAGCGCCTCGGCATCAAGGCCGAGCGCCTGGGCATAGGTGCGCAGAAAGCCGAGCGTATAGACGTTCCCCGGCAGGTCCTTCACCCGGTCGTCTTCCATCGCTTCGAGAAAGGCCAGCCGTATTCGCAGCCAGGCTGCCACATCGGGTAACGCCCAGCCAAGCTGCTCGCGCCGTGCCCGCAGCGTCGGGCCGACATTCCCGGCGCCTGCCGAGGCCCGCGCGCCGGAATCGTTCAGCGTCGTCCGGCTGTCCTCACCACTCACGACTCACCCGTTACCCTGTCACGCCGAACGAGGGCATCGACGGCCTGCTCAACCAGTTCGGCAATAATGTCCGCAACCGGCTGGACCGAGGTAATCATTCCAACCGACTGCCCCGCCATGACCGAGCCGTTTTCCACATCGCCCTCGATCACCGCCCGGCGCAGCGAACCGGCCCAGAAATGTTCAATGTCGAGCTGGGCGGCCTCTTTCGTCAGGTCGCCCTCCAGATAGCGGCGAATCGTCTCGGCCTGATGGCGCAGGAACGCCCGCCCCCCCTCGTTCGACAGTCCGCGCACGGGAATGACGGGAAAACGCTCGTCCAACTGCACCGATGTCACCGCGTCCCGCGCGTTGGCACGGACGAAGGCGGCCTTGAAGCGTTCATGGGCGATGCTTTCCGCCGACGCGGCGAAACGGGTGCCGAGCTGCGCGCCGGCCGCCCCCTGCTCCAGATAGGACAGAATGGCCTCGCCCCGCCCCAGCCCGCCGGCCACGAACACCGGGACCGAGCGAATGTGCGGCAGCACTTCCTGCGCCAGCACGGTCAGCGAGACCGGCCCGACATGCCCGCCGGCCTCGGCGCCTTCGATCACCAGCGCATCGACGCCCATGCGGACCAGCCGCTTGGCCAGCACCAGCGCCGGCGTGAAGGCAATGACTTTCGCGCCCCCGTCTTTCAGCGCGCGGATCGCCGGCCCCGGCGGAATGCCTCCCGCCAGCACCACATGCGACACCCCTGCCGCCAGACAGACCCGGACCAGATCGTCCAGACGCGGATGCATCGTAATCAGGTTGACGCCGAACGGGCGGCTGGTCAGCGCCTGTGTCGCCGCGATTTCCTCGGCGAGCCGATCGGGCTCCATCGCACCGCAGGCCAGCACGCCGAAGCCGCCGGCATTGGAAATGGCCGAGACCAGATGCCGCTCGCTGACCCACGACATGGCACCGGCCATGATCGCGACCTCGCTCCCGAGGAAGGCCGTGCCGGCCGCCCACAGTCGGTCCAGGCGGGCGCGGGCGGCCGCCCGTTCCGTGGCGTCGCCCGGCGATTGCGTCACGAGGGTTTCCATCGCCATCAGGCCGCCGCGTCGAGGCCGTAGGCCGTGTGCAGCGCCCGCACGGCCAGTTCGGTATATTCCGACGCGATCAGCACCGAGACCTTGATCTCGCTGGTCGAGATAACCTGGATATTGATGTTGCGGTCGGACAGGGTGCGGAACATCAGGTTGGCCACCCCGGCATGCGAACGCATGCCGATCCCGACCACACTGATCTTCACCACGTCGTCATCCGTCACCAGTTCGCCATACTGAATGACATCCCGCGCGGCTTCCAGCGACTGGATGGCCCGCGCCAGATCGCTCTTCGACGTGGTGAAGGTCATGTTCGTCAGGCCGTCGGCGCCGGTGCTCTGCACGATCATGTCGACATTCACGTTCGCCGCCGTCAGCGGGCCGAAGATCGCGGCCGCGATTCCGGGCCGGTCCGGGATCCGCCGCACCGACAGCTTCGCTTCGTCGCGCGAATAGGCAATGCCGGCGACCAGTTCCTTTTCCACGATCTCGTCCTCATCCACCACTAATGATCCGGGCAGGTTGTCTTCCGACGGGGCGGGGCCATCGACGAAGCTCGACAACACCTGCACGCGCACCCGTTCCTTCATTGCCAGTTCGACGCTGCGGGTCTGCAACACCTTGGCACCGACCGACGCCAGTTCCAGCATTTCCTCGTAGGTGATCTTATCCAGCTTCCGCGCCCTCGCAACAATGCGCGGGTCCGTGGTGTAGATTCCATCGACATCGGTATAGATGTCACACCGGTCGGCCCCGATGGCGGCCGCGATGGCGACGGCCGAGGTATCCGATCCGCCGCGCCCCAGCGTCGTGATCCGCCCATCGGCGGCAACCCCCTGGAAGCCGGCAATGACCGGCACCTGGCCGGCCTGCATGCGCACCACCAGCGCCTCACCGTCGATCGAGGCGATACGCGCCTTGCCATGCGCCGCATCGGTGCGCAGCGGGATCTGCCAGCCCAGCCACGACCGGGCCTCGACCCCGATGGTCTGCAACGCGATGGCCAGCAGGCCGCTGGTAACCTGCTCGCCGGTCGCGACGACGGCATCATATTCCCGCGCATCGTGCAGCGGCGACAGTGCCTGGCAATAGCCGACCAACTGATTGGTCACGCCCGACATGGCCGAGACCACCACCGCGACCTCGCACCCCGCCTCGACCTGTTTGCGCACTTTTTCCGCCACCGCGCGAATTCGGTCCAGATCGGCCACAGAGGTGCCACCGAATTTCATGACGATCCGCGGAGTGTGACGGGACATCGAAAGGGCTCTCCAGTTCGGCGCGCGGGCCGTTCCAGCCCATCCGGGGCCTCTGGGGCGTCGGACGGGGCATTGCGGTTATCTGCAAGGCGCGTCACATACCCTTCCGCCGCTGCGCCGTCCAGCGGCAGAAGCCAGATGGAGAGGTGCAGACGCCATGCAGGTCAACGATTCGGTCCATTCAGACGGCCCGTCCGTCGTTCCGGACGAAATCGCCCGCTTCAGCGCCCTCGCCGATCGCTGGTGGGACCCTTCGGGCCCGATGCGGCCCCTGCATGCCATGAACGGCCTGCGCCTGGACTGGGCGCGGCGCCATCTCCCCGCCCCGCGCGCCGGGGAATCCGCGCCCGTGACGCGCCTGCTGGATATCGGCTGCGGCGCCGGCCTCGCCAGCGAGGGCCTGGCCCGCATGGGCTATGATGTGCTGGGCCTGGATGCTTCCGATGCCGCCATCGCGGCCGCCCGCGCGCATATGCTGGCCCATCCGCTGCCGCCGGGCGCAGGCCCGCTCGCCTACCGCGCCGGCAGCGCCGAGGATCTGGATGCCGAGGGCACGCGCTTCGACGCGATCACGGCGCTTGAAGTCATCGAACACGTCGCCGATCCCGCCGCCTTCCTGCGTCTGCTGGCCGGCATGGTCGAGCCCGGCGGCGTCATCATCGTCTCGACCCTCAACCGCACGCTGCGCTCGCTGGCGACGGCCAAGATCGGGGCGGAATACATTCTGCGCCTCCTGCCGGTCGGCACGCACGAATGGCGCAAATTCATCACGCCGGCCGAACTGGGCACCTATGCCGGCCAGGCCGGATTGCGGGTGTCCGACATCGCGGGCATGGCCCCCGGCCTCAGCGGCTGGCGCGAAAGCCGGGATCTCGGTGTCAATTACATCGCCAGCCTCGCCGTGCCGGAATAAGCCGTCAAAGCTGGAGGAAAGCAAACGTCGTCGGGCTGCCCACGGCGGTGAAATGCCAGGTGAAGTCCAGCGCGCCGGTTACGGGATCGACCCGGAACGACGTGACGGAATCGCTGCGCTGGTTGGCACAGAACAGAAACGTGCCCGACGGGTCGAACATCATGGCCCGTCCATAATCCGCATGCATCCACACTTCGTCGATCAGCGTCAGCAATCCGTCCGGACCCACACGGAAAACGGCCATGGAATCCCCCAGCCGGTTCGACGCGTACACATATCGTCCATTGGGTGACAGCAGGATTCCCGCCGCCAGCGTGCTGCCCTGGAAATAGGACGTGACGGTGCTGACCCGCTGCTGCGGCGTGATCACGCCGGTCGCGGGATCGAAGCTGGCGACGACGATCTTGGAATCCTGTTCGCACAGAATGTAGAGCGTCCGCCCGTCATGGCTGAAGGAGAAATGGCGTGGCGCCGACCCCGGCATCAGGGAGAGGAAAGGCGTCGCGGCCGGTTTGAGCTTGCCCGTCGCCAGATCCAGCGTCCAGACATAGACCCGGTCCAGCCCGGCATCGCAGGCCAGGACGAACTTTCCCGACTGGTCGCTGGCCACCATATGGACATGCGGCCCCGAATGGTCGCTGACCGCGAAATTGCCGGGCGGGTTGTCCTCGGCCCGTTCGGGCATGCGCGGACCGGAATTCTTCACGATGTCCGTCGGCTCGCCCAGGCTGCCATCCGGCCGGATGGGCAACACGCCCACGCTGCCGCCGACATAGTTGGCCACCAGGACATACCGGCCGGAATGATGGACGCTGAGATGGGCCGGCACCGCCCCACCCGAGGATACGACATTGAGCCGGGTCAGTTCACCCGACAGCCGATCGACCGCGAACGCGGTGACGCTACCATCATGCCGTCCGTTGAAATCGTCGATCTCGCTCAGCGCGTACAGGAAACGGTTATCGGCGGAGAGCGTGATGAAAGACGGGCTGGCAATGTCCGTAAAGGTCGAGATCGGTGCCAGCGCGCCGGTCGCGGGGTTCATCTCGAACAGCGCGATGCCCTGCCCGTTCCCCGCCCCGCCAGGCGGCGCATGTTTGTTGTAGCCGCCGATATAGCACAATGTCCGCGCCCTGGCCGGAATGGCGGCCCTGACGGGCCACGATGCCGCAAGAGGAATACCCGACGCGGCCAACCCGGCCATCAGGCCGCGTCGTGAGATGATTGAGGTCATGTCGCTCACGAATCCAGTTGAGAAAGAGACGGCTCACTGCATCAGGCAGCGCGCTCCGATCGCGCCGTCATAGCGTGTCCATGTATGGGTTTCGCCAAACAGGGGAATGCCCACATAGCCTCGGAGTTTCAGTACGCCGTCACGCGGCGACCAGATCTGGGCCTGGTAGACCTTCCCGCTGTCCGGATCGAGGATATGCCCGTTCCAGCGGCCGGCATCGTCGGGATCGGGAACGAATCCGGTCAGCATCAGCAGGCCGCATTCCGATGTCCCGTCCTTGGCCTTCGGAATGTCACCGGTATAGCGCATGCCGACCAGCCGACCGCAGAGTTCACCGCCGCAGGCCCGGATATCGAAGACACCGTCGCGCTCGCGGGTAACCCATTGCCCCAGCACGGGCGAGGGATCCCGCACCGCGACACTCTCAGCCGCAGACGCAGCCGCCGAAAGCGGATGGCCCGCCAGCAGGCCCAACATTCCCATCATGGCGCCCAGGGCGGCCAGCGACCGCACGCCCCGGCGCTTCCCCTGCGGGGAGCGGGTCACGTCGGCCCGTCGGCTTGTTCTGTCATGCATGCGTTCCACCTCGACTTCCGGCCTCCGGGCCCGGCTCCCTTTCCAGCGTCCGATCAACCGTCCGCACGCGGGACCCACGGTATGGCCATGATCTCCACGCCCTCCTCGACCAGGCGATCACAATCCTCTTCCGATGCACGTCCGTAAATGCCGCGCCGTTCGCCATCTCCTTGATGGATCTTCAACGCTTCCTCGGCGAATTTATCGCCCACATTCTCACATCGTTCCTCGACATACTGCCGGACGCGCTGCATCGCGGCCATCATCGCGGCCGGAATGGCAGCCCCGGCCGGAGGCGCCGGCCGCGCCGTTTCCGGCACGCGCGCCGGCGCGGTCCGCACGGCCGGCGCCATCAGCGCCCGCACAACGTCCGACGTGCCGCATTGCGGGCAGGAGAGCAGGTTGCGGCGCGCCTGATCGTCGAACGCGGCACTGCCGGGAAACCAGCCCTCGAACTCATGCCCCGCGTCACATCGCAACTGATAACAGATCACGCGCGCCCCCGGTGTCCGATCAGGCCGCCTGCAGCAGCGGATCAAGGTCTCCCTGCCGTTCCAGCGCCATCAGGTCGTCGCAGCCGCCGATATGCCGCCCGTTGATGAAGATCTGCGGCACCGTTGTCCGACCGCCCGAACGCTCGCGGGCCTCGGCCCGCTCGGGCGTGCCGTGCAGGGCGCGGATCTCAGTGAATGGCACGCCCTTCTGTTGCAGCAGGCGCACCGCGCGCACGCAATAGGGGCAGCCTGGCTGGGTATAGATTTCGATGCTGGGCATTCCGACCCCCGAAAAAGAAAAGTAACCGATTCTGAAGACATAGCGCATTTGTGCCGTGGCACTATACCGTTCGCATCATGCGCCGGTCGTTCTCCCGCCGTCCGATCCCATCCGCGCGGGATCGGACGCACGGGCCGCCACCAGCACGTCCACCGAAACCGCGCCCGCCGCCAGAACCGCCCGCGCACAGGCGCCCAATGTTGCTCCCGTCGTCATCACGTCATCGACCAGGATGACGCGCCGGCCTGCCAGCCGCTCCCGACGCGACGGGCGGGCGACGATCGCCCCGCGCAGCACCTCATGGCGCGCCGCCGCTCCCAGGCGGGCCAGCGCGGGCGTCCCGCGCACGCGCTGCAAGGCATCCGGCACCACCGGCAGATGCGCGATCCGCCCGATCGCCACCGCCAGCAGCCCGGCCTGATTATAGCGGCGACGGAACAGCCGTCCCCTGTGCAGCGGCACAGGCACCAGCAGATCGGCTTCGGCCAGCAGCTCGCGTCCGGCCCGCACCATATGCCGGGCCAGCAGCGGCGCCAGATCGGTACGATCGGCATATTTCAGCCGCAGGACCAGCACGCGCGACCGTTCGTCATAGATCATGGCGGCCCGGCCGTTCCGCCATGACGGGGGATGGTCCAGACACGGCGCACAGCTACGCCCAGCACCGCCAGGAGCCGACGCCGAAAAGGGCTGGCCACATCGCGCGCAGCATGGCTCGGCGATAAAGCGCATGGCGCGGAAGCAGTCGGGGCACAGCAGGCCGGCACGATCGACCGGCTGATGACAGGCCGGGCAGTCAGGTGGCAGAAGAAGGTCGAGCATACGGGCCGCCATGCGCCGTGGCAGACCACGCGCCTCGCCATGCGCCGATCGGGTTTCCCCCGCGTCCCGTGTCGTGCCAACCATCACGCAATGGTGCCATTGGCATCGCCCATCCGGAAGGGCACATGCGAGCCATGAACGATCCCGTGATTTTCGACCGCGCAGCCGTGCGCCGTCATCGCGATCGCGCCGCCCCTCTGGTGCACGCGGTCGCACCGATCCTGCAGGAAGCCGCGGACCGGCTGCTGGACCGGCTGGACGACACGACCTACCGCTTCAGCGCGGCGCTGGATATCGGCGGTCGCGGCGTGGTCGCCCCCCGGTTGCGCGCACGCGGGATCGAGCGCGTCGTGTCCTGCGACCTGTCGCCCAGGATGGCGCAGGTCAATGGCGGAACCGTCCTGTGCGCCGACGAGGAATGGCTCCCCTTCGGCCCCGGCTCCTTCGACCTGGTGGTCGCCAACCTGTCGCTGCACTGGGTCAACGACCTGCCCGGCGCGCTGGCGCAGATCCGCCACGCGCTGAAGCCCGACGGGCTGTTCCTCGCCAGCGTGCCCGTCCTGCCGACCCTGGCGGACCTCCGTCGCGCCCTGACCGAGGCCGAATGCACACTCACCGGTGGCGCTGCCCCAAGGGTCTCGCCCTTTCCCGACCTGAAGGACTGCGCCTCCCTGTTGCAGCGCGCAGGCTTCGCCCTGCCGGTCGCGGATGTGGAAACACTGACGCTCGCCTACCGCACGCCCATGGCCCTGCTGCGCGACCTGCGCGCCGCCGGCGAGACCAACGCCCTGAAACTGCGCAGCCGCCAGATCCCCGCGCCCGCCCTGTTCGCCGCCGCCCTCGCCAGCCTGACGCCGGAGGCAGACGACGCCCTTCTGTCCGTTCCCCTGCGCGTTGCCATCATGACCGGCTGGGCACCGGCGGCAAGCCAGCCCCAGCCACTCCAGCCCGGCGCCTTCACGATCTCGCTTGAGAGATGCGATCAAGAAAATTGAATAACAAACTGAATTTATAATAAATTCAATCCGCGCATGTCCTCATCCGGCTGGCCGCCCGTGCAAACAGCCTCCTATCCGCCGGTCACGCTCATGTGCCGGCGCATGGCGGCGGGATCATCCGCGCGCCGCCCGATGACGAAATCATGGCCCTTCGGCTTGCGCAGGATCGCCGACTGCACGAGGTGCAGCAGGTCGGCATCGCTGGCTCCGTCCCGCAGGGGTTGCCGCAGGTCCGTCGCCCCTTCATCCCCCAGGCACGGATAAAGCTGCCCGGTGCAGGACAGACGCACCCGGTTGCAGCTTTCGCAGAAATTATGGGTCATGGGCGTGATCAGCCCCAGCCTGCGCCCGGTTTCGCGTACGCGCAGATAGCGCGCCGGCCCGCCCGTGCGCTCGGCCAACGGCTCCAGCGTCCAGCGCCGCGACAGGTCGGCCCGCACGGCGGAGAGTGGCAGATAGCGATCGGTGCGATCCTCGCCTGTCTCGCCCATCGGCATGGTCTCGATCAGGCAGAGATCGGCGCCGATTTCACCACACCAGGCCAGCAGCGTGTCGAATTCATCGTCATTCACCCCCGCCATCGCCACGGTATTGATACGGATCGCCAGCCCCGCCAGCCGTGCCGCGCGCACACCCGCCAAGGTCTGGTCGAGAGTCCCGCGCCGGGTAATGCGATGAAATTTTTCAGAATCAAGGGAGTCGAGGCTGATATTGACACGCCGTACACCCGCGCCGGCCAGCATCCCGGCATGCTCGGCCAGCCGCGAGCCGTTGGTCGTAACGGTCAATTCATCCAGATGACCATTCCCGCCGGACCGGTGCAGCCATTGCCCCATGGCCTGGAAAAAATCGCCGACATCCCGCCGCACCAGCGGCTCTCCCCCGGTCACGCGCAGTCGCGTCACCCCGCTGCGGATAAAGGCGGCACAAAGCCGCTCCAGTTCCGCATAGGTCAGGATCTCGGCCTTGGGCAGAAACGACATGGTTTCGGACATGCAGTACACGCAGCGCATGTCGCATCGGTCAGTGACCGAAACCCGCAGATAGGTCACAGTCCGACCGAGAGAATCGAGGAACGGCGTACCCATGCCAACCCTTCAGGAAACGACCGTCAGCATGACGACCGACGCATCGATCAGCATCTTGCCCTGATCCTCGAAATTGACCGTCACCCGATGGGCAATGGCCGACTGCACCTGCCCCAGCCCCCATTCCGGATGATCGGGATGGCGGACGAACTGCCCAGGCTCCAGGAAAGAACGGAAAGGCAGCGCATCGGCCATGCGGCAAGAACCTCCGGAAACCAGCCGCCAATCCGGGCCGAAGGCAACACATGGCGGCAAAGATGGCCAAACAGGATACCAGCCTGAACCGGGATATTCAAAGACCGCGTAGCGCATACGGCCGGTTCAGTGGCTTCCGCCGGAAAAATCGGGCGCCGCCACGCCTGACCGTTCGAGTTGCACGGTCAGGGCCGCCTTCAGCCGATCCAATCCCTCAGGACTGGCGCTTTCCGCCCGCGCGACCAGCATGGCCTGGGTATTGGAGGCCCGCAGCAGCCACCATCCATCCGCGCCAGTCACCCGCACGCCGTCGATCGTCGTCATGTCGGCGCCTTCGTCGGCCAGTCGCGCCGCAACGTCTTCGATCACCACAAACTTGCGGGCATCGGCGCAATCGAACCGCAATTCGGGCGTACTGACCATCTTGGGCAGCGCGTCATGCGCCGCCGACAATGCCGTCTTCATCCGGGCAACGACGCCAAGCAGGCGAACCGCCGCATACAGCCCATCATCGAACCCGTACCACCTGTCGGCGAAGAAGAAATGGCCCGACATCTCGCCGGCCAGCGGGGCACCGGTTTCCGCCATCCGCGACTTGATGGGCGAATGTCCACTGCGCCACATCATCGGCTGCCCACCAGCCCGGCTCACCTCATCGAACAGAACCTGACTGGCCTTCACATCGGCGATGATCATGCTGCCCGGCCGTGCCTCCAGCACGTCACGGGCCAGCAGGGCCAGAATCTGGTCGCTCCACCAGATTTCGCCCCGATCGTCCACCACGCCGATCCGGTCGGCATCGCCATCGAAGGCAATCCCGATATCGGCGCCGATATCCCGTACCGCAGCAATCAGTTGCCTCAGGTTCCGGGGAATCGTCGGGTCGGGATGATGGGCCGGAAAACGGCCGTCGATCACACCGTTCAGAATGGTATGCTCACCCGGAACATGCCGCACCAGTTCGGCCAGAACCTCGCCAGCGGCACCATTTCCGTTGTCCCAGACGATTTTCAGCCGCCGCTCGCCGCCATCCCAGCCACGCGCCAGCCGCTCGACATAGTCCGCCTGAACATCGACATCGCGCACGCTGCCGACCCGCTCCGGCACCACGTCGCCGCGCGCGGCCATGTCGCCCAGTTCGCCGATACGGGGGCCGAAGAAGGACTGCCCCCCCAGGATCATCTTGAATCCGTTGTGATCGGGCGGATTATGACTGCCGGTGACCATGACCGCCCCGTCAGCCTTCAGGCTGGCGGAGGCGAAATACAGCATCGGCGTCGGCCCGCGACCGACACGCAGCACCTCGACCCCGGAAGCGACGGCCCCATCGACCAGGGCCGCCTCCAGTTCGGGCGAGGATAATCGGCCATCATATCCGACAGCGACGGTGCGCCCCCCCTCACGGGCCACCACGCTGCCGAAAGTCCGGCCAATCGCATAGGCGTCGCGCGGACCGAGGGTCGCGCCCACGATCCCCCTTATGTCGTATTCGCGCAGGCTCGTCGGATCAAAACCGTGCGCGAACGCCTCCATCAGCCAGTATAGTTCTTCAGGAACGCCCGCACGGAATCCCCAAGATCCGGCCGGTCGATCGACATCGCGATCTGCGCTTCCAGATAGCCCAGCTTGTTGCCGCAATCGAAACGCTGCCCTTCATAGCGCAGCCCGTGGAACGGAACATGCCCGATCGTCTTGGCCATCGCGTCGGTCAACTGCACTTCACCGCCCGCGCCACGCTCCAGCTTGGACAGATGCGGCATAACGTCGGCCGTCAGGACATAGCGCCCGATGATGGAAAGGTTGGACGGCGCTTCTTCGGGCTTGGGCTTCTCGACCAGCCCCGTCACCTCGACCACACGACCATCGTCCTTGCCGGTCTTCAGGATACCGTAGCGGCTGGTATGCTCGCGCGGCACCTCGGTGACGGCGACGACATTCCCCCCGGTCTGGTTATAGGTTTCAACGAGCTGCTTCAGGCACGCCACATCGCTCTTCACCAGATCGTCGGGCAGCAGGATCGCAAACGGGTCGTCGCCGATAAAACTGCGGGCACACCAGATCGCATGGCCCAGGCCCAGCGGCTCCTGCTGGCGGACGGCAATCAGCGCCCCGGCTTCGATGGTGCTGGGTGCGAGAGCGTCCAGCGCATCCTGCTTGTTGCGCTCGCGCAGCGTCGTCTCCAGTTCGAAGGCGACATCGAAATAATCGATCAGCGAGTCCTTGCCCCGTCCGGTAATCAGGCAGAACTCCTCGATTCCGGCGGCACGGGCCTCGTCGATGGCGTATTGGATCAGCGGCTTGTCGACGACCGTCAGCATTTCCTTTGGCATGGCCTTGGTCGCCGGGAGGAAACGGGTGCCGAGACCGGCGACCGGGAGTACGGCTTTTCGCAAGGGTTTGATCACAAGCGTCACCTTCGATCCATCGTTGAAAATCAGAACATTCGAACACGTCACGACTGTACGCGGCGCATGAAACAACGACCGCGCTCACAATTCGTTCTAACCGATAAACGGGAAAAAAAAATGACTTAAGTGAGGCAAAATAACATGATGGGTCAAAAGGATGCCGATGACGATGCGTGCGGAAACCCCATGCGGGCAGCCATTGCATCACCTGTGCGGGCATAAAATCAGCGCGAGCACCCGGCCCCGGCGAATGGAGCCAGCGTTTCGTTTGCCCTGTTTTCCGTTCTGATTTTCATCATAAAGCCAATCGAGCCGGGCTGGCCGGCCTGTCGATTGGTGCGGTCGAGAAGACTCGAACTTCCACGGGGTTACCCCCACAAGCACCTCAAGCTTGCGCGTCTACCATTCCGCCACGACCGCACCGTGACATCGGTTACCGCCTGAGCGATACCGTGTTGACGGAAGGCCGTATAGACGATGCAGGTTCGAGGGGCAATGACCGAAAAGACAATTCTGTGGAATTCGAGCCGGGTGCCGGTTCCCTACCCCGACGCGATCGCCGGGATGGAGCGACAGGTGGCGGGAATCCGCGACGGCAGCCTGCCCGAGCGGGTCTGGCTGCTGGAACATCCTCCCACCTACACGGCCGGCACGTCGGCCAGGGACGCGGATCTGTTCAATCCGTCCGGCTTCCCCACCCACGCCGCCGGCCGGGGCGGGCAATGGACCTATCACGGGCCGGGCCAACGGGTGGCCTATGTGATGCTGGACCTCACCCGGCAGCAGGGCACGGTCCCCCCGCGCGACCTGCGGGCCTATGTCCACGCGCTGGAGGAATGGCTGATCCGGACATTGCGCCATTTCGACATCACGGGCGAACGGCGCGCGGACAGAATCGGCGTCTGGGTGGTCGATCCCCTCACCGGGTCCGAAAGCAAGATCGCGGCCCTGGGGGTGCGCGTCACGCGCTGGACATGCTGGCATGGCGTGGCCCTGAACGTGGCGCCCGACCTGAGCCATTTCGAGGGCATCGTGCCCTGCGGCATCCGCGAGCACGGCGTCACCAGCCTGCACGCCCAGGGCCGCACCGTAGACATGGCAACGGTGGATGAAGCCCTGCGCGCCGAATGGCAGGGGCTCTTCGGCAGCATCCCAACCCCGATCAGCGCACTCTGACCCCGACCGGACGCGCTAATTACAGCGGCGCGTCCAGCGAGAAGAAACCGGGGGGGAAGTCCGTGCCGGTCCGCACGTCGGTCAGATGCAGGCGCGTGCTGTTATGGCGCGCGTCCAGCAGGTCGATCGCCACCAGCGACAACTCCCCGGCGAAATCGGCAAATCCCAGCGTCAGCAGTCCCTGCGACGGGTTGTCACTGCGGGCCATCGAAATCTGCAACACATTGGCGCCGTGCCGAATCGCGGTGACCTCCACGGCCCCCCCCAGATGCACCGGCGTGGCCAGCAGCAGCCCCAGGGGCTGGTGCGAGAGGTTCATGCGCGTCACCGACTGGCGCTGCGCGTCGCGAAACACCAGGTGCCCCCCCGCCGCAACCAGCCGCATGGTATGCGGCGTCCGGTAATCCAGGCGCAGATTGCCCGGATCGTAGGAGAGCGTGCCCTCCCCGACGCCGCCATCCGGCCAGGTCTGGACAACACTGGCGGTCAGGCCGCGCGTGGTGTTCAGATACCGCTCGACCCGCGCCACGTCATGCCCGTCCACGACGCCCGGCGATGCCTGACAGGCCGCGACGGCCAGCGGCGCGGCCAGGAACAGCCGGCGCGAAAGCGTGCCGCCACCGCTCATGCGCCGGCGATCCGGGCCTGCTCGGCGGGGGTGCGCAATGTCAGCGACAACGCATGCAGGCCCGAGGCGAATTCGGGCGCCAGCAGGTCATGCACCAGGCGGGAGCGCTGCACCCGCGCCTGCCCGTCGAACGCCGCGCTCACCACCAGCACATTGAAATGCGTCTCGCCCCCGGCAGCGGCACCGCGCATTCCGGAATGGCCGGCATGACGGCCGCTATCGTCCTCGATTTCGATCAGGCTTGGGGCCAGGTGCGTGCGGATCGCGCGGGCGATCCGGTCCACCCTCTTCTCCTCGGCCGGAGAAGGTGCCACATGCGGATGGTCTGTGCCGTTCACTGTTCCCGTTCCCTCTTGCTGCTGACGCGCTTGGCTCTTGCACGAATACGGTTCGAACGCACATAACGCCAGATGATGACCCGAAAGAACACACGTCACCGGGCTTTCGACCCCGATCCGGATGCGCCGG
Organism: Gluconacetobacter dulcium; assembly: GCF_014174165.1. Taxonomy (GTDB): domain Bacteria; phylum Pseudomonadota; class Alphaproteobacteria; order Acetobacterales; family Acetobacteraceae; genus Gluconacetobacter; species Gluconacetobacter dulcium. The sequence continues at coordinate 191,041 of NZ_JABEQN010000002.1, read as the reverse complement.
CCCGGTGCTGCGACATGGCCGGCTGTGACGAGAGCGCCGGCTACCGCGCGCCGAAATCACGCGACGCGCTGAACGAATATTTCTGGTTCTGCCTGCCCCATGTGCGCGAGTACAACGCGCGGTGGGATTTTTACAAAGGCATGTCGCCCGGCCAGATCGAGGCGCATATCCGCGATGACGTTTCCTGGAACCGCCCTTCCTGGCGGCTGGGCCAGCGCGCCGGCCGCCTCGGCCCGGACGATTTCATCGACCCGATGGATCTGATGGACGGCGCGCGCCGTCCAGGCCCACGGACCGGCACCCCGGCCCGCCCCGAGATGCCCGAGGCCCTGCGCCAGCCGCTGGACATGATGGGCCTGGACTGGCCGCTGTCGATGGACGCACTGAAAATGCGCTACAAGGATCTGGCGCGACGGCACCACCCCGATGCCAATGGCGGCGACCGCCAGTCGGAAGAACTGCTGAAAAGCATCAATGTCGCCTACACCACCCTGCGCGCCCACCTGACCTCGGCGCGCGAAGCCGATCTGGAACGTACCGCGTAGGCATGGCCTTGCCGGCGATAGCGTCTATAGTGGCACCGGAAACGTCGAAAGAACGCGTCAGGCACCGGAAACCGGGTGTCGAAGACAGGAAGCCAGAGACCAGAACAGGATGCGGGACAACGCCACATCATGGCGTGTCCGGACCTACCAGCCGTGACGGATGCACCCCCAATGAATGACCTTGCCACCCTGACAGCCGGCGCCGTGGACGAGAACGGAGAGGCGCTGCCGCCGATCTCGGCCCTGTCCGGCGCGCCCGACCTGATGGTTTCGGCCCGCGAAGTATTCGGCATCGACAGCGACCTGCAAGTTCCCGCCTTCTCGGTCCGCACCGACCATGTGCCGGATGCCGACCCCACCTACCGTTTCGACCATGACACCACGCTGGCGATCCTGGCCGGCTTCGCGTTCAACCGCCGGGTCATGATCCAGGGCTATCACGGCACCGGCAAGTCATCGCATATCGAGCAGGTGGCCTCGCGCCTCAACTGGCCGTGCATCCGCATCAATCTCGACAGCCACATCTCGCGCATCGACCTGATCGGCAAGGATGCGATCGTGCTGCGCGACGGCAAGCAGGTGACGGAATTCCGCGAGGGCCTGCTACCCTGGGCCCTGCAACGTCCCTGCGCCCTGGTGTTCGACGAATATGATGCCGGCCGCCCCGACGTGATGTTCGTGATCCAGCGCGTGCTTGAAATCGAAGGCCACCTGACGCTGCTGGACCAGAACCGCGTCATCCGCCCGCATCCGTATTTCCGCCTGTTCGCCACCGCCAACACGGTCGGCCTGGGCGATACGACGGGCCTGTATCACGGCACCCAGCAGATCAATCAGGGCCAGATGGACCGCTGGAACATCGTCACCACGCTCAACTACCTGCCCCACGCCCAGGAAACGGCGATCGTACTGGCCAAGATGGGGATCGACCCCAACGATGCGCCGGCCCGCAAGCGGGTCGAAAGCATGGTGGCGCTGGCCGACCTCACGCGTTCGGGCTTCATCGCGGGCGATATCTCCACCGTCATGTCGCCGCGCACGGTGATCAGTTGGGCGGAGAATTACCGGATCTTCCAGAACCTGGAATTCGCGTTCCGGGTCACCTTCCTCAACAAATGCGACGAGGCGGAGCGGCAGACGGTGGCGGAATATTACCAGCGCTGCTTCAACGTCGACCCCACCGGCACCGCGCCGCGCGCGCGCTGATCGGCCAGCGCCATGCGCGACCGCAAGAACGACGCCCTGTCCGCCCGTCAGGCCGCCGCAGAACGGACGGATGCGTTCAAGCGCGCGACCGTCGGCGTGCTGCGCGCGCTCGGCGGCCGCGCGGATGCCGATGTTATCTTCCAGAGCGGCCCGATCCCGGCCGCCGCCGCCGTCAGCGGCGAGCATGTCCGCCTCCCCCAGCCCGGTCCGACCCTACAGGAAGCGGATATCGACCGCGTCCGGGGCGCGGCCGACGCGGCGGCCCTGCGGCTGCGCCATCACGACGCAGCCCTCCATGCCGTCACCCGGCCCGAACCGGCCGATGCCCGGGCGGCGTATGAGGCGCTGGAACAGGCCCGCGTGGAAAGCGTCGGCGCGCGCCACATGGCCGGCGTCGCGGCCAATCTGCGGCACAAGGTCGAACGCGACTATCGCGACAGCGGCTATGACCGCGCCGACCGGCGCGAGCAGATCCCCCTCCCCGTCGCCCTCTCCCTGCTGGCGCGCGAGACGCTGACCGGCGAACCGGTGCCCGATTCCATGCGCGCGATCGCCGATCAATGGCGCACGCATCTCGGCCCCTCCGCCCAGCGCGCCCTGGCCGACATGGCGGCCGCGCAGGACGACCAGCGTGCCTTTTCCAAGGCCGCCCGACGGCTGCTGGTAGCCTGCGACCTGATCGAAGGCGAAGCCGAGATCGAGGAAGACCCGGACGGCAGCGACAACGCGTCGTCCGACGAAACCGACGACAAACCTTCCGATTCGCCCGAGGACCAGTCCCCGCAGAACAAGGAGGATACGTCCGGACTGGAAGAGGACGAATCCGGCCTCCAACCCCAGTTGGCCGAGGGAACAGGCACGGGCGACGAAGATGCCGACGACACCGAATCCGGCGAGGCGGCCGGATCGGAGGAACCCGGTGGCCCACGGGGCGCCGAAGACCACACGGCTGGAGACGCCACGACCGCCTACCACGCCTTCACGACGCAGTTCGACGAAGAGATCCCGGCCGAGGACCTGTGCGACCCGGAGGAACTGTCGCGCCTGCGCCAGCAGCTCGACCAGCAATTGCTGAGCCTCCAGGGCGTGGTGTCGCGCCTGGCCAACCGCATGCAGCGCCGCCTGCTGGCCCAGCAGACCCGCGCGTGGGAGTTCGACCTCGAGGAAGGCATCCTCGATGCCGGCCGCCTGTCGCGGATCGTGGTCAATCCCACCCTGTCCCTGTCCTACAAGCACGAACGCGACACCGATTTCCGCGATACGGTCGTCACGCTGCTGATCGACAATTCGGGCTCGATGCGCGGCCGCCCCATTTCGGTGGCCGCCATGTGCGGCGACATCCTGGCCCGCACGCTGGAGCGGTGCGCGGTGAAGGTCGAAGTCCTCGGCTTCACCACCCGCGCCTGGAAAGGCGGCCAGAGCCGCGAACGCTGGGTGGCGCAGGGCAAGCCCCCCAATCCCGGCCGGCTGAACGACCTGCGGCACATCATCTACAAATCGGCCGACATGCCGTGGCGCCGGTCGCGCAAGAATCTGGGCCTGATGCTGCGCGAGGGCCTGCTGAAGGAAAATATCGACGGCGAAGCCCTGCTCTGGGCATGGAAGCGCCTTCAGGGTCGGCCGGAAAGCCGCAAGATCCTGATGGTGATTTCCGACGGCGCCCCGGTCGATGACAGCACGCTCTCGGTCAATCCGGGTTCGTATCTGGAGACGCATCTCCGCCAGGTCATCGCCCAGATCGAAAATCGCAGCGGCGTCGAACTGGTGGCCATCGGCATCGGCCATGATGTCACGCGCTATTACCGGCGCGCGGTCACGATCTCGGATGCCGAGGAACTGGGCGGCACGATGATGCAGGAACTCTCCGACCTGTTCGACGAACGCGCCCCCACCCGCCGCCGCGCCTGACGGCGCAGCCGGCGGAAGGCCCTATACCGGACCGGACGGCCCGGTATAGGCGCCCGGCGGCGGCCGGTCGATCGGCGGCGCCACCATCAGCGCCTCATGGCCCGCCAGGGACGAGACATGGGCCAACCGTTCGCGCGGCAGCGCCTCCGGACATTCGTCACGCATGAAGACGATGATCTTCTCGCGGATCTCGCACCGCAGGTCCCAGCTCACCAAGGCCGACCGCGCACTGGCGATGACCCGGATGGTCATGACATGGGCGCTGCAATCGGCCACCTGAACGTCGAACACCTTGCCGTCCCACAACGCGCTGCCATGCACGATCTCACGCAGGCGCGCGCGGATACGGTCCATGGGCGCGTGAAAATCGACATACAGAAACACCACCCCGATCAGCGCCGCCGAATTATGGGTCCAGTTCTGGAACGGATTTTCCAGGAACCATGAAATCGGCACGATATGCCGCCGCCAGTCCCACACCCGCAGCACGACATAGGTGGCGGTGATTTCCTCCACCCACGCCCAGTCGCCATTGATGATGATCAGGTCTTCCATGCGGATCGGCTGCGTCATGGCGATCTGCATGCCCGCGATCAGGTTCGTCAGCAGCGGCCGGGCGGCGAGGCCCACAACCACCGAGGCCGCACCCGCCGAGGCAAACAGGCTCAGCCCATATTCCCGCACCGATTCGAACGTCATCAACGCCGAGCCGACCGTCAGCAGTCCCACCAGGATATCCGCCATGCGCCGCAGCACGCGCACCTGGGTCATGTGGGTGCGCAGCAGGATATCGTCACGGTCGTCCGTGCCGGTAATGCGCGCCAGATAGGCATCGGAGAGAATGCGCATCGCCACGATCGCGGCATACCCCACCATCAGCACGAACAGCACCAGCAGCGCATGGCCGCCCCATTGCATGGTGCGGTACGAAAAGCCCGAGGCCGGCAGCGCCGTCGCCACGAAGACGATCGCCAGCATCACCCGCGCCGGGCGCTGCATCGCCATCGTGAACAACCGGATGAACGCGCCCTTCTTCTGTCCGGGAATGCGCAGGACCAGCTTGGTCATGATCCGACTGCATATCTCGGCCATCAGCACGGCCGCGCACAGCACCACAATCGAGGCCATGGTGCCGGGCAACCAGTCAAAGGAGATACGAATCTGGGTCAGAAGGTCGATAAAGGCGTTTTTCACGAATCCGGGTTCACTCTTTCCATGGGGGCGACGCGGGCTGGCGATGGCCTGAATGGCGCCATATCAATGGGGACGAGGTGCTTCTTTAACCACGATGGGAAGCCTCACTTCAAACGTCATCCGTGGGTTGACTTTGCCCGGACGGGGCGATATTTCCCACGTCACCGACGCGATGGCGGCGTAGCTCAGCGGTAGAGCAGGGGAATCATAATCCCTTGGTCGGCGGTTCAAATCCGTCCGCCGCTACCATCGGTCGGTCTTTCCCTTTCCTGCGGTGCCTGTCTCAAAGCGCCAGTGATGAACCGCCGCACAGCATCAGCTTCGCGGCCGCCCGTGATATGCAGTATCGCATTGGCCGGCACCAGAAAGCTATGCCGGGCGCCGCGCATTGGCAGGCCCGGCATGCAACCTCGTGGCCTCCCCCACTCAGGGCGAAACGCCCCCCCGAGCAACCGCGACATCCCGGGCCGTCACATGGCCCTCCCGATTCCCGAAATGGCTGATGGCATAATTCGCGATGTCGGCCAGATCCTGGTTCCGATATTCCGGCCCGAACGCCGGCATGACCATCGCGCCATGCGCGGTTTGCAGAGTCCCTCCCTCGACCATGGTCCGGACCAGATTCCGCCCGTCGATCTCGCCCAGGCTGCGCGCCCCCCACAGGGCGGCGAAATCGACCTGCCGTCCATGCCCGTCCGTCAGATGGCACCCGGTGCAGGCCCCGGCAAACAGCCGCTCGCCATTGCTGTGGATCGGCGCCAGTTGAGCCAGCGTCTCGGGCGAAACGACCCCGATGGTCTCGTCCGACCGCCGCGCCGGCAGGCTGCGCAGATAGGTCACCATCGCCGCGACATCCTCGGGCGTCAGAAACCGCAGGCTGTGACTGACCACATCCGCCATCGGCCCGACGGCCGTCCCCCGCCCGTCGGCATGGCCCGTGGAGAGATACGCCGCCAGTTGCGTATCGCTCCACGCCCCAATGCCGCTATCGACATCCGACGAGATATTATAGGCCAGCCACCCATCGATCATGGCCCCGGCATAGGATTTCGTCATCGATAGCGCCTGGAGCATGGTCCGGGGCGTATGGCATTCGCCGCAATGACCGGCCGCCTCGACCAGATAGCGCCCCCGGTTCCAGGCCGCCGTCCGCGCCGGATCGTCCGGCAGCGGGCCGGACGGGCGATAGAGCAGGTTCCACCCGATCATCGCCAGGCGGATATTATAGGGAAACCGTACCTGATTGGCCGGCGCCGGCGCATGGACCGGGCGCAGGCTCATCAGATAGGCGCGAATGGCGCGGACATCCTCCGCCGTCATCTTCGCGTAGGACGCATAGGGCATGACGGGATAAAGATGCCGCCATCCCGGCCCCACGCCGCGCCGCACGGCCGAATCGAACTGCGCGTCGGTATAGCGCCCGATTCCGGTCTCCGCATCGGGCGTGATGTTCGGCGCATAGAGGGTGCCGATCCCCGGCAGGTCGAACGCGCGCCCCCCGGCGAAGGGCACGCCCCCCGGCTTCGTGTGGCAGACCTCGCAATCCGCCGCCTGTTCCAGATAGGCGCCACGCCGCACCAGATCGGCATCCTGCGCCTGCGCCGTGCCCGCCAGCACAATCCCGGCCAGCACCGCCGCGCCGGCCACCCGGCGCCCGAAGCGCATCACGAAAGCACGGCTCATGCTTGCGGCCCCGTCAGCGGCAACCGGCGATAGCGGCGGCCGGTCGCGGCGGCCATCGCATTGGCCAGAGCCGCCGCGGCCGCGGCGGTTCCGGTCTCGCCAATGCCGCCGGGGTCCTCGGTGCTGTCGATCAGATGCACCTCGATGGCGGGGGATTCGTTCATCCGCAGGACCCTGTATGTGTTGAAGTTCTTCTCCCGCACCCGCCCGTTTTCCAGTGTCACCTCGTTGAACAGTGCGGCACTCAGGCCGAAGATCAGCCCCCCTTCGATCTGCGACACCACCTGATCGGGATTGACCACCCGCCCGCAATCGACGGCCACCACGGCACGACGCACCCGCACGGTACCCATCGTCGACATTTCGACTTCCATGACCGTGGCGAGGTACGACCCGAAGACATATTGCAGCGCCACGCCGCGCCCGACGCCCTCCGGCAAGGTCGTCCCCCATTCCGCCTTCTCGGCCGCGAGGTCCAGAACCGCGCGCGCACGCGGTCGGTCCCCCGTCATGCGGCGGCGGAACGCCACCGGATCGACCTTCGCGCTGGCCGCCAGTTCGTCGATAAAGCTCTCGATGACGAAGACCCCGCGCGTGCCGCCGACCCCACGCCACCATGCCGTCACCACGCCCGGCGTCTCGCGCCGCGCGTAATCCAGGAACATGGCCGGGATGGCGTAGGGCGTCTCGACGGTGCCGACCAGCAGATCGTCATCCACGCCATTCGGCAGCAGGGCCTCGGGCGCCCAGCGGGCAACGACCGCCGGCCCCACGATGCGGTGCGACAGCCCGACCAGTTTCCCGTGGGCGTCCAGCCCGCCGACCAGATGATCGACATAGGCCGGGCGGTACCGGTCCATCGTCAGATCCTCCTCGCGACTCCAGATCACCTTGAGCGGATAAGACACCTGGCGGGCAAACTGCACCGCCTGCGTGACATATTCATGCTCCAGCCGCCGCCCGAAGCCACCACCGATATACTGGTTGTGCAGAAAGACCTTTTCCTTCGGCAGGCCCGTCACCTCGGCCGCCGAATCGCGGGCGCGCATCGGCACCTGGGTCCCGACCCAGACATCGCATCGCTCGGGTGTCACATGCACCGTGCAGTTGATCGGCTCCATCGGCGCATGCGCCAGCAGCGGCTGCTGATACACGGCCTCGACCCGCGTCGCGGCCCCCCTGATGGCCATCCTGGCATCGCCCTTGGTGTTGGCGACGATGGCCGGCCCTTGCAGCGCTTCATGCAATTGCCGATAGACCGTCCCGGTGGACACGGTGGCATTGACGCCTTCATCCCAGGTGATCGCCAGGGCCTCAAGCCCCTTGCGCGCCGCCCAGTAATGGTCGCCGACCACACAGACCGCATTGCCGATCGTCAGCACCTCCCGCACGCCCGGCACCTGCCGCGCCGCGCGGTCATCGACATGCAGCAGCACACCCCCCATCACCGGGCAGGCCGCGACGGTGCCGATCTTCATGCCCGGCTGCTGGATGTCGATGCCGAAGGTCGCCGTGCCGTTCACCTTCGCCGGCCCGTCGAGCCGATGCTGGGCATGGCCGATCAGGCGAAAGGTCGAGGGGGCGCGCAACGCAACCGGGCCGGAGGGAACCGGCAGCGCCGCCGCCTCCACCGCCAGCTCGCCATAAGTCAGGGTCCGCCCGGTGGGCACATGCCGCACCACGCCAGCCTCGCTCTGGCACGACGCCGGCTCGACCACCCACCGATCGGCCGCCGCCCGGATCAAGAGCGTCCGCGCCACCGCGCCGGCCTCGCGCAGGCTCTTCCAGGTCGCGATCGTCGAAGTCGAGCCGCCGGTGGCCTCCGTCCCCAACGCCTTGGTGACATACGCCTCATCCGCCGGCGCGGCCTCGATCTGGATCTGCTCCAGCCCCACATCCAGTTCCTCGGCGATCAGCATCGCCTCGCCGGTATAGATCCCCTGCCCCATCTCCACATTCGGCAGGATCAGGGTAATGCTGCCATCCGGCGCAATCCGCACGAAGGCATTGGGCGCGAACGGGCCGGTCTGGTCCTCCACGATCCGCGTCACCGTCGCCGCGCGCGACCGCGCGCGCGGCAGCACCACCGCCATCAACAACCCGCCGGCCCCGGCCAAAGCCCGGCGGCGCGAAACGGCAATCGTCGTCATCGCCATCAAACCGCTCCGGCCACGTTACGAATGGCCGCCCTGATCCGCCGATAGGTACCGCAGCGACAGATATTGCCCGACATCGCCTGATCGATCTCGTCGTCGGAGGGGTGCAGATTGCTTTTCAGCAGCGCGATGGCCGCCATGATCTGGCCGGGCTGGCAATAGCCGCACTGGACGACATCGATCTCCAGCCAGGCTTTCGTCACCTCCGCCGCCACCTCGTCCTCGGCCAGCCCCTCGATCGTCGTGACCGGCCGCTGGCCCACCAGCGAGGCCGGCAGCGAACAGGCCCGGACCGCCTTGCCGTCGACATGCACGGTGCAGGCCCCGCACTGGCCGATCCCGCAACCGAACTTCGTGCCCGGCAGCCCCAGCACATCCCGCAGGACCCACAGCAGCGGCATGTCATCGGGAACATCCACCTGATGCGCCGTACCGTTTACCTGCAATGTCAGCATACAAATCCTCCGGACCAGACAAACCGGGGCACGGACTGGCGATTACCCACCAGTCCGCCGCACCGCCATCAGAACAGTATCGAAACGACCATATCCCCGCATCCCTTGAAATCAGGGAGACGGCCCCTGCTGATGGTCCGGCCTGTCGGCCGATTCGGGCAGCGCGTCCGCCAGGTCGGCCGTCGCCAGCGCGATCGCATCGTCAGACGCTCTCACAACGGCGCTGTCGCCCGGCAGCAACGCGACGCCGGAGCGTTCGGTCGTATGCCGCTCCCGCGTCAGTTCATCGAGGTTGGCCAGAATGTCGGGGTACTCGGCCACCAGCCGGCGGAAACGGCGCGTGCTGATGGTCAGGAACTGGCCGAACTGCAACGACCGCGTCACCGCCCGCGCCGGCATGCGCGACAGGGCTTCCTCCGCCCCGATCACATCGCCGGCCCCGAACCGCACGTCATGTTCGGGAAAATGGGTTTCCGCCAGCCCGGCACTGATGAAATAGACGGTTCGCACCCGCCGCCCACGCCGATACAGCCGCTCGCCCGGCGAGGTGAAATGGATAGAAAATTGCGGCGCGATCGCATGCAGCACTTCATCCGACAGGCCATGGAAAACCGGCAGCGCGCGCATCCGCGCCTCGATCCCCGCCTTGATGTCGAAGACCAGCGGCGCACCCAGATGTCCGCGCCGCCGCTCGACATCGCGATGAAGTTCGCGGTGCAATTCGTCGCTGATCAGAGACTCCGATAGAAGGGAGTCATATTCCTCTCCTTCCAGCCGCAACGAGACCTGTTGCAGCAGGCGCATTTCCAGCGCCTCCGAATAGCCCTGATAATGCAGCCGCAGCGTATGCAACGCCTCGTTCAGCAGCTTGCGCTGCCGCTCCAGCACCTCGCCGACGATTTCGCCGATGCGGCTGCCCAGCGTCGGCTCCATGCGCGTGCGCATGAAGCGGATCAGCGACAGCGAGACGAAATAGCTGATCATCAGCATCTCGAACCGCTCGGTCATGCACGACATCAGCGGCTGGTCGAAATGGAAGCCATGATGGATCGCCTGCGCCAGCCGGAACCGCAGCGACGGCCGCAGCCGCCGGCGCAGCGCGCGCACATAGCCGAAACGCCCCTCCAGCCGGGCACCATCGACCATCGCTTCGGCCGAGCGTAGCAATGTCTCCATCACCGGGCGCGACAGGCCCTGGATGCGGAACAGGTCCAGCAGGATCGAGCGTTCGCGGTTCGCGATCACGATCAGCGCCAGTGTCACCCTCTGCCGGTCGCCCAACGCGGTGTCGAACGTATTGGCCTGCTCCTCTTCCTCCACCTGCCGGCCAAGCTGGCTGATGACGGTGTCCGACACCGCGCGGGAGAAGCCCAGTTCCTCGGCGACCTCGCTGGTGCGGTCGCGCACCTCGCCCAGCCCGATGCCCAGCACCTGATGCCGCAACGCCTGGTCGATCGGCGAAAGCTGGTCGAGCTTCAGGAACAGCACCAGATACCGCAGCGTGGTGCCGTTGACGAACAGCGTAATCAGCACGAACCCGGTCGCGATGATCCCGATGAAATGCGCGACCGGGGTCGAGACATGCTGGTTCTCGGTCACCGCCAACGCCAGCGCCAGCGTGATCGCCCCCCGCAACCCGCCCCAGACCATCGTGATCTTGAAGGGCGTGGGCACCGGCGGCGACAGGCGCGTGGCCGCCAGCAGCGGCAGCAGGCCGAACACCACCGCGCCGCGCGCCAGCAGCCCGGCCCCCGTCGCCAGCAGGATCAGCACGCAATCCCAGCGCGTCATGCCCACCAGCAGCCGGGGCACCAGCATCGACGCCAGAACGAACACCAGCGACCCGGCCCAGAACACAAGCTGCTGCCAGAGTTCGTTGAGAAAGCGCCATGTCTGCGGCCGAAACGTCGAAGGTCCATAGACCGACATGGTCAACCCCGCCGACGCGGCGGCCACGACGCCGGAGAACCCCAGAAACTCGTCGCAGAGAATATAGACGATATAGGGCAGCGCCACGGTCAGCGTAATCTCCGCCGCCGGCGCCGCGCCGATGGTGGTGATCATCAGCAGCGTCAGCCGCCCGAACAGCACGCCCATGACGATGGCGCCGATGAACGAGACCAGGAATTCCAGCAGGGCGCTGCCCGGCGCGATGCTGTGATGCGAGGTCACGGCCGCCAGCAGCAGCGAGAAGATCGAAATCGCCGCCGCGTCGTTCAGCAGCGCCTCCCCCTCGACCAGACGGGTCAGCCGGCTGCTGGCCCCGATATCGCGAAAGATTCCCGCCACCGCCGACGGGTCGGTGGTCGCCACGATCGCCCCCAGCAGCAGGCAGACCGAAAGCGGCAGCCCGGCAAAGGGAAACAGCGCAAGCCCGATGGTCGCGGTCGAGACCACCACCGCCACCACCGCCAGCAGCAGCACGGTCGCCGTCTCATGCGCCAGACGGCGCACATCGATGGCCAGCGCCCCCTGAAACACCAGCGCGGGCAGGAAGATCAGCAGAAAGGCTTCACTGTTCAGCGGAAAATCCAGCAGGGTCTCGGCCGCGCCGTTGAACAGTTCGGTATAGGACGACCGCAACACCAGGTCGGCGCTGCCACCCAGCACGATTCCCGCCAGCGCCAGCAGCACCGTTTCCGAGATTTCCAGGCGTCTTGCGACCGGCTGAACCGCGCTGACGACCACCAGAAGCGCGGCGATCGCCAGAAGAACCGCAGCCAGACCTGTCACCGCCATCCGTTAACTCCCTGTCGTCCTACGCCCGGCCCATTCATCATGGCCCGAGAGTATGACATTCCGATGGCCTTCCGGCCCCGCGATGCGGCGCCGGTGCCCTCGCCCGTGCTCATGCCCCGAAAAAGCATACCGGCCGGTTACCGGCAACGGCACCAGACGGTCACGTTATGCTGCCGTCCTGAAACACGGCGCCCTCAGCCGTGGCCGCCAGCCACGCCCGGACCTGCGCCTCGGGGTCCGGCTGGCCGATGAAGTCGGACACGGCGGAAACGCAATCCGCCCCGGCCGCGATGCAGGATGCCACGCGCGCCAGCGTAATGCCACCGATGGCGACCAGCGGCACCGACCCGACCAGCCGCTTCCACTCCCTCAGCCGCTCCACACCCTGCGGCCCCCAGGGCATCTTCTTCAGCCGGGTCGGCCAGACCGGGCCGAGCGCGACATAATCGGGCCGCACCGACAGGGCACGATCGAGTTCACCGGTGGAATGGGTACTCACGCCCAGACGAATCCCACCAGCCCGAATCGCCGCCAGATCGGCATCGTCCAGATCTTCCTGGCCCAGATGAATGAAGTCGATTCCTTCATCCAGAGCGAGGCGCCAGTAATCATTCAGCACCAGGCACACGCCATGGCGCGCGGCATGGGCACGCGCGGCGCGGATCTCCCCCAGCAGCACGGCGCCTTCCAGATCCTTGACGCGCAACTGGATCAGCCGCGCCCCGGCCCCGCCCAGACGATCGACCCACACCGCCCGATCGACGACCGGATAGATCCGTGACGGCAGGCTCATGCCAGCACCGCCCGGCCCAGCACAGGGGTCGAAGGCGCCGCCATGTCGCGCTGCTCCATCGGGTCGGCGGCCCGCGCGATCAGCCCGGCCTCGACCGCCAGCCGAAACGCCGCCGCCATCCGCGCCGGATCGCCCGACTGCGCCACGGCGGTATTGATCAGCACGGCGTCATAGCCCAGTTCCATCGCCTGGGCGGCGTGAGACGGCAGGCCGATCCCCGCATCCACCACCAGCGGCACATCGGGAAAATGCGCGCGCAATGCCCGCAGGCCGAACACATTGTTCAGCCCCTTGCCGGAGCCGATCGGCGCCCCCCAGGGCATCAGCACCCGGCAGCCCGCCCGCAACAGGCGCTCGGCCCCGACCAGATCCTCCGTCATGTACGGAAAGACCTTGAATCCATCCTCGCTCAGGATTCGCGCCGCCTCGACCAGCGCGAACATATCGGGTTGCAGCGTGTCCGATTCGCCGATGACTTCCAGCTTGATCCAGTCGGTCTCGAACACCTCGCGCGCCATGTGGGCGGTCGTCACCGCCTCCTTCACCGTATGGCAACCGGCGGTATTGGGCAGAACCGGCACGCCCAGATCGCGGATCAGCGACCAGAAAGCCTGCCCCGCGCGACTGCCGACCGATTCGCGCCGCAGCGACACCGTCACCACCCCCGCCTGGGCCGCCCGCACGGCATCGGCCAGGATTTCGGGCGACGGATATTGCGCCGTCCCCAGCATCAGGCGGGACGACAGTTCGGTACCATAGAACAGCATGGGTCTATCCCCCCTGCATCGGGGCCAGGATCTCGATCCGCGCGCCCTCATCAATCGTCCATGACGCCCGGCGCGATGCCGGGACGAACGCGCCATCCACCGCCGTCGCCACCCTGGCGTCGCCATAGCCCAGTTCATCCAGCAGGCCGGCCAGGGTCGCCGTCGTGACCTCGCGCGGCTCCTCGTTCACCAGTATCCTCAACGTCTTTCCTCCCCGCCCCGTTCGCCCGTCGCCCCGCCAAACCGTCAGGCGGCGGGGCCGCCGAACACGATGTCGCCCACCTGCCTGGCCCGCGAAGGCGACAGCAGAAAACCATGACGATACATCCCGTTCACATGAACGGTGCGCCCTTCCACGGTCACGGCCGGCACATTGTCCGGATAGGCGGGCCGCACGCCAACGCCCGTTTCGACGATTTCCGCCTCACCAAAGGCCGGATGCAGCACATAGGCGGCGGTCAGCAATTCCACCATCGAGCGCAGGGTCATGCTGGCCAGACTCTCGCTCTCCACCATCGTCGCCCCCACCATGAACAGATGGTCCGCCCTGGGCACGATGTAAACCGGTATCCGCGGATGCAGCATGCGGACCGGCCGGCTCAGCGTCACCTCATGGCAGCGCAGCAACACCATCTCGCCGCGCACGCCACGCAGTCCGGTCAAGCGGTTTTCGGCGGCGATTCCCGTGCAATCCACCACCCAGTCGGGCCGCGCGCCATGCCACGGGACTTCAGCCATGCGTTCGGCCGGCGCATTGACAACGATCGTGCCGCCCAGCGCGACCAGTCGCGCACGCAGCGCCCCCAGCGCCTCGCGCGGGTCCAGATGCCCCTCTTCGGGAAAGAACAGCCCCTTGTCGAACCGCCCCTCCAGATCGGGTTCCAGTTCGGCGATGCGGGCACCATCCACGGTCTGGAAATGGCTGGTTCGCCGTGCGAAACGCGCGATATCGCCCACATCGCGCGGCGGGGCCAGCACCAGCGTGCCATTCCGCGCCACGTCCGGCACATGGGCGGCCCACCATTCGACCGATTCGAGCGAATCGCGCGTCACTTCCGGCGGCGCGGATTCGGCCTCGCACCACGGCGCCAGCATCCCCCCCGCCATCCACGACGCCCCGGAGCCCTCGCGGCCACCAATCTCCAGCAACACCACGTCGGCGCCGCGTTCCGCCAGCGTCACCGCGCTGGTCAGGCCCGCCACGCCGGCCCCGCGCACCAGAACGCGCGGCCGTCCGCCGGATTCCATTTTCGTCATGGATATCGCTCCCTTCCCGCCACCGGGCCAGCCGGCGGTTCGGGGCGAGAGGATGTTGCCTCCGCCGGCCGAAGACAACACCCGTCAGCGTGCGACCTGCACCGAGCGTCCCAGGGCCATCCGGCTATTCGACGGTCACCGACTTTGCCAGATTGCGCGGCTGGTCCACATCCGTCCCCTTCAGCAGGGCGACTTCATACGCCAGCATCTGCACCGGAATCGTCTGAAGCACCGGAGCGGTAAATTCGCTCACCGTCGGCAGCGCAACCACGATTTCCGCCAGATCGCGCAGGCGCGGCGCGCCCTTCGTGTCGGTAAAGACCAGCAGCCGCCCCCCTCGCGCACGGGCTTCCTGAAGGTTGGACAGCGTCTTCTCGAACAGCCGGCCCGAAGGCAGCGTAGCCACGATCGGCACGGTATTGTCGATCAGCGAGATCGGCCCATGCTTCATCTCGCCCGCCGCATAGGCTTCGGCATGGATATACGAGACCTCCTTCAGCTTCAGCGCCCCCTCCATGGCCACCGGAAAGGACGATCCGCGCCCCAGATACAGCACGTCGCGCGCCCGTGCCACGACCGCCGCCATCTCGCGGATCGCCGGCCCCTGGTCGAACACCTCGTTCGCACGGCTGGGCAGGTCCAGCAGTTCCGTCACCAGTTCCTGCTCCCGCGCCTCCGACAGCGTTCCGCGCGCGCGCCCGATCGCAATCGTCAGGCACGCCAGCACCGAAAGCTGGGCGGTAAACGCCTTGGTACTGGCCACGGAGATTTCGGGTCCGGCAACGGTCCCCAGCACGATGTCGCTTTCGCGCGCCATCGTGCTCTGCTCCACATTCAGCACCGAGAGAATATGCTGCCCGCGCGCCCGCATGCCGCGCAACGCGGCCAGCGTATCCGCCGTCTCGCCAGACTGCGAAATCAGCAGGCCCAGCCCCCCCGGCGTCAGCGGCGGATCGCGATAGCGCAGTTCGCTGGCCACATCGATATCGACCGGCAGCCCCGCCACCGCTTCCAGCCAGTAACGGCCGACCAGCCCGGCATAAAAGGCCGAGCCACAGGCCGTCACCACCGCACGCGGCAGCGACGCAAGGTCGAACGGCAGATCCGGCATCATCACCCGCCGCGTCGCGGGGTCGATCAGCCGCTGAAGGGTCTGCCCGATCACCACCGGGTGTTCGTGCAGTTCCTTTTCCATGTAATGGCGATAACCGTCCTTGCCGACCGAACCGGCGATCAGCGCGGTCACGCGTACCGCGCGCTCCACCCGCTCGCCCGAGGCGTCGAAGAATTCCGCGCCCTCCGGCGTCACCACCACCCAGTCGCCATCGTCCAGATAGGCGATGCGGCGCGTCAGCGGCGCAAGGGCCAGACTGTCGGAACCGAGAAACATCTCGTTCTCGCCATAGCCCACCACCAGCGGCGCCCCATGCCGCGCACCGATCATCAGGTTGTCATGCCCGGCGAAGATCATCGCCAGCGCATAGGCCCCTTCCAGCCGGCGCAGCGTGGCAAACGCCGCCTCGCGCGGCGGCAACCCCCGCGCCAAATGGAAATCGACCAGTTGCGCCACGGTCTCGCTGTCGGTCTCGGTCACGAAGACATGGCCGGCCTGCTCCAGTTCGCGGCGCAGTTCCTCGAAATTCTCGATGATGCCGTTATGCACGATCGACACGCGGGCGGTGGCGTGCGGGTGCGCGTTGTTCTCGGTCGGCGCGCCATGGGTGGCCCAGCGCGTATGGCCGATGCCCGTCACGCCCGCCAGCGGCTCCCGCGCCAGCAACGCCGCCAGATTATCCAGCTTGCCCGCCGCGCGGCGCCGCGCGATCCGCCCGTCCACCAGCGTCGCGATGCCGGCGGAATCATAGCCGCGATATTCCAGCCGCCGCAGGGCATCGAAGATGATCGGTGTGGCGTCCCTGCCGCCGACGACGCCGACTATGCCGCACATCACCCCTGCTCCTTCTTCTTGCGGCGCAGGGCATCGCGCAACGCCGCCCCCCGACCGTCCTTGTTCTCCTGCCGCGCGCGGCCGAAGGCCAGCGCGCCGGCAGGCACGTCTTCGGTCACGACACTTCCCGCCGCGACCAGCGCCCCGTCACCGATCGCCACCGGCGCCACCAGAATCGCATCCGACCCGATAAAGCACTCCGCGCCGATTTCGGTACGGTGCTTGAACACACCGTCATAATTGCAGGTAATCGTCCCGGCTCCGACATTGGTTCCGGCCCCGATCGCCGCATCCCCCAGATAGGTCAGATGGTTCGCCTTCGCCCCGGCACCAAGCGTCGTCGCCTTCAACTCGACGAAATTGCCGACATGCGCCGCCGCCCCCACATCGCTGCCCGGCCGCAGCCGCGCATAAGGCCCGATCAGCGCCCCCGGCCCCACCACGCAACCTTCCAGATGGCTGAACGCCCGGATCTCCGCCCCGCGATGCACCCGCACCCCCGGCCCGAACACCACATGGGGCTGTACCAGCACATCCGGCTCGAACACAGTATCGGCCGACAGAAAGACCGTCTCCGGCGCCACCAGCGTCACACCCGCGTCCATCGCCGCCGCGCGCAGGCGTTTCTGGACGCAGGCTTCGGCCTCGGCCAGTTCGGCGCGGGAATTGATGCCGCGCAATTCGTCCTCGGGCGCCTCCACCGCGCGCACCTGCTCCCCTTCGGCAACGGCCAGCGCCACCACGTCGCCCAGATAATATTCGCCCTGCGCGTTGTCGTTGCGCACCATCGACAGCCAGCGCCGGAAGGTCGCGGCCTCGGCGCACAGCACGCCGGCATTGCACAGACCGATCGCCCGCTCCTGCGCGCTCGCATCCGCCCATTCCACGATCCGCTTTACCAGCCCGTCTTCACTGACGATCCGGCCATAGCGGCCCGGATCGCGCGGCCGCATCGCCATCAGCGCCAGCCCGACACCGGGCGTTGCCCGGCAGGCCAGCAGGTTGCGCATGCTCTCCGGCGTGATCAGCGGATTGTCGCCATACAGCACGGCCACATCGCCGTCACCGAACAGATCCGCCGCCTGGGCGGCGGCATGGGCGGTGCCCAGCCGATCCGCCTGCACGACGACCTGATGCGGCGCCGCCAGCGCGGCCACCTGCTCCATCCCCGGCCCGACGACGACCACGATCCGGTCGAACACCGTGGCCGCATGATCCAGCAGGTAGCGCAGCATCGGCCGGCCGGCGAGCGGATGCATCACCTTCGGCTGGGCGGACTTCATGCGCGTTCCCATTCCCGCCGCCAGGATGACGGCGGTGGCGGGGCGTCGGGCGGTCAGGTCCGCGGGCGTCGCGGACAGAGGCGGGGCATTCATGTCATGCGGGTAGCGGGCGAGGATCGGCCCTGTCAAATAAAGGGTGATCCAAGGCCATCACTTAGGTTTACCAATTACTGCATCCAGCCCGAAAGGCCCGGTGTCAGGAGAAGCCCATGCCATCACAGACCCCACCCCGCCTCGCCGTTTTCGACATGGACGGCACGCTTCTGGACAGCCTGCCGGACCTCGCCGCCAGCGCCGACCGCATGCTGCAAAGCTACGGCCTGCCCGGCATCGCGCCCGACCTGGTGCGCGCCATGGTCGGTGACGGCGTGGCCGCGCTGGTGCGCCGCCTGCTGGCCCATGCCGGCGAGGCCGCAACGCCGATCGACGCCGTTGAGGCCGTGCAACGCTACATGGCCGACTACACGCCCCGCTCCACCGAGCAGTCCCGCCTCTTCCCCGGCACCGACTACGCGCTCAAGACCCTGCGGGCGCAGGGCTGGCGGCTGGCGGTCTGCACCAACAAGCCGGTCGCCGCCGCCACACGCATCATCGACGCGCTGGGGCTGGAAGGCGTGTTCGACGCCATCGGCGGCGGCGACAGTTTCTCCGCCCGCAAGCCCGACCCCATCCACCTGCTCGGCACCATTCAGCAGGCCCACGGCACGCCGCTGCGTTCCGTCATGGTCGGCGACCATCACAACGACATCGCGGCCGCTGAAGGGGCCGGCGTACTCGCTATCTTCGCCCTCTGGGGCTATGGCCGCCCGGAGATGGAAGCCGGCGCCACGGCAGGCGGCGATTCCATGACCGAAATCCCGCACCTCGCCGGCGAATTAATTCCAGCCTGAACAGGGGGCGTCAGAAAACGCCCTAAGCGGCATCCGGCAACAGCATCACCGTCAAATGTCCCAGCTTCGGATGGTCGAAGGCGATGCGGACGATCGTCAGCCCATCGCCCGGCACATCCTGAAACCAGACCGAGCCGTTCACGGGCTTGCGGGCCGCCGAACCCGGCCCGTCGCTCTTGCGGAACCCGGCAATCTGCATGTCGCTGAAATCACAGCGCAACGCCGCGCCCTGATAAGGCTGACGGGAATCGCGCGCCATGTCCTGCATGCCCACCGTATGGGCATCCATCCGCAGCAGCCGCGCCCCATCGAACACGGTCGCCGACCCGTCGCACTGATGATGCGCCCGCACCGCCTGTTGCAGCCGCATCAATGCGCTGAGCGAATCCATCGCCGGTGCCAGATCGGCGGCCGGAATCGGGTCGCGACTGGGCTCGGGCGGGGTCTGGAGCGCGATATGCGTCTGTCCGCCGCTGTAATCCAGCACGACATGCCGATCCTCGCCGCGCGAATAGCCCGCACTGTCATAGGTCAGCGGCTGCACCCCATCGGGCACGAAACGCCCCGTCGCCTGCGAGGTGACGTTCATATGCACCAGCAGCCCCAGCAGGCCGCCGCTGCGGATCGTCGACCGCACGGCATAACCATCCGGCGTCACGGCATAGCGCGCCGCAATCGTCAGCGCCCGAAAGCCGTGATTGAACACGCCATAGGTATGGACGATCTGCCCGGACGCGGGCGCCTCCGCCGCCTGAACAACCGGCGTCCACGCACCGAGCATGGCCGCCAGAGCCAGCGCGGGAAGTCCCCGCGCCGCGATCTTACGTGACAGACGCATCACTGCTCTCCACGACACAACATAATGGAAATCGCCTGCCTCAGACGTCCAGATTGGCAACCTTGAGCGCATTGCCGACGATGAAATCCCGGCGCGGCTCCACAACGTCGCCCATCAGGGTCGAGAAGACCTGTTCGGCATTCTCCACATCCCCAACCTTCACCTGCAACAGCGTGCGCATGGCCGGGTCCAGCGTCGTTTCCCAGAGCTGGGCATCGTTCATCTCGCCCAGCCCTTTGAAACGGTTGATCGAAAGCCCACGCCGCCCCTGCGCCAGGATACGTTCGTACAGCGAGGCCGGGCCGGCGGAGGTCCGTGCCGTGCCATCCAGCGTCAGTTCGACCGACGCCGCGAAATCGGCCCCAAGCCGCTCCCCGCGCTCGGCCAGCCAGCGAACCTCCGCACTGCGCAGCGCCGCCGCGTCCAGGCGATAGATTTCGCCCACACCGCGCACACTCCGCGCCATTTCCAGCCCGGATTCCGCCGTGGCGGTCACCTTCCAGCCCCGCTCATTGGGCAGCGAAACCTCGTCGAGCCGCGCCTGCAAGGTCGGCACCCGCCCCTGCACCACCTGCGTGTCGGCACTCAGCGCGCCGGTCACCGCCGCCTGTTCCAGAATCCAGATCGGCGCCCGCACCGACAGGCGCTGGATCGCGCGCGTCACATCGCGGATAAAGAGCACTTCAGCCGCCAGTTCCGCCCCCTGGAGCACCCGCCCGTCGGCATAGCGCATCGACGCATTGGCCAGCGCCTTGTCCAGCAGATACTGCTCCAGCGCCGCGTCATCCTTCAGGTAGCGTTCGTCATTGCCCCGCTTGGCGCGATAGAGCGGCGGCTGGGCGATATACAGGTGCCCGCGCTCGATCAGTTCGGGCATCTGGCGGAAGAAGAACGTCAGCAGCAGCGTGCGGATATGCGACCCGTCGACATCCGCGTCGGTCATGATGACGACGCGGTGATACCGCAGCTTGTTGATCGAAAACCCGCCCTGGTCCACGTCGCCCCGGCCGATCCCGGTCCCCAGCGCGGTAATCAGCGTGCCGACTTCGGCCGAGCCCAGCATCCGGTCGAAGCGCGCGCGCTCCACGTTCAGGATCTTGCCCTTCAGCGGCAGGATCGCCTGAAAACGCCGGTCGCGCCCCTGCTTGGCGGTGCCACCCGCCGAGTCACCCTCGACGATGAACAGTTCCGACTTCGCCGGATCGCGTTCCTGACAGTCCGCCAGCTTGCCCGGCAGCGACGAGACATCGAGCACCCCCTTGCGCCGCGTCAGTTCGCGGGCACGCCGCGCCGCTTCGCGCGCCGCCGCCGCATCCATCACCTTCGCGACGATGCCACGGGCCTCTTTCGGATGGGTCTCGAACCAGTGGGCGATCATGTCCGCCGCCGCCGCATGCACCACGGGCTGCACTTCGGAGGAAACCAGCTTGTCCTTGGTCTGCGACGAGAATTTCGGGTCCGGCACCTTCACCGACAGCACGGCCGTCATGCCCTCGCGCATGTCCTCGCCCACCAGCGACTGGTTGTCCTTCTTGCTGGCGTTGCTTTCGGCATATTTGCCGACGACACGGGTCAGCGCCTGCCGGAACCCGGCGAGATGCGAGCCACCGTCGCGCTGCGGAATATTGTTGGTGAAGCACAGCATCGTCTCATGGAAACTGTCGTTCCACGAAAGCGCGAACTCGACCTTGATGCCGTTTTCCTCGTTCTGGAGGCTACCGGTAATCGGCGGATCGACGATCGAACTCTTCCCCCGATCCAGCCACGACACGAAGGCGGACAGACCGCCTTCATAGTGAAAATTCTCCTCGCGCGTCGGCGTATGCCGCTCGTCGCGCAAGATGATCTCCAGGCCGGAATTGAGAAACGCGAGTTCACGCATCCGCCGTTCCAGGATGGCGAAATCGAACTCGGTGATCTTGAAGGTCCCGACGCTCGGCTTGAACGTGACCTGGGTGCCGCGCGGCTCGGCACTCGGCCCGATGATCGCCAGCGGCGCATCGCGTTCGCCATGCTGGAAGCGGATCATGTGCTCCTGCCCGTTGCGCCAGATCCGCACTTCCATCCACTCGGACAGGGCATTGACCACCGCGGCGCCCACACCGTGCAGGCCGCCCGACACCTTGTAGGAATTCTGGTTGAACTTGCCGCCGGCATGCAGCTTGGTCAGCACCACTTCGGCCGCGCTGACTCCCTCCTCGATATGCATGTCGGTCGGGATGCCACGCCCGTTGTCGCGCACCGTCACGCTGCCGTCGCCATTCAGCGTCACGATGCAACTGGTGGCGAATCCGGCCTGGGCCTCATCGACCGCGTTATCGATGATCTCGAAGGCCATATGATGCAGGCCCGACCCGTCATCGGTATCGCCGATATACATGCCGGGCCGTTTGCGAACGGCGTCCAGTCCCTTCAGGACGGAAATGGAAGCGGCATCATAGTCCGATTCTTCGGGCAAGGTCCCGCTCATGTCCGCATCGGGTTTCTGAGCGGGATTGGATGGATCGGACATACCGGGCAGATGCTCCAGACAGGATCGTGGTCGAACGCCACGATCATACAGGCTTCGGGTCCATCGAACCAGCATCGGCCGGGGGAATTCCCCCTTCGGGCCGAAGCACTCCGTCCGACAGCGTGCAGAACGCCGCGCGACCGCGCAGCGGGTAAAACAGGTCGGCATCGGTCCCGGTCATCAGAACCGTGCCGTCAAATCCGTCGAGACTGCGAAAGAGCGCCTCGCGCCGCCGCTCGTCCAGATGCACCAGCGGCTCGTCCAGCAGGATCACCGGCCCCTCTCCCCGATGCCGCGTCATCAACGCCGCATGGGCCAGCACCACCCCCAGCAGCAGCGCCTTCTGCTGGCCGGTGCTGGCCTGCGCCGCCGGCCGGCCGCTGGCCCGGTCCGACAGCACCATGTCGGCGCGGTGCGCGCCCATGCCGGCACCGCCCCGCGCCGCATCCGCCGCCCGGCCGGCCGCCAGCCGGTCGCGCAACCAGTCCTCCACCGCCAGCGCCGGGCGGCTGCGCAACTGCTCCGCGATCGGGCACAGCAGGTCGAGCCGCGCCGCGGGAAACCCTTCCGGCGCCCCCAGCCCCCCTTCCGCGTTCAGCCGATCCGTCAGCACCAGCCGCGCCGCCGTCGCGGCCACGGCATGCCGCGCCACCGAATCCTCCAGCGCCGCCAGCCACGCCGCATCGGCACGTCCCCCGGCCAGCAGCCGATTGCGCTGCGTCACCGACTGGTCATGAGCCGCCAGTTCCCGCGCATGGCCGGGCTCCAGCGCCACCACCAACCGGTCCAGAAACCGCCTGCGGCCAGGCAACCCGTCCTGAAACAGCCGGTCCATCTGCGGCGTCAGCCACACGGCCGAGAGGGAATCGGCCAGCGCCCCTCGCCCGCGCACGGCCTCGCCGTCGCGCCGAAAGGCCCGGCGTTCGGGCCGCACGGGATCGCTGCCGGTGGAAAGGTCGGACGGCACTCCGTCCGGCGCGACGAAACGCGCCGCCACACCCCATAATGGCGTGCCGTACCGCGCCATCTCGGCACCGCGCGCGCCACGCAGGCCCCGCCCCGGCACCAGCAGGGACAAAGCCTCCAGCAGGTTGGTTTTCCCGGTGCCGTTCTCGCCGGTAATGACATTGACCGGCGCATCCGGCCGCCAGACCAGACGCGCGTAATTCCTGAAATCCGTCAGCGCCAGCCGCTCGAGGCGCGCCATGATGCGGCCAGCGCCCCCGCGATCAGACCCGCATCGGCATCAGCACGTACAGCGCCGAGGGGCTGGCGACATCACGCACGATGGTCGGGGCGGAACTGTCGGAAAACAGGAATTCCACGTCACGGTCGATCTGGTCGGTAATGTCGTTCAGATAACGCGCCTGGAAGCCGATCTCCATCGGGTCGGCATCGTAGGTCACGTAGTTCTCGTCCAGTTCTTCCTTCGCCGTCCCCTGGTCGGGGCTGATCGCCGAAAGCGTCAGCAGATTGCGCCCGATCGAGAGTTTGACGGGCCGCGAGCGTTCCTGGCTGATCGCGGCGACGCGGGCAACGGCGTCGGAGAAATCCTTCTTCCCCACGCGCAGAACCCGGTCGTTGCCACGCGGAATCACCCGGTCATATTCGGGGAAGGTGCCGTCGATCAGCTTCGAGGTCAGCGTCACCGGCCCCACCGAGAACTGGATACGGGTGTCGGACAGACCGACCACCACATCCTCGGCGCCTTCATCGAGCAGCTTGCGCAGTTCGGCGATCGTCTTGCGCGGCACGATCACGCCCGGCATCGCCTCCGCCCCCGAAGGAACCTCGGTCTCGACCCGCGCCAGACGATGCCCATCGGTCGCCACCGCACGCAGCATCGGCCCGGTATCGCCGGCGGCAACATGCAGAAAGATGCCGTTGAGATAGTAGCGCGTCTCTTCGGTCGAGATCGCAAAGCGCGTGCGGTCGATCAACCCGCGCAGCACCGCGGCCGCCACCGTAAAGCGGTTGGGCAGATCGCCCGCCGTCATCGACGGAAAATCGTCCACATCCAGCACATTCAGGCTAGTGGTGTACCGCCCGGCCCGCAATGCCAGCGGCGCATCGCCGCCCGCATGGTCCAGTTCGACCCCCACCCCGTCAGGCAGCTTGCGGACGATCTCATGCAACACGGCGGCAGGCGCGGTCACGGCACCATTGCGGGCCGTCTCGGCGCCGATTTCCTCGACCACCGCGATTTCCATATCGGTCGCCGTCAGCGTCAGCCGACCATCCGCGACATTGATCAGAACATTGGCCAGAATCGGAATGGTATTCCGCTTCTCGGCGACACTCTGGATATGCGCCAGAGCCTTCAGCAATGTCGCGCGGTCAGCCTTCAGCTTCATAGGTACAGACTCTCCTTGCCCGGCATACGCCACCGGGATCATGGCCGCCCCGGCTACCCGCCCGGACTGCCAGATATGACCTTCGGTCCCGTGATTCTAGCAGTCCCCGCCCGGCCGCGCAAAGCCCCGCCGGGCGATCCAGCGGCGGCCCGTCAGCTTTCCAGCATGCGGCGCAGCAGTTCGACATCCTCGGCGAACGCGGTATCCCGCTCCATCAGCTCGGTCACTCGCGCCACCGCGTGCATGACGGTCGTATGATCGCGGTTGCCGAACTTGCGCCCGATTTCCGGCAGAGACCGGCTGGTCAACTGCTTGGCCAGATACATTGCCACCTGCCGGGGCCGCGCCACCGCGCGCGCACGCCGGGCCGAGGACATGTCGGTCAGGCGGATGTTCCAGTGCTCGGCCACCTTGCGCTGGATTTCCTCGATCGTCACCCGCCGGTCATGGGCCTTGAGGATATCGTGCAGCACATCCTGCGTCGCTTCCAGCGTCACCGGCCGGCCGAACAGATTGGCATGGGCGATCAGGCGGTTCAGCGCGCCCTCCAGTTCCCGCACGTTCGACGTAATCTTGTGGGCCAGGAATTCCAGCACCTTGGCCGGCACCGCGACACCCGACGCCGCCGCCTTCGATTCCAGGATCGAGATCCGCAGTTCGAAGGTCGTGGCATGAATGTCGGCCACCATGCCGCATCCCAGCCGCGTGCGCAGCCGGTCTTCCAGCCCCGACAGGTCGGACGGCGACTTGTCGGCGGAAACCACGATCTGCCGCCCGGCATCGACCAGCGCGTTGAACGTATGGAAGAACTCTTCCTGCGTATTATCCTTGCCGATCAGGAACTGAAGGTCGTCGATCATCAGCACATCGACCGAGCGAAGCTGTTCCTTGAATTCCATCGTCGATTGCGAGCGGATCGCGGCGATAAAGCGGTACATGAATTTCTCGGCCGACATATACGCCACCGAGACCTTGCCGCCCCGCGTCAGTTCCGAGCCGATGGCATGCATCAGATGCGTCTTGCCCAGCCCGACGCCCCCGTAGAGGAACAGCGGATTGAAACCGGGGCTGGACGGCCGCTCCGCCACCCGGCGGGCGCAGGCATAGGCAAATTCGTTAGGCTTGCCGACCACGAACGTATCGAAGGTAAAACGCGGGTCCAGCGGCGCGGCCAGGTCATGCCGGCTCAGCTCGCTGCGCGCCTCGGCCACCCGCTCGTCCACGGCGGCAACCGGCGCGGCATCGGCCGAACCGCCACCCTCGCCCGCATCCGCCGGATCGGCAACCGGCTCAGCCCGCCCAACCTGCAATTCCACCCGGCGGATCGACGGCAGTTCGGCATTCCACAGCGCACTCAGCCGGTCGCCATACTGCGTACGCACCCAGTCGCGCAGAAAGCGGGTCGGCAGATTGAGCGTGATCTCGTCGCCATCGACCGGACCAATGCTGATCTGCTTCAGCCAGGTGCGATACTCGACCTCGCCAACCTCGGCTTGCAGGCGTGAACAGATCCGCGACCAGTGGATGTCGAGAACATTCCGGACCGACCGGGCTTCCGCGACGGCATCATATCCACTGAGTTCGCCCGTCATGTTCCATCCCGGTCCCATGGAGACGGTACCCTTCCGATCATGCGGAAGATCCGTCCCTGCGTTTTCCGTCTCCGTCATACCGATGATCCCACGCAATCCACCTGCCGCCAGCCCGCCACGCAAAGGAAAACAAGCCTCCCTTGCCCGGCACCAAAAAAGGCGCGGCCACGATGTCCTGCTCAGTCGTCTCGGAATGAAGAAGCAGAAGATAGGTCACCGGCCCGATCGAGGCAACGGAAAACTGGGCCGGCGGAACGGGAAAATCTCCCCCGCCACACACAACAGCACCAGTCACGGGAACCTGAAGCAATCAGCCGGAACTTTTACACAAAAAGCAAAGGCCGCTCCCCTCCTTGAAAGAGAGGAACGGCCTTTTGCCGAATTCTATGCGTCTACTTGCCGGATTTCAACAATACCAGCCGACGCAGACAATCAAGCCGCGACGAGCGCCTTGATGCGCGCCGACAGGCGCGAAATCTTGCGGGAAACGGTGTTGGCGTGGATCACGCCCTTGCCCGAAGCGCGCTGCATTTCCGGCTGGGCCGCACGCAGGGCGCTGGTCGCCTCTTCCTTGTTGCCCGAGGCGATCGCCGCCTCGACCTTCTTCACGAAGGTGCGCATGCGCGAAACGCGCGCCGTGTTGCGCGCATTGCGGCGCTCGTTCTGACGGATGCGCTTACGCGCGGAAGCAGTGTTCGCCATGTTTCTCAGTTCAAAAATATGGTTACGAGGTCCGTCGCCGGCAGGCCTCGGACATCCAGATCAGGGTGGCGATCTAGTCCAAGCCCTCCACCCCCGTCAAGACAACTCTTCCGCACGGCAGGAAATACTGCCATGCCAATCAACCGGCCGCGATCGGCGCGCCGACGGGAAGCACCTGCCGCCGAGGGCAGAAGAAGGTCGAACGTCCCGCCTGCTCGATCCGCACCACCCCACCGCAGACCTTGCCGCCAGGGCAATCCGGGCATCCCTGCCCCGCACGACCATAGACCCGCCAGGCATGCTGGAAATAGCCCAGTTCCCCATCCGGCTGCGCATAGTCGCGCAGGCTTGATCCGCCGGCCGCGATGGCCTCCTCCAGCACCGCGCGGATCGCCTCGACCAGCCGCGCCTCCTCGGGCGCGTCCAACCCGCAGGCCATCCGCGCCGGATGGATGCCGGCGCGGAACAGGGCTTCGGAGGCATAGATATTCCCGATGCCCGCCACCACCGACTGGTCCATCAGCGCCGCCTTGATCGAGGTCTTCCGCCGCGCGATCGCCTGATGCAGACACGCCTGCGAAAATCCGTTCCCCAGCGGCTCGGGGCCGAGTCGGGCCAGCAGCCGATGCGTTCCCTCATCCGCCGTCGGCATCATATCCACGGTGCCGAAGCGCCGTGGGTCGATCAGGCCGAAATGCGTGCCATCCGTGGTTTCGAACGACAGATGCTCGTGCCGGTCGGGCGCGGGCGCCTTGCCGGGCAGCGACAGCAGCACCCGCCCGGACATGCCCAGATGCAGCAGCATGCTCTCGCCCGTATCCAGCCGCATCAGGATATATTTCCCACGGCGGGCAAACCCGCGGATCCGCGCGCCTTCCAGCCGCCGGGCGAGGTCCGGCGGAAAGGGCGTGCGCATCCCCTCGCGCCGCACCGTCACACGGGCGATCGTCCTGCCATCGAGATGCAACCGCATCCCACGCATCACTGTTTCGACTTCAGGGAGTTCCGGCATGAGTGGATCTGAGGTTATATCCCTGAACCATGACCGACAATACCAAGCCCTCCGCCATCCCCGACGCCGCCGGCGCCCCTCCCTCCGGCGCGGAGACGACCGATTTCGGCTTCCGTGACGTGCCCCTGGCCGAAAAGAAGCCGATGGTGCGCGCCGTGTTCGACAGCGTGGCCACCCGCTACGACATCATGAACGACGTCATGTCGCTGGGCATCCACCGGGCCTGGAAGAAGATTTTCGTCACCGAAATGGGCGCCCACCCCGACCTCACGCTGCTCGACCTGGCGGGCGGCACGGGCGACATCTCGTTCGGCTGGCTGCGCGCCGGCGGCGGCCGGGCCATCCTGTCCGACATCAATGCCAGCATGCTCTCCGTCGGGCGCAGCCGGGCGCTGGAACGCGGGCTGATCTCCAGCCTGACTTTCGCCGTGGTGGACGCCGAGGCCATCCCCCTGCCCGACCGCTCCGT
Source organism: Gluconacetobacter dulcium (assembly GCF_014174165.1). Classification (GTDB taxonomy): domain Bacteria; phylum Pseudomonadota; class Alphaproteobacteria; order Acetobacterales; family Acetobacteraceae; genus Gluconacetobacter; species Gluconacetobacter dulcium. Next base: position 162,738 of record NZ_JABEQN010000002.1, on the reverse strand, counting down.
CGACCGGGTCACGATCGCCTTCGGCCTGCGCAACTGCACCGACAAGGACGCCGTGCTGCGCGAGGCCCGGCGCGTACTGCGTCCGGGCGGGCGTTTCCTGTGCCTCGAATTCTCCCGCGTGCAGGTCGCGGCCCTCTCGCCGGTCTATGACGCCTGGTCGTTCCATGTGCTGCCGCGCATGGGTGCCGCCATCGCCGGCGACCGCGAGAGCTACCAGTATCTGGCCGAGAGCATCCGCATGTTCCCCGACCAGGAAACCCTGGCCGGCATGATGCGCAATGCGGGGCTGGAACATGTGACGGTCCGCAATCTGTCGGGCGGCATCGCGGCCATCCATTCCGGCTGGCGGATCTGACGATGCAAGCCGCCCCCGCCCCGATCGGCGGCCGCACGGTCCTGCTGATCGTGTGCGGGGGAATCGCCGCCTACAAGACGCTGGAACTGATCCGCCTGCTCACGGGCGCGGGCCTGCGCGTGCGCACCGTGCTCACGGCGGCCGGCCGGCAGTTCGTGACCCCGCTCAGCCTCCAGGCCCTGACCGGCGAAAAGGTGTACGAGGACCTGTTCTCCCTGACCGACGAGAACGAGATGGGCCACATCGCCCTCTCGCGCTCCGGCGACCTGCTGGTGGTCTGCCCCGCCACCGCCGACATCATGGCCCGCATGGCCGCCGGACTGGCCGACGACCTGGCCAGCACGCTGCTGCTGGCCACCGACAAACCGGTGCTGATCGCCCCGGCGATGAATGTCCGCATGTGGGAACATCCGGCCACCCAGGCCAACCTGGCCACCCTGCGCGCCCGCGGCGTCGCCGTGGTCGGGCCGGAAATCGGGCTGATGGCCTGCAACGAAACCGGCCCCGGCCGCCTCGCCGAACCACCCGCCATCGCCCAAGCCATTCTCCGCCACCTCGCCGGCACGGCCGCTCCCGGCCCGCTCGCCGGCCGGCACGCGCTGGTCACCGCCGGCCCGACCCACGAACCGATCGACCCGGTCCGCTACCTCGCCAACCGCTCTTCCGGCCGCCAGGGCTATGACATCGCCACGGCCCTCGCCACGCTGGGCGCGCGCGTCACGCTGGTCAGCGGGCCGGTCGACCTGCCTGCGCCGGCGGGCGTCACCCTCCACCGGGTCGAAACGGCCAGGCAGATGCTGGCCGCCTGCCGAGACGCCCTGCCCTGCGACATCGCGGTGTGCGCCGCCGCCGTCGCCGACTGGCACGTCGCAAGCGAAGCCACCGGCAAGATCAAGAAGACCACCGGCGCCCCACCCCCGGTCCTGACGCTGGTGCCCAACCCCGACATCCTGGCCGAACTCTCCACCCCCGGCGCCAGCCGCCCCGCCCTCGTCATCGGCTTCGCCGCCGAGACCGATACGGTCGAGCAGCACGCGACGGCCAAGCGTCAGCGCAAGGGCTGCGACTGGATCGTGGCCAATGACGTGCGGCCGGAAACCGGCATCATGGGCGGCACGGAAAACGAAATCACCCTGATCACCGGCGACGGCGCGGAGCACTGGCCCCGCATGACCAAGCAGGCCGTGGCCACCCATCTGGCCGACCGGATCGCCGCCTTCTTCCCCCCCGTTTCCGCTACCGGCCGGAGTGCCTCATGACCGCCCCCATCGTTTCCGTCGCCGTCCGCCGCCTGCCCCACGCGGCCGACCTCCCCCTTCCAGGCTACACCACGGCGGGCGCCGCCGGCATGGACCTGCTGGCGGCGGTGCGCGAACCGGTCGCACTCGCCCCCGGCGCCCGCCTGCTGGTGCCCACCGGCCTGTGCATCGCCCTGCCGCCCGGTTATGAATTGCAGATCCGCCCGCGCTCGGGCCTGGCGCTGAAGCACGGGATCACCCTGCCCAACACGCCCGGCACGATCGACGAGGATTATCGCGGCGAAATCGGCGTCATCCTGCTCAACACGGGCGATGCGCCGCTGGACATCACGCGCGGCATGCGCATCGCCCAGGCCGTGCTGGCCCCGGTGGTCCGCGTCGCCTGGCAGGAAACCGAGAGCCTCGACGAAACCTCCCGCGCCTCGGGCGGCTTCGGCAGCACCGGCACCGCCTGACGGGCCGGCGGCATTGGGCAGACAGGAAAGAGGCTCATGACGGCGCGTTGGCTTCCCGCCTTTTTATCCCGCGACAGCCGGCCCAACCTGTTCGACCTGGCCGCCCTGCTGTGCATGCTGGGGCTGGCCGTGCTGCTGGCCACGGCCGGGCGCCACATGCTGGCGCCCATCACGGCGCCCAATGCCGCCGTGATCCATCTCGATCCCGCCTGGCTGCCCGGCTATGCGGTGCGCACCACCCTGCGCATGTTCGCGGCCCTCGGCGCCTCGCTGCTGTTCACCTTCACCTACGCCGTCTGGGCCGCCAAGAGCCGCCGCGCCGCGCTGATCCTGGTGCCGGTGCTGGACGTGCTGCAATCGGTGCCGATCCTGGGCTTCCTCACCTTCACGGTCGTCTTCTTCATGGGCCTGTTCCCCGGCCGCATCCTGGGGGCCGAACTGGCGGCGATCTTCACCATCTTCACCAGCCAGGCCTGGAACATGGCTTTCAGCATGTACCAGTCGCTCCGCGCCGTCCCGCCCGATCTGGAGGAAGTCGCCCGGGGCTTCGGCCTCACGTCCTGGCAGAAATTCTGGCGGCTGGACGTCCCCTTCGCCGTGCCGGGGCTGGTCTGGAACGCCATGGTCTCCATGTCCGGCGGCTGGTTCATGGTCGTCTATTCCGAGACGATCACGGTCGGCAACACCGATATCCTGCTCCCCGGCATCGGCTCCTATGTCGGCACCGCCATCGCCCAGCGCGACCTGTGGGCCGTGCTGTATGCCATCCTGGCCATGCTGGTGGTCATCCTGGCCTACGACCAGTTGCTGTTCCGGCCGCTGGTCGCCTGGTCCGCGCGCTTCGGCGCCGCGTCGTCGGATGCCACCCCGGCGTCGGACCCGTGGATGCTGGTCCTGCTGCGCCGCACGGCACTGCTCCGCCGCATCACCGACGCCATCGGCGACGGCCTGACCGCCATCGGCGGGCTCCCCCTGGGCCGCCGCCCCCACGAGGTCCGCCAGGGCCCCATCCTCCCGTCCCGCCTGCTCGACTGGGGCTGGACCGCCCTGCTGGCCGGGCTGAGCCTGCTCGCCCTGTGGCAGGTCTGGATCTATGCGCGGGCCACCTTCGCACCGCTTGAACTGTTGCATGTCGTCGAACTCGGCACGTTCACGCTGCTGCGGGTGGTGTCCATGGTCCTGCTGGCCTCGCTGGTCTGGGTACCCGCAGGCATCTGGCTGGGGCTCGACCCCACCCGCGCCCGACGCACGCAGTTCGTGGCCCAGTTCATGGCCGCCTTCCCGGCCAACCTGTTCTTCCCCATCTTCGTCGTGCTGATCGTCCACTACCATCTCAGCAGCGATATCTGGCTCACGCCGCTGATGATCCTCGGCACCCAGTGGTATATCCTGTTCAACGTGGTCGCCGCCGCATCGTCCTACCCCGCCGACCTGCTGGAGGTCGCACGCAGCCTTCAGGTGCGCGGCCCGCTCTGGTGGCTGCGGGCCGCCCTGCCGGGCATCCTGCCGCACTACATCACCGGCGCCATCACCGCCTCCGGCGGAGCGTGGAACGCCGCCATCGCCGCCGAGGTCGCAAGCTGGGGCAGCGACCATCTGGCCGCCCACGGGCTGGGTGCCTATATCGCCCACGCCACGGTGGCGGGCGACACCGCCCATGTCGGGCTGGGCATGACGGTCATGGCGGCGTTCGTCCTGCTGTTCAATCGCGCGGTGTGGCGTCCGCTGGCCGATTACGCCCGCCGCCACTTCGCCTTCGTCTGACCATCATCCGGGACCGCGCCATGACCCTCTCGCCTTCCCCCTCGGCCCCCACGCCCCAGGTCGAGGACCAGGAGGACCTGATCCGCGTCATCGACTGCCGCCAGGCCTACCACAAGGGCGGCGCGGCCGATCTTGTGGTGCTGGACGACGTGACGCTCAGCCTCCGCTCGGGCGAGATCGTCGGCCTGCTGGGCCGCTCCGGCTCGGGCAAATCGACACTGCTGCGCATCGTGGCCGGCCTGCTCCCGCCCACCGAAGGCAGCATCCTGTGGAAGGGCCGCCCGGTCTCCGGGCCGGTCCCCGGCATCGCGATGGTGTTCCAGTCCTTCGCCCTGTTCCCATGGCTGACAGTGCAGAAGAACGTGGAGCTGGGGCTGGAAGCCAAGGGCATCGCCGCCGCCGAGCGCGACCGCCTGGCCGAAGCCGCGATCGACCTGATCGGCCTGGGCGGCTACGAAAACGCCTATCCCAAGGAATTGTCGGGCGGCATGCGCCAGCGCGTGGGTCTCGCACGGGCGCTCGTCGTCCAGCCCGACCTGCTGCTGATGGACGAACCCTTTTCGGCACTGGACGTCCTGACGGCGGAAAACCTCCGCACCGACCTGATCGAACTGTGGGCGGAGCGCAAGCTGCCGGTCAAATCCATGCTGCTGGTCACCCACAATATCGAGGAAGCGGTCCTGATGTGCGACCGCATCCTGGTCTTTTCCTCCAATCCGGGCCGCGTGGCGCACGAACTGGCGGTCCCCTTCGCCCACCCCCGCAACCGCGAAGATCCCGCGTTCCGCCAACTGGTCGACCAGATCTACGCGCTGATGACCCGCCGCGCCCCGATCGTCTCCGAAGCCGAACTCCCCATCGGCGAAACGGCGCCGCAGCCCACGGCACCGATCCAGATCGCCCTGCCCGACCTGCCGATGAACACGATGGTCGGCATGATGGAAACCCTGGCCGCCGACCCGCTGGACGGAAGGGCCGACCTGCCGCTCCTCGCCTCGCGCCTGCAACTGGCGCTGGACGATCTCTTCCCGCTGGGCGAATCGCTGCAATTGCTGGAATTCGCCGAACTGGAGGATGGCGACATCCTGCTGACGGCCGAAGGCGCGCGCTTCGTCCAGAGCAGCCACGACGAACGGCGGCAGATCCTCTGGCACAGCCTGCTGCACAACGTCCCGCTGGTCCGCGTGATCCGCTCGGTGCTGGACGAACGGCCCAACCACCGCGCCAGCGCCGAGCGGTTCCGCGAGGAACTGGAAGACAGCATGTCCCCCGACTACGCCAAGCAGACCCTGCAAACCCTGATCGGCTGGGCGCGCTACGCCGAACTGTTCGATTACGACGAGGAAGCGGACCAGCTTTTCCTGGACGACGAGACCGAATAACCCCCTGCGATCACGAGCGGGCCAGCGCCAGCCGGTCGAAGAACAGCCGCCGCACCTTCGCCACCTTGGGCGCGATTACCGCAGCGCAATAGCCGCGCTCCGGATGCTTGGCGAAGTAATCGTGATGATAGGGTTCGGCCTCGTAGAACGTCGTCAGCGGCTGGATCTCGGTCACGATCGGATCGGGCCACAACCGCGCCGCCGCGATTTCGTCACGCACCGCACGCGCCACCCGCTCCTGTTCCGGCGTCGCGTAAAAGATGGCCGAACGATATTGCGTCCCCACATCCTCGCCCTGCCGGTTCAGCGTCGTCGGGTCGTGGATGGTAAAGAAAATCCGCAACAGATCGGCATAGGACAGCACATCCGGATCGAACGTTACGCGGACAAGTTCGGCATGGCCGGTCCGGCCGGTGCACACCTGCTCATATGTCGGGCTCGCAACATCGCCACCCGCATAACCCGGCACCACGTCCTCGATACCGGCCAGTTCACGTAACGCCGCTTCGGTACACCAGAAACAGCCACCCGCCAGATAGGCGGTTTGCCAGGATGGGTCATGCCCCTTCGTCGCGTTCGTCATCTCTCTCTCCCGTGCCGGATTCGCACCGTCTCCAAGGAAGATGTGCCCTCCCGGCATGGATTGAAAGAGAAGCACTCATGACGAAGGGAACGTGACAAGGGTCAGGCCAGATACCCCAGCGCCGCCTCCACCCTGGCCCGCTCGCTCTGGAACTGCGCCAGACGCTCGCGATTTTCCTCGACCACCTCAGGCTTGGCGCGGGCAACGAAATCCGCATTCCCCAGCTTGCGCTCGACCTTCACGATCTCGCCATCCAGCCGGCCGCGTTCCTTCTCCAGCCGCTGCCGCTCCTGGTCCAGGTCGATGATGCCCGCCAGCGGAAGCACCAGCGTCGCCTCGTCCACCACAAGCTGCGCGGCCCCGCGCGGCATCTCGCCGGTCAGCGGCTCAACCTCCGACACCCGCGCCATACGGCCGATCGCCTCCGCCCAGCGCGCCGCCCGCGCGATGGTCCGGTCATCGGCATCGCGCAGCAGCACCGGCGCCAGACGCGAAGGCGGCACATTCATTTCCGCCCGCACGGTCCGGATCGCGGAGATGAAGCGCACCACCCAATCCAGTTCCGCCACGGCCTCGGCCGCATCCGCAGGGCGTTCCGGCACCGGCCAGGCCGCCGTCATCAGGCTGCCACGCGCCCCGAAACCAAACTGCACCCACAACTCGTCGGTCACGAACGGCATGATCGGCTGCAACAGCCGCAGGATCAGCCCCAGCACATGCGCCGCGACCGCCCGGATCTCGGCCGCCAGAGCCTCGTCCGCACCATTGAACACCGGCTTGGCGAATTCCAGGAACCAGTCACAGAAACAGTTCCAGACGAACCGATAGCAGACGGCGGCATATTCATCGAACCGATAGGCTTCCAACGCCGCGTCGGCATCGGCCACCGCGCGCGCGGCCTCGTCCAGCAGCCAGCGGCCCAGCGGCGAAGTCACGCTCTCGGGCCGGAAATCCGCAACCGGAGCCACGCCATTCATTTCGCAGAACCGCGCGGCATTCCAGATCTTGGTCACGAACGACCGGTATTCCTCGATCCGCTTCTGTCCCAGTTTGACATCCCGCCCCAACCCGGTCAGCGCACAGACGGTAAAGCGCAGGGCATCGGCACCGTACTGATCGACCATATCCAGCGGATCGATGCCGTTGCCCTTGCTCTTGGACATCTTCTGGCCGCGCTCGTCACGCACCAGCCCATGGATGAAGACGGTGCGGAACGGCACGTCCTTCATGAAATGCAGGCCCATCATCATCATCCGGGCCACCCAGAAGAAGATGATATCGAACCCCGTCACCAGCACGTCGGTCGGGTAGTAACGCGCCAGATCCGCCGTCTTTTCCGGCCAGCCCAACGTGGAAAACGGCCACAGCGCGGACGAGAACCAGGTATCCAGCACGTCCTCGTCGCGCGTCAGCACCTCGTCGCGCCCATAATGCGCCCGCGCCTGATCCAGCGCCTGCGCCTCGTCATGCGCCACGAACACATGCCCGTCCGGCCCGTACCATGCTGGAATGCGATGCCCCCACCAGAGCTGGCGGCTGATGCACCAGGGCTGGATATCGCGCATCCAGGCGAAGAACGTGTTCTCCCACTGCTGCGGCACAAAGCGCACCTGCCCGGTTTCCACCGCCGCAATGGCGGGCCCGGCCAGCGTCGCGGCATCGCAATACCATTGCGTGGTCAGGCGCGGCTCCACCACCGCGCCGCTGCGCTCGGCATGCGGCACCTGGTTGCGATGCGGCTCGATCTTTTCCAGCCAGCCCAGACGCTCCAGTTCGGCGACCACGGCCTTGCGGGCCTCGTCGCGCCCCAGCCCTTCCAGCCCGCGCGTAAAGGCAGGATCGGCCAGCCCCTCCACCGCATGCAGGTCGTCGGCGATTTCCGCCAACGTCACGCGCGCGTCCTCGTCCAGCACGCTGGGCATCGCCAGTTGGTGCCGCCGCCCGACCTCGAAATCGTTGAAATCATGCGCAGGCGTAATCTTGACCGCGCCGCTGCCCTTCTCGGGGTCGGAATAGCTGTCGGCCACGATGGGAATCCGCCGCCCGGTCAGCGGCAGCACCACAAAACGCCCCACCAGACCGGCGTAACGCTCGTCCTCGGGATGCACCGCCACCGCCATGTCGCCCAGCAGCGTCTCCGGCCGCGTGGTCGCAACCGTGATGGTCCGCCCTTCCGAATCATCGGCAACGGGATAGCGGATATACCACAGGCTTCCCTGCACCTCGCGGTTATCCACCTCCAGGTCGGAAATCGCCGAGCGAAACGCCGGGTCCCAGTTCACCAGCCGCCGGTCACGATAGATCAGCCCCTCGCGATACAGGGTGACGAACACCTCCAGCACCGCCTTGGACAATCCCTCATCCATGGTAAAGCGCTCGCGCGGCCAATCCAGCGAGGCGCCGAGGCGCCGAAGCTGGGTCGTGATGCCACCGCCCGATTCACCCTTCCACTGCCACACGCGCTGCTCGAAGGCTTCCCGCCCCAACGCCTGCCGGCTGGTACCTTCCTTCTGAAGCGTGCGCTCCACCACCATCTGGGTGGCGATGCCGGCATGGTCGGTACCCGGCTGCCACAGCGTGTCCCGGCCCTGCATCCGCCGCCAGCGGATCAACGTGTCCTGCAACGTCATGGTCAGCGCATGGCCCACATGCAGTGTGCCGGTCACGTTGGGCGGCGGGATCATGATCGTGTAAGGCTGCGCGCTGCTGCCCGGCACGGCCGAGAACGCGCCTTCGCGCTCCCATTCCGCATAGAGGACGGGTTCGATCTCGCCGGGCGAGAAAGACTTGTTCAGCATCGCAAAACCAGACCTGAGCATGAAGGACAATGGCCCGGACAGGGTTCACCCCGCCGGTCCGCCGCTTATAGCGAACTTAGCCCCGAAAGAAACGCCGCGCGTCGAACCGCCGCCGACACACCCTGCCAGACACGCTTTCAGCGCGTCATCAGGGGGCTCGACCCTTCATACGACGCGCCGAAGGGCGCCAGATAAGTCCCCGTCACCGGATCATGATGCGGGTCCGGCTCGCCGCCGCCTAAACGGAACGTGCCCAGCGGACCGAGCGGAATACCGAACTCATCGTCCCCGGCCGGCTTGCGGACCTGCTCATCGGGAACCGGCGCGGCTTCATAGACCGTCCGTTTGCCCACGACATCCACCCGCTCTCCCCCGCCATCCGGCAGCGATGAGGCGGTGAAGGACGATGCCACCGGCGCGGCCCGCGACGGAATGGCGACATAGAGATTGGGGTCGAAGGGTCGCCGCACCGGTCGCGCGGCGACAGCACCCGAAGCCGCCGACATCACGAGCACCAGCAGGACCATGTTTCGGCGCGCCATCCCGGCCATGTCGTCCCCCGGTCACCATTACCCGGCAGACGCCGGAAGAGCATCACCGCCCCGGCTGGTTCTCCGCCCGATCGCTTATTCCCCATAGCTGGTCCTTGACGGCCTTGTAATAGGCGGTCTCGTCATAGCGCGGCACGTCCAGCTTCAGGTCCTGCGCCGTCAGCCGGCCGATGGCGGCCGCCACCCCATAGGATGCGGTCACGAGGTTGCTCAGGCTCTGCACCAGCGCCACCTGCGCCTGAAGCAACGTCTGCTGCTGCTGCAACACTTCCAGCGTGGTACTGGTGCCGACGATCGCCTGACGTTCGACCCCCTCCAGGGCAAGGATGTTTGAGGAAATGGCGATCCGGTTGCTCTTGATCGCCGCCGTATAGGCCACCAGTTGCTGCCAGTTCGACGAGGCAAGCTGCATGGCCGCCCGGCGTTCGATATCCACCGCGCGATGCGCCTCGGACACCTGCTGACGCGCCTGCCGCACGGCCGCATATTCCGACCCGCCCTGATAGAGCGGAAACTGGATATTCACCGTCGCATATTTGTCGTCCATCAGAGAGCGGCCGCTACTCTGGTTGATGGCCCGCGAATAGCTCGCCTGGGCGGAGATTTTCGGCATGATCGCGGACAAAGCGACGCCGACCGCATCCTTCTGCGACGCCTCGGTAAACAGCGCCCCGATGACGTTCGGATTGTTCTGCACCGCCTGGGCGATCGCCTCGTTCTGCGAACGCGCCGGCAGCACCAGCGGCTGCGGCGGCACCAGATTGGGCGGCGGCGACATGCCGATCACCTGGGCATAGGTCGCCTGGGCGGTCTGCAAGGTGCCCTCGGCCTCCTGCCGGGCGGCGCGGGCACTGGCCAGGGCCGCTTCGGCCTGCGCCACGTCGGTCCGCGTAATTTCACCGACCCGGAACCGCTCCGAGGTCGCCCGAAGCTGCTCCTGCAACACTTTTTCGTTATTGATGTTGAGTTGCAGCAATTGTTCGTTCTCGATCACGCCCACATAGGCGCTGACCACGTCGCTGAAGACCTGCTGCTCGGTCGCGATCAGCCGTGCCCGCTCGGCCATCACCGCATTGACGGCCTTGTGAGTGCTCGCCGTCGTCCGCCCGCCAGAATAGAGCGGCTGCGAGATCGTGACCCCGGCGGTATAACCCGGAACGTCATATTTCCGGTCATACCCGGCATAGCCATCCTGTGCCGAAACGCGATTGACGCCGGAGAAATAGCTCATGCCGGCGTTGCTGGTCACGGTCGGCCGCCAGCCGGCCAACGCCGTGGGCACCTGTTCATCGGTCGCGCGCAGGGTCGCGCGTTCCTTCTGCAAGGTCGGGTTTGTCAGGTAGGCCGCCGCCATGGCCTCCTGCAACGTATGGGGAACGAAACTGGGCGAACCGCTACCGTCATAACGCTGCGCCCACGCGGCCGAACTGCATAACAGGGCAGCCAGACCCGCCCCGATTCCGCATCCGCGCTTCATTCGCCCCTCCCCTGGAAATGCCATCCGGGGTTGGGTATCGCATTTCCAGGTAAAGAATATGTCAAACGGTTTCAGGCGTCAGAACGCGAAGGCAGGCGCCGGCTCCAACTCAGGCAGCAGGGGCAGCGCAACGTCGAATACAGGCCGCGTCGCCAGCCCGCTTGCCGAGGCTTCCCCGATGCTGGCCGTTGCTACCCCACCTTCGGGCCAGATCACACAGACAATCCTGCCATGCGGTGCAAGCTGCCCTGCCAAGGCCGACGGCACCGCACGCACCGCACCGTCGATCAGGATCAGGTCGAACGGCGAATCGCCCGCGGCACCCGCCGCCAGCGCACCATCCCGCCACACCACATCCGGCGCCTCGGCGGCGCAGAAGCGCCTGCCGATCGCGCTGAGGGCCGCATCCGATTCCAGCGCCACGACCTTCAGGCCCAGGCGCGCCAGCAGGGCCGCGATGTATCCGGTCCCGGCCCCCACCACCAGCGCGCGCTGCCCGGCCTGGGGCTCGCCGATCTGAACCATGCGGCCGGCAATCCGCGGTTCGGTCAGCACCCGCCCGTGGCCCAGCTCCAGGCTCTGGTCGGCATAGGCGATGGCCCGCAGCGAATCCGGCACGCAGGCTTCGCGCGGCAGCACACGCATGGCGGCGACGATTCGCGGATCATTGATCTGCACGGGGCGGATCTGCGCATCCACCATCCGCTGCCGCGCGGCATCGTAATCTAGGATGGCATCTCCAGGCGCGGACTGGTTCATGGCGTTCCCTTCGCAACGTAACCCACGGCACGGGCCCCATCATCGGTGGTTCCCTGGGGCATTTCCCTAGCCTGAGCCCGTTTTATGTCCCCAGGCGCCATCTGCCTAGCAGGCCCATTGCACACAACGGCTTGACCAGCGCGCTCAGAGCGTGGATATAGCCAACGCACCATGTCGGGTCCGGTGGCAGAATGGTGATGCAGCGGACTGCAAATCCGCGTATGTGGGTTCGATTCCCGCCCGGACCTCCACCCGACTTTTTTCGCTGGTCACACTCACGGGAAATGGTTCGCCGTCTCCCGCACAATCAATTTCGATATGTGAACAGGCCGGTATATCGCCCCATTTCGTTGTCACCGGAAGCGAGCCACTCGGCCAGCCCCGATGCCCCATCGAAACCGTGAGGCTACGTTCATTCACCTGCCTGTATAGGTGGTCAGATTTCCCGAAAGACCGTCAATACGTATTTTTATTTTTACACAGAACAATATAAACTGTCATGAGGATAATTTTAAGATCAAGACAAAGCGACCAATGATTAATATAAAAAAGGTCGTAACACAGCCGCCTCTTGGCATCCACAAGGGTTTTCACCTCTCCCCGGCATCCTTTGACCTGGGCCAGCCCCGTAATGCCGGGTTTTATCTTATGCCGGCTCAAGTAATTTTTCACGACATCTTCATATAATCCACCGTCGACCTGCATCGCGGCAACATGTGCACGGGGGGCGACGATCGACATCTCCCCCTTCAGCACATTCAACAATTGCGGCAGTTCGTCGAAAGAATAGCGGCGCAGATAGCGGCCGACCCGCGTCACCCGAGGATCGTCCCGCACAGTTCGCTTCGCTCCGGACGGGTCAGCCTGTTCGGTGCGCATGGTCCGGAATTTGAGTACCCGAATAGGCTTCGAATTAAATCCATAGCGGGTCTGCGTGAAGAGGATCGGTCCTCGACTGTCACATTTGACCAGAATACATATCATTACAAAAAGTGGCGAGAATATAAAAAGCAGTAAAAAGGACAGTACCCGATCTTCCAGGAATTTCACAAAAAAATTCCAACCAGACAAAGGCTGCTTTTCCACGAGAAAGACGGAGAACTCAGACTTTCCCAACACTTCCCCGTCTATCTTGTCTTCGCCATGCTCCTGAACAGCCAGATAAATATCCGCTGGTATCACCCGTATTTTCTCAAAAATACTCCTGAACCGTTCCTGGCTCAGCGAAAATATAGAAATGATGATAATATCCGGCAGGTTCTCCCGGCAGAAAATCAGAAGATCGTCCAGATTGCCCAGAAAGGGAACGACGTGAGCGAGATGACCAAGCCGCCCCACACGATCGTCGAAAATCCCCCGAACCTCATAATGTTCCGGAAACTGCAAAAGCCGACGGGCCATCATTTCCCCGTCGGGCGCGCCTCCCACGATCACGACACTCCGTCGCCGTGCCAGTGGATTACTACCGGACGGAAACGGCGATTGATGGACATCGGATGCGGAAATACGTGCGGCGAGATGGGCAGCTTCCGCCCGAAGATCGAACATGTCAGCCAAGGCGCAGAAGATCCTCGCAAACGGCGACACCGAAGCCAAACAGCGCCCGGACATATCGCCCGGTCAGACGTCGAGGTTCCAGGCAGATTCTCCATAACCATTCAAGATTAAGGCGCTGAACAAGGAACGGGGGCGTTGGCAAAAGGCCCAGGGCGACGAGCAACGACTGTCCGATACACAACGCCCAGCAGGGCGGCAGGTCCGCCCGATGCCTGCTGACGAACAGCTCGCTCCGCGGGGCGCCGACGCCCATGAACAGCAGGGTCGTCGCATGATCGCGGATCAACCGTGCCAGAGAACCCGACAGGCCCGGATCGTTCTCAAAGCCGACAGGCGGCACGTAAAAGGCAAACTGGTCCTCCATCCCATGCGCGCATGCCCACTGGCGGGCAACCAGCCCCGTGCGCTCACTGTCAACGACGGCAAATATCCGATGTTTTTTCAGGGCTTCGGGCATCGCGAACAGGTCTTGGGTAATTTCACGCCCAGTCACCCTGCCCGGCAGCCGCAAACCGCGACACCGTGCATAATAATAGAGCGGAAAACCATCGCAGGTCAGGATCTCCGCCTGCTCGCAAGCCTTACGGAATTCACCGTTCTCCCGCATGAGCGCGACATGCTGGATGTTGGGCGTCACGACCAGATGGACACCTTCTTCCGGCGATGGCACGTGCTCCGCAACAAGACGCACGATTTCTGTCTCTGAAAGAAGGGTAAAATGCAGGCCGAACAGTGGCCCAAGCGATTGAGGAACAGAGACAGGCATAAATTTCAAGCCTTCAACCATGCCTGATTAGAATAATTTATCACCGGGCTCGATCTCGATATAGAACATATTGTGCATTTATCATAAATATCCCCATTGAAATATGAATTTACGGCGTAACAACACGCAACGCACTGCTGAAGATATTTTTATCAATAGCAACCAAGAAGAACAGTGCATTGGTAAGTATAAGGTCTTTTATCAAAATTACGACCTTCGATATGATATTGGCTTGGCGCATAACTATCGAGCGATTCAAACGAAACGCGCGCATGAAAATCGATGTTACTGGAATAGGTCGTCTGTCCAAGCGTAGTGGCAAACCCTTGGAAGGTATGCCCTGTCCCCGGATCAGCGCCCATGATGACACTATTATGCCCTTCATGGGCAACAATTATGCGCGCGCCATCATTGAGATTTTCACAGGTCTGGAACTTCGCGGGGCCATAACAGCGCGCGTGTGCCGTGAATGGCAGGACGGCAACAACAGCCATCAGGCCCGTCAGAACAGGCAACACCACATTCCGGAATCCCGCGCGCATCAGCATTTCACCTCCCAGACGCATTTCCCATCCTGATCGCACGTCCGTTTGGGCGGACAATGGCTTCCAGCCGCAGGCAGAATATCTGGAACGATCGAGGCTCCGCTATCAATCGGCACAAGCGGAGGAAGCTCCTGTGGTTCAGGTGGGATCAAGTCATAATTATTTGCACATTGCGGCGTATGTTTGCACCGCCCCTTCGTGCAGTCCCATATCCATTTGCATTCCTGCCGGCCAACTGGCTGGGCATGAGCCCGCATATCAATGCACGGCACGATCACAGCCATGGAAATCGCGAGACCTGGCAGGATCAGCCAGCGCGAGCGATCCATCAGAAGAAAACGCCAACGACATGCCGAAGCGCGCCGGCCCACTGATTCGGCACCGCGCTCATGAGCACCCTCCGCTCCACGATTCCAGGAATCATTCAATTCCACTCTAGCAGCACTCTTGGCCGTAGCCACTTCATCTCTGGCACATTCACCCCCGAAAAGAAACCGGGGGGAGATCATCCGCGCTACACGGCCAAGCCGGTAAAATATTCCGTACCGTGGCCGCAGCACATTAAAGTACCTCCACGGAAGTGCCGGGCTCCGTCAAAGCGCGATCCAGAATAGGGTTGCGACGAGACGAAAGAAAAATGCAAGTCGCGCAGTTGCCCGCCACTTCCCCTATATAGGCACCATCATCCGGATATAACAGAGCCTATCCAGCACAGGCCCGTTCCACGTCCCGTTCCTCGATTTTGTCACTTCATCGCATTTTAACGAACGCCTATGTTCGCTCTCCCGCGTCATGAATGGCCGGGCACCTGTCACGCCTCCCCTTTTTCCTCGGCCGGCCTCGCAACAAGGCATGATTCGTCCATGCGCTTCCTGATTTCCCTATCCGATCAAATTCTCGGTGCCCTGCTGACATTCATCGTCAATCTCTGGATGGCGCGCGAAGGCGGGCCTGATGCCTATGGTGTCTATGCTTTGTGGCTCGCCGTGGCCTGGATCAGCGGAGCCGCCCAGTCGACGCTGGTCACCTCACATCTCGCGGGACTGAATGCATCCGATCAGGAGGAAAGGGAAACCGCTGAACGTTTCTTCCTGACCATCCATATTTTATTTGTTTTCGCCGCCGCTGCGATCACCGCGGGCGCCAGTGCCATCCTGCTCCATCGCAACAGCCCGTTCCACGCGTCAAGCGCCGTTTTTTTTGTTCCATTTTTTCTTATATATCAATATACTAGAGCATTATTCTTTGCTCATCACAGACCGGATTGCGCAACCGCGCTCACAGCGAGCACCTTGTTCCTTTTCATCGGCATGGCATCTGTCTGTTCGTTCTATGGATACGCACCCACGCCTGATATCGGGCTGGCACTCGCAGGCACGTCATATGGTATCGTGGCGCTGATCTGGCTGGTCGGCTTCACAAAGGGCCGACGACCGCTCGTTCAGTGGCAGGCGATCCGCCCGCATCTTCATTATCTACGGAGTTCCGGCTGGATTCTGCTTGGCGCCGGATCGTCGGAATTAACCAATCGATTGTTCAGCTTCGTAACCGCCGGACGCTACGGCGCGAACTCCCTCGCCATGCTGTCGGCCACGCAGGTCGCGATCAGGCCGGCCTGGATGCTCAGCGCGGCCTGGTCATCCGTCAGTCAGCCGCAGCTCGCCAGATTGTGGCGGGATCACAATCATCGACGTTTTCTGGCCGTGCTTGGGGCAGGACTCCTTTTCCCGCTTCTCGGCAGCCTGCTCTGGACCGGAGGCGTGGAACTCGGCTGGCCCGAGATCTCGCGGCTCCTGTATAAAGGACGCTACGAGCGGAATGGTCATCTCATCCTGCTCTGGGGATGCAACGTCGTTCTGGGCGGCCTGTCAGCCGTTGGCGGCACCGCCATGCTCGCCATGAAACGATATCGCTCCCTGGCGATAACCGATGTCCTGGCCGCGCTCACGACCTGCGCGTGCATGGCAGCACTCTCCAGGAATGCCGATTACTCCCTGGTCATCGTCGGAACGCTTGCCGGCCAGGCCGTCCAGTGTCTCAGCATGGCCCTCTATTTGAAGGGCGCCCTGCACGATACCTCTCACGCGGAACAAGCGTCCCCGCCATCATCCACGTCAGAGAACGGCGCTCCCCAATCCGGCCTGATATCCGTCCGGCCGACGACCCAGCGATAGACACACAATATTTGCTCTGCCTTGCGGGGCCAGGCAAAAAATCTGCGCGCGCGACGCATGCCGCGTTCCGCGCGCCCGACAAGCTGGGCAGGGTCGGCGACAATACCTGCCAGAATATCGCGCAGGTCGTGGACAAGGCCGGATCGCTCCTTCATCTGGAGCAGAAAGGCACAGTCCGGCGACGCCAACTCTCCCGGTCCGCCATAATTGACCACGATCGGCACCACCCCCATGGCCATCGCTTCCAGAACGACCGCGCCGCCGAATTCCCGCAACGACGGAAAGGTCAGGATATCCACCCCGACAAGATGCTGCATCGAAACGCGGTGACAACACTCGCCCAGGAATCTGACACCGGTTTCAATCCCCAGATCCGCGGCCAATTGCCTCAGCCGTCCATTTTCCGGTCCATCCCCGATGATGTCCAGCGTCAACCGGCCTGAAGCGATCAGCGCAGCGGCGGCCTCAAGCAACAGGTCGCACCCCTTGTAAGGCACGAGGCGTCCAATGAAGATCGCACGCAGCGGACGCGCCACATAGGCATCGGCCGTCCGAACCGGCGGCGTGGGGAAACGTGCCGGATCGTAACCGTTTTCGGGCAGATAGATCGTCTTCGCACGCCATCTCCGCGGGATTTCAGCCAGGGCGCTGCGTCCACCGACGATGATCGCATTCGCGGCTTCACGAGTCCGCCGATAGCCCGGCAGCAGCTTGAAGACATCCCGGAAACGCGAAAATCCTTCCCGTTCGTTATGGCGAAGTTCCGGATACTGCTTCGGCCAGGCCAGGCCACCATTAAGCGGTCCCAATACAAACGGCACCTTCAAACGCCTGCACCGCGAGGCAAGCGGACTGGGCACCGCGGGACTGACGGGCGTCACCCGATGAACGACATCGAACTGTCCGCTCCGAAGCCGGCGCCGAAATCGGCGCCATGCCAGATGTTCGAATAAAAGGTAGGAGGGAAG
This sequence comes from Gluconacetobacter dulcium, assembly GCF_014174165.1. Classification (GTDB taxonomy): domain Bacteria; phylum Pseudomonadota; class Alphaproteobacteria; order Acetobacterales; family Acetobacteraceae; genus Gluconacetobacter; species Gluconacetobacter dulcium. The sequence continues at coordinate 145,345 of NZ_JABEQN010000002.1, read as the reverse complement.
CGTCAGGGCCATCAGCAGGGTCCATCCGCGCCCCTTCCCACTGATGAAACGGACCAGCCGAACCATAGGTTCGAAGACGAATTCCGTGTCGATCGCGGTAAAATCGTCTCCTTCTTTCAACCCTACCCGGCGAAGGGCGGCAACATTGCGGGTCCGCGTGACAAGATGCACGTCGGCAAGCCGTGCCACCGCCTGATAATGCGACCAGCCGACCAAGGGCACGCTGATCCATTCAGGGTTGCACGATTCAGCAAGCATCAGGACGCGCGGACGCCACGAGGAGCCTCCGCCCCCAGCCATCGTCTTCAACGCTTCTGTAGGAGCCATGGACATTCAGGAGAGTCTCGCAGGCTGTTTCATATGATTCAAGGCATTCCTCCCGGCAGGGCGCGCAACAAACCCGGCATACCGCCCCATGCTCGCGCCCGTTCCCGAATTGACGGCACAGCACCCATGCCCTCTATTTGGCGGACCTTGAACCCAACGGGTAAAGCATGGATCATTTCCCGTGGAAGCGCGCTGTGGGAAATGTGCAAAACGCATTGTCTCCCGATAGATGCCTTCTCTCCACGCAGATCTCCCAATGGAACGTAACGCATGGCGGCTGTCCCCGACATCTCGATCGTCATCTGCACAGTCGATCGCAGAGAATTGCTGCTCAAGGCAATCCGCTCCTGTATCGCCCAGGCATCGCCGACGGGCCCGACCTTCGAAATCATTATCGTGGACAACAGCGCGAAAGGCACGACACGCGACCTCCGGACTTTTTTTCAGTCGGCTTCAATACCGCTCCACTGGATAGAAGCGCACCCCGCCAATATCGCCGTGGCGCGCAATGCCGGTATCTCGGCATCCTCCGGCGGTGCCGTAGCCTTTCTTGATGATGACGAGGAAGCCGGCCCCGACTGGCTCGCTCATCTCTTTTCGATCATGCAGGAAACCGGCGCCGACGCAGTCGTTGGCGCGGTGCGCCCCAATCCGGCCGTCCAGCCCCCATCGTGGGATCCAGACGCCAGCATATTCGGCCGACAATGGGACAGGAAGGATGGAACACCGGTCTTCCCGGCCGGCCCGAACAAGACGCGCGCCTTCTCGATCGGTACCGGCAACAGCCTGTGGCGACGCAAGACATGCTTCACCGATCAGAGCGTTTTCGACGAGCGATTCGGCCTTTCAGGCGGTGAAGATATCGACCTTTTCCAGCGACTGTATAGACGCGGCCGCCGCTTCGTGTGGTGCGGCAGCGGGTACGTCTACGAATATGTTCCCCAAAATCGCATGACGTTACGCCACCTCGCCGAGCGTTCTTATTGTGGCGGGCAGATATACGCCGTTACGACCATCCGAAATGCCCGGAGCGCGTATCTGGCTGTGCTTCATCTGAGCATACAGGGGCTCTTGCAAAGCATTGCCTGCCTCTTCGCCCTTCCGGGGGCCGCGGCCGAAAGCCTCTGGGCCAGAAAAGGAACCTCCCCACGTCTCGCGATGCTGATCTTCAAACTCGCGGCCGCCGTGGGAAAGATCACATGGTTCAAGAGACACGCCCTTTACTGACAGGACACGCGCATCGCCGCAAATAATGCAGCCATCCCCGAGATGTCGAAGCGAAAGCGCGCGAATCCAGTCAACCCTTCAGTAATCCTGCAAAACTTCTCCTATTGAACAGATTAAATTTCAGTATGACGTTAATAAGATATCGTTCGGTATGCGTAATTTTAACGAGCGGCGGAGGAGATCCCGGCATCGCACTGGCACACAACATCAAGGCGATTCGGTAAGGAACCCAATTGACCAGATCGTGATAAAGTAACCCCGACTGGCCTGAGTCCCGAACATGGAGCGACAGGGACGCAACCTGCCGCATCGCGACCTGACACGACAGATATGCCAGAAAATATTCTGGATATTTAATTTTTTGAAGAATGTCCTGATAATCCGACCGTGCCTTTAGATGAAAAAAATACGCATCAGCACCAAACTGTACTATTTTCTTTAATTCATCCAGCCAGGCGCAAATCAATTCATCTTCCGGAAGGGCCGCAATCAACCAGTTTTCGAGTATAGGAAAATTAGGGTTTACCGTAAAACACGCTGAAAAATATCCGACAAAATTATACGCCCCTTCACAAAATTTTTCTTCAATCCAGGAAAAATTTTCAAAGACGATGCTCGTCGCGTCAATCCATATCCCACCATAGCGCTTGATCAGTTCCAGCCTGATCAGGTCTGCCCGCGTAACAGCCGAAAGACCAGGCTGCGCATTCATATAGTCGTCTATATAATGCGTTACCGTCTTTCTATTCAGAAATCGAACGTCAAAATCCCTGTTGAGGTCACGTATTCGGCTCACTAAAATATCTATATATTCCGGATAGTCGGGGTCGTCCCAATAAATCCAGACAATTCGCGGCAGCGGTCGCCCCCCTCCCGCCTTTTCAGGAAAAGAAATATAATCAATATTCGTTCGCTCAGGTGCGCCACGACGATACCATAGTGGAAAAAGAACAAGGTATATTAAAAAATTCGCAGCTTTTTTTACCTTTTTCATCAGCCTGCGTGACAATTCCGCGGCTTTCTCCCGCCCCCCGAACATCCCCAGCACGCGAAAGGAAACCGGATTGTCACGCATGAAATCAGCAAGCCCTTGTCATCGCATAAGCAGCCCAGTTTCCCCACGGCTGGACCGATATCCGCATCAGGTCAATAAAAGACGCTCGAACCCATATTGTAGTTGAACGTCTTGTTGAACGGCACGCTTTTGTCCAGATACTGATCGATAAAGATGTCGAACGAGGCAATCTCGGTCTTGGGCACATAGACCAGGTCGCCTGGCTGAAGCATCACCCGGTCGCGCGTATCCGCCGTATTGAGGTAATGTCGCAAATCGACCGTCCGCATCATCGGACGCCCGTCGCCCCTGCGTCGGATCACGATTGTCTGCGCCAATTTTGCGGAATCGATGGCACCGCCAGCGGTCACGACGGCCTGCATCGCATCCGTGGCGCCCTTTAGCGGATAAATTCCCTGCGTCTTGACCTCTCCCCCCACATAGATCTGCGCCGCCCCGTAGCTGTGGATAAGGACATCGAATGACGCTTGGCGAAGATAAGCGCGATATCGTCGCTGAAGGTTTTTTTTCAGTTCGACAAGACTCAGGCCCGCAGCATCGACGGCCCCCAGCAGCGGCGCGGTGATCGTACCGTCAGGTGCGATTGAGAGTTCATTTTCATTGAGTTCTGGGTTAAGCGTAAATTGTAAGGCTACCACATCTCCCGGAGAGAGCCGGTATGGGACTGGATCATTGGTCCATGGAGCAAAGTTACGGGCGCTATGAGGTTTCGGATCGAGATGCTGGACACAGCCAGCGAAACACACGGCAAGCAGCACGACAGGCAACCGGCGCAAGAATGTCACAGCCAACATGTCCCTTCAGAACGCAATGTATTTCTCAATAAGCCGTTCCTTCTTCAAGGGCAATCGGCTCGGCAAGCGGAATGGGAGCCTTCAGGAGACTTCCATGATCTCCCTGATCGCGCTTTCATGGTGCAAATCGACTTGAGGGCGCCATCAAGCACTTCAATTCCGAGTGGAGCGCCGACTGTGGGGATCGTGACCGCCGACAACGGCATCGTGTCTGTTGGTGACCTGGCATCAATGACGGTTTTGACGCAACCAGCCAAATATGATTCTGCCGAACTGAGGGCGTCATGAAGGAATCCTTCCAACTACGCCTGACCAACAGATCGATGTCGTATGCGCGGCATTCGGCGAGAGATATCCTGGCGGCGCTGTTTTATTATAAAAAGAGCGTTTTTTTTCCGCGCTTGTGCCTCTCGTATTAAGTCTGCTCGCCATCCTCGGAGCCCATCGGATCTATACAGCGCAGGCTCGCCTGCTGATCCTGTATGGTGGCGAATATGTCTTCCACCCGATCGGGCAGGAGAATGGCGGCGATGTCGCGCTCGATCGCAATCAGATTATCCAGGGTGAACTGGAAATCATTCAAAGCCCCGCCTTGGCCGCACGCGTGATTCAGGATGTCGGTATCCGGCGCCTCTATCCGGAGATGCCCGATACCCCGCTGGGGGAACAGCAGGCTGCGACACGCCTGCTCAGGGATCTCCGCGTCGACGGCGTTCCTCAATCCAATATTATCGAAGTCTCACTGCGCAATCGCGACCGACAGGTCGCTCTTGAAGCGCTGGACGTGATCATCCATGATTATATCATTTATCATGGTGAAATTTTCATGGGCAATCGCGACAACGGGCCGGCGCGACTGGTCGCCCAGATGGCCGCCCGCCTGAAAGATGCCAACGACAAGATCGTTGCCTTCAGTCTGGCGCACAATATCAGCGACCTCAATCAGCAGACCAGCATCATCCTGCGCAGGGCGGCCGATCTGGCCGACGAACAGACCGGCATTGACAGCGAAATCGACAATCTCGATGCCCAGACCAAAGTCCTGAATGGAACCTTGTCGACGCTTCCATCGCGAATCGAACTGTTCACGGAGACAGATATCGGGCAGGCGCGGAAAACATTACTCGATCGCCTGCTACGACTGCGGATTCAGCTTGCCGACGTGAGGCAACGCTATAAGAACACATTCCCGCTTGTGGTCGACATTCGCCATCAGATCAGGGAGATCGAAATACAACTTCGGAAATCGCCCGCCCGCGAGACGAATGTGAAGCGCAATGGAACCAGCACCATATACGAGGAGCTGAAACAGCAACAGGTCCTTCTGGAATCCCGTGCAGCGGGCCTGCGTTCCAAACGCGATGCGGTAACGAATGACCGGAATGCACTTCAGTTGCGTCTGGCCGAGTTGACCCAGCTATCGGGCCAATATCGTGATCTTCAGACAACGCGCGATACGCTCGCCGACAGCTACAAAACACTCGAAAACAATGTCGAAGCCACAACCTTGAGTTCCTCTCTTTCCCAATTGGCCAGCGCAAACATCCGGATTGTTCATCCCCCCAATGCACCGCTTCAGGGGTCGACACTCAGACTGCCGCTTCTGGGAATGGGGCTCATGCTCGGGCTTGTTGCAGCAGTCGGCATGCTTGCTTTCCGGGTCGTGACCCAGAAGATTTTCGTCACCGTCCGCGATGTCGAGCATGGCCTCCACGTACCCGTACTTCTGTCCATTCCTCTCTATGAGAAACAATGAACTGTGAACGGCACAGCGTCTTCCCCCCCTCCTTCCGTTGGCAATGCGTCCACGTTGCCTCCCCATCTGATCCTTGAGACGGAAATAAAGCGGCTGCTTTATATGCTGCCGCGTCAAAAGAGCAACGCGATTGTCCTTCAGTTCATCGCAACACAATCCGGAATCGGGACCACGAGCGTCGCGCGTGATTTCTCGGTCGTATCCGGCGGCGATATGGGTGTTGAAACCCTTCTCATCTCGCTTGACGGCCCGATCGGTTCTTTCGAAGAGTCAATCGTCCGCAAATATTATATTCCTGCCTCGCGCCTGATCGCTCCGGCCAGCAGTGCTTCCGATGCGCAGCCGGACGGCGACTGGCTTCAAGTCCGAAAGGTCAAAGATTCTTCGCTCAGCATTGCGATGCCGTCCACCGACGCGCAAAAACATCCGATCGATTGGATTGAGCAGATCAAAAAATGGAAGCCTCGTTATGAAGTGATTTTCATCGATGCTCCTCCCCTTCGGGCATCCTATCTGGGCGTCGCTCTTTCTTCCTACATCGACGCATCCATTATCGTCATCGGTGCTGAAGAAACAAAAAAAAGCGAGGCAAAGGATCTTATCTATAGAATTGAAGAAGTAAAAGGCAACATACTAGGCGCCGTATTCAACAAACGTCGCTCTCACATTCCCAGCATTCTTTATCATCTTCCCATATGATTTTGCATCCCTTGGAACTCGATAGATTTCTCACTGATTTTGGAGACGGCGCCGTGCTGCTTCCAATCGTAGGTGTTTCTATCATTCTATTTGCCGCTTTCGGATGGATGCGTGGCGCCATCATCTGGGGAGCAATATCAGGAACTGCGCTCGCCGTACTGATGCTAGCCAAACTCGCTGGACTGGAGTGGGCCTATCTTTCCGACAGTCTGGGCAGGCCCCTTAGCGTCAGTGGTCACGTCTCCGCGGGAACGGCGATCTACGGTAGCCTCATCAACATTCTAATCTTCCGGAAAAAACGCCTTTTCCCTTTCTACCTGCCCGTTCCGGTTGTCATCGCTTACATGTTTTCATACACACGCCTCGTCCTTCATTCTCATACGTTGCCTGAAGTCCTGTTGGGGGGGGCACTCGGCATATCGGTGGCCGTGGCGTCAACATGCCTGCTCGTCCCGATGCCCCGTCGCGTAATCCTGCCGACATTTGCCGTCCTGACGATCGTTATCTTTTCTTTCTATGGATATCACTCCGACACAGAAATCATGCTTCAGACCGATTTTTCCAAGTGGGCTCCATCATTCTAGAACCTGCTAAAGCGGTTCCTCTTTGAATGCGTGCATTCAAAGAGGTAACCACGGTCGCAAAAACAATAAACTAGCGCTTTTTCTTCGCCCCGGTATTCGACGGAAATACTCATACTCCCCTGAAGCGTGCAAATACCCCCCAGGCGCGGACCGTGCTTCGATGTCTTCATTGACAAAAAATATGAAACGGAAGATCGATTACGGCCTGTGCGTGCTCGTTATCGAAACAAGTGCACACCATTTCTACCGTGATATCCGCCTACGTCGTCGTGCCCGCGATCAGGACAGCGGTGCTCGGCGGATATATTCAGGACCATCAGAAAAGCGAGAAACCTGACTGGAGCATTTTCATCGAAAATCGGTTCGATGGAAATGCTCTGGTTTATTGTTTTGCAAGCATCTTCACCTATCTGAATGCACGCATTCAAACAGGATCTGCTCTAGCGTCCATATCTGTGCCGGGCTGGTGCTCTGATCTGAAACTCTTCTTCTTCTGCCCAAGGCGCGCACGCTCATCATCCGAAAGCACCCCATCCTCGTCGGATTTCCGGTATAACTCCCATTTTTCCAGATCAAACGCGATAAAATAGAAACAAACCATAATCATGCCACTACCGGTAAACAGGTTTGATTCCGTAAAATTATGAATGATCAATGCAAGCATAAATGAAAAATGGAATATCGCCGTTTCCGGACTAAAGAAAGCCGAGGCCCTCTTGTCTCTATGTCTATTATATTTGATCGCTTTGAAGCTCAGATAAAGATACCGCCCCACGACGAATATTCCCAGAACAAAGCCTACGCATCCACCTGTTGCCAAAAGATCCAGATAACCATTATGGGCTTCGTTAATATTTGCCTCACTTCCGAACCACATCGATGTCTTCAAGCTCGGTTGCAAAGAAGGCTTGATTGACCAGAAAGACGAATATCCAGCCCCCAAAATGGGTCGCTGAGAGATCTCATCCAACATGAATGACCAGATGTCAGTGCGGCTCGTGAATGTAATTCCCTGAAGAACCGACCATATGTCCTGCCCGCTCATGGCACACCAGGTCATGTAGGCAAGAATACTCATCCCGATGATGCCCACTGCAAATGCGGCCACAAAAATCTGCATCACCTCAGAGGCTGTTCTCAGACGATATCCCGCAGCCAGCAGCATCGGCATCAAGAGAACGATTACAAGACTTGTCTTCGACTTCGTCGCCAGCAATAGGCCGAACATCAGCACGCATTCCGCGACGTAAACCCACCGCCTCCCTGTCGAAAGCCATGACAGCAGAAAGGAGCCCGTCGCAAGAAGTCCATACATCATGAGCAGACCAGCCGAATTCTTCTGCTCCTGAAACCCCGCCAGCCCTTCACTGGTCATCGCATAGCCTGGCCGGGCGATCCAGATCAGCAGATCCGCCACCGCGCCGCCAAAGCATATGAAAGCGATACATTTATGGAGGGTCTGGGCTTTTTTTATGGTCGTAACGAGGCTGGCCGCCACGAGGATCTGGACCCAGGCAAATAGAATGCGGCGTGCCGAAGTTGACGGATCCAATGCCCACGTAGCGCTTAGCAAAAAATAGACATGCAGCCCGACGAGCGGCCACGCCGCCAACAAGAGGCGTCGTAATTTCTGACCGGAGGAAATTGCAAATGGAAGGCATGCCGCAAAAAAAGCCAGCCAGATGAAGCGATTGACAGGACTTACATATTCCTGGTTCATCTCCGAAGCGAGGGGCGCATTTCTGTCGAAACTCGGAATGCCGATGATGACATATCCAAACACGAGCAGCAGAATGAGCACCGCGAATTGCTGGGGTCGTCGGGTAGGAGCATACTCTTTAAGAACGGAAGCTGGTTCTGCCATCATAAGTTCTTTATGCCCAAGGGGTCTGTCAAATTCAAAAACAATCGTTCCTCGCGCAAGCCTGTGAAGGAATTGGCAAGCAGATGATAGAGGCAGGACAGTCGGGAGCCCCTGATCATACCCCACATGTCAGCATCGTGATCCCATGCTTTGATCGCCTGGCCCTGCTGGAACGCACCATCACAGCCTGCCTGTGTCAGGTGGTCGATGCTGGCGTTTCATGGGAGATCATCATAGCTGACAATCACCCTGCCCGCCTGGCACGTTCCCTGGTCGCGACATTCCACAGCGATATCCCGTTACGGCACGTCGAAGCGGGCGAGCGCAATATCGCCGCCGCACGCAATATGGGCATACAGGCAGCAAACGGCGCCTTCATCGCATTCGTCGATGATGACGAGGCGCCCGAGCCGAACTGGCTCATGGCCCATTACCGATGCCTCCTGCGCACCGGAGCCGATGCCAGTTTCGGAGCTGTCTACCCGATTTTCGAAAGAGGCACTCCACCGTCATGGGATCCGCAGGGCCGTTATTATACGACCGATTTCGGTCTGCCGCCCGATACCCGGATCGATCCTTTGAAATGGTTTCCTCCCCGCCCCAGGGGCGTCAGCACGGCAAATGTCATGCTCAAACGCTCTTCTTGTCTGGCGCAGAGCAAACCGTTCGACGAAGAATTTGGAAGGACCGGCGGCGAAGATACAATGCTGTTGCTCCGTCTCGCCAGAGACGGAAGACATTTCGTCTGGTGTCCGGATGCCCCGGTCATCGAATTCAACGAGAGCGGCCGACAGAATTTCCGCTATATGTGCCGCCGCGTCCAACGCAGTTCCAGGCATTCAGCGGAAGTCCGCGTCGCGATCAGCCAGCATAAAATCATAACGCGGATGAATATTTATTTCATCGCACTCGCACAGATGTCGGCTTTCGGCATTTTATGGATGCTGCGCCGAAAACCATCGGACATGCTGCAAATCTGCAAGGCGACCGGAAAGCTCGGTTTCGCGCGGCTTGAATTCATACCCGAATGAATGACCAGCCAACCTCTTACGTTCAGAATAGAACGCGGCAGTTCTCCCAATGGAGCAAACCCTTGGAGCCTGTCAGGCCATAAGCACGGCATACACCGCGCTTATGCGCGACACATCAGAGCAATCCCGCCAGCCGGCGACGATGCCATCAGAGCCGTCTTTTAAAACTCTCAGTTGCAGACCCAAAGAAACATCAGGTTCTCAACATTTCATGCAAGAGCATGAAAGTCTTTAACCTGAGTGCTTCAACTATGCCAACGACCAAATCGTCGTTGGCGTCCCGTACGGGATTCGAACCCGTGTTACCGCCGTGAAAGGGCAAAACTTAGCCTTGGACAACTGCGGGCTCCGTGGTTATCGCGTTGAACTCACACACTTATTATGTCATCCCCCGTCACCCATTGTCACCCTAAAACACCTCCGTTGTGGCTCAAAAATGGCTCATGATTTTGGCCGAGGATTTTGGCTCAAGCGGGATTTTTGAGTTTAAGCGCAAATCGGCGCTAATAGGACTGTTGCATGTGGCTGTTCGGAGCCACGCCCTATGAGGAACGCAACATGACTGCTTTCGATCCGCATCTGTCTCTCGTCCCGCGCGGGCCTCGCGCCGACGATCTGAGCATTTAACGCAAACAGGCGGCTGGATCACCAGCCGCCTGCCGCGCAGTCAACAACAATCAAGGTCCGCGTTCCTCTGAGCTTCCCGGCCACTGGAACGAGATGTCTCCCATTGTATGCGACCTCCGTGCATGTCGCAAATTTGGGGACGGACCACCGAGGTCCGCGCTATGGCTCGACGCCCCTTCGCTTCTTTCACCGAGTTGGCGGCCCCCCTGGTCGGCCGCAAGACCGGCATCGACTATGACCTGCAAGGTAGGCTTGCAGCAATGGACGCCCATGTTTTGCGTATCATGCAGCTTTCTGGAATTAAGACGCACACACACAATGGCCGCGACATCTACAGGATAAGTGAAGTCACGCTCCACGTGGAGAAGATGCCGCAAGAACGTCTGCGCCGCACGCTACTTATACCTTCACAGGCTTACGGACTGCGGCGCGAGCGGGGCGATGAACTGCGCTTTTATGCTGAGAATTACCTGCGGACGCCACTTTGTTCAGGCACGTTCACCTGCTCGGACATGACCCCCATCGGGGGCGACCTAGTTGGAGATATGAAGCATCTACGCGGCCAAATTAATAAAATGTTGAGATGGTGTCAAAGAGGGCCATTCTCTGGCTATGGCTTTGATGTTTTGATGCTAGCGAACGATTTCGCCTTCCAGTTTCGTCCTCTGACCGGTGTATTCGTCAACGGACACGTCAATTTCTGTTACACGATGAAGTCTCCTATGCCGCCTGAAATCTGGGAAGACTTCCGCCGCGCCGTTCGGGAGAAGTTTGACCTTGGGTTCTACGTCACTGGTCCCGTGACCGACCTCTCAACGTTACTCGATTACATGACGAAGTTATACAAGGCCAAGCGAACCCGGACCGACGAAATCTTATTCTCCGACCTGTCTGATGATGTCGCCGCCTGGTTTCTAGGACAGGTCGATCAGATGTGGAACCTGACGCCGTTGTCTGGTTTCAAGGCGTTCCGTGCTGGCCTCAAGACGGACAAGGAGAGGGTGGTCCGTAAGCGCGCCGTGCCGGTCAGGAAGCCGGTCAGGATGACGGATGGCCAGGTCGTCGAGGCACTGGTGCCACCTCGGCCCCGCGAGCACAGCCTTGTCGTCGCCAAGCGTTTATCACCCCGCATCCTGGCTGGCGCGGACGACTCGCCGTTCCCGCCTGGCTTCGTCGAGGGTCCGCCAAGGGTTCGTTATGAAGATCAGCATGTTGGCGACCCTGTGTATGCTAATTCCGCCAGCCATTCCGACATCGCATCGAACCGTGAAGCCGCCGCCGCCTCGCCGCTGGGAGCGACGCCCCCCTCTGGGGGGCTAGCATCGGGGGCCTGTCTGTCGCCTGGCAATTCTGTTTTGGATCAAGGGCTTGACGGGTCTGTGTATGCTAATTCCGCCAACGGTTCCGATTTCGCAACGAAGAAGTCACGCGGCCATGTCGAGAACCTTGTGATCGCCCGCGAGCGCCCCTCGCCGACCATGGCTGGGATTTGGGAGACCTGGACTCAGGTCATGAACCTGACGTTGAGGCCAGAGACAGAGGAAGGTGAGCGAGGGTTGGCGATCCTTCTTAGGCATCACCGGCAGGCGGTGGGTCAGGCTCGGGCTAATGGATGGAAAGGCAAGGTCGGCGACCCTCTGGCGCGACTGGCTGCCGGTCTTGCCGCCGCCGAGACCCATATTCCTGATGATCAGAGCCTTTTTATGCACGCTAATTTCGCAACTCAAAACGATATCGAAACGATTTCTGAGACCATACCGCCATCGTCGATTCCAGCGCCAGCCGAGGCCGCTCCGCTGCCTTCCCAGTATCGTCCGCATTCGGATGAGGACGTGGCTGCGGCCCGTTCCGTCCTGCCTCCTGAGGTCCTGTCTCGCGGCCTTCCCGACGTGTATCTTGTCATGTTGGCAAACGGCCAAAGAAGAGAAGCTGAAATAGCTAAACTGCCGTCAAGTATTGGGCGGCATTAGGGTTGTCTTGGTTCGTCATTCTTCCTTTTCTGTTTCTGATGGTTGTCGTTCTGTTGTGTGTGTTGATCGTCTATGCCGAAAAATGATTTGGCGGCCTTCCACTGTTCGTTGTTTTGCTGCTTCTTCTCTGCACGCTCAGCCGCCCATTGCGTTTTGCGTTCTGCTTGTCTCTGTCGTGCCTCGGCCTCGCGATCAGCGATCGTCGTCGACTGGTCAACAGCAACCTGAGCTATTAGTTTTGTGCGGCGTTCTTGATACGCAATCTGTCCGTCTGTGGGTTTAGCGATACGACGCATGAATGCCTCGGCAGCCGATTGTGCAGCCTCGCGCAGCATATCGCCCGCGATCTTTGCTCTTTGAAACGCCTTGCGTGCTGCGGTCTGCGGATCGTCGCCGTCTTCGTCAGCGAGTTCAGACAGTTGCTGAGACAGGGACGCGGCTCTAGCGGCAGATGAAGCGGCCCGCTGCATCGCTGATATTGAGTTATTGCGTGCGCGCTGTGCTTCGTTATGCAGCATTGCGGTCAAACGATCGTTTCGTGATGCAGCGATGTCTAGTCCACGAGCAACAGATTTCGCAATGTAGGCTTCGTCTTTAGCTTTACGCTGCTCATCGCGCGCCGCTTTGACTGCACGTCGTGCCGCAAGTTTTTTTTGGAACGCCGCCATTCTTTCCGCCCTTTGACGAAGACGAAGTTCAGATGGTTGATTTGTTTTGCGTTCGATTGCTGTTGCAGCGGGTCCCAGATGTTGTGATGGTGCGTCATCAATTCCACGGTCTGCGTGCGATCTATGGTCGATACGTTCTGTGGACCCCGCGAGTTCCAGGGCGTGATTGACCATGTCGGCCCATTCCCGGCGGATGCCCTTCATCTCTTGCATCGTGGATGGCAAACCGCGCCTCTGGCGTTCTCTGTTCTCAAGCTCGAATGTGGCCTTGGCGCCGAATATCGGTTTGCCGCCGTTTTCGATGGTGACGATCCGGGTCGTCGCCATGAGGTGAGCATGATGGTTGCGATCGTCTCCGGTCCGGCTCGGCTCGTGGATGCAGATGTCAGTCGCTACGCCATAGCGTTCGTGCAGCATCTTCGCGAATTCGGCGGCGAGGCGCTGTCGATCTCGGGGTGATAGCTCGGCTGGTAGAGCCAGGAGCCATTCGCGAGCCGTTCGACCATCTTTCCGCTTCTCTGCTGCCTCCGCAGCGTTCCACAATGTCTCGCGATCGACGCGCTGGTTGCCAACACTGCAAGCCGTCGCAACGACGCCGTTTTTGTTTCTGTAATCGTGAATCTGGCCGGTGCGCTCGTCGGTCAGTTTCTCAGCAGATCGGTAGGCGGCAGCGGCGACGGCGGATCGTCCGGCTGATCGAGAGATTGGTTTGCTGGACAGGGACATGATCGCCATCGCTGTTTCCTCTGTTCCGCCGCCGCAGGTGACCGACGCCGCTGCGTCGCACGTCGAGTCCGCCAGGACTCGTAAGTGCGCCTTTGTCTCGCTTGCGCTCGCCAAAGGAATGGCCGTCGTCGGCTATAATAGCATGTCACCAGTTATGGAGCGGCGAAGTGGAAAAGTCGGTTGGACGTTTAGAGCGAGCGAAACAGCGGCTGACGCAGGCTCAAGCCCGATACGAGAAAGTGTCGTCGGTCGAGAGCCAGAAGGCACGGAAAGAGGATTTGAGGCGAAAGATCATCGTCGGTGGTGCCGTCTTGGCGATGGTGGATTCAGACGATCGTGCGGCGTCTCTGCTGAATGTTGTGATTGATGGTCTGAAGTCGGATCGGGACAAGGCGCTGTTCAATGTCAGCGCCACTTGATGATGACAACGACGACGCTGTTCTCGACAGAACAACGTTGTTGTTCGTCGGCTTGGTCGAGGCGCTCGACGCCGACCGGCAGGCTAGACAGAAGCTGGCGATTGTCGGCGCGGAACAGGCTGCGAAACAGGCCGCGATCCAGGCCGAGGCCATCAAGATCGTGAGGATGGCCGGCAAGATCGCGCGCGTCTCGGAACAGGCGATGACGCGACGTCCGGTCCTGCCGCTGCTGGTCGCGGGGCTGGTCGGTGCGGCGATGGCGTTGGTCGCGGCTGGCGGCGGGTATGCCGCCGGTCGGCTCGGGATGTGATGTTACGCGCGGCGTAACAACGTGGTGGATGTTGCGCCGCGCGTAACTCAATGGGAGATGAAACGATGGGACGCATTGCGGAACTGGCCCATGATGCTGAGACGCGGCGTCAGCAGCAGGATCAAGACCTGTGGGAATGGGAGATGGAGAACTCGTGCCCGTCGTCAGCGCCAGCGCCTTCGGCGGCTGCCACGCGAAGCGTGGCAGCGGGGGAAGGGCGGTGCCACGCAGTGGCAGGCGCCAGGGAAGGGCGTGGGGCTTCACGAGCGAAGCTCGTGCTGGACGAAGACGACGATGTCCCATTCTGAACGTCTCATTAGGGCAGGGTCGTATGAGATGATTACGATGCAGGCGACAATCATCATTTTCTGTCTCACACGGATTGAAATCTCTTTTTGAGATACCATCTCAATGAGGTCTTAGATTCTATGGAGCTGGGCATGAGGATCGGATATGCTCGGACCAGCACGACGGAGCAGGCGGCGGGGTTGGCGGCGCAAGTCCGTGATCTCGAAGCGCAGGGATGCAATCGGGTCTTCGCGGAACAAGTGTCAGGCACCATCACTGTCAGGCCGGAACTGGAGGCGGCCATCGACTATCTGCGCCAAGGCGATGCGTTGGTGGTGACGAAGCCCGACCGCTTGGCGCGATCGACGACGGACTTACTGTCGTTCGTGCATCGGGTGCAGGCCAAGGGCGCTGATCTGGTTATCCTGTCTATGGGGGGGCAGCCTTTGGATACCAGCAGTCCGACCAGCAAGCTGACGCTGACCTTGCTGGCAGCCGTAGCCGAATTCGAGCGCGACATTATGAAGGAGCGGCAGGCGGAGGGGATCGCAAAAGCGAAGGCTGAAGGAAAATATCGCGGACGCAAGCCGACCGCGCGCGCGAAGGCCGTCCATGTCAGGGCGATGTCAGCCGAAGGTGTCAGTCCTACCGAAATCGCGAAGCGGCTGGGGATCGGTCGGGCTTCGGTCTACCGGTGCCTAGAGGTCGCGTGATGAACGGCTTCCGACGGCCTGCCATAAGCGCATGTTAGACCGGCAGCTATGCGGGAGGGGAGGAAGCGGAATGTTTGGTTCGGGTCTGCGAGGGTAGAAAAGCTGCCATTCGCACTACCGTCCTTCATGAGAGCTATACGCCCCGATGTCGCGAAGACTTAAGGCCGACAAGAGCGGCCCAAGCCCACCTCCCCCCCCCTTGAGTGATCTAAACAGCAAGATCCTGAGCAGTCAGTTCGGCAATTGTCGCCAACTGCTGAGCCAAAGCCGAGGGTGCCGCCTGCAACCATGATGCCGCCGTATCGGTCGAAATCAGTTCTCGGGAAGCGGCAATAGCTACCAACCCGGAGAAGCGCCCACGACGACTAATAGGAACGCCGGCGACGGGAAAATAGTCCGCCGTCCAGTTCTCGTTTGTTGTCCAATAATCATCAGGTGGCGGAAGCTGGTTAGATGCGACATGCCGGGTATCGACCTCGGCACCCCAGTTGCGCGAGACATTCGCGATGTGATACTTCGCGGCCGTTGCGCCAACGCCGAAGCGTTTCATGAGCTCGATCACCTGATCAGTCGGACTTGCACCACGCTTGACGATTTCGATTACAGCCTCACGCGGTGCCAGAAAGGAAATGGCGAAGGCATTAGCACGCGCCTCTACTTCGTCGCCGCCGCCGGCCTCGGCAGTGCGCAAGTCATCGTAACGGTCGACATGAAGGCGGCGCAGACGAGCTGGTGGATCCCAAAGCAAATGGCCAAGCTCGTGACACAAGGTCATCCGCCTCACCCAGACATTCTGGTTGTCACCTTCAGTATTGATGACGATCCCTCGATCGTCACCATTAACTACCGTTGCGCCTGCGAAGGCCGCTCCCATTGCGGCCTGAATCAGCGGAATCCCCAGTTGATCAATGAGCTCACGCACTGATGGGATTGGGGCAAGTGGATCTAAGTTCAGCAGGGTGCGCGTTCGTTCTGCCAGATCATACCCCCGGCGCCATACTGGAGCATAATAATCATCGCTCGCATCAAAGTGCTTGAGTATATTCGGAACAACACCAAGCTCGACCGCGAGCAAGTTTTGCCGCGATATCGTCCACGCCGCCTCCGCAAGCTTGAGCACCAGGGAGGGTGAGAAGCGTACGTTGTGTCCGGCACTCCCGAGCGTCCGCAGGCGGACTGCTAATTGCTGGTCGGCGCTCGCATCTGGTCGGACGCCCAGTTGCTCATCGTTGAGCCCAAGAGTTTGGGCAAGGAGTTGCAGGCGACGAACCGGCGAGATCGCCCCTAGCTGCTCAGCGCGCCGCACGTCGTTGACCGTAAGCATGCTAGCCCGAGCCACCTGCTCTTGCGTGAGTCCGAGCCTCACACGCTGCTCCCGCAGCGAGCGCGCAGGCTCATCAAGACTGACACTAATGACGGTCGCACCCTCATCGACCGCCTCGCGGAGTGCAGCGTAGCCGAATTGTTTTAATGCCCACCGAGCGGTCATGCGTGGTCCGGTCGCAGCGGGACGGTCGGGGGAAAGTTGCGACTGACTTCTGACAAAACGACGTGGGGAACTGGCGGCCCGATCTTCTGGTGTATCGCCACACGACTCCAGACCGAACACGCGGTCAAGTTCGGCCTTCAATGGGAGATTCATTTTACCCATTGCGGCAGACGAGACCCAATACGAAAAGGCCACGCATTTTCATCGTCCCACCCGTAACTCCACACCCCATAGCCCGAATTCTTAAACGCCCTAGCGACCGCAGTCATCTCTTCTTTGCTACGTGGACCATAACGACCTGAACCTCCGTCAAGCGCAACTGCATCGTTCTCGACAAAGACGAGCTGGCCGCCGCAATGCGCAGGACGAGCGCCTGTGAGATTGCTATGCTTGATTTCTTTCCCGTTGAGCGTATCTGCAAAGCCGCCGCATTCCGGCGCATGGACAACATCTTCGGCGCGCACGACCCACAAGCGCAACTTCGGATGATTTTTCATTAGCATCGGCGGCTCACCCTCAGCGACCTCGCCCGTCCCGTCGCGCCATTGTTCGAGCCCATCAGCGCTTGTCATCTCACGACGTTCGTCCTCATGACCTACGGGGGGACATTCTCTTTCCGGATAGGTGTGGCGAAATCGGTCAAAGGCTTGCTTCGTTTTGCTCAAAAAGATCGTCTTTCTAATCGAATCTATCTAGCAGGAACCAAGTTAGCTAGCTCCAGTTGTATCAATCCTACCCTTAGGCTCGAAAATGTAAACATAGCAATCGGCAGGCGCTTCTCGCTGGATGACAGCTTTCCCAAGCCTCGCGCTTGGAAGTAGCCCTACTACAGCCATCCCAACCCGCCCGGGGTCAGCACTTGAAATCTACGTCCGGTTTTGGAATGGTACATGTCCCGACCGGGTGACCGAGATGAGGGCAGAAGCGGAAGAGGGCTGGACATCCACCGCGATTCTCGCCATCGCAGGGGCCGCACGCATAACCGCCCCGCGCGACCATGGCTGCTCCTCTGCTTCATGAGCAGACAGGATCGCCCGACAAATAGTTGGTGCTGACGCCGAGCGAGCGAGGACCGGGAGCGGCGTAAGGCGCGAAGTGTCGGCGTGAGGGCGTGGTTACCACAGGATTTTAGCAAGCAGCGACAGAGCGGCTATCGCGATCGACAATAACCCCACCGCGAGCATTGCGCCGAAGCACGTCCGTCCTTTTCGTGGCCGACCTGGACCGCGCTTGATCACTGTCGCGGGCGCCACGTCTCCAACCTTGGCGCCAATGAACGCATCCAGGTCAGAGACACGAAAGCGGCGGTCACGCTTGCCGAAGCTGAACGATTTGGGTCCGCAGCCGAGCCACATCAGATTCCGCAGGCGCCCATGGGAGACGCCCAGATACTCGGCGGCCTGCTTGTAGTCCATCACGGCCGGCAGACGGCGTGACTCGTCTTCCTTACTCGTCATCGTCGCCTTCCTCGGCGGCGATGATGCCGGCCAGCCGCTCAGCCTCCTCGATCTGCTTGCTGATGGATTCCGGGACCGGCTGATAATACCGGTCCAGACTCTTCAGATCACGATGTCCCGTGACCCTCTTGAGGTCCAGCGGGTTCGGCAGCAGACGCGCGAGGCGGCTGGTCGCTTCGTGGCGCAGGTCATGGAACGTCAGGTTGTGGAGCCCGGTGCGTTTGACCATCCGCCCGTAACGCATGCTGAATGTAGACTCTTTGCCTACGCTGAACACGCTGTCGCCGGGCTCCGGCGGCGTCTCGTATGTGTCCCGTTTCTCAAGCAGGAGTCGCCTTGCTCCCGGCGTCAACGGGCGGATTTCAGGGCCTTGTTCTTCCTGGGTCTTGTGCGTCTTGGTCTTGCCGGACTCGCCCCCCAGCTTGATCAAGCTGCGTTCGATATCGACATCGCACCATCGCAGGCCGATCGCCTCACCGCGTCTTGTGCCCTGCTCGATCGACCAGCGGACCAGCCACACATCGTCCGGATAGACAGAGTCCGAGACAGCCACGATCAACCTATCGAACTCCGTCTTCCCGTCCTTGTCCTTGTCTTCGTCGAGCCGTCTATTGCGCTTCTTGTCCGCACCTTCCGGCCGCTTCACGAACCGTCCGGAGGCGTAGTTGACGATGGAGGTATCCCACTCGCTGATGGCGTGCTGGATGACCGAGGCAAGTAGGTTTAGACGTTTGACGACCGTGGCCGGGGAATAGTCGGCAGACATCATCCGATCCCGGAAGCCGCGCACATCCGCCAGGCAGAATTTGGACAGCCGGACTCCAGGCAGATCCTTGTCCCGGAGAATGGCCGGGATATGCCCTGTCAGGTCAGCGCCACGCCCATCCATGCACTCCTTGGCATACCTGTCCACAAGGTCGCCGATGGTCTGCTTGTCGAGCGCGCTGGTGTCCTTGAATTGGCCGAGTTCGACCTTGGCGGCGGTCTCGTTGAGCCACCGTCGAGCCAGCGCGGCGGTCGAGAAGGTCTTGCGGTAGCGCTTGCCATCGACTTGCTTGCGAGCCTGATACTGCTTAGGGCCGCGGCACGAGATGCCAGCCGGCAAGGTCTTACCAGTCGCAGGGTCTATGTCCCCCTTGGCCCTGGTCACGGCCTGATCTCGTGTTTTATCGCTGCTGCTTGCCATGTCGCGAGGATAGCATCCTCCTCGCGATGGCTCAAATCTGGCTCAAAAACCCAAATTTTATCATGCCGTTTCCTCGAAAAACTCAAGGAAATCAATGGCGTCCCGTACGGGATTCGAACCCGTGTTACCGCCGTGAAAGGGCGGTGTCCTAGGCCTCTAGACGAACGGGACGTTGGACGAGGCAGCTTCTATGACATCGCGAGAGGGGACGCAACCCACCCGAAGCAGGAAAATTGGTTTGCGGCACATTTTTTCCAAGTGCGAAGCTTTTCAGGCGATTACGGAGCAGGCACGGCCTGCGGCGCCGCCGGGCTCATGACCAGCCGGCCAACGATTCGTCGGTTCTGAACGTCCCACAGCAGCACCCGGTCGGGGCCACCGCCGCCAGTCAGCGCCACCGCCAGCACCCCTTCCCGCTCCCGCGTCATGCCGCTGACATGCGTGCCGGCGGGTTCGCCCAGCACCAGTTCGCCATCATTTCCCGCCGCCACCGCCAGCGCGGCCGGTTCAGCGTCGAGCCCGGCAATCGCCGCCGGCTTCGGATGAGATATCCGATGGACCAGCACACCGACCAGCACCAGAGAGCCCACCGCCAACAGCACCCCCATGCCGATCACGGCAGCCAGCAACCCCCTGGAGGCCGCCACGCTCGTTCCCGGTCCACTCACGCCCTGTCCATTCATGATTGTCTTGATCCAACTTGGCCCGGCATGATGTTCCGGCCGGGCGATTTCCGTTAAGAGCCGTGCATGACCGACGACACGCCCCCCCTCCGCGTCAGCGCGACCGAAGAGCATACCGGCCAGCGAACCGACCGCTTCCTGGCCGACGCGCTCGATACGCTGTCCCGTTCGCGCGTCAAGGCGCTGATGGAAGCCGGTCACGTACTCCGCGACGGCCAGATCCTGCGTGAGCCCGCCGATCCGGTGCGGCCCGGTCTGTGTTATGAAATCAGGGTTCCGCCGGCAATCCCCGCCACACCCCAGGCCCAGGACATCCCCTTCGCCATCCTGTACGAGGACGCCGACCTGATCGTGCTGGACAAGCCCGCCGGTCTGGTGGTGCATCCGGCACCGGGCAACGAGGACGGCACGCTGGTCAACGCCCTGCTGGCCCATTGCGGCGACAGCCTGACGGGAATCGGCGGCGAGCGACGCCCCGGCATCGTCCACCGCCTGGACAAGGATACGTCGGGCGTCATGGTCGTGGCCAAAACCGAACAGGCCCACAAAGCCCTGTCCGACGCCTTCGCGACCCGCGATATCGACCGCACCTACCTGGCCCTGGCATGGGGATTGATGACTCCCGCCAGCGGCGGATTCGAAGGCGCGATCGGCCGCGACAAGCGCGACCGCAAGCGCATGGCCGTGGTCACCCACGGCGGCAAGGCGGCACTGACGCATTACCGCACCCTCTCCACCCACCATGGCGCGCTCAGCCTGGTGGAATGCCGGCTGGCGACCGGCCGCACCCATCAGATCCGCGTCCATTTCTCGCATGGCGGCCACCCGCTGGTCGGCGATCCCGTCTATCTGCGCCGCATCCCCGCCGCCGCACGCACCCTGCCCGACGACGCGAAACGCGCCGCACTGGATTTCCCGCGCCAGGCCCTCCACGCCGCGCGCCTGGGCTTCACCCATCCCCGCACGGGCGAAGCCATGCTGTTCGAGACCGCCCCGCCGGCCGATTTCAAGGCGCTCATGGCAAAGATTGCTTAGTTTTAAGGCAATATCCCAGGAGCTTCCTTGACGCTCCCAGACCGGGCCGATAGGCTTGGTCCATGCTTCGACGGGTGACGCTACCGTCGGAATGGACGTCCCGCGACGGTGCGGCCCTCGGAGGGGGTGCCACGCGGGGACGTGAAGTCCATCCACGCGTCATACGGGCCGGCCATGCAACCCTGTCGCCAGATGTGCCTTTAGGACATCAGCGGGACATGGCCTCCCTCAGGGAAAAGGAGTCCGACCAATGGCCTCTTCAGTTCTCAATGTTGGTCCCGAGACCAACCTTTCAAGGTACCTCCAGGATATCCGCAAGTTTCCGATGCTCTCGCCGGAAGACGAGCAGCGTCTGTCGCGGAGCTGGCGGGACAAGGGCGATACCAAGGCCGCGCATACGCTGGTCACCTCGCACCTGCGCCTCGTCGCCAAGATCGCGATGGGATATCGCGGCTACGGCCTGCCGCTGGGCGAACTGATCAGCGAGGGCAATATCGGGATGATGCAGGCGGTCCGCCGCTTCGACCCCGATCGCGGCTTCCGGCTGGCGACCTATGCGATGTGGTGGATTCGCGCCGCGATCCAGGAATATATCCTGCATAGCTGGTCGCTGGTCAAAATGGGCACCACCGCCGCCCAGAAGAAGCTGTTCTTCAATCTGCGCCGCCTCAAGGGCCAGATGCAGGCCATCGACGATGGCGACCTGCAACCCGAACAGGTGAACCAGATCGCCAAGTCGCTGGGCGTGCCGGAACAGGACGTGATCAACATGAACCGCCGGCTCTCGGCGCCCGATCACAGCCTGAACGCCCCCCTGCGCGCCGATAGCGAAGGCGAATGGCAGGACTGGCTGGTCGACGACCACGACAACCAGGAAGAGACGCTGGCGGAAAGCGAGGAATTCAGCGGCCGCAAGGCCCTGCTGGACAACGCGCTGAAAACCCTGAACGCGCGCGAACGGCATATCCTGACCGAACGCCGACTGAAGGACGAACCGTCAACGCTGGAAGATCTGTCGCACACCTACAACATCTCGCGCGAGCGGGTGCGCCAGATCGAGGTCCGGGCCTTCGAGAAGGTGCAGGCCGCGATGAAGGCGGAAGTCGAAACCCATCGCGGCGCCAGCGCGGCCTGACCGCCCGGCAAGACCCCGACAAAAAAAGGGCCGGACCATCACAGGTCCGGCCCTTTTCGCATGGGCGTCAGCCCTCGAAGGGGTCGCGCATCAGGATAGTGTCGTCACGCTCCGGGCTGGTGGAGAGCAGCGTCACCGGCGCTTCGACCAGTTCCTCGATCCGGCGCACATACTTGATCGCCTGCGCCGGCAGATCGGCCCAGGAACGGGCACCACGGGTGCTGTCGGTCCAGCCTTCCATCGTCTCATAGATCGGGGTCACCCGAGCCTGCGCCGCCGGAGCCGACGGGAAGCTGCGGATTTCCTTGCCGTCCAGCTCATAGCCGACGCAGACCTTGATCTCCGGCAGCCCGTCCAGAACGTCCAGCTTGGTCAGCGCCAGCCCGTTGATCCCGCCGACGCGCACCGCGCGACGCACCAGCATGGCGTCGAACCAGCCACAACGGCGCGGACGACCGGTCACGGTGCCGAATTCATGCCCGCGCGTGCCCAGCGTACGCCCCATCTCGTCATGCAGTTCGCTGGGGAACGGCCCCTCGCCCACGCGCGTCGAATAGGCTTTGGCAATCCCCAGCACGAAACCGACCGTACCAGGCCCCACGCCACTCCCCGTCGCCGCATTGGCCGCGATGGTGTTGGAACTGGTCACGAACGGATACGTCCCATGATCGACATCCAGCATCACCGCCTGCGCGCCTTCGAACAGGATGCGGCGGCCGGCCCGGCGCGCGTCGTCCAGCAGATCCCACACCGTGTCCATATAAGGCAGCACGCGGGGCGCCAGCGCATTCATGTGATCAAGCAGCGCGGCCTTGGTAAAGGTCGGCGCCCCCAGCCCGGCCAGCAGCGTATTGTGATGCAGCAGCAGTTCGTCCAGCTTCCAGTCCAGCGTCTCCGGCTCGGCCAGATCGCACAGACGGATGGCCCGACGCGCCACCTTGTCTTCGTAGGCCGGGCCGATCCCACGCCCGGTGGTCCCGATCTTGCGCGCACCACGCGCCTCTTCGCGGGCACGGTCGATCGCGCCATGTACGGGCAGGATCAACGGCACGTTCTCGGCGATGCGCAGCGTCTCCGGCGTCACCTTCAGCCCCTGCGCCGTCACACGGTCGATCTCGGTCAGCAGCGCCTCAGGATCGACGACAACGCCATTGCCGATCACACCCATCTTGCCACGCACCAGGCCGGAGGGCAGCAGCGACAGCTTGTAGGTCTGGTCACCCACCACCAGCGTGTGGCCGGCATTGTGCCCACCCTGGAAACGGACGACGATATCCGCCCGGCTGGCAAGCCAGTCGACGATCTTGCCCTTCCCCTCGTCACCCCATTGGGCGCCGATCACGGTGACGTTGGACATCAGAAGCTCCTCAGAAAAACGATCCGGCCGGAACGCAACACAAAAGGGGCGGCACCGGCCGCCCAGCCGCCCGGCTTAACAGGCGCGTCAGTTCAGCGCCACCACTCCGTCGCCGGCCACGATCATATCGCATTCCAGCCGCCGCGCCTCGGCCTTGCTGTCCGCGACAGGCACCAACCCATCGACGGTCGCATACCCCTCGGCCCGCAACCGCTTGCCGACTGCCGGATCGCAGTCCACGGGCAGAAACACGCGTACCCGGCCAGCCCTGGCGGGCGCCGCCCGCAGCAACGCCTCAGGCCGCAGCGTCAGGCCACAGGCCGGCTCGTCATTATTGGACACATAGCGTCCACCACGACCCAGCTCTTCATGCTGCCCACGCGCATACACCGTCACACAGACGCCGGTATGATAATGCAGCCCCCGGAATTCGACCGGGTCAACGGTCAGGCGGATATCCGGCACCCGCGCCGTGATCGCGGCAAAGGTGGCGGCCAGACGCTCGCTCAGCACCCGGACAGGCGCGGGCAGCACCAGGCCGCCCAGCACCGACAGCGCCCGCTCGGCCGGCCCGGCCGCATGCAGCAACTCGGTCAACACCGGCGCCAGCCCACCGGCCAGCTTCGCCACCGCCGCCGCATCCTTGCGGTCCAGCGCCCGCATCAGCGCCTGCCGCTCGGCAGGGGTAAAGCCCACTTCCGCAATCAGCGCCGGCACCAGCGGCGGCATCGTCAGGTCGAACGACACGCCGGGCACACCCAGTGCCGCCAGCGCCTCGGCCCCCAACGCCACCACTTCGGCATCGGCCTCGGGCGTATCCGGCCCGATCAGTTCGATACCGGCCTGCGAAATCTGCCGGTCGCTCTCCCGCGCTCCACCACTCGCCTGCACACACAGCCCGGTATATGAAAGGCGCAGCGGGCGCGGCGCATCGGCCAGCCGCGTCGCGGCAATCCGCGCGATCTGCGGCGTGATATCGGGCCGCAACGCCATCATCCGCCGCGTATCCGGGTCCATCAGGCGAAAGGCCTGATCGGCCACCGCCGCGCCGGACCCGCTCAGCAGCGTATCCTCGAACTCCAGCAGAGGCGGCTTCACCCGGCTGTAGCCATGCGAAGCAAAGACCCGCATCAGGCTTTCCATACCGGCGGCCTCGGCCTCGGCATCGGAAGGCAGCAGATCGACAAAGCCTGCGGGCAGCAGGGCAGGATTGGGAGGCGGATCGTCCGTCATGCGCGCGCCTATATCATCCTTGCGGCCATTCGTCAGCCCACGCGCCAGATCAGGCGAACTCTGAGCGCACTTGGGCTTCGGCCCAGTCCAGCCACGGCATCAACGCACGCAGGTCATCGGCCTCCACGGTCGCGCCGCCCCATAGCCGCAGCCCCGGCGGCGCATCGCGATAGCTGCCGATATCCAGCCCCACGCCCTCTTCTTCCAGCAGACTGACAATCCGTTTGGCCGCCTTGGCCTGCGTCGCCGCATCCAGCGCCACGAACCAAGGCGCCACAATGGTCAGGCAGATCGCGGTGCTGGACCGCTCGGCCGGGTCAGCGGCCAGAAACGACGCCCAGCCGGACTGCGCGACCCAGTCCGCCACCACCGCCAGATTGGCCTGGCTCCGGGCAATCAGCGCCGGCAGCCCGCCAATGGCCTCGGCCCAGCGCAGCCCGTCCAGCGCATCCTCGACACAGAGCATGGAAGGCGTATTGATCGTATCGCCCTTGAAGATACCCTCGATCAGCCGCCCCTTCGCCGTCAGGCGGAAAATCTTCGGCAGCGCCCGCGGCGGCGGTGCCGCCTCCAGCCGGCGCACCGCGCGCGGCGAAAGGGCCAGCATGCCATGCGCGGCCTCACCGCCCAGCACCTTCTGCCAGGACCAGGTCACCACATCCAGCCGATCCCACGGCAGATCCATCGCAAAGGCGGCCGAGGTCGCATCGCAGATCACCAGCCCGTCGCGCTCCACGGGAATCGGCGCGCCATCGGGAATACGTACGCCCGACGTGGTGCCGTTCCACGCCAGCACCACGTCATGCGCCCAGTCCACCTGCCCCAGATCCGGCAGGCGGCCATAATCGGCCTCCAGCACCCGCGCGGCCGGCGCGTGCAACTGGTTGATGATATCGTCCGCCCACGTCGCCGAAAAACTCTCGAACGCCAGCACATCGACCGGCCGTTCGCCGACCAGCGACCACAGCACCATCTCCACCGCGCCGGTATCCGATGCCGGCACGATCCCCAGTTTCCAGTCATCCGGCAGGCCGAGGATGGCGCGCGAGCGGGTAATGACCTCGTTCAGCCGGGCGCGACCCTCGGGCGCGCGATGCGAGCGCCCCAGCAGCGCGCCGGAGAGCGCATCCAGGGACCATCCCGGACGCTTGGCGCACGGGCCGGAGGAAAAACAGGGATTGGCGGGGCGCACGCCCGGCTTCGCGATCGCGTCGGGAGAGAGAGCAGACATCATCCGGTCCGGAGAAATGGTACGAGAGAGGGGACTCGAACCCCTATGCCTTGCGGCGGTCGATTTTGAGCCGACTACGTCTACCGTTCCGTCACTCTCGCCTGCGGGCCTCCTTATCAGCAAACCGGGCCGGCAGGCAATCGCGCAGGAACGATCAAACGACCATCTGGCAAACGACCATCCAGCAAACCATCACCCGGCGCGGGGCGCCGGCGCCGCCAGCCCCAGCATCAAGGCGATATTCTGGATCGCGGCGCCCGAGGCCCCCTTGCCCAGATTGTCCAGCCGCGCGGTCAGCACGGCCTGCCGCCGCGATTCGTTGGCATGAACCCGCAATTCCATCAGGTCGGTCCCCGCCAGCGTCTCGGCGGAAAGGTCTGGCATGGCCTCAGCCACGCTGATCCGATCCGAACCGGCATAGAAATCGGCCAGCACCGCCCGCAGGTCACCCCCCGTTGCCGGCACGGCCAACATATCCAGATGCAGCGGCACCGAGACGATCATCCCCTGCGGAAAATGCCCGACCGACGGCACGAAGACGGGCGCACGGGTCAGCCCGGCATACCGGGTGATCTCGGGCAGATGCTTGTGCTCCAGCCCCAGCCCATACAGCAGGAAAGCCGGCCCACCGTCGTGCTCATGCGCCTCGATCATCGCCCGGCCGCCGCCGCTATAGCCACTCACCGCATTGATCGTCAGCGGCGTATCAGGCGCAAGCAGCCCCGCCTCGACCAGCGGCCGCAACAGCCCGATCGCCCCGGTCGGATAACAGCCGGGGTTCGAAACCCGCGCCGCCCCCGCGACCTGTGCGGCGCACCCCGCGCCCATTTCCGGAAACCCATAAACCC
Organism: Gluconacetobacter dulcium; assembly: GCF_014174165.1. GTDB lineage: Bacteria > Pseudomonadota > Alphaproteobacteria > Acetobacterales > Acetobacteraceae > Gluconacetobacter > Gluconacetobacter dulcium. The sequence continues at coordinate 118,613 of NZ_JABEQN010000002.1, read as the reverse complement.
AGTCCGGATCAACACGAAACGCCGTGCTGGCATCCAGCAGACGCGGCGCCCGGCCACCGGTGGCCGCGATCTCCGCCGCCATGGCCGCCGCCTCGCGCGACGCCGCATCGGGCAGGCACAGCACCACCAGATCGACCGATTCCATCATCGCACGACGGGCACCGGCATCCTTGCGCTGCTCCGGCGCGATCGAACGCACCGTCACCGGCAGCGCGTCGAGGCGCTGGCGAATGCCCAGCCCCGTCGTGCCCGCCTCGCCGTCAATGAAAACCGTCGCCTGTCCGTCCATGATATCCCCCATCCTGGGCGCGGGACTATAATCCCGCTCCGCCCCGCCAGCCAGAGCTTCCAGCCCCGTGCCACGCTGGACGCGCCCGCCACACCGGTGCAGAGAGAAAACGATCCCGCCGATACCAGCACGGAGCCCCCGGATGTCCGACGCCGCCCAGGCCCTCTCGCGCCTTCTCGACATCATGGCCCGCCTGCGCGACCCGGTCAGCGGCTGCCCGTGGGACCGCGCGCAGGATTTCGCCTCGATCGCCCCCTACGCGATCGAAGAAGCCTACGAGGTCGAAGACACCATCGCCCGGCAGGACTGGGCCGCCCTGCCCGACGAACTGGGCGACCTGCTGCTCCAGGTCGTCTATCACGCCCGCATGGGCGAGGAGGCCGGCCTGTTCGATTTCGCGACCGTCGCCAGCATGATCGGCGACAAGATGGTCCGCCGCCACCCCCACGTCTTCGGCGATGCCGCCCTGGCCCCCGGCCAGTGGGAAGACGGCAAGGAACAGGAACGCCTCGCCCGGCGCGAGCGCGGCACGCTGGCCGGCATTCCCACCGCCCTCCCCGCCCTGCTGCGCGCGGGCAAGCTCTCGGCCCGCGCCGCCCGCGTCGGATTCGACTGGCCCGAGGCGAAGGATGTCGCCGAAAAGGTGGATGAAGAAATCGCCGAACTGAAAGTCGAACTCGATTCGGGCGACCGCGACCGAATCGCCGACGAACTGGGCGACGTGCTGTTCACCCTCGCCACCCTGGCCCGCAAGCTGGACCTCGACCCCGAAGCCTGCCTGCGTCAGGCCAACGCCAAATTCACCCGCCGCTTCACCGGGGTCGAACAGCATCTGGCCGAACGCGGCATGACCCCGGCCGACAGCACCCTGGCCGACATGGAAGCCGCGTGGCAGGCCGTGAAGCGGCAGGAACGCAAAGCCTGACCGGAATCAGCCCGGGTCGAGCAGCAGGTCCCGCAGATCCTGCCAGCTTGCCCGATCGGGGGCATAAAGCAGCCCCCCGGCCCGATCGGTCACGCAATAGGGCGATCCGTCGAAATGGGCACAATAGCCGCCAGCCTCGCGATGGATCAACCAACCGGCCAGATGGTCCCACGGCATGGTGCGGTTGAAGAGCAGGAAATGGCATTGCCCATCCACCAGCATCAGATATTCCTGCGCCGCGCAGCGGAAATCCCACGACCCCATCACCCGTGGCAGATTGCGGGCCACGAGGTCGCGCAAGGGGCGCGGCAGATAACGCCACGAGGCATTGCCGCACATCTCGGCCGCCGGCACCGGCGGCGCACAGCGTAACGGCCGCTCGGCATCGTCCGCTCCCACCAGCCACGCCCCTTCGCCGCGCACCGCCAGCGCGGCGATATTACAGATCGGGTCCAGGATCGCCGCCCCGATCACCTCGCCCCGCCGCAGGATCGCCACCATGACGCCGAACAGCGGCACCCCCGCCGCATAATTCGCCGTCCCGTCGATCGGATCGATCACATAGGCCAGATCGGCGTCTTCGATGGCGTCCATCAGGTCGGGCCGGGCGCAGACGGCTTCCTCGCCGATCACCACCGCACCGGGCGAAAGACGCAGGAAAGCGGCCGTCATGTCATGTTCGGCCGCTTCGTCGGCCACCGTCACCACATCCATCTTGCTGCTCTTGCAGCGGATGGCATCCGCGCCCAGATGGCGGAAGGACGGCATGATCCGTTCCGCCGCCGCCTGCCGCATGATGTCCAGAACCGTGCGCATATGCGCGCCCGAAACCGCGACCGTCATGACATTGTCTCCCCTTCCCGGCCATGCGGCCCGGGCGGGCGCCTACCGGTCGCGATTGGCCAGTTGCTGTTCGAACCGGGCGCGATCGGCCGGCAGCAGCCGCACCGTCACCACAATAGCCTGCTCGCCGTCATCGCGCGACGTTACTTCGCCATGAGCATACAGCCATGCCAGCAACGCACCGTCCTTCACCGGAATGGTGTAGTCGACGATTTCCATCGCTTCGGTCAGGCGCTGGTCGATCGCCGCCAGCAATTCCGGCAACCCGTCGCCGGTCATCGCCGAAATCGCGACGCTCCCGGCCCGTACCGGCACCGCGTCGCACCCGCCCAGCAGGTCGGCCTTGTTCTGCACCTCGACCACCCGCCGGCGCCAGTCGGTCTCCAGCGTCCCGCTGTTCGCCATGCCTTCCAGCACCTCTTCCACATCGGCGCGCTGCGCCGTGGTGTCGGGGTGCGAGATATCGCGCACATGCAGGATGATATCGGCCTCGGCCACCTCTTCCAGCGTCGCGCGGAACGCCGCGATCAGTTCCGTCGGCAGGTCGCTGATGAACCCCACCGTATCGGAAAGGATGATCCGCCGGCCCGACGGCAGCCGAATCCCGCGCATCGTCGGGTCCAGCGTCGCGAACAACTGGTCCTGCGCATAAACGGTCGCCCCGGTCAGGGCATTGAACAGGGTGGATTTGCCGGCGTTGGTATAACCGACCAGCGCCACGACCGGAAACGGCACCCGCCGCCGCGCGGCCCGATGCAGCCCACGGGTGCGCCGCACCTGCTCCAGTTCGCGCTTCAGCCGCACGATGCGGTCGCCGATCATCCGGCGATCGGCCTCGATCTGGGTCTCGCCCGGCCCGCCGAGAAAGCCGAAGCCACCACGCTGCCGCTCCAGATGCGTCCAGGTCCGCACCAGCCGGCTGCGCTGATATTCCAGATGGGCCAGTTCGACCTGAAGCGAGCCTTCCTTGGTGGCGGCGCGCTCGCCGAAAATATCCAGGATCAGGGCCGTGCGGTCGATCACCTTGCAGCCCAGCGCCTTTTCCAGGTTCCGCTGCTGCACCGGCGTCAGGCGGGTATCGACCACCACGACGGCGACCCGATCCTCCTGCACCGCCTGGCGCAGCGACTCCACCTGGCCGCTGCCCAGCAGCGTGGCCGGCCGGCGCGCGCGCAGCAGCAGCACCGCCTGACGCACGATCACCAGCCCGATCGACGCCGCCAGACCCACGGCTTCTTCCAGCCGGGCTTCGGCGGCGCGAACCTCGTCCTGACGGTCAGGCCGCTCCCAAGGCAGGATGACGGCCGCCCGCGTGGGCGACTGCGCCACGGGTACGTCAGACGAGATCGGATTCCCCCGTCAGATCCTTGTCGGACAGATCCACAGCCGCGCCTTCGGGGCGCGAGGGGTCGAACAGCATGACCGGCGTCGCCGGCATCACGGTGCTGATCGCGTGCTTGTAGACAAGCTGCGTGTGGCCATCACGGCGCAGCAGGACGGAAAAATTGTCGAACCAGGTGATGATGCCCTGCAACTTGACACCATTGACCAGAAACACCGTAACCGGCGTCTTGGAGCGCCTGACATGGTTGAGAAAAACATCCTGAACGTTCTGCGTAGGTTCTTTTGCCACGGTTGGGCCTTACTTGCTCTGTCGGCGAAGACGAACGCCGCGCAAGCCGCTCCGTTCCCCGCCAATAATTCGGTTGGCCCTCTCTAGCAGGCCCTTCCCCAGGGGGCAAAACCTCATCCTGCGCCCCGCTCGTCGGACGTCACGCCCAACTGCTTCAACTTGCGGTGCAGCGCGCTGCGCTCCATGCCCACAAAGCCCGCGGTGCGGCTGATATTGCCGCCGAATCGCAGCAACTGGGCCTGGAGATACTGGGTCTCGAACAGGTCGCGCGCCTCGCGCAGCGGCAGGCCCATCACGTCGGCGGCCGGGTCGAATTTCAGCAGCGTCGGCGCCCCCTGCCCCACCTGCGGCGGCAGCATCTCGGCGCGGATCGGATCGGTGCCGTTTCCCGGCATCATGATCAGCAGCCGCTCCATCAGGTTGCGCAACTCGCGCGAATTGCCGGGCCAGTCATAGCTCTGCAAGGCCGCGATGGCATCGCCCGACAGGTCGCGCAGCGGCAGGCCGGCATTCTCCGCCGCCCGGTGCAGGAACATCCGCGCCAGACCCGGAATATCCTCGCGCCGCTCCCGCAGGCTGGGCACGCGCAGCGGCACCACCGCCAGCCGGTAATACAGATCCTCGCGGAACCGCCCGGCGGCAATCGCCTCCTGCAAGTCGCGATTGGTCGCCGCCAGCACGCGGACATCGACCTTCACCCGCGTGGCCCCGCCCACGCGCTCGAAACTCTGGTCCTGCAACGCCCGGACGATCTTGCCCTGGGTCTCGATCGGCATGTCCGCCACTTCGTCCAGCAGCAGCGTGCCCCCGTGGGCGCGCTCCAGCACGCCGGTGCGCCGCCCGCTGCCGTCGGCGGTGCCCTCGATGCCGAACAGTTCTTCTTCAAAGCGGCCCGGCGCCAGCGTGGCGCAGTTCAGGGCGACGAACGGCCCCTCGGTCCGGCGCGACCGGGCATGGATCATCCGCGCCGCGACCTCCTTGCCCGCGCCGGCGGCCCCCGAAATCAGCACGCGCGAGCCGCTGGGCGCCACCCGCTCGATCTGGTTGCGCACGGCGGCAATGGCCGGACTATCGCCGAACAGCGTCGCCTCGGCGCCCGCGCGCAGCCGCAGCTCCGCGTTCTCCCGCGCCAGACGCGAGGCCTCCAGCGCCCGGCGGACCACCAGCAGCAGACGATCGGACTGAAACGGCTTCTCGATAAAATCGTAGGCACCGTGCTGAAGCGCGGCCACGGCCGTCTCGATCGTGCCATGGCCGGAAATCATGATCGTGGGCACGACCGGTTCCTCGCCCTGGATCGCCTGGAGAATGCCCAACCCATCCAGCCGCGACCCCTGCAACCAGACATCCAGAATGACCAGTGACGGCCTGCGCGCCCTAAACGCGCTGATCGCCGAATCCGAATCCCCCGCCAACCGCGTCTCGTATCCTTCGTCCCGAAGGATACCCTCGATCAGCAGCCGGATATCCGGTTCGTCATCAACGATCAGGATTTCATGCGCCATGCTCGTCCTTTACCGGCAGTACCAAGATCGAAACAGCCCCCCGCCCGTCTGGCCTGTCTTCCAGACGGATACTTCCCCCGTGATCTTCCAGAATTTTCTTGACGATCGCCAGCCCAAGCCCGGTCCCCTTCGGCTTGTGGGTCACATAGGGCTCGGTCAGACGCCGCCTGTCTTCCTCAGGCAGACCGATCCCATCGTCGACGACCGCGATGTGCGCGGCCGTGCCTTCGATACGCAAGACAATCCGGACAGCGCCGACCGATCCGGCCGGGCGATCGGCAGCATCACCATCTTTCGGAAGCATTGCAATGGCATCGGCGGCATTTTGCAGCAAATTGGTCAACGCCTGCCCGACCAGCCGCCGGTCACAGGACACGATCGGCCCATGATCGGGCAGGTCGGTCTCGTACCGGATCTCGGGATGCGCGTTGCGTTGCAGGATCAGGGCCTCGCGCACGATTCGCGACAGGTCCTCGGGCCGCATGATCGGCTGCGGCATCCGCGCGAACGCCGAGAATTCGTCCACCATGCGCCCGATATCGCCCACATGGCGCACGATCGTATCGGCGCACTGGCTGAACGTCTCGGGGTCGGAGGTGATTTCCCGCAGGAAACGGCGCTTCAGCCGTTCGGCCGCAAGCTGGATCGGCGTCAGCGGATTCTTGATCTCATGCGCGATCCGCCGCGCGATATCGGCCCACGCCGCCTTGCGCTGGGCGGCCTGCAAGGCCGTGATGTCATCGAACGTCACCACATACCGGTCAGGCGCCCCCCCGGTGGTCTCACTCCCGATCCGGACCAGCAGCGTACAGGCCTTCGTGCCCGATCCCACATGGATCTCGCCGGTCCACACCCGGTCGGGCGCACTGGCCGCCTCGTTCAGCATCGGGCCGAACTCGGGCACCACATCCACCAGATGCCGCCCGACGGCGGCCGTCAGATCATGCTGCAACAACACGCTGGCCGCCCGATTCGGCAGTTCGATCACCTGTTGCGCATCCAGCCCGATCACCCCGGCCGACACGCCCGAGAGCACCGCCTCGGTAAAACGCCGACGCTCGTTGATCTGCCCATAGGCGATCATCAGTTCGGACCGCTGGCTGGAAAGCTGGTCGGTCATGCGGTTGAAGGCGCGCGACAGGCTCGACACCTCGTCATGCCGCTCGCCTTCCGGCACCCGCACCTTCAGGTCGCCATCGCTGATCCGCTCCGAGGCCAGGATCAGCAGCCCCAGCGGCCGGGCGATCTGGTTGGCCAGCACCAGCCCCACCAGCACGGCGGCGAAGAGCACCAGCAACCCCACCAGCGCGAAGATCAGCACGAAGGTAAACTGGATCTTGGACCGGTTCCGGTTCAGCCGCTGATAATCGGCCACCACCATTTCGGTCTTGTGCATGTGGTCGAGAATCGACGGATCGACCGGCCGGGTAATCACCAGCATCAGCGCCGGCGTATCGCCCAGCGAAATCACCGCCCGCACCGTCTTCTCGTCCGGCGAATCGAGAATCGCGATCTCGTTGGTCCGGGCCATCATGGTGGCCGACGGCGGCGGCAGGGCCTGCATGTCGCCCGCCCGGCTCATCAATCCGCCCTTGGCCACCACCGTATTGGTCAGCGGATCATAGATCACCGCCTCGTTCAGCCCGCGCAGGGTCGCCTGCGAATCCAGCACCTGATCCAGCGCCTCGGGGTCATGCATCAGGTCCGACCCCGACCCTTCCAGGCTGTTCGCGGCCCCGGCGAGGTAATTGGCCAGCGAGAACGCCTCGGTCCGGATATTGGCGTTATGCTCCTGCAGATACCCGCGCGAAGCCTGAAGCGCCTCGTTCAGCGCCGTGTTCACCCGGTCGCTGAACCAGATCTGGATGCCGTAATGAAAGAAGACGGCGGCAAACGTACCCACCACCACGGTCGGCGCCACCGCGACGATGCCGAACAGCGTGACAAGCCGCACATGCAGCCGCGCCCCCGCCAGACCGCGCCGCCGGTCGGCCATCACCCGCCCCAGCCGCTCCGCCAGCGCCAGCGCCAGCAGCAGCAGCACGAGGAAGTTGAGGATGAAGATCAACGCCTGGATGTGCGGATAATGCGTCACCGACATCCCGCCCGACAGCACGACGAAGGTCGCGACGCCGAAGCATAGCGCCAGCGCCACCAGGGCGATGGCGACATTCCGCCGGGCGAGCAGGCCGAACAGCCCGCGCATCAACCCCATTCCCGACGCCAGCCGTCTCAGATTGAAACCGTGCCGCGGGGTCAGCACCAGATTGTCGCCCAACGCATGAAAAGACTCATGGCCGTCAGCTTACGCCGCGAACGACCGGTATTTCCAGATCCCGTATCTTCTTGCGCAGGGTATTGCGGTTCAGGCCCAGCATCGCCGCGGCCTTGATCTGGTTGCCCCGCGTGGCGGCCAGCGTCATCTGGATCAGCGGCCGTTCGACCTCGGCAATCACCCGATCATAGATATCGTGCAGCGGCATGCCATCCTGTCCCGCCGCCAGAAAATGCCGGATATGCCGGGCCACGGCATCCGCCAGCGGTTCCTTGGCCAGAATCTCCGGCGCTTCCGCCTCCTGGTCGTGCGATGCCGCTTCCGCCAGTTCCTGGTCCACCAGGTCCGCCGTAATCGTCTCCTGCGGATACAGGGCCGCCAGACGGCGCATCAGGTTTTCCAGTTCGCGCACATTCCCCGGCCAACGACTGGCCTGGAGGCGTTCGATCGCCCCATCGGCCAGGATCTTGGCCGGCAACCCGTCCTCGCGACTGCGATCCAGAAAATGCCGCGCCAGCAGCGGAATATCCTCCACGCGCTCGCGCAGCGGCGGCAGGCGAATCGGCACCACATTCAGCCGATAGAACAGATCCTCGCGAAACGTCCCGGTCCGGATCGACTGGCGCAGATCGCGATGCGTGGCCGCGACGATACGGACATTGGCCCGAATCGGCTGCCGCCCGCCAACGGTGGTAAACTCGCCCTCCTGCAACACGCGCAGCAGGCGCGTCTGCGCCTCGGGAGGCATGTCGCCGATCTCGTCGAGAAACAGCGTCCCCCCCGCCGCCTGCTCGAACCGGCCCGGATTGCGGCTGGTCGCCCCGGTAAAGGCTCCCCGCTCATGCCCGAACAACTCGCTCTCGATCAGTTCGCGCGGAATGGCCGCCATGTTGACCGCCACGAACGGCCCACCCCGCCGGCGCCCGTAATCATGCAGCGCCCGCGCCACCAGTTCCTTGCCGGTGCCACTTTCGCCATTGATCATCACCGTCAGGTCGGAGGTCGTGAGCCGCGCGATGATGCGATAGATATCCTGCATCGCCATCGACCGACCGATCAGCGGCATCCGCTCCTCGGATTCGAGCGGCGCCGCCGGCTCGGCCAGCGTGCGGGCCGGCGCAGCCAGCGCCCGCTCCACCACCGCCAGCAATTCCTTCAGGTCGAACGGCTTGGGCAGATATTCGAACGCCCCGCGCTGGGTCGCCTTCACCGCCGTCATCAGCGTGGATTGCGCGCTCATCACCAGCACGCGCATGTCCGGCCGCGCCCGCTTGATGCGCGGAATCAGGTCCAGCCCGTTCTCGTCGGGCATCACCACATCGGTAATGACCAGATCGCCCTCGCCCTCCTCGATCCACTGCCAGAGGGTGGCGGCGCTGGCGGTGGTGCGCACCTGATAACCGGCGCGCCCCAGCGCCTGGCTGAGAACGGTGCGGATGGAACGGTCGTCATCAGCAACAAGAATGGTCGGAAGGGGCATACGAAATCCGGTCTCTCACTCGAAACGGGCAACAGGGAATAGACATTCAAGGAACGCAAAATACCGCCGCGCGGCGTCGCGGGTCAGGGGTGCGTCCGCCCCTCCGCCACCACGGGCAGGTGCAGCAGGACTTCGGTCCGACCGGGGCGACTGTTCACCTCGATCACCCCGCCATGATCGCCGATGATCTTGCCCGCCAGCGCCAGCCCCAGCCCGCTTCCCCCCGCCTTGGTGGTCAGGAAGGGCTCGAACAGATGGGGCCGGATGCTGTCGGGAATCCCGGCCCCGTTATCGCGCACCGACACCACCAGCGGCAGTTCGACGCGCTGCTCCATCCCCGGCACCGCCAGACGCACGCCATGGCGATAGGCGGTACCGAGCGTGATTTCGCCCTTCCTGCCCTCTCCGGCAATGGCTTCGGCGGCATTCTTGACCAGGTTCAGCAACACCTGCACCAACTGGTCGCGATTCCCCCACACCGGCGGCAGCGACGGGTCATATTCCTCGATAAAGCGAATATCGGCCGCGAACCCCTTTTGCGCCAGCAGCCGCACATGCTCCAGCACCCGATGAATGTTCACCGGCCGCCGCTCCAGCGGCTTGTCGCTGAAAATCTCCATCCGGTCGACCAGGTCGCGGATACGGTCCGCCTCATCGCGGATCAGCACCGCCAGTTCCCGGTCACTTTCCGAGACCGATCCCTCCAGCAACTGCGCCGCGCCCCGGATGCCCGAGAGCGGGTTCTTCACTTCATGCGCCAGAATCGCGGCCATGCCCGAGACGCTACGCGCAGCGGAGCGGAAGGTAAGCTGCCGATCCAGCGCCCGCGCCGCCGACGAATCGTGAAAGGTCAGCAGCACCCCGTCCGGATGCTCGGCCACCAGCGTCCCCTGCACGGTAATGCCGCTGCGATGCAGCCGCGGCCCGTCCAGATTCAGCTCATGCTCCGCGATCGTCACCCCATCGCGCCGCACCTGCTCCACCAGCAGAAAGATCGGATGGTCGGACGCCAGCACGTCCGAAAGATGCATCTGCTCCAGATGCTGGCTGGACATGCCGAAGAACGGCTCGGCCGCGCTGTTGACGTGGCGGATACGGTTCTTCTCCCCCACCAGCATCACCGGCAGGGGCATGGCATCCAGCAGCGCCGCCCCGTCCGGCCGGGGCAGCGCGTCGGGCGGCAGGCTCGCTTGCATGGGCATCAGGCCGCCTGGGCGGCGTCCTGGCCGCCCGACACACCGCCCCGGCGCTCCCGGCCCGACCCGGCGGCAATCTGGCGGTCGTAGAAATCCCCGATCATGGCAATCGCCACCGCCGCCTCGTCCACCTTGTTGATCGCGGCCCGAAAACCCGCCGAATCCGGCAGGCCGGCCGAGTACCACGACACATGCTTGCGCGCCAGGCGCAGGCCCGGATGCGCGCCGAAATGCGAAAGCATCATGTCGTAATGCTCCAGCACGATCGCCTTTTCTGTCGCCAGATCCGGGTCCGGCACCTCTTCGCCGGTCGTCAGGGCATGCCCCACCTGTGCCAGGAACCACGGCCGGCCATAGCAGCCACGCCCGATCATCACCCCGTCGGCGCCCGACTGCGCCAGCGCCCGCCGCGCGTCATCGACGGTCAGGATATCGCCATTCACGATCACCGGCAGCGAAACCGCTTCCTTCACCGTGCGGACAAACGCCCAGTCGGCGGTCCCGGTATAGAATTGCTGCCGCGTGCGGCCATGCACCGTAACCATGCGGATTCCGGCCTGCTCCGCCATCCGCGCCAGCACCGGCGCATTCAGGCTGGCATGGTCCCAGCCCATGCGCATCTTCAGCGTCACCGGCACGTCCACCGCCCGCACCACGGCCTCCAGCAGCCGCCCTGCCAGCGCCTCGTCGCGCATCAGCGCCGAGCCCGCCTGCTGGCCCACCGCCACTTTCTTGACCGGACAGCCAAAATTGATGTCGATCATGTTCGCGCCGCGATCGACGGCAATCCGCGCCGCCTGCGCCATCGCCTCGGGCTCGCAGCCGGCAAGCTGCACGGCATTCGGCCCCTCATCGTCCGCCACTTCGGCCATGCGCAACGTCGCCTGATTCTCGCGTACCATGGCCCAGGACGCGATCATCTCGGACACCACCAGCCCCGCGCCCAGGCGGCGCGCCAGGCGGCGGAACGGCAGGTCCGTCACGCCCGACATCGGGGCGAGAATCACCGGGGTGCGCAGCACCACACCCCTCCCCAGATCGACAGGACGCAACAATTCGGACAACATGGACGGCACTACCCCCATCTGGGCTGACAGATCATGCCTTCGCCTCGCGGCGCGACACCGGGATGGACGAATTTCCAGCATGGATGCTCAGGATTTAAGCAGAATATCGACTTTGAAAGCATCACGCAATCGCGATAGCAGCCAAACGGGACGGAAACGGAGCGGCCGAGGCCCGAAACAAATGCGTCCCGGCGCTTGACGGCGCGGGGCGTCCGCCGCATTGCTCCGCCATGCGTGTTGCAGCCATTCTTCTTGCCGCGGGCGTGGGCCGACGTTTCAGCGCCACGACGGCATCGCCTGTCGCCAAGCAGTATCTGACGCTCGGCGGCCGGCCCATCATCCGCCACGCGGCGGATGCCCTGTCTCCTCATGTGGACCTGCTCCAGCCGGTCGGCGACACCGCCGCGCTGGCCGAAGCCCTGCACGGTCTGGACACTCTCCCCCCCGTCGCCGGCGGTGCCAGCCGGCAGGAAAGCGTCCGCGCGGGGCTGGAGGCGCTGGACCGCCTGCCGGCATCCGAACGCCCCGACCTCGTGCTGGTCCATGACGGCGCCCGCCCCTACGTCCCCGCCGAGGTCACGCGGGCGGTCATCGCGGCCCTCACCAGCCATCCCGGCGCCATTCCGGCGGTGCGCGTGGCCGACACGCTCAAGCGCGGCCATGGCGGCGTCATCACCGCCACCGTCCCGCGCGACGATCTCTATCGCGCCCAGACCCCCCAGGGCTTCCGCTTCGCGCTGCTGCGCGACCTCCATCGCGGCGCCGCCGCCACCGACGCCACCGACGACGCCGCCCTGCTGGAAATGGCGGGCCATACGGTCGCGCTGGTCGCCGGTTCGGAAGACAATATCAAGCTGACCTACGAGGAAGATCTGATGCGCCTGGAACGGCTGATCGGTCCGACATTGCTGCCGCGCACCGGCATCGGGTACGACGTGCATGCCTTCGCCGAGAACCGCCCGCTGATCATCTGCGGCATCACCGTGCCCCACGATCGCGGCCTGGCCGGCCATTCCGATGCCGATGTCGGCATCCACGCCCTGTGCGACGCGATCTACGGCGCCCTGGCCGAAGGCGATATCGGCCGCCACTTCCCGCCCAGCCAGAACGAGTGGAAGGATGCCGACAGCGCGCGCTTCCTCATCCATGCCGGCCAGCGCATCCGCGACCGTGGCGGCATGCTGGTCAACGCCGATGTCACGCTGATCTGCGAACGCCCCAAGATCGGCCCGCATTCCGAAGCGATGCGCCAGCGCCTCGCGGACCTGCTGGAGGTCGACATCGACCGCATCTCGGTCAAGGCCACCACCTCCGAACGACTAGGCTTCACCGGCCGCGAAGAAGGCATCGCCTGCACCGCCAGCGCCACAATCCTCGTCCCCTGAAGCCTGCCCGGAAATGCGCGCTGGTGGCGATCCGGCGCGCGTTTCCTGCGCTTCGCTGCTCACGGCCGTCAAGGCCGCTCCGCTGCGATGCTCGGAAACACACGCCGGCCGTGCCGCTACGCGGCACTCTCGCTCACCAGCCCACATTTCCGGGCAGGCTTCCCACCCCCCGGCCTGAGCGAACGCCATAATCTCGTGCACGGCCATCAAGGCCGCTGCGCGGCACGCTCGCTCACCAACCCACATTGCCGGGCAGGCGTCCCGCGCCCCGACCCGTGGCAATACCGGACTTTCGCCTAATTCAGCCGTCGATTGCCATGATGACGACGACGACGGGCACGATCGCCAGCAGCACCCAGGCGCCCATGGCACAGGTCGCAACCCAATGGGCGACACGCTGCCGCACACGGCGCGACGAACCGGCATGATCAATCTGGCCTTTCGATGCCCGGTCGATCTCATGCGCGGCAATCCCCGGCATTTCCGAAAGCGGCCGCAAATCGATCAAAGCCATGCGCTCACTCCTGAGTCGTCGTTGTTCTCCGTCCCTTCTACAGCGAAGCTCTGTAACAAAGTGTTTGGCTCGGTGTCGGAACGCAAGCCGGAAGCTGCCGACACTTTATGGCGGTTCCATGACCACCCGAGCCGTTACGAATCGGCGTGCAACAACGCCAGAAACGATGCCGCGTCCTTGACATCCAACGCCAGCCCCTCCAGACGCGCACCCTGCTCGGCATCCTGCCCCCAGAGTTCCATCTGGGTCCGCTCGTCCAGCGTCGCGCAGGCCATGGCCTGTTCCGCCGTCAGCCGTCCATCCACCAGCGCCAGCCCCAGCACCAGACTGCCCAGCGCCGGCACAGCCACGCCCAGCGCGGCCAGCGCCCCGTCCGCCAGCCCCTCAAGCACCGATTGCAGCCCCGCCAGCGCCTCGGGCGGCTGATCGACCGGCATCACCCCGTCGGTGCTCCGCAACGCGACACCATATCGGGCACGCAGCCATTCCAGCCACGGGTCCCATTCCTGCTGCTGGCGTTCGACCAGCAGCGCCGGGTAGCGCACGCGGTAACACAGCAATTCATGGCGGGCGTATCCCAGCAACACACCGATCACAGCCGCCCGATCAGGCGCGATGCGCTCCAGCATCGTCCCCGCGATCCGTGTCAGCCGCAGATCGGACGGCGCGAAATCGCCCCCCTTCCCGCCGCCACCCGCCGCCTGCCATTCCCCAGCCAGGGCCTCGGCCAGCGCCCGGCTCCCCACACGCAGCACCGCCCCACCCGGCAGACGCACCGGCCGACCATCCAGCCGGACCGCAAAACCCTCGGGCTCCGACACCACCTCGGCACGGTCCCAGAAACGCCGCCGCGTGGCGGCGGCAGGGGCGGAAGAACGGGGCGTCACAGGCGTATCACTCATCGAAACAATCCAAGCCCACGCAGAATATTCATCACTTTCGGCGCTTTGGCCTTCGGCGCGGCATCCGGCGCCGGGCCGGGCTGTTCCTCGCGCGCCGCCTTCAGCGCATCGGGGCACGGATCGCCCATCGCCGCCGACGGCCCGATGGTCAGCATGAAGCGATGCCCCGGCCCCGCCGCTTCCGGCCGGGGCTGCGGCGCCCGGATGGTGCCGGCCACCACGATCGGCATCGAGGCGCCGCTACCGCCGATCAGCAATTGCGGCATCAGATGCAGGTCCAGGTCCTGCTGCGCCAGACCGATCGTCCCATGGCCCGTCATCGCCAGCCGAAAGGTCTGCAACCCGATCGTATCCAGCGCCGCCCGCCCGTCACCCAGCGTCATATGCACGCCCAGACAACGCAGCGCGACCGAAGTCCCCCGTGTGGCGGCCGAGGCATCCGGCCCCAGCAGGCGGCCCAGCGTATTGCCGTCAATCTGCCCCCTGACCATCGACAGACCCAGATGCCCGCCCAGATTGTCGCGCAGCGCAGCACGATCATTCCCCTGGGTCTGCACGCTGCCGACCAATTGCAGACTGCCGCGCAGCATCGGCGTCAGATCGAAAGCCTGGGCCAGCCAGTCGGCCGGCAGCACCAGCGTCCGCACATCGGCCGACAGGCGCGGCACCGCCCCCGACGCATCGACGGACAGCACGGCATCCAGACTGCGCCCCACGCCATCGGCATGCAGCGGATCAATCGTCAGATGCCCGCCCCGCAACACGAAATGGGCCTCGGCGGCATGATAATCCTCGTCATACAGCCGCATCCGGTCCGCCGTGAGGTCCAGATCGCCATCCATCTGCCGCAGACGCTCGAACGGCAACGGCGCATCATCCGCTGCCCCCTCCCGCACCGCCGATGGCGCGCCTCCATCACCCGATGGCTCCGCGGCCGGGGCGGCGGCACGCACCGTATCCACATCCAGCCGGCTCGCATGCAGCCGTCCGTTCAGCAGCGGAACCCCATTCGTCCCCCCCTGCCGGAGAAAAGAGAGGTCCCCATCCAGCGTCATCTGCGCCGAATCCAGCCGCAGGTCCGTCAGCCGGATATCGGCCCCCCCCCGAACCGCCAGATGCGCATCGGCCGTCAGATGATCCAGCACCAGATTGCCCGGCAGCGACAGCCGACCGGCGGTCAGATGACCGTCCAGAGCCGACTGTCCGCCCCCGACCGTTCCTCCCAGCCGCAGACTCCCACCCGCGACATCCACCACCAGATCCAGCGGCATCGCACTGCCCAGAACACTGCGCGCGGCGGCCAATGTCTCGGCCGGCGTCCCCAGCGTGCCATGCAGCGCGAACGGCTGGCCGGCATAATGCCCGGCGGTCTCGATCGCCACATGATCGGCCGGCGTCGGCGCATCCACCGCCAGCCGATCCAGCACCAGCCCACGCACCACCGGCACACTGCCGATCGCCCCGGTGCGCAGCCGCACCTGCCGCAGACCCGGCATGGGCGCGGTGTCCGACCCCAGATCGACCACACGCGCCGTCAGGTCGATATCGTGGACATCAGGCAAACCCGCATGCACGAACAGGCGGTTGAGATCCGCCAGCCGCCCGATCGCCAGATGCACCGCCACATCATAGCCACGCAGACGCATGGGGTCGGAGAGGGTACCGTCCAGCGTAGCGGACCCCGCATCCCGCCCCTCAATCCGCAACGAAGCCTGCAAGCGCACCGGCCATGCCGAACGCTCCGCCGCGAAAAGCTGGCCGACCTGCCCCGACACGCTGACGATCGCGGAGGAATCCCCCTGCCGATGCCCCTGCATTTCGATCGTGGGGTTCGCCCCGGTCAGCCCCGACAGATCCAGGCTGTCCAGCGTCACCGCCCCGCTGGCATGGGCGCGCCGATCGTCCCAGCGCAGATCGGCATCCCTGACCCGCACGCTGCAGATACGGACCCGCCATGGGGTCGAGGGGAAAGAAACACCCCCCGGCGGGCTGTCCGATTCGGCTGGGGGCTGCATCTGCCAGTTCGCGCGCCCATCCGCCATCCGCTCCATCAACAGGTCGGGATGGGTCAGGCGCACATCTTCCAGCCGGATTTCGTGCCGCAACAGCGGCAGCAGCGCCAGCCGCGCATCCAGTTCGGTCGCCGTCAGCATCTCCGGCCGCGCCCCGCCCGGCATGTCCGACAACGCCAGATCCCGAACGGACACCGACGGGTAAGGCAGCAGATGCACCTGCACCGCCCCCACCTTCAGTACACGGCCGGTCTGGTGCCACACCGCCGCCACCGCCTTCTCGCGCAACCCGACGGGATCAAGCCGCATCCACGCGCCCATCACGCCGGCGCCCCCCAGCAGCACCAGCACGACGAACAGCCTCAACAGGCGCAGGAGACGGCGCTTCGGTCGCGGCGGCTTCGGCTCCCCTTCCAACACGACCGGCAGCATGGCTCAGCTCCGCCGAGGCGCCGGCGTCGCGCCGGCGGTAAAACCGAGTTGCCGGAACGTCTCGCGCATGTGGGCCGGCAATTCCGCCGACACCTGCAAGCGCCCGCCCGCCGGATGCGGCAGATCCAGCGACCGCGCATGCAGATGCAGCCGGTCGACGAACCCTTCGGGATGCGCGGCCTCCCCGCCATATTTCGGATCACCCAGAATCGGCGTCCCCAGCGCCTCGCAATGCACGCGCAACTGATGGGTCCGCCCCGTCAGCGGCGACAGCGCCAGCCAGGACAGACGACGCCCGGCGGCATCCAGAACCTCGTATTCCGAAAGAGCATGGGCCGCGTCCTCATCCTTGCGCGACGCCACCACCGTCAGCGCCCCCGGCCCCGCTCCCAGCCGGGCCAGCGGCTGGTCGATCACCCCGCTGGCCGGCGTCGGCCGACCGACCACCACCGCCCAGTAGGTCTTGCGCACATCGCGCCCACGGAACGACGCCGCCAGCTTGGCCGCCACACCGGGCGTCCGCGCCAGCAGCAGCAGCCCCGAGGTATCCCGGTCGATCCGGTGCACCAGACGCGGGCGCGGATCGTCGTCATTGTCCTTCAACGCATCCAGCATGCCGTCCACATGGTGGACGATGCCCGGCCCGCCCTGCACCGCCAGCCCGGCCGGCTTGTTCAGGACGATCACCTGCGCATCGCTGTACAGCACCATGCCGCGGATCTCGCGCACCGTCCGCTCGTCCAGCACGGGCCGGGGCGGCGGCGCCGGGCGCGCGGCGGCAGGGATCGGCGGCACGCGCACCGTCTGCCCCGGCACCAGACGGGTCGCGGTATCGGCACGCTTGCCATCCACCCGCACCTGTCCCGTGCGGCACAGTTTCTGCAACGCCCCCTGGGTCAGATGGGGATAATGGCGGCGAAACCAGCGGTCGAGGCGGATATCGGCTTCGTCATCGCTGACGGTCAGGGTCACTACACTCATGACTGACGGCTTTCCCGCAGTCTGGCCCACCTGTCCAGCCGTCGCGCGATTTCAGCCTCGAATCCCCGCCCGCTGGGGCGATACAGCGATTCGCGCCGCATCTCGTCCGGGAAGTAATTCTGGCCGGAAAATCCCTCTTCGCTGTCATGGTCGTATTCATATCCCTTGCCGTAGCCGAGATCCTTCATCAGCCCGGTCGGCGCGTTCAGGATATGGGCCGGCGGCATCAGGCTGCCGGTCGCCTTCGCCAGCCGCCGCGCCGCCTTGTAGGCGGTATAGACGGCATTCGATTTCGGCGCGGTGCCCAGATGCACCACCAGTTGCGCCAGCGCCAGTTCCCCCTCGGGCGAGCCGAGTCGCTCATAGGTCTCCCACGCCGCCACCGCCAGCGGCAGCGCCTGCGGATCGGCCATCCCCACATCCTCGGCCGCGAAGCGGGTCAGCCGCCGCGCGATGAAGCGCGGGTCCTCTCCCCCTTCGAGCATCCGCGCGAACCAGTACAGCGCCGCGTCGGGGTCCGAGCCCCGCAGCGATTTATGCAGCGCCGAAATCAGGTTGTAATGTTCCTCGCGGTCCTTGTCGTACAATACGGCCCGCCGCGCCAGCAGCGCGGACAGCCCCTGCCCGTCCAGCGGCGGCCCCTCCGGCAGCGCCAGCACCTGCTCGACCATGTTCAGCAGATACCGCCCGTCGCCATCCGCCATGGCGCGCAGCGTCGCCCGCCCATCCGCGGTCAGCGGCAGGTCCCGTCCGCTCTCGGCCTCGGCCCGGCACAGCAGCCGCTCCAGCGCGTCATCATCCAGCCGCCGCAGCACCATGACCTGGCAGCGCGACAGCAGCGCGCCATTCAGGGCGAAAGACGGGTTCTCCGTCGTCGCCCCCACCAGCACCACCGTCCCGTCCTCGACCACCGGCAGAAACCCGTCCTGCTGGGCACGATTGAAGCGATGGATCTCGTCCACGAACAGCAAAGTGCCCTGCCCGATGGCCGCCCGCTGCCGGGCCTCCTCGAAAGCCCGCTTCAAATCCGCGACCCCCGAAAACACGGCCGAAATCTGCACGAAGCGCAGCCCCGCCGCGTCGGCCAGCAGACGGGCGATGGTCGTCTTGCCCACCCCCGGCCCGCCCCACAGGATCAGGCTGGCAAGCGTCCCCCGATCCAGCATCCGCCGCAGCGCGCCATCCCGCCCCAGCAGATGATCCTGCCCCACCACCTCGTCCAGCGATGCCGGGCGCAGCCGGTCGGCCAGCGGCTGCGTGCGCGGCGGCGCCGAACGCCCACGCCGCCCGGCCGGATCATGCCGGGTCTCGACAGCCGCCGGACCACCGAACAGATCCCCGCTTCCCCGCTCATCCCGCCTGCCTGTCATGCCGCCCCGCCTGCCCGTCCCGCATCATATCCACGCCGTTGTCCTGTTCGATATCACGGCCATGGTCCCGCACAGAAATGGGATCGCCGCGAGGCCCCTGCCATACCGGCCCGACGGCAAAGCGCTCAGGAGACGCCGCCGGACCGCATCCCCGGCCGCACCCGCCGAAGCCACGCCGCCACCGCCAGCGCGGCAAAGGGCCGGAACAGCAGCCGGTCGGGCACCAGATTACGAAAATGAATGATCACGCCCGAGATCACGGCGACGATCAGCCCGATGGCGGCCATCTCCGTCACCAGATTGCCCCATATCGGCCCGCGATAGAGCGACTGGTGCAGGTCGAAGAACAACTGCCCGCCCGATGTCTCGCGCGCCGTCAGCACGGCGCCGTCACGCGGATCGAGCACCGGCCCGATAAAAGCATGTCCGTCGTAATGCAGGATGCGCAGCACCGGATCGCGTGCCGACGGCAGGTTGACGAACGCCACCACCCCGGTCTCACGCAACGCCCGTACCCGCTCGCCCGCGCGATCCAGCGCCTCGCCGGTCATGGCGACAGCGGGCAGCGACGCTAGTTCCGGCTGCATCCAGCGGGTGATTTCGGTGTCGAAGAGGGCCAGCGTGCCGGCCGTAAACACCACGACCAGCACCAACCCGCCGACGAAGCCGACCCACGCATGCAGCCAGCCCATGCGAAGGCGCAGGATATCGCGCATCAGCAACCGGTCAGATGCAGAAGCGGCACGGCAAGCACCACGATGACGGAAGCCCCCGACCGGCGCCCCGGTAGCGCGAACAACACGACGATCAGCAACGGCAGCACCGCCACCGCAAGGCTCTGGAGCAGAATCGCCTCGCCTCCGATTCGCCCGGAGGCCAACGAGACCAGTCCCAACGCGCCCAGATAGGCAGTGGCCGCGACCGCAATCAGCCGTCCCAGCCATCGCTTCCATATCCCGCCCGCTCCGAACCGTGCCGTGTCGCGAGATTTGAGAGTCATTCGCATGTGTCTTTCAGGCAACATTCGGTCTGGAGAATACCACGGAGACGACTTCATGGTCCGCGCCGTATTGCGACATATTCTCATTTGCGTCTATGTGTCGGCTCCCTTTACGGCTTGTCAATGAGGCCGCCTGTGTACATTCGACCGCTTTCCGCCTTCTTCCGCCGCACGACGGCTTATTCAACGATGCTGATGTTGTCGGTATCGATACCGGTCGCCGCATCGGCCCAGGATCAGGCGCAGGTCCAACCCCCCCTCCGAAAACCCGAAAAAATCACCGCAGCGCCCGCAACGGCCACCCAGACCGGCACGACGCGCCAGACAGGCCCATCCGACGAGCAGATTGTCGTGCTGGCCCGGCGCCGCAACCAGATGGAAGTCATCTCCGGCGGCCAGCTCGGCGTCCTCGGCACCAAAAAGGGCCTGGACGTGCCCTTCAACGTCCGCAGCTACACCTCGGCCCTGATCCTGAACCAGCAGTCGCAGACCCTCGGCCAGGTGCTGGAAAACGACCCGTCGGTGCGCACCACCTATGGTTACGGCAATTTCTCCGAGCAGTTCGTCATTCGCGGCTTCCCCGTCTATGGCGACGACGTGTCGATCAACGGGCTCTACGGCATCGTGCCCCGCCAACTCGTCTCGCCGCAGCTTTACGATCAGGTGCAGGTACTCAACGGCGCCAGCGCGTTCCTCAACGGCGCGGCCCCCGGCGGCTCCTCCATCGGCGGCAACATCAACCTGATGTTCAAACATGCCGGCGAAACCCCGCTGACCCGCCTGACCGGCGACTATGAGAGTGCTGGCATGGGCGGCGGCAATATCGATGTCAGCCACCGTTTCGGCACCGACAACCAGTTCGGCGTGCGGATCAATGTCGCGGGCAAGAGCGGCCAGACGGCGATCGACCTGGAACGCCGCCATTCGGTCGCCGTCGGCGGCGGCTTCGACTGGCGCAGCCGCGACGGCGCGACCCGCGTGACGCTGGACATGGATTACGAAAACCAGGGCGTCAACCAGGGCCGCCCCGGCGTGCTGCTGGGCGCGGGCCTCACGCACGTTCCCCGCACGCCCTCCCCGTCAAGCAATTACGGCCAGCCCTGGACCTATACCGAGCTGAACTACATCTTCGGCATGCTCAACGTGGAGCATGATTTCTCGAAGCACCTGACGGCCTACGCCGCCTTCGGCGGCCTCGGCGGCAACGAGAAGGGGAATTATTCGACCCTGACCGTCACCAACGCCGCCACCGGCGCGGCCAGTGCCGGTTCGATGTACGTGCCCTACGTGCAGACCAACGAAAGCACCCGCGCCGGCATCCGGGCGCATTTCACCACCGGTCCGCTGAAGCACGAAATCAACGCGGGCGGCTCCGGCCTGTGGTCGGAGAAGGACACGGCCTATGCGTTCGCGCTGACATCGCTGGCCACCAACCTCTACCACCCGACATTCTACCGGCAATCGGCCCCCGAGACCTTCGTGGGCGGCAACGTCAACAACCCCCGTAAGAACGGCTACACCCGCCTCTACAGCCTGTTCTTCTCCGATACCGTGTCCGCGTTCGACGATCGCGTAGCCCTCACGGCAGGCTTCCGCTACCAGAACATGCTGGTGAACGATTACGGATACGGAAACTACTTCACCCGCTACAATCAGGACGCCTTCACCCCCGTCGTCGGGCTGGTGGTGCATCCCACGCGCCAGACCTCCCTCTATTTCAACCGGATCGAAGGGCTGGCGCAGGGCCCGCAGGCATCGGGCAACGTCATCAATACCGGGCAGGTGTTCCCGCCCTACCAGACGGTGCAATACGAAATCGGCGCGAAATACGATATCGGCCGCTTCAACACCACTCTCGCGCTCTACCAGATCGCACAGCCCAACGCGTACGCGGTGCCCTACGGCAATGGCGGGCAGTCCATCTTCTCGGTCGACGGGCAACAGCGCAATCGCGGCATCGAATGGACGGTCAACGGCGAGATCGTGAAGGGCCTGCGCTTCAACGGCGGCACGGCAATCATCGACGCGAACCAGCGGCGGACCGCGCTTGGCCTGTATGACGGCAACCGCGCCATCGGCGTGCCGGGCTACACCATCAACGCCAACCTCGAATACGACCTGCCGTTCCTCAAAGGCGGCACGCTGACGGGCCAGGCCATCCGCACCGGCCATCAATGGGCCGACAACGCCAACACCCTGAAGGTCCGGGGCTGGACACGATTCGACCTCGGCGCGCGCTATACGTTCCTGGTGGACCACAAGGCGCTGACCGCCCGCTTCGGCGTCGAGAATCTGGCCAACACCCGCTACTGGGCATCGGCCTTCGGCGGCTACCTGCTGCAAGGTATGCCCCGCACGTTCAAATTCTCGATCACGGCGGACCTGTAATCCCCGCTGATGGATGGTCACGTTCCGGTCGATGCGACGGATCAAATCTCGCGTTCCGGACGAACCGCCCGAAGCATGCTAGCTTTTCAGACCATCGCGCGGCCCGGCGCAAAAGCCGGCCGCGCAGCATTCGAGGAGGAAACGATGGCGTATTCATGCAGGAACTGGGTCGCGGCCCTCGGCCTGGGGCTGCTCGCCCTTCCGATGTCCGCCTACGCGGCCGACAAGGTGACGGGCGACCTCAAGGGCAGCGACGGCGCCTCCCACGGCACGGTCGAGGTCACCGACGCGCCCAAGGGCGTCATCCTGCGCATCACCGCAACCGGCCTCACACCCGGCTGGCACGGCGTGCATTTCCACGAAAAAGGCGCCTGCACGCCCCCCACGTTCAAGAGTGCCGGCGGCCACGTCCATGCGCACGATGTCGCCAAGCCGGTCCACGGCCTGCTCAACGCCAATGCCAACGATGACGGCGACCTGCCCAACATCCATGTAGGCCCCGACGGCACCGCGACGGTCGAGCTTTATTCCACTCTGGTGTCCTTCAAGGGCGACGGCGGACGCCCCGCCCTGCTCGATGCCGACGGCTCCTCGGTGGTCATCCACGCCAAACCCGACGACTACCAGACCCAGCCGATCGGCGGCGCCGGCGATCGCGTGGCCTGCGCGGTCCTGGCCCAGTAAGCCACCGCAGCGCGGTCGGGATGAGGCAGGTTGAACCTGCCTCATCCCCTCCGATTCGGCCCGGCTATCTCCCCGGATGCACGTTCCCGTAGGACGGCGCACCCAACCCCGGACATGAGCAATCGGACCCCAGCGGCACCTGAGTCGGCAGATGGCAGGTATAGACACCGGCCTTGCAGAGATATCCGTATCCGGCGATCGGCGTGCCCGGCGGCGGCGGATACCCCTCCGCCACACCAGTACACCCCGCCGGCACAACCGCCAGCCCTGCCAGAAGCAGGAACATCCGCCCCCGCGCAACCAGCAGGCGCGCAATCAGATCAGTCGCCATTCCATCCTCCCGTCCAAGAACCATGCGAATCCTGAAACGGCTGGCGGGACCAACGAGTTGCGCGCCCCGCGATCAACCCTTTTCGGCGATCGCGCGACCCGCCGCATGGCCGCTGGCCCAGGCCCACTGAAAATTATAACCGCCAAGCCAGCCCGTCACATCCACCGCCTCGCCCACCGCATAAAGGCCGGGCACCTCCCGCGCCTCCATGGTGCGCGACGACAGGGCGCCCGTATCAATGCCCCCGCGCGTCACCTCGGCCTTGGCATAGCCCTCGCTCCCGGCCGGCATCAGGCGCCAACCGGCCAGCACCTGCCCCAGACGGTTCAACGCCGCGTCAGGCACATCGCCCACCGGCCGGTCCGGCAGGTGGCGCGCCGCCATCGCCTGGGCGAAACGCTGCGGCAGGAAACCGCCCAGCATCGTCCGCCCCTCCACCCGGGGCCGCTGCCGCTTCGCCTCGCGCAACACCGCACCCGCATCGCATCCAGGCAACAGGTTCAGGCAAATCTCCCGCCCCGGTTCCCAATAGGACGAAATCTGCAGGATCGCCGGGCCGGACAGGCCGCGATGGGTAAACAGCATCGCCTCGCGAAACCGCTTGCCGCCACACTGTGCCTGCACGTCCAGCGAAACGCCGGCCAGTTCGCGCGTCCATCCCTCCCCGGCCGCATCCAGCGTCAGCGGCACCAGCGCCGGAGCGGTCGCCGTCACACCCAGCCCGAACTGCCGCGCAATCCCATGCGCAAGACCGGTCGCCCCCATACGCGGGATCGAAAGCCCCCCAGTCGCCAGCACCAGCGCCGGCGCACGGAACACCCCGCGATCGGTCTCCACCCGGAACCCCTCGCCGCCGCTCACCCCCACGATCCGGTGCGACAGGCGGATATCCACGCCACCGGCCGCGCATTCCGCCAGCAGCATGGCCACCACCTGCCGCGCCGATCCGTCGCAGAACAATTGCCCCAGCGTCTTCTCATGCCAGGCAATGCCATGGCGGCCGATCATCTCCAGAATGTCGGCGGGCCTGAACCGCGCCAACGCCGATTTGGCGAAATGCGGATTGCCGGAGAGAAACCGCCCCGGCTCGGTATCCAGATTGGTAAAGTTGCAGCGTCCGCCGCCCGAAATCAGGATCTTGCGCCCGGCCTCGGCCACATGGTCCAGCACCACCACGCGCCGCCCGCGCTGACCGGCCGCCAGCGCCGCCATCAGCCCGGCCGCGCCCGCGCCCAGCACGATGGCGTCCGTCTCGATCATCAGGGACATCGCGCGATCAGAAATCGAGGTCGGCGTAATGATCCGGCGGCACGATCCCCGTCACCCGGTCGTTCAGCAGCGCGCGGAAACACGGGCGGGATTTCATCCGGGCGTACCAGTCCTTGGCCGCCGGCGCCTTGGTCCAATCGACATCGTTGATGAAATCCAGGCACGACAGATGCGCGGCGGCGGCGAAATCGGCCAGCGAGAGCGTCGGTCCCGCCAGCCATTTCCGCGTCTCGGCCAACCAGTCCAGATAAGACATATGATAGCGGATATTGGCATACCCCGCCCGCAGCGCGTTGCCGTCCGGGTTGCCGCGCCCCGCGATCCGCTTCATCACCTTCTCATGCAGCAGGTTCTGCGTCACTTCGCTGGCGAATTTCTCGTCGAACCACGCGACCAGCCTGCGCACCTCGACCCGCTCGGCCAGCGTGCGCCCCAGCAGCGGCGTGTCGGGATAGGCTTCTTCGAGATATTCGCAGATCACCGACGAATTGGGGATCGAAAGCCCGTTTTCCTCGACCAGCATCGGGACGGTACCGGCCGGGTTGACCGCAAGATAGTCGGGCCGGCGTTCCCAGACCCGTTCCATCATCAGTTCGAACGGCAGCCGCTTCTCGCCCAGCACCAGACGAACCTTGCGACAAGAGGGCGAAAGCGGAAGATGATAGAGGATACGCATTCTACCAGTTTATGCCATCGCAACACGCCGCGCCAAGAGCCCTTGCACGCCCGGACGGAAATCGGCGCCCGAACGCGCGGATCGCTCGACAGCGCCCCGTTCTCACGGTAGCTGGTACGGGCTCCCTTCCCAGCAAACGTGAAGGTCCGTGACGCCCTTGTCCGACGAAACCCGCCCGCTTCCCCGCATTCGCGCCCGTGGCCGCTCTTTCCTGGCGCTGGTGCTCTCCCCCGAAGCCGAACTCGATGACTGGCTGCGCGGGCTGGATGCCCAGATCGCGCGCTCGCCTTCCTTTTTCGTAGGCAAGCCGATCATTCTCGATCTCGGGCTGCTGGCGGGCGATGCCGAAGGGCTGGCGGAACTCTATCCGGCCCTGCTGGAACGCGGGGTCAGGATCATCGGGATCGAGGGCGCCGATCCGGATTGGCCGGCCGTCGCCGGCTGGGACTGGCCCATGGCATTCGAGGGCGGCCGCGCCGCCGGCACGGTGGAACTGCCCGACGAAGACACGGACGGCACGGCACCCGCCGCCGTCCAGCCGGCAGGGCCTCCCTCGGCGCTGGTCGTCGAGGGGCCGGTGCGATCCGGGCAGTCGGTCCAGAACCCCGACGGCGACGTGGTCGTCATCGGGTCCGTGGCATCGGGGGCCGAGATTTCGGCGGGCGGCTCGGTCCATGTCTACGGCACGCTGCGCGGGCGGGCGATCGCCGGCATGGGCGGGCAGACCGGGGCGCGGATCTTCGCCGGCGTGATGAAAGCGGAACTCCTGGCGATCGACGGCTATTATATGATTGCCGAGGAGATCGACCCCGCCCTGAACGGTCGCTCCGCCCAGGCGATGCTGGAAGACGATACCCTCGTCGTCCGGCCCCTGAACTGACGAACATTCCGCTTTCCCGTTGCCCTCACCACATTTCCGCCACTAGATTCATATTCAAGACGTTGCCGCAGAATGGCAGGTCCCGACATAAGGAAACACGCGTATGGCCAAGGTGCTGGTTGTCACTTCGGGTAAGGGCGGTGTGGGCAAGACCACATCGACCGCTGCCCTCGGCGCGGCACTGGCCCAGACCGGGAAGAACGTCGTCGTCGTCGATTTCGATGTCGGATTGCGCAACCTGGATCTGGTGATGGGCGCGGAACGCCGCGTGGTGTTCGACCTGATCAACGTCGTGCAGGGCGACGCCAAGCTGGCCCAGGCCCTGATCCGCGACAAGCGGTTGGAAACCCTCTCGATTCTTCCCGCCTCCCAGACCCGCGACAAGGACGCCCTGACCCCGGAGGGCGTCGCCCGGGTCATCGAGGAACTGCGCGAGAAATTCGACTGGGTGATCTGCGACAGCCCCGCCGGCATCGAGCGCGGCGCGCAACTGGCGATGTACCACGCCGACCAGGCGGTGGTGGTGACCAACCCCGAGGTCTCGTCGGTGCGCGACAGCGACCGCATCATCGGCATGCTCGACAGCACCACCGAGCGCGCCAAGAAGGGCGAGAAGATCGACAAGCACCTGCTGCTGACACGCTACGACCCCGCCCGCGCCGCGCGCGGCGAAATGCTGCGCACCGAAGACGTGCTGGAAATCCTGTCGATCCCCCTGCTGGGCATCATTCCCGAAAGCGAAGAAGTTCTGCGGGCATCGAACCTCGGCATGCCGGTCACGTTATCCAATCCGACCAGTGCGCCGTCCCGCGCCTATTTCGAAGCGGTGCGCCGCCTGGAAGGCGAGACACTGGATGTCAGCGTGCCGACCGAACGCAAGGGCCTGTTCGACTGGCTGTTCAAGCGGAGTGTCGCATGAGTTTTCTGGCCTCATTCTTCGGACGAAAAACCTCGGCCCCCGTCGCCCGTGACCGTTTGCAGATCCTCCTGGCGCACGAACGCGCCGGCGAAGGCCAGTCGGAACTGATCGCCACGCTTCAGGAGGAAATCCTGGAGGTCATCAAGCGGCATATCTCGGTCGATCAGGACAAGGTCCAGATCAAGATGGATCGCGGCACAGGCGTCTCGATGCTGGAGATCGACATCGAGGTTCCCGAAACCAGACCGGCGGTCAAAACCGCCTGAACGGGCGCTTTCCAGCCGGGTCCGGCCTGACCGGCCCCGGCCACCCCACGGTCACCATCCCTGACGAACCCGCTCCGCATAGGGCACATCCTGGCGGCCCCATATTCTGATGGCGTTACCCAGCACCAGCAACGCCAATATCTGGATATGGCGGCCGTACCAATCCAGCATGTCCAGGCAGAACGGCACCTGGAACCCAAAGCCGCCCACCATCAGGCAATCGCCCGCGATGATGACGACGACCGTCGCCACACCAACGGTCGGCGCACGATATCCCCCCTCACGGCTGGTCCCGCACCATACCTTGCGACAGTAACGGCTCGATCCAGCTCCGCGCATAATCCGCATCGACAATCAGCGCGCGGGTCGCGGCCTCCGGATCATGCGCCCGCAACGCGGCGATCAGGTCCTCATGGGGGTGGCGCATCCCGGCCGGCCGCGCGGGCGGCGCGGTACGGGCCAGCGCATAAAGCGGCCCGATCCGCGCCCACAGGTTATGCAGGATATTCGCCGTCAGCGGCAGGTCGGCAATGCCCGCCAGCATGGCATGGAAATCGGCATTCCCGGCCGCCATCATGCCTTCATCCTGCCGCGCGCAGGCAAGCTGGAACTGTTCATGCACGTCCGACAGCGCATCCAGTTCCTCAGCCGTGGCCCGCAAAGCCGCCGCCTGGATCAGCCGGCTTTCCAGATCGACGCGCAGCGAATGGATTTCGCGAAAACTGGCGGGCGTGATGTCGGGCACAACCGCCGTATTGCGGTCGTTCAGGTCCAGCGCCTGCTCCGATACCAGCCGCAGCAGGGCCTCGCGCACCGGCGTGGGGCTCAACCCCAGCTCGGCCGCCAGCGGGCGCAGCACCAGCCTCTGGCCCACCTTGTAGCGGCTGCGGATCAGCCCGCCGCGAATATATTCATAGGCTTCGGCACTCAGCGCCCGCCGGCCATTCTCCATCGCCGCGGGGCTGGGCCACGCCGCCTTCTCCGCGACATGCCCCCGCCCTTCAGGCAAAGCCGCCACACGCTCCATCACCTCACCCTCGTCCCAATCCTTCATCATCTCGTTACACCACGTCCTCGATAAACATGGACTGGCGTTCGAGGAAATCGCGATACGGGCCTTCCGTCCGTTCCAGCACGCTCACCGGCCCATCCTGCACGATCCGGCCATGATCCATCACCACGATGCGGTCGAAATCGCGCAGGGTAGAAAGCCGGTGCGCCACCGCAATCACGGTGCGCCCCACCTTCAGACGATCCAGCGCCTCCTGCACGCGCTGCTCGCTCTCGCTGTCCAGCGCGCTGGTGGCCTCGTCGAGGATCAGGATGGGCGCATTGCGCAGAAACGCGCGCGCAATGGCAATTCGCTGCCGCTGGCCACCCGAGAGCTTGACGCCGCGATCCCCCACCTCGGTCTGGAAGCCCTCGGGCATCGCGTCGATAAAGTCGCGACACCCGGCGGCGATCGAGGCCGCGATCACCTCGTCATCCGTCGCATCCGGCCGGCCGTAGCGGATATTCTCCATCACCGACCGCCGCAGCAGCGACACATCCTGCGGCACCACCGACATGCAGGCCCGCAGGCTCGCTTCGTCCAGGTCGCGCAGATCGACCCCGTCGATCTGGACCGCGCCCCCCTGCACGTATCGCAGACGCTGCACCAGCGCCAGAATCGTGCTCTTGCCCGAGCCCGACCGCCCCACCAGTCCGACCCGTGTCCCGGCCTCGATCACCAGATTGAAATGCGACAGCACCGGCGCGCCACCCGGATAGGCGAACATCACGTCGCGAAACGCGACCTCGCCCCGCACCGGGCCGGCAAAGCCGCGCGCATTCGGCGAATCGACCATCTCATGCGGCACCAGAATGGCCGAGAGCGCCTCGTCCAGCCGCGCGATATGCTGGATTGTCTCCACCAGCGCCACAGCCAGATCGCGTGTGCCATGCAGGATCATGAAGCCCAGATTGGCCACCATCACCACGTCGCCGATGCTGGCGCGGCCCAGATGCCACAGCATCACCACCCAGAACAGCAGCCCGGCCGTCAGCACCGCCGTCAGCACAGCATGCACCAGCCGCAGCTTTTCCATGTAGCGCAGCGACCGGCCCCGCGCGCCCATCTCCTGGCGCATCGTCTCGCCCAGGCGCAGCCGCTCATAGCCTGTCATGCCGAAGGACCGGACCAGCGGCAGGTTATTGACGATGTCCAGCATCTCGCCATCCACGCGCGCCGCCTCGGCGGCATAATGCTGGTGCATGCCCCGCCCGCCGGCCGCCATGCGGAACATCAGCAGGCACAGCCCGGCCGACAGCGCCACGATCACCCCCGCCATCACCGGGCTGATCGTCAGCAGCAGGCTGACCGACAGCGCCACGTTCAGGCAGGGCGGCAGCACGTTCCACGCCGCCAGATTCTCCAGCGTGAAGACCGACATCGAAGCGGTGGAAATGCGCGTCGCCATGGCGCCGGACATCCGGTCGGCGAAATAGCCGGCGGAATGGCTCGTCAGATAGCGGAACAGGTCGCGCCGCACGTCACCGGTCATGTCCACGAAAGCATAGGTGGCGAACCACCCGGCCACCCGCCACGACATGTTGTCGAAGGCAATGACCACGACCAGCGCCACCACGGCGTTCCAGACGGGCGGCATGTCTCCCACACCGTGCGCGGTCATGGTATCGACCAGGAAGCGGGTGGCATAGGTGGCCCCGACGGTGCACGCCACGGCGACCATGACGGAGAGGAAGATCACGGCATGCAGCAGCGCATGACCCCGCGCATAGCGGAAGACGAAGGCAAGCGGCCGGCCCGGATAATGAACCAGCTGATCGTCTGAAATGGTGGTCCTGGTCTCAGTCGCCAAAATCGGCTGCCCTCTCTGCTGCCGGCCTGTCCGGTCGTCGTGACGCGCGGAAAGTTCCACACCCTGAAACGTTTATCTATCCGGATCGTGGGCAGGAAAGATAGGCTCTCCCTGCCCATCCCCGCAGATGCCGGGCAGGTCGGCCCGTCAGACGGAACAACCTTTATCGCGCATCGTTCCACCTGGTGCCGCAGCCCGCCCTCCGGCGTGCCATTGATTTGCCGTTTCCCGATGCCACGCTAGCATCCCCTGTCCATTCATGCGGAAGAAAGAAGTGACCAGCCCCATGCGTATCGCCCAGATCGCGCCGCTCCATGAAGCCGTACCGCCCAAACTGTATGGCGGCACCGAGCGTGTCGTGTCTTTCCTGACGGAAGAACTGACGGCCATGGGCCATGATGTGACCCTGTTCGCCAGTGGCGACAGCGTGACCTCCGCCCGGCTGACCGCCTGCTGGCCCCAGGCCCTGCGCCTCGACCCCGCGATTCGCGACCCGATCGCGCCGCACATGCTCATGATGGAGCAGGTCGCCCGCGCGGCGGAGCAGTTCGATATCCTGCATTTCCATATGGATTACTGGCCCTTCACCTATTTCAGCCGCCAGCCCACGCCGATGCTCACCACGATGCACGGTCGCCTGGACCTGATGGAACTGCAACCGGTCTTCGACGCCTTCCCCAAGGTGCCGATCGTCTCGATCTCCAACAACCAGCGCCTGCCGCTCCCCCAGGCCCATTATGTGCGCACCGTGCTGCACGGCCTGCCTGAAAAGCTGCTGACGCCCCAGCCCGGCCCGCGCGACTATTTCGCCTTCCTGGGCAGGATCTGCCCGGAAAAAGGCGTGGACAAGGCAATCCGCATCGCCCGCGCCCTCAACGTACCGCTCAAGATCGCCGCCAAGATCGACAAGGTGGACGCCGAATATTTCGAGCGCGAGATCGTCCCGATGCTGGGCGAGGGCGTGGAACTGATCGGCGAGATCAACGACCGCCAGAAACCCGCCTTCCTGTCGGGCGCGCGCGCCCTGCTGATGCCGATCGACTGGCCCGAGCCGTTCGGCCTGGTGATGATCGAGGCCATGGCCTGCGGCACCCCCGTCGTCGCCTTCCGTCGCGGCTCGGTCCCCGAGGTGCTGGAAGACGGGCTGACCGGCCTGATCGTGGATGACGAGCGCGAGGCCATCGCCGCCTGCGCCCGCCTGCCCGAAATGCAGCACGACCGCATCCGCCAGCGATTCGAGGAACGCTTCACCGCCCGCCGGATGGCCGAGGACTATCTCGACATCTACCGCCAACTGATCGAGGCCAAAAAGACGGCCTGATCAGCCACGGAAGCCTGACCGGACCAGCGCGCCGAATCAACCCGGCGCGCCCACCCGGTCAGGCGCGCCGCCGCAACGCCTCGCCGGCCAGCGCCTGCCGCCCCAGCGCAATCAGGGGCAGCACCGCCCCGGCCAGCGAGACCGCCTGCCATCCACCATGATGAAACAGGGCGGCCGCCAGCACCGAACCCGTCGCGCCGCACAGAAACACGATGGTCATGAACAGCGCGTTCAGCCGTCCCCTAATCTCCGGCCGCAGCAGATAGATCGCCCGCATGCTGATCACCTGGTTGGTCTGCACCCCGGCATCCAGCACGATCGCCGCGACCGCCAGCGGCACCAGCGCATGGGCCGCGACGGCCGCCAGCCCCAGCGCGAATCCGCCCGCCACCATCACCATGGCCCCGGTCGTGGCCGCATTCGTCAGCCCCCGGTCGGCCAGCCGCCCGGCCACCGGGGCCGCCAACGCACCACCCGCCCCGGCCAGCGCGAACAGGGCAATGCCCGTCTGCCCCAGATGAAACGGCGCCGAGGCCAGTTGCAGCGGCACCGCCGTCCAGAAGATATTGAACGCGGCGAACACCGCCCCCTGATAGAACGCCCGCCGGCGCAGCAGCGGCGTCTCGCACAGGATACCGGGCAGCGAGGCGAGGATATGCCCGTAGGTCAACCCGTCATGTACGGGCTGCCGGCGCGGCAGGCCCCGCGCCAGCGCCACCATCAACACCAGCGTCATCGCGCACGACGCCAGGAAGACGGCATGCCACCCGGCATGATCGGCCACGACGCTGGAAAACGGCCGCGCCAGCATGATCCCGCCGATCAGCCCGCCCATCACCGTGCCCACCACCCGCCCGCGATCCTTCTCGGCCGAGAGATGCGACGCCAGCGGCACCAGCACCTGGGCGGCGGTCGCGAACACGCCGATGGCAAACGCCATGACCAGAAACGCCCAGGTCGAGCGCGCGAAGGCGGCGGCCAGCAGCGTCAGGGCCAGCCCGCCCAGCGCGGCCAGCACCAGCCGCCGATTCTCCACGATATCGGCCAGCGAAACCAGGCCGATCATGCCGCAGCCATATCCCAGTTGGGTCAGCATCACGATGCTGCCCAGCCAGGCCGGCGCCAGACCGATATCCGGCCCGATCAGGCCGATCAGCGGTTGCGCATAATAGATATTGGCCACCACCAGCCCGGCGGCACAGGCGATCAGGCGAATGATCCCGGCCCCGGCCGGCACGAAAGAGGCGGAGGAAACAGTCATCTCGTCATCCCGAATCACATGACGGAACTCTATCCCCCGAAAGACGGTATTGCCAAAATCCGGACCAAAGCCCGCACCGATGGCCCCGCCCCCCAACGGTCAGGCCCCTAATCCGCCCACCTCCCCAACCGGGGCAAAGCGCATGGCTCCCTCGTCCTGCATTCCGCCTCCCGCCAGGAATCGTTCCATCCTGGCGCGAAAGGCCGGTGTCGCGGTCCCACCGGCAATCTCAAAATGCCGATGCGCCTGCGCCGTCCGCCCCTCGGCCAGCAGGAAGCGCCCCAGATTGAAATGTCCGCGAAAATCCCCGCCCTCGGCGGCGCGGACATACCA
The DNA here is from genome assembly GCF_014174165.1 of Gluconacetobacter dulcium. Lineage (GTDB taxonomy): Bacteria > Pseudomonadota > Alphaproteobacteria > Acetobacterales > Acetobacteraceae > Gluconacetobacter > Gluconacetobacter dulcium. The sequence goes on along the minus strand of NZ_JABEQN010000002.1, from coordinate 85,615 downwards.
TGCCCGCGCCTGCGCCAGATCGCGCGTCACGGCCCACCCGTCTTCATAAAAGCCGCCGATGATATTGAACGATTTACAATGCCCGCGCGCGGCGGCCCGCCGCAGCCACGCCAGCGCCCGCCCATGATCGGGCGGCCCGTCCCACCCCAGGGTCAGCCCGGTGGCGTAATTGTACATGCCCCAGTCCAGACCGGCGCAGGCGGCCCGCCGATACCAGCGCATCGCCTCCGCCGGGGTCGGGGACATGCCCCACCCCAGTTCGCAGCAGCGCCCGACCATGTTGCACCCCATGGCGCTGCCCTGCCGCGCCGCCGCCAGAAACCAGCCCAGGGCGCCGCGCGGGTCGCGCGGCAACAGCACGCCATCCAGCAGGATCTGCCCCAGCACAAGCTGCGCATCGGCCACCCCGCCGCCAGCCAGGTCGCAGATCGTCGCAACCCCGGCCGTCACCGCGTCCCCTCCGGCCCGCGGCCCGGCGGCACCATGCAGCATGGCAGCCCGCCTGCTCAGAAATGCGCGTTCAGATTGACCATCGCCGTCCGCCCCGGCGCCTGCATCGCATAATGCGTGGTGTAGGCTTGGGTAAAATAGCGCCGGTTGGCCAGGTTCTGGATGTTGAGCTGAAGCGTGTAGTGCGTCAGGAACCGGTAGCTCGCCATGACATCGAACCGGTAATAGCCGGGAATGAATTTCGGCGCGGTAGGGGAATCCGTGCCGTAGACCTTGGCCATGTAATAAACGCCACCCGCGATCGTCAGCGGCTCGATCGGGCGATAGGTCGTCCACAGCGCCAGACTGTTCTCCGGGGTGTTCGGCGCATGCCGCCCATCCATCACCCCGGCGGCGGCACCCGCGCCCCCCGCCTTCAGCAGCCGCGCGTCCAGATAGGTAAAGCCGCCATTGATCGACCATTTGCGGGTAATCTGCCCGTTCACGCCAACCTCGAAGCCCCGCACCCGCTTGGTCCCGCCATTGTCGATCCCGCCCGTCGCGGTGGTGATCTTGAAGTTCGTGGCGTCGATCTGGAACAGCGCACCGGTCAGCAGCAGCCGGTTATGCAGCACGTTCCACTTGGTGCCGACTTCGATCGTCCGGTCACGCTCGGGCTTCAGCACGGCCCCCACATTGCCGCTCCGGTCGGCGCCCAGGCTGATATCGTCCGATCCCTGCCCCACCGAATTGCCCGGCGGAATCGCCGACGTGGCATACGACGCATAGATCGACCCGTTGGAACGCGGCTTGTAGACCAGCGCGCCCTGATAGGTGAACAGATTGTCCCCGCGCCCATACTCGCTCGTCGCCGTGCGATAGGTGCTCTGCACATTGTCGTAGCGCAGGCCGACATTGGCCTGAAGCTGCTTCAGCAGCGTGATGGTATCGAACAGATAGACGGCCTTGGTATCGAAGCGCGTGCTGTTCGGGTTGCCGGCATGTTTCAGATCGCCCGTCCACAGGTCGTTCGGGTTCGGATCGAGCAGCGACGTGCAGGTATGCGACGAAAAGGCCAGCGCCGTCGCGCAGCGGGTGAAGTTCGTCCCCGCCCCCACGTTCTGGCCATTCACGATGGCCAGATAATTGTCGTTCTTGCCCTGCTCGCGGGTAAACTCGGCCCCCGAGGCAAACTGGTTCCTGAAACCCGCCAGATCGAACGATCCATAGAAATCGGTCTGGTTGGTCGCCGTATCGAAGGTCGAGAAGCGGCTGTTCAGGCGGCGATAGACATAGCCGTAATAGATATTGCCCTGGCTGTCGTCGGGCATCGTCCAGCGGTCGTTCTGGGTCGTTTCGGAATAGCGCGTGGTATTGCGCAGATGCAGCGTGCTGCTGAAATCATGCTCCAGCCGCAGCGTCCCCATATCGATGCCATCCTGGTTGGAATCACGATTTTCCAACCCGTACCAGGTATCGAACGGCACCTTCACCGGCGCGCCGCTCCCCGTCCCCAGCACCCGCGCCGCGCCATCCGAACGCCGGTTGAAAGGCGGATTGCTGTAGGGAATGCCGACATCGGGCAGGTCGTCATTCTGCATGTGATAATACATCACGGTCACGCGGTTGGCCGTCCCCAGCCCGAACGATAGCGACGGCGCCACGCCGAACCGGCGATAATGGGTCGGCCCGCGCCCGGCCACCCCCTGGTCGTCGCCCATCAGGTTCAGGCGGAAGGCCCCGCTCTCCGTCACCCGCCAGTTGCCGTCGAACGTGCCGCGCTTGTAATCGGCATTGCCGAAACCAAGATTGGCGTCGATCGCATTCTTCAGCGTCGGCATCTTGCTGTTGATCAGCAGCGCGCCACCGGCACCGCCGCGCCCGGCAATGGCGCCGGAATCACCTTTCACGACCTCGATCGATTCGACATTGAACGTCTCGCGCGACTGCGCGCCGACATCGCGCAATCCATCGACAAAGGTGCTCGACTGCGCATCGAACCCGCGCAGGAACGGCCGGTCGCCCACCGGATTACCGCCCTCGCCCGCCCCCATCGTAATGCCGGGCACATTGCGCAGCGCATCGGCCAGCGTGTTCGAGGCGGTCTGGCTCAACAACTGGCGGGAGATGATCGAAACGCTCTTGGGCGTATCCAGCAGCGGCGCGGTGAATTTCGGCGACATGTCACGCCACTGGCCCACAACCTCGATATGCTCGTGCCGGGGATTGGCGCGCTCTTCCTGCGCCTTTTTCTTTTCCTCGTCGGTCAGCCTGTCCGCCGCCGCCACGCCCGGCGTCGCGGCCAGCCCCTGGCCGCCGATCATCGCCATCGCCAGCCCACACAGCACCTGACCGCCCTGGGGCGCCACATGCCGTGCATTACGCCATTTTCCAGTGACACCCATTCGCCCAGGTTTCCTCGACATGAAACATGAAAATGCGACATATTCGCATTAAGCAGTGATGTTTCATGAGAGATACAAGGCGTCAAGGAAGCTAATTAAGACAAAAAATGTCGGGTTTCCCGCAAGCCGGAAACACCCGCCGCAAGCAGCGCCGAAAACGATGCCCCGCCCCCTGCCGACCGCGGGAGTCCAGACCGTGCACAGCCCCCCGATCGCCCCTATCAGGCCACGATCTTCCTCTTCCAGTAATCCCGCAGAGACATGAGAGTCGCATTGGCGGCGCGCTCCCATTCATAGCGCACGGAAGCACCGATCACATGCGGGCGAAGAACAGGAGGCTGCCCAAAGCTTGCAAGCATTTTCGCGGTGCCGACAGAGGCAAAACTATCGAAATCGAATGTCAGCGCCTTTGCCGAAGCAAGCTTCAAAGCCTCCCATATCAGGAGCATGTTCGCCCCCGGTATGGATGCATTTCGATCACGCGCCGACAGCCAATAATAAAGATTCTTCTCATCCCAGATCAATACTGACGAAGAGACCTGTTTTTTCTTTTCGTCGTAGGCGCTGATGACGCACGCCCTGTCATGCCGCAGGCAGGCTTCGAAGAGTTTCGCCATCGTCGCAAAATCATGCCTGTTTTCCGACGCCGACTGATCGACCAGGGACATGCGAATGAACGCTTCAATGTCCGCGCTTTGAGTAACCTCAAGTTTTTGAGACGCCGATCGGATCAGGTTCCGCGTCTTCTGGTCACATTGCTCCAGGACGACACCGGGCGTCACATCCGGCGCTATGCGGAAGGTAAATTCATTTCTTATCTGCAACCCGCAGATCGAAAAAGCGAATGCGGAATCGTCCGATGGATCGAGACGAATTTTCAGATGATCGTATTTCGGAAGCTTCCGGATAAGCTCCGCGACGATGTTCCGTATCTTCTGCCCTCTACGAAACGGCTTGGAAGCCGGAAGGAAGAAGCGCGGCCCCAATGTTCTCGTATAAGGGGGAGGAATTATATACCGCATCCCCAAATGCTTTTTCCGACAATAATGAAAATCCGAGACGATATTTCCCCCATTTCTTATTTCCAGGGTCTCGTAATTTCCATCGGTCGCGGCGTCCATCCACCAGTTTTCATGAAATATCGAATGCTCGACGGAAGGGTAGGAAACATCGGGGGAGGATGACGACATTAACATTTTGCTAACGACTCAAGTTTGTATCTTTATATGTCTATTGATACAGAACGTATCGAAATGTATCATATGACAAATATTTTATAGTCGTCAATGATCCGCCCCTTCACGACGAATGATCGGCCCGCGCCGCGACACCGAACGATCGGCTCGTCACCGGCCAGCGAACTTTTTCAAACAAATAATTGATTTTATTTATTAATTCTTGGCGCACGTTTCCACCACGCCTCCAGTTGCAAGACCGCACGCGCGTCCGTCCGGCTCGCGACCGCATGGCGGGCGGGGCGTGCGACCCGTTTCCAATGTAACAATTGTTACCCGACCCGCCGACGGCAAGCCTGCGAAACGCCACAGCGCGCCGGCCTCACGTACCTGAAACGCCACCATCGAGGAACGCGCGACCGCAAACCACCCACGACCGCCCGGCGCATATCGTCCGGCAGCACAGACCCGCCCCCTCCCGCCGTCATGACCGTTGACAGGCAAGACGCGGCACGCGCGACACACAACCGATTCAAATCGTAAAAAATGACGATCCATCCGCCCAAGATACGTGCGGACAGAGCAACGCGCGAACGATATCGCGCCACCGCCCCGCCAGACCGTGGCACGGTGTCTCACCAGACGCGGCAACCAGACAGGCGCGTCCTCACCCACCCGCAAGGCCGGATCGCAACGGCCGTTCGGGCGCCTCTGTCGCCACGCAGGCGCGATCGCGACAACCCCCGTCAGCCTGCGCGCGCCCGATCATCGCCCTCCGCAAGGCTTTTCAGAAAACCCGGCCGGACGACCTTCTGTTTCCAGCGATCAGAGTTCACACCATTGGCGCATGAGATTATGATAGCAGTTCACCAGTTCCAGTACGGCGGGGTCGTCATCCGGCAGGCGCGAGCGCAGATCCATGATCGTACGATCGAGGTCGAACAGAATCCGCCGCCGCTCCACATCCCGCACCATCGATTGCGTCCAGAAAAACGACGCCCAGCGACTCCCGCGCGTGATCGGGGCCACGTCATGCAGCACCGTGGTGTCGTAAACGATCATGTCGCCGGCCGGCAGCTTGATCTCCTGCACGCCCGACGCATCATGAATCCGCAACGCGCCTCCCTCGTATTCCTCCGGGTCGGTCAGGAAGAGCGTGGACGACACATCCGTGCGGATGCGCATCCCGCCTGAATTGGGGATCGGCCGGATGGCATTGTCCACATGCGCGCCGAACGACATGCCCTCGTCATAGCGGTTGAACAGCGGCGGCACGACACGCAGCGGCACGACAGCACTGTTGAACAGCGCGTTCCGCCCCAGCGCACGCAGCACGATCTCACCGAGCGACCGATGCAGCGGATGGTCCAGCGGAATCTGCAGATTATGCTTGGCCGACGCCGATTGCGGCCCCGCCGTCACCTTGCCGTCCGCCCACGGCGCGTCGGCCAGCGCACGACGACAATGCAGGACTTCCTCGGCCGAAAGAACATCGGGAATATGCAGCAACATGGCAGTCTCGATCAGGGAGCAGGCCCGGCCGACCATGGACGGCCGGCATGGACAACATGGCGAAGCTGCTGAATAGCCACATTGCAACAGATTATCAATTGCACAATTATTCCGCCCATGGTTTGTAACCGTCGATTGCCAATCGTTACGGGTTCCAGCACATGCGGATTGTCCATGCCCTGAAGAAGAAGGCCACCCGCCGGCGCCGATCAGACCGGGAAACACCCCCCACCCTGCCCGACGTCATCGAGGCGATCCGCACCCGCGCGGCGCAGGGCCATGTGGCGGAACAGGTACGCTGGGGCGATATCCTGCTCGACAGCATCTATGTGCCGCGCGACCCGGCCCAGGCACGGCAATGGTACGAAATCGCGGCCTCGGCCGACTACGCGCCCGCCCATAACATGCTGGGGCGCTGCCATCATTTCGGCTGGGGCGGCCCGCCCGACCTCCCGGCCGCCGCCGCCAGCTACAAAAAGGCCGCCGATCTCGGCGATCTCTGGGGCTGCTACAATCTGGGCATCATGACCATGCGCGGCATCGGCATGCCGGCCGACCTGCGCCGCGCGCTGGAGCTGTTCCGCAGCGCCGCCGAGCGCGGCCACGCCAAGTCGATGAACCTGGTCGCCCGCTTCACCGAGGAAGGCTGGCACACCGAACGCGATCCCGCGTTGGCCCTCCAATGGTATCGCCGCTCGGCCGAAGGCGGCGATTATCGCGGACAGCATAATTACGCCACGGCCCTGCTGGCGATGGGCGACCGCGCCCAGGCGCTCGAGTGGTGGTGGCGCGCGGTGGGCGATGCAACCTCGGACGTGCTGCTGGCCATGGCGCGCACCCTCCACACACTCGGCCCGGACGGCGACCCCGCCCTGCTGCAACAGGTGCACGACCGGCTCGATACCCTGGGCATCCCGCACCCCGTACCGGCCTGATCCCGCACAGGCCGGCCACCCTACCCCTGCCGCAGACGCGCCAGCACCCGCGTCGCGGCCACGGGCAGGCCCCGCTGCTCCACCCGGCCCCCACTGACCGGCCGCCCCGCCCCGGTCGTCCCAGGGAAAGAGAGCGGCAGCCCCCGCACGGCCCGCGCGGCGAGAAACCCGAAGCACTGGGCCTCCAGCGCATCGCCATCCCACCCCACCGCCTCGACCGGCGCCACGGCGGCCCCCAACGTCTCCCGCAATCCGTCCATCAGCACCGGGTTATGGCGCCCCCCACCGCACACCAGCCAGCGACACGGCTGAAACGGCAGCGGCAGACTGGCCACGGCCCGCACGGTAAAGGCGGCCAGCGTCGCCGCCCCATCGGCGGGCGAAAGCAGCGCCAGCAGATCCATCGCCCGATGAAACGCCAGCCGATCCAACGATTTCGGCGCCGGCCGGGCAAAGAACGGGTCGCCCATCAGGCGCGCCAGCACGGCAGCATCGACCCGCCCCGCCCGCGCCAGCGCGCCGTCACGGTCACAGGGTACGCCGGTATGCCGCATGGCCCAGTCATCGAGCAGCGCATTGCCCGGCCCCACATCGCAGGCCAGCAACGCCCCATCCGCCCCGATCAGCGAGACATTCGCCACCCCGCCGATATTCAACACGGCCAGCGGGCGCGCCATCCCCCGCACGAGCGCCTGATGAAAGACCGGCACCAGCGGCGCCCCCTCGCCTCCCGCCGCGAGATCGGCGCTGCGGAAATCATGCACGACCGGCACCCCGGTTTCCAACGCCAGCAGGCCGGCATCACCGATCTGCCAGCTTCGTCGCTCCGCCGGACGATGCAGGATCGTCTGACCATGAAAGCCGATCAGCTCGGCCGGCCAGTCCAGCGCGCGCACGGCCGCGACATGCAGCAGCGTCAGATCCCGCTCGACGGCCAGCAGTTCCGGGTCATCCCCCGGCAGGCTCAGGCTCCCCGCACGATCGAGAATGGCACGGGTCCGCGCGCGCAACTCGGGCGGGAAAGGAATGGTCACCGTCGGCCCGGCCGCGCCGACCGCAACGCCGTCCGTCTCGATCCCGGCGGCATCCACCCCATCCAGCGACGTGCCGCTCATCAGACCGATCACACGGACCATAGGCCCCACCCCCTGCGCAACAGCGGCAAGCCTATCCCACCCAGCCATATTCCGGAACCGGGCCACCACCATCAGAGATAGCGCAGGCGAACCTCGTTGATGGCGTGCGACCGCGCCTTGCGCATGATCAGCCGCGCGCGTTCGCGCGTCGGCAGAATATTGGCTTCCAGATTGGGCAGGTTGATCCGGTTCCAGATCCGCCCCGCCACCTGCCCGGCCTCGGCGGGCGAAAGGTCGGCATAATGATGGAAATAGGATGTCGGCTTGCGGAACGCGGTGCGCTGCAACAGCAGAAACCGCTCCACGTACCACGATTCGATATCGCTGGTGGTCGCATCCAGATAAATCGAAAAATCGAAATAATCCGACGCCACCATCGACCGGTCGGTACCGGTCTGCAACACGTTCAGCCCCTCGAAGATCAGGATATCCGGCCGGTCCACCGTCTGGAACCGGTCAGGCACGATGTCATAGGCTTCATGCGAATACAGCGGCACTTCCTGCAACCGCTCGCCCGCCTTCACGGCGGCGAGGAAGGCGATCATCCGCCGCAGGTCGTAGCTCTCCGGAAAGCCCTTGCGCTGCATCAGGCTCCGCTCTTCCAGAACCCGCGTCGGCAGCAGAAACCCGTCCGTCGTCACCAGATCGACGCGCGGATGGTCCGGCCAGCGCGACAGCACGGCCTGAAGCAGCCGGGCAAAGGTGCTCTTGCCCACCCCCACGCTGCCGGCAATCCCGATGATGAACGGCACCGAAATGCGCGGACAGCCCAGAAACGCACTCTCCACCATGCTGTTCAGGCCGCGCGAGGCCATCACATACAGGTTCAGCAGGCGTGACAGGGGCAGATAGACCTCGGCGATATCCGCCATCGACACGGGCTCGTTGCGGCCGCGCAGCGCCGCGATATCCTCTTCCGACAGCGAAAGCGGCACATTGGCCCGCAACGCCGCCCACTCCGCGCGCGAAAAATTCAGATACGGAAGCGGCGGATCGCCATCACGCGACACCGACCCCCAGGGGGGCATACGGAGCATCATGGATCTATATCCGCGCCGGACAGATGCCGCCGGGTCTCGTGCCAACAACCGTCATGAATCCGCTTCCCCCGGATGGGCCATCATTCCGGCCTCATTCAGCGCGGCGTAACACCAACGGTTGGGGCGATCCAGTGGACCGCACGCCCCCACCCGGCCGATCCGGCCAAAAAACGCTGAAAACCGCCATATTCCGCCACGCTCATGACAGAGACGTGACCCACGGCCGCCAAACTAACGCCCGCTCGTCGTCTGCCCACGGTTACGGGCGCCATAACTCACCTGCGTGTCGGGGATAACGTAATGGCCGCCCTCTTCCTTCTCGCCGTCATCGCCGGCGGCATTGGAATCGAACCCGGACGCGATCATCTGCATGCCCCAGGCATCGGGAAGCGGCTGGTAGTCGGGCTGCCGCCCCGCCGGCGCGGCAGACATGGGCTGCGACCCGTCCGCGTTCTGCCTGCCATCGGCCGATGCCGTCTTCTTGGCATAGCCCGGCCGTTCCTGCCCGCTGAACAGGGTCAGCGGCGGCACATCGATCGACTCTCCATCCGGCCGCTTGAACCCGCAGGCCGTCAGACCGGCCAGCAGAGCCAGCAAGGCAAGGCCGCGCGGCCCCGCCTGCCGGCTTATCGCCCCGCGCCGGTCACTCGGCGTCGGCAACATCCTGTTCACCGGGGGACACCAGCATCGCCTCGGCCACCACGCCCGCCTGCTCGCGCACGCGCCGCTCGATATCCGCCGCCATCTCAGGGTGCTCGCGCAGGAACTGCTTGGAATTTTCCCGTCCCTGGCCGATCCGCTGACTGTCATACGAGAACCAGGCTCCCGATTTCTCGACAATGCCCGCCTTGACGCCCAGGTCGATCAATTCGCCCATCTTGCTGATCCCCTCGCCATACACGATGTCGAATTCGACCTGCCGGAACGGGGGGGCCATCTTGTTCTTCACCACCTTGACGCGGGTCTGGTTGCCCACGACCTCGTCCTTGTCCTTGATCTGCCCGATCCGGCGGATATCCAGGCGCACCGAGGCATAGAATTTCAGCGCGTTGCCACCCGTCGTCGTCTCCGGGCTGCCGAACATGACGCCGATCTTCAACCGGATCTGGTTGAGGAAGATCATCATGGTGTTGGAGCGGGAAACCGTCCCGGTCAGCTTGCGCAGCGCCTGGCTCATCAGCCGCGCGTGCAGGCCCACATGGCTGTCGCCCATGTCGCCTTCCAGTTCCGCGCGCGGCACCAGGGCGGCAACGCTGTCCACCACCAGCACGTCGATGGCGCCCGAGCGCACCAGCGTGTCGGCGATTTCCAGCGCCTGCTCGCCGGCATCCGGCTGGCTGATCAGCAGATTATCGACATCCACCCCCAGCTTGCGGGCATAGCCGGGGTCCAGCGCGTGCTCGGCGTCGATAAAGGCGCAGACGCCGCCCTTCTTCTGGGCTTCGGCGATCGCATGCAGCGCCAGCGTCGTCTTGCCCGAGCTTTCAGGCCCATAGATCTCGACGATACGGCCACGCGGCAACCCGCCGATCCCCAGCGCGATATCCAGCCCGAGCGAGCCGGTGGACACCACATCCACCGCCTCGTTGGCGCGCTGGCCAAGCCGCATCACCGATCCCTTGCCGAACGCGCGTTCGATCTGGCTCAGCGCGCCTTCCAGCGCCTTGCTCTTGTCAATGCCCGGTGCCTGCGCCATCGCCCTCAATCCCGTTCCGATATCATGAAAACCCCGGGTTCTCCCCGCCATACCCCGGCGGTCCCGCTCAGACAAAACTAGAACAAAACATGATCATCCACAAGCGGCACACCCACGCGGCCGATCCGTCAGTCCGACCCCACCGACAGGCCGGCCGACCGCGCATCGGTGCCGCCGGCGCAGCTTCCCTCGCCGCCCGGCAGGCCCGCCGGGCAGGAAATGGCATTGATCCGCCCATCGGCCGTCACCGGCCGCGCCCCCGGCTTCTCGCCGCCCAGAACCTGCTTCATTTCGGCGGCAACCGCGTCGGCGGCATCGTTCTGCCCCGATCCCGTCACGGCAGCCCGGAACCGGTTGCCCTCGCTGGCGATGGCGGCCGTCAGCAACGGCGGCGGCAGGCGCTTCGGCGAAGCGCCCATCACAATGCCCGTGCCACCGGCGACCCGGCCGATACCGAACAGATTATCCATCGTCAGACTGCACGCCACGGCCCCGCCATGCCGATCGACCACGGCAAACGAGGTCGAGGCCGGCAGATGCGGCAGGCTTCCCCCATTGGGGACGGCGCCGGAATCGACCACCGCCTGCGCCCGCGCCACCAGTTCGGCACCCGACTGCACCCCGGCCGCCTGGGCGCGCCACGCAGCCACCGCCGACTGGCCAACCCGGTCGCTCGCGCCTCCCGCATTCAGGGCACGGAACGCCACCGCACTGCCCAGCCCGCCATCGGCGGGCGGCGGCAGGAAGCCGACCGTCACCTGTCCCGCACGCACAGTCAGCGGATCGGTCTCCGTCGGCACGGCGGCGCGCAGGTCCGCCACGGTCAGGCCACCGCCCGCCCCCTGGCTTCCGGCGACGAACGAGCGCGCCAGCGCCCCGTTATACAGGTCGCCCACCCCCATGCTCCTGATCTGTTCCAGCACGCCGGTCAGGCGCTGCTGCACCAGGGTGTCGCCCTCCGCCAGCACCTTGCCGTCGCCCCGGCTGAAGATCGCCCGCGCGCCCGGATCGGCCAGCAGCGGCCGCTGCACGGCCGCGAGGTCGGTCGCCAGCGCCCGGCTGACCGAGATGCCGCCGCGCGCCAGTTCCAGCGCCGGGGTCAGGGTTTCGCCAAACTCCACGCTGCCATAGCGCAGGTGCATCAGATACAGCCCGCGCGCCAGCGTCGGCACCGCCGCCGGGCGGTCGACCGGCGCGCCACCCGGCTCCGGCGCCGTCGATCCCGCGACCGGCAGGAACAGGAACGCCCGCCCGCCGCCGGAATCGCCGGGCCGCCACGCCAGACAGGCCCCGCCCCCGCCCAGCGAGGCCCGAGACGGCAGCGTCACCGCCAGCGTCATCCCCAGCGCCGCCGCGGCGTCAGCCGCATTGCCGCCCCGCGCCAGAACATCGCGCGCCACCATGGCCGATTGCGGCTCGTCCGAGACGACATTGCCGATATAGCCGGTCAGATAGGTCGGCCCTTTCGGGCTGTCGGAGCCACTGCCGAACAGGACCTGGCTGGCGGTCCTCACGGGGTCGTTGAATGTCTTGACCGAACATCCGCCAAGCGCCGTCGCCAGGACCGTAGACAGCAGCAAGGCCCCGCAACGACGCAACGGGTGGTTCAGGGGACGTTCACGCACGCACAGATTCTCCATTGCCGCCGTCATGCCCCGGCACGAAAAGCCCGGACTATCCGGAATTAGCGGTCTTCTGGAGCATCGGCAACTCGCCATCTCCCCGCCGCCCTTCCGCACCCCCCCATTCTGCTCTACAGACACCCTCCAACACCGCCCGATACGAAACCCGAGCGCCGGAGGCCGCCCTTGTCATTTTTCTCGTCCCGCAGCCTCCCCGGACTGCGCACGGCCCTTGGACTGCACACGGCCCTTCCGGCCGGCATCGGCCTCATGCTGGCCCTGTCCGCGCCCGCCTCCGCCCGCGCCGACGACAGCTTCACCCCCGCCCAGCGCAAGGAAATCGTCGCCATCGTCCGCGACGCGCTGAAGACGGACCCCTCGATCCTCTCCGACGCGATCACCGCCCTGCGCGCGGGCGCCGAGGCGCAGGAGCAGACCCGCACCCGCGACGCGCTGCTCGCCCACCGCGCCGCCCTGACCACACCCGCGCCGACCGACGCGATTCTCGGCGCGCCCGATGCCCGGACCACGGTGGTCGAATTCTACGATCCCCGCTGCCCCTACTGCCGCAAGGTCCTGCCCGACCTCGACCGTCTGGTGCATGACGATCCCAATGTCCGCATCCTGGAAAAGGTGATTCCGGTGCTGGGTCCGGCCAGCGTGCTGACGGCGCAGGCCATCGCCGCCGCCGCGCTGCAAGGCGGTCACGACGCCTATTTCCGCATGCAGCGCGCCGTCATGACCGACACGACGAAGCCCGACACCGCCCGCATCCGCCTGCTGGCGAAACAGGCCGGGCTCGACGCGGACCGCCTGGTGGCCGACATGGCCGGCCCCGCCGTCGCCGCCACCCTGCGCGCCAATGCGGAACTGGCCGAGGCCATCCACCTGGAAGGCACGCCCACCTTCGTCTTCGACGCCCGCTACGTCATCCCCGGCGCCGTCGATTACGACGGCCTGAAGGCCGCGATCGACAAGACCCGGCGCAACTGACCGCCCGCCCTCCACCCCTGCCGGCTTCCTGCCGGCAGGGCCGCGCCATCCCCCGCTACCCGCCGTTCGCGCCAACCCGCGCGATCACGCTCTCGACCATGGCCGCGCGCCGGCGATCGATCGTCCAGATATGGTCGGGATGCAGAACGTCCCAGTCGAACGCCTGACCATTGGTGGGCAACGGCAGGGTATCGAGATGGACCAGCCGCCCGCCCGCCTCCGGCAGCGCCAGAACATAGAGTTCCATCCGGTCGTGACCGGTCACATAAAGCCGGCCATCCGCTCCCCATCGCCCGCCTGACGAACTGAAATGGCCGAACCGCTCCAGCACATCCTGCGGAAACAGCCACGCTTCCTGGCGGACGAACCGCGAATCCATCCGCACCAGAACGGTCGATCGATGGTCGCGCGGCGCCTCACCGCCCTCGCCGTCATAATTGGCGAAACAGGCCCACCAGCTTCCTCCGTGCCAATCGATCCAGGTCAGCGACCCCAGACCTGGCCCGAAACTGTGCGACCGCACATGCCGCAACGTACGCGCATCGAACCACTCGACGGAACTGGTCATCGGCGTGTTCGGATAGTTCGACATCGCGCAGACCAGTTCGCCCCCCATCACCTGGCAACTGTTGATATGGATATAAAGGGCAGGATCACCCTCCCACGATCCGACGCGCTGCCCCGTCGCACGGCTATATCGACCGATGCGCCGGTTCTGCACGGCGTAGAGAAAGGCGGCATCGTTGGCGACACCCTGCGTCGCCTCCGGCGCCGGCACCACCCGAACGATTTCAGGCGCCTGGACGATAGGCACCGGGGCGACAGGCTCCGCCGCGACAGCCCCCGTCGCAGTCGCCACCGTCCCCAGGGCCACGGCCAAGGCCCAGCATGTTTTCCGCAACACCCTGTCTATCCTCACATCTTCGGCTGAAACCGCACGCCGAACCAGAGGCTCCGCCCCGCCGGATGCATATCCTGGATCAGGTTCGCGCTCGGCCCCATCCGGGTCTGATACCCTTCATTGGTCAGGTTCTGCACCTGACCCGTCACGGAGATCCATTTATTGATCCGATAGCTCAACTGCATGTCGAGCTGCGCGCGCGGCTGCATCCACATATCGAGCCAGTTCGCCGAACCGGACGTATAATAAAGATATTTTCCAGTCATGTTGTAGGCGAAGCGCGCTTCGAAATTCCGGTCCGAATACAGCAGCGACGCATTGTAGATATGGTTCGGCTGGTTCGCCAACCCGCCCATCCGCCGCTGCGATCCGTCGCTCATCTGCTCCTCGAACCAGCCTTGCAGAAAGGTCGCATTGAACGAAACACCGAAATTCTTCAGCACCCCCGGCAGAAACCCGAACTTCTCCCGCACCAGTTGCAGTTCCAGCCCGCGCAATCCGGCACCCGAGGCATTGAGCGGCTGCGAAATAATGGCCTGTTCGGTAATCCCGTTCATCGTGGCCGTGCCAAGCGTGCTGCGGGTATAGATCGCATCATGGATATCCTTGTAGAACAGGCCGAGCGACAGCATGGTGTCGCGCCCCGGATACCATTCGTAGGCCAGATCGTAATTCCATGAATGCAAGGGCTTCAGGTTCGAATTCCCCTGGGAAATCGAATAGGTGCCATTGCTTTCCGAGGTCGTGGTGGCCCCGCCGATCTGGTTGTAGTTCGGCCGCCCCATGGATTCCGTAAAATCAGCCCGGATCTTCATGCGCGGAGTAATCGTGAACGTCGTCAGCACCGAAGGCAGCATGTAATCATACTGCGCCGTGCGGGTCTGCGGCAGATATTGCGTCGTCCCCCCCGATGTCACGGCATTGATGTTGGAGACGTTCGTAAACGTATGATCCCAGCGAAAACCGCCATGAATCGCAAACCAGCTATTCTGCCATCCGGTCTGGAAATACAGCGCCGTAATCGATTCCATCAGGTGATAATACGCTTCCTTGTTGGTCGGGGTCTCGTCCAGCTTGCGAAACAATTCCGGATGATTGTCCAGCACGGCATGCGCCTTGGCCGGATCGACATAGTAATATGTCAGTCCCGGCGCCGAGAATACCGAACCGGTCCGGGGGGTGATGTAATTCTGTAGGCTTCCGATCTCCTGCGGGGCATTTCCCGCCATCGGCGCCCAGTCATTGTATGTTTCGGTATGCTGGACATTGGTCATGGTCTGCGTGGCCCCAGCACCCAGCCAGAACCCGCGCCCCAGATCCCAGTGCCAGTCACCGCGCAGAAAGCGCAGCTTCGTCTGCAAGGAATATTGATAATCCCTGAAATAGCGCGGCCCGTAATTGTTCAGATCGTTCGCCGCCGCCAGGTCATTGAAATAAATCGAAGGCACGCCACCCGTCACGGTATAATTGTACCCATAGGGCGCGGAATAGCTCGTCTTGTCTTCAGAATTACCGGTATTGCTGTATTTCATGCCGGTATTCCACTTGAACATCCAGTTCGACAGATGGTCCTTGGCTTCCGAGTCCGCCGCCACGAGGTCAAGCTTCATATGGTTCGTGATGTCATAATGAAGATTGCCATTCACGAAGAACGTCTGATGCGTTTCCGGCTGCACGGAGTCGCCAAACTGATACTGCCCCAGCGTCAACGCGCCGGTATCGGGCGTCGCTCCGGCAATCCAATGACCTGACGGCATCGAAAGCGCCTCATTGCGCGTTTCCTGATCGACAGCGTGAAAATAGCCGCCGGACAACGCCATGGACAGGCGCGAGGTCGGCCTCCACTGCAATTTCCCGTTCAGGCTGTAGCGTTTGTAGGCATCGTCGAACGCATAATCCTGCACACGCACCGGCACGGCGGCCGCGCCGGGGGCATGGGCGGCGGCGTCGGTATTGACAGGATTGCCCGAGGCCGCACCCGAAGCCCCGTAATACGCCCATCCATCGCCCGACGAATCCCCCGGCAGAATGGCATGTGCCGCCGAGTTGAGTTCCTGATAACTCCCGGCCAGGACCAGGCCGAATTCGCGATTCTTGCCGAACACGCGGGTAACGGTTCCATCCACGCGCCAGTTCTCGCGACGCGGCTCCACGACGGTGCCAGACTGGTTGTTCCAGCCGCCAAGCAACTGCACGTCGGCGGAATTTCCGTATTCATAAGCACTTTTCGAGAGCATATGGACCTGCCCACCTAGCCCCTGCGGATCGTTGTAGGCATCGATGGTCTTGAGAACCTGCAATTCGCCGACCAGGGAAGACGGAACCAGATCCAGCCGCATGCCGCGCTGCGGTGACGTGACATTGTCCGCCGATGCCAGTTGGGCGCCATCCAGCGTGATCAGATTATAGGAATTATCCAACCCGCGAATGGTCACGTTCTCCATCTGGTTGTCGGAGCGGCCGTCATTCTGGCTCGGCAGGACCGAAATACCCACCATCCGCCGCGCCGCCTCGACAATCGTCAGGTCGGGCGCCGAGCGGATCTGCTGGGCGCTCAACGTATCGAAGATCTGGTCGCTCGTCCGCTTGGTCAGCGTATTGTCATGGACCGCCGAAACGACGATCCGCTCGCCATCGGGTTTCACCGGCTCCACACCACGCGTCGCCCCCAGTATCAGAACGGAATCATGCCGCGACTGCACGACAAGCCCGGTGCCCGCCAGAAGATGCGCCAGCGCCTGCTCGGCGCTCATCACCCCATGGACGGCATGGGCCTGTATCGTCCGGGCCGTTTTATCACGCAGCATGACCTGCATGTCCGCCTGCCGCCCGAAGATAACGGCGGCACGGGAGACGGGCATGGCGTCGATATCGAACCGGCGCGCCTGGGCACGGGCAGAGGCGAGCGAAAGGCCGAGCGTCAGTCCGGTAGTCGTCAGAAGAATTGCAGCGAAACGCGCATGCGGGAACGATGAATGCGACACGGTTTTTCATATCCATCAATGATACGTTCCCCTACTCGATCCCGCAGAGCGCAAAACCCTCCTCTCAAAACCCCCTTATTTTTATTAAGCTTTTCTGACAGAAAATCTTCAGCCTCCAAAAGGCGGCAAGTCCGTGTCAGCGCAGTTCCAGCCCCCGCCCGGACAACACCAGCCTGACATGAAACATGCGGCAAAGACTGCGGGCGAAGGTCTCGGGCTCGGTCGCGAAAAAATCCCGTCAATCCGCTGACGCGACAGCGCCGCGCTGGAAGAGAAGATTTTTCTATCGTTATAGAAATTGATCCGTCTGATCGCCTCGCCGACCGGCGTGGCCCGCAATTCCAGCCGCCCGTGGCTCCAGGCAGAGACGTAATCCAGGTCATCCGCGCTCAGGCTTCCCTCCTCCCACATGCCGGAGGGAGACAGCCGGACCCATTGCGCCCGGCGCAGCCTGCGCACGGGCTGCCCGGCACCACCCCGCAGCCGGGCGTCTCCATCCAGCAACAGCACGCTTTCCCCGTCGGCGTCCCAGCGCATCACGAGCGATGCCGCCACGGTGTCCAGTTCCACCCTCCCGGCCCGCACCGAGATCGGCCCCTGCCGCCAGTCCACCCTGACACGCCCGGCCAGAAGATCGGCATGGATCCGATCACCGCGCTGAAGACAAAGAAACTGCGAGGTCCGATCGAGGCGAAAATCCCCGCCGGCCAGTCGAACAGGCTTCGGCAATTCCGAACCGGAGCGAAAAAATCGCACCGGCTCATACGCTTCGGCCGGCCCGACCGTCGCGCCCAGCGTCGCGCCGACCAGCAGCGAAGCCGCAACCGATCCCACCATCCGGCGCCGCCCCACGAAACCGGGCGGAACAGGGTCCTCCGCCGGCACCGTCCCCTCGGGAACCCGAAAAGCCGCAACGCGATCGGCCGAACGCCACAGCGCCTTCGCCCGCAGGAAGGCCCCCCGATGCCGGCTGTCCGCAGTCAGCCAGGCATCCAGTTCCCGAGCGGCCTCGGGCGCAAGCGCGCCCCGATCCAGCCGCACGATCCAGGCGAATGCCGCTTCATCGACCGGATGCGCGCATGTCTCACCATGTTCCGGTATCGCGTCGTCGTGTCGCGCGAACATCCCCGCCATCAGCAGGCCGTTCGCCGGAGCCAGGCTCCCTGAACATGCCATTGAGCGCACGCAATGCCCTGGCCAATTGTTTTTCGACCACGCTTTCCGACACACCCATGCGCTGCGCGACCTCGCGCTGCGATAATCCGTCGAGTTTTCTGTGCAGGAGAATGTGGCGACAACGCTGCGGTAGCTCCTCGATGAACGTGTAGAGACGGGCAAGCTCCTGCCGGGCGCCGAGCGCCCGCTCGGCATCCGCCCCGTCATCCACGATGCTTTGCGCGTCGAAATCCGTCAGCGCCGTGATGGAAATAATGCGTGAGCGCCGATAGTGGCGCAGCACCACGCTGCGGGCGACCGTAAACAGGTAGGCGCGCGGATTGCGGATACCGGCGATATCGGCCGTAATCATCGCCGCGTAGCTGTCCTGGACGATATCGTCGATATCGATATCCCGAAACCGGCGCAGCCATGTCCGCAAGGCGGCTTCATGCGGCAGAACCTGACTGGCGACCCAGGAGATTCGCTCGTCATCCGAAGGCAGCATCCCGGTCCCCGCACGAAGGAATCCATACTCCCCGTCCCGGCGGCCCGATCCCGGACGCCCAGGAAACAGCACGGAAACTGTGGAAAGGTGTTGGCGGAAACTAGAACAAAGTTCGCAAGAGCAATGTTGAAATTATGATGACAATCGAATCTGGCGGAAGGAAGAATAATTCGGCACCTGACCAGGGACGCACACAGGCGGCAATCCGTCCCGCATCCTCGATCAGGCTCCTGACAGACCTTTCAAGACCGGTCATAAACGGCGCGGGCCGCCTCGATCGCCGCCCCCGCCGGCGGCACATACCCCTCGGCACGCAGCACGGCATCCAGCGCGCCGAGCGTGATCAGCACCTTGTGCCGCATCGCGTTGTAGCCCATCGCCCCGATCCGCCAGATTTTCCCCGCCAGAGGCCCGAACGCGGTGCCGATCTCGATCTCGAACTCCCCACGCATCCGCGCCCGCACCCGCTCGCCATCCACGCAATCGGGAATATACACCCCCGTCACGTTGGTCATGCGGCAGGCATCCTGCCCATACAGCGTCAGCCCCATCGCCCGCAGCCCGGCACTCATCGCCGCGCCCGCCGCCCGATGCCGCGCGAAACGCGCCTCCAGCCCTTCTTCCACCATCACCCGCGCCGCCTCGCGCGCCGCATACAGCATGCTGGTCGCCTCGGTATGGTGGTTCAGCCGCTTCTCCGACCAGTATTCCATAATCATCGCCAGATCGAAGTAATTCGACCGGATCAGCGCCCCCGGCCCCTCGTCCAGGTCCGCGCCGCGTATCCCCGCCTCGACATGCCGCCGCTTCATGATATGCGCCGCCGCCCGGTCGGAAATCGTGATCGGCGAAGACCCAGGCGGCCCACCCATGCATTTCTGCAAGCCGCCCGTCACCACATCCACGCCCCACGCATCCGTCGCCACCGCCATGCCGCCCAGCGTCGCCGTGGCATCGACATAGGACAGCACGCCATGCCGTCGGCACAGCGCGCCCACCCCGTCCAGCGGCTGGGCCATCGTCGTCGAGGTATCGCCATGGATCGCCGCGAACACCTGCGGCCGATGCGCCACGATCGCCGCCTCGATCTGCTCCAGCGTCGCCACCTCACCCCAGGGAATATCCAGCGTGCGGATCTCCGCTCCGATCCGCTGCCCGATCTCCGACAGCAGCAGCCCGAACCGCCCGGCCTGCACCACCAGCAGCCGCGCCCCCGGCTCAACCAGCGACACCAGCGCCGCCTCGATCCCCGCCCGCGCCGTGCCGTCCACCAGCAACGTCCACCGGTTCTCCGTCATAAACACGCGGCGATACAGCGCCATCGTCTCGTTCATATACCCCGTCATCTCCGGGTCGAACTGCCCCAGCATGTCCGCCGACATCGCACGCAATACGCGCGGATGCACATTCACCGGGCCAGGCCCCATCAGCAGCCGATGCGGCGGGTCAATCTGTCCGAACACCCTGGCTCTCCTTTTCCCTCGGCCCAATCCCGGCCTCTCGCCGCTCATGCACACGGCAAGAAACAATCCGAATCCCGTACAATCTTGTATACAAGACTACCCGAAACACAATCGGAATCGCCCGTCAGCTTACGTGCCCGATCCCTGCAACGCGGCTTTCAGATGGTCCAGCCGGCTCGCCGCGCTGCGATAATTCAGCGCCTTTTCGACATGCCGGAGATGGACATCCATCAGGCGCGCGGCCTCGGTGGAGTTCCCCTTTTCCAGCGCGTCGATAATCCCGCCATGCTCGCCGCAGGATTCGTGCGCGTCGTGTGACGACTGATACAGGGCGGCAATCAGCACCGTGCGCGTCGTCAGGTCCTGCAACAGCGATGCCAGGACCGGATTGCCTAGCGTCTCGGCCAGGCAGACGTGAAAATGCCCCAGAAGATAACTGCGCTCCGCCCGGTCGCCGCTGGCAATCGCTTTCTGCTCAGCCCGCACATGGTCGCGCAATGCCCTGATCATCCCCGGACTGGCCCGGTCCAGCGTCACCAGCATACCCACTTCCAACGCCCGCCGCGCATCAATGGTATGCCGCGCCTCCTCGACGGAAGGCTCGATGACGAACCAGCCCCGCCGCGCGGAAACCTCCACGATCCCCCGCGCCTGAAGGCGCATCATCGCCTCGCGCACCAGCGTGCGCGACACGCCGAAAATCTCCGACAGCTCCTTCTCGCCCAGACGTTCGCCCGGCGCGATACGCCCGGAGAGCGCCGCATGGATAATGCGATCCTCGATCAGGTGCGGGTTCTTGTGTGCATCTTTTTCGGCTTCATCTCGCATACAAGGAAGTATGCGCAGACCGATGCGGTTCGGCAATCGCCATCATGCCGGAGCACGACAGACAGCCTCCGCCACGCGCCACCCAACGGAGATTATTTTTTATTCAATTGCCCATCGAAATGAACAATGCATGGGCATAAAAACAATGCCCCATCAATGCCCAGCCAAAAAGACGTTTTTTAAATCATTAAAATCAACATATTAAGTCATTTTGTAAATTTTTTGTCACATTCAAATTCCCGCGCATTTTTCGAAAGCGTTTCGTTCCGGATTGTTTTAAATCTTGTATGCAACATCGCTTCTAAAAAATCCTTCGATTTGTAGACCAGACTAAAAGACAATTTCATATGTGAAATTATAAACCCCACGCCATCTCCAGCCACCAGGCTCCATCGCCCAACCAGCAGGGCCAGACCAGACAAGGAAGTCAGACATGCTCCTCCCGTGCCGCGCCGCGCTTTCATTCCGGAAGCAGGCCATCATGACCAGTGTCCTGGCAGGCGTCATCCTGCCGCTGCCGGCCCTGGCCGACACGAGCGGACAGACCCCGCCCGCCACCGCGCCGACGCGCGCCAAGCCCCCCGCATCGACCGAAGCCGTCATGGTGTCCGCACGCCGGGGCGCGAGCGGCGCCGGCCAGCACAATGCCCATTCGGAAACACTGATTTCCCGTCAGGAACTGGCCAACCGCAATATCCGCGTCATGACCGACATCCAGCGCGTGGCACCCAACCTCACCATCCAGCCGTCCTTCGGCTCGGGCGCCCTCAACTTCACCCTGCGCGGCGTCGGCCTCATGGATTTCACGCAGAACAACACGCCATCGACCATGCCGTATCTCGACGGCGTGGCGCTGCCGGTCTCGATCATGACGACGGGCATGATGTTCGACCTCGACGACATCTCCATCGCCGCCGGTCCCTCGGGCTACACCCACGGCCAGGCCACCACGGGCGGCGAAATCGACTTCCATACCGCCGATCCCACGCACCAGTTCCACGCCGGCATCACCGAAGACATCGCCAGCTACGGCCGCAACCGCGTCGAAGGCTACGTCTCCGGCCCAATCTCCCGCTCCGTGTCGTTCCGCATCGCCGGCCAGTCCATGACCGGCGGCGGCTACCAGCACAACGCGGCTGGTCAGGGTTTCGGCAACGCCAATCTGGGCGCCCTGCGCGCCAAGCTGAAATGGGATATCGACGACACGTCGAACCTGGTCATCGGCGGCCACTGGACGACGGACCAGTCGGAATACGCCTCCGGCCACAATCTCTACAATTCCTACCATGTTCCGGTCACGCAGGACCTCTACCAGACCGAATGGGGCCTGGACCCGCGTTTCGCCAAGATCATCGGCATCGACGGCAGCAACACCAAGCCGCGCGAGGACAACATCTTCTGGGGCGCGAACGTGCGCTATACGAAGAATTTCTCGTGGGGCCGCCTGTCGACCATCAGCGCCTACGAGATGGCGGACGAGCACGAACTGACCAACCAGACGGATTCGATCCTGTCCTACGGCAACATGTTCCGCAACAACCAGACGAACGTGTTCTCGCAGGAAGTCAAACTGGAATCGATCGATCCCAATGCCCGCTTCCATTGGGAAACCGGCATGTATTACAGCCGCTCGCGCATGGCGCAGAATTTCTGGTACGATTCATCCGACCGCCCCGGCACCACCCCGCTGAACGAAACCCGCTACCGGCAGAACCAGCAGAATTTCAATCAGTACGTGCAGCTTTCCTACCGCATCCTGCCCAAACTGCGCCTGATCGGCGCGATCCTGCATGAATCCGACGACCGGCAGATGCTCAACGTCACCAGCACGAACTACAACCTCGACACAGGCGCCACCGAGGGCAAAACCAATTTCGGCAGCAGCGGCGCATTGAGCAACCAGTTCGGCGGCCGTGTCGGCGCGCAATACCAGTTCACGCGCAACATCATGGGCTATGTCATGTTCAGCCGCGGCTTCAAGCCGGGCGGCTTCTCGGCCAACATCACGCAGCAGGCCGCCCAGCTCCGGCCCTTCAAGCCCGAACAGATCCTGACCTATGAAGGCGGGTTCAAGACCATGCTGTTCGACCGCCGCCTGCGCCTCAATGCCGCCGGGTTCTATTACGACTACCGCGACCAGCAGATTCTGGGCACGGTCCTGGTCCCGCCCTACGGCGTACTGGGCGGCTACGTCAACGCCCCGCGCTCCTACATCTACGGCGCGGAGTTCGACGCCGAGGCCCACCCGTTCCACGGCATGGTCCTGACGCAGAATTTCGGCTACCAGAACGGCGTCTACACCCAGTTCCAGAGCCTCAACCGCTCGGCCACCACGGCCAATTTCGCCGCCACCGGCGTCTGGCAGGCCATCAACACCAATTACGACAACGTCAATATGGGCCTGGCCAACCTCACCCTGTCGGGTGCCGCCACCTACACATGGAATGTCTTCCGCGACTACCGGATGACGTTCGACGTCGATTATTCCTATCGCGGCCGCCAGACCCAACCGCAATATATCGGCCAGACCGGCATCTATCGTTCGCCGGCCTATTTCCTGGTCAACTCGTTCCTGACCTTCGCGGCACCGAAGCAGCATTGGTCGGTCACCGTCTACGGCCAGAACCTTGCCGACCGCCGCTACTGGCTGTCGGCCGGCACCCAGGCCACTTTCTACGGCGTCATCCCCGGCATGCCGCGCTTCGTCGGCGCACGCATCAACTACACCTACTAAGCCGCCCCGAAACGCCCTCCCGTCACCAGCAAGGACCCCACCGGATGAGCGAGACGACCCTCCCCGCGACACATGCCGCACCCACCGCGCACCCCGGCATGTTCCTCCAAGTCGTCATCGCCACCCTGCTCGGCCTGGCACTGGGTGTCTTCGCGCCGGGACTCGCCGCGCAGACACGCTGGGCCAGCGACCTGTTCCTCCACCTGATCGTCATGGCGGTGGGGCCATTGCTGTTCTGCATCGTGGTCACCGGCATCGTCGGCGCCGGCTCCCTGCGCACGGTGGGGCGCCTGGGCGCCAAGGCGCTGCTCTATTTCGAGGCGATGACCACACTGGTCCTCCTCGTCGCGGTCGGCATCGCGATGCTTCTCCAACCCGGTCGCGGCATCGTCTTCACCCCCACGGCCGACGACACCCGCGTCATCTCGTCCTACGCCCACAACGCCCACGTCATGCACGAAGGCGGCATCACGGAATTTCTGCTGGGCCTGATCCCCCACACGCCCGCCGACGCCTTCGCGCAGGGCAACGTGCTCCAGATCCTCTTCTTCGCCATCCTGTTCGGCTGCTGCCTCAGCCAGATCGGCGAAGCCGGCGCACCGATCGTCCGCCTGATCGACGCCCTGTCGGCCCTGTTCTCGCGCATGATGCGCTTCATCATCGCGCTGGCGCCGCTCGGCGTCTTCGGCGCCATGGCCACCACCACCGCGCGCTACGGCCTGGGCGCGATCGGGCACCTCGCCGCCTTCGTGGTCCTGTATTTCGCGGTCATCACCCTGTTCATTCTCTGCGGACTCGGCCTCTGCCTGCGCCTGTCAGGCGTCAGCCCGATCCGGTTTTTCCGGTATTTCCGCACCGAATTCGCCATCACCTTCGCCACCACGGCGTCCGACGCCGTACTGCCCAGCATCATGGCCAAGCTGGAACAGCTCGGCGTCGACCGCCAGGTCGTCGGGCTGGTGGTCCCGGCCGGCTATTCCTTCAATCTCGACGCCCTGTCGATCTATCTGGGCCTCGCCGTCATCTTCCTCGCCCAGGCCACCGGCACGGTCCTGAGCGCGTGGCAGATCATAATCATGCTCGCAACGGCCTTGGTCACCTCCAAAGGCGCCCACGGCGTCCCCGGCATCGCCATCGTGGTGCTCGCCGCCACCCTGTCCGCCATTCCCTCGATCCCCGTCGCCAGCCTGGTGATGCTCCTGGCGGTGGACTGGTTCATCGGCATCGCCCGCGCGGTCGGCAACCTGGCCGGCAATTGCGTGGCGCCGGTGGTGATCGGCGCCTGGGAAGGCAAGCTGGACCGCAAACGCGCCGCCGAAATCCTGAGCCGGGCATGACCGACACCATCCTGATGGATGCCGAAACACTGGCATCCCGCGTCACCGCCGCCTTACTGGCCGCCGGCGCCTCGCCCGACTCCACTGCCGCCACGACCGAGGCGCTGATGCACGCCTCGCGAACCGGCATCGACAGCCACGGGGTCCGACTGGCCGCGCATTACGCCGCCATGCTACGCGCCGGCCGACTGAACCGCACACCGCACCTGACGATCCGCCGCACCGCCCCGGCCACCGCCATGCTGGATGCCGATGACGGACTGGGCCATTACGCCTGCGCCCGCGCCATGGATCTGGCCGTCGAAATCGCGACGGAAACCGGCGTCGGCGCAGTCGGCATCGTCCGCTCGTCGCATTGCGGGGCCGCCGGCGCCTACGCCCTGAAGGCAGCAGAAGCCGGAATGATCGGCCTCGTCACCAGCAATTCCGACGCCAACGTCACGCTTTTCGGCGGCACCCTGCCCTTCCACGGCACCAACCCGATCGCCATGGCCGCCCCCGTCACCGGCCAGCCACCCTGGCTGCTCGACATCGCAACCTCGTCGATCCCCTTCAACCGAGTCCGGCTCTACCGGTCACTGAACCGCCCCCTTCCCACCGGGGTAGCGGCCGACTCACAGGGCCATGAAACCACCAATCCCCACGCAGCACACATGCTGCTGCCGCTCGGCGGCCCGGATTACGGCTTCAAGGGCGCGGCACTGGCCGGCATGGTCACGATCCTCTCGGCCGTCCTGACCGGCGCCACGACCGACGCGGACATGATTCCGATGACGGAGACCGACGACCGGACGACGCCCCGCAATGTCGGACAGTTCTGTCTTGCGATCGACCCGGCACGCTTCGTCGGCCGCACGGCCTACGACCGGGCAATCACCAGCTACCTGGACCAGCTTCGTACCGTCCCGCCCACCGAGGCCGATCACCCCGTCATGGCACCGGGCGACCGCGAATGGCAGACCGCCCGCCACCGCGCCACGCACGGCATTCCGATAGACCCCGATACACGGCGCTTCCTCGGCCTCTGACCCGCCAGGGCTAGAACCGGGAAAGAACGATCAGGCCGCCGCTTCCTCGTGGCGGGCATTGATCCGCAGCAGAGTCCCGAGCGCCGAGACCATCTCGTCCATCATCTCGTCCGTATGGTGCGGCCCCGGCGTCAGCCGCAACCGCTCGGTCCCGCGCGGAACGGTGGGATAATTGATCGGCGTGGCATAGAGCCCGAAATCCGCCAGCAGGCGCCGGCTGATCTCGTTGCAACGATCGGCATCCCCCACCGGGATCGGCACGATATGGCTCGGCGTGGACATGAACGGAATGCCAGCAGCGGTCAGCTTGGCACGGAAGGTCGCCACGCGCTCGAACATCTTCTCACGGCGCCAGCCCTCGCGCCGCACCATGCGCACGCTGGTCAGCGCGGCCGCCACCACCGACGGCGGCAACGCGGTGGTGAAGATAAAGCCCGACGCGGCGCAGCGCAGATAATCGATCAACTCCGCCGACCCGGTCACGTAGCCGCCATGGACGCCGAACCCCTTGGCCAGCGTGCCCTCGATGATATCCACCTGATCGGCCACGCCATCACGCTCGGCCACGCCGCCACCCTGCGAGCCGTAAAGCCCCACGGCATGCACCTCGTCCAGATAGGTGATCGCGCCATATTTGCGCGCCAGCGCACAGGTGGCACCGATATCCGAGACATCCCCATCCATCGAATACACGCTCTCGAACGCCACCAGCTTGGGCGCATCCTTGGGCGCGGCGGCCAGCTTGGCCTCCAGATCCGCCAGATCGTTATGTTCGTAGATAACGCAGGTCGCCCCCCGCGCGCCCTTGATGCCAGCGATCATCGAGGCATGATTCTGCCGGTCGGAAAAACAGATCCACCCCGGCATGCTGGTCAGGATCGTCTGCAGGCTGGCCTGGTTCGACACATAACCGGAGACGAACAGCAGCCCGGCCTCCTTGCCATGCAGGTCGGCCAGTTCGGCCTCCAACGCGGCATGCAGCGGACTGGTGCCGGCGATGTTGCGGGTGCCGCCGGCTCCGGCCCCATGCTCGCGGATCGCGGCGATCGCGGCTTCGGCCACCGCTGGCTCCACGCCCATGCCCAGATAATCGTTGGCCGACCACACCACCACCTCGCGCCCCACGGGCGGCTCGGCGGCAGGGGTCGTCACATGGTCATAGACGGGATAACGGTCCGCCTGGCGCGCCAGCGGCGTAAAGCGGCGATATCGTCCCTGTTCGCGGATACCGTCGAGAGATTCCCGGCAGAAACGGTAGAAAGGATGCCGATCCGCGTCGATACTGGGCACTCTGTCATTCTCCTGCGACGCCGCTGCGGGCTCACAGGCCCGCACGGCCGTCATCACCAAGGTCGATCCGCCGATATGGCCGCGGATCACGATCCCATTTTATCGCACATACACCCGGACAGCGCCGGTGGTCATCGACGAATCCGACATGGCGGCCATTTCCACCTGTTCCGGCCTTGCGCCGGCGGCAACGATCGCCGCCGCCACATCCCGGCCATAGGTGGCCGTGGCCTGACGCATGGCCAGGGCCTCCTGCTCCGGCGTCGAACCGGCAGGGACCATGATCCTTACCGTGAACAGCACGTTCGGCTTGCGCGCCAGTGCCCGCGTCACGGCCCCTTGCAACGCCGGGCGCCACTCACCCTCGGGCGTACCGGCACGGATATCCACCAGCGGCGGCACCGGGCGCGGCGCGGGCGGCGCGGGCGGATAATGCGGCACAGGCGGCCGGCTGGCACGCGGATCGAAGGTCCGCTGATCCACAAGGTGGCAGCCGGCAAGCCCGGTCACGCACAGGGCGGACACGGCCATCAGGGTCGAAACGGAATGAAGACGATGCAGCATGGGCCGCCACGGTTACAGCATCCACGATACGGAGCAAGAGTGTTGCCACCGACAAGCCCCCCGGATCGCATCGCGCTTGCGAAGCCTCCTGCACGATCCTATAGCCGACAACGACAGTTTCGCCGCCAGCCGGCCCGAACGGCCGGCCTTCAGGACGCCTTGCCCCATGCTCCGCGCGCAGACCCACACCGCCCAAGAGCTGGACGCGCCGCCCGCCGACGCCCCGGCCGAACCGGCGACGCGCGAGACGATTCATGCCCTGCGCGATGCAGTCCGCACATTCATCGGTGCCCGTCTGGACGACCCTGCCGAAGCGGCGCAGGCCGGGGCAATGGCCGTGCCCGCCTGCATATTATGGAACCAGTTCCTGCGCTTCGACCCCGCCAGCCCCGACTGGCCCGACCGCGACCGGTTCGTCGTCTCGTCCACCCGGCACCGGCCGCTGCTGGATGCCCTGATGCGCCTGGCCGGCCAGACGGTCGCGCCCGACCCCGCGCCGGTCGAATACGGCGCCCACCCGGCGGTGGAAATGGCTTTCGGCCCCAGCGGCCAGGGGCTGGGCGCCGCCATCGGCATGGCGCTGGCCGAGCGGCAGCTCGCGGCCCGTTTCGGCCGCTCGATCGTCAATCACCGCATCTGGGCCTTGTCCTGCGGCACCGAACTGGCCACCGGCGTGGCGATGGAGGCCGCCTCCCTGGCAGCCCGGATGCGGCTCGACCGCCTTACCGTCTTGTTCGAAATCGCTCCCCATGAGGAAGATGAGGCCGAAGACACCCTCGCCCGCTACGCCGCGACCGGATGGATGGTCCGCAAGGTCGCCGCAGACGACCACGACGCCGTGCAGGCCGCCCTTTCAGCGGCGATCCGCTCGCGCAAGCCCTCGGTCCTCGCCTGCTCCGCTCCCCCCCGTTCCACGCCGACCGGCCCCGCCGCCGGGCCGGCACCCGATCTTTCAACGCTGCTGTGGGCCCGTGCGGCCCGCCGTGGCGCATCTGCCCGGCGATCCTGGCTGCGCCGGCTGGTCAAGCACCGGCAGCGCGCGGAATTCGAACGCACGGCCGCCCGCCGCCTCCCCGCCTTCTGGCGCGAGGACTGGCTGCGCGCATGGCACAGTTCCACCCTGCCCGCGATCCTGCCCGATTCCGGCCACGACACCACATTGAGCTACGGGCGTCAGGGGCTGGACATCCTGCGCGATCTGGTGCCGGAAATGCTCTGCCTGTCCTCCCGCCGTGGCCGCGAACGTACCGAGGCGATGCCGGTCGACCAGACGCTGCCCGATTGCGGCACCCTGGTCCACGGACTGGCCGCCCTGCTGAACGGAATCGCGGTGCATGGCGGGCTGGTGCCCTGCGGGGCGATCACCTTCGTCGCCATCGACCGCATGCGCCCCGCGCTGCGTTTCGCGGCAATGATGCGCCAGCAGGTGATCTACCTGCTGACCGACGACGGGCTGGCCCTCAGCGAAGACGGGGCCGGCTGGCTGCCGGTGGAGCAGTTGGCCAGCCTGCGCGCCATGCCCAACGTCCTGGTCTTCCGCCCCGCCGACCGGCGGGAGACGATGGAATGCTGGGAACTGGCGCTGCGCCGGGCCGACGGCCCCAGCCTGATCACCCTGTCGCCGATGGCCACGGATGCCAATGCCCCGCCCGATTTCCGCCAGCGCCGCCCGCACGACGGCAGCGCCCGCGGCGGCTATGTGATGGAGGAGGCACGCGGCCCCCGCCAGGTCACGCTGATCGCCACCGGCAGCGAGATGCTCATCGCCCGTCAGGCCCTGCACCAGTTGGTGCGCGACGGCATCAGCGCGGCCCTGGTCTCGCTCCCCTGCTGGGAACTGTTCGCCCGGCAGGATGCCGCCTACCGCGAACAGGTGCTGGGCAATGCCCCACGCATCGGCATCGAGGCCGCGTCGGGATTCGGGTGGGACCGCTGGCTCGGCCCGCACGGCGCCTTCATCGGCATGGAAGATTTCAGCGAGGCCGCGCCATCGGGCGAACTGTATCGCCGGCTGGGCATTACAGCCGAGAGGATACACGAAACGGCGCTCCGCCTGGTCAGCGAGACGGGACGTGACTTTCAGTCGCCTTCGGGGCAGAAAGCGGATGGCTACCGCGCACGGTCCGCTGCGGGTGGCAACACATAGCCGGGGCCGGTTTTCCGGCCGGAACGGCTGAATATTCGGGAGAGAAATAGAATGGCTGTCAAAGTCGCAATCAATGGCTTCGGGCGTATCGGTCGCCTGGTTCTCCGCGGAATCATCGAAAGCGGCCGTACCGATGTCGTGCCGGTGGCGATCAACGACCTGGGCAGCGTCGCCGACAACGCCCACCTGCTGACCTATGACAGCATTCACGGTCGCTTCCCCGGCGAAGTCCGGGTCGAAGGCAACAGCATCATCATCACGGCCAACGGCCGCACCTACGCGCCCATCGCCGTCTCGGCCGAAGCCAACCCGACCAAGGTGCCGTTCGAAGGCGTGGACGTGGCCATGGAATGCACAGGCCGCTTCACCAACAAGGAAAAGGCCGCCCACCTGATCGAGGCCGGCGCGCGCAAGGTCATCATCTCCGCTCCCGCCAGCCATGTCGATGCCACCATCGTCTACGGCGTGAACCAGGACACGCTGACCAGCGACATGACGGTGATCTCCAACGCCTCCTGCACCACCAACTGCCTGGCCCCGGTCGCCAAGGTGCTGGACGAGGCGTTCGGCATCGAATGCGGCTACATGGTCACCATCCATTCCTATACCGGCGACCAGCGCACGGTGGACACGCTGCACAGCGACCCGCGCCGCGCCCGCGCGGCGGCGATGAACATCATCCCGACCTCCACCGGCGCCGCCCGCGCGGTCGGCCTGGTGCTGCCGCACCTCAAGGGCAAGCTGGACGGCACCGCCATCCGCGTCCCCACCCCCAACGTCTCGCTGGTTTCGCTCGATTTCGTGCCGACCCGCACCCCGGCCTCGGTCGAGGCGATCAACGACGTGATGCTGAAGGCGGCGTCCGAAGGCCCGCTGAAGGGCATCCTCGCCTACAACACCGCCCCGCTGGTCTCGTCCGATTTCAACCACTCCATCGCGTCCTCCACCTTCGACGCCACCGAAACGGCGCTGATCGACGGCGGCAAGCTGGTGCGGATCTGCAGCTGGTACGACAACGAGTGGGGCTTCTCGAACCGCATGTCCGACACGGCCGCCGTCTTCGGCGCGCTCTGATGGCCACGCTGTCCTTCAAGACGCTGGACGCCTTGCAGCCCAAAGGGCGCAAGGTGCTTCTGCGCGCCGATCTGAACGTCCCGGTACGGGACGGCCAGATCACCGACCTCACCCGTATCGAGCGCCTGGCCCCCACCATCCGCGAACTCGCCGACAAGGGCGCGCGGGTGATCGTGGTCAGCCATTTCGACCGCCCCAAGGGCCAGCGCGTGCCCGCCATGTCGCTGGAACCGATGGCGGCCGCCCTGGGCAAGACCCTGGGCCGTCCGGTGCGCTTCGCCGAGGACTGCATCGGCCCGGTGGCCGAGCAGGCCGTCGCCGCGATGCAGGACGGCGACGTGCTGGTGCTGGAAAACACGCGCTTCCACGCGGGCGAGGAAAAGAACGACCCCGACCTGTCGAAGGCCCTGGCCGCCCTGGCCGACGATTACGTCAATGACGCCTTCTCCGCCGCCCACCGCGCCCATGCCTCGACCGAAGGGGTGGCCCGCTTCCTGCCCTCCTTCGCCGGCCGGCTGATGGAAGCCGAACTCAACGCCCTGAACATCGCGCTGGAAAACCCGGCCCGCCCGGTCGGCGCGATCGTCGGCGGCGCCAAGATCTCGACCAAGCTCGACCTGATCGGCAATCTGCTGGACAAGGTGGACATCCTGATCATCGGCGGCGCGATGGCCAACACCTTCCTGGCCGCCAAAGGCGTCGGCGTCGGCAAGTCGCTGCAGGAAGCCGACATGCACGACACGGCCCGCGCCATCATGGAAAAGGCCGCGAGCAAGGGCTGCGAGATCATCCTGCCCGTCGATGCGGTCACGGCCACCGAATTCCGTGCCGACCCGCCGACGAAGACGGTGCCGGTGGACGCCGTTCCCGCCGACGCGATGATCCTGGACGCCGGCCCGGAAACGGTCCGCCTGCTGACGGAAAAGATCGTCGGGCTGAAGACGCTGGTCTGGAACGGCCCGCTGGGCGCGTTCGAACTGCACCCGTTCGACAACGCCACCAACCTGCTGGCCGCCGAAGTCGCCCGCCGCACGCAGGCTGGCCAACTGACCAGCGTGGCCGGTGGCGGCGACACGGTCTCGGCCCTGCGCCATGCCGGCGTGGCGGACGAAATGTCCTACACCTCGACCGCCGGCGGCGCGTTTCTGGAATGGCTGGAAGGCAAGACCCTCCCCGGCATCCAGGCCCTCAGCGAACTGTCGGAGCGGATTCTCCCGCTCTGACCGAACGGAGGCGATCCGGCATCAGGCCGGGTCGCCTTCGCCTTCCGTCTTTTCCCCGCCTTCCGGCGACGACAGCCTGATCGACGGCCCGACCAGCCCATTGGCGAACGCCTCGGCCGAAAACGGCCGCAGATCCTCGGCCTGCTCGCCCACACCCACCGCATGCACCGGCAGCCCGAACGTATCGGCCAGCGCCACCACAATGCCGCCGCGCGCCGAACCATCCAGCTTGGTCACGATCAGCCCGGTGACGTTCACCAGTTCCTTGAACACCCGCACCTGCTCGATCGCGTTCTGCCCGGTGGTCGCATCCAGCACCAGCAGCACCGAATGCGGCGCGGTCTCGTCGAACTTGCGCATCACGCGGATGATCTTGGCCAGTTCCTCCATCAGCGCGCCCTTGTTGTGCAGGCGTCCGGCGGTATCGATCAGCAGCAGGTCCGCGCCTTCGGCCCGCGCGCGCTTCAGCGCGTCGAACGCCAACCCGGCGGCATCCGCGTTCGGCGGCCCGGCAATCACCGGCGCCCCGACCCTCTGCCCCCAGACCTGAAGCTGCTCGACGGCGGCGGCGCGGAACGTATCCCCCGCCACCATCATCACCTTCAGCCCCTGCTCGCCATAGAAGCGCGCCATCTTGCCGATGGTCGTGGTCTTGCCGTTGCCATTCACGCCGACCACCAAGGCCACATGCGGCTTCAGGTTCGGATCGGGCACGAACGGCACCGCCACAGGCTCCAGCACACGGGCGATTTCCGTCGCCAGCGCGGTGCGGATTTCCTCATCCGTCACCTCGGTGCCGAAACGCGAACTGCGGAAGGATTCGATCACCCGCGCCGCCACATTGGGGCCGAGATCGGCCGCGATCAGCAGATCCTCCAGCTCCTCCAGAGCGGCGTCGTCCAGCTTGCGGCGCGTAAAGACCGCGGCGATCCCGCCGCCCAGTTTCTGGGTCGATCGGGACAGGCCCGCCTTCAGGCGGGAAAAGAAGCCAAGTGCCATGTCAGAGGATTTCCGCCACCAGACCGTTTTCGTCAACCGCCGTCGCCCGCACGGCGACGATGCGCCCGGCTTCGGCCGCACCCTCCGCCAGGCGAACCGGCGCGAATTCCTCGGAATGCCCGCTGGTCGCGGTTTCCAGCAGCACGTTCAGCGTCCGCCCCAGCAACCCTGCATGATAGGCCCGCGCCGCGTCCTGCCCCGCCGCCCGCAGCCGCGCCGCGCGCTCGCGCCGCAGCGGCACCGGCACGGCCGGCATCTTCGCCGCCGGCGTCCCTGGTCGCTCGCTATAGGGAAACACATGCAGGTAAGGCAGAGCCTGCCCGCGCACGAATGCCAGCGTCTCGTCGAACAAGGCGTCGCTCTCCGTCGGAAACCCCGCGATCACGTCGGCCCCGATGCCCAGATCCGGCCGACAGGCCCGCGCCCGCTCGATCACACCGACCACATCGGCCACCAGATGCCGCCGCTTCATCCGCTTCAGCACCATGTCCGACCCGGCCTGAAGCGACAGATGCAGATAGGGCATGAAGCGCCGCTCGCTCTCCAGCAGGCGCCACAGATCCTCGTCGATCTCCACCGGATCGACCGACGACAGGCGCAGCCGCTCCAGTTCCGGCACCAGCACCAGCAACCGGCGGCACAATTGCCCCAACGCGGGTTGCCCCGGCAGGTCGCCACCCCACGAGGTAATATCCACCCCCGTCAGCACCACCTCCCGGTAGCCCGAGGCGACCAGCGCGCGCACCTGCTCCACCACGGCACCCACGGGGACCGAACGCGAAGGCCCCCGCCCGAACGGAATGATGCAGAAGGTGCAGCGATGGTCGCACCCCTGCTGCACCTCGACGAAGGCACGGGTCCGCCCGGCGAATTCGGTCACCAGATGCGGCACCGTCTCGGTCGCGGCCATGATGTCGGAGACCGCGCGCCCTTCCCCCAGCGCCGCCGGCGTCCAGCTTGCCGCCTCCAGCTTCTCGCGGTTGCCCAGCACACGGGCCACGCCGGGCAGCGCCTCCCACCGCGCGGGGTCGATCTGCGCCGCGCAGCCGGTCACGACGATCCGCGCATCAGGCCGGTCGCGATGCGCGCGGCGGATCGCCTGCCGCGCCTGGCGCTCCGCCTCGGCGGTGACGGCACAGGTATTGACGATGATCACATCGTCCAGCCCCGCCGCATGGCCGCGCATCACCTCGCTCTCATAGGTGTTCAGCCGGCAACCGAAGGTCAGGATCTCGGGCGGCTTGCTCATGACGGATACGCCTCGGGGTCGAACGACCCGACGAAGCTGGTGGTCGCCGGCCCCGTCATCAGCACATGCCCATCCTCTTCCCGCCATGTCACCGACAGCGCGCCACCATCCATCTCCACCCGGCAGGTACGCGCCACCAGCCCGCGCCGTACGGCATTGACCACGGCGGCACAGGCGCCCGACCCGCAGGCCAGCGTCAGCCCGCTCCCCCGCTCCCACACGCGCAGCCGCATGGCAGCGCCCGACAGGACCTCCGCGAACCCGATATTCGCCCGTTCGGGAAACAGCGCATCATGCTCCAGCAGCGGCCCCGCCACGACCGGATCGAGGTCCAGACGATCGGCCAGGAAGAAGGTCGCATGCGGATTGCCCATCGACACCGCCGCCGGATCGCCCGGCAACGGCAGATGCAGCGTATCCGCCGGCTCCGCCAGAGGCACGTCGCGCCAGTCCAGCGCCGGCGCGCCCATATCCACGCTCACCAGCCCCGCCTCGTCCACCCAGGCCGGCAGCAGCCCGGCGCGGGTCTGCAACACGCTCTGCCGGCGCCCCTCACCCCGCCACAACAGGTCGGCCACGCAGCGCGAGGCATTGCCGCACGCCCCGGACTCGCTGCCGTCGGCATTGAAAAAGCGCACGAAAACATCCGCTCCCTCGCGGCAGGCCGGGCGCAGCACCACAAACTGGTCGCACCCGATGCCACGATGCCGGTCGGCCAAGGCGGCAATCCGCGCGGGCGTCAGCCCATGGCGTTCCACGCGTTCGTCCACCACGACAAAATCGTTGCCAAGGCCGTGCATCTTGCTGAAGGGGGTCATCATGCGCGCCTTATACGGCAGGCGCCCCGCTTATATCAAAGGAAACGACCGGGCGCCCCGCGCTGCAACACCTCGATCCTGTAACCATCCGGATCGACGACGAAAAAGAACCGCCCGACCACCTGCCCCCTCAGCGCCAGTTGCTTCACCGGCAGCGGCGACAACCCCTCGCGGACGAAACGCGCATGCTCGGCATCGACATCGGCGACCGAAACCGCCAGATGCCCATAGCCGTCGCCCAGATCATAGGGCCGGTTGCGGTCGTGATTGACCGTCAGTTCCAGTTCGAACGTCTGCTCGGCATTGGAGAGATAGATCAGGGTAAAGCTCTCGAACGCCAGCCGGTCGGCCACGACCAGCCCGAAGGCCCGTTCGTAGAAAGCCAGCGATGCGGCCTCGTCCCGCACCCGGATCATGGAATGGATCAGCTTCGCCATCGTTTCGGGTTCCTTCCCGGCATGTCTCACCCTGCGCGACATATCGGGCCGGGCAGTACACGGTCCAGCCCCGTCTGTCCGCAGGCAATAGAACCACCCAATGGTCGAATGACTATTGATCCGATATATGAATATGTCTTATCGTTTTCTGATAAATGCGGGACAAAAACTAAAAGAAATTATTATTTACCTTTTCCGAGAAATGTTTTGACATATTCCTGAAGCCTGACCCCTCATTGCGATTGTCCCGAATGCAACTGCCCTCCTCGTCGTTGAAGCGGTCCCTGCCGCTGTTCCTGCTGTGCTGCTCCATGCTGGTGCCACCCGCCGCCCATGCCCAAGGCCATGGCCCGGAGGAAGCCGAGGCGATCGAGGCGATGGAGAACCAGATCTCCCGCATCCAGGAGCAGCAGCTCGAACTGCAGAAAGACCTGATGGCAATGCGCCGCGAACTGGCGCAGCACCGGGCACGCATGCATCTCGGCCATCCCGCGACGACGAACGAGGTCGCCGCGCGCGAGCACGCATTCTCACCACACGGCATCGAGGGGGCCAGACAACTGGCCCGCAATAGCGCGATGCCCACGCCGACCACGGCGGCCCATCATCTCTATCCCGGCGAAGTTCCCACCCCCACCATCGGGGAAGACACGCCCACCTACGCCGCGATCGTCGCTCACCGCGACGAAGACATGGTCAACCGCCTGGCCGACAACAATGTCGGCCCCCACCCGCGTGAGACCGCCGGCGCGCAGGCAACCGGCGCGCTGGGCGATCACGGCGTCTTCCATGTCGGGCCAGTCACGGTCATCCTCGGTGGCTATTTCGACACATCGGCCGTCCTGGAAAACCGCCACGTCGCGTCGGGCACATTCAATTACTGGACGGCGATGCCCTTCCCGCGCGACGCCAACTACCACCAGAACAATTTCGAAGGTAGCCCGCGCTACAGCCGGTTCTCGCTCATGGCCCGCGCCAATATCGATTCCCACACCACCGTATCCGGCTTCGTCGAAACCGATTTCGGCGCCGGCGCCGAAACGACCAACCCGTACGAGAGCAACGCCTACGTCCCCCGCCTGCGCCAGGCCTATCTCAGCTACGACGATACGCTCGAAGGCACTCACCTGCTGATCGGCCAGGCATGGAGCCTGCTGACCCCCGGCCGCGCCGGCATCGTCGCCCGGCAGGAAAGCCTGCCCGAGACCATCGAATCCTCGATGCTGGCCGGCCAGACCTGGACCCGGCAATGGCAGGCCCGCTACGTCCACGAGCTGCTGCAGCACCGGCTCTGGTTCGGCCTGTCGATCGAAAATCCGGCGACGATCTACGACACCACGGGCTTCGACAACAATAACGGCTCGGTGCCGCTCCCCAATGGCGGCACGGCCACCATCGGCGCCAACGGCACGGGCCTGACCGAATTCACCACCAATTACTCCGATGAAATCGCTCCCGACGTCATCGGCAAGATCGCGTGGGACCCTGCCTGGGGCCATTACGAGGCCGAGGGAATCGTCCGCTTCCCGCACGACCGCGTCTTCGCCAACGGCACGGGCCACAACAACACCGCGATTGCCGGCGGCGGCGGCGGATCGGCGGTGCTGCCGCTCATCCCCCACAAGCTCGAAATCCATCTGGCCGGCCTGGCCGGCGTCGGGATCGGCCGCTATGGCTCGGTGCTTCTGCCGGACGTCACGCTGAACGCCCAGGGCAAGCCGAAGCCCCTGCCCGACGCGCAGGCAACGGCGGGAATCGTCGCCCATGTGAATCCGCGGATCGATGTCTACGGCTATTACGGCATGCAGCGGTCCGGCCGGAGCTACTTCTCATCCGGCGGCTCGGCCTATGGCTACGGCAATCCGATGTCTTCCAATGCCGGATGCGCAATCGAGATGTCGCCCCTGGCCTGCACGGCCAGCATCCGCTCGGTGCAGGAATTTACCGTCGGCGCATGGTGGCGCTTCCTCAAGGGCCGCTACGGCACGGTGGAAGTCGGCACCCAGCTCGCCTACTCGCGCCTGGAAACGTGGAAGGCCATCGGTGGCGCCCCCTCCACCAGCATGAGCCAGATCTTCTTCGATTTCCGCTACCTGCCTTTCCAGTAACGGCCCACGGCCCCGCCGCCATGCCCGGCCCGCATCGCCGGGCCGGCATGGGGCGAGTTGCACCAAATGGAAAAACGGAGGATGGTCCCGCGGATCGGACCACAGGACGAAGGAGGATACGGTCATGCGGGACAAGGCATTGCGTATTCTGGCGGTATCTCTCACCCTCGGCGCCCTTTCGGTACCGACTCTGGCGCTGGCGCAGGAAGAAGACGGCCCGAAGAGGCCCACGATGCACCAGTTGGCCACCACGCCGCCGGTGCCCAGCGCGCACAAGGATTTCAGCCAGTTCCGCTACCGCCCGGCCGGCGATAAGGTGGTGGAGCAGTCCGATGCCAACCGGCTCCTGTTCTGGACCCAGCAGGGCTCGCCCGACGGCTACGCCGAACGACGCGGCAATGCGATCTTCTACTACGACCGCACAGGCAAGGCCGTGCGGGTGCAGGAACTGCCCTTCGACGAAAACTGAGGCATCCGTCTCCGGTAGGCCACCCGCCCTATCCGCGCCCCCTCCGCCGCCGATAACACCATCTGGTCAACCGGGACCAGACCGTCATCACCGGCATGCACAGCCGCAGGAACATCGGCGAGCATAAGAACAGCGGCGGAAATATCCTGTCGATGATGGAGGGGAAATGCTCCTCCTTCCGGCCCCGCGCCGCCGCCAGTATCCAGGCGGCCGCCCGCTCGGGCGCCTGCGGCCAGGACATGAAATTCAGCAGCGACCCACCCTGTTCCATCTCGTCGCGGAACATGGACGTATCGACGCTGCCCGGAAACACCGACAGCACATGAATGCCCCTGGGCCGCAACTCCTGCGCCAGCGCCCGCGCAAAACCGCGCAACCCGAATTTCGACGCGGTATAGACGGCACTTCCCGCCAGCGGAAAGACACCGGCCATCGAATTGACGAACAGGATACGCCCTCCGACCGCGATGTTCGGCAGCACCTCCTGCGTCAACAGGATCACACCGGTCAGATTCGTCTCCACCTGCCTACGGACACGCTCACTGTCCAGCACA
The DNA here is from genome assembly GCF_014174165.1 of Gluconacetobacter dulcium. Lineage (GTDB taxonomy): Bacteria > Pseudomonadota > Alphaproteobacteria > Acetobacterales > Acetobacteraceae > Gluconacetobacter > Gluconacetobacter dulcium. Next base: position 46,803 of record NZ_JABEQN010000002.1, on the reverse strand, counting down.
CCCACCGTCTGGGGCGAAATCGTGCCGGCACAGGAAATAAACAGGTCGATTCGCGGGCAGGCCCTCCGGATGGCCACCCCCGCTGTCGCGATCGCCCCCGCATCCATCAGGTCGCACGTCACGGCCATATCCGCCGCGATATCGGCGGGCATATCCGCCTGACGCGACAGAATGACGACCCGACACCCCTCCTGGCGAAGCTGACGGCACAGAAACCGTCCGATTCCGCCCGTCGCACCGCTGATGACAACGGTCTTCCGGCGGGAATTTTCACTTTCCTGGGGCAAGCCAACCGCCCTTCCTGCAATGATAGCAGGCCCCTATATCAGGTCTCCCGCCCCCGCACGAGGCCGGGGCCGGCAAGCCCCCTCACCCTCCCGCCTGCCCTCCGGCAAACCGGATAGGGAGCGAGCACAGAACCAGAAGCGCCCGCGCGATGCAGGAAGTCACCCCCCGACCACGACCGTCGCCGTAGTCATGACCGTCCGGAACCGCACACACGCGGCACGACAGGCGGCACGGCCGCGTCCACGCCCACCTGGCGGTTCAGCCGGACATCCCCGAACACTCTTGCAGCCTGCTCTTCCGGCGCAATCACATCTCCGAAACCGGATTGAAGCGCCATCGGGCACACGCCACCTCCCCTGCATCGGATACAGGAGGCAAACCATGCGTATCCCCTCCAAACCGGTGCCGGCCGAGGCGATCGAACTCGTGGATCAGCACGGCCCGGACGGCCTGCTGATCGCCCGTACCCAACTCGCCCAGGCACGCGACGCTGGCGACGACATCCGGGCCGCGCGATGGCAGACCCTGAGCGACGCCATCAGCGCCCTTCTGGAAGATCGAAAATCCAACCGGGCCGGAGAACATGCGGCCGCCCACATGGGCACCCTGCATGGATAACCGCCTTGTGACCCTTATTTATATATTTGTTATTGTCTGTTTACATGGAATGCCCGAGAAAAATTCCCAACGGTTGCGAAGATCCGGGCTGATCGGACAGCCCCGGCGGCCGATACGGAGACTCTCCTCATGACCCCTCTCGCCAATCCTGCACCCCTCGGCCTCGCCGGCTTCGGGATGACGACGATCCTGCTCAATCTCTGCAATGCCGGTTTCCTGCCGCTCAATTCGTCGGTGCTGGCAATGGGAATCATCTTCGGCGGCGCGGCCCAGATCCTGGCCGGACTGCTCGAATATCCCAAGGGCAACACGTTCGGGCTCACGGCCTTCACGTCCTATGGCGCGTTCTGGATTTCTCTCGTCCTGCTCGTCATCCTGCCGAAACTCGGCCTGATCCCGGCTGCGAGCGCGCCGGCCATGGCGGCCTATCTGGCGCTCTGGGGCGTCTTCACGGGCTTCCTGTTCATCGGCACGCTGCGGAGCAATCGCGTGCTGCAATTCGTGTTCTCGTCGCTCACGCTCCTGTTTTTCCTCCTCGCGCTGGGCGAATGGACGGGCAACCTCATCATCACCCGCATCGCGGGATATGAGGGCCTGCTCTGCGGTGCCGCCGCCCTGTATCTCGCCATGGCGGAAGTGATCGAGGCCCAGTTCGGGCATCCCGTCCTGCCCTCCGGCATCCCGGCCCCGCGGCCCGCCCGGCACGTCACAGGCGTCCCGGCCTGACCCGCAAAACGCCGTCTCCCCGCTCCGGCGGCACGATAATCCGATAACGACTTCCACCCTGCCTTTCTCCCTCCGGGGCCAGAAGGCAGGTTTTTTTTATTCCCGCCGCGCCATACCGCCCGCCACTCCTTACGGATCGCGCGTTTCCAGCCTACATTGCGGCACCATGACCGATCTTCCGCACGCTCCCCTGCTGACCGTCGATACGCATATCGACATCCCCTGGCCCGACCGGGGCGATTTCACGCAGGACACCGACTATCGCCATGTCGACCTACCCAAGCTGCGCCGGGGCGGCATCGCAGCCGCCTGCCTCGTCGCCTATGTCGGCCAGGGCGCCACCGACCCGACCGCCCACGCCGCGATCTCCCGGCAGGCCCTGGCGATGCTCGATGCGATCAACCAAGGCGTCGAAGGCGGCCCGGCGCGAATCTGCCCGCTGGCGGCGGAGATCGAATCCGCGTTCCGCGAGGGCATCACCGCCATCGTCCCGGCAGTCGAAAACGGCTATGCGATGGGCGAGGATCTTTCCCTGCTGGCGCAGTTCCGCGCCCGCGGCGCGCGCTACATGACGCTGACCCACAACGGCCATAACGCCCTGGCGGATTCGGCCCGCCCGATGGCCTTCCTCAGCGACCCCGAATCCCGCCATGGCGGCCTGTCCGGCCTGGGCCGCGAGGCAATCGCCGAAATGAACCGGCTGGGCCTGATGGTCGATATCTCCCACACCGCGCGCAGCACCATGATGCAGGCGGTGCGCCTGTCGCGCAGCCCGGTCCTGGCGACCCATTCCTGCGTCCGCGCGCTCTGCGACCACCCGCGCAACCTGGACGACGAACAGCTCGACGCCCTGCGCGATTGCGACGGCGTCATCCACATCACGGCGGTGGATGCCTTCCTGCGCCCGCGCGAAGTCCGCGCCCAGCGACCGGTCAGCGTGGCCGATTATGTCGATCATATCGACTATGTCGCCAACCGGATCGGCGTGCGCCATGTCGGCATCTCGTCGGATTTCGACGGCGGCGGCATGATCGAGGGCTGGCGCAACGCCGCGCAGTCCCCCGCACTGACGGCGGAACTGCAACGGCGCGGCTACGACCGGGACCAGATCGCCCAGATCTGGGGCGGCAATTTCCTGCGCGTGCTCCGCGCGGCCGAGGCCGTCGCCACGGCGTGAGATCACGCCCGCGCTAGCCCTCGCCGGCCCGAGCGTCTATACCCGCCGGGATTCTGCATCAACCGAACAGGACGGAACATGACCGCCAGCACGGACTATAAGGTACGCGACATCGCTCTCGCGGAATGGGGCCGCAAGGAAATCGCGATCGCCGAGGGCGAAATGCCCGGCCTGATGGCCCTGCGCGAGGAATTCGGCGCCAGCCAGCCGCTGAAGGGCGCGCGCATCGCCGGCTGCCTGCACATGACGATCCAGACCGCCGTGCTGATCGAAACCCTGACCGCCCTGGGCGCCACGGTCCGCTGGTCGTCGTGCAACATCTTCTCGACCCAGGACCACGCCGCCGCCGCCATCGCCGCGACGGGCGTGCCGGTCTTCGCCTGGAAGGGCCTGACCGAGGAAGAGTTCTGGTGGTGCATCGAGCAGACCATCACGGGCCCGGACGGCTGGACGCCGAACATGATCCTCGATGATGGCGGCGACCTGACCGTGCTGATGCACGACAAATATCCCGAGATGCTGAAGGACGTGCGCGGCCTGTCCGAGGAGACGACCACGGGCGTGCACCGCCTGTGGGAAATGGCGAAGAAGGGCACGCTGGCCGTGCCGGCCATCAACGTCAATGACAGCGTCACCAAGTCGAAGTTCGACAATCTGTACGGCTGCCGCGAAAGCCTGGTGGACGCGATCCGTCGCGGCACCGACGTGATGATGGCCGGCAAGGTCGCCGTCGTCGCCGGCTACGGCGACGTGGGCAAGGGCTCGGCGGCGTCGCTGCGCAATGCCGGCTGCCGCGTCCTGGTCACCGAAGTCGATCCGATCTGCGCCCTACAGGCGGCCATGGAAGGCTACGAGGTCGTGACGATGGAAGCCGCCGCCCCGCGCGGCGACATCTTCGTCACCTGCACGGGCAATGTGGACATCATCACCGTGGACCACATGCGCGCGATGAAGCACCGCGCCATCGTCTGCAATATCGGGCATTTCGATTCCGAGATCCAGGTCGAGGCCCTGCGCAACTTCACCTGGGACAACATCAAGCCGCAGGTCGACGAGGTCATCTTCCCCGACGGCAAGCGCCTGATCCTGCTGTCCGAGGGCCGTCTGGTGAACCTGGGCAACGCCACGGGCCACCCGTCCTTCGTCATGTCGGCGTCCTTCACCAACCAGACGCTAGCGCAGATCGAGCTGTGGACCGCCCCCGAGGGCAAGTACGAGCGGCAGGTCTACACGCTGCCCAAGCATCTCGACGAGAAGGTCGCGGCCCTGCACCTGGCCAAGGTCGGCGCCGAACTGTCGAAGATGTCGGAGAAACAGGCGGAGTATATCGGCGTTCCGGTCAACGGGCCGTTCAAGAACGACCTGTACCGCTACTAAGGCCCGGCGCCGCCTGGGGGCAATGCGCGCCCCAGGCGGCACCGATAGCCGATACGAGGAGAGTCCGCGCATGAGCATCTTCGGCACCATCCTGTCCACGATCTTCGGCCACGCCGGAGCCACCACCCCGGCCGCCGCCCAGGCCACCGCCCCGTCCGCCCCGCCCCCGGCCGCACAGGCCCCCGCACCTGCGGCACCGGCCACCCCCTCCGCCCCGGTAGACGTCGCCGCCATCCTGACCGACCTGGCCGCCAAGGCGCCCCAGCCGCTCAACTGGCAGCAATCGATCGTCGACCTCATGAAGCTGCTGGGCCTGGACAGTTCGCTGGCGGCACGCAAGCAACTGGCCGGAGAACTGCACTACACCGGCGACACCAACGACTCCGCGTCGATGAATGTCTGGCTGCACAAGGCGGTCATGCAGAAGCTGGCCGAAAATGGCGGCAAGGTTCCCGACGACCTGAAATAATCCGGCGCGGATGACGGGAATGGCATGACAGACGGCTCGATCGACAGCGCGACCGACGGCGTCCCGCCATGCCCCGAGGACATAGAGCGGACCGGCGACACCCTCTTCGCCACAGGCCGAGGAGAAGACGCGGTCCGCCTGTTTCTGGACGTGACCACCCGCCATCCCGACGACTGGCGGCTCGCCGTCACCGCCGCCACGATCATCCTGCGCCACAGTTCCGCCTACGACCTTGTCGAGGCATTCCTGCGTCCCGTGCTGCATCGGTGGCCGGACACGGTCCCCGCATGGGGCCTGCTGCTGCATGTCCACGTCGTACGCGGCGACCTCGCGGGTAGCCACGCCCTGTTCGCCGAACTGCTGGGCCGCTACCCGGACGAAAGCGGCACGCTCTGCGAGGCCATGTCCACGGCCCTTCTCCAGGCCGGCCACCCGGCGGAAAGCCTACGAATCCTGCTACGATGTTTCGAAAACGGCATCGTCACGCCCACGCTGCTGAAAAACATGGGCATCGCCCTCTTCTGCCTCGACCGGTCGGCGGAAGCCGTCTCCTGGTACGAGAAAGCCGAAGCCCTCGCCCCGACAGACTACGGAATCACGTTCGGCCATGCCTGCGCGCTGATCAAGGCCGGCCGTCTGGACGAGGGCTGGCCGCGCTATTTCAACCGGCACCTCACCCCCGACGACCGGGACGCATGGTATCTGTCCCTGCCCCGCCTGTGCCCCGGCGATGCGGTTGCCGGGCGCGGTGTCGTACTGTTTCAGGAACAGGGGCTGGGCGACACCATCCAGTTCATCCGCTTCGTACCCGACCTGCTGGCAAAAGGGGCGCACGTCACGATCGTCGTGCCCCGCCCCCTGGTCCGCCTGCTGGCGCAATCCTATCCGGCGGCCAAGGTGTGCGAGACAGGCACGCTCGCGCGGCAGAACGGCTACGATTACGCCGCGGCCATCCCCGACCTGCCGCACATCGCCGGGGCAACATCCTTGTGGGACGTTCCGGCACCAATCCCCTACCTGCACCCCGATCCCGACGATATCGCCCGCTTCGCCACCCTGCTGCCGGAACGCCGCCCGCGTATCGGCCTGGTCTGGGCGGGCGAGTGGCGGCCGCAATCCATTCACGCCCTCGTTGACCAACGCCGCTCGACGACGCTGGCAACGATGGCCACGGCCCTGACGCCCGTCGCGGCAACGCTGGTCAGCCTTCAACTGGGCGCGCCCCGGCAGGAAATCGCGGACTGGACCGGCCAGACATTGTGCGACCCGATGGGCAGCGTGCACGACATGGCCGACACGGCGGCGATCATGGCCAGTCTCGATCTCGTCATTTCGGTCGACACCGCACCGCTGCATCTGGCGGGCGCGCTGGGCTGCCCGGTCTGGATGATCAGCCGCCAGGACGCCTGCTGGCGCTGGGGGGACGCCATCGGCCGGTCACCCTGGTATCCGACCATGCGCATCTTCCGGTCGCGCGAGGCCACCCTGGCCCCGATCCTGAAGGAGGCAGGCATGGCCCTGCGCACCTGGGCGAGGAACTGGAGACCCGCACGAAAAACCTGACCGCCCGACGGATCACCGCTCATGGGATTGCAACCTGCATGCACCCATGCCAAGTGTGCGCTTGCATTGCGAGCGGTCCCGGATATCACGATGCCCGACACGATAGCCCAGACCGAATTGTCCCTCGTCGATACGCCGCAGAGCGATGCGGCGGATGGTCTGGTCTGGGCGGTTTCCTGCGTCCCCGGACACCGGCCGGTGCAATTGTCGCCCCAGCAGGCGGCCGACCACCTGAACAGCCGCCCCCCCCATACCGAAGACGCCGAAACCACCCCCGCCACGACCGAAGAACGGCCCGCCGGATGGGTCTGGCTGCATTACGATGTCGTGCATACGGCCAGCCGGGCTCGGGTCGAGGCCATCGCCTGCCTGACCGAGGAAGCCCGCATCACCCTGTCGGGCACCGACCGCAGCACCCGGCTGGAGGCCGACGGCGACATCGTCTACGGCGCCCTGCCCGGCTTCGACGACAGCATGACCGACGACGACACCAGCGTCTCGGCCTGGCGTTTCGCGGTGCTCCCCGACCTGCTGATCACCACCCGGCGCCACCCCGTCCCGGCACTGGGCGCCGCCTATCGCTGGCTGCAACGCGACGACGGCCCCCGCACCCCCGCCGAGATCGTGGACCGCACGCTGCTGGAATTCGCCGACAGCGTGCGTCGGAACATCGCCATGCTGGACGACCAGCTCGACCGCGCCGAAGATCTGCTGCTGACCCTGGACCAGCACACCGATTTCGGCCGCATCAGCGGCCTGATCGGCAAGGTGCGGCGCCGTTCGACCGAACTGCGCCGCGTGATCTCGCCGGTCGACCGGATCTTCCACAACGAGGATCTGGAACTGCCGGAATGGGCCGAGGACGATATCCGCGACCGCTCGCAGCGCCAGATTCATGCGGCGCTGGACGATCTGATGGCATTGCAGGACCGCGCGCGTTCGTTGCAGGATGAACTCGCCTCGGGCCAGGCGGAAGAAACCAACCGGCGCCTGTACACGGTGTCGGTGCTGACGACCCTGATGCTGCCGGCCACATTCGTGACCGGATTCTTCGGCATGAATACCGGCGGCATGTTCCTGGCAAGCGGCTCCCTGGGCACGGTAGAGGCCGGCGGCATCTGCTTCCTGTTCATGGTCGTCGCCTGGCTGCTGCTCAAATTCACCAAGCTGCTCTGAAAGCCAGCCCGCGATCGCACCCGCCCCCGGGTACTGCCGGACAAAGATAACCGTTTCGAAGCGAAGGACCCCCGTCATGGACAGCCAAACAGAAACCCAGACGCACGCCGGGGAACTGGACGGCTTCCCCGTCGCCGCGAAATCCCTCCTGTCGGAACGCCGCCTGCATACGCTCAAACAGGGCGACATGTTCGGGGTCTTCGACCAGACGGGCGATATCCTCTACGGCGACGGCATCGCCGACGGCCTCTATTTCCACGACACGCGCTATCTGTCCGGCCTGTCGATGAGCCTCCAGGGTACGCGCCCCATCCTGCTGTCCTCGACGGTGCGCGAGAATAACGTGATGCTGTCGGTCGACCTGACCAACACGGATATCGACGGCCCGGACGGCCGGCACATGAATCACGACCTGCTGCATGTGCGCCGGTCGCGCTTCCTGTGGAACCGGGTCTGCTACGAGCGCGTCGAGATTCGCAATTTCGATGTCGAACCCCGCACGGCCCTGCTCGACATCCGTTTCCTGGCCGATTTCGCCGACCTGTTCGAGGCACGCGGCTCCACCCGCCCCCGACGCGGCACGATGGCCGCGCCGGAGGTCGGCGAGGCCGAGGTGAAACTGTCCTATGACGGTCTGGACGACCGGCGCCGCACCACCATGCTGCGCTTCTGGCCGCCGCCGGCCGAACTCACCGCCCAGCACGCCACCTTCCGCTTCGACCTGCCACCGGGCCAGCGCGTGCTGATCCATTACGAAATCGAGTGCGATCCCACCGAGCGGCACGAAGCCCAGCCCAACCGCCGCTTCCTGAGCGGCGCGGTCGAGGCGCGGCGCGCGCTGCGCCTGTCCTCGTCCCGCGCGGCGGCCATCGCGACCTCGAACGAGATCTTCAACGAGGCCATCCGCCGCTGCATCTGCGACATCTACATGCTGCTGACGGACAAGAAGACCGGCCCCTACCCCTATGCCGGCGTGCCGTGGTTCAGCACCGCCTTCGGCCGCGACGCCCTGATCACCGCCATGCTCACTTTGTGGCTGGACCCGGAAATCGCGCGCGGCGTGCTGGCCTACCTCGCCCGCCATCAGGCCCACACCGAAGACCCGATCGCCGACGCCGAGCCCGGCAAGATCCTGCACGAAGTGCGGCACGGCGAGATGGCCGAACTGGGCGAAGTCCCGTTCCGCCATTACTACGGCTCGATCGATTCCACGCCGCTCTTCGTCATGCTGGCCGGCCAGTATCTGGAACGCACCGGCGACGTGGCGCTGATGACGACGATCTGGCCGAACATCGAACGCGCCGTCGAATGGATCGACCGCTACGGCGACCGCGACGGCGACGGTTTCGTCGAATATGGCCGCCGCAACAAGGACGGGCTGATCAACCAGGGCTGGAAAGACAGCTACGACAGCATCTTCCACGCCGACGGCACCCTCGCCGAAGGGCCGATCGCGCTGTGTGAAGTCCAGGCCTATGTCTACGCCGCGCGCCGCGCCGCCGCGACCATCGGTCGTCGCCTGGGCCGCACCGCCTATGCAGACCGGCAGGACCAACTGGCCGACGCCCTGCGCGTCGCCTTCAATGACCGGTTCTGGATCGAGGAACTCGGCACCTACGCCCTGGCGCTCGACGGCCACAAGAACCCCTGCCGCGTCCGGTCGTCGAATGCCGGGCATATCCTGCTGACCGATATCGCAACCCCCGACCGCGTGCCGCGTCTGGTCGCCGGGCTGATGCACCGTTCGTCCTTCTCCGGCTGGGGCATCCGCACCATCCCCGAGGGCGAGGCCCGCTATAATCCGATGGCCTATCACAACGGCTCGGTCTGGCCGCACGACAACGCCCTGATCGGGCTGGGCTTCGCCCGCCACGGCTATCGCGACGAGGCCGAGCGGCTGTTCCGGGGCATGTTCGACGCCGCGTTCCATACGGACTTGCGGCGCCTGCCGGAACTGTTCTGCGGCTTCACCCGCAACCGCGCGGAAGGGCCGGTGCGCTACCCGGTCGCCTGCTCGCCGCAGGCTTGGGCGGCCGCGACATTGCCGGCCCTGGTCCAGTCGGTCCTCGGCCTGAGCTTCGACCCGACGGCGGTCGCCGTGCATTTCCAGCGCCCCCGCCTGCCCGATTTCCTGGAACAGATGACGCTCTACAACCTCGAAGTCGGCGGCGACAAAGTCACGGTGCGCCTGGTGCGCGTCGAAGACGAAGTCGCGATCAACGTCGTCCAGCGCACGCAATCCATCCAGGTGCAGATCACGAACTGACCACGGGCGAGGCCGGTGCGAAAAGCCGGCCCCAACGTCCCCATGCTCCGACAGGCCGACATGATCGCTACGGCAACGCGATCATGTTGCGCGGAAGTACGGCGTTCTATAAAGATTTAGGGCATATTCTTCCTCTCTGACCTGAACTTCCGCCCAGGAGTGGCACGCGCTCACGATGAAGATGGCCATTCTCACGTCCGAAACGGGGTCCGGTCCCTATTTTCGCCATAATCGGCGCCAAATTTCTGCCTTTCCCTCGGCGCTCCCCTCGCGGAACTCGCGCCCGTCCCGGATGAACGCCCGATGACCCGACAGAAGCAGGCCCGCCCCACCCGTCCGTCCCGGCGCGCGACGGAGCGCGCGTGCGACCTGTCGGAACGAGCACAGGGTCGGCTCGCCATCCGTGTCGCGGGCGCGGTCGGACTGGCCGGCCTGCTGGCAGCCTGCGCCACCGATCCGGGGCAACATGCCCCGGTTATGCAGGAAGCCGCGGAATACCGGGCTCACGCCAAATCCTTCTACGCCCCGCCCGGCCCGCCCGACGATCCGTGGGGCCCCTATATCATGGAAGCCTCCAAACGATTCGACGTGCCGGATACCTGGATTCGCTCGGTCATGCAGCGCGAATCCGGCGGCCAACTCTTCCGCAACGGTCAGTTCGTCACCTCGGCCCCCGGCGCGATGGGCCTGATGCAGCTCATGCCGCCGACCTATGACGAAATGAAGGGCCAGTACGGGCTGGGCGACGATCCCTTCAATCCCCGCGACAACATCATGGCCGGCACCGCCTATATCCGGCAGATGTACGATATCTACGGCTCCCCCGGCTTCCTGGCGGCCTACAATACGGGTCCCGGCCGGCTGGACGACTTCCTGCTGCACCACCGGTCGCTCCCGCGCGAAACCCGCAACTACGTCGCGGCGATCGGCCCGCAGATCGCCGGCATCACCCCCAATGTCCGCTCGCAGGCCGACCTGATGGTCGAAGCCCACGATGTCGCGCGCGGCCATGTCTATGCCGCCGCGCAGACCAGCACCGAAACCAATTCCGTCCGCGCCGCCTGGGCCCACCGCAACGATCATCAGGGCAGCAGCAACGACAGCCAGCCGATCCAGGTGGCCGAGGCTCCGGCGGAGGCCACCGCCTCCCCGGCGCCGGCCTATACGGCGTGGAAGGCCGTCGCCCCCGCCGGCCAGGGCACGTCGGCCGATGCCGTCCGCGCCGCCTGGGCCTCCCGCGCGCAGTCGGAAGCTACCGACAGCGCAACGGCCTCCGCGTCCCCGGCACCCGCACCTGTCGCCATCGCATCCGCCGCACCCGTTGCGGCCCACTCGCCCGCGCCCCAGCCCGCCTCGTCCGCCGGGCACGGTTTCCAGCTCGTCCGCCCCGCCATGGCCGAGCCTGCGCCGCTGCTGCGACGCGGCAGCCTGGCGCCGGCCCAGCGTGACTGGGCGATCCAGGTCGGCGCGTTCGGCACGGCATCGCTGGCCTCTCAGGCCACGGGTCATGCGCGCAGCCGCGCCGCCGGCGTGCTGGCCAGTGCCCGCCCGCAGGTCGCCGGCATCCACGCCCCCCACGGCATGCTCTATCGCGCCCGGCTCACCGGCCTGTCGCATGACGCTGCGGTCGAAGCGTGCCATCGCCTGTCGACGGGGTCGGACAATTGCGTCATCATTTCGCCTGACTCGCGGTCCTGATCGCACGCCTCCCGTTGAAAGGTCCGCCCATGCTCCGCTCCGCCCTCCTCCGTCGCGCCACCCGGTTGAGCATGGTGCTCCCCGTCGCCCTCACCCTGTCGGGCATCACGCTGCTGTCCTTCTCCGTAGCCAAGGCCGCGTTGCCACTGGGTAGCACGGCGCCCCTGTTCGACACTCCGGCCAGCCTGGGCGGCAAACAGTTCAATTTCTCGCTGGCCGAGGCCCTGCATAAGGGTCCGGTGGTCCTGTATTTCTATCCGGCGGCCTTCACGCGCGGCTGCACCATCGAAGCCCATGATTTCGCCGACGCGATGGACCAGTTCAAGGCACTGGGCGCCACGGTCATCGGCGTCTCGATGGACAAGATCGAAACGCTGGACCGCTTCTCGGTCAGCGAATGCCGCAGCCGTTTCCCCGTCGCTTCAGACCCGGCAGGCAAGATCGCCAGTTCCTACGATTCCAAGATGAAACTGCTGCATTACGCCAACCGCACATCCTACGTGATCGCGCCGGACGGCCATATTCTCTACGCCTACAGCGCCATGGCCCCCGAAGGCCATATCAGCGGCACCCTGGCCGCCCTGCGCGCCTGGAAAGCGGTCGGATCCACCACGCCCACGCCCCAGCACTGACGCGCTGTCGCAACCACGCCCGGCCTCCACCAGGCCCCATTGTCCATCAGCTTCTCAGGGAACGGATTTCGCCGTTCCCATGACGGCCAGACACCGATCCCGCACCACGCGCAACCCGTCGTCACGCACCTTCCGCAGGGCGGCACGGCTACGCCGGATATACCCTTTCAGGTCTGGCACTTCATCATGCATGAATGGGTGGGCGCACACCCGCGCCGGGTCCAATGCAGGCGTCGCCGGGTCCAGCAGCGGCAGAACAAGGCGCGGCTTCTGCGGCAACGCCAGGGCAAGCGCCGCCGAGACCGCAGCCCCGCTATCCGCATCCAGCCCCGGCCCCATCGCCGGCACCAGCGCCAGCCACGCGGGGTCCGCCGCCGCGATCCCGTCAGTCACGGTATCGAACGTATCGGCGTCGTCCAACGCGCCCAATGCCTGCGCCGCACCATCGGCCCGGATCGCGGCAGCCACGCTGGCAGGCGTCGGCGCGCCCGAAGCCGCCGGTTGAGCCGCCCAGGCAGGCGACCGGGCGAGCAAAGCCGACAGAACAAGACAAGGGAGCAATCCGGATTTCGTCATCACATGATCATGAGCGAAGCCAGACGCTTTGAAAAGCCGGCGTTCGCGCCCTCACCGGCCCACTCCCTCCGGGTCCAGCACACGGATAACGGCCCGCGTATCCCGCCCCACCTGACGCATGCGGTCGGCAACAAGCCGCGTCATCGCCGGCTGCTCCGCCACGACATCGGCAGCCGGAAAAGTCCTGACCAGTTGCGCATCAAGCTCATCCGCCACAGCGGCGGATTGCGCCGACACGATCTCCCGCACCGACGACGTCCCCAACCGCTCCAACGATCCGTCATCGGACGTATCACGCAACGCCGCCAGCAGCGGATCATCCATGTCATGCGCCCGATAGGCCGCCGACATCCGACGATATTGATAAGTCTCCAGCACGATATGCCGATTGGTCACACGGCTCACCGCGGCAACCTGCGGGCCATGTATCCCCAGCATATCCAGCGCCCCGATTCCGACCATCGTCAGCGCCCCGACACCGGGCAGCACGCGCGCATGATAAGGCTGCGCCAGATCCTGCACGTAATGAATCGCCCAGCCGGCAAACCGCCAGCCCCAGTAAGGATGCCCCTGCGCAAACGCAAAGCGCGACAGCGTCATGAACAGATGAATCCGCGCTTCGGGATAGGTGCGCTGAAGATACCCAGCCGCCCGATAGACAAGGCCGCTCTCGTGGTAGAACCCCATATGGAACGGCGCCTGCGTGCCATATGCCAAATGCGGATTCCCAAACGGCTGCGCGCCATAACCGTAGCGTCCACCCTGCGCCGAGCCACTATCCGCCCACAACCCGATATCCAACCCAAGATCTGGCTCATTCGTCGCGGTCGCCACCACATCGGCCACCCGCAAGACATCTCCTTCCCTCACCCGTTCCAGAGAACCAGCCTCCGTATCCTCCAGACTTTTCAGGACGCTCGCGGAAGACCAAGGCAACACACGCTCCGCCGGCACCCCGACACCCGGCGGCCGCTGGACATAAAGATCCAGCATCATCCCCTCATTCACCCGGATCGCCTGTACAAATCCGGTCCTGAGCGACGCGGCATCCTTCCCCACCGCCGATGTTCCCCCAAACCGCAGAGCATCCGGACGCGGCGCATAAAATGGCAGATGCGCCCGCGCCCAAATCTCCTCCCCCTCCAGCGCAGCCGGCAAGCGATCGGACACATCGCCCAGAAACGAACCCAGCGTCTCCGCGGTGACCACACGCTCGGCCATGCCCGGCATCACTGCCACGGCCTGCCAAGTACAAAGTGGATGGTTACTCCACCCCAGCGCCGCCGATGGCAGAACAACAACAAGAATACCCAATATTCCGCCGCGCCTTACCCAGGAACTTACCCGGCGGTTCATCAGGGATGCGGCACCAGCCAGCATGGTTCATCCTTCGGCAAGAAAAGCCGGGCCAAAGCGGATCATCCTCGCCCACCCGATCGCCACAGGATAACGCGCACATGCCGCCCCGTCGTCACGCCCGCGTCCCCATCATCAAACATTCAAGAACACACCAGAGAGGCGAGCAAAAAAGCAGTCGCCTTTTCGTATCGGATTGCGACGACGCCTATATCGCTTCGCCGCACGCTCGCTGGGCAGGCCGACTTTTCCTATAGCCTGTCAGCATGAAATCCCATCAGGACGATTCCGGATCGCAATCGCCTTCTTTTCAGAACGCCTCAGGCTACGGGTAACGAAACCGTGTTCGCCTCATGGCGGAAAACTGCGCCGTCCCAGGGTTCAAAAATCATACCCAGAACGTTCCGTTACCAGGGCCAAAGAGGGCGTCCCGCCGGAAATGTGACATTTTACCCCATGACTCTGACGGTGTTTCCGTTGGCAGATACCCGCACCGTCATCACCCTGTGGGTCCGGGAGAGGAGTATTTTTCATGACATCCAATGGCCTGCCGCGCGGCATCGACCATGTCGGCATGACCGTGCCCGATCTCGAAGCCGCCTCGACGTTCTTCGTGAATGCGTTCGGCGCTGTTCCGCTCTATGACAATCTCAAGCGCACGCAGCCACCGTTTTCCGGTCCGGATACTGAAAAGACCCTGGGCCTGGTCAAGGGCACGCAGGTCGTGGCGATGCGCATGATGCGTCTGGGCAATGGCGCGAGCCTGGAATTGTTCGAGATGCAGGCGCCGGAACAGGCAAAGCCAGCACGGGCGAGCGATCTGGGCCTGCAACATTTCGCCGTCTATGTTGACGACATCCAGGCCGGAGCCAAACGGTTCACGGATGCAGGTGGCGTGCTGCTGACGGAACCGGGCAAACAACTCGGGATTGAAGAAGGAAAAGGAAATTTTTTCTGCTACGGACGCACGCCATGGGGCATGACGATCGAACTCCTCTGCACACCGGATCGCAGCGGCTTCGACACGATCGAACCGCAACCCCGCTACATACCGCCACCGCGCTGAACAAGACGTTCCTGACAGGCTCCGCGCACATTCGATCAGACGCTCAGATCATCCCCTCACTCTGCGCGGAGTCCACCACCACCAGCGCATCCCCCGCAATCGGCGAAGGCGTGCGATCTCGCGGCAGCAAGGCCCGAAAGCGGCCATCATAACTGGCCGCCTGTTCATATTGCACGTCCAGCAGTCCATGCCGATCCATAAAACGGTTCAGCGCCGCCGGAATGCGCACGCACCCTTCCGAAGCCGGATGCCCCAACCGCGCCTCCAGAAAATCCGGGTCGGTCGCATGAATTTCCAGCCTGATCTGCCCCTGCTCCCGGTCAGCCCGCCAGCCCTTCACCGCCCATTGCCAGCCCATATCCCACACCCGCATGCCGCGCGCACCCAATCCGCGGATACCATGCTCGTTGCGCGTTCCCTCGGCACGATAGCCCAGCCGATCAGGCGAATTGATGAACACCCCGGTCGGCGTCAGGTAATAATATTTACGCCCCGCCTGCCCGGTCGAAACCCGGGTTCCTCCCAATACCACCCACGCATCATCATCCGGTAGCGCAAGCACAAAGCAGACCCGCTGCACACGCGGATTACGATCCACCACCATCAGCACCTGCGCCCGGTCGATCGTCATTTTGTCCCGCGCCAGTTGCGCCCGTGCCATCGCAACCCATCGGTCGGCATCCCTGGCCGATACCGTCTGAAAATGCGGAATCTCGCGCCGCATGGCCATAAGCAGATGCTGCGCCTCGGCCCTGGCGGCCTCGTCATCCAGCGCCGGCAGGGGCGGAATATCAAGCGCGGGAGCAACCTGCTCCGCTGGCGCGCCCGTCGGCGCGGGCGCGGCCGGAGGCACCACCGCCTCGGGAAGCAGCGGCATCGGGTCGGCCAACGCGGCCCCGGTCGCGAACAGGAGGAAAAACACCGCCAGGAAACCGGCCCCTGAACCCGCCACCGGAAAATCTGTCCGCATGCTTCCCCTCTTCGCCGTGGGCTGCCAGCGGCATCGTACGAGTGTTCCCGCCCCGCCAACACCACCCACCCGCGATCCTGACGCTTGAAAAGCCCCGACGTTCCCCGACCCGAGACCGGAGAATAGCGGTTTTATCCGCAGTGTTGCTCAATCCTCACGGATCATATCATGCGCCATCCTCATTTCTGGCATGCAGCCCTTCTTACCCTGCCCTCAACGAAGCAGCCGGCGGATTGGCCGCAGCCCTGGCCGACTGCCCAAGCACGGTCAGCAGCGCGATCAACCCCGCCCCACCGGCCGCGATCGCGAAAGGCCATGGTGTCAGCGCAATCCGCTGATCGAACCCCGACAGCCACCGGCTCATGAACACCCACGCGACCGGCCAGGCGATCACGTTCGCAATAAAGACCGGCCGCAGAAACTGGCCCACCAGCAAGGTCAGGACCTGCCGACGATCCGCTCCCAGCACCTTGCGCACCCCGATCTCATGCCGGCGACGCGACACGTTGAACGACGACAGGCCGAACAGTCCCAGACAGGCGATGCCGATCGCCACAGCGGAACCGATGCCGAACAACACACCGTAATTCTGGTCGCTGCGAAAATCGTCGGCGAATATATCGTTCACCCCCTGAGCCGAGAACGGGACATCCGGCGCAATGCTCGCCCACGCCGACCGCAGACGCGCCATTTCCTCGGCCTGTGACGCCCCCTCGTAACGGATGATCGCAGCAGCCTCGCCAAACGACCCCGAACGGCCGTAATACAGCAGCGGACGCATCGGCTCATGCGCGCCACCAAACCGGATGTCGTCGATCACCCCGATGATGCGATAGGTTCGCCCACCCCAATCCTCTCGCAATTCCTGCCCCACCGCCGCCTCCGGCGACGCAAAGCCGAACCGTTCCGCCGTCAGGCGCGAAATGACGATGCTGCTCCCCGCCCCTTCCTGCTCCCGCCCAGCGTGATAATCACTGCCCTGATGGACGTCGAACAGGCGCCCCGCGACCAGCCTCGCCCCGATCGCCTCGAAATATCCCGGCGTGGCGCAACCCCACCAGACAGGGAGCAGACTGCCGCCGCCCGGACGACGATAATCGTCACTGTCATCGGTGTGGTGAGGATACATGTCCGATCGCGTGGCGATCCGCACCCCCGGCACCTCGCCCAGCCGGCGCACGATCTCCTCCTGCCGCGCCGTCAGGCTGGCATCCGCCAGCGCATCGACGACGATCACACCTTCCTTGCTGATTCCGCGATCGAGCACGCGAACGAACGCCGCCTGGTCGGTCATCACGATCGTGCAGACCGCCAGCACGATGGCAAATCCGAATTGCAGCACCACCAGCACGCTGCGCAACATGCTCTCGATCCGTCCGCCCGCCGGCATCCGGCTGGCCGCCAGCACCGCCGCCGGACGGAACGACGACAGCACCAGAGCGGGATAGATCCCGGCAACGATCCCCACGACCAGCACGATCAATACCGATACCGGCAACACGAAGCGCCAGTCGAAACCGACAGTCCACCCGCCCAGCATGTTGACCCAGCGCAGCGAGAGTTCCGTCAGCGCCAGCCCCACCAGCACCGACACCCCGACCAGCATGATCGCGTCACCCATGAAGCGCGCGATCAGCGCCGCGCGGGTCGCCCCCAGCACCTTGCGCATCGCCACCTCACGCGCCCGCAGCCCCGACCGCGCGGTGGCCAGATTGACGTAATTCACGATCGCGGTCGCCAGCGCCGCCAGCCCGACCAGTCCGAGGATATCGATCAACCTGCGGCTGGCCCCACCCTCCCCGATCGACGCATTATGAAAATGCACCGCGCGCAGCGGTACCAACGTCAACCCGCCATCGCCATAGGTGAAACGGATCAGGCTTTCCTTCCAGTTTCCGGGGTGCCGATACGGGTATCGGCGCAATCCGGCGGCAATCCGCGGCACCGCCGCAGGATCGTCAATTCTGACCCATATATGCCCCCACTGGCTTCCCCAATTGCGAAATGGCCATTTATCCATCCAGGAACTCGGAAAAACGGCGATGATCCTGAAATCGCTGGTGGCATTGGGCGGCGTGTCGGCCACGATGGCCGACACCACACTCTCGTCATGACTATTGTCGATCCGCATCCGGCGACCGATCGCATGGACGGTGCCGAAATATTTCCGCGCCATCGTGGCCGACAGCACCACCTTGCCGGGCCCATCGAGCGCGGTCGCCTTGTTCCCTTCCAGAACAGGCAGATCGAAGACCGAGAAAAAATTCCGGTCGGTCAATGTCACCGCATCGCGTCCCAGCACGTCCCCGGCCCGCACGGGCACGTGACTTTCGAAAACGCGAACCGCCTGGCTGATTTCCGGAAAATCCTGCTCCATGAAAGGAACGGGCACGAAACTGATATAACTCGATTCATAAGGCGCCCGCCCGGCCGGGCGAAAAACATCATCGACCTGATAGATACGCGACGCACCGGGCAGATAGCTGTCATACCCGTATTCGTACCGCACGATCAGCATCATCGTCAGAAAGACGGCAACACCCAGCCCCAGTCCCAGCAGGTTGATCGCCCCATAGCCCCCATGCCGGGGCAGAATTCTGAAACCCGACGCAAACATCACTTGCTCTCCCCTGTCGGCCCGGAGGACCAGCCCACCCGGTCGAGCGCGGCAATCGGTGTCTGAAGCGGCTCCCACCCGCGCGTCCGCGCACGATGCAATGCGGCCCCGCTGTCGTAATGCTGGACACCGGGCAACAGGTCGCGGGCCTGCAACCGCCCGATCGCGGCCAGCAGCTTCGCTTCGGCCACAATCGTGTCATGGCGACTGGTCGCCAGATCCACCTGCGCGGCCCGCAGATTCTGGTCGGCATACAGCACGTCGGTCGTGCTGCGCAGCCCATAGCCATATTCGACCTGATAGCCCTTCAGCGTCGTTTCGCCCGACCGCACCTCGGCGGTGCCGGCCTGGATCGCCTGCAAGCCGTTCTCCACCGCCCGCCAACTGGTCACCACATCCTGCAACGCCACCCGCCGGGCCTGCTCCAGATTCTGCCGCGCCTGCTCGTCCTTGTCGCGCGCCTGCCGGATCTGCGCATTATAAAGGTCGCCATTATAAAGCGGCTGCACCAGCGACACGGTACCACTGACCTGCTCCGAATATTCATGCCCCCGAAACGGCGCCGCCGGCCCCACGGTCCCCAACAGCCCCTGCACCTGGATCTGCGGCCCCCATTGCGACCGCGCGGTATCGATATCCGCCTCGGTCGCCGACTTCATCTCGCGCGTCTGCGCCAGTTGCGGATTGGCGGCGATAGCCTCCCTGACGGCCTGCTCGATCGAAGGCGGCAGGCCCGGCAACCCCTCCGGCATGGTCAATTGCGCCGGCATGACGCCGATAACGGCGCGGAAATTCGCCTCCGACGCCGCCAGCGTCGCCCGTGCCTGCGTCAGCGCCACTTCGGCGGACCGGCGGCGCGTCTCGGCCTGCTCCACATCGGTGCGCGTCACCTGCTCGCCCGGCGCGCCCCCCAGATTATAGCGCGAGGTGATCAACCGCACCTGCCGCACCAGCATCTCCAGGTCGGCCACACGCACGTCCAGCACGTACCGATCGCGCAACACATCCATGTAGGCACTGATCGCGGCGGTGAAGACCTGCGATTCCGTCAGGCGCAGATTTTCACCCTCGGCCCGAGACCGCGCATCCGCCGCCCGCACCTGGTTGGCGACATGGCCGAAGGAATACAGCGTCTGCTTGGCCGACACATAACCTTCGGCGTAATTCGACGTGAAGGTGCCCAGCGCGAAGGCGCTGGTATAAGGCCCCTGCTGATAGTTCGCATCCATGTTGACCGACACGGTCGGCCGCCATCCGCTGCGCGCCTGCGCCGAATTCTCGGTCACGGCCCGCTGGTTCGCCTGCTCGCCCAGCAATGTCGGATTGCCGCGATAGGCCAACCCGAGCGATTCCTGGAGCGTCTGCGCGGCGGCGGGCGACATGGCGGCCAGCGAAAGACCGAACGCCACGACAAGCCCGGCCGAAAATCCGCGCCGATGCACGCGCACGGCCCGCGGGGTGGCGTCCCCCAGATCAGATTTCCGATCAGGCTCCAGATAGACACGCATGGCGATCACTCCGCCCGCAAGGCCCGCGCCGGTTCGGCACGCGCCAGATGAAAGGTCTGTCCAAGGACGGTGAAAATGGCGATGGCGAACGCCCCGGCCACCGCGATCACGAAATGGGCCGGCGTCAGCGCGATCCGTTCGTCGAATCCCGCCAGCCATTGCCGCATCAGCACCCACGCCACGGGGCAGGCCAGCAGGCACGCCACCGCCACCGGCCGCAGGAAATCGCCCAGCAGCAGCGTCACGATCTGTCGCCCGGACGCCCCCAGCGCCTTGCGGATGCCGATCTCATGCACCCGCCGCGCGGCCGCGAACGCCGCCAGCCCATACAACCCCATGCAGGCGATCAGCAGCGCCGCCACCGCACCCAGCGTAAAGATCCGCCCCCGCCGCTCGTCGCCGCTGTAATAGGTCGCCATCCGCGCATCGACGGCCGAAAACTCGCCCGGCACATCCGGCAGAACCGCCGTCCATGCCCGGTTCAGCCGCCGCACCATGTCGGCCGCCGCCACACCCTGGAACCGGACGGCAGGAATGGGCTCGGTCAGCGGACGCCGCGCAAGCGCGTTGAAGAACATGATCTCGGGATAGATCGCCTGGCGCGGCGATTCGAAGCGCACATCGTCGATCACGCCGACGATCCGGGCCGTCGTCCCGCCGGTCCCGATTATCTTGCCGATCGCCTCGGCGGGCGACGCGAACCCGAAGCGCCCAACCGCCATCCGGTTCAGGACGGCACTGGCCGTATGGGTCGCCATGTCCTCACGCGCCGGCAAGTCGTCCATGCCCCGGGACGCATCGAACCAGCGCCCGGCCAGCAGGCGCGGCCGATACACCTCGAAATAGCGTGTCGTCACGAAATCCTGGAGCAGATGCACGCGCACCGGCCCGGCCGGCCCGTCATAAGTGAAGATCGACCGGGTCTTGTTGTCGGGGCTCGGCGCCAGTTCGCCGAAACTCGCCGCCGCCACGCCGGGCACCGCACGCAACGCATCCAGCATCCTGCGCTGGGCGGCCAGGTCCTTGCCCGGCATCGCGGAGCCGATCAGCAACCCGGACCGCACATAGCCCGGATCGGCCGTCCGCATGAAATCCGTCTGGTGATTGATCACCAGCATGCAGATCACGATCGTGACCGCAATGCCGAACTGCCCGGCCACCAGCGCATCGCGCAGCCGCGCCGCCCCCCGCCCGCCCGACGGCATCCGCGCGGCGGCCAGCACGGCGGCCGGCCGATAGCCGGACAGCACCATGGACGGATAAAGCCCGCTGGCGAAACCGCAGAGAACGACGATCGGCGGCAGCAGCATCCCGACCAGCCCATAGCGGAGGGCAAGCGCCTCTCCCGTCAGGCTCGCCACCTCGGGCACCAGGATTTCGCACAGGACAAGGCCCAGCCCACCGGCAATGACGGCCACACACATCGCCTCGCCCATGAACTGGACGAACAGCACCCGCCGCGACGCCCCCAGCGTCTTGCGGATCGCCACCTCACGGGCACGCAGCCCGGCCCGCGCGGTGGCCAGGTTGACCGCATTGGCACAGGCCAGAGCCAGCGCCAGCAGCCCTATCAGCCCGATACTGTCGATAACCGTCCGATCCACCCCGTCATCGGCATACAGAACGTGGAAATCGCTGAAACGCGCGCCCTGCAACGGTGCCAGCGACAGCGCGTACACCGTCTCCGGATGCCCACCCAGCGCATTGGCGTCGCTCTCCGCCCCCGCGGCATGGCGCACGACGAAATCACGCATCCGCCCGTTCACGGCAGCGATGTCGCCCGGCCGACGCAGCTTCAGATAGATCGAGCCGCAATCGCTCCCCCAGGACACGAAGCAGGACGCATTCATATCCGTCGCGGCGAACGGCACCAGCATCTCGATATCCGAGAGAAAATCCGGCGCCGTCCGGCGCGCCAGCACGCCGGTCACGGTATGGTTCACTGTCACCCCATTGCTGCTCACGACCGGCACCGTGCGTCCCATCACATCCGTCGTGCCGAACAGCCGGATCGCGGCGCGGTCCGAAAGCACCAGCCCCTCCGGCCGCGCCAGGGCGTCGTCCGAACGCCCATGCAGCAGCGTCAACCCGAAGACGCGAAAGAACGAAGGATCGGTCACGCGCGATACAAACGACGTGAAACGTCCGTCCCGCACCGTATTCAGCGCGGCCTCCCGCAATCGCGCCGCCGCCTCGATTTCCGGAACATCCTGTTCCAGAAAAGGCAGGGCATGAAACGTGACGGACGCGTACTCCCCCGACGCGACACCGGGCAAAGACCAATGGGTATCGACGCGCGCCAGCCGGTCCACATCGCGCAACCCGGCATTGAAATCATATTCGTAATGCACCAGCAGGCTCAGCGTCAGAAACACGCCGATCCCCAGCGCAAGCCCGAACATATTGAGCCCGACATATAGCGGATGCCGCCGCGCCTGGCGCGCGACGCTTCTCAGAATGGTAGCAAGCACGCGATGCCTCCTCAGCCCGCATCAGGGCAAAAGGCCACGCTCCCCGCCACGGCGGAAAGCACGACTGGAATAAGAGCGGATGTCGTCATGTCGGTTACTGCGCCCGCAGCGCCCGCGCGGGCTCGGCGCGCGCGACACGGAGCGTCTGTCCCAGCACCGTCAGCGTGGCGATCAGAAACGCCCCCGCGATGGCAATCAGGAAATGCAGCGGGCTGAGCGGCACGCGCTGGTCGAAGCCCGACAGCCACGACCGCATCAGAACCCACGCCACCGGGCACGCCAGCACGCAGGCCAGCGCCACCGGCCGCAGGAAATCGCGCAGCAGCAGAGCGGCGATCTGCCCGCCCGAAGCCCCCAGAGCCTTGCGGATGCCGATCTCATGCACCCGCCGGATCGCCGAAAAGGCCGCCAGACTATACAGCCCCATACAGGCGATCAGCAGCGCCACCACCGCGCCGAGGGTAAAGAGATGCCCCCGCCGTTCGTCACCCGTGAAATACATCTCCATCCGCTCGTCGGCGGGCTGGAAAGAGCTGGCCAGTTCCGGCCGGACCGAAGCCCATGCCCGGTCCAGCCGCTGCGCCATCACGGCGCGCGTGACACCCTGGAAACGAACGGCCGGAATGGGGTCCACGAACGGCACCCTGGCCAGCGTGTCGAAGAAGATGATCTCAGGCGAAACCGGGTCGCGCGGCGAGACGAAGCGCATGTCGTCCACCACGCCGATGATCCGCGCCTTCAGCCCATCGTTCGTGAGAACCTGCCCGATCGCCATCCCGGGCGTGGCGAAACCCAGCGTCGCAATCGTCTTGGCATTGACCACGACATTGAAACTGCCCGTTCCATCGCGCAGATTATCGGCATCCGGCCCCTCGTCCTGCCCACGCGCGGGGTCGAACCAGCGCCCCGCCAGCAGGCGCGGACGATAGACCTCGAAATAACCCGGCCCGACCCGGTCGAACAATATCTGGATGTCGACCGGCCCGTTCGGCCCGGCATATTTATAGGCCGAGCGGGACATGGAATGCGGCCTCGGCTCCAGTTCCCCGAACCCGATCGCCGCGACACCGGGCACCGAGCGCAATGCGTCCAGCATCCTGCGTTCCTGGGCTGCGTCGTTGCCGCGCAGCGGCTGGCCGATCAGCAGGCCGGATTTGACATAACCCCGGTCCGCGTCGCGCATGAACGCGGTCTGCCGGTCGATCACCAGCGTGCAGATCACGATGGCGACCGCAATGGCGAACTGCCCGGCGACCAGGATATTGCGTAACCGCGCGGCCCCCCGCCCGCCCGAGGGCATGCGTGCCGCCGCCAGCACCGCCGCCGGGCGATAGCCGGACAGAACAGTGGCCGGATGAAACCCGCTGGCCAGGCCCGTCAGCACGACGACCACCGGCAGGGCCGCCAGCACGAACCCATATGAAACGGTCACGGCCTCGCCCGTCAGGCTCGCGATCTCGGGGGTCAGGATCTCGCACAACACCAGCCCCACGATCCCGGCAAGGGCGGTCACGAACAACGCCTCGCCCATGAACTGCGCGAACAGCAGGCGCCGGGTCGCGCCAAGCGTCTTCCGCACGGCAACCTCCCGCGCACGCAGCCCGGCGCGCGCGGTCGCCAGGTTCACGGTGTTGGCGCAGCCCAGCACCAGGGCCAGAAACCCGATCAGCCCGATCGCATTGACGACGTTCCGATCCACGCCATCCTCGGCGTCGTCCACGCCGGCATCGTGAAAATGCGCCTCGCGCAGCGGCACGACCACGATTTCATAGATTTTTTCAGGGTGCGGGCCGATGGCGACATGGTCACCCGCCGCCCCCGAAGCATTGCGTATGACGAAATCGCGCATCCGCGCACGGATGGCGCCGATATCCTCCGGCTTTTTCAGGCGCAGGAAAACCTCGCCGCAGGACGAACTCCAATGCAGGAAGCATGACCGCGTCCGGGCTTCCTCGGGCGGAATGGGCACGACCATCTCGGCATTCGCCAGCAGGTTAGGTCCGGTTACGGACATCATGATTCCGGTCACGACATGGACCGATCGCGTCCCCGACCGGTTGAGCTCCATGCGCCGCCCCAGCACGTCGAGCGTGCCGAACGCCTTCATCGCGGCCTTTTCGGACAGCACCAGCCCATCCGGCTGCGACAGCGCATCGTCCGCGACCCCGCGCGACAGGCCGATTCCGAAAACCCGAAAGAATGACGAATCCGTTTCGTATCCGTTGAATGCCGTAAATTGCCCGCCTTGCCCGGTCCGGAACGTCGTCTCCAGCAAAGGCACCGCATCCTCGATTTCCGGAAAATCCCGGCGCAGGAACGGCAGGGCATGAAAGGTCGCGTCCGCTTCCTCCATCGGTGCGACGCCGGCCTCGGTCCATCGTTCGTCCAGCCGCACCAGCCGCTCGGCATCCGGCAGGCCGGCATTGAAGCTGTATTCATACCGCACCAGCAACGCCAGGCTCAGGAAAACGCCAATCCCCAGCGCCAGCCCCAGAAGATCGAGCCCGACATAAACCGGGTGCCGCCGCGCCTGCCGCAGGACACCGCGCACGATGGTCATCAGCATCGCCGACACTCCCCTGATCCCGACGGAGACCGCTCAGATCGCATTGCGGACCGAAATCACGACCTGCCCGTCCAGCATGTCCACGCGGCGTTTCGCCAGGTCGGCATGGCTGGGCGAATGGGTGACCATCACGATGGTCGCCCCCTCGTCGTTCAGGCGCTGGAGAATATCCATCACCTGCGCGCCGTTTTCGGTATCGAGGTTACCGGTCGGCTCATCCGCCAGGATCAGGCGCGGCTCGCCGACGATGGCACGGGCAATCGCCGCGCGCTGCTGCTGCCCGCCCGAAAGCTGCGAGGGATAATGCCGTGCCCGATGGGCAATCCCCACATGGTCCATGGCATGCGCCACCCGCCGCCGCCGCTCGGCCTTGGGCATCCGGCGATAGATCAGCGCAAGCTCGATATTCTCCTCGATCGTCAGTTCGTCGATCAGATTGAAACTCTGGAAGACATAACCCAGGTTTTCACGCCGGAATGCCGCCAGCGCCGCCTCGCCCAGTTCGGTCAGTTCCTGCCCGCCGAAGGAATAGGAGCCCCCGGTCGGCCGGTCGATGGTGCCGAGAATGTTCAGCAGCGTGGACTTGCCGCAGCCCGAAGGGCCCATGATGGCGACGAATTCGCCCGCCTCGATACCAAGCTCGATATCGAGCAGCGCCGTCGTCTCCACCTCGTCGGAGCGATAGAGGCGCTGGATGTGGGAAAGGGAGATCAGCATGTCCGTTGCATTCCGTTCGTTGCGTGGCCGTTGGTCAGTGAATCGAAAGATGATTGAAATTCTTGTAGGAATTATAAGACGAGACGATCACGCGGTCCCCCGCGCGCAGCCCGCCCGTCATTTCGACCTGCTCGGGGTTACGCCGCCCGGAGGTAATCGCCACCCGGTCGGCGCCATGCCCGTCCGGCGTCACGACAAAGGCCGCCGACCCGCCCCCGGCTTCCAGCCAGGCGCCGTTGGGCAGCACCAGCGCCGGATGCGTCTCACCCAGCGTAATCCGCACATCCACGCTCTCGCCCCGGCGCAACCCGGCCGGCATCGCCCCGTCGAAGGTCAGTTCGGCGCGGAACTGCCCGTTGGTCACCTGCGGATGCACGCGCGTCACCGTCATCGCCGCCTTGGCGTCGCCGATCTCGGCATCCGCCCGCTGCCCGACCGAGACCCGGCCCAGATAGAATTCGTCGATATCGGCATCGAGGCGATATTGCCCCTCGCTGTCGATCTGCCCGATCCGGTCACCCGCCTTCAGCGATTGCCCCGGCTGAAGGTCGAAATTCGTCAGCCGTCCCGCCACCGGCGCGCGCAGCACCAGCGCGCCCAGACTGTCCTCCACCACTGCCAGATTGCTGCGCAGGCGCTGCGCCTCGCGGTCGATCTCGTCGCTCTGGCGGGCCGCGACCGCCATGTCCTGCGTTCGCGCCGCATCCAGCCGGGCCACCCGGTTCGCGTCATAGTCGGCCTCGTCGCGATAGCTTTGCAGGTTGGCGTCGGATTCGAACCCCTGCCCATGAAGCTGTTCGTGAATCTCCAGTTCCCGGCGCGCTTTCAGCAGATTGTAGCGCGCCTCGCCAAGCTGGCTTTCCTCGCTGGTCCGCGTCTGCTGCAACGCCAGCCGCTGCGCGCTGACCGCGCCCAACTGGCTGGCGATCTGCGCCTCGCGGGACGTGACATCGAGCTGAAGCTGCGGGTTGGTCAGCCGCGCGAGAATATCGCCCCTGGCCACCAGCACGCCGTCATGCGCCACGACCTCCGACACCTCGCCACCCTGCACCGCGCCCACATAGGTCACATGCAGCGGCGCCACACTGGCGCGCACGGGAAGATAATCGAGAAACGGCGCCGAGCGGACGGTCTCGATCGTCAACTGGTCATTGCGCACCGACAGCGTGCCGGAGGCCGGCACCATCCGCCACACCATCGCCCCGGCCGCCACCACGGCCACCGCCGCCCCCCAGCGCACCGCGCGACGCATCCGCACATGGTGGCGCGGACGACGCACCGCCCGATCCATCCCGCCACCGGGCAGCGGACGGGTCGGCGACGGCACGGCGTCGGGGGATGAAATCGGTCGGTCCATGCTCTGTTTCCCTCGTTCGCAAACAGTGTATGGTACCCGAACGGATTTTTATCCCATTGTAAAACAACGATGTTTTTCGGATCACTCCCTCTCCCTGTCCGCCAGCGGACAAACTGTCCGAAACCGGACAGCCGGGCAGGCCTGTCAAGACGGATATCCGCACGACCGCGAAACGACACAAAACGAATCGGGAGCACCCACACCATGACGGACCCGGCCAACCCGCCAACGGTCCTCTTCGTCGACGACGATACCGACATCCAGTCCGCCGCCCGCCTGCTGCTCACACGGCGCGGCTTTCGCGTGCTCCCGGCCCACGACGCGGCGGAGGCCCTGACCCGCGTCGCCGCCGACCCGATCGACCTGGTGCTGCTGGATCTGAATTACGCACCGGGCGCCACCACCGGGGCGGAAGGGCTGGCGCTGCTGCGCGACCTGCACGCGCTGCGTCCCGCCCTGCCGGTCATCGTCGTCACGGGCCATAGCGGGGTGGCCATCGCCGTCGCCGCCATGCGCGAAGGCGCCACCGATTTCGTCATGAAGCCATGGCATAACGAACGGCTGGTCACCCTGCTGCACGACACGCTGGACCGCCTGCGGCGCGAGGCCGGAACGATGGAAGCGGATTCCGAAACCGGCGAACCGGTCCTGATCGCGGTTTCCGGCCCGATACGCACGGCCGTCGCCCTTGCGGACCGCATCGCGCCCACCCGCGCGCACATGCTGCTCTCCGGCCCGCCCGGCAGCGGCAAGACCCTGCTGGCCCGCCGCATCCATGCCCGCTCGGGCGACACCGCGCCACCGGTCATGCTCGACGCCGAGGGCCTGTCCACCCTCCCCCCCGGACGCGGCACCTGGATCATGCGCGGGATCGAATCCCTGCCGCCCACGCTCCAGCGCACCCTGGCCGACAGGCTGGACGACGCCGCCCCGCCACGCATCCTCGCCCTCTCCTCCCTGGGGGCGGAGGAGCTTGCCGCCCGCCTGCCGCCACGGCTGTGGCTGCCCCTCGACGCGGTGCGCGTCACGCTGCCGCCGCTGGCCGGCCGCCAGGACGACATTCCCGCACTTGCCGCGCATTTCCTGCATTATTTCGCCATCCGCCACGGCCTGCCCGAACCCGCGCTGGACACGGCCTCCCTCGACGCCCTCCATCTGCGCCCCTGGCCGCAGAATATCCGCGAACTGCGCGCGGCGATGGAGCGGATGGTGGTCCTGGGCGACGCAGCCGCTCCCCTGCCCGGCGACAGCACACACACGCAGGACGCCCCCACGCTGGCCCAGTCCGAACAGGCGCTGATCGAGGCCGCGCTGCGCCGCCACGGGTTCAACGTCTCGCACGCGGCGCGCGACCTCGGGCTCACCCGTCCCGCCCTGTACCGCCGCATGGCGCGCTACGGCCTGTAATGCGCGCCATCCGCAGCTTCGCGGTCTGCATCGTCCTGGTCGCGGGCGCCTGCCTGCTGGCGCCGCGCGCGCTGGCGGCCGGCCTCTATGCCACCGCCACCCTGCTTACCCTGGCCGCGCTGGCGGCAACGCTGATCCATGTCGGCCTGCTGGCCGCCCTGGCCCGGCGCCCCGTGCGGGTGGAAAGCGCCATCGTCCGCCCCTCGGACCGCGAGCGCCTGCGCAACCGCGCCCTGCTGGACCACGCTCCCATCCCCCTGCTCTACCGCACGGGCGACGGCGCCTTCCACGCCGCCAACCGCGCCGCCCGCCGCCTGTTCGGCACCGAGGACCGCCTGCCCGCCGACACGGCCGCCCTGCTGGGCACGCCGTCGCCCGAACGCCGCGTCGTGCGCATTCCCACAATGCAGGATGCCCCGCCGCGCACCTTCGCCCTGGCCGTGGCGCAGGGCAGCGGGTCAGGCGGCGTCACGCATTTCCTGGCCCTGACCGATATCGAGGCGGAACTGAACGCCGCCGACGCCCGCACCCTGCGCGACCTGCTCCAGATCCTCGGCCACGAGATCATGAATTCGCTCACCCCGATCATCTCGCTGGCCGAAACGGCGCACGAACTGGCCGCCCCCCCGCTCGACCCGGCGGCGGCGGAGACGATCCGCGAGGCCCTGGGCACCATCCTGCGCCGCACCCGCGGGCTCGACCGCTTCGTGCAGGGCTATCGCGACCTGGCGCGCCTGCCGCCCCCCGACCCGCGCCCGACCGACCTGCACGACCTGCTGCGCGGACTGGGCGCGCTGTTCGGCGCCCGCTGGGGCCACCGCATCCGGCTGGACACCACCATGCCGCCCCGCCGCGTCATCGTGCGCCTCGACGTGGCGCAGATGGAACAGGCCGTGCTGAACCTTCTCACCAACGCGGCGGAAGCCGCCCTCGCCACCGCCGATCCCGCCGGCCCCACCGTCTGGCTCCAAGGCCACGCCACATCGACCGGCATGGTCATCGCCATCCGCGACAATGGCGCCGGCATCGCGGACGCCCACCGCGACGCGGTCTTCCGCCCGTTCTTCTCGCTGAAGCCCAACGGCAGCGGCATCGGCCTCAGCCTCGCCCGCCAGATCGCCCTGGCCCATGGCGGCTCGCTCACCCTGGAGCCATCCCGGCCCGACACGCCATGGCGCACCGCGTTCCTGCTCAGCCTGTAGGAGCCCGCCCGGCGGAATATTATTTTGACTCCATATCATTCTTGTCCGATAATAATTACAGGTCCGCTCCATACAGGTTTTCCGTCAACGGCGACGGATCGACCAGGCGCGGTCAGAAACCACACGACGAGACACCGGAAAGTCAAAGACGGCTTTCATGCCCGCAGAGGGCGCGTCCTCCTGATTGCAAGGCGGACGCTGGATGCTGCACCGTGGACAAGGGATTTTTCAAAGCCGGTCATCCGCGCACGCTGCTTGCGGCGTTTCTCTATTTCGATGTGTCCTTCATGGTCTGGGTTCTGCTCGGGCCGCTGGGCATCGCCATCGCCCATGACCTGCATCTCAATGCCGGGCAAAAAGGTTTTCTGGTCGCCATACCGGTGCTGGCCGGCGCGGCATTCCGCGTCGTCGCCGGCGCGCTGGTCGATCGTTTCGGCCCCCGCCGGGTCGCCATCGCCATGCAGCTTCTCGTCATCGCCGGCCTCGCCGCAAGCTGGATGATCGCCCCCCACAGCTATGCGGGCCTGTTTCCCGTCGCCCTGGTCCTGGGCGTGGCCGGCGCCTCCTTCGCGGTCGCGCTGCCCCTCGCGTCGGGATGGTACCCGCCGCACTATCAGGGCACGGCGCTGGGCATCGCGGGCGCGGGCAATTCCGGCACCGCGCTCGCCGCCCTCTTCGCGCCGGGGCTGGCCGTCCTTTATGGCTGGGTGAACGTGCTGGGCCTCGCCACCCTCCCGCTGGCCGCCGTGCTCTGCGCCTTCCTGTTCCTCGCCAAGGAACCGCCCCGCCGCCCCTCCGCCGGCCTCGTCGCCTGGCTGCCGGTGCTCAGGAAAGCCGATTGCTGGGCATTGATGTTCTTCTACGGCGTCACGTTCGGCGGCTTCGTCGGCCTGGCCTCCTTCCTGACGATCTATTTCAACGACCAGTACGGGCTGGCGCCGACGGTGGCGGGCAGTTGCACGGCTCTGGTCGTGTTCGTCGGCTCCTTCGTCCGCCCGCTGGGCGGCGCGCTGGCCGATCGCGTCGGCGGCGACCGCGCGCTGTGCATCCTCTACGCCGCCGCCGCCGTCATCTTCGGCCTGATCGGCAGCGGCCTGCCCACCATCTGGCTGGCCTTTCCGGCCTTCTTCGCCGGGATGCTGGTGCTGGGGCTGGGCAACGGCGCCGTCTTCCAGCTCGTGCCGACCCTCTTCCCCCGGCAGGTCGGTATCCTGACCGGCCTGGTGGGCATGAGCGGCGGCGTGGGCGGGTTCTACCTCGCCTCGTCGCTCGGCGCGGCGCGGCAGGCAACAGGGTCGTACGGCCCCGGCTTCCTCGCCTTCGCCGGCATCGCCCTGCTCGCCCTCGGCTGCGTGTCGGTCTGCCGCCGACGCTGGAAGACCATATCGGTCCGGCCGCTGCCCGACAGCACGGAACTTCCCGCCGCCCTCTGATCCTCCTTCGAGACACGGACCCCGAACGTGCCCCATGAACAGACCGGCGCGCGCCCGACACGCGCCATCGTCCGATCGCCCGTCCGATCGCCCGCCCGCGCCGCCAACACGGCGCTGCTGGCCGCCGCCCTGCTCGCGCGCCCGGCCCACGCCGCCACGCCGGCCGACCACGCGGCACCGACCGCGCACAGCCAGCAGACGGCCGCCGGAAAGACCGCACCCTCCCGCAAACAACCGCCCCATACCCGCGACTGGGGCGTATTCAATGCCGCCAAAAGCGCCGCCGCTGGGTTCGGCGCCGTCAACGGCTTCGGCCAGGCCCGCTGGGCGGAGGACTGGAGCGACCTCGCCACCGCCTCTCCGGCACGCCGGAGGCAGGACTGGTTCAATCGCCTCAAATATATCCGCCTGACCGACAAGGGCGATATCTGGCTGTCGATCAGCGGCGAGGAACGCCTGCGCTACATCTTCGAAAACCAGCCGATGATGGGCACGGCCGGCAAGACGAACGCCAGCCGCATCCTGCTGCGCACCATGTATGGCGCCGACCTGCATCTCGGCGAGCATATCCGCGCCTACGCCGAATTTCTCTGGGGCGTCGGCGGCGGCAGCAATTATTACGGCTATCAGGCCGGCACCCAGCGCGAACGGCTCGACCTCCAGCAGGGCATTCTGGAGGTCAAGGGCAACCTGCTCGGCGCGAAGATGGGCGCCATCGGCGGCCGACAGGTCTTTCTCGATGCGCCGATTTCCATGCAGTCGGCCCGCGACCTGCCCAACGTGCAGCAGACATGGGATGGTTTCCGGGGCTACGCCGTCTGGAAATCCGTCCGCGTCGACCTGTTCGATTTCATGCAGACCAACAAGCTGCCGCGCAATGTCTTCGCCGACGGCACCAGCTACAACGCCCGGATGTACGGCGCCTACACATCGACCGCCCTGCCCTCCTTCTCGTTCCTGGGGCAGAAGACCCACATCTTCGCCGACGTCTTTTTCCTCGGCTATCTCTTCAACGGCCCCGCCGCCGCCCTCCCGGCGGCGCAGAGCGGCAAGGCGCAGCCCGGCTCGACCCGCCGCGACAATATCGGCACCCGCCTCTGGGGCACCGCCGGCCCCTTCGATGCCAGCCTGACGGGCGTATTCCAGGGCGGCGAATTCCGCCCGGCGGGCAATGCGGGGCCGACGCGCGCGGTGCGCGCCTACGCCGTCAACGGCGTCGCCAACTGGAACGGCGGCACCCTGCCCGGCAAACCCACCTTCGGCATCCAGGCCGACCTGTTCTCGGGGGGCTCCTACCACAGCAAGGACGGCGCCGTCGGCACCTTCGCCACGCCGTATTTCCCGCTCCCATACTACAACGATGTCACGCTGGCCGTCACCTCGCAGAACCTCGTCGGCGTGGGTCCGGTCATCACCGCCACCCCGCTCTCCACCGTCCACCTGCGGCTGCATGTGCCGGTCTTCTGGCGCGAGAGCACGCAGGATGCCGTCTACGGCACGGGAAAGATCTATTCCTGGCGCAACACGCTCCATGGCGGCTTCATCGGCGTCACGCCCCAGGCGCAGCTCGCCTGGAATTTCGCACCGCACTGGGCCTGGACGCACGACATCGCGGGCTTCGCCGCCTCGCACGGCATGCGCCAGGCGGGGGCGAAGAGCGGCGTGTTCTACATGCAGACCGTGGAATTCAAATTCTGACCACACGGCCCGCGCGCGACAGTACGGCGCACGCAACGGCACAGCGCACGCGACGGCGCGCAAGACGGAAGGACGCACCATCATGACCAGCACCGGCACCATCGTCATCATCGGCAACGGCATGGTCGGCCATTACTGCGCCGAACAACTGGTCATGCACGGCCTGCACGAACGCCACGCCATCCACGTCTTCGGCGAGGAACTGCACGACGCCTACGACCGCGTGCATCTCACCGCCTACATGACCGGGCAGGACGCCGCCGCCCTGGCCCTGCACAGGCAGGATTTCCATACCGCCCACGGTCTCACCCTGCATCGCGGCGTCCGCGTCACGGCGATCGACCGCGCCGCCCGGACCATCGAGAGCACCGAAGGCACCCTGCCCTACCACACGCTCATCATCGCAACCGGCTCCACACCCTTCGTGCCGCCCGTGCCCGGCAACAGCGGCACCGCCGGGCTGGTCTATCGCACGCTGGACGACCTGGACCTGATCCGCGCCGCCGCCGACGGCGCATCCCGTGGCGTCGTCATCGGCGGCGGCCTGCTGGGGCTGGAAGCCGCCAACGCGCTGGCCGGGCTGGGGCTGTCCACATCGGTCGTCGAATTCGCCCCGCGCCTCATGCCCGTGCAACTCGACGACGCGGGCGGCCAGGCCCTGAAACAGCGGATCGAGGCCCTGGGCATCGCGGTGCTGACCAGCCACGCGACGCGCGAGATCGTGGCCGGGGAAACATGCCGCCACCGCCTCGTCTTCGCCGATGACAGCGTTCTGGAAACCGATCTGGTCGTCTTCTCCGCCGGCATCCGGCCGCAGGACCGTCTGGCCCGCGCCTGCGACCTCGCCATCGCCCCGCGCGGCGGCATCGTCATCGACGATTCCTGCCGCACGTCCGATCCCGCGATCTTCGCCATCGGCGAATGCGCCGCCTGGAACGGCCAGGTCTTCGGCCTGGTCGCGCCGGGCTACGCCATGGCCCGCACCGTCGCCGCCCTTCTCGCCGGCGAAGACGCCACATTCGGCGGCGCGGACATGTCCACCAAGCTCAAGCTGCTGGGCGTCGATGTCGGCTCCATCGGCGACGCCCACGGCGCGACCGCCGACAGCCGCAGCTATCGCTTCATCGGCGAGGCCGACGGGTCATACCGCCGGCTGGTCCTGTCGGGCGACGGCGCGCGCGTGATCGGCGCGGTGCTGGTCGGCGACAATTCCTATTATGATACGATCCTGCAATATGTGCAGAACGCCATCAAACCGCCCGCCGACCCCGCGGTGCTGATCCTGCCGCGCGGCGACGGCGCGGACCTGCTGGGCGCCGACTCCCTGCCCGACACCGCCACCATCTGCTCGTGCCACAACGTCACCAAGGGCGCGATCCGCGCCGCCATCGACGCGGGCTGCACCGATCTGGCCACCCTGAAATGCGACACCAAGGCCAGCACCGGCTGCGGCGGCTGCACGGCGCTGCTGAAGAGCGTATTCGAGACCGACCTGGAAGCACGCGGCATCACCGTCGATCGCAGCCTGTGCGAGCATTTCTCCTATACCCGGCAGGAGCTGTACTCCCTGGTCCGCGTGCACGGACTCCAGACATTCGAAGACCTGATGGCGCATCATGGCAATGGCGGCCTCGGCTGCGACATCTGCAAGCCCGCGATCGGCTCGATCCTCGCCTCGGCCTGGAACAAGCCGATCACCGACCCGCTCTACATCCCGTTGCAGGACACGAACGACACGTTCATGGCCAACATGCAGAAAAACGGCACCTACTCGGTGGTGCCCCGCATCGCCGGCGGCGAAATCACGCCCGACAGGCTGATCGTTCTGGGCCAGGTCGCGAAGAAATACGGGCTCTACACCAAGATCACCGGCGGCCAGCGCATCGACCTGTTCGGCGCCCAGCTTCACCATTTGCCCGACATCTGGACCGAACTGCTCGATGCCGGCTTCGAAACCGGCCACGCCTACGGAAAATCGACCCGCACCGTCAAATCCTGCGTCGGCAGCACATGGTGCCGCTACGGCGTGCAGGACAGCGTAGGCAAGGCGCTGGATCTGGAAAACCGCTACAAGGGCCTGCGCTCGCCGCACAAGCTCAAATTCGCGGTCTCCGGCTGCACGCGCGAATGCGCCGAGGCGCAGAGCAAGGATGTCGGCATCATCGCCACCGAAAACGGCTGGAACCTCTATGTCTGCGGCAATGGCGGCATGCGCCCCCGGCACGCCGAACTGTTCGCGACCGACCTCGATGCCGAAACGCTGGTCCGCTACATCGACCGTTTCCTGATGTTCTATATCCGCACGGCGGACAAGCTCCAGCGCACCTCCGTCTGGCGGGAAAATCTCGAAGGCGGGCTGGACTATCTGCGCGATGTCATCATCCACGATTCACTGGGCATCTGTGCCGAGCTGGAACGCCAGATGCAATCGGTGGTGGACCACTATCATTGCGAATGGCGCGACGCGCTGAACGACCGCGACAAGCTCAAGCGGTTCCGCACCTTCGTCAACGATACCCGCCCGGACCCCAATATCCGCACCCTGCCGGAACGCGATCAGGTCCGCCCCGCCGACAACCTGCCGGAAACCGCGCCCGAAGCCGGCCCCGCCGACTGGACCGACCTGTGCGGCCAGACCGACCTGGTGCCCCGCTCCGGCGTCGTGGCCTGGCACGACGGCAGCCAGATCGCCCTGTTCTACCTGCCCGAAACGGACGGCGCGCCCGCCCATGTCTACGCCATCGACAACCACGATCCGTTCTCCAACGCCAACGTCATCGGGCGCGGCCTGATGGGCGACCTGAAAGGCCAGCGGATCGTGGCCTCCCCGCTCTACAAGCAGCATTTCCGCCTGGAAGACGGCCAGTGCCTGGAAGACGCCGCCATCCGCCTGCGAACATGGGATGCCCGCCTGCACGACGGCACGGTGCAGATCCGGGCGAAACTCCCGGCGGCGCCGGCCCTCGTCCCCGCCTGAGGCAGCATGGCCAGGGAAGACATCCGCTCCGTCTGCCCCTATTGCGGGGTCGGCTGCGGCCTCATCCTCGAAGTGGAAGACGGCACGATCGCGAAGGTGCGCGGCGACCCCGCGCACCCGTCGAATGCCGGCCGGCTGTGTACCAAGGGCAGTTCGTGCGACAAACCCCTGTCCTCGCCCCAGCGTCTCGCCCACGCGGCACTCAGGGCGGAACGCGGCGGCGCGGCCACGCCCGCCCCGCTGCATCAGGCGATCGAGGCCACCGCCCGGCGCCTGCGCGCCATCCTCGACACGCACGGCCCCGACGCGATCGCCTTCTACGTCTCCGGCCAGATGTCGCTGGAAGCGCAGTATCTGATCAACAAGCTGGCGAAGGGCTATGTCCGCAGTCAGTATATCGAATCCAATTCCCGCCTCTGCATGGCCGCCGCCGGCAGCGGCTACAAGCTGTCGCTCGGCGCCGACGCCCCGCCCGGCAGCTACGAGGATTTCGACAGTACCAACCTGTTCTTCGTCATCGGCGCGAACATGGCCGATTGCCACCCGATCCTGTTCCTGCGGCTGATGGATCGCAAACGCGCGGGCGCGAAGCTGGTCGTCGTCGATCCCCGCCGCACCGCGACGGCGGACAAGGCCGATCTGTATCTTCCCATCCGTCCCGGCACCGACCTCGCCCTGCTCAACGGCCTGCTGCACCTGCTGGTCCGCGACGGCGCCATCGACAGCCGCTTCATCGCCCAGGCGACCACCGGCTGGGACGCCATGCCCGCCTTCCTGGCCGACTACCCGCCCGAAACGGTGGCGGACATCACCGGCCTCCCGGTCGCCGATATCCTGACCACGGCACGCTGGATCGCCGAGGCGGGCGCGTGGATGAGCCTGTGGACCATGGGCCTCAACCAGAGCCTGACCGGCACATGGAACACCAATGCCCTGTGCAACCTGCACCTGGCCACCGGCACGATCTGCCGCCCCGGCTGCGGCCCGTTCTCGCTGACCGGCCAGCCCAACGCCATGGGCGGGCGCGAGATGGGCTATATGGGGCCAGGCCTGCCCGGCCAGCGCAGCGCGCTGGTCGCCGCCGACCGCGCCTTCGCCGAACGGCAATGGGGCCTCCCGCCCGGCACGGTGCGCGAAGCCGGCGGCAACGGCGCGATCGCGATGTTCGCGGCGATGGAACGCGGCGCAATCCGCGCCTGCTGGGTCATCTGCACCAACCCCGTCGCCACCGTCGCCAATCGCAACCACGTCATCCGCGCCCTGCAAGCCGCCGAATGCGTGATCGTGCAGGACGCCTTCGCCGACAGCGAAACCACGCGCTACGCCGACATCCTGCTCCCCGGCGCGCTCTGGGCCGAGGCCGACGGCGTGCAGGTCAATTCCGACCGCACCCTGACGCTGGCCCGCAAGGCCGTCGCCCCACCCGGCGAGGCCCTGGCGGATTGGGAGATCATCGCCCGCGTCGCCTGCGCCATGGGCTTCGCGGACGGCTTCTCCTTCACCTCCGCCGCCGAAATCTTCGCCGAGGCCAGCCGCTTCACCAATCCGGCGACCGGCTACGACATCGCCGGCATCAGTCATGACCGCCTGCGCGCCGGCCCCGTCCAGTGGCCGGCCCCCGAAGGCGATACCCTCTCCCGCCACCCCATCCGCTACCTGCCCGCACCGGGCGCCCCGCCCGTCTTCGCCACACCGGACGGCCGCGCCGTCTTCCATGCCCGCCCATGGATGCGCCCCGAGGAATGGCCGGACGAAGAGTTCCCCTTCGTGCTGAACAGCGGCCGCCTGCAACATCAGTGGCACACCCTCACCAAGACCGGCCGCGTCGAAAGCCTCAACCGCCTCAACCCCGGCCCCTTCGTCGAGATCGCCGCCGAAGACGCCCGCGCGCTCGGCCTCCAGCGGGGCGATGCCGTCCGCGTCACCTCCCGCCGGGGCAGCGTCACCCTGCCCGCGCGCGTCACCCAGGCCATCCGCCCCGGCACCTGCTTCGCCCCGTTCCACTGGAACGACCGTTTCGGCGACGACATCGCCGTCAACGCCGTCACCTCCGATGCCGTCGATCCCGTCTCCCTCCAGCCCGGCTTCAAGCTCTGCGCCGTCGCGCTGGAACGCATCGCGGCCTCCCCTCCCGCTCTCCGGCCCGAAGGACAGAACGACATGCCCCCCGGACAGATCGCCCGGCATCTCGGCCTGGCCACACCCGCGCCGCCCGCCCTCGCCGAAGACGCCAAAGCCTGGCTGGCCGGCTTTCTCGAAGGGCTGCGCCTCGCCCCACCCGCCCCCGGCATCGTGCCGCTGCTCCCCGCCGGGGCGCCGCTCGACCCGCTGGCCCGCGCCCATGTCGGCGGCCTGCTGGCCGGCCTCTACAGCCGCGGCACGCCCGATCCCGCCACCCCGGCCCCCTTGGCCCCGGCATCGCCACCACCCGCCATCCGCGTCTGGTGGGCCTCGCAGACCGGCCGTGCCGAGGCCCTCGCCGCCACCGTCGCCACCTGGCTGCGCGAGGCCGGCCACACGGTCGCCCTCGCCTGCCTCGATCAGTGCGAATCCGGCGATCCAGGCCCCGGCCGGGCCATCTTCGTCGTCTCCACCTTCGGCGACGGCGACCCGCCGGATTGCGCAACGCCGTTCTGGAACGCCCTGCGCATGCGTGAGGCCCCGTTGCCGGGCCTCACCTGCGCCATCCTCGCGCTGGGCGATTCCTCCTATGCCGGTTTCTGCGGCTTCGGCCGCGCGCTCGACACGCGCCTCCGCGCCCTCGGCGCCACCATGCTGCTGGACCGCACGGACTGCGAACCGGATTTCGACGACACGGTGGCGGCATGGCGCGGCACCCTGCTCACCGCCCTCGGCACCCACGCCGCCCCCGACATCACGGCCAAAACCCCCACCCCCCTCTCCGCGCCCGCCATCGGCACCCGCGACACGCCCGCCATCGCCCGCCTGGTCCTCAACGAGCCCCTGTGCACCGGCACAACCGACTTGGTTACATCCGACAAGGACACCCGCCGCATCGGCCTGGACCTGGGCGCGACCGGCCTCACCTGGCAGCCGGGCGACGCGCTGGGCATCTGGCCCTGCAACCCGGCCGCCCATGTCGAGGCCGCGCTGGCCGCCCTGCGCCTGCCGGAGGAAACACCGGTCGTCCTGCGCGGCCACGGCACCGTGGGGCTCCGCGAGGCCCTGCGCCGCCATCTCGACCTGTCGCGCCCCAACCCGGCCATGCGCGCCGCCCTGGACTGTGCCGAGGGCGGTTTTCTTCCCCACCTGCTGCGCGACGCGGCGCTCAAGGTCACGGCGCAGGACATCCCGCCCCTGTTCCGGCGCATGCAGCCCCGCCTTTATTCCATCGCCTCCTCGCCCAGGGCCTCGGGTCGCGTCGTGGAACTGACCGTGGGCGTCAATCGCGACCCGTGGCCCGGTCTCTGCTCCAACTGGCTCGCATCGCTTGCCGATGGCGGCGAGGTGCCGGTGTTCCTCCAGCCGACCTCGCATTTCCGCCTGCCGCGGGATGACGAGGCCCCGATCGTCATGATCGGCCCCGGCACCGGCATCGCCCCCTTCCGCGCCTTCCT
Source organism: Gluconacetobacter dulcium (assembly GCF_014174165.1). Classification (GTDB taxonomy): domain Bacteria; phylum Pseudomonadota; class Alphaproteobacteria; order Acetobacterales; family Acetobacteraceae; genus Gluconacetobacter; species Gluconacetobacter dulcium. The sequence continues at coordinate 7,314 of NZ_JABEQN010000002.1, read as the reverse complement.
TCAGGACCGCGCGGCCCGCAAGGCGCCCGGCCGCAACTGGCTGTTCTTCGGCGAACGCCATGCGGACCAGGGATTCTATTACCGGCAGGAGCTGGAGTCCTTCCGCGCCGACGGCTGCCTGACCCGGCTGGACACCGCCTTCTCGCGCGACCAGTCGGCGCGCGTCTACGTACAGGACCGCATGGAGGAAGCCGGAGCGGAATTGTGGGACTGGCTGCGGGCCGGCGCCTTCGTGTATGTCTGTGGTGACGCCGCCCGCATGGCACGGGATGTCGATGCCGCCCTGCACAGGATCGTCGCCCGTCATGGGGGCCTGTCCACCTCGGACGCCACCAGTTTCATGACCGCACTGACGCGGGAGAGCCGCTATCTGCGCGATGTCTATTGATGCCGATTGACAACCCGTCCGATCCCCTGGGCCGCACGGCCCGCCCGCCGATGACCGTCCTGGTCGCCGACGCGAACACGCGCCGCGCGCGGGCCCTGTCGGACGATCTCCGGGCCGATCCCTCCCTGCGCGTGCTGTCCGTCCCCGCCGGCACCGCCCTGATCGACGCCGTGCGGCAGCATCATCCGGACGTGGTGCTGGTCGATATGGGCCGCGCGGACCGCGACGCGCTGGACAGCATCCGCGCCCTCACCCAGCCGGCGCTCGAACGCCCCGTCGCCCTGTTCGTCGACAGGGACGACGTGGACCTGATGGAAACCGCCTTCGATATCGGCATCTGCTCCTATAACGTCCTGGAAGCACCGCCCGACGACGTCAAACCCCTGCTGCGCGCCGCCATCGCCCTCTATTCCCGCTTCAAGCGCACGCGCGGCGAACTGACCGAAGCCCAGCGCAAACTGGCGGAACAGAAACGCATCGACCAGGCGAAGAGACTTTTCATGAAGACCGAAAACACCACCGAGGATCAGGCTTACCGCTGGCTTCGCCGCCGCGCCATGCAGGAATCCCGGCGCATCGCCGCCGTCGCCGCCGATTACCTCGCCGCCCATGGGCAGGGTGACGAATCATGACCCGTGCCCTGCGCATCGGCCTGCTGCGCCTGACCGACAGCGCGCCGGTCGTCATCGCCCGCAATCACGGCCTGTTCGCCCGGCACGACATCGCGCCCGAGATCGTGCTCTCCCCCTCCTGGTCCAATATCGCCGACGGCCTGGCCTGGAAAACCCTCGACGCCGCCGTAATCTTTCCGCCGCTCGCCATCATGACGGCCCTCGGCCGGCGCGGCCACGCCGCATCCCTGCGCCCGCTCTGCACGCTCAGTCGCGGCGGCAACACGCTGGTCCTGCGCGGCACCAACCCGCTCGCCACCCCATGGCCGGCCGGCGCGGAGGGCAGACAGGCTTTCGACCGGTGGCAACAGTCCATCGGCCGCCGTCCGCGCCTCGCGGTGGTCCATATGTATTCCACCCACCTGCTCATCCTGCGCCGTTTCCTCGGACAGATCGGGGTGGAGATGGACAGCGGGATCGAGCTGGTCGTCATGCCGCCCGCCGATATGATCAGCGCCCTGGCCGATCGCGCCATCGACGGCGGCTGCGTCGGCCCCTCATGGGGCACGGAAGCCTGCCTGCGCGGCCTCGGCTTCCTTGTCGGCGGCTCCTCCACCGTCATGCCGTTTCATCTCGAAAAACTGCTCGTCATTTCAGACAGGATCGCCGACAGGGCCGACCGCGTCAAAGCCGCCCTGCGCGACGCCGTGGCCTATTGCCGGGCGCCGGACAACCGGCACGCCCTGGCGCAGGAACTCGCCCAGCCACCCGAGAAGGGCGGCCTCGCCCTGCCCGCCCGCGCGACCCTTGCAACATTGGACGAAAACACAACGCCCGAACCCGTCACCTTCGTCGCGAAAGAGGCCACACATCCCGATTTCGCATGGATCACGCAGGACATGCTCGATCTCGGCTGGATCGATGAAGACGAACGCCAGATCCTGGGGGTTTAGGGAAGAGCGCACGATGTGCGACACTCCCGTTCCAGATCGTCCCATTGCCCGAGCCAAGATCCATTCATGAAGCGTCTCCCGATTGTGTCTTGCCTGTCCGCCATGCTGGCGGTCGCCCTTGCATCGGGCCGCGCGCAGGCCGCCGGCGAGACGGCCGGCGGCCCGGCCGCCCTGGTCGCCCCCCGCATCGGCACCGGCGGGCCGGGGCACACCTTTCCGGGGGCGACGGTGCCCTTCGGCATGATCCAGCCTTCTCCCGACACCGCGATGCCGGACTTCCACCACGCCTATGACTGGGCCGGCGGCTATCAGTACAACGATCCCACCATCATGGGCTTCTCCCACACGCACTTCTCCGGCGCGGGCCATTCCGACCTCGGCGACGTGCTGCTCATGCCCATCTCCGGCGATGTCAGGATGGAACCGGGCGACCCCGCCAAACCACAGAGCGGCTATCGCTCACGCTTCCGCCACGCCACCGAAATCGAGCATCCCGGATATTACGCCGTAACGCTGGACGACTATGCCATCCGCGCCGAACTCACCGCCGGCCCGCGCGTGGGCTGGCACCGCTACATGTTCCCCGCCGACAAACCCGCCCATGTGCTGCTGGATCTCCGGCCCAGCATCTACGACTATCCCGGCAAGGTCCTGTGGACGCGGCTGCGGGTGCGCGCGGACGGCACGGTAACAGGCTGCCGCACCACGCGCGGCTGGGCACCGGGGCGCACCCTCTGCTTTGCAATGCGCTTCTCCCGCCCGACGACCGCCCGCATGCTCTACAATCGGGAAACCAACGTGCCCTATCGCGGCTTTCGCGGGCCGGGCAACGCGCCAACAGATCAGACCGTGCAAAACGGCCGCGCGGTCGAAGCGGTCTTCGATTTCGGCAAGCTGAATGGCCCGCTGGAAGTCAAAGTCGCGATCTCTCCCGTCAGCGAAACGAACGCCATCGCCAATCTCGATGCCGAAGGCCAGGGCTGGGATTTCGACGCCCGCCACGCCGACGCCACCGCCGCATGGAACCGCGCCCTGTCGGTCATCGAAGCCTCCGGCACGCCGGACCAGCAGACGCAGTTCTACACCGCGCTCTATCACGCCATGCTCGCCCCGACCCTGAGCATGGACACCAACGGCGACTATCGCGGCCCGGATCAGGAGATCCACAAGGCGCGGGGCTTCGGCTTCTACTCCACATGGTCCACCTGGGATGTCTATCGCGCCCAGCAACCGCTCATGGCCCTGCTGCGCCCGGACATGAGCACGCAGTTCGTGCGTTCGCTGATCGCGGCCCAGCAGGCCAGCCCGGTGGGCGTCCTGCCGGTCTGGTCCTATCAGGGGCTGGAGACATGGTGCATGACCGGCTACCACGCCGTGCCGATCATCGCGGACGCCTATCTCGCCGGCGTACGCGGCTTCGACGCGGACGCCGCATTGAATGCCATGGTCGCCTCCGCAACGTCACCCGTCTACGGCGACCTGACGGACTACATCAAGCTGGGCTACGTCCCGATCGACAAGGAAGCCGAAGCCGGCTCCAAGACACTGGAATACGCCTATGACGACTGGTCCCTCGCCCGGATGGCCCGCGCGATGGGCAAGACGCACATTGCGGAAGAATTTGAGAAACGCGCCGGCAACTGGCGCAACGAGTGGGACCCCAAGACCGGCTTCCTCCGCGCCCGCCTGAGCACCGGCGCATTCCACACGCCCTTCGACCCCACCGCTGCGGCCTATGGCAGCGACTATACCGAGGGCAATGCGTGGCAATATCTGTGGTTCGTACCGCAGGACGTTCCCGGCCTGATCGCGACCATTGGCGGCAACGCGACCTTCATCGCAAAGCTGGACGAGCTGTTCGATACGAAAGTCGATCCCGCGCAATTCAAAAATGTCGAGGATATCAGCGGCCTGATCGGCTGGTACGCCCACGGCAACGAGCCGAGCCACCACATCGCCTATCTCTACGATTATGCCGGCGCCCCATGGAAGACGCAGCAGCGCCTACGCCAGATCATGGAGAGCCAGTACAACGCCCATCCCGACGGCCTGGCCGGCAATGACGATCTGGGCCAGACATCGGCGTGGTACCTGTTCACCGCGCTGGGCTTCTATCCCGTCGCACCCGGCAGCAACGACTACACGATCGGCCGCCCGTTCCTGTCAAAAGCGGTGATCCACCTGCCCCATGGCCGCACCTTCACCATGACGGCCGACCATCTGGACGCGGATCACCCCTATGTCGCGTCCGTAACCCTCAACGGCAAGCCGCAGGACCTGCTGCACCTGCGACATGCCGACATCCTCAAGGGCGGCGCACTGCATTTCGTCATGCAGGCCCAGCCGAAACAGCCTTGAGTCCATACAGGTCCGCAATCGCCCGAGCCGACAATATGTCGCCGGCCGGCCCGTCAGCGACGATCCGCCCTTCACGCATCAGGATCGCGCGGCCAAAAATCCGCGCGGCGCGCAACGGGTCGTGCGTCGTGGCCAGAATGCCATAGCCCTCGGCCGCCAACCGGCGCAGCAGGTCGGACAGGCGCTGCTGCTGCCCGTAATCCAGACCGGTCTCCGGTTCGTCCAGCACCAGCAGGCGCGCCCCCTGAACCAGCGCCCGCGCGATCAGAACCGCCTGCCGCTCACCCCCGGAGAGCGCGGCATAGGACCGATCCGCCAGATGGCCCACGGCAAGCCTCGCCAACGCCTGTTCGGCGGCCTCACGATCCGCCGCCGGCACAACCGGCGCCAGCATCGTCCCGCCGGCCAACCGCCCCAACGCCACCACATCGCGCACCCGATAGGGAAAGACGACCCCATGCCCCTGCGGCACGTACGCCAGATGGGTCGCCAGCGCGCGTCGTGTCATACCCGAAATGGACCGCCCGTCGAGCAGCACCCGCCCCGACACGGGCTGCAACAGCCGCAGGACCAGCCGCAGCAAAGTGGTCTTGCCCGTCCCGTTCGGCCCCAGCAGCGCAACCATCTCGCCCCCCCTTATCGCGAACGAGATCCCCTCCAACACCCCTCGCCCACCCCGCGCGAATGAGAGGCGGTCAACCACCAGTTCGGTCATTCCACCCACCCACGCCGGATCAGCCGCAGCACGCAGAGAAACACACCAACCCCCAGCAGGTCCGCGATCAGCCCGATAGGTATCTCCTCCACCGACACGCACCGCGCCAGATCATCGCAAACCAGCAGAAATATGCCGCCAATACAGGCACTAAGCGGCAATACCCGCGCATTGCACGGCCCCGCCAGCAACCGAGCGACATGCGGCACGATCAACCCGATCCAACCAATCATCCCCGCCACGGACACGGTCACCGCCGACAACACGGTCGCAACCGCGATCACCCCATAACGCAACACCCCAACCGGCACGCCAAGGGTCCGCGCCTCGTCATCACCCATGGCCAATGCATCCAGCATCCGCCCACAAAGCGTAAGTCCCACAACGCCGATCGCGACCGGAACCGCCATCACGACCACATCGGCTTCCGTCGCCTGCGTCAGGCTACCTAACAACCAAAAAACGATATCTGGCAATTGCTTATCAGGATCGGCCACATATTTCAGCAGCGACAGCAGCGCGGTAAACAGCGCCGTGCTGACCAATCCGCCAAACACCAGCATCAGCATCGACGCCGCATCAAACAGCCGCGCCACCCCCACCGCCGCCGCAACGGCAACAGCCCCTCCCGCGAATGACAGCAGATGCATGCCCATAGGCGAAGCCCCGCCCACGATCCCCAGCGCAGCCCCAAACCCCGCCCCCGCCAACACCCCAAGCAGCCCAGGCGAGACCAGCGGATTACGAAACACCGCCTGAAAACCCGCCCCCGAAACCGACAAGGCAGCCCCCACAACCACCGCGCCGGCCACCCGTGGCAAACGCGTCGCGAACAGAATGGAATGCAACAGAGTCCGCCGCGTCTCGGGCATCGCCCCGTCACGGCCCAGCAGCACCGTCATCAGTTCACCCTGCGGCACTCGGTACCGACCAAGTCCCAGTGACACCACGACAAGTACCAGCAATCCCCCCAGCGCCACACCCCACAGCGCGCGCTCGCGCCATACATTCATGGTGCGCTATCAGGTCCCTTGGCTGCCAGGATGCGCGCCGCATCGGAGGCAGGCAGGTCATATCCAAAAAAATCATGATAAAATCGGGTCGTTTCAGATATCATATCTAGCTTCGCGAAACGATCCGGATATAGGATTTGCGCCGTCCACAGAAGCTGGAGCGGAAATTCCACTCCATAGCGGTCCCATGGAAACACCCCCGCCGGATTGCGATAGACCCGCTCCCCTCGCACCGCGCGCAGCCCGGCCCATTGGGCAGCGGCGGGATCAAACACGCCAGCATCGCTCCCCAGAATGATAATGTCTGGATCCCATACCGCGATCTGTTCAACGGAAACTGGGTGCATATTGCCAGAAATATCGGCCGCGTTCCGCCCACCAGCCCGTGTGATCCACTCGTCGATAATCGTGTGTGTACCGTCAATCTTCAACGGAACCAACGACTGGATATGCAACACACGCGGACGGCGGGACTGCGGTATGTCAGTCACCGCCGCCGCCACCCGGTCCCGCGTCGCATCCAGCATCGCCACATAGCGCCCGGCAATCTCATGAGCGCGCGGATCACCCAGCACCTCCGCCGTCAACGCCACCGCCTGCCGCAACGACGTCTCATCGGTAAATCCCGCCTGCACCACCGGCAGCCCGATCCGCCGCATCGGCTCCAAAGCCAGTGAACCATTGGAGACGAACGCGACATCCACACCGGCATGGCGCAACATCTCCACATTCGGCACCGCCCCGACCACACCCGTAGCCCGATGCAGTTCCTGTGCCACGCGATACATCCACGGCCGCGTCTCCGGCAGGTCGTTGGTCACGGCGATACGCCCGCCGGCACCCAACATGATCGTCACGGCATTGTGCGCAAACCACAGATCGGCGATCCGGACTGGGTGATCCGGCGCAACCACACTCCGCCCCACCATATCCACGACTGTCCGTCCCTGCCCGATCGCAGGCCAGACAACCCACGAAGCCACAGCAAGAATCCGCAAGCTGACACATGGTCTCATTTCCGGCCCTCTATTTGACAGTGGACTATATCCCGTCAGACAGATCCGTCACCCCACGTTAATCTACTGAACCGCCCCGGGTTTACCGGAGAGTAAAACACTCAAAGGATGAGCCCTATGACGACCCAGAAATTCACCCCTGCCTATCCTGCTGAACTTCGAGAACGCGGAGTTCGGCTTTTTCGAGAGCACCGAGGTGACTATGCCAGCGACAATGCGGCTTACAAGGCGATTGCACCGAAGCTTGGTTGTTCTCCGGA
>NZ_JABEQN010000001.1 GCF_014174165.1 Gluconacetobacter dulcium | reverse complement strand
GATGATTTCGGCCTTGTAGAGGCCGTTGATGGTCTCGGCCAGGGCGTTGTCACAGGAATCCCCGACGCTACCGACCGAAGGCACCAGATTGGCCTCGGCCAGGCGTTGGGTTTAGTTCATGGTCAGGTATTGGACGCCCCGGTCACTATGGTGGATCAAACCATCCTCGGGGCTGGGCCTGCGCGCATGGATCGCCTGCTCCAGGGCGTCGAGCACGAAGCCGGCAGTGGCCGAGGTGCTGACCTTCCAGCCGACGATGCGCCGGGCATAGGCATCGATCACGAAGGCGACGTAGACGAAGCCGCTCCACGTGTGGACGTAGGTGAAATCGACCACCCACAGGGCATTCGGCCGGCTCACACGGAATGCGCGGTTCACCTTGTCCTGCGGGCATGGGGTCTTGGGATTGCTGATGGTCGTGACCGTCTTCCTCCCTCGCCGAATGCCGGCCAGACCCATGGCGCGCATCAGGCGCTCCACGGTGCATTTGGCTACCTGGATCCCTTCACGGCGCATCTGATGCCAGACTTTGCGCGTCCCGCAGAGCTTTGAACTGGCCTCATATACCCGCTTGATCTCATCCTTCAGTTCGTCATCACGCCGGGCACGGGCAGGCCGCCTCGTGGGGTCTGCCTTACGCGCGGCATGTTCATGATAGGAGGATGGGGCGATCGCCAGTTCGCGGCAGATCGGCTCGATAACCGAACGGGCGGGGCGTGCCACGGGGTGGGGGGCGGTGCAAAATGTGGAAACGATCTGTTTCCGGCATTTTTATCATTGGATTGGGGGACATCCGTTATGTCTGGATGGAGCGGGATGGTTCGGGCCGGTGTGGCCTGGGCGTTCGGTGTGGATTTGTTCAGATTTCGGAGTTCGTTCCCATGACGCGTAGCGCCTCTTCGCTTTTTGCCGTTCTGGCCCTTGCCGCCAGCCTTCCCCTCGCTGCCCAGGCCGCGACCAGCCCGGCCGAGGTGCAGGCGGGGCATTATGCAGTCGAGCCCGGTCATACGCAGGTCGGTTTCTCGGTGCTGCATTTCGGCTTCACCCACTACGCGGGCATGTTTTCCAACGTCTCCGGCACGCTGGAACTGAATGTGAAGAATCCGGCCGCGTCCAGCCTGTCGGTGACGATCCCCATCGCCTCGGTGCAGACCACCAGTGACGTGCTGACTGGCGAGTTGAAGGGGGCGGAGTGGTTCGATGCCGGTAAATTCCCCGATGCCACCTTCGTTTCGACCAGCGTGAAACTGGCCGGCAAGAGCGATGCCGTGGTGAGCGGGGACCTGACGCTCCATGGCGTGACGAAGCCCGAGACGCTGAAAGTGCATTTCATCGGTGCCGGCATGAACCCGATCGACAAGAAATATACCACCGGATTCGAGGCCACCGGCACCATCAAGCGCAGCGATTTCGGCGTGAGCAAATATGTGCCCTATGTCAGCGACGAAGTGGCCCTGCGTATTGCCGGTGCCTTCGAAAAGCAGGACTGACCGCCGTGACCGCCGCGATTGTTCCGCATGGGGCGGTCGCGGTGGATGGTTCTTCCGGCCGCGCCCGAGATGTTCGATCGTTGCGTGAAGGGAAATCCGGAGATCGTCAGGTCGCGCTCTTTTGCGTAGGATGGCTTTTCCCGAGCCGGACGAAGGATATCAGGCATGCGGCGGTATGACGAACGTGAGCATTTTTCGGAAATCAGCATTCTTCTGTCCGAAATCCAGTCGGATGTGGAGCAGTTGAACAGTCGGGCGCAGTCTATGCCGCAGACGCCCCAGGCCCTGCGTGAGGGGATTGCCGCGCTGGCCGACAAGATCGATGCCCTGTGTGACCTGAGCCGCAGATAGAGGATGGCGGGCCGCCCGGTTATCGCGGCCCGCACTGTGCCTCGATCAGCAGGCGGGCGCAGTCGCCCACCCGCGCCGCCGGGCCTGGCGGCGGGAAAGCCTGACCCACGACATAGGCGCCTTCCATCAGCAGGATCAGACCGTCGGCAAGCCGCTCGGGATCGGTGGCCCCCATCTGGTGGGCGCGTTCGACCAGCCAGTCGCGTACCTCATGCTTCAGGCGCGCGGCTTCCTGCCGTACCGGGTGCGTGCGGTCGGGATAGTCGAGAATGGCGTTGGTGAGCGCGCAGCCACGATAGTCGGGAGCGGCGGAACGCTCTGCCAGCCCGTCGAAATAGGCCAGGATCTGGGCGTGCGGGTCTTCGGGGTGAGCGGCGCGGACGAGGGCGATCCGGTCCCAGAAACAATGCTGGTAGTCGGTGAGAAAGACGGTGGCCAAGCCGTCCTTGGAGTGAAAGGCGCGGTAGAGCGACGGTTTGGTGACGCCGGCATTCTGCACGATCTCCTCCACGCCGACGGCCCTTATCCCCTGCCGGTAGAACAGGTCGCGCGCCGACTGGCGGATCCGGTCGGCGGCGGTGGGGCGTCGGGAAGGGGATGGGGGAGTGGACATGCGCGAAACCCGCTTGACGATGTTACCGATCGGTACCTAACGTGGCGTGGCCCTGGAGGCTGCTGCCGAAGCGCCGAGGATGCGTGGACGGGCGCGCGGGGCTTTGGCAACAGCAGCAGAACTGACCGATCAGTGATATGAGCGTGATCCCAGTCCCTCGCAAGCTTTCCCGGCCCGCGCGCGTATATGCGGTGGTGGTCGGGCTGACGTTCCTGTCGCTTCTGGTTTCGGCTGGCGTGCGTGCGACGCCGGGCGTGCTGATGATGCCGTTGCAGATGGAACTGGGCTGGAGCAGGGCCGGGATCTCGGCCACCGCGGCGTTCGGCATCTTTCTCTACGGCTTCGTCGGCCCGTTTTCGGCGGCGTTGATGCAGGCGGTGGGGATACGCCGCACGTTGGTCGGTGCGCTGCTGCTGATCGGCGGGGCCAGTTTTCTGTCCCTGTTCATGACGCAGCCCTGGCAGTTTTTCATTACCTGGGGGGTGCTGACCGGGCTGGGTACCGGGGCGGTGGCGATGGTGCTGGGGGCAACGGTGGTGAATCGCTGGTTCGTGGCTCGGCGCGGCACCGTGATGGGGCTGCTGGCAGCCAGCACGGCGACCGGATCGCTGTTCTTCCTGCCGGCGCTGGCGGCCTTGGCGCATGATCACGGCTGGCGGGCGCCGGTGCTGGCCGTCTCCATCGGCTGTCTGGTGCTGGTGCCGGTGGTTGCGCTGTGCCTGCCGGAGCATCCCGAGCGGCTGGGGCTTCTGCCGCATGGGGCACCGCCGGATTATGTTCCGCCGCCGCCGCCTGATCGGCATCCGTTGCGCATCGCAGTGGGGGCGTTGCGCGATGCGGTGGTGAAACGCGATTTCTGGTTTCTGTTCCTGACCTTTTTTGTGTGCGGGTTTACCACCAATGGCCTGATCGGTACGCATTTCATCGCCATCTGTGCCGATCATGGGATCGGCGAGGTGCCGGCGGCGGGCTATCTGGCCATGATGGGGTTGTGCGACCTGTTCGGCACTACCCTGTCCGGCTGGCTGACCGACCGGATGGATGCGCGCTGGCTGCTGTTTTCCTATTACGGGCTGCGGGGGGTGTCGCTGGTCGCTTTGCCGTTCTGCGATTTCTCACCGGACAGCCTGACGGTTTTCGGCATTTTCTATGGGCTGGACTGGATTGCGACCGTGCCGCCGACACTGCGTCTGGCCACTTCGGCATTTGGCGAGCGCGCGGCGCCCGTGGTGTTCGGTTGGGTGGTGTTCGGGCACCAGATCGGCGCGGCCTGCGCCGCGTCGTTGGCCGGATTGCTGCGGCAGGCGCAGGGAAATTATCGCGACATGCTGGTGCTGGCCGGCTGCGCGGGACTGCTGGCGGCGCTGATGGCGCTGGGAATCGGCCGGGCGCCGACGCGGGTTCCGCTGCCGGCTGGGGGGGAGTAGAAAAACCTTTGCCCGATCGCGGGGGGCTGTGCACTGCCATTCCCCAGTGTCGGAGCGGATTAAACGGAAATCCGCTGTTGTCATTCGCCATGTGCGATGTGATCGCGGCGACCGGCGGCGTGATCATTCCCTGGGACGACGCGGTTCTGTAAGTGTGGGCGTTTCCGCGCAGTCCTGCACGCTTGCCCGCGAGGCTCAAGAGGGGATTCAGGAACGTCACCAGAAATGCTATATAATCGCCTCGCAGAATAGCGGGGCCGGCATGGTGACGACGAGAGTTGAATGCGCGGGAACAGATGCCGCCGGAAAATGCGACTCCGCGTGACAACCAGACGGCCCATGAAAGGTGATTTTATGAGCAACGCTACCCGCCTGATCCTCGCTTCCCTGTCGCTCCTGAGCGGTTGGGGCGGGGTTGCCCATGCGCGGACGGGTGGGGACGCCGTCCCGGCCTATGGCGCCGTTCATGCCGCCGATGGCTCTGCTAACCGTCCCGATCCGTCGTTGCGGTACCGGGTGGCGTTCGACACGGCGCGGGCCGCGCCCGATCCAGCGCAGATCAATCCCGCACTGGAGCGGATCGCTCGGTTCATGAACCTGCTCGCGGCTGACAGGATACATCCCAAGACCGGCGACGTTGTGGCGATCGTCTATGGGGCGGCTACACCGTCTATCCTCGCCGATGGGGAATACCGGGCGCGTTTCGGTCGGGACAACCCCAATACCGCGCTGCTGCGCGCGCTGCGCAAAGCGGGGGTCTCGATCGAGGTGTGCAGCTACGCTCTGGCGGGCCAGAAGATTGCACGGGACGCCGTCGCCGACGGGGTCCAGGTCGATCTATCCGCCATGGTGACGTTGGCCAACCTGCAACTGAGAGGCTGGGCCGTGATCCCCGGATGACGGATGCTGTCCGCCTGCCTCTATACGGGCCGTGTCAACAGGCTTTGGTATATGATCTTCGCGTTCCAGGATGGTGACGCCTATATTTATTGTTGATTTCGAACAATAGCATCAGGAGGACGCCGGAGGCTTGAATCGTTGACCCGCATTTCTCGCATTCCGCCTCGGGTGAGAGAGGCGGGTGAGGCTCGTGGTCTGCCGAGAACCGGGTCATATTTGGCATGCGTCCGCCGTTGCGCAGCGGGCGCATGCCGAGGCGCGTTTGGGGGAGCGTTCAGGCGGTGTGGCGGCGGCCCTGATAGACGCGGCCGAAGCGGTTTTCGAGGAAGGCGGGCAGCGCGATGTCTTCCTGCCGGACGATGCCCCGTGCCGGGAGGTGGCCGTCTTTCAACAGGTCCAGCACCGCGCAGATCGCGCCGGCGGTGGTGATCTGGATTGCCGTGCGCGGGCGGCCGTTGACCGTCTCGCCATAGATGCGGCGGACGAAGCTTTCCTGGGTCAGCCGCCCCTCGCGCCAGCCGGAGACGGTGACGAAGACCAGCACGATGTCCTGTTGCGTGACGGGGAGCGCGTATTCCAGGATATCCTTGAAGATGTCGCGCCTTTCCGCCAGGCGCAGGTCGCGCAGCAGCATCTTCATGGCCTGGGCGTGGCCGGGGTAGCGGATGGTGCGGTAGTTCAGTTCGCGCACCGCGCCCGCATAGGTCTCGCACAGGGAGCCTAGGCCGCCGGAGGTGTTGAAGGCTTCGTAGGTCACGCCGTCGACCCCCAGCGTCTCCAGCCCTTCCAGGGCCGGTACCATGTGGCGTTCGCCGCCGACGATGGCCTCGCAGGGCTCGATATATTCGTTGATGACGCCGTCGGTGCTCCAGGTGAGGTTGTAGCCCAGCGCGTTGGAGGGAAATTCCGGCAGCGCGCCGACGCGCAGGTGGATCGTGTCCAGCTTTTCGAAACGCTGGGCGATGTCGTGGGCGACGATGGAGACGAAGCCGGGGGCGAGGCCGCATTGCGGGATGAAGGTGGATTGCGCGCCCTCGGCCAGCGCGCGGACCGCGCGGGTGCTGGCGACATCTTCCGTCAGGTCGAGATAATGGATGCCGGCCGTGGCAGCGGCGGTGGCGATGATCGTCGTCAGGTGATAGGGGGCGGCGGAGAGGACGGCGTAATGGCCCTCCATCAGCGGTGCGAGGGCGCCGTCCCTGGCGATATCGACCCGGACCTTGCGGACCTGGGGGCCGACATCGGCGCGATCGAGGCCCGGCTGGTCGCGGTCGATCAGCGTGACGGCGTAGTCGCCGGTCGCATCCAGGAAGTCCGCGATCGTCGAACCGATCTTGCCTGCGCCGACAACGAGTATCTTCTTCATGCCAATCGTTCCTGATGCTGATGCGATACGGAAATGGAACGAAGGAACGGGGCCGGACACAATGGACAGCGTGACGTGCGATTGGGGCTTTCTTTCGGCGAAATGTCGGATATGATCGGCATTATGCAACCGGACGAGACGGACAGAACCCTGCTGGCCCTGCTGGAGGGCAATGCGCGGATGTCGACCGTGGCGCTCGCGCGCCGTGTCGGCCTGTCGCGCACCACGGTGCAGAGCCGGATCGAGCGGATGGAGCGGGCCGGGGTGATCGCCGGCTATACGACGGTGACCCCCGCCCATGACGCGGATGCAGTGCGGGCGCATGTGATGATCACGATCACGCCCCGGCATGCCGCCTCGGTCGAGGCCGCGCTGCGCCCGATCCGCGAAATTCGCGAACTGCATGCCGTCAGCGGCATGGTGGACATGATCGCCGTCGTGGGGGCGGGCGCGACCGAAACCATCAACCGGGTGATCGACCGGATCGGCATGCTCGACGGGGTGGAGCGCACGACCTCGGCGATCATCCTTTCCACGCGGTTCCGGCGGCGGGGAGGCGAGCCCGAGCCGGGATCGTCAGGCGGCAGGTGACGGCATCGGGCTGATATAGGGCTGTTGTGCGACCTGGCCTGCGTGCGCTGCCCGGACACGGTCCAGGAGGGCCATGTTGCGTATCAGTTCCGCGCCGGTTGCCGCCATGGCCTTGGCGACATGGACCATGCCGGTATGCGCCAGTGTCGAACAGCCCTGTGCCGTCATCTGCCAGGAATGCAGCGGCGTGCCGACGGCGCTGGTCGCGCCGAGGGCCTGCACCGTCGGCACGACCCAGCTGACATCGCCCACGTCGGTCGAGCCCATCATCGACCGACCGCGATCCGGGACGTAGGGAATGACCGTGTCGCATAGCGCCATGTCGGGTTTGACGGGCAGGTTCAGCGCCCGGAAGACCGTGGCGATCTGCTGTGCATCGAGCGTTGCGCGCATGGTCTCGGCGTAGGCGCGATCGGCCGTGGTGAACGGAGGCGGACCCAGCCGTTCGAACTGGATCTGCATCGCTTCCTCCAGCGGCTGATTGCCCAACAAGTTGGCCATGCCGCTGACCACCGTGCATGTGACCGTGGTGTCCGTCATCATGGCGGCGCCCTCGGCGATCGTGCGGACACGCGCGGCCAGGGCCAGCATCTCAGGCAGGTCGGCGGCGCGGATGGAATAGGCCACCACCGCCCGTGCCGGCACGACGTTGGGGGCGTTTCCGCCCGTATCCAGATATGCGTAATGAACCCGCGCGGTCGGCGGCATGTGCTCGCGCAGGTAATTGACCCCGATATTCATCAATTCGGCCGCGTCCAGCGCCGAGCGGCCCAGGTGCGGAGCGGCGGCGGCGTGGGCCGATCGACCGGTGAAGGTGAAATCCACCCTCTGGCTGGCCAGCGAGGTGGGGGGGAACACCATGGCGAACGACCCCGGGTGCCAGGTGATGGCCGCATCGACCCCCGCGAAGCTGCCGGCGCGCACCATGATGCCCTTGCCGGCGCCTCCTTCCTCGGCCGGGCAGCCGTAATAGCGCACCTGGCCGGGGAGGCCTGTTTCGGCCAGCCAGTCCTTCAGCGCCGTTGCGGCCAGCAGCGATGCCGCGCCCAGCAGGTTATGGCCGCAGCCATGGCCGTTTCCGTCGCCCGGCAGGGGATGATGCGTGGTTGCGTCGGCCTGCTGGCTCAGGCCCGGCAGGGCGTCATATTCGCCCAGGAAGGCGATGACCGGGCCGTCGATTCCGGCCTCGCCCAGCAGGGCGGTAGGAAGCCCGGCGATGCCGGGAGTGACGCGAAAGCCGGCGGCGTGCAGCGCCCGGGCATGCAGGGCGCAGGAGCGGATCTCGGCGAAATTCAACTCTGGAACGGCCCATACGGCGTCGGCCAGCGCGGCTGCCGCGGGTGCATGGGTATCCACCAGGTCCCACAGGCGGTCGGTATTGGCGTGCATGGCGGCCCCCGGTCAGGCGTGGTGCTGGTTGTCGAAGCGGCTCAGCCCGTACCACGCCGCCGCCTGTACGCCATAGGCAAGGGCCATCAGGTATCCGGCCATCGTCGCGTCGCCGGTATGCTGGATCAGCCATGTGACCAGGGAGGGCGTGAAGCCGCCGAACAACGACACCGTGGTGGAATAGATGAAGCCGAACAGCAGGACCCGGCTGGCGGATGGCAGGGACTCCAGCATGGCCTGCCATAGTGGAACCAGCGTCAGGCTCGAAAGGGCGAAAAGGACGCAGTTCAGCAGCAACTGGCTGGGCAGGCCCGGCTGGGTGATGGCGAAGCGGTAGAGAGGCACGCTCAACACGCCCGTCAGCACCATCAGCGCGCCGATCGTGCCGCGCAGGTGGTGCGACCGCTGCGCCATCCACCAGCCCAGAGGCACCGTTGCCAGTCCGGCCAGCATGCCTGCCACGTTGGCCAGCATGCCGACACGCGGCGACAGATGCAGCACGGAGATGGCGTAGCTGACCCCGAAATGGCGCAGATAGGTGGAGATGGTGCCGCCGGCGACCGTCAGCGCGATCAGCGTCACCGCCAATGCGGGTGGACGGGCGCCGCCGACGGGCGAGGGGGTGTGCGGCACGGCGGTCGCGATCCAGCGCAGGGCGGAGCCCGCCGGGATGATGACCAGGCCCAAAACGAAGGGGATGCGCCAGCCCCAGTCGTAAAGCTGGTCGTGTGTCAGGACCAGTGACAGCACCAGCCCGACGGTGACGGCCGCGAGCGAGCCGAGCAGTTGCGTCAGATATTGCAGCGAGCCGTACAGGCCGCCCTGGCCGGGTGGTGCGGCATCGAACAGCAGTGCCGTGACCGGCCCGATTTCACCACCTTCCGAAAAACCCTGCACGACGCGGGCCAGCAGGATCAGGAGTGGCGCCCACGGCCCGATAACTCGTGCGGGCGGCGTCAGGGCGAGCAGGGCCAGTCCGAGTGCCATCAGAATGAAGGACAGCATCATTGCCCGCTGCCGCCCATGGCGGGCGGCGTAGCGGCCTATGGCGATGGCCCCGACCGGACGGGCGACGAAGCCGGCGGCGAACACCAGCATCGTCCGCAGCAGGCCATTGAGGCCGCTGCTGTCCGGAAAGAAGGCATCCCCGATCATCGGCGCGAAATAGGCGTAGGCCAGGAAGCTGTAGAATTCGAGAAAATTGCCGATGCAGGCCCCTGCCACCAGCATGATCCGGCCCGGTCCGGCAGTCGCCACACCCAATGCTCCGCTCCCGTTCTGAAACTGTCATGAATTATGACTGGAAGGCGGCCTGCAAGGCAAATGGAGCATGGCGGAACGGTCGGAACATGATCCGGATGCGGCGCGAAAGCGCCTGGTGGGATCACGAACCAGCGCATGCCCGATGGGAACGGCCCGGCAGAGAACTCTTGATGGTTGAATGCGTTATCGGAAGGATATCCGCCGCATTTCGCGTTGGCATGCCTCGTTGAACCGTACCTTTCGGGGCGCCCTTCGTCGATCCTCCGGCTTTTGGGGAGAAGTCGCCTTGAGAGTTTCTGCATTTGCCTTGTTTGCCATCCCCGCGCTCTTCGTGAGCACGGCACATGCGGCGTCGCGGGAGGAGCAGAGCGCAGCCTGTCGCGGAGATGCGATCAAGCTGTGCACCTTCGCCATTCCCAACGAAGACAAGATAACCGCCTGCATGAAAAAGAAGATCGATCAGTTGTCGCCGCGCTGTCGGGCGATGTTCGAGCCGGCGGGGAAAAAGAAGCCCCGGCAGAGCAAGGCGAAATCTCCGTCCTGAAAGAGCCGGGCCGGTCGGCCCGGAGCGCCTTCCCGGAGGTCAGGTGTAGCGGAGCATCTGCATGAATCCGTAGTCCATGTGCATCTGGTGATGGCAGTGGAACAGCGTGTCCCCAGGGTTGTCTGCGGTGAACAGGGCGTCGATCGTATCGAAACGTCCGATCTGGACGGTGTCCTTCTCGATCGGGCCGATCCGGCGCATGCCATGACGCAGGACGGTGAAGTTATGCCGGTGCAGGTGGAGCGGATGCGCGCAGCCGCTGAGATTGATCCAGCGAAACAGATAGCGCCCGCCCGCGCGGACATGGAGTGGCGGAAGGTCGGCATAGGAGCGGCCGTTGATCGTCCAGCCCTCCATTCCGTCCGGCATCGGCCGCCGTTCGAACAGCATCGGGAAGATGCCGTCCAGACGCAGCTCTTCGACCGGGGGGGCGGCGGTGCCGCCGAACAGGGCGTAATCCCAGTCGGACGCCGGGGGTGGGGTCCAGACGGGTGATCCGCTTCTGCCGGCGTATTCGATGACCCGTCCGAGGCCGGTGGTCTGCTGTATGGGGTCGGTCGGGCCCAGCACCCAGCAGCCCGGGCGGTTCATATGGACAATGGCATCCACCCGCTCGGCGACGCCCAGTGTGATGACCGATACCGGCGCGGGATTGGCGACCGGATTGCCGTCCAGTGCGACCACGGTGAAGGCGTGGCCCGGCAGGGCCAGGGAAACGGTCTCGGTCGCGCTGGCATTGAGGAAGCGGAACAGCACCCGCTCGCCCTGCCGCACGCGTATCGGCTCGGCCGCCTGCATCAACCGGCCGTTGAAGGTGGCGTAGCGGTAGCGCGGCGTGGCGCATTCTTCGGGCGACCGGGGCATATCGGGCAGGTCGGCATCCCAGTGATGGGCTGCCAGCAGCACTTCGCGGTCGTAACGGCCGGGATCGCGGCGCGGTTCGACGATCAGGAAGCCGAACTGGCCGCTATACAGGGCGCGTGAGAAATCCATCATCGCCATGGTGTGCGTATGATACCAGCGCGTGCCGGAGCGGGGGGGCACGAAGCGGTAGTCCAGCGTGCCGCCCGGCTGGATGATCGACGAGCCTTCCTCGGTCGCGCCGTCGGGCACGGCGCCGACATCCAGGCCGTGCCAATGGACCAGTTCCGGTGCGTCGCTGCCGTTCGTCACGCGAATCCAGGCCGGCCGGCCTTCGGGCAGGCGCAGTACCGGACCTGGGACCTGGCCGTTATAGGCCAGCACCCGCCGGGTGATGCCCGGTGCCAGTTCGACCGTGGTGGGAGCGATGTGCAGCGTGGTGGGGCGGACGGGGAGCGAAGCGGGGGACGGTGCGGCGTGGCTGGTGCCCGGACGCAGGAGAAGCCCCGCCGCACCGCCAGCCAGCAGCGCCTGGCGCCGCGTGACGGGGGGAATCTCATTCACTGCCATGATGCGACCTCCCGGCCGGCGCGGATTCCGTGCTGGAAGGCGCCGGTATAGTTCTGTGCGCCGTTGAGTTCGGCATGGGCGATGGCGATGCGGCCGAAGCCGCGCGCTACGATTTCGCGCCCCGGAGGCTGACCGCCAAGACCGTAATAGAAACCCGGTGTCTGGATGACCCGGGCGTGGCCCCAGCGATTGAGGATGATGCCGTCGATGTCACGTGCCGGGTCGAACCCGGCATCGGCGAACATCGCCGCCATCTGGGCCCGGATGATGCGCTCGTATTCCGCGTAGCTGGTCGACAGCAGGCGCATCCGGCCGCGCGCGCCCTGTTCCCATGCGCTCAGGCCGGGCGTGTAGAGGCCCATATAGAAGGTCAGCAGCGCCGGCCGGTCTGGGTGCAGCGGCGGATCATAGTCCGGCGTGACGATCGACTGGCGGATATTGGCGCAGAAGCCGAACATCGTGCCGTCATCCATCCAGCGGGCCGCCGTTGCATTCAGCCGGTAGAGGAAACGCCAGTTCCTGAGCGCCACGTTTGCCACCAGGGCGGGCGCGTAGCAGAACCGGTCGTAGGCGGCGCGGATATCGGCCGGCAGGTCGCGTACCACATGCTTGGTGATCCAGCCGCCTGTTGCCATGATGACGGCGCGCGCGCGGACGTGGCGTGTGCAGCCGGCGCGGGCATAGGCCACGTCGACGATGCCCGATGCCGGGTCGCCGCCGCGATGGCTGACCGAAACCACCGTGGCGTTCTGACGGATGCGGACCGGACCGTCCGCATCCAGCCGGGTCGGGTCGATGCGGCCCCATTGCATGGCGGAGAACGACATGCCGCCGGGGAACAGGCCCGGGATCAGCTGGCCGGCAAGATAACGCCCCAGCAGCGCGTTGCCACCGGGGAAGGAGTAGGTCAGGCGATTGGAATGCGAGACCAGATGCATGCCGTAGCGTGCGGAGATCGCATCGGCGCTGACGCCGCCCAGCAGGCCCACGACCGGCTGGTGGAATGCCGTCACTTCGGGCCGGTAGCCGCACATCTTTTCCAGATAGGTGCGGTAATCGACCTGATCGAGGGCCTTTGGATCGTCGGCGTGGACGGTGCCCTCGCCCCGTCGCCAGCGCAGGAGGCTCTGCCGGACTTCGGGCGGGAAGGGGGTGCGCGCCAGATCGTCCTGCCAGATATTTTCGGCCCAGTAGGGATGTCGGGCGCCGTCCCTGGTCTGGAAACGATAGGCGACATCGACCTGTTTTTCGTTGAAGCCGTCCATGTTTGAATAATTGTCGAAAGAGAAGCGCAGTTTCTTCAGCGATGCGTCCCAGTTCTGCACGGCGAAATCGTAAGGGATGCCGCATTCGCGAAACAGGGTGCCGATCGGCGTGTCGGCATCGGGTTTCGGGGCCAGGAAATCGTTCGATCCCTGCGGCCCGAGCAGGCGGGTGCCTTCGACCATGAATTCGTTCTGCCGGGCTTCGCCGCCGAAGATCGGGTGGTTGTCGAGGATCAGGCAGCGCCGGGTGCCGCCGGTCCGTGCCTGATATTCCTTTGCCGCCATCAGGCCGGTCAGGCCGCTGCCGACGATCACCAGGTCGTAGGATTCGACTTCCTCGCCAGGGAGCGGGGCGGCGGACAGGGCGGCGTGCAATCCATCGCGCACGCGGTGTGCCGCCGTCAGCACCGGCAATGTGTTGCCGTTGGCGCCGGCATAATCTCCGACGCCGCCATAACCGGAAAAATCGTCGATGCCACCGGGATCGTGCCCCGCGACCGGGCAGCCCCCCACCGGGCGGGATCTGCCGTTCAGGAAGTCTCGCCGCGTGGTGCCACCCCCCATGCCCAGACGGCGATCCTCACTGCTGCCGTTTCCCATATCGTTTCCTTCTGAACGTCTGTTTTATATTCGTGTTTTTTTAAAGCGTCAGGTCGATGCGGCCGTAGTAGTAGCCGCCGGTGAAGGAAATCCCCGAGGCGTTCAGGTCGTAGGGGCTGGCGCCGCGGTAATTGACGTCCAGCGGTACCTTTCTGGGCCGGACATTGAAGATATTGTTTGCACCGAAGGCGATATGCAGATCGGGAAGCGGGCGGTAGCCGACTTCGAGATCGGTCAGCCATGCCGGCGTATTGGTGAATTTGGACCAGCAGACATTCGAATAGGCCAGGGGCTGCCCCTTGCAGGTGGCGCCGGCGGGCGTCTGGTCCTGGTAGGTCAGCATATCGGACGTTTCGCCATACCGGGTCTGCCGGATCGTGGCGTCCCAGTTGTGATAGGTCCAGTGCAACTGGAGGATGATCTTGCTGCGGGGCGACGTGGTGGTCAGAAAGGCCGATGTCTGTTCGTTCAGGTAGGGGGTGCCGTTGGCATCGGTGTTGATGTGCTGGAGACGGGTACGGGTGAGGCTGAGAGACAGGGAGGGGGTGAAGGTTCCGAAGCGCCGGGAGACGTATGAATAATCGGAGCGGATATCCAGGCCCTGGGTTCTGGTGCTGCCGACATTGGCGAAGTAAAGCGCACTGACCTGCTGCGGGGAGACGGTCGTCGGCAGTTCCGCGCCCGAGAGGGTGATTGCCTGAGCCGCCGTCTGCCCGTAGGTGGAGCCACCGACATAGATACGGTCGCGAATATTGATCTGGTAGACATCGGCTGAAACATGCAGCCGGTCGATCGGCTCGATGACGATGCCGCCTTCCGCGCTGGTGGAGCGCTCGGGCTTGAGGGCCTGGCCGCCGAGATACCTGCCGCCGGGGCTGTTGGGAGACAGCAGCGCCGAGGCGCTGGTCACCGATGTATTGGTGGAACTGAAATGCTCCTGCAGCAGGGAGGGGGCTTCGAAGCCGTTGCTGAAGGTGCCGCGAATGGCGATTCTTCTGCTGAAGTTATAGCGCGTGGAGACTTTTCCCGTCTCGGTGTTGCCCGATCCGTCGGTATAATGTTCGAACCGGCCGGCGAAATCGACTTCCCATTTCTTCGTGAAGTGGAAATCGCCATCGAGATAGGCGGCCCAGATATCGCGGCTCCATTTGCCTGCATTCGAAGGCATGAGACCGCCGTAACCCTGTGCGCCGCCGCGTTCGTAGGATGCGACGTCGCCTGCCCATAGCTGATAGGTTTCGAGCCGGTGTTCCGCGCCGGCCGCTACGGTGACGGGAACCGTATGCGCGATGTTGAAATCTTTCTTGACGTCGAAATTATTGGTCCATTGTGCAAGATTGTACTTGGTATCCATCATGCTCGTGGGGGTGGAGCCGGTATGCTGGTAGAGGTCCACGTTGGCAGTATTGATGGTGCCGATGCGGCTGTTGTCGGCGCCATAGGTGGTGCTGAGATCCCATGTCCAGCCGAAGAGATTGTGGCCCTTCAGGCCCAGGGTGGCCGAATAGTCGTTCTCGTCATTCGTCTCGACCGGGGAGTAGCCGTAGGGGTAGAGACCCGGCAGGGCGTTGGGGTAGCGGTAGTTCTCGTACGCTTCGTTGTGGCGATGGGTGTAGAGAATATTGCCGTATCCCTGGATGCCTTCGGTGAGATCGGCGCCGAAGGACAGGGCGATGTTGCCGCGCGTTTCCTCGGGCGTGCTGGTGATGTGGTTGCTGGATGGCGGAAAATGATAGGTCTTTGCGCCGACATCGTAGGTCGGGGGGACCATGTGATCGGCGTGCGTGTACTGGCCGTCGATGCGGAAATAACCGGTATTGCCGAATGTCAGGCCGTAGCCGAGATTGATCTGGGTCTGCCAGCCGTCGCCGTTATAGGCGTTCGCTCCCGTCTGGGCGCTGGCTGAGAAACCGGTGGCCCTTTTCTTGAGAACGATATTGATGACGCCGGCAATCGCGTCGGACCCGTACATGGCGGCCGCGCCGTCACGCAACACCTCGATATGGTCGACGGCGTTGGTGGGAATCATGTTGATGTCGACGCCGCTTGAGCCTTTTTCCGGGCCGGAGGAGGTGCTGATGGTGGCGGTGGTATGGCGCCGCTTTCCGTCGACCAGCACCAGGACCTCGTTGGGGCTCAGGCCGCGCATCCGGAGGGTCGAGGCCAGGCTGGCGCCCCCCTTGCCGACCTGTTGTGCCGTGATCGACGGGTCCAGCCTGACGATGGCGTCGATCAGATTGACCTGGCCCGTCTGCTTGAGAGACTGGGACGAGATGACGGAAATAGGGCTGACGGAATCATAGACCCGACGGTTTCCGGCATGGGTGCCGGTGACGATGATGGCTTCCTGGGGGGGCGGGAGTTCGGCGGCGGCCGGGGGACGGATGCCGCGGGGCGTGGTGCTGACACTATGCGCCGATGCCGATGCCGATGCCGATGGCGCGGGCTTCGGCATCGGCCTGCCGACATTGTGGCGACTGCCGTTGCCGTTGCCGGTCCTGTCCGGGTCGGCCTCGGCGTTCTTTCCGGGTGCCGCGGAAACGGACGAGATCATCGAAAACGAAAAGAAAGCGGACAATAGAAGCTTTGCCCGAGTGGACGACCGAACAGACATGGTCTCTGGATCTCCGCGTGCTGAAATATGGCCTTCGTTACGGAAACGAGGGAATTTCTGATTTGTCTGTTACGGCTCTGTCATGATAACTACAAATTCTTTTTGTTTGCCTTTTCATATCTACAGGTAGCGAAGTCGATGACGCCCCAACGTTTCCACCAGCTTCGTGCTTTCATGGCCGTGTGCCAGACCGGGTCGGTCAGCGCGGCGGCGCGGATGATGCATCTGTCGCAGCCTGCGATCACCAAGCTGATCCGGCATCTGGAGGCCGAGACCGGCACTGCGCTGTTCGACCGCGCGCGCCGCCGGCTGGCGCCGACCGATGCGGCCCATGTGCTGATGGCGGACCTGAAGGGCCTGTTCGGCGCCATGCGCAATGTGGACGTGACGCTGAACGGGCTGCGGCATGCAAAGGGGGTGCAGATCCGGATTGCCGCCATGCCGGCGATCGGTACCCATCTGCTGCCCGGTGCGTTGCCGTCCTGGATTGCCGTGCGGCCGGAACTGCGCTTCTCGCTGTCAGTGCTCAGTTCGCTGGACGTGCATCATATGGTCGGCAGCAATGGCGCGGATATCGGCTTCGCCCTGCCGGTGCAGGGGACGGGCAGTGTGACGATCGACCGCACGCTGATGATTCATGCCGCCGTGGTGGCACCGCATGGACATCCGCTGACGCGGGCAAGGCGGATCAGGGTGAAGGATCTGGTGCGGCACCGGTTGATCTTCTTTTCGCAGCAATTCGCCCTGGGCAATCCGATCGGGGAATATTTCAGCCAGAACGGGCTGGAAGCGACATCATTCGTCGAAACCCAGAACAGTGCCTGCGCCTGTGCCATGGTCCAGAACGGGCTGGGCGTGGCGGTGGTGGATGTGGTGACCGCGTTTGCGCATCGTGAGCAATTGACGATCCGTCCACTGGATGTGGAATGCGTCTTTCCCGTGCAGGTGATCGTTCCGCCCGGGGTTTCTCCGGGTAACGACGCGAAGCGCCTGGCCGCGCTCTGCACTGACCAGATCGCTTTGATCAATCGTGCGATCATGGCGTGATGGCCGGGCCGGCAGACGGATGGAGACCGGTTGGGAAAGGCCGGATTCCGTCGTCATGCCGGCAGAACGGGGCGGGTGCCGGGGCAGGATGAGGGAACCGGGACAATGGCGTTCCGTTCATGTGTTGGTGCGCTGACCGGGGGTGAGGGGTGGCGCTGCGTGGGGATGGTTCGACCTTCCTTCTGACCCGTACGCCCTATTTCTGGAGAAATTGGATGCCTTCCAGCACTGTTGCCGACCTGATTGCCGATACGCTTGTCGAAGCCGGTGTAAGCCGGATTTACGGCATTGTTGGCGATAGTCTCAATGGCCTGACCGAGGCATTGCGTCTGCGGCCCGCGATCGAGTGGGTGCATGTGCGCCATGAGGAGGTCGCGGCGTTCGCGGCCGCCGGCGAAGCGCAGGTGACGAACGGGCTGGCCGTCTGCGCGGGGTCGTGCGGGCCGGGAAATCTGCATCTGATCAACGGCCTGTTCGACGCGCATCGCAGCCGGACGCCGGTGCTGGCTATTGCGGCGCAGATTCCGTCGGCCGAGATCGGCGGGGGGTATTTCCAGGAAACGCATCCGCAGAACTTGTTTCGCGAATGCAGCCATTATTGCGAACTCGTCTCCGACCCCGCGCAGCTTCCCTATGTGCTGGAAAATGCCATTCGGGCCGCCGTGGGGCAGCGCGGCGTGGCGGTGGTGGTGATACCGGGAGATGTCGCGCTGCGGCCGGCGCCGGCGCGCGCGCCGGCCGCGCGGCGGGCGTTGCTGCCGCCGCAGCCGCGCGTGCTGCCGGCGGAGGCCGAACTGGATGCGCTGGCGGAGATGCTGAACGGTGCCGCGCGTATTACCCTGTTCTGCGGGCGGGGATGTGCCGGGGCGCATGGGCCGCTCATGCAACTGGCGGAGGCGCTGAAGAGCCCGACCGTACATGCCCTCGGTGGCAAGGAGTGGGTTGAATACGACAATCCCTATGATGTCGGCATGACGGGCTTTATCGGGTTTTCGTCGGGTTATGCCGCGATGCAGGGATGTGACCTGCTGCTGATGCTTGGGACCGATTTTCCGTACAAGCAGTTTCTGCCTACGGATGTCCGGATCGTGCAGGTGGATATCCGGCCGGAGAATCTGGGGCGGCGCTGCAAGCTGGATCTGGGGCTGGTCGGAGATGTGGGGACGACGATCGCCGCGCTGCTGCCGAAGCTGACGGTGAAGGCGGACCGGACGCATCTGGACACCAGCCTGGGCCTTTATGCCAAGGCCCGCGAGGGGCTGGACGATCTGGCGGTCGGTACGCCGGGGCGGAGGCCGATCCATCCCCAGTATCTCGCGAAACTGGTCAGCGAGGCGGCGTCGGACGATGCGGTGTTTACGGCGGATGTCGGCACGCCGACCATCTGGGCCGCCCGTTACCTCAAGATGAATGGCAGGCGCCGTCTGGTCGGGTCGTGGGTGCATGGGTCCATGGCCAATGCCATGGCGCATGCGATCGGTATCCAGGCTGCGCAGCCGGGGCGGCAGGTCGTGTCGTTGTCGGGCGATGGCGGCTTTACCATGCTGATGGGGGACCTGATCACGCTGACGCAGCAGAAGCTTCCGGTGAAAATTGTTATATTCAATAATGGCGTGCTGGGTTTCGTGGCGTTGGAGATGAAGGCGGCGGGGTTTGTCGATGTCGGGGTCGACCTGAAGAATCCGGATTTCGCGGCGATGGCGCGGGCCATGGGCATCCATGCCATGCGGGTGGAAGATCCGGGCGATCTGCCGGGGGCTGTGGCCGAAATCATGGCGCATGACGGGCCGGCGCTGCTGGACGTGGTGACTGCCACGCAGGAACTTTCCCTGCCGCCGACGATCAAGGCCGAGCAGGTGAAGGGATTCAGCCTCTATATCCTGCGGGCGATCATGAACGGGCGCGGGGATGAAATCCTCGATCTCGCCAAGACCAATCTGCTCAAACGCTGAGACGGATTGTCCGGGCAGAGGGCGCGGCCTGTGACCGGAGCCTGTGAGACAGCAATTTTTGGGATACCCGGCTGGCGGATGACGTTGGCCGGGTTTCTGACATTTTCGGGCACGCGGTGTCTTTCTGTTTTTCCTGAAAGGAAAATTCATGGAGAACCGTTTGAGAATGCGCCGGGAGAGGGAACCTTCCAAAACCTTTGACGGGCAAGGCAGGGTGAGAACGGATTCTCACAAACTGGTGTATAGGATTTTTGAAAACAGGATTGTGTGTGGCGCTTTGGCGCTTTCGCGTGACGCTACGCTTCTCGTCGCGCTTTCGGGTGGTGGCGGGCTGTATGCGCAATCGGTTAGCGAGCAGTCCGGGATCAATGCACCGATCGGCGTCAGCCCCTCCGCCGCCGATTTCGTGCGGATGGTGGCATTGAGCGACATGTTCGAGATCGAGTCCGCGAAGCTGGCGCCGGACCGGAGCACGGATGCGAAGGTGCGCGCCGGGTCGGTGGGGCGGTGGTGGGGGGCCGCAAGCTGGTCGCACCCCGCCGGCCGGACGATCTGCCCGCTTTCTGTTCCGCCATTGCTCGATTGTTTGCCGGCGAGCCTGATGTGGCGCATCCCGATATCGAACGATCTTCACCCTCGACCTCTCGATGCGCATTGTATTCCTCTCTGCGTCGATAGCCGCGCCTGTTGGGGGCCTGAAATCGGGCTTGGAATGTGCCGCGTTATGGATGCCAGCCGAGGCCTTTCGGCATCATCGAGAAGCCGTGGGCGCGCAGGGCGGCGTCGAGGGACGTTGTCTGCACGGGGTGGTCATTGACCGTCTCAAGCGTGAACATGAGGTGCTTTTCGCGCTTCAGCGCGGCGGCGAGGGCGGACAGGGCGGTGGTGAGCCGGTCCGTGTGGGCGGGGTCGTCCGGATCGAGATAGGTCAGCAGGGTGCGGCCGCCCTGGGTGAGGTAGAAGGCCAGGCGATCGCCGGCGATGACGACGAAGGCGCCGGGTCGGCGCGTCGGACGGGTCGTGGACGGGTGCGGCGGCCAGGGCAGGACGGTGCCGAACGGATTGGCGGGGTCGGCCGCCGACAGCGCGATGGCGCGCGGAGCGGTGGTGGGGTGCTCGGCATGCGTGCGCAGGCGGTCGATGGTTGCGCGTTCGGCGAACTGCGTGGCGCCCAGCCCTTCGACGAAGCGGCCGCGCAGGATCTGGCCGGCATCTTCCATACTGCGGAAAATCGGCTGGAGGGCGGGGAAGCCGCCGGGCACCGCTTCCGCGATGGTGGCGCCGCGGGTGACGATGCCGTAGCGGTCGAGAAGGCACTCGGCCAAGGCGAGCGCGCGGGCGGTGTCGGTGACGGCTTCGCGGGGCAGCAGCGACCAGCGGCCCGACAGGGTGGGGGCGGCGCCCGATGGGCGGGCGAAGGCGGCGCCGTGCAGGGCCCGGTGGGGCCGCGATCGCTGGATGGGGCGGGGGCGGTGGGTCGCGCGGGTGCCGGAACGGGCGCGCAGCGGCGACCAGCTATCGGTGGTGACGTGGCCGGTCCAGGCGAGTTCCCATAACGCCGTATCGAGTTCGGATGCCGTCAGGATCGGGTTGCTGGCCCAGTCGCTGTCCGGCTCCGCCGCCAGCCGGGCGGGGGCCAGTGCGGCGAGTTGGCGGGCGAAATAGGCGCCGCCATCGGCGAGAATGGCGAGGATGGCGCGCTGGAGCGGCGAGAGAGCCGCCATGCGGTCGGCATCCGGTGGAGGCGGCAGGGTTTCGGCGGCGAAATCGCTTGGGTGCAGGGACACCAGCCCGTCCTCATTGCCGGGAGTCGCATGGCCGCACCACAGGACGGTGCCGTGGCTGAGCAGTTCGTCCAGCATCGCAGGGGTGTAGTCGGCGATGCGGGCGCGCAGGATCTGGTTCTCCCACAACGCGGCCGGCAGGGGGACGCCGGCCAGTTGCTCGATGACCCTGGCGACGCCGTCGATGCCGGCGAGCGGGTGCTGGCCGGCGGGGGCGGTGGCCAGGGCGTGGCGTTCCAGCAGCAGGCGGGTATAGGCATCCTGCCCCGCCGGGCGGGTTGCCGCGCGCGCGGCGTGCAGGGCGCGCAGGCGCAGGCGCTTGAATACGTCATCGGCGACCCACTCATGGGTTGCCAGCGGGTTGGGGGTGGGTGGGGTTTCGTCTTGTGTTTCCAGCCGGCGTTCGACGCCGAAATTGCCCTTGAGCAGTTTGCCCTGGTCGCGCAGCCGGTCCAGCGCCGCGTCGGCGACCGAGACGCCGAGGCCGAACCGGAGGGCGAGCGCGTGCGTCGTGAAGGGGCCATGGGTGCGGGCATGGCGGGCGATCAGGTCGCGGAGTGGATCGGCGGTGGGCGCGAGGAAGATGTCGGGCAGGTTGGGCGGGAGGGTGACCCCCAGCGCGTCGCGCAGGCGGGCGGCGTCCTCGATGGCGGCCCAGCGTGGTTGGCCGGCGATCGTTATGGCGATGATGCGGTGGTCGGCGGCGAGGGCGGCGAGGCTGGTTTCGGCGTTGCCTTCCGTGTCGCCTTCCGCGAGGCGTTGCGCGACCTCCTGTGCCGATAACGGGCCAAGTTCGCGCAGCAGGTCGGCAACGCCTTCCTGCCCCTTTGCGCGGTAGGCTGGGGTCAGGCGCTGCAATTCCCGTTCGACCTGCTCGGTGATCGAGGGATCGAGCAGGGAGCCGAGATCGACTTCGCCGAGAAGGTCGGCCAGCAGGCCGCTATCCAGCGACAGGACCGAGGCGCGGCGTTCGGCGATCGGTGCGTCCGTCGCATACATGAATTCCGCGACGTAGCCGAACAGCAGATCGGCCGCGAAGGGCGAGGGGATCTCGGTGGTGACCTCGACGATCTGGACTGTGCCGTCGGCGAGGCGGCGGGCCAGGCTGTCGAGGGCGGCGAGGTCGTACACGTCGCGCAGGCATTCGCGGGCCGTTTCGATCAGGATCGGGAAATCGGGATGGTCGCGCACGATTTCCAGCAACTGGCCGGCGCGCAGCCGCTGTTGCCACAGGGGGGAGCGGTGGCCGGGGGTGCGGCGTGGCAGCAGCAGCGCGCGGGCGGCGCATTCGCGGAAGCGGGCGGCGAACAGGGCCGAGCCGTCCACGGCGTCGGTGACGATGCCACGGAGTTTTTCCGGGTCGAAGAGGAAGAGGTCCGCGCCCGGTACCTGTCCGGCGGTGTCGGGCAGGCGGGCGACGATGCCGTCGTCGCTGGCCACCACCGACGGGTCGATGCCGAACCGGCGGCGCACCCGCGCCGCGATGGCCAGTGCCCATGGGTCGTGCACGCGGCGGCCGTAGGGGCTGTGCAGGATGACCCGCCAGTCGCCGGTTTCGTCGCGGCAGCGTTCGACCACCAGGGTGCGGTCGGTCGGCAGGAACCCGGTTGCCGTGCGCTGGGCGTCGAGCAGCGCCAGGAGGTTGGTGGTGGCGTGCGTGTCGAGGCCGGATGCCCGCAGGCGGGCTTCGGCCTTGTCGCGCGTGTCGGCATCGAGTGTGGCCAGGAAGGCGCCGATCGCTTCGCCCAGTTCGGCGGGGCGCCGTAGGCCGTCGCCGTGCCAGAACGGCAGGCGGGCGGAGCGGCCCGGTGCGGGCGTTACGATGACCTGGTCGTTGGTGATCTGCTCGATGCGCCAGGAGGTGGTGCCCAGGGTGATGATGTCGTTGACCCGGGATTCGTAGACCATTTCCTCGTCGAGTTCGCCGACGCGGCGTGAGCCGGCGCGTTCCTCGCCTTCGGGCAGGACGACCGTGAAACTGCCCCGGTCGGGGATGGTGCTGCCGCTGGTGACGGCAAGGTGCAGGGCGCCTGGGCGTGGGGTCAGGAGCCCGGTTTCGCGGTTCCAGACCAGGCGGGGGCGGAAATTGGCGAAATCGTCGGAGGGGTAGCGGCCGGCCAGCATGTCCAGCGTGGCGTCGAACGCGCTGCGGGGGAGGGTGGCGAACGGGGCCGCGCGGCGCACCGTTGCGTACCAGTCCTCGACCTGGAGCGGCGCGACGGCGACGGCCGCCACCGTCTGCTGGGCCAGGATATCGAGCGGGTTGCGGGGTGGGTCGATCGCCTCGATGCGGCCGGCGCGCATGGCGGTGACCGTGACTGTCGCATCGACCAGATCGCGTCGGGTGCGGGGGTAGACCAGACCCGCCGAGGCGCCGCCGACCTGGTGGCCGGCGCGGCCGACCCGTTGCAGGCCGCTGGCCACCGAGGGTGGGGCGGCGACCTGGATCACCAGATCGACCAGCCCCATGTCGATGCCCAGTTCCAGGCTCGATGTTGCGACGACGCAGCGCAGGTCGCCGGATTTGAGGGCGGTTTCGATCTCGCGGCGCTGGTCCTTGGAGACCGAGCCGTGGTGCGCGCGCGCGATCAGCGGCGGTGCGCCCGTTGTGCGCTTCTCCGTGCTGCCGGTGACCGAGGCGTAATGGACGGGTGGCCCGGTGTCCGGCGCGTCTTGCGTAACGCGTTCGGCGTAGAGGTCGTTGAGGCGGGCCGTGAGCTTTTCGGCCAGGCCGCGTGAATTGGTGAAGACGATCGTCGCGCTCTGGCTCAGGACCCTTTCGAGAATGCTGGCCTCGACATGTGGCCAGATGGAGCCGGCCCGTGTGCTGCGGTCCCCGTCGCCGGGCTGGCCGGCGGCCGCGAGGTTGCTCATGTCCTCGACCGGCACCACGATCGTGAGGTCGAGCCGGCGGCTGGCGGGGGGATTGACGATGGTGACCGGGTGGGCGCCGCCCAGGAACTGCGCCACCCGGTCGGCCGGGCGTACGGTCGCGGACAGGCCG
Organism: Gluconacetobacter dulcium; assembly: GCF_014174165.1. Lineage (GTDB taxonomy): Bacteria > Pseudomonadota > Alphaproteobacteria > Acetobacterales > Acetobacteraceae > Gluconacetobacter > Gluconacetobacter dulcium. The sequence continues at coordinate 350,519 of NZ_JABEQN010000001.1, read as the reverse complement.
ATCCGCTGCGCGGGTGTGGGCAGCAGGCCGTCCAGCCGTTCCAGGCTCAGGGCCAGGTGTGCGCCACGTTTGGTGGCGGCCACGGCGTGGACCTCGTCGAGGATGACCGCCTGCACGCCCCGTAATGTCTCGCGTGCTTTCGACGTGAGCATCAAATAGAGCGATTCCGGGGTGGTAATGAGGATGTCGGGCGGGCGGCGCAGCAGGGCGGCGCGTTCGGTCGCCGGTGTGTCGCCGGTGCGCATGCCGACCGTGAGGGCGACCGGTGGGTCGCCGCGCCGCGTGCGTTCCGCCTCGACGCCGTGGAGCGGGAGGCGGAGGTTGCGCTGCACGTCGGCGCCGAGCGCCTTGATCGGCGAGATATAGAGGATGCGTGTGGCCGGCTTCGTGTCCGGCGGGGTGTTGGTGGCGTCTGGTTCGCGTTCGCGGAACAGGCGGTCGATCGCGTGCAGGAAGGCGGCCAGGGTCTTGCCGGAGCCGGTGGGCGCGATGACCAGTGCGTTCTCGCCGGCACCGATGGCGGCCCAGGCTGCGGCCTGTACCGGTGTGGGCGACGCGAACGCGGTGGTGAACCATGCGCGGGTCGCCTGGGTGAACCCGGCCAGCGGGTCGGTGGTCGGAGGGGTGGTCGGCGGCATTATTCCGTGGCGCGGTTTCGTCTGCCTGCCGACGATAGGCCTTTGTCCTCCGGACGTCCAAGGGGGCGGGATGCCGTGCGGTCAAATGGCCGGATCGGATGCGGTGAGACGCCCGTAGAGGCTGGCGACCGTCATGATGCAGGCCGAGACCAGCAGCCCGTCGAAGGTGGGAATGGCCGTCAGGCTCGTCATGCCGCATTCGGACAGGGCGCCGGCGATGCCGCCGCATATCCAGGCCAGGATCGCGACATGCTGCCTGCCCGCCGCCGGCCGCCCGGCATTGGCCGGGAGGCCGATCAGGGTGTCCACGATCAGGATGGCGGCGATCGGGGGCAGGACGATGCCGAGCAGGAGCAGGAAGCGCACATAGGCATCGGTCAGGCCCCCAAGTTCCAGAATGCCACCGATGATGCCGCTGCCGAGCACATAGGGCCACAGGCGGCGGCCCTGGAGCAGGTTTGCCAGGGCGAGGCTGCCCGAATACAGGCAGGCCGAGGCGTCGATCCACGCGCTGAGAACCAGCACCAGCAGCGCGGGGATGCCGAAGCCCAGCGCGACGAGGGCGGAGACGAGGTCGGGCCGCCCCAGAGCCAGGGAGGGGATGCCCGATGCGATCATGATGACCGGATAGGCCAGCGCCAGCGCGGCCACGACGGCGCCGGCGGCGGCATTCGGCGACCGCACGAAGCGGCTGTAATCGGGCTGGATGATGATGCCGACGACGTAGGAGCCGATCATCGCCGAGACGGCCCCTCCGAAGGTCAGGGCGTGGGTGCCGCCGTGCAGGGCGGCGGCCGGCAGGGCATGCCATGTTCGCGCGATGCCGGCGATCAGCCCGAGTGCCACGACGGGAATGACGATCTGGCCGATCCGTTCGAGACCACGCGCCCCCATGCAGGTGCCGATGACGATGCCGATGCCGGCGAGGGCCGAGACCAGATGCGGGGAGATGTGCAGATGGAACTGCTCGCTGAGTGCGGGCGCGGCCGTGCTGCCCAGCAGCCCGATGGTGGCCCCGAACCATCCGACCAGCGAGACGCCGATGACCGTTCGGACAATGACGGCGCCGTAAGGGCCGAAGATGCGTGTGCTCAGAAGGGAGAGGCTCATGCCCGTGGCGGCGCCGAGCCAGGAGGTGAAGGCGGCCAGCAGCGCCGTCATCAGGGCGCTGGCGATGATCGCGGCGATGCCGTCATGAAGGCCGAGGGCCGAGAGGATGCGCGCGGAGAGGACGAAGCCGGGCAGGCCGCATTGCGTACCCGCGACGATGAAGAAGATCCGCCATGCCGAGCCGCGTTCGGCCTCGGGCACGGCGTTGGCGGTATGTTCGTCGTGCGTCGCGTGCATGCGCGTCTCCTGCATGAAGAAAGAGGCTGTTTGAAAGGTCGGCCTGCCAGACAGCATCGAAAGCCGGGGAGCCGTGCGGTGAGGCCGCACGGCTCCCCGTGGACGATCAGTAGGTGTACTGGATCTCGCCCCCCAGCATGCGGGGCTCGGCCGGCTGGGCGAAGCCGCCGGAGACGTACTCGGCGTTGTAGCGGGTGTCGGTCAGGTTGTTGACATAGAAAGTGGCGGACCATTTCCGGTTGGGGCTTTCGACGCCGACCTGCAGGTTATAGAGATTGAAGGCGTTGCGCGGTGTCGCGTTTTCCGGGTCCCAATACTGCTTGCCCTTGGCCTCGACATCGAAGCGGCCGAAGAAGCCGAGCCAGCGGTTGAAGGCATGGTGATACTGCACGCCGATATTGGCGGTGAATTCGGGAATATAGGGTGCCCAGTTGCCCTGGTCGGCGCGGTCGAACGTGTATTTGGTGATCGAGCTGTGGGTGTAGCCGCCGTTGGCGAACACATCCAGGCCGGGAAGGATGGCGTATTTCGCCTCCAGTTCGCCGCCCGTCAGGTGGATCTTGTTGATGTTGACGAGGATCTGCGCGCCGACCGAGCCGACGAACAGGAAGTAGAACGAGTTGCGGTCGCGCGTGTCGAAGAAGGAGCCGTTCAGAGTCAGGCGATTATGGAACCACTGGCTCTTGAAGCCGGCTTCGACCGTGTTCGCCACCTCGGGCTTTACGGTATTGTAGACGCCCGGCAGGTGCGCGGCTTCCGCCGTGCCGTTCTGGTTGAACTGCCCGCTGCGGAAACCGATGCCGTAATCGACGAAGAAGGTCAGGTTCGGGTTGACGTGATAGGTCAGCGTGCCCTTGGGCTGCCCCTGCTTGAACCAGCGCGTGCGCCGGCAGGACCCGCCCGACATGGTGCAGCCGGCGGGCACGCCGCCGCTGCTTTCAGGATTCACATACTGGTTCAGAGAATTCCAATCGTACCGGTAGCCGAATTCCGCTGTCAGGTTCTTGAGGATATCATAGGACAGATGGCCGAACAGCGCGAAGTCCTGGTTGTGGTCCGAGTTGCCGAAATAGGTCAGCGTTTGGTTGGGCGCGTATCCGTAAAGCGGCGAGGTGCTGATACGGGCGATGCCTTTGCCGGTGTCCGCCCCGGTGGTGGAGGCCAGATAGTCGCGCGTGTCGAGGAAATAGCCGCCGCCCATCCAGCGGAAACGGCGATCGGAGCGTGACGTGACGCGGAATTCGTCTTCCCACGAGGTATTCTGTGCCCACTGGGTCTGCGTGCCGTCATAGCCCGAACCGCGCGTTGCGGTGTAGGGGAACTGGTCCGTGCCGATATATTCGTTGATCTTCACCCAGCCCAGCGTGTTGGAGAAGGTCGCGAAGGGCTGCGTATAGACCAGGCGGAACGACGCATTGCGGATGTCGCGCTGGTTGTCGCCCCGGTTGTTCGCGCAGAAGGTGCGGCTGACCCTGTTCGCATCCGGCGCGGGGCCGCCGAACGGGTCCGTCGGGTCCAGGAAGCAGGGGCGGCTCGGGTCGTATTTTGCGGATTGGTAGTGATAGTTGTTGGCGCCGCCCTGTGTTTCGTCGAAACCGACGCGGAAGTCGGCGGTCAGGTCGTCGGTGATGACGGCCTTGATGTGGCCACGGCCGGTATATTCGTTGGAGCGATCGACGGTCTTGTTGAGGTAGACGTTTTCCAGCAGGCCGCCGAAGGAGTGTTCGCTGAAATTGACATCGTAGAACAGGCGGTCTTTCACGATCGGGCCGGCGAAGGAAATCTTGCCCCGGTAATCGGCGCCATTGCCGAACTGGGCGTCGGCATGGGCGTAGAACGTGTTCGTCGGCTGGCGCGTATTGATGACGATGGCGCCGCCGATGGCGTTGCGCCCCCACAGGTCGCCCTGCGGGCCGCGCAGCACCTCGATCTGGCCGACATCGTAGAGATCCTGCGTGAACTGGCGGGAATCCATCTGCTGCACGCCGTCCACGATCACCGCGACCGGGCTCTGGCCGTTGCGGACCTGGGTGATGCCGCGAATGGTGATGAAGGACACGCCGGCCTGCTGCGCCTGGGTGATGGAGACGTTCGGGGTCAGGGCGATGAAGTCGCTCACACCTTGAATATGCGCATCCTTGATATTGGTCGCCGTGAAGACGGTGGCCGAAACGGGGGCGGATTGCAGTTTCTGCTGGCGCGACAGGCCGGTGACGACGATGGCTTCGGACTGCGGAGCGGCCGGCTGTGCCGGCGCCGCCATGGGTGCCGCCACGGCGGCCTGGGTGCTGTCTGCCTTCGCCTTTGCCGTCGGGGTAGCGGCAGGCTTGCCGGTCTGCCCCTGTCGCTTGGTCGGGGGGTCGCTGGCGGTGTCGACCGCGGCGAATGCGTTTTCCACGCCCGCGGGCATCAGCCCGAGCGAGAAGACGGACGCCAGAATGACCTGCTTTTTCGATATGTGCTTTCTCATGATTTCCACCTGATATCCGCGTGATGTCGTGACGCGGTGTGTTGTTGTGTCCTGGCGCGGTCAGCCGCCCGCGCCGGCTCCCCATGCCCCGCCGTTCGCCGTGCCGATTTCGATCCTGTCGCCGGGCTGGAGCGACAGGCCGGACACGAAGGCGTGGTTTTCCGTGCGGCCGTCGGCGTGTGTGATGGCGAGGCGGTTCGTGCCGCCCGGCCCCCCGCCGGCCGATCCCCATGCCGGCTGGCGCGTTCGGCTATAGCCTGCCGACAGGATGGCTTTTGCCCGGACGCCGTAGCACATCGACAGCCCCTGGCCGCCGGGATGCCGTCCGGTGGATGCCGGGGCCGGGTTCAGGCGGCGGTAGAGGACATCGAGGCCGTAGCGGCTTTCGACAATTTCGGCGGGACAGTTGAATGTCTCGCCATGGCATGCGGAATAGAGCGCGGTTTCGCCTTCCCGTTCCGCGGTCGCTCCCCATCCTCCCATCTGCGGTTCCACCATTGTGAAACGCCGGCCGGTATCCGGGTGGAGTCCGGCGACGACGGTGCCGCAGATCGAACTGAAATGACCCGCGGGCAGGCGATCGGGCATGGCCTGCGCGATGCAGTGCCACAGCAGGTCGTACAGCCCGATCCGGATCTCGAAATAATAGCCATGCGGGGCGGTGCCGTCCGCGTGGAAGATCGTGCCGGGGCGCGTGAGGACCTCCAGTGGCCGGAACGAGCCCGCGTTGGCGGCGGGCGTCGGGTCGGCCAGGGCCTTCAGGATCATCTGCGCGGCGATGACCGCGCCGTCGCGCGTGGTGTTGTACGGGGCCGCACGCTGGTCCGGTGCATCGCGCAGGTCGACGGTCATCCGCTCGGCGGTGATCGTGACGGTGACCGACCAGGGGGTGCCGTCATCGCGGGTCTCGGTCAGCGAGAACGTGCCGTGGGGAAGTGCGGCCAGGCCGGACCGGACGCGGGCTTCCCCTTCCGCGAACAGATGGTCGACGGCGTCGCGATAGGCTGCCTGCCCATACAGGCCGACCATGTCGACCAGCCTGCGCGCGGCCAGGCGGGACGCGGCGATCTGGGCCCACAGGTCGCCCCGGACGAAATCGGGCAGGCGGCTGTTGGCCGCGATGATGTCGAACACCGCATCCAACTGCCTTCCCGCCGCGCACAGGCGCACGGCGGGAAGGCGCAGACCTTCCTGGAAGATCTCGGTCGCGTCGGTCGACATGGACCCGATGACCAGGCCGCCGATATCGTTCCAGTGGGCGATGGAGGCGGTCCAGGCGATCAACTGCCCGTCGGCGAACACCGGCAGCGCCACGACGACATCGTTCAGATGCGTGACGCCGCCGTGATAGGGGTCGTTCGTCACGAACATGTCGCCTTCGCGCAGGCTGTCGCGCGGATGGACGGACAGAATCCATTTCACGCTCTTGTCCAGGACACCGACGAAGGTGGGAATGCCTGCGCCGGAACTGAGAAGATTGCCGTCGGCATCGGTGATGCCGGTGCCGACATCCAGCACCTCGTAGATGACGGGACTCATTGCCGTCTTCTTCAGGATGGCGAACATCTCCTCGGCCGCGGAGGCGATGACGGACTGGATGACGGTGCGCGTGATCGTGTCAGCGGTCATCGGTCTGGTCCTGGCCGTGGGGCGGGATCACGGAAAGGGTGCGAGGCAGGTCGGAGAGGATTTCCGGCCCGTCATCGCGCAGGAAGACGATTTCCTCCAGGCGGATGCCGAAACGGCCTGGCAGATAGATTCCAGGCTCGATGGAAAACACCATGCCGGCTTCGAGAATTGTTTCGGATGTTTCGGTGATGAAGGGGGCCTCGTGCCCTTCCATGCCCAGGCCATGGCCGGTACGGTGGACGAAATACGGCCCGTAGCCCGCCTGTTCGATCACCCCGCGCGCGGCACGGTCGACCGAGGATGCCGTGGCGCCGGGGCGCGCGGCCTTCAGCGCCGCCTGCACGGCGGCCTCTACGATCGCGTGGATCTCCGCGTAGCCTTCCGGCTCGTGCTCCAGCACGGCCATGCGGGTGATGTCGCTGCAATAGCCATCGCGGCGAGCGCCGATATCGATGACGACGGCATCGCCCGGCGACAGCACGGCGGCACCCGTATGGTGGTGGGGCAGGGCACCGTTCGGGCCGGTGGCAACGACGGCGAACTTGACCTTCGCGCCTTCCGCGGCGAAGGCGCCGGCTATGCCTTCGGCCACTTCCGCCTCGGTCATGCCCGGACGCATGGTTGCCAGGGCGTGCAGCATGGCACGGTCGGCGATCGCCGCATTCTCCTTGAGGAGCCTGTATTCCTCCTCGTCCTTCAGCATCCGCGCCGCGCCGGCGACATCGCGGGCCATCACCACGTTGGCACCAGGCAGCCGGTCGAGCACGGCCAGGGCGAAATCGGTGCGCATGGCCTCGTCGAGGCCGACGCGGAGCGGCACCTCGGGTGGGCAGGTCGCCGCCAGGGCCGTTTGCAGGGCCTGCGCCGGTCCCTGCGCATCGGTCCAGGTGGCGAGGGGAAGATCGCTGCGCGCCTGCGTGTCCGCTGCGTTGAGTGCCGGCATGACGAACATGGCCTGCTGCCGCCCGACCAGCAGCAGCGACAGGCGCTCGTCTGGATAGGGATGGAAGCCAAGCAGCCATTCGACATAGGTGCCCGGACCCAGGACCAGCAGGTCCACGCCGTCATCCGTCATGCGATGCCTGAGGCGCGCAAGTCGTTGCTTTATCGTAATATATTGCATGGTCACCCACCTTTTGGCCGTCCGGCTGCCATCCGGACCTGTCCATTCACACTGGCAGGAAAAAGGAGATCGTTGGTTTCTGGTGCCGGCGTGCCGGCGGTGGTCAGGTCGTGTAGATGCGTTGCGCGTGTTCGGCGGTGATCAGGCCGTTCTTCACGTCCCGTGCCACCAGGGCGGGGTCGCGCAGGGCTGGGTTGCCATAGCCGCCACCGGTGCCGGTGACGATGCGGATCACGTCGCCTTTGTCCACGCGCAGGCCGGAGACGAAGGCATGGCGTTCCTGCGTGCCGTCGCGGCGCAGGATCAGCGCATAGTTGCCCGTTCCCTCATGCCCATCCTTGAGGGACCACGGCATGATGCGCGAGCGCGTATAGCCGATCGTCAGGAAGGAATTGTCCTGGCGCACGCCGTAGTCGATGACGATGCCGCGCCCGCCGCACCACTGGCCCTCGCCGCCCGGCCCGGTATGCAGTGCCATCCGGCCGATATGCAGGCCGTTGCGGGCCTCGGAAATCTCGGCGGGACAATTGTAGGTTTCGCCGTGGAAGCCCGAGAACAGGGCGCTGTTGCCGTCATGGCCCTCGCGCCCGCCCCAGCCGCCGATCTGCGGTTCGATGATGGTGTATTGCCGGCCCGTATCGGGGTGGATGCCGCCGATGAACGTACCGCCGATCGTGGCGAAATGCCCGGCCCCCAGACGCTCGGGCATGTGTTGCGCCAGGCAGCGCCAGATGAGGTCGAAGACGCGCACTTCGGTTTCGAAATAAAAGCCGATCGCGGCGGGTTCGCGCGCATGGAAGACCGAGCCTTCGCGCGTCAGCAGGCGGATCGGCCGGAAGGTGCCGTCATTGGCGGGGGACTGAGGGTCGCACAGCGCCTTGAGCATCATCTGCGCGCAGATCATGGCGCCGTCGCGGCTGGTATTGGTGGGTCCGACATCCTGATCGGGGTTGTTACGCAGGTCGACGACGAATTCGGTGGGCGAGATGGTGACCTTCACGTTGTAGACGCGGCCGTCATCCTGCTCCTCGTCCAGTGCGAAGGTGCCGTGGGGCAGGGAGGCGAGGGTGGAGAGCGTGACCTTCTCGCCGAAGGTCATGAACCCTTCCATCGCTGTTTCGAACGTCGCGACGCCGTATTTCGTCGCCAGTTCCGTCAGGCGGCGGGCGCCGATCCGCACGGCGGCGATGGCGGCCCAGAGGTCGCCTTCCAGAAAATTGGGCATTCGCGAGTTGCAGCGCAGGATCGCGAAGACCGACTCGTTTGCCTCGCCGGCATCGATCAGGCGGATGGCGGGCAGGCGAAGACCTTCCTGGAAGATTTCGGTTGCCTGGACCGAAAGGGAGCCGGGTGCCATGCCACCGACATCGGAATTATGGGCGATGTTCGCGGTCCAGGCGATGAGGCGCCCTTCCGCGAAGACCGGCATGGCGACCACCAGGTCGTTCAGGTGGGTCACGCCGCCATAATAGGGGTCGTTGGTGATGAAGACGTCGCCCGGCTGGATCGTCTCCTGCGGGAACTTGGCCAGCAGGACCTGAACGGCCTTGTCCAGCACGCCCACGAACGAGGGGATGCCCGCGCCCGAAGAGGCGATGCGGCCCCGTGCATCCAGGATGCCCGTTCCCATGTCGAGAACTTCATAGATGATCGAACTCATCGCCGTCTTGCGCATGGTGGCGAACATCTCGTCCGCCACGGCCTGGAGCGAGTTCTGGATGATCTCCAGCGTGATCGGGTCGTGGCCGGCCTGGCCCGTGCTGTCGCTCATGCGGCTTCTCCGGAAACGAGAAGGATATGAAGATTGCCGTATCCGTCGACGGACACCGTGTTGCCGGGATGGATTACGATGGTGGTACCGCTGTCCTCGACGATGGCGGGGCCCTGGAAACGCATGCCGGGGGCAAGGCGGTCGCCGTTATAGATCGCCGCCTCGTGCAGGCCGTCCTGCGCGTAATCCACCTGTCGGCGGCCCTTGAGGGCACCGTCGGCGTCGGGCGGGCCGCTGGGCCTTTCCTTCATGTTCAGCTTGCCGACAGCGGCCGAGGCCACCAGATGCACGCCGACCATCTCGACGGGCGCATCCAGGCGGTAGGTGTATTCGCGTTCGTAGGTCTGGTGGAAGGCCGCCAGGATGTCCGCCAGATGTCCGGCGGCGAGGTCTCCGGCGGGGATCGGCACCTCGGTTGTATGTTCCTGGTTCTGGTAACGCAGTTTGACGTAGCGGATGAAGCGGATGCTCTCGGCCGGCACGCTTTCCTGGACGAAGCGTTCGGTGGCGGCAGCCTCGATTTCGGCGAACAGGGTGGCGATCGCGCTTTCGGCACCCTCGGCCATGTCCATCAGGCGTGTCACGAAATAATCGTGCCGGAGGTCGGACATCATCATGCCCCAGGCCGAGAACACGGACGCGCTGGCGGGGATGACGACCTTGCGTACGCCGAGTTCCATGCCCAGTGCGACCGCGTGCATCGCGCCGCCGCCGCCGAAGGCGACCAGTGTGAAGTCGCGCGGGTCGAAACCCCGGTTCAGCGAAATCAGCTTCAGCGCATTGGTCATGTTGTTATTGGCAATGCGGATGATGCCGCGCGCCACGTCGGTGGTGGAGATGCCGATCTTCGCGCCGAGCGCCTCCAGTGCGCGTTCGGCCGCCTCCATGTCGGCCTTCACCGACCCGCCGCAGAAATAATCGCGGTTGATGCGGCCCAGCCAGAGATTCGCATCGGTCGTCGTCGCGTCGGTGCCGCCGCGTCCGTACGCGGCGGGACCGGGACTGGCCCCGGCGGATTTGGGACCGACATGGAGTTTGGCGAATTCATCGACCCAGGCGATGGACCCGCCACCGTTGCCGATTTCCACCAGGTCGACGACCGGCACCATGATCGGATAGCCGGCGGAGGTCCGGTCCCGTTCGATCCAGTAATCGGTCATGATCCGGACCTGGCCATTCTCGATCAGCGAGCATTTGGCCGTGGTGCCGCCGATATCGAGCGCCAGCACGTTCGGCTCGCCGATCATGCGCCCCAGTTCGGCGGCGCCCCAGAAGCCGGAGGCGGGGCCGGATTCGACCATCGTGATCGGGGTCGCCGCGGTGGAGTCGACGGAATCGACCCCGCAATTCGACTGCATGATGAAAAGGTTTCCGGCAAAGCCGCGATCGCTCAGGCCGCTGCGCAGGCGCGACAGGTAGCGTTCGGCCACCGGTTGGACATAGGCCGACAGGACGGTCGTGTTCGTCCGTTCATACTCCCGCCATTCGCGGGTGATCTGGTGGGAGGCGACGACGGAAACCTCGGGCCACAGACGACGGATTTCGGCTGTTACGGCCTGTTCATGCGATGGATTGGTGTACGAGTGCAGGAAGCAGACCGCGATGGCCTGCACGCCTTCGGCACGAAACATGTCGATGATGGAGGGCAGCGCGGCCATATCGAGGGGCGTGGATTCCTCGCCTTTGTAGGACAGTCGGCCCGGCAGTTCCGCGCGCAGGTGGCGGGGCACGAACGGCGGCGGCTTGCGGTAATTGAGGTTGAAGAAATCGGGTCGGTTTCCTCGGGCGATTTCCAGGATGTCTCGAAAGCCCTCGGTGCTGATCAGGCCGACCTTCGCGCCCTTGCGCTCGGTCAGTGCGTTGATGACCACCGTTGTGCCGTGGGCGAGAAAATCGATCGTGCTGGCCGTTATCCCGGCCTTTTCGATGACGTTCAGAACCCCCTGCTCGAAGTTCGGGGGCGTCGTATCCGATTTGGCCGTCAGGACATGCGACTCGCCTGTGGCGTGATCGGTTTCGAAACAGACCAGATCTGTGAATGTTCCGCCGACATCTGTTGTTACGCGGATCGTTTTTCGTGACATAATCCGATCTCCTGACCGAGATTGTTATGACAAGAGGCAGACTGCGCCTGGAACCTTGAGAAACTGCGCCGCCTGAACGCGCGAGGGCGTGTAATGTCCGGCCTCGTGCAGGCAGTTGATGCTGCCGATATTCCGCCCGCCGACGATGACGGGAACATTGATGACCGAGGCGCAGCCGAGCGAATGAATCAGGGCGTGGTCGTTGAAGACTTCGGCGATTTCCGAAATCGTGTTGGCCACGAACGTCTCGTGCCGTTCAAGGACGATGGTGGACCATTTTCCGGGGCTGAGCGGCTTGGTGCCCGATACGGGATAGGCATCGGGCATGTTGGTATAGCGGCGCTCGGAAACGCCCTTTTCCAGATCATAGGCCGTGATGGTGAACAGCTTGACCCCCACCGTCTGGTCCGCGAGCGTGTGCAGCGCATGAAACATGCCCGCGGGTTGTTCGCACCCGTTCTGCATTGCTGGAATGAAGATATCGTCCAGTTGTTCGGACATGATCTTTCCCTCGCCGGTCGGATGATGATCCGGCCGGTGTGTTTATTGATGTAGCCTTTGCACTGTCCCTTTTTGGGAAAGTGTCGCGATGTTACTTGCGTGCCATGACTATGCATCGCTCCGTTTTCGGGAGCGGGTTATTGCCACGACATCGGTGACGGGCGTGACATGCCCATCTTCGGCGAACACATCCATCGTGCAGGTGTGCAGGACGGAGGCGGGTTGCATGGTATGGTTCCAGACCGAATGCTTGTGCGTCGACTGGAAATGCGCTGAATCGCCCGTACGAAGGATCGCGCGGTGGCCGGCGACTTCCAGGGTGATTTCCCCGGCCAGCACGAAGAAGATTTCCTCGCCCTCATGGCTGACGGGTGCGTCGCGAAAGCCGGGCGGCTTATGGATGATCACGCTGCGCAGGATATTTCCCTGGAAGGGAACGGACAGGCGTTCGTATCGAACCGCTGTATGGGTCGATGGGTCCAGCGACCGTTCGTGACGTTCTTCGCCTGCATCCTTTTCCAGCCGGAAGTTGGAAAAGAAATCGTTGGTGTCGATGCCCAGAGCCTGGCCGATCGAGAGCAGGGATGTCAGGGACGGGACGGTGATGCCGCGTTCCACCTGCGAGATGAAGCCTACGGAAAAACCCGCTGCGCTGGCGACATCTTTCAGGGTCAGGCCACGCTCCTGGCGGACGGCACGCAGCCTTTGCCCCAGTGGGGCAAGGCCGTCCGCCTGCGCTAGTCGAGAGGTGCGTGAACCCTGTTGAGACATCGCAAATCGTACCATACCCAGTTCGTTCCGTCATACGATTGAAGTATTCCTTCAAACTGTCAATCAGAATTTTAGCTGGGGTGAAATTTCGTCCGTGAGGGTGGGGTAAAGTCGGGCAATGGTTTTCTTTCTCTCTCTTGGCGTGCTGGTGAGGGGAGGTGGCAGCGGCCGGCCCACTCATGGATCGCGACGGCGAACAGGATGGTTGCCAGGTCGGTCGATGCGGTGGAAAGAAGATGTTGGCCACCGAACGGGCTGACGGTGGCGAGAACAGACAGGCTCGTGAAATAGACGAAGATCCAGCCGGCATGGCGCGGGTCGCGATGCAGGGTGACGCGCCCATCGCGTGTGAAGCGCAAGGCCAGCATGATCGTTGAGCGCCCGAGCGGCATGGGCAGCAGCCAGCGCAGGGTTGGTCAGCCTGTCCAGAGTACGATCAATGTTGCGATGGCGAATGCGAGCGGAGAATACAGGGTAAAGGGGGATACCGACGCGGTGCTGGTGGTCGACGAGACCGGTTTTCTCAAGAAGGGGACTGCATCGTGCGGGGTAGGACGGCAATATAACGGGTCCGCGGGCAAGATCACGAATTGCCAGATTGGCGTGTTCACGGCTTGTGTCTCCGCCATGGGGCACGCATTTCTCGACCGGGCTTTGTATCTGCCGAAGGCCTGGACGGAAAAGCCTGAGCGCTTGGCGGCGGCCCATGTGCCGGACGATGTCCAGTTTGCCAGCAAACCGTCTCTGGCCACCGTGATGATCGGTCGGGCGCTTGCGGCCGATGTGCCGTTCCGGTGGGTGGCCGGCGACAGCGTCTATGGCGTCGGGGAGTTGGAAATGGCTTTGCGCCGTGCCGGCCGGAGCTATGTTCTGGGCGTGAATGCCAATCATCACTTCCATTCCTGGCGGCCGGATGTCTGCTGGGCCGGCGAGGCGCGCGAGATTGTCGACACCCTGCCGGACGCCGCCTGGGTCCGCTGTTCCGCCGGACACGGCACCAAGGGCGAGCGGCTGTATGACTGGCTGTATTGCCCGATGGCCGATCTCGAAGCCTCCGAATATTCAGAGACCTCAACCGGGACATGGACCCGTGGGCTGCTGGTCCGGCGCAATCCCTCCGATGGCGACCTGGCGTATTTCACGACCTGGTGCCCTCAGGGAACACCGCTCGAGACCCTGGTGCGCGTCGAGGGTACGCGCTGGCGCATTGAAGAGGGTTTCGAGACCGCCAAGAACGAATTCGGCCTCGACCACAACGAGACCCGATCCTGGCATGGTTGGCACCGTCACGTCTCGCTGGTCATGCTGGCTTACGCCATGATGGCCGCTGTGCGGTCCAAGGCCAACGCCATGGCGCTCAAAAAAAGCCAGTTGGACTAACGCGACAGCTCATCCGCTGGTCAATCCAGGAAATCCGCCGTCTTGCCATGAAGAGGACCCGAAGCCGCGCCTCCATCGGGCATATCCTCCGATGGTCGTTCTTTCGACGCGCTCATCAGGTTGCAGCCTGCCTCTCTCATAGCAAACAGAAAGCGCAACTGTAGTGATAGGCCGTCTTGCGCGGTCTCGCCAGAGATTCCGGTTTCTGACGCTCCAATCGCCAGTTCAATCGCAAACGCCGCACGCCCTATTCGATTACCTCTGCCATCAACTTAATCATATAAACTTATCGATCAGGACAAGGGAGTCTTTTCCGGAAGGGGGGAGGATGATATGGCCCGGCCTTATGCCCTCTGAAGGAAACGCACCATGCCGCCGGAACTGATCGCGGTGCTGATCGCGGTCAGCGATGACCGGCCGATGGTGCTGACGCTGGACGGTGGCCGCCTGCTGCCGTCCGGACCGCTGGAGGCCGGCCATCGGTCGCTTCAGACCGGTCTGCGGCTGTGGGTTGAACACCAGACCGGCCATGCGCTGGGGCATGTCGAACAGCTTTATACCTTTGCCGACGCGCCGGTGGATGGCGGGCCTGACGAGCGGCGGGTCATGATTTCCTACCTGGCGCTGACCCGCATCCGCCGGGGGGAGCGTGGGTGGCGCGGCTGGTACGAGTACTTCCCGTGGGAGGACCAGACCGCGCCCGAAGGGCGTGACCTGGTGGTGCGCATTGCGGGGCTGCTGGAGGGATGGGCCGGTCGTGCCCCGTCCGCCGCCAGGCAGGAGGCCCGGCGCCAGCGCGTGGCCCTGACCTTCGGGCTGGAAGGGTTGGGCTGGGACGACGAACTGGTGCTGCAACGCTACGAACTGCTGTGGGAGGCCGGGCTGGTGCCGGAATCCGCCCCGCCGGGAGAGGCGGTGCTGCCCGGCATGGGCATGGCGCGGGACGAGCGGCGGGTGCTGGCCACCGCGATGGCGCGCCTGCGGGCCAAGATCCGCTATCGGCCGGTGATCTACGAACTGATGCCCGACAGTTTCACGCTGCTGCATCTGCAACGCACGGTGGAAGCCGTGGCCGGCCAGCCGATGCACAAGCAGAATTTTCGCCGGCTGGTGGCCCAGCAGGGGCTGATCGAGGAAACGGGCGAGGTGGCGCCGGATACGCGGGGCCGGCCGGCGCGGCTGTTCCGCTTCCGGCGCGAGGTGATCGGCGCGCGGCGGATCGCGGGGTCCAAGCTGCCGCTGGCGCGTGCCGTGTGAAAGCGTGTCCGCAATGACGCGCCGGCGGCGGGCCGATCTTGCTCATCCGAGCATTTCCGGACAGGTTGTGTGGGCGATGTTCACGGATATGTTTTCATTAACCAATGAACTGGAACTGGGCCGTTTTTTTCGTGATGCGAGGCTGGCCGCGTGCCGCCGTGGCTTGACGTGGGCCGCCGGCGGGTTGAACAGCACGAATGCGACGCCATTTAGCCCTATTATGCTCAACATGAGTATAAAGGTCGAAGGAGACCGTGATGTCCGAAACCCTTGCCGCTCCGTCTCAGCTTGACGCGCTTTATGATCGTGTCGCCCGTGTCGTCCCGCGTCTGGAGTGGGATCTGTTCGCTGACGATATCGCGGCGATCCTGGAGCTGAAGCGTCGGCGCAATGCGGTGATCCTGGCCCATAATTACCAGACGCCGGAAATCTTCCACTGCATTGCCGACATTCGGGGCGACAGTCTGGCGCTGGCGCGCGATGCGCAGGGGCTGGATGCCGAGGTGATCGTGATGGCCGGCGTGCATTTCATGGCCGAGACCGCCAAGCTGATGAACCCCGACCGCACGGTGCTGATGCCGTCGCTGGAGGCCGGGTGCTCGCTGGCCGATTCGATCACGGCCGAGGACGTGCGCGCCCTGCGCCGCGCCCATCCGGGCGTGCCGGTCGTGACCTATGTGAACAGCACGGCGGAGGTGAAGGCGGAGAGCGATATCTGCTGCACCTCGGCCAATGCGCGGCGGATCGTGGAAAGCCTGGGCGTGCCGCGCGTGATCATGATCCCCGACGAGTTCCTGGCGCAGAACGTGCAGCGCGAGACCGGCGTGGAGATCATCACCTGGCGCGGTCATTGCGAGGTGCATGAGCGTTTCACGCCGCAGGAAATCCGCGCTTGGCGCGCCGACAATCCCGACGTGGCGGTGCTGGCGCATCCGGAATGTCCGCCCGCCGTGGTGGCGGAGGCCGATTTTTCGGGCTCGACGGCGGCGATGTCGGATTTCGTCTCCAGCGGCGCGCATCGCAAGGTGCTGCTGGTGACCGAATGTTCCATGAGCGACAATCTGGCCGCCACGCATCCTGACGTGGAGTTCGTCCGGCCGTGCAATCTGTGCCCGCACATGAAGCGTATTACGCTGCGGGCCATCCGCCACGCGCTGGAGACCATGAGCCATGAGGTGACGATCCCCGAGCATCTGGTGGCGGGCGGGCGGCGTGCGGTTGAACGGATGCTGGCGGCGTGACCGGTTTCGCCGCCCTGGCCGGGCAGCCGGTCATTGCCGGGGGCGGGCTGGCCGGTCTGGCGACCGCGCTGCTGATGGACCGGCCCTGCGTGCTGCTGTCGCCGATGCCGCTGGGGCAGGATGCCGCCAGCGCGCTGGCCCAGGGCGGGATCGCGGCGGCGATCGGGGCCAATGATTCGGTTTCCCTGCATGAGGCGGACACGCTGGCGGCGGGGGCCGGGCTGTGTGTGGCCGACGCGGTCGCGGCGATTGTCGGGGCCGGGCCGGATGCGGTGGCGGGGCTGCGGTCGCTGGGCGTGGTGTTCGATATGGGTGCCGACGGGACGCCTGACCTGCATCTGGAAGCCGCGCATTCCCGCGCCCGCATCGCCCATGCGCTGGGCGATGGGACGGGGGCCGAGATCATGCGCGCGCTGGTGGCGCGGGTGCGGGCCACGCCGCGCATTACGGTGATGGAGGGCGCGCGCCTGCGGCGGCTGATCGTGCGTGACGGACGGGTGGCTGGTGTGGAGATCGTGCGCGGTGGGGTGATGCTGGCCCTGCCGACCGGTGCCTGTGTCATTGCCACCGGCGGGCTGGGCGCGCTGTTTCCCGCGACGACCAGCCCGGTGGGCGGGCAGGGGCTGGGACTGGCCTGCGCCGCGCGGGCTGGCGCGGTGTTGCGGGATATGGAGTTCGTCCAGTTTCATCCCACGGCGCTGGCCGATGGGCCGGCGGGGGCGCCGCGGGCGCTGGTCAGCGAGGCGGTGCGGGGGGCCGGGGCGGTTCTGGTGGACGAGACCGGCGCGCGCTTTACCGACGAGCTTGCACCGCGCGACGTGGTGGCGCGGGCGATCCAGGCGCATCTGACGGGCGGACATCAGGTGCTGCTGGATGCGCGGGCGGCGACGCATGGGGCGTTTGCGCGGCATTTTCCGGGTATCGCGCGGGCCTGCGCGGCGCGGGGACTGGACCCCGACCGTCAGCCTCTGCCGGTGCGGCCGGCGGTACATTACCATATGGGCGGGATCGAGACCGATCTGAACGGGCGCAGCACGGTGCCCGGCCTGTGGGCATGCGGCGAGGCGGCATCGACCGGGTTGCATGGCGCCAATCGGCTGGCCAGCAATTCGCTGCTGGAAGCCTTTGTCTGCGCGGGGTTCGTGGCGCGGGATCTCGAGGCCGCGTCGTTGCCCGCGCCCGGTCCGGTCGGTGACCCGGTGCCGGATGAAGGGGACGGGGTAGGGCTGGCCGACATGCATGCCTGCCTTGGCCGTGCCGCCGGCATTCTGCGCGATGAGGCCGGGCTGGCGCGTGCCGCGCGGGCGCTGGCGCCCCATGTGGCCACCGACGATCGTGCGCTGGTGGGCGCGATGGTGTGTCTGGCGGCACTGGAGCGGTGGGAAAGCCGGGGTGGCCATTATCGCACCGATTATCCGCTGACCGCCGCGACTGCCGTGCATTCGCGCCTGACGCTGGCGCGGACGTTGAGCATGCTGGATGCGCTGTCGTCCGGCGCGCCTGTTTCCACTCCTGCCGATGGATTGACCGTGCCATGACCCCTTTGCCCGACCTGATGCTGGAACCGCTGGTGCGTGCGGGATTGCTGGAAGATCTCGGCTGCGGTGGTGACCTGACCACCGATGCGCTGGCCCTGCCCGGCCAGATGCTGCGTACGGCGCTGGTGGCGCGCCAGCCCGGCGTGGTGGCGGGGCTGGCGATGGCCCGCCTGGCCTTTACGCTGATGGACCCAACGGTGCGTTTCGAGATCGAGCGGCCGGATGGCAGCGTGGTGGCGCCAGGCGAGCGGATCGCGCGCGTGACCGGGCCGGCGCCGGCCATTCTGGGCGGCGAGCGGGTGGCGCTGAATTTTCTGTCGCATCTGTGCGGGATTGCCACCGCCACCGCCGGGATCGTGCGGGCCGTCGCGGGCACGAAGGCGCGCGTGTGCTGCACGCGCAAGACGCTGCCGGGGATGCGCGCGATCCAGAAATATGCCGTGCGGGCTGGTGGGGGGGCGAATCATCGTTTCCGCCTGGATGATGCGATCCTGATCAAGGACAATCACATTGCCCTGGCGGGCGGCGATGTGGCGCATGCGCTGGCGGCGGCGCGGGCGCGGGCGGGGCATCTGGTCAGTATCGAACTGGAAGTGGATACGCTCGACCAGTTGGCCCAGGCGCTGCGCGCGGGGGGAGCGGATGCGTTCCTGCTGGACAACATGACGCCCGACCAGTTGCGCGAGGCGGTGGCGATGGTGAACGGGCGGGCCGTGACCGAGGCCTCGGGCGGGATTACGCCCGATAGCGCGCCTGAGATCGCCGCGACGGGGGTGGATATCCTCTCGATCGGGTGGCTGACCCATACGGTGCGGGCGCTGGATATCGGCCTGGATTATGAGGCGGCCGCCTGAAAATCGGGCTGGTGGCTCGACAGGCCGGCAGATCCCTGTTCATCATGACCGGCAGGGCGCTCTGGTACGCCCGCCTATGATGGAAGCCGCGCGATGTCCCTGCGTCCCGCCGTTTTGTTTGTCTGCACGGGCAATATCTGCCGTTCGCCGCTGGCGGAGGCCGCGTTTCGGGTCGCGGCCGGTCGTTATGGGCTGGAGGTGCTGGTCGATTCGGCCGGAACCGGCGACTGGCATCGAGGTGCTGCGCCCGATCGGCGGGCGCAGGCGGTGGCGCGACGGCATGGGCTCGATATCGGCGATTATCGCGCGCGGATCGTCGGTCCGGGCGATTACCGGATTTTTACCCATATCGTGGCCCTCGATCCGGGGCATCTGAAGATCCTGCGCGGTCGCAGGCCGATGGATGCGACGGCGGAGCTTTCGCTGCTGCTGGATCATGTGCCGGGGCGTGAGGGGCAGGGTGTGGCCGACCCGTATTACGGGGAGGCGCGGGCATTCGACGTGACGTGGGACGATGTGCGGCAGGGAGCCGAAGCCCTGGCGCTGAAACTGGCCCGCGCAACGCGGGACTGACCGGCGAGGGAGGCGCGCGATGACGCGAGTGGGGCTGATCGCCTGTCTGGGAGCCATGCTGGTACTGGTGACGCCGACCGTCGGGCGGGCCGCGCCGCCGATCGAGCGGCTGCGCCTGCCGGCGGGGTTTCATGTCTCGGTCTATACCGACCAGGTTCCTTCGGCGCGGGAAATGGCGGTGGGGGCGCGGGGCACGCTGTTCGTCGGCTCGATGACCGGCGGCGTGGTCTATGCGGTGACGGGTGGGCCTGAACGGGCGGCGCGGGTTCGGATCGTGGCGCGCGGGTTGACCATGCCGGTGGGCGTCGCGTTCCGCCATGGTGACCTGTATATTTCCGACGTGCGCGACATCGTGGTGCTGCGCGGGATCGAGGACCATCTGGACGACCCGCCGAAGCCCGAGGTCGCGGTGACGGACCTGCCGTGGCGGATGGGCGACCATGGCTGGAAATTCATCGCCTTCGGGCCGGACGGCAAGCTGTATGTGCCGATCGGGGCGCCATGCAATATCTGCGATGTCGGCCATCGTTTCGGCAAGCTGATGCGGATGAATCCGGATGGGTCCGATCGCGAGGATATTGCCTGGGGACTGCGCAATAGTGTGGGGTTCGACTGGCAGCCGGGCACCGGGACGCTGTGGTTTACCGATAACGGGCGCGACCTGCTGGGGGATGATATGCCCAGTGACGAGCTGAACCGGCTGGATCGTCCTGGCGAGTCCTTCGGGTATCCGGTGTGCCACCAGGGCGATAGTCTGGACCCGGTTTTCGGGCGAGGGCAGGATTGCCGCGATTTCACCCCGCCGGTGCTGAAGCTGGGCGCGCATGTCGCGGCGCTGGGGATGCGGTTCTATCGTGGCGGCATGTTTCCCCAATCCTATCGGGGAGCGGTGCTGATCGCGGAACATGGATCGTGGAACCGCAGCCGGCTGGCGGGCTATCGGGTCATGGCGGTGCGTTTCGGCCCCGAGGGCGGGGTGGCGTCTTACACGCCGCTGCTGGACGGGTTTCAGGCCGATGAAACGCCTTGGGGGCGCCCGGCGGATGTGCAGCCGCTGGCGGATGGCAGCGTGCTGGTGAGCGACGACCTGGCCGGTGCGATCTATCGCGTGACCTATCGCGCACCATAGGGTGCGGTTTACCTGCCGGCGTCGGGAAACCCGCGGCGCAGGCCAAAGCGATAATGATTTGGGAAAGGGTGGCGCGAGTGACGGGGCTCGAACCCGCGACCTCCGGCGTGACAGGCCGGCGCTCTAACCAACTGAGCTACACCCGCATCGGCTTGGGGTTTGTGCCCCACGTCCGTGTGTGGAGGGCGAATTAACAAAGCCCGGCGATTCTGGCAACAGGCTACACGGAAAAAAATGACGGTCGGCGAAAAACCTGCCCGGCGCGGTGGGGCGCCGGGCGGGGGAAATTCAGTTCGCGCCGGCTTCGCCCAGGGCCTTGGCGCCATCGAGCGTGACGGCGACTCCGTGGACCGTGGCGGCGACCCGGACGGCCGTCTGGACCTGTTCGGCGGACAGGCCGCCCTCGCGCACCACCCGCTCGTGGCTTTCGACGCACATGCCGCAGCCATTGATGGCCGAGACGGCGAGCGACCACAGTTCGAAATCCAGCTTTTCGATGCCGGGGCGGCCGATGAC
Source organism: Gluconacetobacter dulcium (assembly GCF_014174165.1). GTDB lineage: Bacteria > Pseudomonadota > Alphaproteobacteria > Acetobacterales > Acetobacteraceae > Gluconacetobacter > Gluconacetobacter dulcium. The sequence goes on along the minus strand of NZ_JABEQN010000001.1, from coordinate 329,697 downwards.
GTTCATCCGCAGGCGCGCGGGCATCTTGGCGTAGTCGCCTTCGACCATATGCACGAAGCGGTAATAGATGTTGTTCATGCCCATGATCGCGGCGGCGGCCTTGGCGGCTTCGAGGGCTTCGGGCGAGAGGACCGATTTGTATTCTGCCACGATGGCGCGCGTGACGTCCTCGTTGCGCGCGGCGAGGGCGGAGGCCACGAAGGTTCCGGCCAGTTGCTGCGGCGTCAGGGTGATGTCGTTGGCCAGGGAGCTGAGATTGAGCTTCAGATCCTTCGCGTAATCGGGAAGGCGTTCCTTGAGCGATTCGATCGACATGGCGGCGTGACCTGCTGGGCGGAGGCGTCCGGCCGGCCATGCGGACGGTCGCGGGGAGGCTCCGGCGAATGAATAAAGGAAGACGGGCGTTTTCCGTCGTCGTTTATCGGGCGTCACCGTGTGGTGATCCGGCACCCGTGGCGGGCGGAGCCCGCGTCCGCCTGTCCGGCCCCGGACAGGCGGCGTGGTCCGGCCTGGTGGCCGGACCGTCCTGATCGGGAGGCGATCAGGGCTTCAGGAAGGCTTCGCCCTGCTTCCAGTTGCACGGGCACAGCTCGTCGCTCTGCAGCGCGTCCAGGATACGCAGGACTTCCTGCGGGTTGCGGCCGACCGAGAGGTCGTTGACGCTGACGTGGCGGATGATGCCTTCCGGGTCGACCAGGAAGGTCGCGCGGTTGGCGACGCCGGCCGTCGGCGACAGGACGCCCAGGGCGGTCGACAGCTCGCGCTTGATGTCGGCCAGCATCGGGATCTGAAGGCCCTTGAGGTCTTCGTGATGCAGGCGCCAGTTCAGATGCACGAACTCGCTGTCGATCGAGACGCCGTAGACCACGGTGTCACGGTCCTTGAATTCGCCGGCCAGCTTGCCGAACGCCACGATTTCGGTCGGGCAGACGAACGTGAAATCCTTCGGCCAGAAGAAGACCAGCTTCCACTTGCCCGCATCGCTCTTGTCCGAAATCTGGACGAAATCGCCCTTCAGCCCTTCCGGGCCGCCGGGGACGGCTGCCAGATCGAATTCCGGAAATTTATCGCCGACTGTCAGCATCGGTTCTGCTCCCTTGCATTAGGTGGTCGTGACCGTGGCCACAGAAGGCGGTCACGGCATGGGTTGTATCTATGGCTCCGAAGGCGATATCATGCCAATGAATAATTTATATCCGGATGATCGAGTGAGTCGATGACGCCCCTGCCTTCGGCCCAGCAACTGCGCTATCTGATCACGTTGGCGGAGATGCGCCATTTCGGCCGTGCGGCGCAGGCTTGCGCGGTGACGCAATCCACGCTTTCGGCCGGTATCCTGGCGCTGGAACGGCAGTTGGATATTCAGCTTCTGGATCGCAATGTGGGCAAGCGTGTGGTCTTTACCCCCATCGGCGACGAGGTGGCGGCGCGGGCGCGATTCGCGCTGGAGGCGCTACAGGCCGTGCAGGACGTGGCCGATGCCTCGCGCGCGCCGATGACCGGGCTGCTGCGGCTGGGGGTGATTCCGACCATCGGGCCTTTCGTGCTGCCGGGGCTGGTGGCGCGGCTGCGCCGGCATTTTCCGCAGATTCGTCTGTCAGTGAACGAGGACCTGACCGGCAATGTGCTGGACAAGCTGGCCCTGGGCCGGCTGGACCTGGTGCTGCTGGCCATGCCCTGCCCATGCGAGGGGGCCGAAATGCTGCCCTTGTGGCGGGATGAATTCATGCTGGTGCTGCCGGCCAATCATCCGCTGACGGCGCTGGAGGCGATTCCGGTGGAGCGTATTGCCGGCGAGCGGATGGTCCTTCTGGAAGACGGCCATTGCCTGCGCGATCAGACCCTGGCGCTGTGCCGGCAGGACCGCGGATGGACCAGCACCGAGGGCGAGGAGGAATTCGTCGTGACCTCGCTCTATACGCTGGTCGAGATGGTGGCGGATGGGCTGGGGATTGCGCTGTTGCCGCAACTGGCGGTGGAGTCGGGCATTCTGCGCGACCATCCGGTGGTGGTGCGGCCGGTGACGGGGTGCCAGGCGTGGCGCACCATTGGGCTGGGCTGGCGTGCGCGCTCGCCGCGCGCGGGGGATTTCCGCCTGCTGGCCCCGCATGTTCGGCCACCGGGGCTCGGTGCCTCGGTCGAGGGGTGAAAATACCGCCTGAAAGGGCCGAAAACGGGGGTGGATGGTTGACTCGGGGGCGCTCGACCGGTATTCGGCCCGTCTTCGCGGTTTACCGCCGCCAGTGAGGGTCGGGTCATGAAGATCAGAAACAGCCTGAAGTCGGCCAAGGTTCGTGACAAGGACTGCCGTGTGGTCCGTCGTCATGGCAAGGTCTATGTCATCAACAAGAAGAACCCCCGCATGAAGGCCCGTCAGGGCTGAATGTTGCGGGCGGCCTTGGCCGTTCCGTTCTTTTTGGGTGACGCGAAAACCCGCGCCTGCCTCCGGATTCCGGGCGGTTGGCGTGGGTTCTCGCGCGTACGCGCGTTGGCGACGGCATGGCTGTGGCTGGGCTGCGTCATGCCCGCGTGGGCGGATGCGCCAGCCGGGCATGCTGCTCCGGCGCCGGCTGCTTCCGCTGGGGCGGGGGATGAGGGGCATCCCGGCCCGTCTGCGACTCCGGACCTGTCTGTTCTGACGGCGCAACTGGCGCGAGCGTCCTCCCGGGCGGCGGCGGTGGATCTGGAAGTCCGGCTGGAGCGGGCGCGGCGACATGCGCTTTCTCCCACCACACGCCTGTTGCAACGCGGTGCCGTGGCGCATCTGGCCGAGGGCAAGGCGTTGAGTGCGGTCGAGGATCTGGACGATGCGCTGGTGTTGCAGCCGGATATCGCGATCCTGTGGCGCGACCGGGCGCAGGCACGGCTGGCGGCGCGCGACCTGACCGGAGCAATTGCCGACCTGGGTGTTGCGCTCCAGCATGATGGGCAGGACGCGGTGGCGTGGCGGTTGCTGTCGGCGATCGAGGAACAGCGCGGCGACTGGCAGGCGGCCGAGCGGGCCTGGCAGCGGGTGATGGCGCTGGACCCGATGGTGGAGGGCGGCCGCGCCAAGGGCGAGCAATTGCATCTGAAGGCATTTGGTCGCCCGACCTGATGGGCGGTGCCGCGGATGTAGTCTCGGATTATATGTCTGGGGCGTGGGTGTGAGATGCCCGCATTGTATGACGTAACTGTCGCGATTCCTGACATTTTATGGCATACTGGGTGCATGAGTGATCAGGCCGTACGTGGAACGACGACGGGTGGGCGCCGGGCGGTCGGACCGGTGCCGGATCGTGCGCTGTTGCGGGCGACCGCGCTGGCGCATCTGGCCCGTTTCGGTACGACCCGCGCCGGGTTGACGCAGGTGCTGGAGCGCCGCGTGCAGCGCTGGGCGCGGCGGGCCGTCGAGGGCGGCGAACTGTCGGAAGAGGTGGAAAGCCGGACGGCGCCGCTTGGTGCGGTGATCGCGCAGGTGGTGGCCGACATGGTGGAACTGGGTGCGGTGGATGATGCGGCCTTTGCCGGGTCGCGTGCCCGGTCGCTGACACGCTCCGGCCGGTCGCGCCGGGCGGTGCAGGCGCATCTGGCCGCGCGCGGGGTCGAGGCGGAAACGGTTGGGGCCGTGCTGGATGACGCGCTGGGCGCGCGCGGGCAGGATGGACAGGACGTGGAACTGGCGGCGGCGCTGATCTTTGCGCGTCGGCGCCGTGCCGGGCCGTTTGCCCCCGCGCGGGAGGGGGGCGAGGACGTGGTTTCGGGCGACGAGGCGACGGTGCGCCGCCGCAAGGTGCTGGATGCCATGGCGCGGGCCGGGTTTGGTCGCGCGACGGCCGAGGCGGCGCTGGATATGGACCCCGAGGAAGCCGAGGACCGGATTATCCGGATGAAATCGGCGTGACGGGCCGCGCCAGGCGCGTGCGTTGGCTGATGCTGTGCGGCCTGTTGCCGCTGGCGGCCTGTGGAGGTGGCAGCAGCGGTGGCAGCGGTCGTGGCTGGAACGGGCCGGTGCAGTGCGCGCCCTATGCGCGTTCGGTGACCGGGTTGCGGTTGAGCGGTGCCGCCGCCGGCTGGTGGCGGCAGTCGGAAGGGGCGTATGCGCATACGCAGGTGCCTGCGCCGGGCGAGGTGCTGGTGTTCCGCTCTACCCGCCGGCTGCCGGACGGGCATGTGTCGGTCGTGCGGCAGGTGCGTGGGTCGCGCGCGATCCTGGTCGATCAGGCGAACTGGGTGCCGGGGCGCATCGATCGGGGCATTCCGGTGGTCGATGTCTCGCGGGCCAATGACTGGTCTGCGGTGCGGGTCTGGTGGCAGCCGGTTCACAGCATGGGTAAAAGCGTCTATCCCACATATGGGTTCATCTCGCGCGACCTGCCGGATCGTCCGTCGCCGGACGCTTGAGCGGGTGCGGGACGGGGCGCTTGCATGGCGGGCTTCCCGGTTCCATGTCTTATCGGGATTCATGTGATGTCGGGATTGTCCGGGCGGATCGGGGTCGGTCCGGAAGCCGACGGCGCCACGGCGCGGAAACGAGGGTGTGTGTTATGGGTAGCTTGAGCATCTGGCACTGGCTGATCGTTCTGGCCGTCGTGCTGGTTCTGTTTGGCGGCGGCGGCAAGATCAGCACGCTGATGGGCGATGTCGCGCGCGGCGTGAAATCGTTCAAGAAGAACATGGCCGACGACGAGAACATGGAAAACAGCAATCCGGGGCCGGGCGGGCATATCGCGCCGCCGGGGCCGGCGGCCGGAGCGCAGCGCGATGCCAGCTTCTCGGCATCCGGTCGCCCCTCTGGTTCCTCGACCCCCTGAGGCTGCGGCCAGGGCGAACGATTCAGGATCATTTTCCGATATGGACCAGATGACGACGACGGATCTGTGGTCCGGCGCGGTGCAGGATGTCATCGCCGCCGGCCGGCGGATGGACCGGTTTGGCTGGGTGCCGGCCACGGCGGGCAATATCAGCCGCCGCCTGCCGGACGGGCGGATTGCGATCACGCGGTCGGGCGGGCACAAGGGTTGCCTGACGCAGGAGGGCGTGATCGAGGTCGGGATGGATGGCAAGGCCGTGCATCCGGGCGACCGGCCTAGTGCCGAGACCCTGCTGCATTGCCAGCTTTACGCGCATGACCCGGCCATCGGGGCGGTGCTGCATGGTCATTCCGTCGCTTCGACCGTGCTGTCGATGGCGACGACCGATGGTGCCCTGACCCTGGCGGACTATGAGGTCCAGAAGGTGTTCGAGGGGCAGACCACCCATGACGCCAGCGTGCGTGTGCCGGTGTTCGACAATGACCAGGACATTGCACGGCTGTGCACCGTCGTGGCGCCCGAGCTGGGGCGGATGCCGGCGGGATACATCATTCGCGGCCATGGCGTTTATGTGTGGGGCGCCACCATGGACGTGGCTCTGGCCCGGCTGGAGGGGCTGGAGTTTCTGCTGGCTTGCGAACTGGAAAAGAGGAAGCTGCGCCGATGAGCCGCCTGACCGTCTATCGCGATGACGATCCGGGCCGCGTCGTGTCGCGGACCGACAGCGCGCCGGAGATTGCCCAGGCCCTGCGGGGGATCGGTGTGCGGTTCGAACGCTGGGACAGTCCGGTGGTGCCGCCGCCCGATGCCTCGCCCGAAGCCGTGCTGGACGCCTATCGCCCCTATCTGGACGAACTGATGGGGGAGACCGGGGCGGGATCGGCCGATGTGGTGCGGATTACCACCCAGACCCCGAACCTGGCCGAACTGCGCGCGAAATTCCTCTCGGAACATATCCATAGCGAGGATGAGGTCCGCTTCTTCGTCCATGGCTGGGGCAATTTCGTGCTGCATGTCGGCGGCAGCGTCTATGACGTGCATTGCGTGGCGGGCGACCTGATTTCGGTGCCGGCGGGCATTCCGCACTGGTTCGATGCCGGGATGGAGCCCGATGTGGTGGCGTTGCGGGTCTTTACCGACAAGACCGGCTGGATCGCCCAATATACGGGCGACGATATCGCCCGGCGCTTTCCAGCAGCCTGAGGAGCGGATGACGGTGGCCGAAGCGGCGACGCACGCGGACGGGGGGATCGACTCCGTTCTGCTGGATATCGAAGGCACGACGATTCCGGTCGCCTTCGTGCATCAGGTTCTCTTCCCCTATGCCCGCAAGGCGTTGCCCGAATTGCTGGCGACGCGCGGCGACGAGCCGGCCGTGCGGGACGCCGTGGCCGACATCGCCCGGCTGGCGCCCGGCGTGGCGCCGCTGGCGCAGTTGAATGACTGGATGGACCGGGACGAGAAGATCGGGCCGCTGAAGGCGTTGCAGGGGCTGGCATGGGCGGAAGGCTACCGCACCGGTGCCTTGCAGGCGGCGCTGTATCCCGACGTGCTGCCGGCCTTGCGGCGCTGGCATGAAGGCGGGCTGCGGCTGGCGGTCTATTCTTCGGGCTCGGAGGCGGCGCAGCGCCTGATCTATGGCCATACGACCGAGGGCGACGTGCGCGGCCTCTTCGACGGGTTCTATGACCTGCGGATCGGCGGCAAGCGCGAGGCGGACAGTTATCGCGCCATTCTGGCCGAGGCCGGATGGGAGGCGGGGCGCACGTTGTTTCTCTCCGATATCGTGGCCGAACTGGATGCCGCGGCGGCGGCGGGGCTGCGGACCTGCCAGCTTGCCCGGCCGGAGGATGGCACCCGCCCCGGCGAGGGGCATCCGGTGGCCGCCACGCTGGATGAGGTGGCGCGCCTGTTTGCTTTGCCTGGCACGCCATGAGGGCGCATCTGCATACCGGCTGGCGGCATATCCCCGACGCGGCGCGGGGCATGGCGGCGGCGCTGGGCAATTTCGACGGGGTGCATCTGGGCCATGCCCATCTGCTGCACACGCTGCATACCGCGCGGCCCGATCTGGGGCTGGCGGTGGTGACGTTCGAGCCTCATCCGCGGGAAGTGTTCCGCCCGCAGGACCCGCCTTTCCGCCTGACCCTGGCCGAGGAGCGGCTGGCCGCCCTTTCGGCGCTGGGTGTGAGGCACGTTTTCCAGATTCCCTTCGATGCCGCCTTCAGCGCCATGACCGCCGAGCAGTTCGTGACGGACGTGCTGCATGAGGGACTCGGCCTGCGGCACCTGGCCTGCGGCACCGATTTTGCCTTCGGCCATCGTCGGGGCGGTAATGTCGCGTTCCTGGCCGAGCGGGCCGAGGAACTGGGGATCGGGATGACCATTGTGCCGGCGCTGGCCGACGCGGGGGGGCCTTATTCCTCGACGCGCATCCGCAGGCTGTTGCAGGACGGGTATCCCGAGCGCGCGGCCGAGGAACTGGGACGGCCCTGGGCGATCCGGGGCGTGGTGCAGCATGGCGACAAGCGCGGCCGCCTGCTGGGCTTTCCGACAGCCAATGTGCCGCTGGGCCGGCATCTGGAGCCCGCGCGGGGTGTGTATGCCGTGACGGTGCGGCTGCCCGATGGGCAGGCCTGGCCGGGGGTGGCCAATATCGGCCGGCGCCCGACCATCGATGACGGGCAGGAAAGCCGGCTGGAAGTCCATCTGCTGGATTTCGAGGGGGATCTGTACGGCCAGACGCTGTCTGTCGCGCTGCATACGCTGTTGCGCGACGAACGGCGCTTTGACGGGCTCGATGCGCTGAAGGCGCAGATCGCCGAGGACGCGGCGACCGCCCGGACATATCTGGATCGGCTGACGCGGACGGGCCTGTGATACGGCCTGCCAAGCTTGACCATCTGGCGTGCGGCTCCGCATAAGGTTGGGTCCGCGAGGGGAATAATCTTTCCGTCGCATCGTTGTTCATTGTCGCCAGTAGCCAGAAATTCAGGGTCATGACCGAGTCGAAGTCACAGGATCTCTATCGGGATACGGTATTCCTGCCGAAAACCAGCTTCCCCATGCGGGGCAGCCTGCCGACGCGGGAGCCGGAGATTCTGGCGCACTGGGCGGCCAGCGGGCTGGACGGGCAGTTGCGCGCGCAGGCGGAGGGGCGGCCGTCCTTCATGCTGCATGACGGGCCGCCTTATGCGAACGGTAACCTGCATATCGGCCACGCGCTGAACAAGATCCTGAAGGATGTGGTCAATCGCGCCCATCGGATGGCCGGTTTCGCGGTGCATTACCGCCCCGGCTGGGATTGCCACGGCCTGCCGATCGAATGGAAGATCGAAGAGGAATATCGCAAGTCCGGGCGCGACAAGGATTCGGTGCCGGTCCTTCAGTTCCGCGCCGAATGCCGGGCCTATGCCGCGAAATGGGTCGAGATCCAGGCCGCCGAGTTCCGCCGCCTGGGTGTGCAGGCCGAGTGGGACGAGCGCTATGCCACGATGGATTTTTCCTCCGAAGCCACGATCGCCGAGGAAATCGGCCGCTTTCTGCTGAACGGGCTGCTCTATCGCGGGCTGCGCCCGGTGATGTGGAGCCCGGTGGAGAAGACGGCGCTCGCCGAGGCCGAAATCGAATATCGCGACCATGAATCGACCACGATCCATGTCGCGTTTCCGTTCATCCACGACCCGACGCCGACCGGGGTGCTCCAAGATGTTTCGGCCGTGATCTGGACGACCACGCCCTGGACCATCCCCGGCAACCGCGCCATCGCCTTCGGGCCGGAGATCACCTACGCGGTGCTGCGCGTCGACGGGGTGACCGACAATGCGTTGCTGGAGCCGGGCGCCCGCCTGCTGGTGGCCGAGGCGCTGATCGCGCCGTTCTGCGCCGCCGCCGGGATCACCGAGCATTACGTGCTCTACACCATGCCGGGCGAGGCGCTGACGGGGGCGATCTGTGCCCATCCGCTGCGCGGGCAGGGCTACGATTTCGACGTGCCGCTGCTGGGCGGCGATTTCGTGACCACCGATGCGGGCACCGGGCTGGTCCATATGGCGCCGGCCCATGGCGAGGACGATTTCGCGCTGACGGTGGCGAACGGGATCGAGGTGCCGGAACTGGTGCTGGATGACGGGCGCTATGCCGACTGGGTGCCGCTGTTCGCGGGCGGGCATGTCTTCAAGGCGGCCGAGCCGGTCTGTGTGGCGCTGACGGAGGCGATGCAGAAGGCCAACGATGCCGGCGAGGCGCCGGCCGGGCTGGTTGCGCGTGCGACGCTGGTGCATTCCTATCCGCATTCCTGGCGGTCGCGCGCGCCGGTGATCTATCGCGCCACGCCGCAATGGTTCATCCGCATGGATGGCGAGGGCCAGTTGCGCGCCCGTGCCCTGCGTGCGCTGGAAGACGTGACGTTCGTGCCCGCCCAGGCGCGCAACCGCCTGACTTCGATGGTTGCCGGGCGCCCGGACTGGTGCATCAGCCGCCAGCGGGCGTGGGGGGTGCCGATCGCGGTGTTCGTCGAGAAGCGGAGCGGCGAGGTGTTGCGCGACCCGGTGGTGATGCAGCGCATCGTGGACGCCTTCCGCACCGAGGGCGCGGATGTGTGGTACAGCGCGCCCGCCAGCCGGTTCCTGGGCAACGACCGCAACCCCGACGAGTACGAGCAGGTGTTCGACATCGTCGATGTGTGGTTCGAGAGCGGATCGACCCATGCCTTCGTGCTGGGGCGTGACGGCATGCCGTTCCCGGCCGATCTGTATCTGGAAGGGTCCGACCAGCATCGCGGCTGGTTCCAGTCCTCGTTGCTGGAAAGTGTGGGCACGCGCGGGATCGCGCCCTATCGCGCGCTGGTGACCAACGGCTTCGTGCTGGACGAGCAGGGCCGCAAGATGTCGAAGTCGCTGGGCAATGTGGTGGCCCCGCAGGACGTGAACGACTCGCTGGGCGCGGATATCCTGCGCCTGTGGGTGATGAATTCAGACACCAACGAAGACCTGCGCATCGGCAGCGAGATCCTGAAACAGCAGGGCGAACTCTATCGCCGGCTGCGCAACACGCTGCGGTGGCTGCTGGGCGCGCTGGACGGGTTCACCGACGCCGAGCGTGTGCCCTACGAGCAGATGCCCGAACTGGAACAGTGGGTGCTGCATCGGCTGACCGAACTGGGCGCGCAGATCGACCGGGCGGTGAAGACGCACGAATGGGTCGGCGTCTATGCCGCTGTGCATGGGTTCTGCGCCACCGACCTGTCGGCGTTCTATTTCGACGTGCGCAAGGATGCGATCTATTGCGACGGTGCGGACAATCTGCGCCGTCGGGCCGCCCGTACGGTGCTGGACCAACTGCATCGCTGCCTGTGCGCGTGGCTGGCGCCGGTGCTGGTCTTTACCGCCGAGGAGGCGTGGACCGCGCGTTTCGGCGAGGCCGAGAGTGTGCATCTGCAATCCTTCCCCGCGCTGCCCGAGGAATGGATCCGCCCGGATCTGGCCGATCGCTGGATGACGCTGCGTGGTGTGCGCCGGGTGGTGACGACCGAAATCGAGGCGGCCCGGCGCGGCGGCATCGTGGGGTCGTCGCTTCAGGCGGCGCTGGAACTGAAACTGTCGGAGGAAGAGGCCGGACGCTTCGCCGATATCGATTGGTGCGAACTGGCGATCGTGTCGCAGGCGTCGATCACGGTGGAGCCGGGGGCGGCGTCGATCTTCCTGGCCGGTGAGGGCGATGAGCGCGACGGTGGGGCTGTGGGTGCCCATGGCGCGCCGGTCATCTCCGCGGCGTCGGGGCATAAATGTGCCCGCTGCTGGAAGGTGCTGGACGAGGTGGGGAGCCAGGCTGCCCATCCTGAATTGTGCCTGCGCTGCGTCGCGGTCGTCGATGCGCGGGCCGGGGCATGAGTGAGGCCGTGCTGGGGGGCGGCGCTTTTCGGCCGGCCCTGCGCTGCCGGGTTATCGGCGCGGCGCTGTTCCTGCTTGTGCTGCTGCTGGATCAGGGGAGCAAGTACTGGATTCTGTACGGGTTGGACCTGCCGAACCGGGTTTCGGTTCCCGTGCTGCCGTTCTTCAGCCTGACCATGGTGTGGAACCATGCCATCACGTTCGGCATGCTGGGTGGCATGGCGGGGATGGGGCGGGTCGTCTTTACGGTCGTGGCGCTGGCGGTGGTGCTGGTGCTGACGATCTGGCTGGCGCGGACCAGCCGCCCGTGGGTGGCCGCGGGGCTTGGCGCGGTCATGGGCGGGGCGATCGGCAATGTGATCGACCGGCTGCATTACGGCGCGGTGGTCGATTTCGTGCACCTGCATGCGTATGGATACAGTTTCTATGTGTTCAATCTGGCGGATGCCGCGATCGATTGCGGCGTTGCCATTTTATTGTTCGACAGCCTGACCGAGCGGCGTGGCCTTGCCGGAACCGGGCAGGAGCGGTAGAAAGCGAAGCATGGCGCCCCTATTCCCTCGTCTGGTTCCGTTCGCACTTCTGCTGTCGGGCGGAGTCCTTCTTGCCGGTTGCTCCGGCTCGGACCTCAATCGGGCCTTCGGCCTGGAACGCGATTCGCCGGACGAATATACGGTGACGACGCGCGCCCCGCTGTCGATGCCGCCGACGCAGGAACTGGCGGTTCCGCACAGCGACTCATCGCGCCCGCAGGACGAGAGCCCGAGATTGCAGGCGCTCGAGACCCTGTCGCCCAACGTCGCGCTTCAGGGCGCCGATGGCGCGCCGAGCGCCGGCCAGGCCGCGCTGGTGAACGAGGCCGACGCGGCCTCGGACAGTTCGGACAAGGGTGAGCTTGGTCCGGCCGGGCAGGGCTTTATCAACCAGTTGATGTTCTGGAACGGCGGGGGAGCCGGCGGCGAGGTGGACGGCGAGGCCGAGAACCGCCGTCTGCGCCAGAATTCGGCGCTGGGCAACAGCCCGACCCAGGGCGCCACGCCGACCGTCAAGAGCAAGGCCCCGAGCAAGTAGAACCAGGGATGGCCGGGCCGGGTTGCCGGCCGGCATGGAGGAAGGGGACCGGCCTTGGCTGGTCCTTTTTTTATTTTGGCTCTGGTTTCCCTCCACCGAAAAGGATTTCGCCCCCGTGGGGCGGATGGTCTAGCCTGCGCGCATGAGTGATTCGTCGAGCCTGCCCGCCCGACCGGTGATCCGGCGTTTGTCGGAACAGGTGGTCAACCGCATCGCGGCGGGCGAAGTCATCGAACGCCCCGCCGCCGCGTTGAAGGAACTGGTCGAGAACGCGATCGATTCCGGGGCGCGGCGGATTTCGATCCTGCTGGAACAGGGTGGGATCGACCGGATCGAGGTGGTCGATGATGGGTGCGGCATGACGCCCGACGACCTGATGCTGGCGGTCGAGCGGCATTGCACCTCGAAACTGCGTGACGAGACGCTGGTGCGGATCGAAACCCTGGGGTTTCGGGGCGAGGCGCTGCCGTCGATCGGGGCGGCGGCGCGGCTTTCGGTGACCTCGCGCCCGCATGGGGCCGACAGCGCGTGGCGGCTGACGGTGGAAGGCGGGCTGGTGGGTACGCCCGCGCCCTGCGCCGGCACGGCGGGAACCCGCGTGGTGGTGGAGGACATGTTCTTCGCCACGCCCGCCCGGCGCAAATTCCTCAAGAGTCCCCGCGTCGAGGCCGGGCATGCCGATATTACCGTGCGGCGGCTGGCGCTGTCGGTGCCGCATGTGGCCTTTCGCCTGCAACTGGACGAGCGGGTGGTGTTCGACCTGCCGTGCCAGGACATGGCGGAGCGGGTCGCCGCCATTCTGGAGACCGAGGGTGCGGACGGCATGCTGCCGGTCGAGGGGGTGAAAGGCGACCTGGTGCTGAGCGGGTTCGCCTGTGGCCCGTCGGTGCATCGGGCGACGGCGGCGGGGCAGATTCTGCTGGTCAATGGCCGGCCGGTGGTCGATCCGGTGCTGCGGACGGCGGTGCGCGTCGGCTATCGGCATGTGATCGAGCATGGGCGGCATGCGGTGGTGGCGCTGTCGCTGACCATTCCGCCGGACATGGTGGATGTGAACGTCCACCCGGCCAAGACCGAACTGCGTTTTGCCGATCCGGCGGCGGTGCGCGGGCTGGTGATCGGGGCGTTGGGCCGGGCGCTGGGCGGCGGTGCCGGCGTGGCCGGGGTGCGGCCGGGGCTGTTGCAGTCGCGCATGGCGGGGCCGGCGCGGATCTGGTATCCGCCATCCGACCCCGCACCCGCACCCGCGCGCCCGGCGGCGCCGGTCTTTGCGGCGCCTGGTCCGGCGGCGTTTTCCGGCGGGCGACTCGATCTGGGGGATCGGCCGGCCGCGCGCGTCCTGGACCCCATGGTGCCGGTTGCGCCTCCGGGACCGGGGGGCGGTTCGGGGCCGGTGGAAGAGGAGCGGGCCGTTCTGGCCGATCCGGTGGATTATCCGCTGGGGGCCGCGGTGGCGCAGGTGATGGGCACCTATGTGATCGCGGTGTCGGGCGACGGGGCGCTGGTGCTGGTGGACCAGCATGCCGCGCATGAGCGCCTGACGCATGAACGGCTGCGAGCCCAGTATCTGGACGGTACGCTGCGTGCCCAGCGCCTGCTGTTGCCCGAAGTGGTGACGCTGCCGCGTGGCGGGGCGGAGGCGGTGCTGGCCCGTGCCGGCACGCTGTCGGCCCTGGGGGTGGAGATCGAGCCGTTCGGGGGGGATGCTGTTCTGGTGCGGGCGTTGCCTGCGCTGCTGGGGACCGACGATCCGGCCGGCCTGCTGCGCGACATGGCCGAGGAAATGGCCGAAGACGATCTGGCCGATGCCGACGAGGTGCAGGCGCTGGATGGGCGGCTGGATGCCATCCTGGCCCGCATGGCGTGCCATGGCAGCGTGCGGGCCGGGCGCAGCCTGACGCGGGAGGAGATGGATGCGCTGCTGCGCGACATGGAACGCACCCCGCGCGCCGGCACCTGCTCGCACGGGCGGCCGACCTGGGTGAAGCTGAGTCGCGCGGATCTGGAGACCCTGTTCGGCCGGCGATAACCGGTGCGATCGACGGCGCGTGATGAAAAATGCGGGGCTGCTTCAACGTCAGCGTGTGGCCCCGGTTGCCCAAAATGCGGAAAACCGGTGCTGCTCGGGAGAACGTGATGCGGCGCACGGGTGGTCTCGTTGCCGGAACAGGGATAGGCTTCCCCATCTTTCACGGACGATGAGACCGACGTGCATCCCATCCTGCTCTCCCTGGTCACGTATCTGCCGCTGGGCGGCGCGCTTGCCATCTTCCTGATGCGCGGCACCTCCGAGGCGATCGAGACCGCATCGCGATGGGTGGCGTTGTGGACCAGCCTGCTGGTCTTTGCGCTGTCGGTGGTGATCTGGGCCGAGTTCGACCCGCGGGTGCCGGGCTTTCAGTTCGTGCAGCAGGCGGATTGGGCCGCGTCGTTCGGCGTGTCGTACCATACCGGGGTCGATGGGATCAGCCTGCTGTTCGTGCTGCTCTCCACCTTTCTGACGCCGCTGGCGGTGATCGGCGGGTGGAAGCTGGTGACGACGCGGGTGCGGGACTACATGGTGGCGCTTCTGCTGCTGGAAACCACGCTGGTCGGCCTGTTTTCGGCGCTGGATCTGGTTCTTTTCTACGTGTTCTATGAAGCGACGCTGATTCCGGGCAGTCTGATGATCGGCATATGGGGCGGGCCGAAGCGGGTCTGGGCCTCGATGCAGTTCTTCCTGTTCACCTTCGGCGGGTCGCTGTTCATGCTGCTGGCGCTGCTGGCGATGTGGACCATGACCGGCACCACCGACATCCCCGTGCTGATGCATGCGAATTTCGCCCCGGCCATGCAGTGCTGGCTGTTGCTGGGCTTTATCCTGGCCTTCGGGGTCAAGCTGCCGCTGTTCCCGCTGCATGCGTGGCTGCCCGATGCCTATACCGAGGCGCCCACGCCGACGACGGCCATGCTTTCGGGCGTGCTGTCCAAGGCCGGCGCGTATGGGCTGCTGCGTTTCGGCGTGCTGATGTTCCCCGATGCCGCCCGGATGTTCGCGCCCTATGTGCTGACACTGGGGGTGATCGCCGTGATCTATGCCGCCATCATCGCCCTGGCGCAGACGGACATGAAGCGGCTGATCGCCTATTCCTCGTTCTCGCATATGGGGGTGATCGCGGTCGGGCTGTTCACCCTGACGCCGGAGGGTATCGACGGCGCGATCTTCCAGATGCTGTCGCACGGCGTGATCATTACCGCGCTGTTCTTCTGCGTGGCCGCCGTGTCCTGGCGGGCGGAGACGCGCTCGATCGACGCCTTCTCGGGCGTTGCGCACAAGATGCCGGTGCTGGCGACGCTGGGCATGCTGTTCGTGATGGCCAATATCGGCCTGCCGGGGACCGGCGCCTTCGTCGGTGAGTGGCTGGTGATGGTCGGTGCCATCCATGTCTCGTTCTGGGTCGCCTTCCTGGCGGGCAGCAGCATGATCCTGGGTGCGGTCTATATGCTGGTGCTGTATCGTCGGGTGATGTTCGGCGCGCCAGGGCGTGGCGTGGTGGCGATGCTGCGCGACCTGACCGGGCCGGAACTGGCGGTTCTGGTGCCCTGCGCGCTGGTCACGCTGTGGATGGGCATCCACCCCACCAGTTTCCTGCGGGTGTTCGATCCGGCGGTGGTCAATGCCGTTTCGGCGCCGGCCGCCCAGGCGGCCCTTGCGCCGGTGCATCTCGCTTCCCGCTGACCCGTCCCGCATTCGGGAGGGCAACAGGGCGTGGCGTATATGCGCCGCGCCCTGATTTCGTTCGGTGACGGCCGGAGAGGCCCCCATTAAGGCGGGGTGCCCGCGCCTGGAGAGCGGATAAGCCGATCACGGTCTTGCGAGGTGCTGCGAGTATTGATACTAATAGTGGATACCGTGAATCGTGGTTACCGAATAAGAGCGCGCGTAGAAGACGACGGAGCGGCTAGTCGTTTGTTCGGTGTTCTGTTTCGGCTGTGAAATATACCGATCATCCCGCTGCGCCGCGATGCGTGATTTTTCCGCAGGGGCGTGTCCGGGCCGGTGGTCGGCGGAGCTGAGGAATGAATGCGGATGTTCGGCTTTCTGAAATGGCGGCTGGGGGATTCACGAGCGACGCTTGCCGCGCTTGATCGTTCGCTGGCCATTATCGAATTCGATCTTGCGGGCCGAATCCTGACCGCGAACGAGAATTTCCGTAAGGCGCTGGGCTATCCGCTGGGCGAACTCCGGGGGCGGCATCACAGTCTTTTCGTCGATCCCGTTTACGCCAGGAGCCCCGAATACAAGGCGTTCTGGGACAAGTTGCGCCAGGGTGAATTCGACGCCCGTGAATATGTGCGTATTGGAAAGGGCGGGACGGAGGTCTTTATCCAGGCGTCCTACAACCCTGTGCGCAATATTCTCGGCAAGCCCTACAAGGTCGTCAAAGTCGCGGCGGTCACGACCGAGGAGGCGATGCGGATGGCCGATTTCAAGGGCAAGATGGATGCGGTTTCCCGCGTTCAGGCGATGATCGAGTTTACGCCGGGCGGGGAGGTTCTGAACGCGAACGATGCGTTCCTCTCTTCCATGGGATACAGGCTCGACGAGATCCGGCGGCAGCATCATCGGATGTTCGTCGATGAGGATTTCGCCCGTTCGCCGGACTATGCGGCCTTGTGGCGGAAATTGCAGGCCGGCGAGTATGTGGCGGCCGAGTTCAAGCGGATTGGCAGGAACGGCAAGGTTGTCTGGCTTCAGGCTTCGTATAATCCGATTTTTGATCATCATGGGCGCGTTGCCAAGGTCGTCAAGTTCGCGACCGATGTGACCAGCCGTGTCCAGGCGGTGGACGAGGTTGCCGGTGGCCTGGACAAGTTGGCCAGCAATGCGCTCAGCCATCGTCTGGTGAAGCCGATCGACCCTGCCTACGAAAAGCTGCGCCGCGATTTCAACGCCGCGATGGAGACGCTGGAAGCCACGATGGGGGCGATTTCGGCTTCGGCGGGCGGCGTGGGCAACGGTGCGCAGGAGATCGCCTCGGCCTCGAACGATCTGGCGCGGCGCACCGAGATGCAGGCGGCCAACCTGGAGCAGACGGCGACGACCCTGGGGGAAATCACCCGTGTGGTGACGCGCAGTGCCGCAGGGGCCAGGGCGGCCTCGACCTCGGCTTCGGACGTGCGGGCCGATGCCGCGAAGTCCGGCGAGGTGGTGCGCGAGGCCATTGTCGCGATGGGGGAAATCAAGAACTCGTCGCAGGAGATCGGCCAGATCATCGGCATGATCGACCAGATTGCCTTCCAGACCAACATGCTGGCGCTCAATGCCGGGGTTGAGGCCGCGCGCGCCGGCGAGGCCGGCCGGGGTTTTGCCGTGGTGGCGTCGGAAGTGCGGACGCTGGCGCAGCGTTCGGCGGAGGCGGCCAGCGAGATCAAGGCGCTGATCGTCAGGTCGGGCGGCGCGGTGACGCGGGGCGCGAAGCTGGTCGAGCAGACCGGAATTGCGCTGAACGCCGTGGTGACGAAGATTTCCGCGATCGACGCGCTGGTCTCGGAGATCGCGCAGTCGACCCAGGAGCAGGCGATGGGGCTGACCCAGGTCAACGAAGCCGTTACGCAACTGGATCAGGTGACCCAGCAGAACGCGGCGATGGTGGAGGAAGCGACGGCTGCGGCCGGCAGTCTGAGCCATGAATCGCAGGAACTCATGCGGCTGATCAGCCGGTTTGAGACGCGCGACAAACCGCAGGTTCTGAAGGCCCTTTCGCCGGTCAGGGAATCGCGTTCGGCCGCCTGACAGGGGCGGCGCGCGGGCGGGACCGTCGGTAGACCCTTTCGCCGGTGTGGCGCGTTTCAGCCCGCTTGCTGGCGCCGACCCTGTTTGAATGCGTGCCGCCAGACAGGTGAGGACGTTCGTAAAAACAATAGTTCAGAGAAGGCCGTTCTTTGCCGCCGTGACGACGTCGCGCGTCAGGGCGTCCAGCAGTCGGGTGCCGATGCGGGCGTGCTGCCAGTAAAGCGGTACGTCCAGATGGTGATTCGGTGTCAGGCTGATCAGCCGACCGGTGCGCAGGTGTGACGCGACCAGCGGGATCGGGTTCATGCACCAGCCCATCCCCGCCAACGCGGCGTCTATGAAGCCGTGGGTGGAGGGAATCCAGTGGGTCGGCATTTCCGGTTCCGGCCCGAAGAGGGTGCGCGCCCAGCGGGCGTGCAGATCGTCCCGCCGGTCGAAGCGCAGGACCGGTGCCCGTGCCAGCGATGGGGCATCGACGCCGCCCGCGAACCATTGCGCCACGAAGGCGGGTGACGCCGTTGCGGCATAGCGCAAGGCACCCAGCGGCACGGTGCGGCACCCCTGGACGGGGGCGTGGTCGGTGGTCACGGCGGCCAGGACATCGCCCGAGCGCAGGCGTTCGGCCGTATGGTCCTCGCCGGCTATGACCAGATCGACCAGCCGGTCGCCGCGCCCGGCAAAGGCGGCGATGGCGGGAATGAACCAGGTGGCCAGGCTGTCGGCATTGACCGCGACGCGGATCGTCGGCGGCCCCGATTCGGCGATCTGGCTGGCCAGCCCCGGCAGGGCGGAGGCCATCTCGCCTTCCAGCAGGCGCACCCGTTCGACATGGGCGCACAGCCGGGTACCGACCGCCGTGGCGGTGCAGGGTTGTCCACGAACGATCAGCACGGCACCCAGCCGGTCTTCCAGCGTGCGCACGCGCTGCGAGACCGCCGAGGCCGTGACGCCCAGCGCCGTCGCCGCGCGTTCGAAACTGCCTTCGCGCGCGACGGCGGCCACGGCGGCGAGGGCGGCGTAATCGAGCATGGGATTTAGTTTCGCTTAATCGGATGAAGGGAATTAAGCTGGATTACGCGATGATGCCCCGGCATGGAAGCGGCCATGTTGATTCCTTCCGGCTTTGCCAGCGGGTTTGGCCTTGCGGCCGCCCTGATCGTCGCCATCGGCGCCCAGAACCTGTTCGTCCTGCGTCAGGGGCTGCTCCGCCGGCATGTCATGCCGGTGGTGATGTTCTGTACCCTGTCCGACATGGTGCTGGTCTCGGCTGGTGTGCTGGGGATGGGCGTGATCGTGCAGCGGATGCCCGCGCTGATCTGGGTCATGTCGTTGGGGGGTGCTGTGTTTCTGGCGTGGTACGGGCTGGGTGCCCTGCGGCGCGCGTTTGCGCCCGTCGCCATGGTGGCCGATGGGCGCGAAGGCCAGCATAGTCTGGCCGGTACGCTGGGGCGGGCGGCGGCGTTTACCTATCTGAACCCGCATGTCTATCTGGATACCGTGCTGTTGATGGGGGCGGTGGGTGGCGGCCTGCCCGGCGCGGCCAGGCCGCTGTTCGTGGCGGGGGCGGCGACGGCCAGCGCGCTGTGGTTCACCGGGTTGGGATTCGGCGCGCGCCTGCTGCGCCCGGTCTTTGCCCGGCCCGCCGCGTGGCGCGTGCTGGACGGGCTGGTGGCGGCGGTGATGCTGATGCTGGCCGGGATGCTGGCGGTGCGGGGTGTCGGCGGCGCGGCGCCGTATCTGGCCGCGTTGCACTGGCTCTGAGTTGTAAACGGTGGCCGCGCGTCCGGCGGCGTTTTGATGCGGCTGCCCGAGGCTGGTCATGACCGGCGGATATGTGCTTCGATCGTTGCATGACAGAGACGAGATGAGGAGAATGTCCGGATGCCAGCCCCGCCGTCAAAGCCGTGGTTTGCCGCGAAGCGTTATGGGGTCGGGTCGGGCCTGCCGATCGCATGGCAGGGGTGGGTGGTGCTGCTTGGGGGCCTCGCGGCTGTTTCCGGCGTTTCGGCGCTTTCTCTCATCTTTCATTCCACCAGGATGGTTTTTATCGAAATCCCCGTCGATTTCGTCGTTCTGGCCGTGCTTCTGGTGATCTGCGCGGCAAAGACGGAAGGGGGATGGAGATGGCGCTGGGGCGGGCAGGATACGTGAGGGCCGGGTGGCCGTATGCGGCTGTGCGCGGCAGGGGGCGGCGATCGTGAGGGCAGGCGAAGGCGGCGCGCGGACGGTTTCCGTCGGCGGCCCGGCGGGGGCCTATGGCTGGTCGCCGATCGTCATCATGGCGCTGCTGTTCTTCAGCATCGGGTTCGTCACCTGGCTGAATGGGCCGCTGATCACGTTCGTGCAGCTTGCGTTCAGCCTGAGCGATGTTGCGGCGTTTCTTGTACCCTCATGCTTTTATCTGGCTTATTTCATATTTCCATTGCCGGCCACGCTGCTGGCGCGCCGGGTCGGGTTGAAGGCCGGCATGGCGATCGCGCTGATGGTGATGGCGGTCGGTACGGCCCTGTTCGGCGAATGCGTGACCGGACGCTGGTATCCCGGCGCGCTGGCGGGGCTGGGGGTGATCGGGGCCGGGCTGTCGCTGTTGCAGGTGACGGTGAATCCCTACGTCACGTTGCTGGGGCCGCATGAACGCGCGGCGCAGCGGATCGCGATCATGGGGACCGCGAACAAGTTCGCCGGCATTCTGGCGCCGCTGGTCTTCGCCGCCCTGGTGATGCGCGATATCGGCGGCATCGCGACCCTGGTGCGGGCCGCGCCCTCGGCCGCCGCGCGCGAGGCCATCCTGACGCAGTTTACCCGCGCCGTGCATGCGCCCTATCTGTTCATGGCCGTGCTGCTGCTGGTGATGGCGGTGTGGGTCCTGCGGTCGCGCCTGCCGGAGATCGGGATCGGGGCGGAGGTGGGTGCGCCGGCGGAGGGGCGTGACGGGGGCCTGTTCCTGCTGGGCCTGGGGGTGTTCAGCACGTTTCTTTATGTTGGCGTTGAGGTGATGGCGGGGGATGCGATCGGGCTGTATGGCCGGTCCTTCGGCCTGTCGCTGGATGTGACCAAATATTTTACCGCCGTGACGCTGGCGGCGATGCTGGCGGGGTATCTGGCCGGCATGGTGATTGTGCCGCGGCTGGTGTCGCAGGAACGTTATATGGGGGTTTCCTGCGCCATGGGGCTGGCCCTGTGCGGGGCGGCGTGGATGACGACGGGCCTGCTGTCCGTGCTGTGCGTGGCCCTGCTCGGTTTTGCCAATGCGATGATCATGCCGGCCCTGTTTCCGGTGGTGATGCGGGCGATGGGCCGGCATGCCGACCATGCCGCCGCCCTGCTGGTGATGGCGTTTTGCGGTGGGGGCGTGCTGCCGCAGGTGTTCGTGCATCTGGCGCGATCCTGCGGGGTGCAGGCGGCGTTTGTCGGGGTCGCGGGGCCGGCTTACCTGGTCATTCTGGCTTATTGCGGCCTGATGCTGCGTCGGCGGGCGCGGTCGCCGGAGGCTCTATCGGGGTGAACGGGCCGGTCGGCTGGACGAAGATTTCGTTCCGCGAGCGGGGAATCCAGACCCGGTGGCGGCGGAGAAATTCCGCACCCAGCAGGCTGTGATCGGTCTCGCTGACCGGCATGACGGGATGATCGAAGTGGAAGGGCCCGACCTGGAAACGCTCGAAGCGATGCATGAACCGCACCAGTTTTTCGTCGTCGATTCCGATGCCGATGCCTGTACGATCTCTGGCGAGGTCGGATGTCGATACACCCGCGTCGCGCGCGTCATCGGTGGCGATCAGGGTGTGTTGCGCGCCGCTGTCGAGAATCGCGTCCATGGGATGGCCATTGAGTTTGACGCGGACGATGATCTTGGTCGGGTCGTTGGGGTCTTCATGGGTGGGGACGCTGTAAAAGCCGCCGTTCCAGCGCGGGATGAGGCCCTTGCATCCCCGGACATCGTACAGATTGACCTGATGGTTCGGCAGGTCGAAGACGACATCGTAACTGGACAGAAAATCCCCCCCGAGCAGTCCGACGATGGGAATCCCGTTGACTGCGCGGCCATCCATCCGTCTGCCGACGGCGACGAAGGACACATCCGACGCGGTGGCCGCGCCCAGGCCCATCGTGCGGGCCGTGACGATCGTGCCCAGGGTGTCGCCGCCCACGCCGCGCAGGCGGACCTGGCGGAATGTGGAATACAGGCCGAGCTTGTCGACCTGCCGTGGCCAGATGGCGGTGATCAGCGAGCCCGTATCGACGACGAACGCCACCGGGTGCCCGTTGATGGATGCCTTGACGATGGGGGAACCCTGTTCGTTCAGAACGGGCATATCGCCGACCGATGCGATGGTGCAGGCGCCGTTCTCGGCGCACGCGCTGAGAACGAGGGGGATGCAGAGCAGCGACCAGCGCAGGGAGCGAACCATGCCGTCATGGTAGGGCCAGTCGGGGAATCCTGACAAGCTGCCGGCACCATGCCGCGTGTTCAGTCGGCCATCCTGCCGGCCCGGGCGAACCAGGGAACCATGCGCCGCAGGGCCTCTTCCAGCCGGTCGGTCGAAACCGCGAAGCTGAAGCGCATGAAGCGGTTGCCTTCGACCGGGTCGAAATCCAGCCCTGGCGCGGTGGCGACCCCGGTATCGGCCAGCAGCCGGGCGCAGAAGGCCAGGCTGTCGTTCGTCAGGTGCCCGATATCGGCATAGATGTAGAAGGCGCCGTCGGGTGGGGCGATCCGCTCGATCCCGAGTTCCGGCAGGCGCTCCAGCAGCAGGTCGCGGTTATGGCGGTACATGCGGACATGGCCCTCCAGTTCCTCGCGGCAGTCGAAGGCGACGAGGCCGGCATGCTGGCTGAGCGAGGGGGGCGTGAGGAACATGTTGCCCACGCGCGTCCGCACGGCCTCGATCAGCGATGGGGGGGCGACCAGCCAGCCCAGCCGCCAGCCGGCCATGCTGAAATATTTGGAGAAGCTGTTGACGACCAGGGCCTCGGGCTCGTCCTGCAGGATCGAGCGGACCGGGCCGATATAGCTGAGTCCGTGATAGATCTCGTCGGACACGATGCGGATGCCTCGGTCCCGGCAGACGGTGACGATGGCCTGCATCTCGGCATCCGACAGGATCGTGCCGGTGGGGTTGGCCGGGCTGGCGAGGATGACGCCGTCGGGCGGCGGGTCCAGCGCCGCGATGGCGGCGGCTGAAAGCTGGAACCGATCGGCCGGGCCGCAGGGGATTTCGACCGGTTCCAGATAGAGCGCCCGCAGGGTGTTGCGATAGGCGACGTAGCCCGGCCGGGCCAGTGCGATCCGGGCGCCGGGCGTGAAGGCGCTGTTCAGAGCCAGCACGAAGGCCGGCGAGGCGCCGCAGGTCAGCCAGATCTGCTCGGGCAGGACGGTGGTGCCGTAGGTTTCCAGATAATGGCGGGCGATGCGCGCCTTCAGCGGCGTGCTTTCCCAATAGCCCATGCCGTCGCTGTCGAGGATGCGGTGGGCCTCGGCGATCGCGGCTTTCGGTGCGCCGGTCGAGGGCTGGCCGAATTCCATATGCACGATATCGCGCCCTTCCGCCGCCATCTGGTGGGCCAGCGTGCTGAGGCCGACGGCATGGAAGGGGTCGATGCGGGGGACGGTCATGGGCGGGGCCTCGTCCGGAGTGGCGAACCCTGTCGGCATAGTCGCCATGCCGGCCCCCGGCAAGCTGCTGGATCGGGCGCCGTCAGCGCGCCCGGCCGAGTTGGTGGCCGCTGGCCGTGCGCAGGAAGGTGCCCTCGCGCAGCCGGCCTTCGATTGCCTCCAGCGACAGGCCGCGCGTTTCGGGGACGAAGCGCAGCACGAACAGGAAGGCCAGCGCATTGATCAGGCCGAACAGCAGGAAGGTGCCGCCGGCGCCGAAGCTGTGGACCATCGACAGGGTGGTGAGCGAGATCAGCAGGTCGGCTGCCCAATGCGCGGCCGCCACCAAGCCCATGCCCTTGCCGCGCACCGACAGCGGAAAGACTTCGGCCCCGATGATCCAGATGGTGACCGACAGGCTGCCGACATTGAGCACCGCATAGCCCAGCAGCGCCGCGACCATCAGCCAGGGATGGGATGTGCCCATGGCCTGCATATGGAACAGCTCGGCCAGCACCAGCAGGCACAGGCTGGCGCCCGGCAGGAACCACAGCAGCAGCGCCCGCCGGCCGATGACCTCGACCGCCCAGTTGCCGAACAGCGTCGCCACGATGATCGCCACGCCGACCGCGACCGAGGTAAGGAGCGCCGAGCCCTCGCCGAAGCCGGCGCCGGAGAAGATGGTGGGGGCATAATAGAGGACGGCATTGATGCCGCTGAGCTGGCAGAGCAGGGCCACGCCGACCGCGGCGACCAGGGCGGGGCGGATCCACGGGCGCGCCAGTTCCGACCACGGGGCCTGCCGGTCGTGCGCGTCGATGATGCTTTGCAGTTCGTGCTCCGCCGTGCGGTGGCTGGAGCGGACCCGGCGCAGGACGGTGCGCGCGCCGTCGAAATCGCCCCGCATGGCCAGCCAGCGCGGACTGTTGGGCAGGAAGGCCATGCCCAGCAGCAGGATCACGGCGGGAATGATCCCGAGCCCGAACATGAGCCGCCAGCTTTCGTGGCGCAGCAGGTAGCCGGCGATGTAGGAGACCAGAATCCCGGAGACCACCGCGAACTGGAACAGGCCCACCAGGCGCCCGCGCCGATGGGCCGGGGCGAGTTCGGAAATATAGAGCGGCACGATCTGCGACGCGGCCCCCACCGCCAGGCCCAGCACGAAGCGCGCCACGGTGAGCATCCGGGTGCTGTCGGCCAGGGCGGCGACGAGCGTGCCGATGATGAAGATGGTGGCCGCCACCATCACGGTGCGCCGACGGCCGCAGCGGTCGGACAGCGGCGCCGCCCCCATGCAGCCGACCAGCGCGCCGGCGATGATGGCCGAGGTGACGATCTGCTGGCCGCCGATATCCAGGTGGAATTGCGGCGTGATCTGCAACAGGGCCGCCGAGATGATGCCGGTATCGTAGCCGAATAGCAGGCCGCCGGCGGCGGAAATGCCGGCGATGACGTTGATGAGCAGCTTTGCCTGCGGATTTTCTTTTTCATTCACTCAGTTATTCTATGAAAAGATTGGACGAAAATCAAAGAAAAGCAGAATGTCCGTTATAGAAAGACAGCAATGCCCGATGGGTTCGTGATAATTTTTCTCGTCCTTCAAGAAACTTTTCGGGCAGATGGTGTGCGGTCGGAAGGGCGATGACGGGGAGGGCGGCGTTATAGTGGGGATGCTCAATCACGCATCTGTGATTGAGAAATCTTGTGTCGATCAGGAAGTTGCCATGCTGATCGGGCCACACTTGTCATTCCGGGACGACACACCGGGAAACAATGATCAGGAAACGGAAAAGAATGAACAGCAATAAGACCTTCCGGCCTGCGGATTCAGAAGACGCGATAGCGGGAACCGGCCTGCGCCATGCCGGGGCCGTCCATGCCAACCTTCATGCGCCCGAACTGATCGGGCATGCGATCCGCCGGGATGAGGGCGCGTTGTCCTCCGGTGGGGCGCTGATGGTGCGCACGGGGCTGCATACCGGCCGTTCGGCGCAGGACAAGTTCGTCGTCGACGAACCTTCGACGCGCGACGGCGTCTGGTGGGGGGCCGTCAATGCCGCCCTGCCGAGGGAGGCGTTCCAGCGGGCCTGCGATTATGTGCGCGGCTATCTGGAAGGGCAGGAACTGTTCGTCCAGGATCTGTACGCAGGTGCCGATCCGGCCCATCGCATCCGGGTGCGTCTGGTGACGACCCATGCCTGGCACGCGCTGTTCGCGCGCAACATGTTCATTCGGCCCCCGGCGGCCGAACTGGCGGGGTTTGTGCCGGATTTCGTGATCCTGCATGCGCCCGACCTCGCGCTCGACCCGGTGACGCATGGGGTGCGGAGTGCGACCGGCGTGATCCTGTCGCTGGAGCAGCGGCTGGTGGTGATCGCGGGCACCCAATATGCCGGGGAGATCAAGAAATCCATTTTCACGGTCATGAACTGGCTGCTGCCGGAGCAGGACGTGATGCCGATGCATTGCTCGGCCAATATCGGGCCTGGCGGCGAAGTGGCCCTGTTCTTCGGCCTGTCGGGTACCGGCAAGACCACGCTGTCCTCCGACGCCGCGCGCCAGTTGATCGGCGATGACGAGCATGGTTGGTCGCGGGACGGCGTGTTCAATGTCGAAGGGGGCTGTTACGCCAAGGTGATCGGCCTGAAGCAGGAGGCGGAGCCCGAGATATGGGACGCATCGCACCGGTTCGGCACCGTGCTGGAAAATGTGATGGCCGATCGCGACGGTGTGCCGGACTTCATGAATGGCGGGCTGACGGAGAATACGCGCGCCTGTTACCCGATCGATTTCGTGGCCAATGCCAGCCCGGACGGGCGGGGTGGCGTGCCGCGCCATGTGGTGATGCTGACGGCCGATGCATTCGGCGTGCTGCCGCCCATCGCGCGGCTGACGCCCGCGCAGGCGGTGTATCATTTCCTGTCGGGCTACACGGCGCGGATCGCCGGGACCGAGAAGGGGCTGGGCAAGGAGCCGCAGGCGACCTTCAGCGCCTGTTTCGGCGCGCCGTTCCTGCCGCGCCCGCCGGAACTGTATGGCGCGCAACTGGCGGCCAGTCTGGCGCGGACGCCGGTGACGTGCTGGCTGGTGAATACCGGCTGGACCGGCGGCCCCTATGGGACCGGACGGAGAATCGCGTTGGCGCAAACGCGCGCGCTGGTCAATGCCGCGCTGGACGGGCGGTTGGACGACGTGCCGTTTCGGGTGGAAGAGCATTTCGGCCTGTCGATTCCCACCCATGTGCCCGGCGTGCCCGACACTCTGCTGGACCCGGCTTCGACCTGGGATGATCCGGCGGCCTATGCCCGCGCGGCGGCCGATCTCGCGGCGCGGTTCGCGCAGAATTTCGAGACCTTCCGGGAGGGGTGTGCGCCCGAGGTTCGGGAGGCTGCGATCCGTCCGCGCGCATCGTGACGGGTGCGGGCGGGCCGTGGGGACGGCCCGCCCGGCGCGCGACAATGTGACGTGCCGTGCCGCCCGGCGATGCGGCTTGCTCTTGACCCCCGCCCTTTGGGCGGGATTAAGATCGCGCCGTTCTCCGGGGAGTCGCATGTGAGCGGCTGAGAGAGGGGTGTTTTCCCCCTGACCCGTCGAACCTGATCCGGGTCATGCCGGCGAAGGGATGGGAATTGAGCGCGGCGCTGCGATGTGCCGCCGTCATGACATTTCGCGCCGGCGCGCCCCCTCAATGAGCAAAGAGGACGCGCCATGAATATCCAGACACCCCCCAGCCCGCCGCGCCAGCCGACGCGCACGCCCGCGACCGGCGATGTGACGGTCGGGCCGCGTGCCGGTGGCCGGAAGGTCTATCAGAACGGCACGCTGTTTCCTGACCTGCGGGTGCCCTTTCGGCAGGTCGATCTGCACGCCAGTTCCGGCGAGCCGCCGGTGACGCTGTACGATCCCTCCGGCCCCTATACCGATCCGACCGCCAAGATCGATATTGCGCGCGGCCTGCCGGCCCTGCGCGCCGGATGGATTGCGCGGCGCGGCGATTGCACGGTGGTGGAACAGCCGCGCGCGGTGCGGCCGGAAGATAATGGGGGGGCAAGCGGGGCCACGCTGGCGCCGGCTTTCGACAATACCGGGCGGGTGGTGTGGCGTGGCCGGCCGGGGCGGCCGGTGACGCAGCTTGATTATGCGCGCGCCGGGATCGTGACCGAGGAGATGGAATATGTTGCGATCCGCGAGAATCAGCGCCGTGCGGCGACGGATCAAGCATTGCGGGATGGCGAGGATTTCGGCGCCAGCATTCCGGATTTCGTGACGCCGGAATTCGTTCGCGCGGAAATCGCCCGTGGGCGCGCCGTGCTGCCGGCGAACATCAACCATCCGGAACTGGAGCCGATGATCATCGGCCGGAACTTTCTGGTGAAGATCAATGCCAATATCGGCAATTCCGCCGTGCTGGGTCATGTGGCCGACGAAGTGGACAAGATGGTGTGGGCCACGCGCTGGGGCGCGGATACGGTGATGGACCTGTCCACCGGCCGGAACATCCACAATATCCGCGACTGGATCATCCGCAACAGCCCGGTGCCGATCGGCACGGTGCCGATCTATCAGGCGCTGGAGAAGGTCGGTGGCGTGGCGGAGGACCTGACGTGGGAGGTGTTCCGCGACACGCTGATCGAACAGGCCGAGCAGGGGGTGGACTATTTTACCATCCATGCCGGGGTGCGGCTGGCCTATGTGCCGCTGACGGCGCGGCGGGTGACGGGCATCGTCTCGCGTGGGGGCTCGATCATGGCCAAATGGTGCCTGGCGCATCATCGCGAGAGCTTCCTGTATGAGAAATTCGGTGAGATCTGTGAGATCATGCGGGAATATGATGTCAGCTTCAGCCTGGGGGACGGGTTGCGGCCGGGGTCGATCGCCGATGCCAACGATGCCGCCCAGTTCGCCGAACTGCGCACGCTGGGCGAACTGACGCGTGTGGCGTGGGACCATGGCTGTCAGGTGATGATCGAGGGGCCGGGCCATGTGCCGATGCACAAGATCAAGGCCAATATGGACGAGCAACTGGCCCATTGCGGCGAAGCGCCGTTCTACACGCTTGGTCCGTTGACGACGGATATCGCGCCTGGATACGACCACATCACGAGCGCCATCGGGGCGGCGATGATCGGCTGGTTCGGCACGGCCATGCTCTGCTACGTCACGCCCAAGGAGCATCTCGGCCTGCCCGACCGCGACGATGTGAAGACCGGGGTGATCACATACAAGCTGGCGGCCCATGCGGCCGACCTGGCCAAGGGGCACCCGGCGGCGCGGCTGCACGACGATGCGGTGTCGCGCGCGCGTTTCGAATTCCGTTGGGAGGATCAGTTCAATCTGGGACTGGACCCGGAGACGGCACGGTCTTTCCATGATGAGACGCTGCCGAAGGATGCGCATAAGACGGCGCATTTCTGTTCGATGTGCGGGCCGAAATTCTGCTCGATGAAGATCAGCCAGGATATTCGTGACGCGGCGCGCGGCCAGAATGACGGGGCCGGAATGTCGGCCGCCGAAATCGCGGCCGGGCTGGCGGAGATGGGCGAGAAGTTCCGGGTTGGCGGGAGTGCGATCAACGTGACGGTAGAGTGAGGTTTCTGTTCTTTTTTGAAAAAAAAGAACCAAAAAACTTTGATCTGTTAAGGGATATCCTGCGGGCGTCGTAAAACCCTAAATGGATAAAAGTCTTTTTGCTTCTTTTTCTTCAGAAAAAGAAGACCTTCCTGCCGCCGCACGAAACCGTGCGGTGGCGGGATCCGCCTCGTAAAAATCGGCCATGGGATAGGGCGCGCGGGCCAGTTCGTCCACGGCCGCGATGATTGTTTCCGCTTTCGCGTCATCCATCAGCACGCTGAAATTCAGGCGTGTCCAGCCGGGTTTGCGCATTTCCTCACCCGACAGGATCGCGGTGCGCAGGGCGTCGGACTCCGTACGATCGATCCCCAGCAGGCGGTGGGCGTAGGGGCCGGCGCAGGCGCAGCCGCCCCTGGCCTGGATGCCGTAGCAATCGGACAGCATGCGGGTGAAGAGTTGCTGGTGGACCATGCCGCCGTGCTGCCGGTCGTGGATCTGCATCGAGAAGATCGGCAGGCGCCGTGTGGCGGCCGGGTTGCCGAGGATGACGAGATTGGGGTTGTGGTCCCAGACCGCGCGGGCGGCGTGATAGAGCGCATCGTTGCGCGTATTCATGAAATCCTGCCCGATCGCGTCCTTGACCAGGAAGGCGAGGGCGGCGCGGATATCGCCGACCACGTTGGGGGTGCCGGCTTCCTCGCGCGTGGCGATGCCGTCGGCGTAATCGTGGCCCCAGGGGGAGACGAAGCGCACCGTGCCGCCGCCGGTCACGACCGGACGGGTCAGCGTCACGGCCGCGTCGCGGATGATCGTGATGCCTGAGGCGCCCGGACCGCCGATGAATTTGTGGGGCGACACCACGATGGCGTCTTTTTCCCACGGCGTGTTGGGCTTCATGTCGATGGGCAGATAGGGACCGCCGCCGGCGTAGTCCCAGACCGCGAGGGCGCCGTTGGCTTTCAGCAGCGCCGTGACCGCGTCGGTGTCGGTGATGATGCCGGTGACGTTGGAGGCGGCCGAGAAAGCACCGATTTTCAGGCGTGACGGGCCGGCTTCCGCCAGGGCTGCCGCGAGATGGGCGAGATCGGGTCCACCCTCGGGGGCTTCGTCGATTTCCACGATTTCGGCGCCGCTTTCGCGCCAGGGCAGGATGTTGGAATGGTGCTCGTAAGGACCGATGAAGACGACGGGGGTGGAACCGTTGCGCACCGCTTCGGGCACGCCCAGCAGGGCCACCAGACGGTTCAGCCCCGCCGTGGCGCCGGACCCGGTGAAGATGGTCGAAAATCCTGCGTCGGCGCCGCATAAAAGGGCGATGGTAGCCCGCGCGGCGTGGCGCAGGCGGCTGACATGCCGGCCGCAGAACGAGGCTTCGGTATGGCTGTTGGCGTACCAGGGGAGGACGTGATTCATCACGAACTCCTCGACCTGGCGCACGGCCCGGCCCGAGGCCACGTAATCGGCATAGATCAGCTTGTGGGTGCCGAAGGGGCCGGGGACGGGGGCGCCTTCGCCGATCAGGCCGGCACGGAGGCCGTCCAGGCCGCCCGCGCGCAGTGACATCGTGAAATCCGAGAAGAGATCCTGCCCGTCGCGCATCGCCGTTTGCCTCCTTCAATGGGTGGCAAAAAAATAGACGGGATCTGGTGGAAGAACTTTATCGTTTTCTCGATTGAAGTGGTCAGAATTGGGTCATATGATCGGGTATGGCGGAAAAACTGGATCATTTTGATCGAGCATTGCTTCAGGCCCTGCAACGCGATGCCGGATTGTCGCAGCGCGATCTGGCCGAGCGGATTGGGCTGTCGCAGAATGCCTGCTGGCGGCGTCTGCACGCACTGCGCGAGCGCGGGATGATCCGGCACCAGACGGTGCTGCTCGATCCTGAAGCCCTGGGGCTGGGGCTGACGGTTTTTGTGATGGTACGCACACGCCACCATTCCCAGGACTGGCTGGACCGCTTTCGCGAGGCGGTGGTGTCGGTGCCGAATGTGATCGATTTCTACCGGATCGCCGGCGATTACGACTACATGCTGAAGATTGTGACGACGGACATGAATGCCTTCGACGCCATCTATCGTTCGCTGATCGCGCGGGTCGAACTGGATACCGTTACGTCGTACATGGCGATGGAGGCGATCTGCGATCGGCGGGACCTGCCGTTGTGACGGCAGGCCCCGGGGATCATAGGTGCCTGGGGCTCAGACTTTGTTGATCGCGCCCTTTATGGCGCCTTTCGCCTTTTCGGCGGTGCCCTTCAGCTTCTGTGCCTCGCCTTCGGCTTCCAGGCTGGGATTGCTGGTCGCCTTGCCGACATTGCGCTTGATTTCGCCGACCACCGTGTCCGCGTGGCCTTTGATCTTGTCCTTGAATTCGCCCATTTCCGTGCCTCCTTGGTTTCGCGCCTCCTGGGGTGGACGCGGGCATGGATTGAAACGCCATGGTCCCGGCGGGGTTGCGTGCGGGTGCCGCGGGGCAGGGTATGCAGCCATGCCCTGAGCGGGTCAGTGCGGCTTGACGCCGAGCCTCCTTGAATGACCAGGAGGCGGTGATGGGCACGCGCGGGCGGGAGGGAGGCGGTCTGAAACGGACTGGCTTCAGAGGGTGTCTTCCGGGGGAGGCTCGGTCAGCGGGGGCATGTCCGGAGTGAGGTGCAGCGCCAGATACAGCGCGACGATATCCGTGCTGGACCCCAGGTCGAGGCCGCAGATGCTTTCGATCCGCCGGAGGCGGTAGTCGAGGCTGTTGCGGTGCAGGCCGAGGGCGGCGGCGGTGGGTTGCGGCCGCATGCCGTGGGCCAGCCATGTCCGCAGCGTATGCAGCAGCATCGCGTGTCCGGGGGCGTGAAGCAGGGGGCGCAACGGGGCGCGGAGTTCCTGTGTGCGCCAATCCTGGGAGGGGGCATCGAGCAGGACCGCCAGGCGCATTTCGTCATAGAACAGGAGGTCGCGCGTCGCATGCAGGCGCCGCCCGACATCCAGCGTCGCCCGCGCCGTGTGAAAGGAGCGTACCAGCCCGTCCGTCCCTTCGACGAAGCCGCCCAGTGCCAGCCGCAGGTCCAGCCCGGTGGCGGCGCGTGCCCGCGCCAGCAGGCGGTGTGCCCGCTCGCGATGCCAGTCCAGACTCCAGGTGCCCTTGGTGGTCAGGGCCGGTTTCAGCACCGCGATTTCGCTCAGCGACAGGGGGGCGATCAGGTTGCCGCGTTCGGGTTCGCAGAGCAGGGTGATCAGTTGATGCCGCTCGCCGAGGAGGGATGCGGCGTCGGGGCCTTCGGAGCGGATTTCGATGATCGCGGCCACCCGTGGCTGTCGCAGGTCGATGCCCAGCCGTGCCGCCGACCGGGCCAGGGCCGGTGGCGTGGGAGCCTCGCGCACCAGGCTCAGCACCAGTTCCTCGCGCAGGCGGGCCTCGCGCGACAGGGTACGGTTCTGGCGCGCATGTTCGAGCATCGTCTCGGCCGCCATGCGGACCAGTTCGGCATAGGGGCGCAGCGTGCCGGGCGCGCCGGTCAGCCCGACGCAGCCCACGATGGCGCGGCCGATCCGCAGCGGCAGGTTGACGCCTGGCCGCGCGCCGCCGAACTGCCGGACGGCGCGGGCTTCGATCTCGACCGCGCTGCTGCGTGCCAGCACCAGCAGGGCGCCGTCATGAACCTGACCCAGCCGGTCGGGGTCGCCGCTGGCGATGATGACGCCTCGGGCGTCCATCACATTGATGTTGCAGCCGGTAATGGCCATCGAGCGATCGACGATCGCCTGGGCGAGGGCGGGGTCGATGTCCGGGCGGCCCGAACCGTCGGGCGGGGCGGGCTGGGCGGTTGGGTCCGATATGCTCATGGATTGTCTGTCATCTGCCCGGAATTTTGTGCCGATTCTGACATATTTATCGTGCATATGCACCAAGACGGCGGGGCGGTTCTGCCCGTAGGGTCGATGCAAAGGCGCGAACACCGCATGGTGTCGCGCGCCCCGTCCTTATCCCGCCCCGGGACATGGGCGGGCAAGAAGAACAAGCATCGGGGAAGAATGATGCACGTAGCCTCCGTACCCTCGCCGTCGGCCGTGGACCGGCTGGATGCGACCTTTCGCAAGGTCGCGGCCAGGGTGGTGCCCTATATTTTCGTCTGTTACCTGTTCAATTATCTGGACCGGGTGAATGTCGGCTTCGCCAAGCTGGACATGCTCGATGCGCTGCATATGTCCGAGCGCGCCTATGGTCTCGGGGCCGGGATCTTCTTCCTTGGCTATATCGCCTGCGGCGTGCCCAGCAACCTGATGTTGCAGCGCGTGGGCGCGCGGCGATGGCTGGCGATGATCATGATCATGTGGGGCCTGCTGTCGGCCGCGCAGATGTTCGTGGCCGGCCCGGCCAGCTTCTATCTGCTGCGGTTCGTGACCGGTGCGGCGGAGGCGGGGTTCTTTCCGGGGCTGGTGCTGTATCTGACGCGCTGGTTCCCTTCCGAGCGGCAGGGGCGGGCGCTGACGCTGTTCATGTCGGCGATTCCGCTTTCCGGCGTGGTCGGTGGCCCGCTGTCGGGCTGGATGCTGTCGCATTTCGCCTCTGCGCCCGGTGGGCTGGCGGCGTGGCAGTGGCTGTTCCTGCTCCAGGGACTGCCGACCGTGGCGCTGGGCATCGGCATGGTGATGCTGTTGAGCGACACGATCGAACAGGCGGCTTGGCTGGGACCGCAGGAACGGGCGGCTGTTGGAGAGGCGTTGCGGCGCGACCGGCTGGAGCAGCCGAAGCAACTGGCCGACAATTTCGGGGCCGTGCTGCGCAATCCGGCCGTCTGGATGCTGGGGCTGCTGTATTTCTGCATCCAGGCCAGCGTCTATGCGATCAATTTCTGGCTGCCCACGATCATCCGGTCCAGTGGCATTCATGATGCGGCGACGATCGGCTGGCTGAGTGCCGTGCCCTATGTAGGGGCCAGTCTGTTCATGATCGTCATGGGGCGTTCGGCGGACCGGATGCGCGAACGGCGGTGGCATCTGGCCGTCCCGCTGCTGATGGCGGCGGCCGGGCTGGCGCTCGCGGCGCGGTTTCCGGATTCGATGCCCGTGGCACTGGGGGCGCTGACGGTGGCGACTGCCGGCGCGTTGACCGGGTTGCCGATGTTCTGGCCGCTCTGCAACGGTTATCTCAGCCCGGCGGCGGCGGCCGGCGGGCTGGCGCTGATCAATTCGATGGGACAACTGGCGGGGTTCGTCAGCCCGTATCTGGTTGGCTGGGTGAAGGACGCGACCCAGCGGACCGATGGGGCGCTGGCGCTGCTGGCGGCGATGGCGGTGTTGGGCGTGGTGTTGGTGCTGCGTATGCCCCCCTCCCGCGTCAACCGCTGAAAGCGTGGCCGGACATGCGCGCTGGCGGCGATCCGACGCGCGTTTCCTGCGCTCCGGTGCTCACGGCCATTGAGGCCGCTCCGCTCCGGTGCTCGGAAACACACGACGGGCGCGACCCTGGCGGGTCGCTCTCGCTCGCCAGCGCACATGTCCGGCCACGCTTTGCTGGCCTGGAGGGATGTGTGTGTTGTGGCGATCTGAGGCGCGTTTCCTGCGCTTCGGTGCTCACGGCCATTGAGGTCGCTCCGCCCGGTGCTCGGAAACACACGACGGGCGCGACCCTGGCGGGTCGCTCTCGCTCGCCAGCGCACATGTCCGGCCACGCTTTGCTGGCCTGGAGGGAGGTGTGTGTTGTGGCGATCTTACGCGCGTTTCCTGCGCTCCGGTGTTCGGAAACACACTCCGGGCGCGGCTCTGGTGGGTCGTTCTCGCTTGCCAGCGCACATGTCCGGCCACGCTTTGCTGGCCTGGAGGGATGTGTGCGTTGGGGCGATCTGAGGCGCGTTTCCTGCGCTCCGGTGTTCGGAAACACACTCCGGGCGTGGCCCTGGTGGGCCGTTCTCGCTTGCAGCGCACATGTCCAATCCGGCTTTGAGACACGACCGGCATAGAAAAATAAAAACGGGGAACGGCGATGAAGATCGTGATCGTGTGTGACTCCTTCAAGGAAAGCCTGTCGGCCCTTCAGGTGGCCGATGCGATCGAGGACGGGTTTCGCGAGATCTATCCCGACGCGACCTATGTGAAGCTGCCGGCCGCAGATGGGGGCGAAGGGACAGCGGAGTCGCTGGTGTTGGCCACGGGCGGGCGGATGCTGACGCGGGAGGTGACCGGGCCGCTGGGGACGCCCGTCATGGCGGCGTTCGGCATTCTGGGTGACGGACAGACGGCCGTGGTGGAAATGGCCGCCGCCGCCGGGTTGATGCTGGTGCCGCGTGACCGGCGCGATCCGCTGACGGCCACGACCTACGGTGTCGGGCAACTGATCCTCGCGGCGCTCGACGAAGGGTGCCGGCATGTGATTCTCGGACTCGGCGGCAGCGCCACCAATGACGGCGGGGCCGGCATGGCACAGGCTCTGGGGGCTTCGCTGCGCGACCGTGACGAGGTGGAGCTGGCGTTCGGTGGTGCGGAACTCGCGCGTCTGGCGCGCATCGACCTCTCACGCCTCGATGCCCGGTTGGCGGGTTGCCGGGTCGAGGTGGCCTGCGATGTCGATAATCCGCTGACCGGACCGTCCGGGGCCTCCGCGGTCTTCGGTCCGCAGAAAGGGGCGACGCCCGAGATGGTGGGCCTGCTGGATGACGCGCTGGCCGGATATGCCCGGCATGTCGCGGCCGCGACGGGGTGCGAGATCGACGCCGTGCCCGGTGCCGGCGCGGCGGGCGGGATGGGGGCGGCGGCGCTGGCGTTCCTGGGGGCCACCCTGCGGCCGGGGGTGGAGATCGTCATGGAGGCGCTGGGGCTGGATGCCATCCTCTCCGACGCCGACCTGGTGATTACCGGCGAGGGCCGGATCGACGGGCAGACCGTGCATGGCAAGGCCCCCATCGGCGTCGCCCGTGTCGCCCGTCGGCACGGACGACCGGTGATCGGCATCGCCGGGTCGTTGGGGCACGATGCGGCAAAGGTGCATGCCCATGGAATCGACGCCGTCTTCAGCGTCGTCAACCGGCCTTGCACGCTTGAGGAAGCCCTGGCCGAGGCGGCGACCAATGTGCGGGTGACGGCACGCAACGTGGCTGCCACGAGTGCCATTTTCCGGGCCAGGTGAGATAAATGTAACCAATGGGGCGCGGTTTTGGTCGGGAGTGATTTTATTTTATGTCAAATATGACAGAACGAAGACGGTGGTTTTGCGGCGAGTCTGTTTTGCTTGGATGGGGGATGTTTTATTAACGCATTGTTTTTAATGATATAAGATGAAAATCTGGCCTGCGCAGGGTGCTGAGGGTGGGTCTTTTGGTTGCTTGGATATTAACTTAAATTAACTAAAAGACCATCGTTCCTTGTAACATATAGAGCCGGACGCGGCCGCATCTGGGCCATGGATGCGTGCAATGGGCGTGGCGGCATGTCCGCAGAGGGGGAACCGGCGGGGACGCATTCTTGATCTGGCGCCTGATTTCCCCGATAGCTTGCCAAAGGAGCAGGAGGCTCGTGGCGATCGGTGAGGATCGCATCAGGGAGTGGCGCGGTATGGCGATCGAGTGGGCCGAGGCCGCATCGCATGCTGGTACCGGGTTCTTTCAGGCGACAATGGGTGTTTTGATGCGTCGTTCGGCCGGCGGCCGCCGCGACTGTTCGTTTTTTATGGTCTCGAAGAGGGCAGGGGAACATTATGAAGACTAAGGGCGGTATCCGTATCGCGATCGTGGGTGTCGGCAATTGTGCCAGTGCCCTGATTCAGGGCATTCATTATTACGGCCCGAACCGCCACAACGAGGAAGTCATCGGCCTGATGCACGAGAGCCTTGGTGGCTATCGTCCCAGCGACATCGAGGTGGTGGCGGCGTTCGATATCGACGCGCGCAAGGTCGGCACCGATGTCAGCCGTGCCATTTTCTCCGCCCCCAACTGCGTGGTGAAGTTCGAGCCGAACATCCCCGACAGCGGCGTGACCGTGCGGATGGGCGCGGTGCTGGATGGCGTGTCCGAGCACATGGCCAATTATGACGAGAAGCGCAGCTTCGTGCGGGCCGACGCCCCGGAGCCGAGCCGGGAAGACGTGGTGGCGGAACTGCGCCGCAGCGGCGCCGAGATCCTGGTGAACTACCTGCCGGTCGGATCGGAGAAGGCCACGCGCTTCTATGCCGAATGCGCGCTGGAGGCCGGGGTCGGCTTCATCAACAATATTCCGGTCTTCATCGCCAGCGATCCGGAATATGCCGCCCGCTTCGCCGAGCGCAACGTGCCGATCATCGGTGACGACATCAAGTCGCAGCTCGGCGCGACCATCGTGCATCGTGTGCTGACCGACCTGTTCGCCAAGCGCGGCGTCAAGATGCTGCACACGTACCAGCTCAACACGGGCGGCAACACCGACTTCCTGAACATGAAGAATCAGGAGCGTCTGGCGTCGAAGAAGACCTCGAAGACCGAAGCCGTGCAGGCCGTCGCGAAGACGCGCATGGAGAACGAGGATATCCATGTCGGCCCCAGCGACTATGTGCCGTGGCAGAACGACAACAAGGTCTGCTTCATCCGCATGGAAGGCCACGCCTTCGGCAACGTGCCGATGGAACTGGAACTGCGCTTGTCGGTGCAGGATTCGCCGAACTCGGCGGGTGTGGCCATCGACATGATCCGCTGCTGCAAGCTGGCGCTCGATTCCGGCGTCGGTGGTGTTCTGGCCGCGCCCAGCGCCTATTTCTGCAAGCATCCGCTGGTCCAGTACACGGATGACGAAGCCTACAAGATGGTCGAAGAGTTCATCACCACCCATTCGACCGAGGCCGTTCCCGCCTGATGAAGTGCCTGATCGTCGCCGCAGGGCAGGGCAGCCGTCTGCGTGACAAGGGGCCGCTCAAGCCCCTGGTCACGATCCGGGGGCGGCCCCTGATCGCCGAGGTTATCGACCGTGCCCGCCGTGGTGGGGTCGATGAATTCGTCATCATCAACGGCTATCGCGGCGATGAGTTGCGTACGGCCCTGGACGACATGGCGGAATGTGACGGGGGGCGCGTGACCCATGTGCATAATCCGGCATGGGACCGCGCCAACGGGGTTTCCGTTCTCTGTGCCCGGCCGTTCCTCGACGGGCCGTTTCTGCTGACGATGTGCGACCATGTGCTGGACCCGGAGATCAATCGCCTGATGGCGGCGATCCCGACAGGCCGGGACGGTGTGACGCTGGGTGTTGACAGCAATGTGGAGCGCATGCTGAACGATCCGGACGACGTGACGCGCGTTCTGTGTCGGGACGGACGGATCGAGCGTATCGGCAAGTCGCTGACGGAGTTCAATGCGTTCGATACCGGGATCTTCCGGTGTACGCCCGAGATGTTCGATGCGCTGGAAAGCAGCCAGGCAGAGGGCGAGGATAGTATATCCGGCGCCATGAACACGCTGGCCCGCTGGCACAAGGCGTATGTCCTCGATATCGGCGAACATCTGTGGATCGATGTCGATGATCCGGTGGCCTACGACAAGGCCGAACGTCTGATGGCCCAAGGGCTGCTTTGACAGGGATCGCTCCCGGCCCGTATGGCGCGGGGAACCAGGGAAACAAGGGTGCCATCGTGTTGCAGCAGACAGATCCCGTGCGGCGCACGTCGGAAATCGAAGAACTGACCAACCTGTACGTCATCCATCCGGTTTCGGGATGGCTGACGCGGCATTTCGCGCGTCTGGGGGTGGCACCCAATGCCGTGTCGCTCGGCGGGATGGCGGCCGGGGTGCTGGCGGGGGCGGCCTATCACCATGTCGGCGATGTGCGTTTCGCGGTGGCCGGGTTCCTGCTCATGGTCGTCTGGCATGTGATGGACGGGGCGGACGGCCAGCTTGCGCGCCTGACGGGCAAGCAGTCGCAGACCGGCAAGATTCTGGACGGTATCTGCGATTACGTGACGTTCGTCTCGGTTTATGTCGGGCTGGCGCTGGCGCTTTCCGCCCTCTACGGCGCGTGGGTCTGGGCGCTGGTCGTGCTGGCGGGCGGATGCCATGCGGTGCAGTCGGCCGCCTATGAACGGCAGCGGCAGGATTATAATTTCTGGGGCTGGGCGCGTGGATCGGCGCCGGTGGCACGGGCGAAGGTCGCCTCCGGCCGGCGCGTGGGCGACCTGCTGTTCGGGCTGTATAATCGGCTTGAGGCGCTGACCGCGCCGGGCGGGGAGGCGGGGCTGAACCAGCGGCTGGCGGCGTTGCTGGCCGAGCATCCCGACCGGGGGCCGGTGATCCGCCAGGCCTATCGCGAGGCGTTTGCGCCGCTGCTGCGTGGCTGGTCGATCCTGTCCGCCAATTATCGGACGATCGGCATCTTTCTCTGCGTGATCTGCCGCGTGCCGCTGGCTTATTTCATGTTCGAGATCGTGGGGTTCTCGGCGATCCTGATGCTGCTGCTGGCGCGACAGCGCATGTGCGACGGGGCGTTCATGGCCGGACTTGATGGTCTGGCCGGGGACGTGCCTTGCCCCGGTGAACGCCGCCGCGATCAGGCGGTGTTCGCGGTGAAGGCGGAAGCGTCGCTCGTGCCGTGATGCGGCAAGGGCTTTGCCCTTGACCCACCAAAGGGCAGTCGCCCTTTGGAAACCCGTTCGTTTTCGGGTGGTTGGGAGCTTGGTTCTTTATTCTCGGGTGTGGATGAAGAGATAGGCCGCCGACAGCATCAGCAGGATGGGAGGGGTGAGGGCTGTGATCGCCGGGTTCAGGTCCAGCAGCAGGCCCAGCCGGTTGGTGATTTCCTGCCCCAGTGAGAACACGATGGCGATCGCGATGCCGATGGCCATGCGATAGCCGAGGCTCTGCGAGCGCGGTGGCCCGAAGACGAAGGGTGCGGCGCAGGCGATCAGCGCGATCATGGCGAATGGCGTGCTGATGCGCGACCATAGTTCCTGCTCGTAGCGCGTGGCCGGCAGATGATGCCGCTTGAGATCGCGAATGTAGCGATACAGGGCGATGGGCGGCACGCTCTCGGGCGGCAGGCTGAGGAAACGGATCTGCCGCGACGACAGGAAGGCATGCCATGTCATGCTGTCCTGGTGGCTCGTGTGGAACTGGTCGGCGACGATGTCCTTGCGTGTGACGTCCGTCAGAACCCAGTTGTCGTCCGCGCCGATCGTGGCGTGGGCCGCATGCAGATAGCGTGTCAGCGCGCCCTGGTCGTCGAAACGGTAGATGTCGATGTCTTCGCCCAGCTTTTCGTTGACGAAGCGGTGGACGCCGAGAAACTGCTGGTCGCCATGAGCCCAGAACGCCGTGTTGTCCGCGGCGTTCACCGCGCCGGAGGTGAGGGCGGTGGCACGCCCCTGCTGCGCCATGTGGCGCGCCGAGGGCACGACGAACTGCCCGACCAGGAACAGCAGGACGATCGTCGGCACGATCAGGCGCAGCACGGCGCCGATGATCTGCATTTCGGAGAGTCCGATCCCTTGCAGGGCCGTAAGCTCGGAATGTTTGGCGAGGCCGCCCAGGCCCAGCAGGCATGCCAGCAGCAGCGCGATGGGCGTGACCTGCATGAAGCGTGCCGGCGCCAGCAGGGCGGTATAGGCGGCGGCGTCGGCCAGGCGATAATGTCCCTGGCCGACGTAGGAGAGCTGGTCGACGAATTCCAGGAGGCTGAACAGGGCCGTGAGCCCCAGTGCGACCAGGACGAAGGCCCGCAGCGTGACGAGCTGGATATAGCGGTCGAAGCGTTTCAGTTTCATGGCGCGTCGGCCCGTCGGGACAGGAGATCGGCGATCTGGCCGCGCAGCATGAAGCCGGTCAGGACCGCCAGCAGGGCGGGCGCCCACCAGATGCCGGGGAACGCGGCCACCATGCCGTGCTGCACCCAGGTGCGGGCGGACGTATAGAGCAGGTAATAGACGAAGAAGATCAGGATCGCGGTCCCCAGCTTGCCGTAGCGGTTCTGCCGGGGGCGCCCGCGTGCCAGCGGCACCGCCAGCATCGCCAGCAATATGGTTGTGAGGGGGGTGGACAGGCGCCACTGGAATTCCGCCACGTCCGCCGGCTGGTGCGAGGCGGCGATGCTCAGGCTGCCGGTGGTCACCGAACTGTCGTCCGGCGCGTCCACCACATGGCGGTTCGGGTCCTGCGTGATTTCGCGCACGGTCATGACCTGGTCATGCGCGCCCGGCCGGGTGGCGATATCGTAGATATGGGCATTCTTCAGCCGCACGTAGAAATCGGTCCGGCCGTTGACGTCGTCGGCTACGGGATAGCCGAGTTCGGCATGGATGATCCTTGTGTCGTTGGGGCGGCGCAACTGGACGAAGATATCCCGTGCCGGGCCGTTGGGCCCCTGGCGCCGGGTGAGGAAGATGACGCGCGCGCCGTTCTGCACGACGTAGAAGGTGCCGGGTTGCATTGCGTCCACATCCAACGTCAGTTCGGCGCTGCGCGAGAGGGCATGCAGGCGCTCGTACGCCCACGGGCGCACGACCAGCGACAGGATGCCGACCCCGATGGCGACGCACCCGGCCAGTGTCATGACATGGCGGAGCAGCATGCCGGGGGTGACGCGCAGGGCATGGAGCGCCGTGATTTCGGAATTGCCGTACAATGTGCCCAGTGCCAGCACGATGGACAGGTACAGCGCCACCGGGACCAGGACTTCCAGGCTGATCAGGAGCTTGAGCACGATCAGTTCCACGATCGTGTTGGTGGACAGCAGCCCGTTGACCGCGTCCGACAGGAAATCGGCGGCGCTGTAGCCGGCGAACAGGGCCATGCACACCACCAGCATGGTTGCCAGTGGCTTCCCGATTTCGCGCAGAAGATAGGTACGAATGATCAAGGTATGAAAACCGTCCGTCGGGGGCATGGATCGCGCCGGGGCGTACAAGTGACTCTCTTCGCCCTGTCACGCGGGACGGGTGCGGTCTGTGCCGCATGGGAACATGCCCGTGACCGATCGAGAATAAAAGAGAGGCCCATTTTCGTCAAACCGCTCGCGGCCCGCCGGCTTCAGGAGCCTGAGGGCGGCAGGATCGGCGACCCTGTGCGGATCAGATGTTGCAGCCAGCGCCAGGATTGGTGCCGGTACTGCCGCCATTGGGGTGTCTTCCAGCGTTCGACCGGATCGGGTGCGGCGGCCAGGCGCTCGGAGATCGCGGTCATGATCCGCGTGGCGCGGGCTTCCCATGTCAGGGTGCGGCTTTCCGCCTGCGCGGCTTCGGCGAGGCGTGCGCACAGGGTGGGGTCGTCGGTCAGTCGTCGCACGGCGTCGGCCAGCGCCTGGGGGGAATCAGGCTGGCAGAGATAGGCATTTTCTTCGTGGCGCAGGATTTCCTGCACGTCCGGCGTCTTTCCGGCCAGGATCGGGCGGCCGGAGGCCAGGTAGAAGAACAGCTTGAGCGGAAGTACCGTCGATCCGAACCGCGTCAGGGGCTGGAGCGACGGTGGGACCAGCAGGATATCGGCCGCCGCGACATACTGGCCCAGGGCCTCGGATGGCTGGAAGGGAACGATCCGCACGTTGGGCAGGAGGCGGGCCTTTTCCTCGATCGGTCCTTCGCCATAGGAACCGACGAGGATGAACAGTCGGTCGGGCAGCAGGCGCGCCGCCTCGATGACGACATCGAGGCCCTTCTTCTGGTTGATCCGGCCCGTATAGACGATCGTCCGGGCGGTTGTGGGAATGGACAGGGCCTGTCGCGCGATGGCCGGGGCGGGGATCGCATCCAGCCGTCCGGGTTCGAAGCCGTTATGGATGCAGCGCAGTTTTGCGGCGGGCACCCCCAGTTCCAGATATTTCCGCCGCGTATAATCCGAGTGGCAGATATGGAGGATGAAGCGCGGGTGGTTCATCAGCCGGTGCAGCCAGCGGCGGAGCGGAGGGATCTGGTCGGGCCACGGGCGATAATGGTCGAAGACCACGCGCTGGCCGAACCGGATGGCCATCCAGGCGATCCACAGATTGCGGGTATAGACCAGATCGGCCTGGCGGAAGGCGCTGCGGCAGACGATGGTCAGGCCGCACATCAGGTGACGCAGGGCGGCCGGGCTGGCCGGTGCCCAGGCGCGCACGATGTCCAGGCCCGTGGCCTCGGCCAGGGTCGCGCAGGAGGCCCGGTCGCGCATGGGAACGTGCAGCCGCGCGCGGGAGGTCAGGCGGGCCAGGTAGCGGGCGGTGGTGATGAAGACTTCGGCGTCGGCCTCGGCGCTGGGGAGCGGATTTTCGAACGCGAACAGGATCTTGATCCCCGCATCCGGGTTTCCGGCATGGCCGTTTTGTCTCAATGGTCGCATCCATCAGGCTTTTGTCCGGGCGCTGGCCCGCCGATGGCGCATATGACCGGGAACGTGGGTGGGTGTCCAGAAGGGAGGCCCGCCGCGCCGGGGAGGGAATGGAACCATGGCAGGCATGGCGCGCTACGAAGACGGGTGGCCGTGTCTTTTTCGGTCCTTGTCTGGTTCGGAGGAAACGGTC
Organism: Gluconacetobacter dulcium; assembly: GCF_014174165.1. Lineage (GTDB taxonomy): Bacteria > Pseudomonadota > Alphaproteobacteria > Acetobacterales > Acetobacteraceae > Gluconacetobacter > Gluconacetobacter dulcium. The sequence goes on along the minus strand of NZ_JABEQN010000001.1, from coordinate 286,569 downwards.
ATGGCTGATCTGACCGCCATTGAGATCCTGTCGCACCTGACCGCGCTGCGCGCCCAGGTGGCGGGGCTGTATTCGGTCTTGCAGGCGCCCCGGACCGCGCCGGAGCCTGCGCCTTCGCAGGGGGTGGGAGACGGCGAGCGTGTGACGGTTACGCTGAATGTTTCCGTTCTGCGGCGCGTCGAGGATTGGCAGGCGCGGCAGTCGGACCTGCCGAACCGCGCCATCGCGCTGGAACGGATGATCGAGGCTTTTCTCGATCTGGAGGCGTGGGCCCGGCGCCCCGGCGCGGGCACCGAGGGCGCCGGAGCCTGACTCCGGCGCTGTAACCGAAGAGAGGGTTACGGCCAGCCGGTTGCCGGAATGTCGAAATGCTGGATCAGCTCGTGGTCGGGCAGTTGTGCCAGTTCCTTGGGCACGGCCAGGATCAGCTTGTCCTGCGCGACGCCGGTCAGTTCGGCGCGGATGGCGTGCAGGAGATGACCCGGCGCGGCCAGGATGAAGCGGCTGATCGTGCCGTCGGTCACGCCGCGATTCAGCGCCTCGGCGATGGTGGCGGCGAAATGTTCGGTGGGTGCGATGTGGTCGGTCGTGTGCAGCGCATGCCCTTCGTGGCGCAGCAGGCGCGCCGTATGCGCGTCGGCGACGACATACGTCACGGGGTCGATCGTTGTCATGATCTTCTTCTCCCTGTCGAAGACGTCATCATCTTTCACCCGAATGCATGGTCCGGGAAGGGGGATACGCCGTGTGCGTCATCACTTTCCGCGATCCGGCCGGCGATGGCGCAGAATTGCCGGCGGACGGCGCGGGCATGGGGGTTGAGGTGGGCGATGGCGTGGGAGACCTCCGGGGCATCGTTTTGCACCATGGCGGCGGCGGCGCGGATGAGGGCGAAACTGCTGGTGCTGATCCGTTCGGGCATCGGACCCATTTCGGAGAGGATATGGGCCAGCAGATGGGTCAGGCCCTGCGCCATCGCGGCGTCTCGGTCGTGGGCGTCGGGCGTGGTCACGATGACCTCCAGCCCCAGGGTGCGGCGCAGGAACGCGGCGAGGGGGCCTGGCCGGGTGCCGCGTAGCGGGCAGAGCACGATGCGGTGGCCTGCGATGCCGTCGCGCGCGCTCTGCGGGCCGAACAGCGGGTGGGTGGCGATGATGCGGACATGCGCGGGCAGTTCGCGGCACAGGATGTCCGCCGGCAGGATCTTGACCGATCCGACATCGGCGACCAGCGCATGAGGTGGCAGGTGCGGTGCGATGCTGCGCGCCACCGCCTGCATCCGCGTGACCGGAACGGCCAGGATGACGATCGGGCAGCCGGCTGCGCCCTCCAGCGTCGTCGCCGTGACCCCCGGCATGACGGGACCGGGCTGGAGGAGGGGATCGTGGACGCGGATGCGGCAATGGGCAGCCAGATGGGTGGCGATCAGCCGGCCGAAGGCGCCGAAGCCGAACAGGCCGACCAGGGGGAGAGACGCCGGGGCGGGAGAGGAGAGAGACGATCCGTCTGACATGACACTGCTTTCGGGAAGCTGCGTTGCCAGGAGGACTCTCGGAGGTTCGACCGCTGACGACGCAGCGGTTGACCATGATAATACGCCCCCGCCGCTATGAATGCGGCGCGTAATACAGTCCGGAGAGGAAGGACGGGGTGCTCATGCGACGCACCTAAGGGGATTTGGCGGGGCCGGTCAAGGTCGGCGGGGGCTTTGCCGGGGCGGCGACCAGCAGCCATGTCCCGACCACCTGGAGCGGCAGGCCGGCGACCAGCATCACGAATCCTGCCCAGTGCTGATCTTCAAGCGGTGTCAGATCCCATCGGCACAGTACGTCCAGATAGGGGGCGTACAGCACGCGCGGCGCCGTCATCCAGACGACCGCCACCACCGTCATCGGCAGGCTGCCCAGCAGCGCATAGGCTCCGGCCAGCGGGTTGTGCCGGATGAGCCGGCTGTCCGGCATCAACTGCGCCCAGAACAGCAGGCCGGCCAGCAGGTCCAGCAGGCCCAGCGGGGCGCTGAACAGCGCGTTGGCCAGCGAACGGTCGAGGATCGCGGGCAGGCCGGTGGCGATTGCCAGCCCGCCGAACAGGGCCGCCGCCACGCCGGGATCGCGTGCCCAGCCCGCGACATGGGGGGCGCGCCGGTGTGTCGGCATGGGCATGGCGAGCAGCAGGAACGGGGGGACGACCTGGCCCAGTACCATCAGGCCGGCGGTATATTGGGTCATCGAGGCCAGCGGGTCGCGCAGGCCGGTGCAGGAGGCCGCCAGCAGGGCCGTGCCGGCGCCCGCCGCCGCCAGTCGCCAGGATGGACGCTGGTGCCGGGCGGCCAGGAGCAGGATCGCGGAGCCGGCGAGCAGCCCGGCGGCGACCCAGCCGGCCTGGAACAGTGGGCTCCAGCCTCTCATCGGGACAGGACCGCGTGGATGTCGGCGGCCATGGATTCCGGGGCGTTGAGTTGCGTCATGCCGTAGCGCGCGCGCATCTGCCCGTCCGGGCCGACCAGCGTCAGGACCGAATTGTGGTTGATGTGGCCGTCGGTGCCCGTCCAGCCGATGCCCCAGGCGCGGGCCGTGGCGGCCAGTTCGTCCGGGCGGCCGGTCAGGCCGGTGGGAGCGGGCTGGAAATGGGAAAGGTAGGCATGCAGCACGGCGGGCGTGTCGTGGGCCGGGTCCAGCGTGACGAACAGGACGCCCGTTCGCGCCGCGTCGGGGCCCAGCCGGGCGAAGACCTGTTCCAGCGCCGCCAGCACCGTCGGGCAGACATCGGGACAGCGCACATAGCCGAAATAGACCAATGTTGCCCGGCCGCGCAGCGTTGCCGGGTCGAACGGGTGGCCCAGATCGTCGCGCAGGGCGAGGCGCGGGGCCGGGGCCGGCGGGACCGGAGAGCCGAACAGGCTGAAGCCGCCGCTCCAGCCGGCATAGAGGGCCAGCAGCGCCACGATGGCGGCCACCGTGCAGGCGGCACGGCGGAGCGACTGCCGGAGCGGTGGCGCGAGCGCCGTCATGCGTGCCCTACCAGAGAATCCAGCCCGGCGCCCGCGTGACGTGATGCAGGAACGGCCACAGGATGGGAATGTAGGCGGCGATGGTGGCCAGCGCCGTGATGCCGGTCAGCAGCCAGATATGATCCAGCGCGCGGATCAGCGGCGAGGCGGACCGGGCCGGGTTGGGCGGCGAGTCGATGGTGGAACTGGCCGGGCCGCCGAAGGACTGGGCGAAGGGAATGGGCGGCGGGGCCGCGTGCCGGCCGAACAGGAGGGTGCCGAAGAAGACGGCGAAGAAACTGTAGCTGGCCACCCACAGCAGGACGCCGCCGATGGCCACCAGCGCCAGCGGGACCGATGCCGCGCCGTAGAGCGCGTGATAGGTGCCGTGCGGCAGGGCGGAGACCCATGCCCGGCGCGGCACGCCGTACAGGCCCGCCCATGTCATGCCGATGGCGAAGATCGTCATGCCGATGAACCAGACCCAGACGGAGAACAGGGCCAGCCGCCGGCTGATCAGTTGCCGGCCGGTCAGGTGCGGCACCATCCAGAAGCTGATCGCCATGAAGGTCATGGCGGTGACGCTGCCGACGGTGACGTGGAAATGGCCGGGAATGAAGGTGGTGTTGTGGACGATGGCGTTGAGCTGCCAGCTTCCGTTGACGATGCCTGTGGCGCCGCCGAGGATGAAGGTGATGGCCGCGAGGACCTGGGCCGCCACGCTGGGATCGCCCCAGGGCAGGGCGCGGAACCAGCCGAACCAGCCCTTTCCGCCGCGCAGGCGGCCGGCATATTCCAGGCTCAGCCCGATGGTGAAGGCGGTCACCAGGCTGGGGGTCGCCACCGACATGGTCAGCACCACCAGGATGCCGCGCCAGATCGAGGAGAAGCCTGGGTCGGAGAACTGGTGGTGGGTGCCCACGGGCAGTGAAAAGATCATCAGCAGGGCGAAGGTGATCCGCGCCATCGGGTCGGAGACCAGCTTGCCGCCGACCTGGCGCGACAGCAGGCCGTACCAGGAGACATAGGCCGGCATCAGCCAGAAATAGACGATTGGGTGGCCCGTCAGCCAGAACAGCGTGCGGTTGATGATCGGGTCGACGGTGCTGATCAGCCCCAGCGACCAGGGGTCGAGTTGCAGCACCAGTTCGGCCACCACGCCCACGCCGGCCAGCCCCCACATCAGCATGGTGGTGAGCGACATGTACGTGACCAGCGGCGTGATTTCGCCGGGGCGGTGCCGGCGCCACGTCCTGCGCATGTCCATCAGGATCGGTAGCGGCATGGTGCTGCCGAGGGCCAGGAGGGTGATGCCGATATAGAAGAACGGGCTGCCCTTGAGCGGGGGATAGAACGTCCAGAGCACCGACGACGAATTGTCGCCCATCGCATAGAGCACGCACAGCGCGCCCACGGCCATGATCGCGAAACAGGCGCGCCACATCGTGAGATTCGGCGTGACCCCCAGTTCGCGGGCGGGGAGGTAGACCAGCAGCCCGCAGGTGATGAAGAAGGTGAAGACGTAGCCGTTCATCACCCCGTGGATGGTCAGGCCCTGGTAATAGCTTTGCAGCAGCGGGCGCAGGGCGGGATAGGCATCGACCCCGCCGTAATTCAGCGCCTGGAGCGGGCCGATCGTGGCCCCGACCAGCAGGGCCGAGAAGCCCGCGACCAGGAAGGCGAGCATCAGCCGGCGCATGCTGGCGGCGGCGCGATCGGACCCGGTTTGCGGAGGGGCGGACGCGAATGTGTCGGCCGCGATTTCGATGCTCATGGCGTACCTGCCGGATCGACGATGATGCGGGCCACCATGGCGTGGTGGAACATGCCGCAATATTCGTTGCAGATGATGCGGAACAGCCCGGTATGGTGGAACGTGTATTTCACCGTGCCGACCACGCCGGGAACGGCCGTGAGGTTGACCGGCGTGCCCTGGATTTCGAAACCGTGCAGCACGTCGGTGCTGGTGACGTAGAAGGTGATTTCCGCGCCTTCGGGCACATGGATCACGTCCGGCGACCAGTGCCAGGCGCGGCCGACCATGTAGACCGCGTAGGCGTTCGGGCCGGTGCGTACCACCTTGCCGTCCTGGAACGCGGCTTCGCGCGCCGGGGCCTGCGGGTCGGTCGCGTAGGAATGGGTGCCGGTCACCAGGCCGTAATCATGGACGACGTAGAACATCGTCCCGATCGTCAGCAGGACCAGCATCACCAGCACGCCGAAGATCCAGAACCGTTCGTGCCGTTCGGCCGAGGCGTGGAAGGCGGACTCGAGAGGGCTCATGCCCGTATTGTCGTTCATAACCGTTCCTCTCCCGTCACGCGCGATGCAGGAAGATCACCGAGACCAGGACCCAGACCGTCAGCACCGCCACCAGCAGCACGCCGCTGACGACCCAGGTGCCGACGGGCCGGACATCGATCATGGGCGGCGCGCCGCCGTCGTCGCTGTCGTGCTGTGTGGTCGGTGTGTTCATTTCGCGGCTCCCGCGTTCGGTCCCGGCAGGCTTTGCAGATAGGCCGCCACGGCCTGCATGTCGGCGTCGGTCATCGCGTGGGCTTCCGTCGCCATCATCTTGCCCATCGGATCGCGATCCTTGCCCTGGTGCCAGCCTCGCAACTGCTCCAGCAGATAGGGGGCGGACTGGCCGGCCAGATGCGGGGCGAAGGTGCCCATGCCCTGGCCCGCCGGGCCATGGCAGCCTCCGCATGGCATCACGCCGTTGGCCATGACCCCTTTCTCGAAGACCTCCTTGCCGCGCGCGCGCAGACCGTCGCTGGCCGGGTCGTTCTCGGGGGGAGGGGGTTCGGGCAGGCTGGCATAATAGGCCGCGACGTCCTGCATCTGCTTCTGCGTGAGCATCCGCGCGTAGGGCGCCATCCAGCTATTGCTGCGCTTGTCGGCGGCGAAGTAGCCGAGCTGCTGTTCGAGATAGGCGGCCGAGAAGCCTGCCAGGCGCGGTATGCCCACGTCGGGCTGGCCCGCGCCGTTCATCAGATGGCAGGCCGAACAGCCGACATGGCCGGTCAGGACACCCGTTTCCGCGATCGTCCGCCCTGCCGCCGCATCCGGCGTATCGGCCGCGCGGGACGGTTGCGCGGCCAGCAGGACAAACCCAAAGAGCGTCAGTACGCCAGCCCGTCGCCGGCCCGGACGGATGATGCTTCCCGCCGCCTCATGCATGCCTTTCTCCCGTTCGGCTGTCTTGCCGATATGATACGCTATGGGCGCTTGCCGGGGAGCGGGCCTGTCCCGCGCTCCCCCACGTCGCGATGTTCGTGCTTATTGTCCCGCGCGTGCTGTAGCCGGGACTTTCCGCTGTCGGCGATGGCCTGTCACGGGGGCGCCGCCGATCCGGAGATCCGACCTGTCGCAGAATTGAGACAGGATCGGACGAGCACGGCGGGGAAATCCGAAATATCGAGGCAGGATTATGGGCGCTTTCATCGTGGCGGCCATAATCTCTGAAACGTGATTATAGTCAATCCGTATCGATATCGCCGGGAAGAAAAGCGCCGTCCGGGCGTTTTTGCATCGCACCATGATGTTCGGGCCGTGTTGTTGTCCGGGCCGGCCCGGACTTGTCGCAGTTTTGCGACAGTCCAATGGCTCCATGCCCTTTCGGTGACGTGACAGAAACGACTGAACCGGCAAATGCTGGGAGGCCTGACACATAAGAACGACAACGTGCAGGTGGAGCATCGTCATGAACGGTTTTGCCTGGGGCAATTGAAGGATCCCGCAGCCGGACCCGCCGTTGGAGCGTTCCGCTTCCGCCGGGCGGCGTTCCGGCCGGTCGGGCGCGACCTTCGGTTGCTGAAAGCAGGTACCGCCGGCCTGACGATCCTTACCGGATAGAGTGTTGCGGGAGATCCAAGATGAAGTTCGCTTACCGTACCAGTGTCACCCGGCAGCCCCTGCGCAGGGCGGTGCTGGCTCTGCCGGTCGCACTGGCCTGTGCGACCGCGCTGACGGTTTCATCCCCCGTGCGGGCGGAAGGGCCGGCCGGGCCATACCAGCCCGTGACGAACGAGCGGCTGGCCCATGCGGCGCAGGGTGATGGCTGGCTGATGTACCGGCATGATTATTCCAGCACGGGATACTCGGTCCTCGATGGGATCAATACGGGCAATGTCGCCCGGCTCAAACCCGTCTGGGATTACGAGACGGGGTCGAAGAGCGGGCATGAGGCGCCGCCGATCGTCAATGGCGACTATATGTTCATCACCACGCCGAAGAACGGGCTTCTGGCCTTTCAGGCCAGTACCGGCAAGCTGCTGTGGAAATATCAGCGCGACCTGTCCGACGTGGGGCTGAAGACGATCTGCTGCGACGTGGTGAACCGGGGCGTCGCGCTGTACGGCAACAATGTCTACATGGCCACGCTGGACAATCATGTGCTGGCGCTGGATGCCACGACCGGCAAGGTGGTCTGGGACCAGGCGCTGGAGGCGCCGGACCTGGGCTATGCGATGACGCTGGCACCGCTGGTGGTCAAGGGCCATGTCATCGTCGGCGTCTCGGGTGGCGAGTATGGCGCACGGGGTTTCATCGCATCGCTGGATGCCACGACCGGCAAGCAGGTCTGGCGGCAATCGACCATTCCCGCACCGGGCGAGCCGGGTGGCGATACCTGGCCCAAGGGCGCGTACAAGACCGGCGGCGGCGCGACCTGGCTGACCGGCAGCTATGACCCGCAGACCGACTCGCTGATCTGGGGCGTGGGGAATCCGGGGCCGTGGCTGGCGGTGCTGCGGCCGGGCGACAACCTCTATACCGACAGCGTGATCGCGCTGAACCCGGCGACCGGCAAGATCAAGTGGCATTACCAGTACACGCCGAACGATACGTGGGATTATGACGGCACGAACGAGCCGGTGCTGACCGACCTGACCTATCAGGGCAAGGCCTACAAGGCGCTGGTCAGCGCCAGCCGCAATGGCTGGTTCTATGCCGTCGACCGGACGAATGGGAAACTGATCTATGCCGAAAAATTCGCGCACGCGACATCGGTTTCCGGATTCAAGGACGGCAGGCCGATCACGGACCCCGCCATGCGGCCGGATGTGGACAAGGAGGTCTTTACCTGCCCCAGCTTCCTGGGCGGCAAGAACTGGTGGCCCATCGCCGTCGATCCGCAGACCCATTTCGCCTATGTGCCGACCCTGCACACCTGCATGAAGATGAAGGGGGCCGCTGTTTCGTACAAGGCGGGCCTGCCGTTCCTCGGCGAGACGTTTACCGTCATGCGCGATCCGGAACATCCTGATGACTGGGGCTCGGTGCAGGCCATCGACCTGAATTCCGGCAAGCAGGCCTGGTCGTTCGAATCCGCGCTGCCGTGGAATGGCGGCATGCTGGCGACTGCGGGCGGGGTCGTCTTCTCGGGCAGCGCCGACGGATACCTGTATGGCTTCGATGCGAAAACGGGTTCCGTACTCTGGAAAAGTCCGAAAATGTCGTCGGGTGTGATTGGCGTGCCCAGCACCTGGAAGGTCGGCGACAGGCAATATGTGGGTGTTTATGCCGGCTGGGGCGGCGGCGTGCCGATCTGGGGTGGAGACATGGCGAAGGACCCGCGTGTCCGCTCCATTCCGCTGGGCGGCCATCTGTATGTCTTTGCGCTGTAAGGAGGACCGCATGCGCCAAAATATTGCCAGCCTGTCGCGTCGCGCCCTGGTCTGCGCTGTCGCGATCGGTGCTCTGGTGGCTGCTCGGCCGGCCGGGGCGACCGTCTCGGTCTGTATCGATTCCTCCAATCCGGCTCGTACGATGGATCGCCGGGTCGTCCAGGCCGTTGCGCGTCAGCAGGGTACCGATGCCGCGATCTATACGTTCGACGGCAGCGGAAAAGGGGACGACGATGGATTCGACGTCAAGACATTCAGCACGCTCGCGGCCTCGCGCTGCGCGCTGGTGCTGGGCTTTCCCGTGGATGCCCAGCATGGCGCGGTGCCTGAGGGGGTGCGGGCCACGGCGCCCTATGCGCGGATGGGATTCGTGCTGGTGACGCCACGCGGCCATGAGGCGGAAACGCTGGCGGCGCTGCCGAATGGAACGGATGTGGCGGTGACCTACCTGACGGCGCCGAACCTGTATTTCGTGAAGCATCCCAACGTGCAGGCCGATATCTATCCGACGGACGCGCAGACGATTGCCAGCGTGGTGCATCATACGAACCGGGCGGCGATGGTGTGGCGCGCCAGTGCCGTGGCCTATCTGCCCGGCGGGGACAAGGCGCGCGATTATTGCATCCATGCGCTGAACGAGCCCCATGCGGCCTGGGATGTGGTGGCGTTGTATGGGCCGCAGGGTGCGGCGGCGGCGGCTTCGTTCCAGAAGAGTGTCGAGGCGCTGCGGCGTTCCGGCCAACTGGCGGCCCTGTTGAGCCCGTATGCGACGTCACCGGCCAATCCGATCGTATTGGCGGCGGCGGATGTGCCGGCGGCCCCGGCGGCCGCGGCCGCTCCGGCTGCCGGTGGGGAGAAGCCCGCGCTCTTTACGGCGGCGCAGGCCGATGCGGGCAAGAAAGCCTATGCCGACAATTGCGCGCAATGCCACGGCGACAATCTGGAAGGGATGGCCGGTCCGGCGCTCAAGGGCAAGCATTTCGCCTCGCCCAAGGCGAATTTCCATGTTGGCGATATCTTCACCATCGTGTCGCAGAACATGCCGGCGACCCAGCCGGCCAGCCTGCCGCATGATGTCTATGTGGATATCATGGCGTTTCTGCTCCAGCAGAACGGCATGCCCGCCGGTTCGACCGCGTTGACGTTCGACGGCGCCAAATCGTCGACCGTGCCGCTGGTGTATACCGGCGAGTAACGGCGCAGCGGCGGCATGGCCAGGCTCCGCAAGGGGTCTGGCCGCATCGGCGCCGGGCGCGGAGGGACCGCGTGCCCTCCAAGACGTTACCGGAACATATACAGTTTTGTCATGTTTGGTGGTTCGCGCCTTAGATGGACGCTCTATAATAAAAACAAGAAACGATGGAGTTTGTCAGATGTCGGCAAGACATTGGGCGCATGTGGGTTTGACGGCCGTTCTGGCCGCTGGCGGCGTATCCATGCTGTCGGCTCGGTGCGCCCGAGCTGACGATTACAGTGATCTTCTTGATATTCTTCGGGCCAAGGGTGCGTTGACGCAGGTTGAATATTCGACCCTGCTGGCCAAACATCGGCATCATGCGGCGGAACCGGCTTCGGCCGAGGCGCCGCGACGGGGGCGGGGCGCCGCGCGTCATGGCGGGGTCGTAACGGCCGACGCCGCCGATGGCGCGGCAATGCCGGCGGTGCTGGCCGCGCAGCGGGCCGCCGACAGCGCGGCAGCGAGTGCCCGTGCCGCCGAAGCCTCGATGCTGGCGGCCCGCAGCACGATCGACAGCCCCAGTGTGGTCCGGGTTGCACCCTATGTTTCCGGCAAGGGGCTGACCTTCAAGGCCGGGCCGATCGATATCAATTTCTCCGGGTTCGTCAACGGGTTCTATAGCTACAACATGCCTGGCCACGGGTTGCCGGTGGCGGGGGGACTGTCGAGCGGCGGGAGCGGGTTCGATTCGTCGGCGGTGCGCAACGGCCTGTTGCCGGCGGGCTTCGTTCTGAAACTGTCCACGACGCAATCGGGGATCGACATGTCGGCGGTGCTGGGGCTGTATCCCGGCCTCAACAATGCCAATCCAGGTGCCTTCAACGCCAATTCCGGTGGGAGTCCGGTCGGGCTGGGGACGGCGGGTATCGACCTTCGTCAGGTCTATCTGACGGCGGGAACCAAGAGTTTCGGTACCGTCAAGCTTGGTCGCGACCTGGCGCTGTTCGGCTCCGATGCCATCCTGGAAGATGCGACGCTGCTCAGTGTCGGCTCCACGGGCAGCAATACCGCGCCGGCCAATACCTCGCTGGGGCGTATCGGCCTGGGATATGTCTATGCCGACTGGATTCCGCAGATTTCCTATGCCTCGCCGGTCATTGCCGGCTTCCAGGGGTCGGTTGGCGTCTTCCAGCCGCTGGATGCCTACAATTTTGCCGGTGGCCGCCTGTCCGCGGTATCGACGCAGCATAGTTCGCCGATGGTGCAGGGGAAGCTCACCTATACGTTCAAGGTCGGTGATCTGACGACAAAGCTCTGGTCCAGCTTCCTGATCCAGCATCAGCAGGGCCTGACGAGCACCATATTGGAGGAGGCCGAGCGGCGGGGCGCCATGGCCGAGGCTGGCGAAATCGGTGCCAAGCTGACCTATGGTTCGGCTCAGGCGGTGGTTTATTACTATCGCGGCAGCGGCCTCGGCACGACGGGCCTGTTCTTCGACGGGATCGCGCAGAACGGACGCAAGCGTGATTCGGAAGGCTATTACGTTCAGGGCGCGTATAACTTCACCAAGCGCTTCAAGCTGGTGGGGAGTTATGGCGTCAGCAATCTCTACCTGGCGGCGGGCGATACCGCGACAGGACTGGTGCGGCGCAATCAGTCCGAGATCGGCGCGGCTTATTACGACCTGACGGACTGGCTGAAGCTGGTGGCCGAATATGCGCATACCCAGGCGGCGGCGCATAACGGCAACTCTGCCAACGACAATACCGTTTCGGGCGGTGCGATCCTGTTCTTCTGAGAGGTTTTTGTCCGGGGGCAATGGAGCCCCCGGATTATTTCGAACGGCTTTATGCAGGTCATCGCGCCGAGACGATGGCCCGGACGCATGAACGTCTTTTTGCTTCTTTTTCGTAACGCCAAAGAAGCGTTCAGACCTTACGGCATTCGTCTGACGCCATCCATGGTGCCTCCCGCCTGTGTGGCGATGGCCAGGCGGATCAGGTCGACGGTACGGGCGACGCCCAGTTTGGTCTTGATCATGCCGGCGGTGTTGGCGACCGTCTTGTAACTGACGCCCAAAGTTGCCGCGATGTCGGACAGGCTGCGTCCTTCGCCCAGAAACCGCATGATATCCAGGTCGCGTGCTGTCAGGCGCCCGAAATCGCGGCCCAGAACGTCGCGATGTTCGTTCAGCATCGCGGCGATTCCGGCTTCGACGTAGCATTGTCCGGCCATGGCCTGACGGATGGCGTCCAGCAGGTCGTCGGCGCCGATCGTCTTCGAGACATAGCCTGTGGCCCCGGCATCCAGTGCGCGGCGGGCGTAGATCGGATCGGCGTGCATGCTCAGGACCAGCACGCGCAGGCCGGCGTCATGCAGGCGGGGCAGCAGCCACAGGCCGCCGGCGCCGGGGAGGCCGAGATCCAGCACCACGAGGTCCGGCTGTGTGTGCAAGGCGAGATCGTGGGCGGTCGGGGTGTCGGCGGCTTCGAGGATCGTGGCACCCAGGGCTGATGACAGCAATTGTCCCAGGCCGGCGCGCACCACCGTATGGTCGTCCACCAGCAGGATTTTCATGCGTCGTGCGCCTCCGGCGCCATGGTGCGGGGGGTGGGGGCCGGCACCGGGTGGGTGTCGGGATCGGGAAGGGTGGCGGTGACCGTCCAGCCGTGGTCGTGCGTGATGACGAGATGGCCGCCGAGGTCCGCGAGGCGGCGGCGCATGCCGGCGAGACCGAAGCCCGGTGTGCCGATGGCGGTCGTGCCGTTGTCATGGATCGAGAGGATGATCCGGCCTTCGTTGCGCGTGGCTTTCAGGGCGATGTGGGAGGGGTGTCCGTGGCGTGCGGCGTTGCAGACAGCCTCCTGAGCGACGTGGAACAGGGCCGCGCGGGTTACATCGTCCAGCGTGGCGAGTGTCGGGTCGCATGAGACCGTGAAAATGATGTCTGGTGCTATCGTGTTCCAGAACAGGGCGATCCCGTCGAGGGCTTCGGGCAGGCCGCCGCCGGGTGTGGTGTGCAGTCGCTTCAGGATGGCGCGCAGGGTGCGCTGGATGGAACGGGTGGCGTCCTGTATCGCACTGATCTGGGCGGGGATGGCGTTGTGGCGGCCCTCGGTGGCGGAACGGGCGAGGGTGGCGGCGAAGGTCGTGATTCCGAACAGCAGGGGGCCGACTTCGTCATGCAGGTCGCGCGCGATTTCGGCGCGTTCTTCCTCCGCGACGCGGGTGAGCTGGTCCTGGAGATGGCGGTTTTGCGCGGTTGCGGTGCGGAGTGCGCGCGCCATGCGATTGAAGGAGGCGGCTTGCCCGGCGATGTCGGCCGGGCCGGTTTCGGGGAGGTTCACCGTTTCGTCGCCTGCCGCGATGCGGGCATAGGCCTGGGACAATGTTGCAAGAGGACGCAGGCCGCGCACCACGATGACACAGCATGATCCGGCGATCAGCAGGACCACCAGTGTGATGGTGGCGATCTGTACCCGGAATTCTCCCCAGCGTTCGGCGGCTTCGTTGGTCGCATCGGCTTGCAGGTGCACTTGCCATCCGGCCGGGAAGCCGGTGGGGGAGAGCGTTATCGGGGCCATGGCCGGTGCGGTGGCGCGTAGGAACCAGGCGGGAGGGCGGGGACCTGTGGCCAGCTGGGATCGGTGTCGGAGACGCCCGGCCTGATCGGTTATTCGCGCCTGGATATGGCGGTTGCCGTCGAAACTGTCGCACAATTCCGCCGGCCAGGAGGCGGTGGACGCGGCTGGCGGGGGCGGCGTCGCGGCGATGTCGGCTTGAGCATTCGCCAGGGCGGCGGCGAGTTCCACCCGGATCGAGCGGGTTGCCTGCCACGCGGCGAGGCCGGAACCGGCCGTAAAGCCGATCGTGGCCGCTGCCGCGAGGGCGAGCAGCAGGCGCCCCAGCAGGCCCAGGCGCGTGGCGAAGGGCCGTGACGAGAAAAATCCCGTCCGGAACGGATTGTTTCTGCGGCGGTCGGGAAAATATCCCATCGACTTCCCTGGTTCCGTTCGGTCTGATGAACCGCGTGGCATGCCAATCAAAAGAGAAGAATAAACGCATGTTTGAAAAAATGACCGGGCGGAGGGCCATCTATCTGGCGTCCGCCGCATTGTGCTTTCTGCCCGCCCGCGCGGTGCTGGCGCAGACGGTGCCGGCGACGGCCGCGGATGGTGTGTCGGCCGGCGTACAGCCGGAAGACATTACCGTGATCGGTACCTCGCCCTTGCCCGGTTCGGGCATCGACCGCGACCGGCTGCCGGCGGCGACCGCCATCGTGACCGCGCATGACCTGCAACTGACCGGTACCGCTGACCTGCTGCATGCGCTGGATAGCCGCCTGGCGGGTGTCAGCCTCAATCTGGCCGCAGGGAATCCCTTTCAGCCCACCATCGTCATGAACGGATTTCAGGCATCGCCGTTGCAGGGCACGTCGCAGGGTATCGCGGTGTATCTCGATGGTGTGCGTTTCAACCAAGCCTTCGGCGATACGGTGAACTGGGACCTGATCCCGGATCTGGCGATCGAGCGGGTGGCGGTCGAGGGATCGAACCCCGTCTTCGGCCTGAATGCCCTGGGCGGGGCGCTGAATGTGCGAATGAAGAATGCTTTCAACACCCCGGCCGGCGGCGAGGCCGATCTTTCGGGCGGGTCGTTCGGACGGATCGTGGCGCAGGGCGATTATGCCGCGCGTCGGGGGAACTGGGGGGTGTATGTCGCCGGCCGGGAAGTGCATGAGGATGGCTGGCGGGACCTGCAAAGCACGGACATCCAGAGCCTGTATGCCGACCTTGGCTGGAAAGGGCTGGCGACCGAGGTGCATGGCAGCCTCGATCTGGCCAATTCGGTATTGAACGGCCCCGGAACGTCGCCGGTGGAACTGCTGCGCGCCGACCCCAGGGCGCAGTTCACCGCGCCCAATCAGATGGCGAACAAATTCATCCAGTTCGCGGTGAATGGCCGGCACAGCTTTACCGACACGCTCTCGGTGCAGGGGCAGGTGCATTACGATTATTTCCAGCAGCGGGTGAACAACGGCAACGCGCCCAACGATGCGCCGTGCGACGATGGATCGGGCCTGATGTGCACCGACGATGGCGATCCTTCGACCACGCGGGGCGGGGCGACGATTCCTGACTTTCTGGATGGGGGGGCGTATTCCGAACTGGATCTTCAGACGACGAACACCAACGGCTATGGCGTGTCGATGCAGGAGACCGAGGACCATTCGGTGTTCGGCCTGCGCAATCATGAAGTCGCGGGCGTCAGTTTCGACGGTGCGCAGACGATGTTCACCGGCTCTGCCGTGCTGGGGGGGCTGACCCCGGTGACGCGGGAATATTATGGCCCTGGCTATGTGATCGACGAACCGGGGGAGACCGTACCGGTACGGGTCCGGGTGAATGATGCGTATGTCGGCGTGTTCGCGACCGATACGATCGATCTGACACCGCGCCTCTCGCTGACCGGCTCGATGCGCTACAATTTCGCGCAGATCAATCTGGCCGACCAGAATGGTGGGGATTTGAGCGGCCACCATGCTTATTCGGCGGTCAATCCGGGGGGCGGCATCAGCTATCGCCTGACGCATTGGGCCACGATCTATGGCGGCTATGCCGAGGCGAACCGTGCGCCGACGCCGGCCGAACTCTCGTGCGCCGGGCCGGAGAATGCGTGCAGCCTGGCCAATTTCTTCGTCGGCGATCCCGAACTGAAGCAGGTGCGGGCGCATACGTTCGAGGCCGGCCTGCGGGGCGGATTCACGATCGGGACCGCCGGGCGGCTGAGCTACGATCTGGGGCTGTTCCGTACCGATGCCGACAACGACATCGTGTTCATCAACAGCGAGACGCTGAACCGTGCGTTTTTCGCCAATATCGGCGCGACCCGCCGTCAGGGCGGCAAGGTGCATCTGGCCTGGCAGGCGGATGGCTGGTCGGCCTGGCTGAACTATACCCATACCGATGCGACCTATCGCAGCGGCTTCGTCGAGGATGCGGGCAGCAACCCGGCCGGCGATGATGACGGCGACATTACCGTGCGCCGGGGCAACCGTCTGCCGGGGATTCCGCTGGACAAGCTGACCGGTGGGGTGGATGTGCGTGTTACCCCGATCTGGACCGTCGGTGGCGATTTTCTCTTGCAGGGCGGGCAGTATCTGTTTGGCGACGAAGCCAACCTGACGCCGCGCCTGCCGGGGTTCTTCGTGCTGAACCTGCATACGTCGGTCCAGGTGACGCGCTCGCTGCAATTGTTCGGCAGCATCTCGAATGTTACCGATCGGAATTACTACACGTTCGGCACGTTCTCGCCGACCGGTTCGGTCTATCTGGCGCAGGCGCCGGGGGCGACCAATCCGCGCAGCTACAGCCCCGCCGCGCCGATCGGCGGGTTTGGCGGCGTGCGCGTGACGTTCTGAGAACCCGATGGGTAATCCAGGCCGGGTGCCTGTCGGCACCCGGCTGACCCGTTGGGGGCGGGCGCTCAGAAGAACCCCAGTTTCTTCGGGGCGTAGCTGACCAGCAGGTTTTTGGTCTGCTGGTAATGGTCGAGCATCATGCGGTGGTTTTCCCGCCCGATGCCCGATTGCTTGTATCCGCCGAAAGCGGCGTGGGCCGGGTAGGCGTGGTAGCAGTTGGTCCAGACGCGGCCCGCTTTGATGGCCCGCCCGACGCGGTAGGCGCGGGTGCCGTCGCGGGTCCAGATGCCCGCACCCAGGCCGAACAGCGTGTCGTTGGCCAGTTTGACCGCCTCGGCATCGTCGCGGAAGGTGGTGACGGAGACGACGGGGCCGAAGATCTCTTCCTGGAAGATCCGCATCCGGTTGTCGCCCCTGAAGACGGTGGGCTGGATGTAGCAGCCGTTCGACAGTGCGTCGCCCACGTCGGCCCGGCTGCCGCCGGTCAGCAACTGGGCGCCTTCCTGCCGCCCGATATCGATATAGGACAGGATCTTGTTCATCTGGTCGACCGATGCCTGGGCGCCGACCATCGTCGCCAGGTCCAGCGGATTGCCCTGCCTGATCGCGGCGACCCGGCGCAGCGCGCGTTCCATGAAGCGGTCATAGATGGATTCGTGGATCAGGGCGCGAGACGGGCAGGTGCAGACCTCGCCCTGGTTGAAGGCGAACAGGACGAAGCCTTCGATTGCCTTGTCGAGAAAATCGTCATCTTCGGCGGCGATGTCGGAAAAGAAGACGTTGGGGGATTTGCCGCCCAGTTCCAGCGTGGCGGGAATCAGATTGTCGGCGGCGGCGTGGGCGATCATCTTGCCGGTCGGGGTCGATCCGGTGAAGGCGATCTTGGCGATCCGGCTGTTGGAGGCCAGCGCCGTGCCGGCTTCCCGTCCGAAGCCGTTGACGATGTTGAGCACGCCGGCCGGCAGGATGTCGGCGATCAGTTCGGCCAGGACCATGATCGAGGCCGGGGTCTGTTCGGCTGGCTTCATTACCACGCAATTGCCCGCCGCTAGGGCCGGCGCCAGTTTCCAGGCGGCCATCAGCAGGGGGAAGTTCCAGGGGATGATCTGGCCGACCACGCCCAGCGGTTCGTGGAAATGATAGGCGACGGTATCGTGGTCGATTTCCGACAGCGAACCTTCCTGCGCGCGGATGCAGGAGGCGAAATAGCGGAAATGGTCGACGCAGAGGGGGAGGTCGGCGTTGAGCGTCTCACGCAGCGGCTTGCCGTTGTCCCAGCTTTCGGCACGGGCCAGCAGTTCGAGATTCTCGTCGATGCGGTCGGCGATGCGGTTGAGCAGCAGTGCGCGCTGGGCCGCGCTGGTCTCGCCCCACGCATCGCGCGCGGCGTGGGCGGCGTCGAGTGCCCGCTCGACATCCTCGGCCTTGGAACGGGCGACCTTGCACAGGATGCGCCCGTCGACCGGTGACGGATCGTCGAAATACTCCCCGTCGAAAGGGGGCACCCAACGGCCGCCGATGAAATTGTCGTACTGCGCCTTGAACGGTGACGACATGTCGATTCGATGGCTTTCCAGCGAGTCCATGGTCATTCTCCTTCTTGGTCGCCGCGGATGGAGCGCGGTCGACATTCGAAAGAGTGGCGATGGGGACTGGATTTGTCAGCCGGCGGGGATGGGTATGACGCCTGATCTGTCGCAGTTCCGCGACAGTGGCGGGGCCTCAGTGGGCTTCGTGACGTTTCAGCCGGCGATGCAGCGTGGCACGGCTGACGCCCAGTTCCCGCGCTGCCGCCGAGATGTTCCCGTTGCAGCGTTTCAGCACCCTTTGCAGGGCGGCGTGGGCAGCGCGTGCGGGATCTTCGTGGCCGGTATCCGACAGCAGGTCAGGGAGCGTCATGGGTTTGTCGGGGCGGAGGCCGAACAGGGCGCGGGCGGCCTTGTTGGTGCCGACGATCACCTCGTTTTCATCGACCGCCAGCAGGGCCTGTGCCTCGTTGCCCAGCGAGATGATGCGGTGGTCGGCGAAAGCCTCGCCGAACAGCCTGGTTTCGATGCGGCGGGCGGCGTCTTCGACCACCAGGGCCAGAAAGGAGAGTGTCGCCGTGTCGCAGTCTTCGCGGCATGAGGAAATGTCGATCCCGCCGATCGGACTGCCCGAGGGATCGTGGATCGGCGCCATGGTGCAACTGAGCCCGGCGTTACGGGAGAAGAAATGCTGGTCGCGATGGATCGTCAGCACCCGGTCTTCGGCGAGGCAGGTACCGATGCCGTTGGTGCCTTCATGGGCTTCGTCCCATACGGCGCCGAGATTGAGGCCCCAGGAACTGAATATCTCTTCGTCGGCGGCCAGGCATCTCTGTTCCAGCGCGATGCCGCGCGCGTCGCTGAGCAGCATGCAGAAGCCGCCGCGCCGGACCGCCGAGGTCAGCCGGTCGAGAACGGGCTGGGCCGCATGCAGGAGCAGCGCGCTGCGTTCGCGTGCCTCGCGATAGCCTGGGGCATCCAGACGGTGGGGGGGAGCGTTATGATTCGGGCTTAGGCCGTAATGACGCAGCGAGCGTGACCAGGAGGCCGCGAGCGCCGAGCGGCCGGACGCGGATTCGTCCCTCAGCATGCTATAGACGCGATCCGCGTGGTGAATGCTCACTGAAGCGTGATGATTGTCGAGTGATCTTGTTTTCGTCACTCTTGGCCTCTGCATTTTGGGCATATGTGTTATGCCCATACGATAATCCTGATACGATCGGCCGGGCAATCATGTCGTGTTCACAAATGCGCGGGATCCTGGAGGGAGGAATCTGTCCTGGACCCGCGCTGGAAACCCGCGCGGCTGAATGCGGTTGAATGGCCGTAATGGTGGGAAGGTTACGATGTCCATACGTGAACATGACCATTCCGGGCCTCGGCGGCCGATGCCGACGCCCTCACCTGGACCGTATGATCCGGATGAGCCGATCCCTGGCGAGGTGCCGGACGAGGGACCGTTTGAACCCGACGATGATGACGAAGGACCGGTTTTGTAATCGTGCCGACTCCGGGGGCGTTCGGGCGGCCCGTCACGACCCGTTTGGCAATGTGCCCTGTTGGGAAATATGCGTTGCCAGGAAGGTCGTTAGATCATGCGGATGCCGACGATCGTGAGCACGGTGGCCAGAACCGTGCGCTGGATGCTTTCGCGGACCATGCCGACGAAGAGGCTGCCCAGAATGATGCCCGGGATCGAGCCGACCAGCAGGGACAGCAGCATGCCGCCATTGACCGAGCCAAGGAGCCAGTGGCCCAGACCGGCAACCAGGGTCAGCGGCACCGCATGCGCGATATCGGCCGCGACGATCCGCGCCGTCGACAGTCTGGGATACAGGACCAGCAGGACCGTGACGCCGATGGCGCCCGCGCCGACCGATGACAGTGAGACCAGAAGGCCGAGCAGTGCCCCGACGGCGATGGTCAGGATATGGGTCCGGCGGTCGGACAGGCTGGCGGAGAAACCGGCCAGACGTTGCATGATGGCGGCGCGAAACAGAATGCAGGGAGCCGTCAGCAGCAGGGCGACGCCCAGGCTGCGGGTAATGAGGTGGGTGGTGATCAGGGACGGCGCACCCATGGTGTGCAGCACGATGAGGGCCAGGGCGGAGGCGGGTATGCTGCCGCTGGCCAGGCGGCGGACCACTTTCCAGTCCACCCCGCCGGAGAAACCATGCACGCCCGTGCCGACCGCCTTGGTGATCGCGGCGTAAAGCAGGTCGGTGCCCACCGCCGTCTGGGGATGTACGCCGAACAGCAGGATCAGGAGCGGCGTCATCAGAGATCCGCCGCCGACGCCGGTCAGACCCACCAGAAACCCGACGCCCAGACCGGACAGCGCATATAACGGTTGGATCGTGTCAATAAAACTCATTACGGGAATTCCGGCGGGTTAAAAACCATCATGTACGGTCGATATGCGACAAACAGGTCGGCCCTCGAAGTCAGACGCATCATAATGCGGTATTTATTTTAATCAACGATCCAATGTGGTGATAAAATTTGCGGCCTCGATCCGATATCGTCGGCATCGCGGCCTGTTCGTTCTATTGTTTCGATGTCATTCTTATTCGCGGCCTGACGGATGGGAGCCGATGCCGCCGGAGGGCGACCGGCACGCCGAGGCCGTATCGTGCCGGCGCGGAGGGGCGCGTGATCATTCTTCTGCCGTTTCTGGTGTTGTGCGGGCTGTTGGCCTCGGTCTTCTTCATCGGCGCGGATCTGCCTGCCAATGCTCCGTCATGGGATGGTGCGATGGCCTGCGGCTTCATCGCCTATGTGTTGGTGGCCTTCCTGTTTTTCCTGACGGGGCGCCCGCTGCGGTTTCCTTTCAATGACGGCAAGTTTTTTACCGTTGCGCATCGCCTGCTCGGGTGCGTCGCGGGTGGGTTCATCGTTCTGCATGTCGGCCTGTCGCTGTGGGCCGAACCATTGACGGGTCGCTACCTTCTGCCGGGTGGTCCGGGCTACATGCTGGCGGGCCTTGCGGGGTTGCCGCTGGCCGCTTTGGCCATCGGTCCGTCCTTTCATGCCCTGCGCGGTCGGATCTGGCGGAAAGCGGCACGCTTTCGTCAGGCGCATGGGCTGATGGCAGTCGTCCTGCTCGGCACGGCCAGCTTTCATATCACGGGGGCTCGCCTGCATGTGCGGGCAAGGGAGCAGATGATCGCGCTGTCGGTGATCGCCGCCTGCTGCGCCGCCCTGCCGTGGGTGGGCCGCTATGGCAGGTTGCCCCGGCCTGCCGGGCATCGGCGCCGTCATACCGCGCCTGTCGCCGTTCGGCTGGCAATGGTGGTTGGCGGTGTCTCGCTGGGTGTCTGCGTTCTCTATGGCGTGCGTCTCAGCCAGTGGCTGGCGCCATGAAGGAGTGGCTCCCTGTCTGGGTACTGGCCGCGATTCTTGGCCTCGGGGGCGGCGTGGCATGGTGGTGTGGGTCGGGCATCAGCCACGCGATGCCGATCCCGGTCGTGTTCATGCATCGCGACCACGCGGCCTATAATTGTGTGCAGTGCCATCATGACGTGCTGGAGCCCGCGCTGGCTTCCGCCCCCGACCGGACATGCATCGGTTGTCACCGGACGCGGCCGGATCAGGCGGCCCTGGCATTGTCGACATTTCATGATTTCTGTGAGGGTTGCCATCTGGCGCGTCGTCGCGAGCATGGCACGGCTGGCCCTGTTCGGTTGTGCCGCGGTTGCCACCGGCCGCCGCAGGGCAGGAAGGGGCAGGATATCTTCTGAAGCGCCGGATTTCGGCGGGCCGCTAAACGGCCGGGTGGTTTGCTTCCCCTCCCTTTGCATCGGCAGGACGTACACAACGCGCCCCGACCTGTCCTGTCCTGTCGGCGCCGAAGCCGTTGGTGGCAATCGAATCGGCGGCAGTCGCATGAGGCAGAACCCGGGGGGAGGGATTATTGTTTCTTTACCGGAATTATGTGTGTGATGTTGGCCGCAGTGAGCTTCGACGTCGGAGTATATCGTGCGACGACCGGAGCATCGGTGGCAGGGCGGGGCAGGATGGAGCACCTGCTTCATCAGGCTGATTTGCCCGAGTTAAAACGGCAATAAAAACAATTAAATAAACGGATGTTTGCGATTGCCGCGGCAATGAGGACCTGGGAAGCATGTCGGGAAAACGGCAATAGATCGTGCGGGGCGACAGGGGGCCGGGCAAGGAGACGTTTGTTGCAACTTTGTCACGCGCAACGGATTTTTCATTCGTTTTTAAAAATGAGTTTGAATAATTAATGAAATTTCTGCTGCTCTCTATACAAAACCAGACCAATCGGTCAGGTTCCCGGAAAAATGACCTCGGGGGGTCATCTTTCATCAATGGAGATTGTATGACAAACTATATCAGGTCGACGATGCTCGCTCTGGTGTCTTCGACTGTGCTTTCGTCGATGGGGGGAGCTGCGTTCGCGCAGGACGTTGCGCCGTCGGCATCCAAGCCGGTTGCCAAGGCGCCCGCGACCAGAGAGGCACGTCCCGCCGAGAAGGTGGCCGACGCACGCGCGACGATGCTGGGGGCGACCGAGCCGACCGATCAGGAACGCATCGAGGTACGCGGCGTCCGGACCCTGGGCGACGGTGTGACCGGTCGCGCGTTCGGTGGCGGCCTGATGGGTAAGGAAGATGCGCCGAAATCCATCTCGGCCGTTACCCGCGACTGGATCGCCAAGCAGAATCCGGCGGAAAACCCGATGCAGCTGATCGCGCTGCTGCCCGGCGTCAATACCTCCGACACCGACCCGATGGGGATGACGGGCGGAAACATGTCGGTACGCGGTCTGACCGAAAGCCAGATGGGCTTCACGCTTGAAGGTTTCCCGATCAATGATATCGGGAACTTCGCCGTTTACCCGCAGGAAATCGTGGACTCGGAAAATCTGAAGACGATCCGCGTGGCCCAGGGTTCGGCGGATCTCGACAGTCCGCATCTGAGTGCCACGGGCGGCACTGTCGATATGTACATGATCGACCCGAAGGCGAAGATGGGTGGCCATGTCAATATGAGCTACGGCTCGTACAATGGCACGCGCGGCTTCCTGCGCTTCGATACCGGTTATCTGGGCAATACCAACCTGCGGGCCTATTTCTCATACTCGCAGGCGCGTCAGGACCATTGGCGCGGCCCCGGTGTCGAGGACAAGAAGCACGGCGAAATGAAGCTCGTCTCCGACTGGGGCGACGGCAACCGCTGGTCGTGGGCTGTAGTCGGCAACGGTATGGAAAACAATGCCTATCGGGCTGTCTCGCTGTCTTCCTGGGACCAGTATAAGCAGTATGGCGACAAGGGCGTGAACCCGCTAAGCCCGCCGGCGAACTACAGTGCCATCCCCTATACGGTCTCGCCGAACGGGACGAAGACCTACAACAGCAACTACTACAAGCTGCACCCCAATCCGTTTACGAACATCTATTCCTCGATGCCTTCGACGTTCAACCTGGGCCATGGCGTGGTGCTGACCGATACGCCGTATTTCTGGTACGGGTATGGCGGCGGCGGTGGCGGCCTGTCGACCTATTGCCTCGACGGCAATGCCTGTAGCGCCAACAAGATGTCGGTGGTCGGACAGACGGTGACCGGGTCGGTCGATGGCGTGACGTCGGGAACCTATCCGTTCTACTACACCAGCCTGACCCAGACCTATCGTCCGGGCAACACGGCCAAGGTCACCCTGACCACCGGCGTCAACCGGCTGATGATCGGTTACTGGTTCGAATATTCCAAGCAGACCCAGACGTCGCCCTACAGCCGGGTCGGCGAGGATGGCGCGCCGTTGAATTCGGCGGACGATACCGGCAACCTGGTCATCACCAGCGGTCCGTATCGCGGCGAGACCCTCCAGTATCGTGATTCGTTCACGCAGACCCGGGTTCATACGCCATTTATCGGTGATCAGCTCTCGCTTCTGAATAACCGCCTGACGATCGATGCCGGGCTGAAATATGCCATCGTCGATCGCAGTGGCAGCAACTATCTGCCGATGCCATCGCAGAAATATGTCACCACCAATTACCGGGTGGCGCTGCCGACCGGTGCGATCCGCTACAAGATCGACGCGCACAACCAGGTCTTCGCCTCGGTTTCGACCAATTTCCGTATGCCGCAGAACTATTCGCTTTATGATTCTGGTACATACAACACGAAGACGCACGGCTACAGCACGGTGCCCAACCCCAAGCAGGCGCCTGAAATCTCGATTTCCGAGGAAGCTGGTTGGCGTTATCAGGATAGCCTGATCTCGGCGGCGGTGACTTATTTCCATTATGCCTTCACTGGTCGCCTTTATACCCAATTGCTGCCGGACCAGGTGACTACGACCAACATCAATGCCGGTAGTTCGCATGCCGACGGTATCGACGTTGAGGTGGGAACGGCGCCGCTGCGCTATCATCTGCGCCCGTATGCCTCGTTCGAGTATCTGCATGCCGTGACCGACAGCAACATGCCCGCCGGTGGCGACTATCTGCGGACCAAGGGCAAGATCGCGCCGCAGGCACCGCAATACCAGGTTGGTTTCGGCCTCGATTACGATGATGGCCATGCGTTCGCCGGGTTCAACCTGAAATATGTGGCGCGGCAGTATTCGACGTTCATGAATGACCAGAGCATCCCTGGTTATGTTCGCATGAACATCCATGTCGGGTATCGTTTGCCGAAGCTCGGTTTCTTCCAGAACCCGGAGATCCGCCTGAACCTACAGAATATCTCCGACAACCGCTATCTCGGTTATGTCACCTCGCCGCAGGGCAATGCGGTGGCGACCGTCGGTGTGAACGGCAGGAAGATCGGGGCCAGTTATCCGAACTACTCGATCGCGTCGCCTTTCGCGGCGATGGCCACGATCGGTAGCGATTTCTGATCTCTATAGCCTCTTCGGGATCGTGCCTGCGGGGATGATCCCATCAAGCGGAATACGGCGCAGTGGCTTATGGCCACTGCGCCGTATTGTTTTTGGGGAAATGTCCGTCGCCTGATGCGACGGGTGACGCGACCGGAGGCGGTGCGGTGATCGTACGCGTGACGGTTCAGTTCAAGCTGGCGGGCGGCGATGAGGTGCCGCAAGGACCTGAAGGTCAGCGACGATGTGGCGGATCGGGTCCGACCAGTCGAGAGGTACGGCCTGCTGATAGATGCGCAGGCTGTCATACCATGGGGAATCGGTGCGGCCGGAAAGCCAGCGCCAGCATTGGTCGTAGCGAGACAGCATCCAGACCGGCTTGCCCAGTCCGGCCGCGACATGCGCGGTTGATGTGTCAACGGCGATTACCAGGTCGAGCGCATTGACCAGCGCGGCAGTGTCGCTGAAATCGTGCAACAGGGGGGTATGATCGACCAGATGCATGCCGGTAGGCGGGGTTCGGGCCTGCCAGGATTTTTCGCCGATTTGTAGGCTGTAGAATAGAATATTCGCATCTGTCCGGGCTAGAGGCGCGAAGGTTGCAAGGTCGGTCGAACGTCGCCGGTCGGCCAGTTCGGCCGCCTGGATCTCGGGATGCGGAGCGCCTGCCCATACCAGACCGACGCGGAGGGGATCGGGACGTGCCCCGTTTGCTGCGTCGTCCTGATGAAACATCTGGTGCCAAAAGGATGTCTTTTGCGCATCTGCGTGAAGAAAGCCGCCGGCGCCGGGGATGGTCGCCAGGGTCGTGCTCAGTGCGAAGGGCAGGCTCAGCACAGGGCATTGGAGATCGTGCGGCGGCACCACGTCGTCTTCGGAAAAAAACTGCTGTTCGGGAAAAGATTGCCGCAGCAGGGTCAGCAATTCCTTCCGTGCCCGGACGATGACATGGCCGCCCCGCTGGGCGGCCAAGGGAATGAAGCGGGAGAACTGGATCATGTCGCCAAAGCCGCCCTCGGTATGGATCATGAGGGTACGGCCTGGGAAATCCTCGCCTTTCCATTGTGGTACCGTCATGCCGTAGCTGCGCGAACTGTGCGTTGTCCAACGCCACTCATATTCTCGAAAACCGGCGACATAATCGCCCTGCGCCAGTAGTGAGATGGCATAGTTGGTGCGTGTATGCACGTTGTCGGGTGAAAGCTGTATGGCGACCTGATGAAATTTCTGGGCCAGTTCATGTGCGCCGCGATGGTCGAGGAGCAAGCCGAGATTGCTCAGGGCCAGGGCGTGCGCCGGATTGCGTTGCAGGCAGTTTCTGTATGCCGCGATCGCGTCATCGTAGCGTGCCAGGTGCAGCAATGTGTTGCCCAGGTTGGACCATGCATCGGGTTGGGTCGGGTCGAGCGCAATCGACCGGGTGAGGACTATGTATGCGTCGTCAAAACGGCTGCTTGCGTTTAACAGTCCGCCGTAATTGCTCAGGGTTCTGGGATCGTTCGGGGTGGATGCCAGCCGGATCTGATAGGCTGCCGCGGCCTCGTGCAGGCGTCCGGCAAGCTGCAATGCCTCGGCGCTGTCTTCGGGATGAAGCGCCTGTTCCGCAGAAGACCCGACTGTCTGGGACAATGACGTGCACCCCTTATGCTCTTGGGAGAAGAAAAATGGCGACGGAGGTGCGCGATTTTTCGGGAAATCGGCCTGACGGCTGCATGTTCTGACGGAAGATGGAAGGATGCGCTTCAGAGCGATGAAAACAGCTGATGGCCGGACAGCGCCGACAAAGCCGGCATCGAAGCAAGAAGGTTGGGCCTGATATCGGCACGCTATCGTCTGGAGAGGAAACGTGCGGATATCAGGGTGCGTTTTGCTGGTCGCTGGATCGTGTGCGGAAAGGCTAAAGCCTGCGAAGATTAGATATAATCTGCCAGCGTCATGCCCTTCATATCGGCAACCAGCTTGTAGGAGACTTCAAGCTGCAATTTGACGGATGCGACCTGGGTGGCGACGACAGCGGGATCGACACCCATGGAATCGTCAAGCTGATCTTCCAGCGTCGACTGGACATTGGTCAGCAGGCTCGATTGTGCCGTCAGGTTATTCTGGGTGGTGCCGACCGACGCTTCCAGTTCGGTGAGTTGGCTGATGGTGGTTTGCAGTGACGAATAAAGCTGCTTCGCCATGTCTGAAAAGCCGCTTGTCGATGATGACATGCCACCCATGGCCGAGGTCATCATCATGTCGCGCATCAGGTCGCGGATCGGCGATCCCGTCGATGTCGAGGACGCTGCGGAGGTCGTCGAGCTTTGTGTCGCGACGATACCGACATTTGTCGTCGAGTCGTTGTTCGTCACCGTGACACGCTGCTGGTCCTTGGCCGAATTGGCTGAAACCGAAATGGACGAGGCAAAGACAGAGAGCGGATCGCTGGAAGACGCATCGTTCGTTCCGGCGGCCGTCGTGGCCTGTTGCAGTGCCGATGTCGCGCCATCGGTGGAGAGCGCGTTCATGATGCCAGAAATCGTCGTTGCGAGCTTGCTGTTCGCGAGCGGCTCCGAGCCGGCGATCGTCGGCGTGTTGGTATCGGTTCCGGAAAAGATATAAGTCGAACCGCTGGTCGTATTGAGGACGCTCTTGAGGGCGGAGAGGGAACTTGTGGCCTGTTCGGCCACGGCCGATACCGCGCTGGTCTCGGTTGTGCCGGAAACACTGAGCAGGCTTGTCGCCATGGCCTGGGCTTGTGAGACAAGCTGGGCCAGGGCGCTGGCCGTGACGGTCAGGTCGGTCTGCGCATTCGTGATATTGGATTGCCATGCCTTGATCTGGGTGATTTTCGGCGTGAGGCTGATCGCTGTCGATCGTGTGGAACCGAGGCCGGCGAAGGTCGGAGCAATGGTGCCGTTGCTGGCCTGCCAGGTGAGGGTTTCCTGTTGGAGGGACATAGCCTTGATGCCGGCGGAAAGAATCAGTGAGGGCGCGCCGCCGCCATATTGATTGATTGCCGAACTCATCAGTTTTCTATCCCGATCTTGTATTAGTTGATGGCGTTCAGAAACGCGGTAAACATTGTCTGGACTGCGGATACGATCTTGGCGTTGGCAGTGTAGGCGTTCTGCAAGGCCACGACCTTGGCCAGTTCGTCATTGACGTTGACGCCGGAGACATCCGCGACTTTTGCCTGCAGGACGGTCTGGACCGATGTGCTGGCCGCCAGATTGCTGCTGGTCGCCGCGATGGTCGCGCCCTGGTCCGACGTGAGCGCCGTGGCCAACTGAAGCAGCCCCTGGGCGCCGGTATAGCCGGTCGAGATATTTCCGTTCACGCCCAGATTGTTTGTCGGGGCCGCGAGATCAGGGCCGCCGGAACTGGTCTGGTCGCTGACATTGGCGGCGCTGGTGCCGAATGCCTGGCTGAGAACCTGCTGAATGATGGTCGAATCGCCGGCCGTTGTCGTGCCGGTGGTCGTATTGGTGGCGGCCGTCGTCGTCTTGTTGCCTGCGTTGTCGGTTGTGGTCGTCGTTGTCGTCAGCAGAGACGGTGTATTGACATACATGGTGCTGACGCTGATCGCGGAGGACAGGCCGACGATGCCGGCCGGTGTCGTTTGCGTCGTGTTGGACGATTGGGGCACGGTCGTGCCCGTGGCATCGGTGCCGTTCGTGAACAGCGAGAGGCCCGCGTTATTGAAGCGGTTGATCAATGTATAGGAGAACGAATCCAACTGCGCCTGCGCCTTCGGGTAGGTCTCGTCGCGCAGGGTAATGTTTGCACCGAGCGTGCCGCCGGCCAGATGCGAGGTAATGTCGGTGCCGGTCAGCATGATGCCGGGGATCGCCGAGGTGCTGCCACCCGTGTAGGACATCGCTGATGTAACGGTCACGTCGCTGGTGCTGAGCGGCCAGGTCGTGGAAGGCAGCTTCTGTGAACTGTCGCTGAGTCCGATCTGGTCGGGACGGGTCGGCAGTTTCGTGCCGTCCTCGGTCCGGACGATCATGTCGCCGTTCGATGACTGGGAAAATGTGACCGACAGCTTCGACGACAGGTCGGTCATGACCCCCAGGCGCTGATTCTCGAGATCGGCCGTATCGGAGCCGAGCGACTTGAACTTCACGATCTGTTGCGAAAGAACGCCGATCTGCGTCAGGTCGGAATTGATGGCCGGGACCGTCGAGGCGACACTGTCCTGCGCATTCTGGCGCTGGGTCGCATAGGTCGATGACAGCGTATGGATCGTATTGGTCAGGGACTGCGCGCCCGTAATCACCTGTGTCTGCGCTACGCTTTGCAAGGGCGTGGAAATCAGCGATGTCAGCTCGGCCTGCACGTTGCCCAGTTGATCGGTCAGCGTATTGGTGGTGCCGGCAGGGGTGGTGTTTGTCGAATTCGCTGCCGTCGTGCCCTGGACCGCCGAAAGCGCGGTGAGTGAATTGTCCATCGCGGTGTAGGATGCGACCTGGGCATTCTGCGCATACAGGGCGGATTGCAGCGCCTGATTGATATGCAGTTGCGTCGCGCCGATACGGACGCCATTTCCGACGCCGGCGGTGACGGCGCTCGTGACGGTCGCCGTCTCGCTCACATAGCCTGTGGTGCTCTGGTTGGCGACATTCTGGGATGTGACGGAATATTGATATTCGATCGCATTCAGGCCGCTGGTGGCTACCGAGAGAGAGGATAACAGATCCATCGTTGTAAAATTCCCTGTACCTAGCCACCTGTCCGCGGAACATTCGCGTTCGCCGCCGAAATATGGCAGACCCCGAGACTATGTTATGGATTTTGCTATCCGTTAATGGTTTCTAAAAGGTTACGCGCAGCGCCGCCCGCTATCGCCGAACGGTCTTTCTTCAAAACGGTCTGTCTCAGACCGACGGCTCGGCGGTGATCTTGTCGATCGCGTTCATGTTGCGGGTCGATTCGGTCTGTATGAGCTGGAATGTCAGATCATAATCCCGCTGGATCTCGACCATTCTGGTCGCTTCCGAGACCGCGTTGACGTTGCTCGATTCCAGCATGGCCTGCCGGATCTCCGGACGGACGACGGTGTGGGTCTGGGTGGTTGGCCGAAGAAGAAAATGACCTTCGGGCATTAATGTCTGGGGATTGTCGACCGTTACCAGACCGATTGTTCCGACGACGCCGGTCTGGGTCGAGATGCTGCCATCGGTCGCGACAGAGAGCAGGTCTTCTTCGTTCTGCAGGACCAGGTTCCGGCCGGCATTGTCCAGAACGGGATTTCCCGATCCGTCGACGATCGTACCATCCATGCGGCGGTGGAACTGGCCATTGCGCGTCAGCCTAATTCCCTGGGTGGTGCGGACGGTAAAGTAGCCTTCGCCGTTGATGGCGAAATCGGTCAGGTTGCCGGTGGCCCTCAACGGGCCTTGAAGCTGGTCGCGATAGGTTGCCTGATCCTGCGTATAGGCTTCCTGCTTGTCCCCCGGCAGGGTGTTCGGCCCTTTCTGTTTGACGAGATATTCGGAAAACAATTGCCTGCTCGCCTTGAAGCCGTCCGTGTTGGCATTGGCGAGGTTGTTGGCCGTTACATCGAGAGCGCGCGTCAATGTATCGACGCGGGACAGGGCAATATAGGTGGTATTGTCCAATGTCGCTCTCCAGAAGGAACCGGGCGGAGCGCCCTCAGGCCGGTGTCCGTCCGATCAGTTGACCAGCAAGCCCGGCAGGCGGAAACGGCGACGGACCATGCGTGCCAAGAGTAACGAATTGCTCGTGCAACGGCAACAGGAGAGGCGCGCGTCTGCGGTCTGTGACCCTGCCGAAGGCGCCGTCCGGCTTGTCCTTATTTCATCAGGTTGATCGTGCGTGTCAGCATGGACCGCGTGATCTGCATGGTGTTGAGGTTGGCCTCGTACGAACGTTGCGCTTCATGCGTGTCCAGGATTTCGACCATCGCGCTTACGTTCGGCATCTTGACCAGGCCGTTGGCATCGGCTGCGGGATGGGACGGATCGTATTTTGTCTCGAACGGGGTCTGGTCCTGTCCGATTTCCTTGATGTCCACACCGGAAACGCCGGAGGTGCGATTCAGGGTTTCCTTGAACGTAATCGTCTTACGCCGATAAGGGTCTGCGCCGGCTGTCGTGCCGGTGGTTTCCTGGTTGGCCAGGTTTTCGGCCGCGATCTGAAGGCGCTTTGCCTGGGCACGCATGCCGGAGGCAGAGATGCCCATTGTATCGGAGAAATCCATGATGGGCCTCGTGCGATCAGGAGGATGAGGAGCCGAGGGCTATCGAGTACATTGACATATAGACGCTGTAGGCGTTCGTCGCGAGACGTTGCTGGTCGTTAGTGTCCGCGATCTTTTCAAGTTCGCCTTCGATGTTGACCTGATTTCCGTCGATGGAGGTGCTGGTGCCTGTTCGCGTTGCGCTGCCGACGGTGCTGCGTCCGGCCAGATGGCCCGGAGCGGTCTGTGCCAGCGTCATGGCCATCTGGTTTTGCAGCACACCCTGAAACGATGCGATGTCCTTGGGCGCATAGCCCGGCGTATTCGCGTTGGCGACATTGCCAGCCAACACGGATTCGCGGTTTTGCAGCCATTGCAGGCGGCGCCCGGCCAGGTCCAGCACATCGGTGCCGCTATGAGCCTGTGACATTTGGGATGACAAGGCTTCCAGCATACGCTGTCAATTCCCCTGGTTTTCGTTCTGGCTCAGATCCTGAGCGTGTGCTTTTCGTATATAGTGCGTATTGGCGTCTGAATAGTGTGCCTTTATGGCAAGAAGGCAGTTTTTTTAGTCCGGTTAGAGGGGAGCCGCCGCGGGCGACGTGTCTGCGCCTCCGTCCGGCGACTTGGTCATCAGCCTGAACATGCGTCCACGATCCCCGTCCGGCATCCGGTCTCCGACGCGGTCGGCCACCCAGCCCAACAAGGTTTGATCGGCCGCCTGCGAGGCATCCGAGGCTAGGCGGAGGGCCAGGATCTGCTGGCTATCGGTCAGGGGGCCGGTTGGGGGGAGCAGGTCTGCTGCCATCTTGCGGACGTCGCTGGCCGCGGCTGCCCATTCGCCTTTCTGTTCATGCACGCGGGCTGTCAGGTCGAGCGCGGAGGTGTTCGCGCTGTTGCGGAGAAGGGTCAGGGCCTTGGCCTGGTCGCCAGTTGCAAGCGCGATGCGGGCGGTGAGCACCTGTCTGGTGGTCTTGATATCGTCCGGAAGGGAAGGATCGTCCGTGATCGTCAAAGCCTGCGCCGCCTCCTGGGGAAGCCTTCTTTCGATATCGGTTTCCGCCAGTGCCGCGCCTGCCAGCGCACGCAGATCGGGGGCGGTGAGCATGGGAATGGCATCGGAAAACGCCTGGGCCGCATCATCCGGCAGGCCGAGGGCGAGAAGCATCCTGCCGTAAGAGACCAGAATGTTGCCCTTCCGTGCTCCTGGCGGCAGATCGGGCAGATGGACCTTCAGCATCGCCGTATCGTGCAGAAGACCTTTCTTGTCCGATGCGGGGGGGATCGAATCGGCAAGGCCGGTGAGGGCCTGGGACAGTAATGGCGCCACCATGTCCTTTGACGAGGTGTCGGGGTGCAGCCGGGCTGCGTCTATGGCCTGGAGTGCGTCGCTCCAGCGCTGCGTCTGCATATAGGCGTCGGCCTGCATCAGGCGGAGCTTGGCCTCGCGGCCGGCCAGTCGCGCGTCTGGGATCATGGTTTCGAAGAGTTCGGCCGCCGCGTCCGGTTTGATGCGGCCATCGGCGAGTTCGATCGCTGTTTTCTGTTCGAGCGCCTTTTCGGCGACCTGGGGATCGCGACTGTCGGCCAGCTTCTGGAACGCGGCGTAGGCTAGGTCCCGCTTGCCGGAGCGCATCTGCCTGAATGCTGTTGCGAGTTGATAGGCAGGGCCGCTGGGCAGGTCGTCCAGCGCCGCGAGATCGTCCGGCGTGCCGTAACGGGCGATTTCCTCGGAGGCTATCGGCAGGAGTACGTCGCGAACCGGGGCGGGATAGGATTTGAGTCGCGCGAAATCGCGAGCCAGCAGTTGGGCCGCCGCCGCATCATTCTCGCCGGTGGCGGCCAGATAGAGCCCCTGCCATAGCTGGGTTGCGCGCTTCTGGCTGGCAGGCCAGGGGCCATTGAGCATCGAGGCGCCGTCCATGTCGCCGCACAGCAACTCGGCGGCGCCCAGAAGGAACCGGACGTCGGGCAGGGCGGCTTCTTCCGGGTCGTCCTGGAGGGCGACGGTGAGGATGCCGCGGGTCTCGACGAAGGCGCCGAGGCTGAAGGCGGCTTTCGCCGCCTTCAGCCGCTGCGTGAACCGATGGAAGGGATCCGAATCCGCGGCGGCGAGAAGAGCGGCGTGATAGCGTCGGGTCAGGGCGTCCAGGGGAAGATTCTGTAGCCCCAGCCATTTCAGATCGACATCGTTGGCATAGGCGGCTTCGCCGTGATCCAGAAAGCCCTTGCCGTCCTGGGTCAGGAGGATGCCGCTGGGGACAGGTTTCAGGTCAATGCGCGGCGAGTGGGCCGCGATCACGACGCCTTCGGACGTCGGCCATACGTCATAGCCGTCGCCGTTTCGCAGGGAGAGAATACCGCCATCGTCCAGGATCGACGTGCCGACCAGCAGCCGATCTCCGGACGCGGGATCCGCGATCGAAAGGACGCGACCGGATCGGCGCATCGGATACAGGATGCCGCTGTCGGTATATTGCGGATTGATCACGCGCCTGTCGTCGTAATGGTCGCCTGGAGGCGGCTTGTCGCCCAGCACCCACCCTTCCGCTTGCTGGGAAAGGTAGAGACGTCGCGTATCCGGGAGGCGGACCTGGATCAAGGTCGCGTCCGGGAGGGTCTTGACGGACAACGTCGAGAAGAGGCCGTCACCGCGCAGGGCGCTGGTATCCATCGGCTCCGCATTGTCGACGACAATAATGAATCTGTCGCCGCTCTGAAAGGCCGCGATGCCCATGCGCGACGGCACCGGAAGCAGAATGCGGCTGGTGGACGCAACGCTTTGTGGGGGAGCCCCGGCACCGGCTGTCGCGGGCGTCTTCGATGAGGATACGCGTGACGCCTCTTTCGTACCGCTCTTCGCGGTGGCTGGTCCGGTGGGAGGTGTCGTGGCTGGCACCTGCGGCGGGTCCATGAGCGTTGCCCGCCAGGAGGAGGGCAAGCCCTTGAGCAGGATCGAATCGGGCAGTTCGACATCCTGCGACGGATCGGGCGTCGGCTTCGCGGCTGGAGATGCAGGTGCCGGGGGAGGGCTGGAAGACGAGGCGGCGTTGCGTCCGGTGTGGCGGTGGGCCGCCGCATGTGGATTTGCCGCCATGGCGGACGGAAGGGTGGAGCAGGACAGACATACGAGGACTGAAAGCGTGACACGGTGTCTTACGCGGGAAGGTCGGCTGAAAGGCACGTGTCTTTAATCCTGACGGGGAGTATTTCCCCGCTGTCTCGAGGTCATCGTCTCTGAACGGATCTTATCGCTAGATGTCCGCGAAGACAGGATTGGAGTAGCCATGTCGTCAGACGGGACGCTGTGGATCGATCGGGAAGAACAAAGCCGGACGAATTTCATCTGCCAGCAGGCCGGTCATACGACAAAGACATGCTGGCAGCGAATAGGCCGGCCGGCGGCGATCGATCAGGCGAAGAGATCAACGGCGCTGGCGGTCGCGGATTCCTTCTTGTTCTTCGTGCCGGTCGGCACAATCTGGCCGCTGGCGTCGAACTTTATGGACGAGGACGAACCATCAATGCCGCTGGAGCTTATATTGACGCCAGTCGCTGCCGCATGCGCGGGGCGCGCGCTGCGGTAGGCGACGTGAGAGGCCGTCGAGGTCGCTTGGCGGAGGCTGGACGCGAGAAGCGAGGCAGCCGTGATGTCAACCATTTCGTTATCCTTCAAAACCAGAAAGCAAAATAAATACCGGCTGAAAACGCAGCCGCGAGATGCCTCACATTCCCGATCCGCCTGTGTGCCGGGCGGCAGTCATATGGTCCAGCCACGAGGGGCTAAGGCAGATTATCCCTGATAAGCGTTCCCTGTCGGACAAAGTGCGTCTTTCCCGGACCCAATCCAGTTATGCGGCTACACGTCCCGGCTTTCGTTTCGAGGAAACGCGGTGCGAAAGCTACAGAAATGATTCAGTCATATCTCATAGTATAACCGAACTATGCTCCCTTCAGTTTATGGGATGGCTGCGGCTTCGCCAAGATGGTTTTTTCCTGTTCAGGGCGTGCCGCCGATAATCGTTCAAGGCTGCGGAGCCTGTGCAGTTGTCGCTGTCTGTGGCAGGTATGTGAAGACATGAGGGCAGGGTAGTGTTCTTCCGATGATAACGGTGCCGCCGTGATGTGTCGGCCTTGACACTTGCCGCTATATGGGGACTTTTGGACACACCACCTATTCCGATATTGAACAGACGTGACTGTCTGGCGGAAGCAGCAGAAAATTGGATAGAGGACAAGTATAGTCCTGTATTTCCTCGCGATAAGCGACCATACATTTGAGGCGGAAGTGGATATGCGCGTACTCTGCGTTGGCGAAGATTCGACTCGGGGAAATGGTCGACCCTACGAGGGATTGTCCAAGGCCGCGGTGGATGGGTCGGTCTCGATAACGATGTCGGGTTCTGCCGGAGTCGTGGAAACGCTGCGGCGGTCCCATTACGATATCGTCGTCATCCAGCAGGCTTCACCCGATATGAAGTTGCTGCGTCATATCCGCAACAGCCGGGTGCCGACGCCGGTTATGGTCATTGCCCTAACGTCCACGCCATTGGAAGTGGCCGAACTGCTGTCCATCGGTGCCGATGATTGTGTGCCGGCTTCGGTTGATCCCGCGGAGCTTCTGGCCCGACTCCGCGCCATTGTCAGGCGGGTCAGCGGACATGACAGCCTGACCCTGCATATCGGCCGCTTGACGGTTGGTGTCGACAGACGGGAAGTCCATATCGATTCCAAGCCGGTGCCCTTGACGCGCAGAGAGTACGACCTTGTGGAACTGTTGGCCCTGCGCAAGACGCAGGTTCTGAGCAAGGAAACGGTTCTGGATAGCCTCTATGCCGGGGAAAGTGAGCCCTATGGCAAGGTTATCGATGTCATGATCTGCAAGATACGTAAGAAAATGCGCAATTTCGGCATTGATGAGCCGTTTACGACCCTGTGGGGGATTGGCTACCGGCTGAATGAGGTAGCGTTTGCTCCGCTGGGAGCGAGAGCGAGTGCCGTAGAAAGCCGGACCGGTCAACCCGCGAAGGAGTCCTGTATTCCGGTCATGTCCGGCATCAACATCATGTCGTCGACGACGTTGGATCTTGTGTAATTTGCGGCAGGGGTAACGCGCGCCGGAATGTGTCTGATAGCTGGATTGTCTGGAGCCGCGCGCGGGCGGTAGGCCGGCGTGTGCTTCCTGCAAATTGGCTGTTCACGGCAATGGAATCGGGAGGGACTCTTTCAACGTGGCCCACTGATGTCGATCTGGTGGCGATGTTGCACGCTTCGTGACGGGCCGGCCATCAAGGCGGCCCCGTTCCAATGCTCAAAAAACACCCCGGACGCATGGTGCACGTCATGCGTCCTCGCGATCGGGATTGTCCGGGCTGAGGGGCCTCCTCCGGGGCGTGATGCCGGAAGAGGCGTATTTTCAGGAACTGGCGCTGCTTGAACCGGTGCTGCTTTTGGTTCCCGATGAGATATTGGTTACGTTCGACATCGGGATGGTGGCGCTGCCCATTTCGAGTTCCATATCGGAATCTCCTTTTTGGACGCCGGTGATGGTTCCCGTTACGGTGAAGGGAACGCTGGATGTGGTCCCGGTGGAACTGATCGTCTGTACCGAAACACTATAGGCGCCGTCGGCCAGTTGGTGGCCGTTATTGTCGGTGCCGTCCCATGTCCAGGTGTTGGTGCCACTGTCGGCGGTTGCGACGACATCCTTGACAATGGTGCCGGCGGAATTGGCCACTGCGATGGCGACCGTTGAGCCCGATGTGCCGGAGAAGCTGAGCGAGGCGGAACTGTTCTGAAGCGGCAACGTCGTCGTGCTTGCGGTTGCTTTCTGGCCGACCAGGGCGGTGCTGTCGGTCATCTGGCTGCTTTCATTCAGCGAGATCAGCGAGGAGAGTTTTGAATTCGTCTCGACCTGCTGCTCTACCCCGGCAAACTGCGCGAGTTCCGACGTGAAGGTGTCGGTATTCATCGGGCTGCTCGGGTCCTGATGCTTCAACTGCGTGGTCAGGAGCGACAGAAAGGTGGTGTAGTTATTCGCCAGAGAAGACAGGGCCGAAGTCGTGCTGCCGCTGCTGCTTGAACTCGAACTGCTGGAAGCGGATGTGTTCGCAGCACTCTTGGCGGCTGCTTCCGCTGCCTGAATAAGCTGGGTCTCGTTGCTGACACGCGATGTCGTCGTCATTTGCCTGTTCCCTTTCTCCCCGCGACGGCCATTGGGGTCATGCGGTAATGTTGACGCCGCTCCCGGCATAGGGGCCGGACGGTCTTGTGGAATGCGAGCCGCTTTGCGTCTCGGGATTACCTGCGCCCTGGTCGGACGCGATGCTATTGGTGCTCCCGGCGCTGCTGCCGTACGATTGCTGACCGTTGTGCCCAGAGCTGCCGCCAGACATGTTGCCGGAAAAACCGCCATTATATGCGGTGCCGTCGGCATTCTGGTTTTGGTTCTGGTCCTGAAAATTATCGCCATTGTTGCTGCTGGCGGTGACAACGTCAATTTTCAGATTGCTCACATCCACACCGGCGGCGCTGAGTGCCGCGACGAGTTCATGTCTGTTGTCGGCCATGTGGCGTGCGGTGCCCACGTCTTCGCTTTGAAGAAAGACCCCGGTTGTCAGGCCATCCGTACCTTCGAGACGCACATGCACTGGAGTGGAATCGTCGGTCATGATGGTCATGGAAAGAGATGTCGATCCGTCATCGGCTTGTACCGTGAGCGGGGAAGTTATCGTCTTGCCGTCCGTTTCACGCGACGTACCAGTCTCTTTCGAGGTGAAGTCCCCCTGGGGTGCCGACCCCGTGTCGTTCAGCGCGGTTACAAAGGCACCTGACGGCGTGAGGCTAAGGGGCAGATTGAGGCCGGTGGATGTCCGCGAGGCAGTCTGGGCGTTCGCTTCGTCGCCATTGTCGTCGGCGGAAGCGGATTCTCCGTGCGTGCCGCTATGTCCGCCTGATTGTATGGCAGAGCCGTCCGAGCCGTCGGGAAGAGGCGTGAGACTGGAGACAGGAGTTGTCGCATCGTCAGGCGAGAGTGACAGCGCGGCCGATGCAGGGCTGCGGTGCTGACTGTTCTGATTCGCTGAGGCGGATTGCCGGAGCGGAAGCGGAGGGGACGATCCACTGGTCGCGGATGCCGTGGTGACGGTCGCACTATCTTTCTGGATGGAAGACGTGTCATGCGATGCATGGCTGCGGTCGTTTGCCGTAGTGGCAGAGGCCGGGAGCGCCGATTGCCCTGCGGGAGAGGTGGTAGCGGTCAGGATCTGCGGGCTGTCCGGCGTTGGCGTGGTGCTGTTCTGGGTTGCGGTTGCCGGCGTGATTGTAGCGGACTGAGGCGCGGCGTTGGCCAGGGTCTGCGGGTTGTCGGGCGTCTGCGTCGGCTTGGCCGTGGTGCTGTTCTGGGTTGCGGTTGCCGGCGTGACTGTAGCGGAGTGGGGCGCGGCGTTGGCCAGGGTCTGCGGGTTGTCGGGCGTCTGTGTCGGCTTGGCCGTGGTGCTGTTCTGGGTTGCGGTTGCCGGCGTGACTGTAGCGGACTGAGGCGCGGCGTTGGCCAGGGTTTGCGGGTTGTCGGGCGTCTGCGTCGGCTTGGCCGTGGTGCTGTTCTGGGGTGCGGTTGCCGGTGTGGCTGTAGCGGAGTGAGGCGCGGCGTTGGCCAGGGTCTGCGGGTTGTCGGGCGTCTGCGTCGGCTTGGCCGTGGTGCTGTTCTGGGTTGTGGTTGCCGGCGTGGTTGTGGCGGGCTGGGGTGTGGTGCTGGCCAGGATTTGCGGCTTGCCGTTCGGCGTCTGGGCTGGTGTGGTCGTGGTGCTGTTCTGAGCGGTTGACACCATTGTTTGCGATGAGGTGGAGACCAGGATCTGTGTGCTGGCGGGTAACTGCGTGGAGGCGGCTTGGCCAGCCGCGCGTGCCACGCTCTGCGTCGGCGCGGTTGTTGGATTGCTCTGGTCGGTTGCCGCAGAGGAAGTCGCTGGCGACTGCGAGGCAGTGGTCGTGACCTGCTGGTTGTCCGGAATCTGGGCCAGGATAGCGGCGAAGGAGTTCGGATCGGTCATTGCAGTGTCGGACGGAGTCGCGAGTGCGACTTGCGGCTCGGACATGGATACCGGGGTCTGCTGGCTTGCGGCCACCTGTGCGGGAGCGGAGGTGGAGGGCGACTGAGACGACGGGTTTGCCGAGATGGCGGCGTCTGTCTGGCTGGCCGGCCTCTGTGGCTGTGATGACAAAGGAGGAAGGTTCTGCTGCAGTCCGAGGGTCTGAGACAGGATGTCTGTCAGCAGGTTCTGGTTCTGAGATGTCAGATCGGATTCCGTGGCGGTGTCGGTCGCTGTGTCCGGATCGGATTTGACCTTTTTCGCCTGACTGGCCGTGGATTGATCGGTCGCGGTATCCGTTGTCTTGACAATTTGTGAGGACAGCGCGGTCGTAACCGTGGCTGCCGGCAGGTCGATGGTCTGTGCCGTGTTTTGCCCGGCCCGATTGTCGGCCGGGCCCTTCGATGTCGTCTGGGGGGCGTGGGCAGCCGTTTCATGGGTGCCCGCATGGTCCTGCGATCCGCCAGCGTGTTCGTCTTGTGCGTTCTTGAGGTGGGCACTGAAGGACGCCTGCCCGTTGGAGGGGCGCCGTGTCGTCCGGGACCTGGACGTCGTCGCCCCGGAGGTGGCGGAGCCAGAAGAGACAGGGAGCGGCGAACCGGATGACGAAGAGGCAAGCGCCTGATCCGTTTTCGTCGAAACTTTTGACATCGTAATGCCCATCGGACGTACCGTATTCCCTGTCGTCATTCCGCTCCGTCAGGCCGCGGCAGCCATGGTGGGCTGCGACACGGATAATGCCGTATCGAGCTCTGTAAACGAAGGCATAAAAGCGGGCGGAATGTCCTTGCGTCCGATTTCGGCACTGACCTGAGGCGGGTTGCCTTGAAGATGCGCCACGAAGACAATCCGGATGATGTCCTGATAACGACCATCCTGGGTTATCACATCGCGCATCCGGGCAGCGAGAGGTGCTACGACGCCATAAGACAGCAGCACGCCGAGAAAGGTGCCGACCAGGGCGCCGGCGATCATTTCACCCAGAACGGCTGGCGGCTTGCTGATCGAGGACATCGTCTTGATGACGCCCAGGACCGCGGCCACGATGCCCAGTGCCGGCAGGGCATCCGCGATGCTCGTCAGGCATTCGGCGGTATGCAGCTTCGCCGTCAGGTTCTTTTTCAGCTCGCGGGCCATGACTTCGTCAAGCTGGTAGGCATCGTCCATATTGAGGCTGATCAGCCGCAGATAGTCACAGATCAGGTTGCGGGTTTCGAGATCGTCGCGGATGGCGGGCGATTGCGCGAAAATGCTGCTTTCGGCCGGGTTTTCGACATGTTCTT
Source organism: Gluconacetobacter dulcium (assembly GCF_014174165.1). Taxonomy (GTDB): domain Bacteria; phylum Pseudomonadota; class Alphaproteobacteria; order Acetobacterales; family Acetobacteraceae; genus Gluconacetobacter; species Gluconacetobacter dulcium. The sequence goes on along the minus strand of NZ_JABEQN010000001.1, from coordinate 246,419 downwards.
CAAGCGCCATGTTTCCCTTCGCATGGGCCAGGCGCGTGAACCGGAACAGCGTGAGCAGGAGTTCGGTATAGGCCGCCTTGTCGTAACGGGGGCCTTTCAACGTCGATTTCAGGTCGGGAAGCAGTTTTTTGAGTGCTCCGGCGGAATTCGACATCACGAAGATGCCGGCCGCCGAACCCATGATGGTCAGCATCTCGAAAGGCATCGAGGCGAGCAGAGGGGCCAGGACACCCCCGGAGGCCACGAACGAGCCGAAGACGCAGAGCAGCGCAAAGACGAGGCCCCCGATGAAGAGCATTGAGTTGTCTCCGTTTCACCCAGATATGCCGGCCGGCACCCGCCGGTCGCAGTGATATGCAGTGTTCTCGATCCCAGGCTGTCGGACCGACGTCTTTGGTGCCCGCTTCGTGGCTGCGGAGGGGCGTTATTTCGGCTTTGCCGCTTCGGATGCCTGCTGTTTCACGTCCGTTCCTTCGGGTCCGGGTGATACCGGAGCGGGATTGTCCGACAAGGGAAGGACGGGCGGGGCAGCATCCCCATACATCTTGTGCATGACAATCACGACCCGCCTGTTGGCTGCGGCCGAAGGGGTTGCGGGAACGGCCAGGGAGCGATCGGCTCTTCCCGAGACATCGAGGATATTGGTGTCGGGATAGCCGGCCTTGACCAACGCCTCACGGGCGTAATCCGCCCGCAGCGCGGAAAGGGTCCAGTTGGACATGCTCCAGTTCTTGCCGGGGCGGTACATGTCGGAATCGGTATAGCCGATGATGGAAATGCGTTCCGGCATCGGAGCGAGCCATTTGGCGATTTCGGCCAGCATCTGCCGGCCCTTGCTGTTGGGGGCCGGCGATCCCGAATCGAACATCGGTGTATTGTTGGCATCCCGAAGCTCGATCCGGATGTCGTTCCGGCCGAAACTGACCGCCACGTTGGAGCTGGCGTCGTGAAGGGTCGGGCTTTTCTGGATTGCCTGCTGAAGATCGGACGCCATCTGTTCGATCTTGCCCTGTTCGGCGGCTGCGTCGTCGGCGCCGACATAGGCCGTATGCTGGGCGCCGCCGCTGTCCGGTCCGCCAATCGGGACGACACTGGGGGGGCGTGGGACGAATGCTGTCCTGATCCCGTAGGTGATGTCGTCAGGAGCGCCACCTTCTATGGACGTGATAGGGCCGCGTCCTGCGCCGAGCTTTCTGGATTGTGGCGCGTTCGAACTCGTATCGTTCTTGATCATCTGCAACGATTTCCCCGCCGTGAGCGGGGATGGGGAGGCGTCGAGCACGCCATCCGTCGGCGGTACAAGAGTCTTGTTGTCCGCCATGGGATTGAAGAATTGCGCGATGCCCCGGCGTTGCTCGTCCGTTGTCGCGTTGAGGAGCCACATGACCAGAAAGAACGCCATCATCGCCGTCATGAAGTCGGCATAAGCGATTTTCCACGCCCCGCCATGATGGCCCGGCTCGTCGGAAGACTCGCCGCTGCGCCTGATGATGACGGGAGGTTTGTTGTTTCTGGCCATGTGGAACTACCGTGACCTTACAGGGCCTTGTGATGGACCATGCCGACGCGGCAGGACGGATCTCCGCGATAGGCCGCCCGCCCGGCATGGGTCAGGACAATGGAGGTATCGAGCCAGACTTCGCCACCGAGTTCGCGCCAGCGCCGGCAGAACGTGAAATCCTCGCTCAGATAGGTGCCGGTTTCCGGGTCGATGCTGGCGTCGAACAGGGCGTGATACAGGCCGGCATCTCCGCTGCCCGCGGTATCGATCCGGCGATAGGCGGTTTCGGGATAATGCTTGATCATGCGGGCGATCGCCTTCCGGCTGATCATCATGAACCCCGTGCCGGCGTAATGTGTCCGCATGAGCGGACCTTTTTCCCAGGTCTCGTGCATGGCGTCGGTCTCGCCGACATAGCGCAGGGAGGCCGATTCCTGGGGTTCGCCGCGCAGGATGTTTTCCTGGGTGCCTTTATCCCAGAACCGGTCCTTGATCGGATACATGCCCGCGATCAGGTCCTTGTCGGCCGCGAGAAGGCGCGCCGGCGCTTCCGCGGGGAAGCCGATATCGGCGTCGATGAAAAGGAGATGCGTGGCGTCGGACCGTGTGAAGAACTGATGGACCAGGGTATTGCGCGCCCTGCTGATCATCGCGTCGTCGCCGAGCAGGGAAAGAGTCATCGGAGTCCGCATCACGCCGGTGCAGGCGATAATGGATTCCATGTATTCCTGCGTTACCAGACCGCCGAAACAAGGCGTCGCAATGAATAATTTTGCGGTCTGTTGTTCTGTCTGTTCCATGCGCTTTCCTGGTCGCTCACGTCCATGGGGATGATCGGATCGATATCAGGCACGGTTACGCGCCGACCCCGATAATAGCGATAGCCGGGGCATTGCACTTACTCAAGGACGAAACAGGATAAAAACGACGATCGTCTTGTCGGAATGATACGTGAACATTGGAAGTCATCCTGGCGTCATGCGTACCCGTCGTGACAGGTCGTCGATTTCGGCCAGTTCCCGCCTCGTGCGGATCTCTTTTTCCTCTTTCATCCGCCGATCGAGGATCGAGGTTGCCGCCTTCAGAGCAGCATTGGCCTGCATGAGGGCTTCGCGCGCATGGTCCGCTGCCTGGCTGGCGCTGTGCAGCGTGTTCTCGGCACGTTCGACGGCCTCCTGTCCGAAGGGTAGCCAGCGACGGAAATCGTCCATCGAGACGTGCTCGGCCATGGCGGCCTGACGTTCGCTTTCGATCGTCGCCTGACAGCTTTCCAGTTGGAGGCGTGCGGTATGTTCGCTGGCCAGTGCCTCGGCCATGGCGGCCTTTGCCTGGTCGACCTTCGTTTTGTGGAGGCGGATCAGGGAGCGTAACGCGCGTGTGCGGGCATTCATCGCGATGTGCGGGAAGCCGAGAGCGCGCCGCGCAGGGCGTCGAAGCTTGCGGCGATCGTCGCCTTTTCCTGGCGTGACTGCTTCAGGATGCCTTCGATGACGGGCGCGACCTGAATGGCCTTGTCGGTGAGCGGATCGTTTCCTGCCCGATAGGCGCCCAGGCGAACCATGTCCTGGATATCTTCCCAGGTCGCAAGATCGGTTCGTGCTTCCTGGGTCAGGGCGTTTTCCTCCACGCTGTTGCATCCGGGAACGGTGCGCGAGAGAGAGCGGAGGACGTTGACGGCCGGATAGCGCCCGGCCTCGGCGATCCGCCGTTCCAGCACGACATGCCCATCGAGAATGCCGCGCACCGCATCGGCGACCGGCTCGTTGTGGTCGTCGCCTTCGACCAGTACCGAGAACATGGCCGTGATCTGGCCGGCCTTGCCGTCCGGCCCGGCGAGGCCCGGGCCTGCGCGCTCCAGCAGACGCGGCAACTCCGCGAAGACGCTGGGCGGATAGCCCCGGGTCGCGGGAGGTTCGCCGGAAGACAGCCCGATTTCACGCAGGGCCTGGCAAAAGCGGGTGACGCTGTCCATGAGCAGCAGCACTGATTTGCCTTGATCCCTGAAATATTCCGCTACCGCCATGGCCGAATAGGCGGCTTCCCGTCGCATGAGGGGGGACGTGTCGGAGGTGGCGACCACGACGACCGATTTGGCCAGCCCTTCCGGCCCCAGATCGTCTTCCACGAATTCCCGGACTTCCCGGCCGCGTTCGCCGACAAGCGCGATGACTGCCACGTCGCAGTCGGTATTGCGCGCCAGCATCCCCATCAGCGTGGATTTTCCCACGCCGGAGCCGGCGAACAGGCCGAGTCTCTGGCCTTCGCGGCAGGTCGTGAACAGGTTGAGCACCCGGACGCCGAGGTCGATGCGTGGTCCCAGGCGTGCCCGCAGGCCAGCTTCGGGAGGGGGGGCGTGCAGCCGACAGGGTTCCCCGCCTGGGGGAAGCGGCCCTTTGCCGTCAACGGGGCGCCCCATCGGGTCGATGACACGTCCTTGCCACAACGGACTGACGACCAGCGTGCCGCCCGCCCGGCGCCGCCTCTGTTCCTGATCATAAAGCCGGAACATTGCGCGGCAGCCGGAGCCTATGCCCGCCAGGGCTCCGAACGGCATGGCGATGGCCGTGTCTCCCCGGAACGCTACGATTTCCGCCTCTGTCTCGCGCCCGTCCAGTCCGATAATGCTGACCCGGTCTCCCACACCGGTGAAGTCGCGCATGCCGCTGAGGGAGACGGACAGGCCGGTCAGTCCCGTCACACGCCCTTCCAGCACGCCTACGGGAACATCGTGGAAGGGGCCGGCTACGGCCTGACGGAGCGCATGCAGGGTGTGGGCCATACCGCTGGCAAGCGCATCGTCCTGCGATGCTCGCTCGGTTTCGCTGTTCGTTTCGGCAGGCTGCATGCCGTGCTCACCCAGTCAGGCAGGTTGCGCCTGCAACCACCCCTTTAAAACAGGCTGGAATCAGGATTTCAGCTCGAGGATGACGTGTTGACGCCAAACAGTGCGGCGATGCCCTCGGCACTTGAACCGCCACCGTACAGATCCAGCATGGTTGCCGGCTTGTCGGGCGTCTGCGGGTTGACCTGGAGCATGGCCAGGTAACGCTCGGCATATTGCTGGATCTGCTGCGGGGTCGAGAGCTTGCTGAAATCTACCTTGTTCGTCAGCATCCGAACCTGTTGGTCGTAATCCAGGGTTCCGAATACCGAGGGATCGTAGCCTGCGACCGTTTCCGCGACTTTCAGCAATGTAGGGTCGGACATCAACTGCGCCAGGGTGGTGACGCCGCTCATCTTGCGCGTGAAGTAGAGCGCGTTGCCGACACCGTTATCCTGCATGTCGGTGCTGTTCTCGTACTGACTCAGCTCGAATTGCGAGACGGCAGTGTTGATATTGACCCCGGTTACCGTGCTGGCGACCGTGCTGTCGCTTGTCAGGGTCGAATTCTGGGTCAGCGGCGACGTCGAGAGATTCGGGGGTTGGACATTGACAGTGTATGTAACCCCGTTGACCTGCGCTTGCAGGGCGGGAATGTCGTGTGAATACTGGCCGTTGACCTGCATCACATTCCCCGTGTTGTCGAACGTGGTCGAAAAAGTCGTGCTGGTGACCTGCGTGCCGTAGGGGTCGATGATATAAGCCTGCCAGGTGGAGGGCGAGGACGTGTCCTGCACCCATTTGACGGACAGGGTGGTCCGGTTGGCGGCACTGGTGCCGTTTGCGTCGTCCGTGGCCTCGTTCGGGTCGAACGGGGCCGTGACGTATGTCTGGTTCGTTCCCGATGTGGTGCCGAGGGTAATGGACGGAAGGGTCAGGGTGGTGCTGGAGTCGGCCGAGGACGTCAGGCTGACGATCTGGCTTGGGCTGGCGGTGCTGGTGCCGGAGCTCTTCGGAGCCATGGTGACGCCGCTCGTTCCGCCCGGTGTTCCAAGATTCAGGTTGATGGATTGCTGGATGCTGCTTCCATCGGACTGCATGATGTTCAGGCTGATCGGCAGTGCGACGGTGCCCGCGGTGTCCGCTGCCACCGCCTTGCCGGTGGACATGTCGGTGGCTGATGCCAGGGTGCCGTCTTGATTGAAGAGGACCTGATAGGCATTCGTATCGATCGTTGCATTGCCGTCGGCATCATAGGCGCTGACGGTCCACGACAGGGGATTGCTGGAATCCTGGGTCCATTTGAGGGCCACCTGGTGAGCGTCCGAATTCGCATCGTAGGTTGTGACGGGCGCCGTGGTGTACGTCTGGCCTGTTGCGCTGGCGGAAGGAAGGATGGAACTGACCGAAAGGGTCTTTGTTGCCGTATAGGTCGTGCTGAGGACGTCGGAAGTCGCGTCGGTCAGGAAGGGCGATACCGTTGATGAGCCCTTGTTCTGACCCCAGGTCTTGAAGGCATCGGCAAAGGCCAGCCATGCTGCATTGCCTGATGATTTGGCGAGGGACGTGGAGGATGTCGGGTCCTGCGTCAGCAGGTCTTTGATCACGGCCGTCTGGCCGGCAAGGGAACTGAGACCGTAAGCGCCGAGCACCACCTGCAGGACCGAATAATTTTTCAGCAGCCCGTCAGCCGATGTAATGGACGCGGCGCTGTTCTCGAAGGCCGCGACTTCGAGCTTGGTCGTGCTGTCGACCTTTGCGTAGGTTTCCGCAGCCGTCGTTTCGTTCTTGATGGCGGAAACATATGTCGCAATCGGAGAGACGCTCGAGATGGACATCAGCCCGATCCTTCATATCCTGCCATGACGCGGAAGACGCGACCAAAATTCTATCCGGTTGGTATAGAACCTTCTGTTGGTCGTGACCATAGGGTCATTCTTTCGGTAGCGTGAAAGATGGTGGATCTGGTCGGGTGGACCACCTCTTTACCTGCGCCTCCATGGAGATGGAGGTGTATTATGGTCTATTCTTCTGCATTTCAGGTAATCGTTGCGATCGTCTTGATGCGGGCGCGTGGGTATATTTCAGATTGTGAGAGGACCGACACGTTCGGTCGGACGCGCTCCACGATCGAGCGCATGGAGTCGCGGACCGGCGTCGAGACGACGATGACGGGTACCTCGCCGCTGGACGAGAGGGTGTTGAAGACATCGCGCAGTCGCGTGACGAAACGATTCAGCAGCGAAGGCGGCATGGCGAGGCGCCGCTCCTCGCCTTGTCCGGTGATGTGGTTGATGAATTCCGCCTCCCATTCCGGGGACAGCGTGACCATCGGAATATAGCCGCCTGGCCCTTCCAGCGTGCTGCAGATCTGTCGGGACAGACGGACGCGCACATGGCTGGTCAGGTTCTGTATGCCGCGCAGGCCGAGGCCGCTGCCTTCCTGGATGCTCTCCAGGATGGTCGGAAGGTCGCGGATCGAAATGCGTTCGGCCAGCAGCGACTGCAGGACGCGCTGCACGGTGCTCAGTGTCACCTGGGACGGGATCAGGTCGTTGACGAGCTTCTGCTGCTCGCGAGGCAGATCGTCGAGCAGCGACTGGGTGGCGACATAGGTCAGGAGGTCTGGCAGGTTCTGCCTGACCAGTTCGCTGAGATGCGTCACGATGACGCTGGCGGGGTCGACCACGGTGCATTTCAGGGCGATGGCCTTGGTTTTCAGGGACGGATCGATCCATACTGCCGGCAGGCCGAATGCGGGTTCGATCGCCTTGTCTCCAGCCAGGGGCGGGGTGCCGCCCGACGGGCTCATGGCCATGAGCTTGCCGGGCTTCGCCTCGCCTGATCCGATCTCGATCTCCTTGAGCTTGATGACGTACTTCTCGGACGGAAGCAGGATGTTGTCCTGAATCCGGATGGGCGGTGTCACGAAGCCCATTTCGGTTGCGATCGCCCTGCGCAGCGCCTTGATCTGCTCGGTCAACTGGGAGTTATCGCCGCTTGTCAGCGGCAGCAGGCCGAAGCCGAGTTCGAGGCGGAGCAGGTCGAGCTTGAGGACGTCGGAAATCGGTGTCGTCGCCGGGGTGGGGGCGGTTTCGGTAATGTCGCCGTCGCTGTCCGTGGTGGGGGTCTTGTGGCGAAACCAGGCGCCCGCACCGGCCAGGGCGGCAATGGTGAGGAAGGGAAAAGCGGGCAGGCCGGGCAGCAGCGCGAAGCAGGCCGACAGGACTGCGGCCATGGCCATCGGCTTGGGATTGCCGCCCAACTGACGGACCAGCGTGACGTCGGCGGACCCGTCTGTTCCGCCCTTCGTGACGACGATGCCGGCGGCGGTGGAAACCAGAAGGGCGGGAATCTGCGAGACGAGGCCATCGCCCACGGTCAGGGTCGTGAAGGTGTTCGCGGCTTCGTTCACGGGCATGCCGTGACGCAGCACGCCGATGGCCAGGCCGCCGACGATATTGATGCCCGTGATGATGATTGCGGCGATCGCATCGCCGCGCACGAATTTGGCGGCGCCGTCCATGGCGCCGTAGAATGAGCTTTCCTCTTCCAGTTCCTTGCGCTTCAGGCGTGCTGTCCGGTCGTTGATCGCGCCCGAGGCCAGTTCGGCGTCGATCGCCATCTGCTTGCCCGGCATGGCGTCGAGGAAGAAGCGCGCCGCGACTTCGGCTATGCGGCCCGAGCCCTTGGTGATGACCATGAAATTCACCACCAGCAGGATGCAGAACACGATCCCGCCGATGACGACATCCCCGCCCATCAGGAAGCCGCCGAATGCGGCCACCACATGGCCGGCGGCATAAGCGCCTTCGTTGCCGTGGCTGAGGATCAGGCGTGTGGTCGCGATTTCGAGTGCCAACCGGAGGAGTGTGGTCAGCAGGAGGAGTGTGGGAAACGAGGTGAACTCGACCGGTTTCGCCAGAAACAGCGACACCATGAGAACCAGGGCCGAGGCGGTGATCGACAGCGACAGCCCCATATCGAGGATGAAGGTCGGTAGCGGGACGATGAGAATGGACAGGAGCAGCAGAACGCCGACCGCCAGGCCGATATCCGTGCCGGGGATGAGGGAACGCCAGGAAACGGCATTCAGGTTGCCGCCGCGCAGCAGACTGGTTGCAGAGGCCATGCCGCGCGAAAGGGATGGGAACTTGCCGCGCGCGGCGGTTCCGTCAGTCAGCTTGCCATCGCCGGGCCCGGCGATTGTGCTGCCATTGGCGGGGTCCAAGATGCCACATTCCCTTTCGCGTGCCGGTCATGGTCATAACGATATCTGGCGATGATCTGCGGCCATATGCTGCGAGATATACCGTACAGGACCGGTTTCTGGGGGCGATAAGTACCGTTATAGTCGGTTTTGAGCAAGGCGCGAAAAAGGGCGCCTGCGTGGAATATGGACCCTTCCGGCCGATCTGCCGGCGGGGAGGTGACGGGTTGATCTTCGGGTGGTTCGAGAACCGCCCCCCGTTGTGAGGCAGAGCGCTGGGCATGGCTCCCGGACGAGGCGAGGCAGGATTTGTGACGGATATTGAAACGAAGAGGGGCCTGGGGTCCGAAATGGGCGATGCCGCGCAGTTCGTGGATGTCGCGCTTCTGAAGGAAAGCCTGCTGCAATCGCCGACGCCAGCCCATCTGATCGAGGCGTGCGATAAGTTGGCGGCGAAAGCGCACCTCATCGAGGTTACCCGGCTGGTACTGGAGGTAACGTCACTGCATCTGGACGACGGGCAGTTGAGCCTGGCCGGTGCGACGGTGATCCTGCGGTACAGTTCCCGTTATGATATTGTCGAAACATTGGCGCGCAATACGCTGCGGGTCGATCCGGACGATGTGTCGGCACAGGCGTTTCTGGCGCATGTTCGCGTTGTTAGCGGCGATGTCGCCGGAGGGTGCGCCCTGTTCTCCGGCATGATGGAGCGTTATCCAGAGAAGCGTGCGAATATATGTGAATTCATATCGATGTCGCTTCTTGAAGCCGGATACCCGGTGGAGGCGCTGAAGATCCTGCAGTCTCATCTCATGAACGGAGACGTGACTGCGGCTCTTCTGAACAATATCGGATGCGCCCTGGGGCGTCTCAATCGGTCGTCCGAAGCCCTTCCCTGGTATGAAAGGGCGCTGGCACTTGAGCCGTCGCCCGACGCCAGCTTCGGTTATGCCTGCACGCTGCTGAAGGCCGGGAGGCTGGCGGATGGTTGGCAGATTTATTCTAAGCGGGACCTGATTGTTAAGGACAAGTCGGCATGGTACCTGGAATTACCGCGCCTGGGGCCTGATGATGACGTATCGGGGCGGAAGGTTCTGCTGTTCGACGAGCAGGGGTTCGGCGATACTATTCAATTCATCCGCTGCCTCCCTTATCTGCTGGAAAGGGGGGCGGAGGTGACTGTCGTCGTGCCTCCGATGCTCGTTCGTCTTTTGTCTCAGTCTTTCCCTGGCGTGTGCGTTCGCGACAAGTGGAGCTTTGGCCGGGAGGACGGCTACAGCTATGCTGCCCCGATTCCGGATCTTCCTTATATCAGCGGTGTGATGTCGGTGCGGGATATTCCGGCTGCCATTCCCTATCTGCGTGCCGAGGAGGGGGATGTCGCACGGTTTGCCGCCCTTTTGCCCGACAGGCGGCCGCGTGTCGGGCTGGTCTGGGCGGGCGAACGGCGGGCGCAATCCGAGTATGATCTGGCGGACAAGCGTCGTTCGACCACGTTGGCCGAGATGGGAGCGGCCCTTACCCCGGTGGAGGCCACGCTGGTCAATCTACAGTTCGGTGGGCCGCGCGCGGAAATCGAGGCATGGAATGGTCAACCGCTCTTCGACCCGATGGGCGATGTACGTGACATGGCCGATACCGCGGCGATCATGAAAAATCTTGATCTGGTCATTTCTGTCGATACGGCACCGCTGCATCTTGCCGGCGCCCTCGGCTGCCCCGTGTGGCTGGTCAGCCGTTGGGATGCCTGCTGGCGATGGGGCGATGAAGGAAGTGGCACGCCCTGGTATCCGAACATGCGCGTGTTCCGGGCGAGGGAGCGATCGTTCGCACCTGTATTGCAGGAAGTCGGGCGGGCTTTGCGCAACTGGCTCTAACGCTGGGCTGGTTCGGGCGGGGCGATGTTTCGCGTGGAACGGTTCGGCACGCCGGGCATCAGCCCGTCGGGCGGGCCAGCATGACGGGGTTGGCACGGTAGGATGCCAGCGTGCGCCCCCGCATGCCGCCCGTGGTCGGGCGGTGGATCGTGGGCTGGGTGAAATGCGCAAATCCCTGGAACGGGTGAAAGACCTTGGCCGGCGCCGGGGGAGCGCTGCCGTCGGTATCGGGTTGTGCGTCGGCCGTGAGGGTTGGTTGCTGTATCGTTTTGGGCGTGGACGGATGCATGGACGCTGGCGTGATGGAGGATGCCATGCGGACGTTCTGGCGCGCCGGCGCGTGTGTATCCCGTCCATCCTGCGGGATCGCCCAGGCTTCCAGGACCTTCCACTGGTAGGGGGTGCCGATGCCGGGTGTCTGGGAGTGGTATGCGGCTGCGGCGCGCGGCCAGCTTCCCGTCTTGTCATACATCTGGAGCAGGAACCGGCCGGCGTACAGCGTATTGGCGACCGGGTCGAATGCCTGGTCGAGCGAGGCGAAGGCGTCCGGATGCTGTTGCAGGTTGACCTGCATGCAACCGACGTCGATCGACTGGATCCCTTGCTGACGAAAGGCTTCCACGGCCGCGACGGCTTCGGCGCGCGTTGAATAATAATGGCCGATTCCCGACGCCGTGATCGTCCACGGCCATGCGGAAATGGTGCCGTCCGGGCCTGGCTTGCCGCTTTCGACCCGGCTCATGGCATTGAGAAAACCATCCGGGACATGGAGAGCCCGTTCCGCTTGCGCTGTCGCCGCGATGCAGAGCGACGCTTCCGGGGGGCGGGCGAATGCGGTGCGGGCCGGCAGGAGCAGGATGAGGACGGCCAGTGTCGTCCGACATGCGTGGTGTCGTGGAGCGTGGCAGCGCATGGCCGGTATCGGGGCTGGACCTATCACAGGCCGTCTCTCCCTGTATCGTAGGCCGTTCGGCGGCGCATGGAACGGCGAGGTCGTCGCGCATGCGTTCTGAAACGGGTCTATCGAACTTTGAGGTATGGGCAGTCGACCGGCTTTACCTCATTTCCTCGATGGTCCACAACCGGACGGAAGCCGAAGAGACAAGGCGGACTATCCTTCTCATTTCACGTCGTTGGGCCATTGAATGTGGTGGTCCCGCGGCGTATTCTCAAAATCTGCCATGGTCACTTCGCGGAATGCCATGGGCCGAAGTGCAAAAGGTGACCAGTGTCTATGAGGACTTGCCTCAGGGCGGCCAGCCTCTATCGCAACCATTTCGGTCGCGGCGATGGAACGGATGCCGCGTCTTTCAGTCGGAAAAGCATGCAGGTGCCTTGTTTCCGGCGGATTGTGGCGCTGGTTTCGACCGCGTTTCTCCTGATCGGGCTGCTCCCGTTTCCGTCGGCCAGTGCCGCGATGGTTCGGGTGAAGGATATCGTCGATTATGAAGGCGTGCGCGACAACCAGTTGGTCGGCTATGGCCTTGTCGTCGGACTCCGGGGTACGGGCGATCGACTGACCAATACCATTTTCACGCGCGAAACGCTGATCAGCATGCTGAACCGCCTCGGGGTGAATATTCGCGACCGCGAAGTGCAGCTTCAGACCCATGACGTGGCCGCCGTGATGGTGACCGCGACCCTGCCGCCTTTTTCGCACGGGGGCGGACGGATTGATGTGACGGTTTCCGCCGTCGGTGATGCGCGGGACCTCGCCGGCGGGACGTTGCTGGTGACGCCGCTTCAGGCCGCGGATGGCGAAGTTTATGCCGTCGCCCAGGGATCGCTGGTGACCAACGCATTCGCGGCCAGCGGAGCCGGCGGCGGCATGACGCAGAATATTCCGACCAGCGGCCATATTGCCAATGGGGCGGTGGTCGAACGCGAAGTGCCGGTCAATCTGGGGGCAGGCGGGATTATTCATCTTTCCCTGCGTAATGCCAATTTTACAACTGCGAACAGAATTGTCGATGTGATCAACCGCTCTATCGGGCGCGGCATGGCACGGGTTGACGATCCGCGTACCATTGCCATCGACCTCTCCGGGCGCAATGCGGCGACAACCCTGTATCGGATCGGCGACCTGAGCATCGAGCCCGATACGATGGCCAAGGTGATTGTCGATGAGGCCAGCGGAACGATCGTCATGGGCGACAATGTGCGCATCAGCACCGTTGCCATCGCACAGGGAAATCTGACCATCCAGGTTACGGAACTGCCTGTGGCGTCCCAGCCTGGCCCGTTTTCCAATGGAACGACCGCTATTCTGCCACGAACGCAGATTGAGGCGAACACGGGGAGTTCTAATCGGCTGGGGATATTGCGCGAGGGGCCGACTCTTGCCAGTTTGGTTGCAGGTATGAACGCTCTGGGCATGGGGCCGCGGGATATGATCGGTATCCTTCAGGCCATCAAGGCCGATGGGGCGCTCCAGGCCGATCTTGAGGTAAGGTAGCGACGCATGAGTGGTATAGGTGATGTCGCGTCCTCGTTGTCCACGATGAGCCGGCAGCAGGTTGCGACCGGGCAGGCGAACCAGGATTCGGCCCGTACGGAAGAGGCCCGCAAGGCGGCCGTCTCGTTTGAAAGCGTGACCATCGGCGAATTGTTGCAGCCCATGTTCGATACGGTGGACACGTCCAAAGGCATGTTCGGGGGCGGTGCGGCCGAGAAGCAGTTCCGATCGCTTCAGGTTCTGGAAATTGGCAAGCAGATCGCCAATAACGGTGGTATCGGCATTGCCGACAGCGTCTATCGCCAGATTCTGGCCATGCAGGAACAGGCGCAGCAGGAGCAGAGCCAGTCATGAGCCGCGCGTCGGCCGGAATGGCGGCTTCCCTTCTGACCAGCTTCCAGACGGTCTGCTCCGTGCTTGAGACTGAGAACGATCTTCTGAAAGCCGGCAGGCTGCGGGAGGTCGTGGATATGCTTCCGGCAAAGCAAAGAGAAATGGACGCTCTGGAGCGCATCCTGGCAGTGAGTCGTGCCGATTCGTTATCGGCCGACCAGATTCATGGTCTGAAGACGTCGGAAATCGAAGATGTGGCTGGCCGCTTCGGTGCATTGGTGCACGCCAATCGAACATTGCTGAAAAATGCGATCGACGCGCAGAATATCCTGATTCGGCTGATCGTCGTGGATGCGACGCAGGATGCAGGCGTCGGTTATGGTGCTTCGGGTCAATATATGCCCAATCCCTGCGCGCAGGCAGCACTGACATTGCGCAGCGATGTCTGACGCCGTCTGTTCGTTCGTTTCCTTCTGCCGTCGGAATGTGCCTGGACGGCATGCGGTATAGACTGAAGAGACCTCTTTGGGCTGGGCACGTCTGGATGGAAGGGGTTCGAATGTTCGGCTTCTCGGTATCCGGAAAAGAGAATTCATGAATCTACGATGTCATTTCGCGGCTTTGCTGCCTGATATCCGGCGGCATGCGATGCGGGTGGGTGCGGTGACCCTGGCGTCGGCCGGGCTTGCGGGCTGCCTGTCGCCGGCCAAGCCATATCTGGATATGGGACGCCGTCTGGCAGACGCCGGCTTTGTGGCGCACAAGGCGGACACGACCGCACGCTACGCCATGATGAATACGCTTCCGCCCGGCGAGGTCACGTATCGGCCGTCCACGGTCGGGCCGGTGTATCTCTATGCCGATCCGATCGGCTGTGGCTGTGTGTATATGGGGTCGGCGACAGCCTACAGCTATTATGTATCGTCGGTTTCCGCAGGGAAGAAAGCTGTCCCCGCCCCCTCGGCAATCCCTGCGATGGCGGCCGAAAACCGGCGCGATACCGCGTCGTGGGACTGGAGCGCATGGTCGCCCAACGCTGATCCCGGACCCAGCCAGCCCCGACATGTCATCGGTGGCTACTGGTAGAACAGGGGGGCTTTACCGAGCGGGCCGGCCGAGAAAAGTGTTCTCGAGCCTTTTCATCTGATGATTTTTCTGACGATTTGAGGTCGATGCTCGGCTTCTGGCATTCTTCGGCCCGTCATTTTCCCTTTCCGCTGCCGGAGGGGGACTCGGGCGAAGGGCCGGACTTTCATCGCGTGTCGCCCTGAGTGTGACGTTATCAGCCGCAGGTTGGGCGATTGGCGGTGTTGTGTTCCGAGGGGGGACAGGCTCGTCCTGCTTCGCGGATTGCTGTGACCGCGCGGGTTCGTGACGGTTCTCCTGTATCTCTGCCGGAACCGCGGCGGCAATGGTGTGCTCCGTGTCTTCGGATACAGGTTGGTTTTGGACTTCGGCATGCAGCTTTAGCTCGATTTCGGATGCTTTTTCGAGCAGTTGTTCAAGCTTCCTTTCGTGCGGAGAAGCCTTGATCGTCGCCATCTCCAGACGTCCGGCCGTCGCGTCGGCCTTCTCGACCATGGTGTCGAGTTCGGTGCCTGTTACCTTGGCCAATTCGATCATGCGGCTGAGTGGGCGGCCGCTGACTTCCCCGGCTATGCGCAGTTTCTCCACGCCTTCTTCCGCGCTTTTTACGCTGGCTTCGAGCTTTTCGACCAGGCCCATCAGGCTTTCGCGGTCGTGCTTCAGGTTGGAAAGAACCCGACTGAGATAAAAGCTGTAGATAATTCCCAGAAGCAGGAAGAACGATAAAACGATTTCGATGATCAGCTGGATCTGAGTCAGCATCTGCCAGATGTCTCCAGTCTGGCCCGGTTGGGAAGCGACGGGCGGGTCGTGAGAGAAGGAATCGGGGTTGTCCTGTTTGCTTATTCGCCTGACGCAGGCGGTGGGGTGGTGTGGGTATGGGGGCTGTCGGGCGGTACCAGCCGTCGTTCGATTTTCACTGCTGCCTTGCCGTGCAATTGGCCGAGCCTTCCCACGAAGAGAGAGGTTTGTCCGCACTGCAGCGTGACATGGATATCGGCGTCTTTCCTGTAGGGAAACGCGATCTGGGCACCGGGGCGCAGGTTGAGGACTTCGGAAAGGGAGACGAGCTTTTCCTCGAATACGGCCGACACTTCAACGTCGGTTTCGAGAATCTCGGAGATCAGATGGTTTTCCCAGATTGAATCGCGACCAAACCGTTCGCCCATGAACTGCTGGGACAGGCGATCGCGCACCGGTTCCAGGGTCGCATAGGGAATGATGAGATCCAGATTTCCGCTCTTGTCTTCCATGTCGATATGCAGCTTTGTCATCACTACGGCATTGGAGGCGCGGGCGATGGCAGCGAAACGGGAGCTGACCTCGAGTCGTTCGAAGGTGAGGTCGATGGTGCAGACGGGATTGAACGCCGCCGAGAGATCGTTGAGGGTCAACGTGATCAGTTTTTCGATCAGGGACCGTTCGATCGCCGTGTGCGGGCGGCCCTCGGTCCCGGCGTGACCCACGCCGCGCGGACCGCCCATCAGAATATCGATAATGGAATAGGACAGTGCGGAGTCGACGACGACGAGCCCGTAATTCTCCCACTGGACGGCCTTGAAAACCGCGAACAGCGAGGATGACGGCACAGTGTTCATGTAGTCGCCGAAACACATCGAGCGCGTGCTCTCCATGGTGATTTCGACGTTGTCGTTCGTGAAGCTGCGAAGCGTTGACGACAGGAGCCTGACGAGCCGGTCCAGCACGATTTCCAGCATCGGGAGGCGTTCGTACGCCACGAAGCCGGCCTTGATGACCCGTTCCATGCCGGTCTCTTCCCGGTCGGGGAGTCCGGCGAATGTATTGCCAAGCAGACTGTCGATTTCAGACTGATCCAGCACATGGCTGCTGATCATGCTGTTTTCGAAGCCCGTAGACGCATCTTCTCGCGTGGTATGGCCCGCATCCGACCCGTGGCCCGGCGTTTCGTGCGGCGCGTCGGCGCTGGCCTCATCGGGCTCGACGGCGTCCGGCGTGTCGTTTACGTCCTGCATATTGTCTTCGCCACGGTTTGATCTGTACTCTGTATGAACATCAAGTAAAACGTTCCGATTACTGAATTAGGAATTCAACCAGATACAGATTCGTCACCTGCAAGGGCGTCAATTCCGCCCTGAGACGACGGATCATCGCCTCGCGCAGCCGGTATATGCCATCACCCCGGATATCCTGCGGGCGTGTCTCATGGAGGTAGGTCTGAAATATGTCCTGCACCCGGGGAATCATATTCTGGAGCGAGGCTTCGTCTCGTGCGCCTGAAATTTCGACCTTGGCCGTCAATTTTACATAGACCGGGCGGCCATCGCCATTGTCGAGATTGGATACGATCGACGGGATACCGAGAATGATCGGCGGATGCAGCATCTGGCTGGCGCGGTCTGCCATTCCGCTTTGAACCGAATGGAGCAGACGACCCTTTTCGAGGAATACGGCACCGCCGCCGCCCACAGTGAGAACGAGAGCTGCCAGGCCGATGAAGAGAAACATCTTCCTGGAACGGCGGGGCTTCGCTTCCGCAGCGATGGATTGCCGCTTCTCATCCCCGGCAGAGGGCTCCGGTGCACCGCCGCCGGTTACAGTCTCGCTCATATGCAGGTGGCTCCCGGAGGGTGGATAAACGATTTATTGACAGTGTAGCTACTGGCGGGAGCATGCTCAATGGGATGGGTGCGGGGGGGGCGACAATAGACGGATATCACCGTCGTAAAAGCGGAAATTCCTGCACTCTAGGAGGGTATGGCAAGCGGCATTGGTCCGTCGATGCCTGGATTCAACGAGGGGAACAGGTGTATTCGACCTGCCTTGAAAAACCAGAATGAGAACAAAGTAATCTCCGACGTATGTGGACCCAGGTGGGTAGGTCCTGCATCTTCAGGTCCGGCCACATGTAGAAGATTACTTGTTTTTCGCGCCTGACAGTCTCACAAGAGCATCTTATGGAGACGTGTCTGTCAATTATTGGCTGGCTATGTCGAAGACACGGCCAGCCGGTTGGTTTTTACTGCTTCATGGCGATTGTTGTTTGCAGCAGTTGGTCCGCAGTCGTGACGATCTTGGTGTTGGCGGAGTAAGCCTCCTGCGCGACGATCAGGGCCGACAGGTCACTGGTGAGGTCAGTCGTGGACGATTCCACAGATCCTACCGACAACGTGCCAGTGCCATTTGCCCCGGCCAGACCGATCTTGGCGTCGCCAGAAGACGCCGTGGCGGTATATGCTTGTCCGTCGACCGCATTCAGACCGTCTACGTTGGCAAAATTCGCCAGTGCGATCTTGCCGATCAACTGGGTTCCGGTATCGAACTTGGCCATGAGCGACCCGTCGCTTTCGATTTCCACGCCCTGGTAGGTGCCGCTGGCGATGCTGTCGGATTGCAGGGCCGTCGTATCCGTTGGCAGACTGCTGGCCGTTGAAAGCGTCGTCTGGCTGAGGTTGACTGTATATGACGTGCCGCCAATTGTGGCGCTGAGTGCACTTAAAGATGTCGTCACACCTGTGGTACTGTCCGTAACCGACTGGACGCTGCCATCTGTGTTGAATACGACCTTATAGGTGTCGCTGCTAACGGGCGACGACGATGATGTATCGTAAGGATCGACCAGGGACAGTGACCATGTCGGCGGTGAAGCGGCCGTCTGAGTCCATTTGGCTGCAACCGGAGTACCGTTGGCATCGGTAGGCGATGTCATCGACGTTTGATTACTGCCGGTCGTGGTGCCGATCACATCGGATTTGCTCATGGTAAGCGTCGTGCCCGACGCGGTCAGAGCATTGGCTTGGTTGGTGCTCGCCGTACCTGTGGATGCTGCCATAACGGTACCGCTGGTGCCGCCGATCGTTCCCAGATCGAGCGTGATGTTTTGCGCGACGCCATTGTAATTGGCCGTAATGGGGATCGAAGCACTTGCCCCTGTCAGGGTCGATCCGATCGTCTGGCCAGTAGTAGCGTTGGCAACCGATGCCAGAGAACCGTTGCTGTCGAACGTCACCTGATAAGAGTTGTTGGCTATGGTGCCGGTACCGTCTGCGTCATACGCGCTGACGTTCCAGACCAGAGGGTTGGTGCCGCTCTGCGTCCAGGACAAAGCGATCTTGTGTGGTGTCGCCGACGCGTCATAGGTGGTGACGGGAGCCGTCGTATAAGATTGAGCATCCGCTGCCGTATAGCTGGCATTGCTGGACGGCATCGTTCCCACCGTCGCCGACAAGGTCAGCGTCGTGGTCTGCGTCGGGCGGAAGGCCACATTGGCGACATTGAGCTGCGTCAGCGATGCGTTCAGCGAGCCTGTGGTGGGGTCCACCATATAGCCGTCGAGGTAATAGCCACTGGTGTTGACCAGGTATCCGGAGTTGTTTTTGTAAACTTCTCCATTCCGGGTGTAGTAGTTCTGGGACTGAAATTGCGTGTTTTGGGATGTCGATGCGCCGCTTTCTTTGGAAACGACGAACAGGCCACTCCCTGAAATGGCAGTGGCAAGGCTGTCCGTGCTCGTGGCTGCGGTGCCTTGATTGTCCACATGCTGGACAGTGACGGCGGCTACTGAATCCGAGATATCGGCTGAAGACGCATTCTGGCCCAGTGAGCCGGCCACGAAATCCTGGAATGCCGTCGTGGTGGCTTTGTAGCCGACCGTCTGGCTGTTGGCGATGTTGTTACTCAGGTTCGTGAACGCGGTCGACTGGGCGTTGATCCCGCTGACTGCCGTGGTGAGGGCGTTGAAAACTGACATATGCCGTCCCTGCCTTGTGCGCGCAGTTAACTGTTCCGCCTACCGTCAGGCAGGAAAATCATGATCCGATCATGACACAGACCATCTTCTGGCATGATGGAATGTTCGGATCGGTGATCTTACGGACATGGAATGGTGGCTGAAACATTCCCCGCGCTGCACCTGTGCCTTTCTGAGCATCTGAGTAGCATGCGTAGCGCGAAATACAAGGATTTCCTGTATCGTTTTTAGGGGTAGCGATAGGGAGAAAGTGTTACGGAATTGTTTCCTGGCGGCGATAAAGGGGTATGTTTTATGAATGCGGGCATGAATGCATCGATGCGACAAGCGGCCCTGATGTTGGACTGACCGGAGGCATCGAACGGTCTTTTATTGCCTGGGCGCGCGCGAGCCGGGTGTCTTGAGTTTCATGACGTAGGCGATGATCGCGGCGACGGGCTGGAAATATTCCGGCGGTATTTCGGAATCCACAGGCAGGGCGTAGAGCGCGCGGGCCACGGGCGGATTTGAGACGATCGGGACTTTTGAGTCTTCAGCCGCCTCGCGGATTCGGGCGGCCACTTCGTCCGCGCCTTTGGCGACGATTTTCGGCGCCGCATCCGTGCCGTTGTCATAGGAAAGCGCCACGGCATAATGGGTCGGGTTGGTGACGATGACCGTGGCCTTTTTGACGGCCCGGATCATCATCTGTCGGGCGCGCCGCATGCGGATCTGTTTCTGCTTGGCCTTGACCTTGGGGTCGCCGTCTTCCTGGCGTATTTCCTCCTTGATATCCTGATGGCTCATGCGCAGCTTCTGCAACCGGTGATAGCGTGTCCATACCTCGTCGAGGACGGCGATCGCGGCCTGGATCATCAGAATGATCATCGTGGCATACACGAACCAGGAGATGAGCTCCGACGTCAGATGGTGGAGGGTCCAGCGTTCGGCCTCGGGCGCCACGCGCAGGGTGCCTTTTGCCACGCCGTAGAGCACCGCGCCGAAAACGACGAACTTGGTCAGGCTCTTCAGCATTTCAATTACGTTGTTCATGCTGAATACGCGCTTGATCCCCGATAGGGGGGACAGGCGCCCGATATCGGGAATGAGCGCCTGGGGGCGGAACAGCAGGCCCGTCTGAAGCAGGCCGGACACGACGACGACCACTGCGCAAACGAGTGCCAGGGGCGCTGCCAGAAGGATGCCTTCGCGGATGGACTGCTGGAGGGCGAGATAAAGTGCGCCGCCATCGGGCGAGACTGTGTCGAAATGCTCCATCAAACCCCGCATGTGGCGGAGAAACGTGCTGCCCGAGACGGCGGTCGTCATCGTGAAGACGGCCAGAAACGCGCTCAGGATCAGGAACATCTGCGTTTCGCGGGAGTGGGCGACATTGCCTTCCTCGCGTGCCTTCTGTAGCCGCTTTCCGGTCGGGGCCTGCGACTTGTCGTCGCTGGCTGATCCTTCTTCCGCCACGTGGGCCTATCCTCTTATGGTGCCGACATGCCGGACGGGCGCACCCCGCCGAAAAAGGGAGCGCCGCGCTATCGGCATGTCCGAGGTCCCGGCATAGTGCGCCGTGTGGATGGCGGCCGGGCCACGGTATGTCAATGTGGTGGCGGCGTTGCGCCTACGCCGGGCAGCGCGACGAGCAGATCGTTCATTCTTTCCTGCCAGACGCCGGTCATGACCTGGATCAGCATGGCCAGCAGAAGGATACCGCCCAGTAATTGGGCCGGCATGGCAATACCGTAGACCTGGATGGACGGCATCAGGCGGTTCAGTACGCCCAGCATGGTCGGCCACAAGGTTCCGATCAGGACAAAAGGGGCGGCTAATTGCAGCGCCAGGACGAATGACTGCGCCGTGGCAGCGACGATGCTCTTCGTCATGTCGCCGAGCATCGGCATGTGGCCGGGCGGAAACAGGTGGTAAGAGCCTGTCACCGCGGCCAGAGGGAAGACATACAGTCCGGTAGATAGAAAGATGACCGGCGTTAGAGCGGAGGCCATATGGCTGATAGCCGTGCTGGATGCCCCGAGTTCCGGGTCCGGCTGCAGGATGCTGGCCAGGCCGGCAAGGACGGCGATGAACTGCATCGCAATAATCAGCGCCATGGAAATGAGCCGGGCCAGGAGTCCGATGAATGCGCCGCATAGAAGTTCGCCCACGATGATGGCCAGCACCATGAACGGATGATGCAGTGCCGGCCCGGATACGGCCGCGAGGTGGTCCTGCACCACCGGCAGGATGGTAATGGTGACAACCAGCGCGATTCCGGCCCGGACCACCATGGGGGAGGTGGTTTCGCCAAAGCCGGGGGCCGTCATGACCATGGCGCTGACCCGGCACAGGGTCAGCAGAAACATGGCAGCCAGCACGGGGATGGAGCCGCCGGGAAAGAACAGGTCCCCGGTCATTCCGGAAGGGGCGCCGCCGGCATGCGGCCTGCTTTCACGAACCGCCCACCATGATCATCTGGTCGAAAATGGTGTGGGCGTAGGTATGAAGTGTGGAATACATGAACGAGCCCGTCAGCATGAGAGCGGCTGTCGCGGCTATGAATTTCGGCACGAAGGACAGGGTCGCCTCGTTTACCTGGGTTACGGCCTGGAACAACGAAACCAGAATGCCCGCGCAGAGGGACGACAAAAGGGACGGAGCCCCCATTTTGACCGCCACAAGCAGGGTCTGGCGCAGGATTTCGTGGATATCGACCGTATGCTGCATGCGTGACGGCTTAGATCGACATCTTCATGACGTCCTGATAGGCCTGAACGATCCGGTCCCGGACCGTGGTGACGGTCTGAAGGGTCAGCTTCGCTTCTTCCACGGACGTTGCGATGTCGGTCAGGTTGCCTTTTCCGGACAGGCCCTGGGCCGTCAGCGTCTCGGCACTCTTGCCCGTCTGAACCGCGTTCTTGAGCGCGCCGTCCAGAACATTGCCGAAGCTGGATACGCTATCGGACGAGGCGTCGTTCTGGGTGTCGTCGGTCGAAGGCTGCAACGCCTTCTGTGTCTGCCCATAAGCGTTGAGCGCATCGAAGCTGCGGGTGGTGATGTCGCTGATCATCGTGTGCGTGCTGCGCCCCTTGCTGCCTGGTCGGAGATCCCCGACAGAGTACCAGGATTCAGTGCCTAACCTAGTCTTGCCATAACGGCAAGGCCACCGTTTTTTACCTTTAATCGAAACAGCATGACTGATCGGGAACGCTTTTGAGCGGGCAGAATCGTTTGGGCTGGCGATCAAGGCGTTGGGTGGTCGGTGGATAAATTCGTCTCTGTCGGACGCTGTGCGGCGGGTAGGGATCATGATAGAGGGTGTGTTCGCGCGCTTCAGCCGTCATGGGGCGTCTGAGCCGTCGTGGCATGGCGACAGAAGATCGCCCGGTCGCATGTACGTGGAGTACGGCGTTGATAGGTCTTACAGAGTCAATATGCGACGTTCGGTGAATGCTGCCCGTGCCGAAGCCGGCAGGAGACGATTGGCCTACGCGACGGCGCTGGTTGCCTTGTTGGCCGTGGGGGGTGGCTGCGGAACTGCCGTGGCCAGGGGCAGCAGCAATGGCGGTACGAACACGACCGCGCATATCGGAGATGACGGCCTCCACTGCCCGGCGGGGCCGGTGCATATCGCTGAAATCCAGGCGATCACACGACAGAATAATGCCGGAGATCCGAATCTGCCGCTCGGTGAGGCTTCGATTGAGATCTGCGCGACGGATGCCACCAAATTCACCGATGTCGTGACGCGCGGTACGCCTGATGGCGGGGCGGCGGGCGGTTCGGTGGGGCAGAAGACGGGCGTCGATGGAACGCTGCAAATACGCGGCCGCACCGCGCAGATGGATGCAACGGTCTATGTTCCGCTAGCCGCGGCGGATATGGCGCAATGTAGCTTGCAGGACGATGGTCAGCAGCAGGATGGTGCTGGTAACGGCACATGCAGGCCGCATGGATTCGTCGCGAGCTTTGCCGGGACATGGGTGTTCTCGCCGGGAAAGTGGCAGAGCTTTCAGGCAGGAGCGGATTCTTCGGGGAATCCGATCGTTCTGGCCGTCAGGATTCTGAACGGTCCTGTGGAATGACGATCTGATCCGGCGGGGGAAAGACCGCTGGGACGCATGATGCGTATGCGGCTTCGGGGAATGGCTGCCCTGCTGTAGCCGGTTATTTTTCAACCGGGTTCGACAAGGGGCATAAAAAATGCCCCCGGCAATTGCCGGGGGCATCATCCATACTACGCTGTGAGCGCGGGAATGGATTACTGGAACATCGACAGGATGTTCTGCGACTGCGAGTTGGCAATCGTCAGCGACTTGATGGCCAGCTGCTGCTTGGTCTGCAGCGAGGTCAGCTTCGCGCTGGCAGCAGCCATATCGGCGTCGGTCAGGGCGCCAATGCCGTTGGTCAGGTTGTCGGAGATCGTCGAGCCGTAGGTGCTCATGCTCTTGATCACGTTGGTGTTCGAACCCAGGTCCGACGTGACGTAGGTCATCGCCTTGATCGCGGCCTGAACCTGCTTGATCATTTTCGCAACGGACGCGACGCCGGAGCCGACGTAGCTGGAGCCGAATGCGCCGTCGGTCGTCACGAACACGTTGGCCGTCGGGTTCTTGCCGGCGACGCCGCCGGTGGAAAGGCCGAGAAGGTCGGTCAGAGTGCTCGTGCTCGAGGCGCCAAGAGACCCACCCGAAGACGTCAGGTACTTGCCGATCGAGCCGTTGCCGGACGAGGCGGCGAAGCCGGTGACCGTCGTGACATCGCCCTGAAGGCCAGCGACATAGCTCAGCTTGCTGGTGCTGATGCCCAGCTTGGTTCCGACTGCTGCGTTGTTGTAATCCGGTGCCAGCAGGTTGACGCCATTGAAGGTTGCATTGCGTGCGATCGTATCGATCTGGGCGAGATAGCCGTTGATCTGAGTGCCGATCTGGGATTCGGAGGCATCGACGCCGAAGCTGTTGCCCAGCGAGGTGACGGCCTGCTGCACTTGCTGCAGCACGCTGATGATCTGGTTGGCGGCGCTGGCCGTCGAGCTGACCGTCTGGGCGGCGAAGGACAGGCCGTCATTCACGGCGCTCTGGCCGGAGACGTTGCCCTGCATCTGCTGCGCGATGCCGAAGGCAGCGGCGTTGTCGGCGGCGGTGGAAACCTTCAGGCCGGTCGAGACGACGTTCTGCGTGCTGCTCAGGTCGGTCTGGACGGCATTCAGCGTCTCGATGGCGACTTTCGAAGAGGCGTTGTTGTTGATGGAAAGGCTCACGGCATTTTCTCCATGCGGACTATCCTGGGGTAGACCAGGTCCAGGCCACAAAATCGGGAAATGGCTAAGAGAAGGTTACCAGAGAGGCGCGATGAGCATTTTTCCTGTGGAATGCGCCAGGCCGGGATAGAGGAAATGCTCTGTGCCGAGGGGCGGGCGGGATGGTCTTTGCGCGCGGAGTAGGCTAAGACAATGGGTGTCCATTATGACAAATTGCAGACGGTACGACGATGATTCATCCAGCACTTCGGGCTTACCAGACCGTGACGGAAACTTCCCTGACGGGGAGGGAGGCCGAAGCGGTTTGTTTCAGAATGCTTATCGATGAACTGGAAGCCGCTAACCAGAGCGCCGATTCGCAGGTTCGCAGCCGCGCACTGGAGCGGCATCAGCGTCTATGGTCGATGATCATGAAGGCCAATATCCTCGATAATGGTCTGACGGTGGAGGAGGATCGGAGGCTTTTTGTCAGGCTGGCCGATCAGGCGCAGAAATATGGCATCCAAGCCATTCTGGATCCGGAAATGTCTCTTGTTCCCCTGATCGAGATTGCGGAAAATGTTCTCGCCGGCCTGGAAATGGCTCCGGGAGGGAAAGAGCAGGGTTCCTCTGCCTTGGCCTGATCACCAGAGTGGACATGTCTGTTTCTGGCAGGAGATAAATCCCAAGCCGATTTGGTAGGGCGCGTCGATTTGGAATAAGAGCCTGTCTGCAAAAATCGCTGCTGGCGGTAGCATGGCGGGCTGCAATGCCGGGGCGTGAGTCAGATGGTGCTGGAAGCAGGCATCACGCTCTCACCAGAGGATTTTTTCAGGCAGTCTCCTAAAAGAGGTCCATTTCACCGGGCGTCGTGGTGTGACCCGGTGTGTCTTCACCCTTCAGCACCTGCACGACGTCGCCGAGTGTGATCCCCTCGTACAGGCGGGCCACGCTGACAGTGTCCTTGATGCCGGTCGGGGCAAGAGACATCAGGTTCTTGAGTACTGTCGCTGCGGAGGCGACTGTCTGCGTTGCCAGGTCCAGCTTTTGCAGGCGGCATATTTCCGAACTGGTCATGGACGTGTCGCGCATGCATTCCGCGACTGCCTGCTGGGCGTTCGTGAGTTCTTCACCGGCCATGTCCAGAAGGCGCAGAACCTTGAAGACAGTATCATGCACCGTGATTTTCACAGGGGGTGCCCCTTGTGTGACGGTGGAATGCATGGTCATCGCTGTCTCTCTTTCCACGCTCAGGTGATCAGAACAGTTCAATGCTGGAACTGGCCTCGCGCGCCCATCTGCGTTCGGCTTCGGCTTCCTGCCGGTTATAGGCCTCTTCCTGACGAACGATGGCCTGGCCATCCTGTATCAGGTTCTGCTGGGCTTTCCCCGATGTCGGCCAGAATCGCACGCGCCTGGCCTGCGTGCCTCCGAGGCTCTGGGCGATGCAGGGGATGCCTTCGTCCGCCAGATATTGCCGGACAAAAACGCTGTTTTCATGCCCGATGCGGCCGAGGGACGGGACGATCGCAGCCCCTCCGAACGCCTTGCAGCGCAGGCGGTCGCGTTTGCCGCCCGCCTTGAGAATGCCGTTGATGAGCTTTTCCATGGCATTGACACCGAAACGCATGGCCGTGCCATCATGGCTCTCGCCCCCGCCGGGCAAGAGAAAATGGTTCATACCACCGACCTGCGTCACCGGATCGAACATGCACACCGAAATGCAGGACCCCAGAAGGGTCGTGAGAAGAGCAGACGGATTGTCCGAAACGACGACTTCGCCCTGTACAACTGTCGTGGGTGCCAATGCGTGGGTCACGTTATGGGTCCGAATACCTTCTCGAGCACTTCCCGCAGTTTCGCGACCGTGTAGGGCTTGGCGAGAAAATTGTTCACCCCCGCCTTGACGGCCTCCTGAACGAGGTCGCGGCTGGCTTCGCCGGTCAGGATGATGAAGGCGACCTTCTGAGTCTTGGGATTGCCGCGAACGCCACGAAGCAGTTCCAGACCGTCCATGACAGGCATGTTGAAGTCGGAAATGACGAGGTGCGTCGGGTTCTGGGCAAGATACTCAATGGCTTCCTTGCCGTCCTTTCTCTGGGCGATATGGGCGAAACCCAGTTGCAACAGGCTGTTGGCCAGGATCTGGCGAATGGAAGACTGGTCATCGACGATGAGGACCCTGATCTGTGAAGCCGCGGGCAATTTTTCCTCCTCTTTCCCTTTTTAAGTCTGGCTGGGGCGCCGGTATCACTCGCTGTGCGCGCGTGGCTGTGATGCACGATCGCGCTGTCGTTCGGCTTGTATCAGCGTATTTGGGCGTTCATGGCGGCAGCACTGATCTGACCAAGGGGGACGATCTGGGAGGTCGCACCAAGCTCGGCTGCAACCCGCGGCATTCCATAGACGACGGAAGACGCCTTGTCTTGTGCAATTGTCCAGGCTCCGGCCCGGTGCATTGCAAGCAGGCCTTCGGCGCCATCCTGCCCCATTCCGGTCAGGATGATGCCCAGGGCATGGTTGCCCGCAGACTCGGCGACGGAGTCAAACAGGACATCGACGGACGGGCAATGTCCATTGACCGGAGCGGCTTTCAGCAGGCGTGTGACATAGTGGCCGTCGCGTCGCTCCACGGCTGTATGGCGATCGCCTCCCGGGGCAATCCGGACTGTGCCGGGCAGGAGGACCTCACCATTCCTGGCTTCGCCGATGGAAAGAGCCTCGATCTTCTGGTTCAGTCTGTTGGCGAAACTCGCCGTGAACAGGGCTGGCATGTGCTGGCAGATGACGATGGGTGGGCTCTGGCGCGGAAAGCCCGACAGGACCTGTTCCAGGGCTTCCACGCCGCCCGTCGATGCGCCGATCGCGACCAGCTTGAAATCATGGGTCCATGATTTCTGGTGCTGGGCGGCGCCCTGCTCGGTGCGCTGAAACTTCGCGACCGGGGAATGGGCGGCCTGTCGGACGAGACGAGCCAGGCCGGCAAACGCATCGCCTCCCGGCATGACGGAAGAGGGTTTCGGAAAGCAGTCGAACGCGCCCATCTGGAGCGCCGTGATCGCGATATCCGCGCCCCTGGCCGTGAGACCGGATACCATGACGACGGGAATCGGGCGCAGCCTCATGATCTTGTCGAGAAACTGCAGGCCATTCATGCTCGGCATCTCGACATCGAGCGTGATGACGTCTGGCTGATCCTTGATGATCAGATCCCGGGCTTCGATCGGGTTCGCGGCCTCGCCGCAGATGACGATGTCGGGGTGCTGCTCGAAAGAGCGCCGAATCAATGCCCTTGCTGTTCGTGAGTCGTCAACCACGAGAACCTTTATCGGCTTCTCCACGCTTTACTGGTCCTTTCGGTAAATAGTCGGAGCGACCTGTGTCAGGCCGCATTGGCTTGCGCAGGATACGCGTTCGGAATGGCCGACATACAGAAAGCCATTGGGTTCGAGCTTGTCCGCCAGACGCTGCCAAAGATGTTCTCGGGTGGCGTCATCGAAATAGATGACGACGTTCCGGCAGAAAATGGCTGAAAAGGACCCTTGGATCGGCCAGGACGCATTGAGGTTGAGGACACGGAACGCGGGCAGGCGACGGATCGGGCCGTCAAACCGGTAATCGCCGTTGCCGGTAGGCTCCATGAACTGAGATTTCCTGGCCGGGGGAATGCCTTCGATTTCTTCGGCGTTGTAGGTACCCTCGGTGGCCTGGGCGACGACATTGGCATTGATGTCGGTCGCAAGGATGCGAAAATCGTGCGAGGCCGCGTCGGGAAACGCCGTCATGACCGACATGGCGATGCTCCAGGGCTCCTGGCCCGTGGAACAGGCGGCCGACCATAGCCGCCCGCGTTTTCCGGCCCGGACCTTCATGGCCATCTGCGGAATCACGACGGATTCGAGATGATCGAAGTGGCTCCGTTCCCGGAAGAAACTCGTGACGTTGGTGGTCAGGGCGCAGATCAGGTTCTGCATCTCGTTCTGGCCGGCGGCCGTCGTTACGAAATTCAGATAGGCCTGGAACGAACTCTGGTTCAGTTCGCGCACCCTGCGGGAAACCCGGGAATAGACGAGAGCCTTTTTGGTGGCGGGAAGATGGATGCCGGCCTGTTCACGCGCGATCTGCCGGACTCTCTGGAAATCGGCATCGGTATATTCGGACTCGCTTACCGGAAACTGGTCTTTCATTCGGAAATGGTGTCCGTGACCAGTTGTCCGACGACGGTCTCCAGCCGGAGGAGACCGATCATCCGATTGTCGACCAGGACCAGGCCGCCCAGACAACTCCCGTCTTCGGACACGGCCTGGACATCGTTCAGATTGATATCCGCCATGTCGATAACGCGATCCACAAGGAGCCCGCAGACGACGCCATTCTTCGATTCGACAATGACCACGACGCGGCGCGGGTTGTCGGTCTGCGGCGGCACATTCAGATAGACCGCGAGATCGACCACCGTCAGGATGATCCCGCGCAGGTTGATGGCTCCGCAGACATAAGGAGGGGCAAACGGCAACGTCGTCGTCTTCTCGAACCCACGGATCTCGCGAACGCTGAGGATCGGAATGCAATATTCCTGCACGCCGATGGCAAACACGATCATCTTAACGATCTTGGTGTCCGTGGCTTCTTTGAGCTCTGTCTGTTCCGTCATGGTCGGTTCCCTGCTTAAATGTCGAACGCCAGTATGGTCTTGCTAGGCTGCCAGTTCGGCGCGGATGTTTGATGGCTTGATGTCGATATGTCCAATGGCCGAGGCCACCAGTGCCGAGACGTCGAGGATCAGGGAAACGCTGCCGTCACCGAGGATGGTTGCCGCCGACACGCCGAATATCTGCCGGTAATTGCTCTCGATGCTCTTGATGACGACCTGCGTCTGGTCACGGATTTCGTCAACGATGAGGGCAGCCCGGGCGCCGGATTCGTTCTCGACGACGAGGATGACCGAGGCATCGAGGCTATCCGGAGTCGAGGAGTTGGACAGTTTCAGGACTGTCGCCAGGGGAATCAGCGGCATGCAGTCGCCACGGATGGAAATCACGTTGCTGCCGTCGGGCAGGGCGTAGACATCGCTCTGATTGACGATCATGGTTTCGATGACCGACGAGATCGGAATGACCATGGTCGATCCGCTGGCAGAGATCAGCATGCCGTCGAGAATGGCCAATGTCAGGGGCAGGCTGAAACCGAATGTGGTTCCCTTGCCGGGCACGCTGCTGATCGAGATCCTGCCGCCCAGGCTTTGAATGGCCTGCTTGACGACATCCATGCCCACGCCGCGGCCGGAGAGGTTGGAAACCTGCGCGGCCGTCGAGAAACCGGGCATGAAGATCAGGTTATTGATCTCTTCATCCGACAGGACCGCATCTGCCGGGATAACGCCCCGTTTGACAGCCGTTTCGAAGACGCGCTGACGGTTGATGCCTGCGCCGTCGTCCTTGATGGTGATCAGGATCCGGCCGGAACGATGTTCGGCGGACAGCACGATGTGGCCTTCTGCCGGCTTGCCGGCGGCGATGCGGGCTTCCGGGCTTTCAATGCCGTGATCCACCGCGTTCCGCAGCATGTGGGTCAGCGGATCGGTCAGCTTTTCGACCAGTGTCCGGTCGACTTCCGTATCCTCGCCCTCAAGCGTCAGGACGATGTCCTTGTGAGTCATGGAGGACGCTTCGCGCACCACGCGCTGCATGCGCTGGAAGACGGCGCGGACGGGCTGGGCCCTGACCGCCATGACGGCGTCCTGGATATCGCGCGTCAGCGACTGCATGCTGCTGATGCTCTGGACCAGTTCGTGCTGTCCGGCCGCATCGGTCCGGCGGGAGAGGGATTCGATTGCCGCCTGCGCAATCACCAGTTCGCCGACCAGGTCCATCAGATCGTCAATCCGGTGCAGGTCGACGCGGATCGAGGCTTGTTCGGGCTTGCGGGCGGCAGTCTGGGCGGCACCATTGGCCGTTGACGACGCTGCGCTGCCGGCTGGGGAGGGGCCGGGATGCGCATCTGGCGTTGCCGGAGCAGGCAGGGGGGAGAGTATCTGGATCGGGTGCGCTACTGAAGGCGCCGGAGCAGGGGGCGGCGCCTCGTGGTCTTCCACGGGCGGCATGACGGCGACCACCTCGGCTGGTTCCGGCTGTTCTGCCGGGGGTTCCTGGGGCGCAGCGGCCTCGGCTCCTTCACGGACGATCGAAAAATCGCAATCTTCGCTGACCCAGTCGAAGACCGCATTGGCGCTGTCCTCGGAAACTGCGGGCGGCAGAACGACCTGCCAGGAGAGGTATGATTTGTCAGGCAGCAGATCGGTGAGAGGAGGCAGGGCCGATCGATCGCAGGTGGTCTGGATCTCTCCGTCACATTCACGAGCGAGATCGGTCAGGCCGATCAGGATGTTCCTTGCGTCATCTCCGCGCTCATACAGTGCGTCGTGAGGCCGAAAAGTCACGAGCAGCGATGCGGCAGCCGGGGTGGCTTCTTCTTCGCCAAAGTCAAAATCAAAGGGGACCGGTTCGAAATCCGTGGGAACGGGCTCGAAATCCATGGGGACGGGCGAGAAATCCGCTGGAATGACGTCTTCGGTCGTCGCGGCCTGCGAGGCGTTCTGGTTGCCGCCGGTGCCGCTGATGTCGGCCAGTTCGGCATGGCTTTCGGCGACGCGCGCCGAGTCGACCGTGGCCCCGCCACGGGCCTCGTTGACCAGATCGCTCAGGACATCCATGGCTTTGAGGAAAACCTTGACGACATCATGAGTCGGCGCAAAACGCCCCGAACGCAGGCCATCGAGGGAATTTTCGAAGACGTGGGCGAACCGGACAAGATTATCCAGTCCGAAAGACGCAGCGCCGCCCTTGATCGAATGAACGGCACGAAAGACGGCATTGACGGTCTCATGTTCGGACTCGCCATCCGACAATGCGGAAAGCCCGCGTTCGAGCTCCTGTAACTGCTCGTCACATTCCTGGAAGAAGATCTGGAGGATATCATCCATATCGGAACTCATGCCGTTCCCCCTTTCTTCAGGCTGTTACCCGACGGATCGCCGCAACCAGGCTGTCGGAGCTGAAGGGTTTGATGATCCATCCTGTCGCGCCGGCTGCTCTGGCGCGGGCCTTCTTTTCCGGATCGCTTTCGGTGGTCAGAACGATAACCGGCAGATGCTTGAAGGCGGGCATCTTGCGAACGGCCTCAATCACGCCGAAGCCATCCATGCGCGGCATGTTGATATCCGTAATAATCACATTGGGCGGGGGATCGGCGCTTTCCAGAACTTCGATGCCTTCGACACCGTCCCCCCCCTGAATGACATCGTAGCCGGCTTCTTCCAACGCCTTGCGCAGCATGCCTTGCATGGTTCGGGAGTCATCTATCGTCAGGACACGCAAAATTTTTTTTTCCGTCATGCTGAAAGCTCGCTAGAGGGAGTGGACGGTTCTGACAGGAATTCACTGACCCCAAAAAGGGCGAACGCTTCCCTGACTTTCTCCGACGGCGCGACCAGGGGGCGACCGCTTGCCAGAAGAACCTGAAGACACAGCCCGCCGACATAGGCAACGCCTGAGGCATCCAGAGCGGATTCCGTCGCCTCGGCCTGCTGCACAAGACCCTTGAGCACCCCGACCGTCGCGGTGTCCAGGCGTTCCGGCAATGGCACCGGCGCGGTGGAGGGCACGGCGGGCGTCTCGACGTCAGCGGTCATCAGAAATCTTCCCATCCCTGATCGGAGGACGTGGTCAGGAGCGCCGTTGCCGACGGGCTGACTGTGGACGACCGGGAGGGCTTGGGCGCGGGGGCGCGCGCCGACGGAATCGTGACGGTGCTTTCGTCGAACATGTTTTCCCGACGGTCATTACCGACTTTGAACCGGCTGATGGTCTGGGTCAGCGTTCTGGTTTCCGCCGTCAGGTTATGGCTGGCAGCCGTCGTTTCCTCGACCATCGCGGCGTTCTGCTGCGTCACCTGGTCCATGTCGCCGATCGCCGCCGTGACTTCGGACAGGCGCTGGGCTTGATCGCGAGTGGAGACGGAAATTTCTTCGACCCGCGTCGAAATATTCTGCGTGCTGCCGGCAAATTCGTTCAGGTAACGGCCGGTCTGCTGGACCAGATCGACACCCTTGTCGACCTGATCGGCCGAAACTGAAATCAGGCGCTTGATCTCACTGGCGGATTTGGCCGATTTTTCGGCAAGGGACCTGACTTCCTGCGCGACCACGGCGAAGCCGCGGCCTGCATCACCGGCCCGTGCCGCTTCGACACCCGCATTCAGGGCCAGCACGTTGGTCTGGAAAGCGATGCCGTCGATGACAGAAATGATCTCGCCGATCGCATCGGATGATTTCTTGATGCCATCCATCGCCTGCGTCGTTTCGGTCATGACGGCAGTGGCGGATTTCACCTTGTCCAGAGACTGTTTTGCTTCCGCACTGGCCTCGGTGCTGGCTTTGGCGGTGCGCTGGACGCCATCGGTAATGGTGCGGACCGAAGCAGCGGCCTGACCGAGATTGGCGGCCTGCTTCTCCGTGCGTTTCGCCAGATCGTCGGACGCGGTCGAGATTTCCGTGGCGCCCGTCGCGATCAATTCGGAATTGCTTGCCAGGGCGCGCAGTGCGTCGTTCAGGTGCGCCGCCGAATTGTTGAACG
Source organism: Gluconacetobacter dulcium (assembly GCF_014174165.1). Classification (GTDB taxonomy): domain Bacteria; phylum Pseudomonadota; class Alphaproteobacteria; order Acetobacterales; family Acetobacteraceae; genus Gluconacetobacter; species Gluconacetobacter dulcium. The sequence continues at coordinate 213,553 of NZ_JABEQN010000001.1, read as the reverse complement.
CATCGCGCAGGGGAGCGAACTCGCCGTCGAAGATATTGGAGGTGATCCGGCTCCGGAGGTCGCCGCGGGCCATGTCCGCCAGGGCGGATCCAAGTGCGTCGATCACTTCGTGGGTCTGTTTGTCGCGGGCCTGGCTATGTTCGAGGGACTGCTTGATTTCCTCGGCCATGGCGGACTGGCGGGTCTGCGCCTGCTGCTGTTCCTGCAGGCTGCGCGCAAACTCGACCATCACGCGGGCCATGCGGCCGGTGCAGTCCTTGTTCTCGAGAAAGGGAATACTCCCGCGAATATCTCCGCGGCCGAGCTGCTCACCCAGGTCGGTGAGGGTTTCAAGCGGCTCGGTGACCACGCGGGTCAGCATGAACCAGATGATCTGGACGACGATCGCGCCGAAAGCGAGGGCGCACATATTCACGACGAACATGTGCTGGATCGGCTCATGGACCAAATATCCAACGACCTCGATAACGATCTGAAGCAGGAGATATGCTTCCAGACCCAGCATCACCGTTCTGATCTTGCCTCGGAACGGTGCGTCCCGATACAGCCAATTCAACATGCTGACCTAACTTTCCTTACGCATCTGGCGGGGCGCCGTCATGTGGAGCCGCGCGCATACGGTCTCGCTTCGGGCGGAATGCCGGATCCCGATGGCTTTTCACGGCTGCCTCTTGGCTTGCGCCGAGGATAATGGGCTGATGCCTGTTCTCCAAGGCCCTGTGGGAACCTTGTAAACGGGTGATTCTATCCGAATGTGTGTCAGGGACGAAGGAGGGATGGCCAGCCAGCCGGCGCGGAGCCGGAAGGCAGGAAGTGGTCCTTGCATACGGTATTGCTCGCCAACTTCGAACGCTTGCATTGCCTGTTGGCCATTCTCGCTTTGTCTACCGCCGCCGGAACGGGCATGTCCCGAAGGGATGGTCGGAAGAAGGTCTCCCATACCCCGGGATATCGCTATTGGACATGACGTAAATCAATTAATAAGTCGTTAAATCTTATTGCAGATCGGGTGCCATCGATACCGCTTCGGAGGGCGGCTTTTCGTCGTGGCGGACGGATTCTGTCACCTGTCAAAAAGCGGGAACGATGCGGCGCGCATGCATTGTCCTGTTGCCAGGTGAGGATGGCTCATCCGCCGAAGCTTCGGACGAGGCCGCCTGCCACCATCTGCCAGCCATCCACCATGACGAAGAAGATCAGCTTGAAAGGCAGCGAGATCGTCGCTGGGGGCAGCATCATCATGCCCAGGCTCATCAGTACGCTCGCCGTGACGATATCAATGACGAGGAATGGAAGATAAAGCAGGAAACCCATTTCGAAGCCGCGGCTGAGTTCACCGATCATGAAGGCTGGCATGATGACCCGCCAGGGCGTTTCGGCAGTCGTCTTCGGCGGCGGAAGGTTGGCCAGATGCTGAAAAGTCGCGATGTCGGCCGGTCGTGCGTTGGCAAGCATGAAGGTGCGGAAGGGCTCGGCTGCTGCCTTCAGGCCATCGATTTCGCTGACCTGTCCTTCCATCATGGGGGCGATGCCATGGTTCCAGGACTGTTCGAGGACCGGCTGCATCACGAAAAAGGTCAGGAACATCGCCAGACCGATCACCACCGTGTTCGGCGGCGTTCCCTGCGCGCCGATGGCGCCGCGCAGCAGAGAGAGGACAATGATGATGCGTGTGAACGCGGTGACCATTACCAGCAGGCTGGGAGCAAAGGACAGCAGGGTGATGAGCGCCGTCAACTGAATGAGGCGGCTTGTCGTGCCTGTGTCTCCGAGCCCCTTGCCGAGATCCAGGGTCAGTGCCTGTGCATGGACCAGGTCGGGCATGACAGCCAGCACCGCAAAGGCAAGAATGCCTGTGATGATGGCCCCGAAACCGGCAGGACGGTTCGTGGGCAGTCGGGTCGTCAACGCATCACGCTCCCCTGTTCCTCTTGATCCCGAGGATGGTCCGAATCCGCATTGTGTGAAATTCGGTGCGGTTTCATTAAACGCTCTCATGGCGGTCGGGCAGGCTCGCGCATGCTTCGGGGGAGGTGCGCCTTCAGCCGGCATGGAGGTCCGCCGGCAGGATGGGCGAGGGCGGCTGTGAAGTGCCCTGCTCGTCCATCCATCCCAGGAACAGGTCATTTCCGCCGCCGGTCAGGATCAGTCCCGTTCTGCTGTTGTATCGTATGATACTGAGCCGTCGACGCTGGTCGATGGCCAGGCTTTCGACGATCGCCAGACTACGGGTCCGACGCCCTTTAAGCAGGTAGGGCTCCAGATATTTCAGACCGTGGCGGCTGAGGAGAATCAGCGCGATGACGATCACGAACGACGCAAGATAGGCAAGCCATGCGGAGGCGAAACTGCCGGTCCCGTGCGCCAGTGATCCCGCCTGGGGCGTAAGGAGGCCTGTTGCCGACATTCCGCCTCTTTCAGCCCTGCTGAGTGGGCGAGGAGGACAGGATTTCCGTCATCGTCACGCCGATATGGTTGTCGTCGACAACCACGACTTCACCGCGTGCGATCAGTCGGTTGTTCGCGTAGATATCCACCGCTTCGCCCAGCTTCTTGTTCAGTTCCACGACCGCGCCGCGCCCCAGTCGCAGCAGTTGGCTGACGGGCATGGTCGCCGTGCCGATGACGGCCGTGATCTTGACCGGGATGTCGTAGACCGCTTCCATCTGGCTGGCGCCAACGGTCGTTGCATCCTTGTCGGCAGGTTCCGTCGCGGCAGCGGCCGGTGTTGCCGCCGCGCTGGTGGCGAAATCTTCCAGTCCCATGTGTCCAGTATCCGAATTCATGATTCTCTCCGCCTGGTCTATGCCTTCGATGTTCGTTGATCCGCGCGCTGTCCGGCCAGGGCCGTGACAGCGGTGACAATCTTTTCCGCAACGGATTTTCGCCACTCTTGCGGATCGATGACAATGCTATTCGCCGCCGAGACGATGCTGATGATGGCGGGTTCGGTATCAGGGACAGTTTCTATCTGGATACGTCCCTCCGCCCCGATGACCGATTGCAGGAAGCCCGCGTCAGTCTCTCGGCAGCGGATCGTGACGGCGCCTTCGCACTCCGTGGCGAAGCATGCGGCATCTGCCACAAGATCGCGTTCCAGCCCGCCCAGTACCGTGTGATCCAGGGCCGTCAGGCTCCTGACAATCTCCACGACGGCGGCGACGAAGGATTGAGTGGCTTCCGCGACAACCTGATGCCGCCGGGTGCTCTCGGCCTCGAATGAGGCGGCAAGAGAGGCCAACTGGGAGGCAAATTCGTGACGGAGCGCCTCTTCCTTCTCTTTCGCGCCTTGTTCCTGACCTTCGCGGAACGCCGCGTCGCGTAGGGCTGCGATTTCGTCGCGATGCATCGTGACGAGATTCGGGTCCGGTGCGGGCTCGGCAGTGGCGGCGTCATCCGCCGTTATGCTTTCGGCATCCAGTCCCGGCGCCGCGCCGAAATCTTCCAGATCGAGCAGCGGTCGCAAGATGCGCGTATTGTTGACCGCGCGCGCGCCTTTCGGCCGGGTCTCTGTTCCCGCCATGTCAGGCACGCCCGGCCGGTTGGCGGGAGGGGGCGTCACGGAATGATTTCATCATTGCCGGCGCTTTCGGTCAGGTCGATTTCGCCGGCATTCGCCAGATTCTTGATCGTCAGGACGATTTCAGTCTGTGCCGTTTCGACATCTTTGACGCGGACAGGCCCCAGCGAGGCGACTTCTTCGAGCAGCATGCTGCCAGCGCGCTTGGACATGCATTGCAGGAACAGCTTGCGGATCGTGTCGGACGCGCCCTTCAGGGCTAGCGGCAATTTTTCACGATCGATCTCATTGACGATTCGCATGAGCGATTCACGCGGCAGCCGTTTGATGTCCTCGAACGTGAACATCAACGCCTTCACTTTTTCCATGTCGTCGTGATTGCGTTTGTCCATCGACTCCATGAGGCGCGCTTCGGTCTTGCGGTCGAAGTTATTGAAGACTTCGGCAAGCAGTTCAAAGCTGTCTCGCCGGGTCGACCGGCCGAGGGTGGAGATGAATTCGGAACGCAGGGTCGCTTCGACACTGTCCAGAACGTCGCGCTGGACCGTTTCCATATGCAGGATGCGCATCATGACATCGGTCGCGTAGTCCTCCGGCAGCAAGGAGAGGACGCGCGCGGCATGGGCGGGCTGCAGGCGGGTGAGAATGACGGCGGCGGTCTGCGGGTATTCGCTGCGCAGGTAGTTGGCCAGTACGGTTTCCTGCACGTTGCCCAGCTTGTCCCACATCGTCCGGCCGGCGGGACCACGGATTTCGTCCATGATCTTTTCGACCTGGTCGGATGGGAGAGCCCGGCGCAGGAATTCCTCGGTGGTTTCATATGTGCCGACCAGGCCGTCTGGCGACTCGAAGTTCTTTGTGAACTCGTGGCAGACGCTCTCGACCGCTTCGGCCCTGACGATGCCGAGGCTGGCCATCGCGATGGATATATCGCGGATTTCGTCCTCATGCAGTAATTTCAGCAGTTTGGCCGCCTTGTCGCGTCCGACTGCCAGCATAAGGATGGCGGCCTTCTGTTTGCCGGTCAGGTGGAGCACCTGGGGCGGCGACGGCGCCATGAATCCCGATGCGGCTTCCATGGCGCTGTCACTCACGGTCTCGTCCTTTCTTGATGTCCGGCGCGGCGAGCCAGTTGCGGATGATGAAGATGGTCTCGCGGGGGCTTTGCTCTATACGATCCGATACTTTCGTAAGGGCTGCCATCCGGAGTTTTCCTTCGATTCCCTCGATGGAAACCGTGTCGTCGACATTGCCTTCGACCGCGGCCAGAGCCGGGCCTGGCTGCCCTGGGATCTGGCCGACGGCGGCGGCGCCGGGGGGGGCTCCCGGCAGCGTCTCCAGAGGCGTCGTTGCAAGGAGTTCGGGCAGATTCTTGCCGCGCCGCAGAATGGGACGAATCGCCAGGAAGATGGCCCCGACCGCCAGGAGAATGGGAACGACCCATTCGGCGACGTAAATCAGGGTATCACGTGTGAACAGGCTGGAACTCTCCGCGCCGAAAGCGCCTTCGGGCTCTGCCATGAAGCGCATGGAGACGACATTGACCTCGTCGCCACGGCTCTTGTCATAGCCGACGGCGGTTCTGACCAGGGCCGTCAGCCTCTCGACCTCGGCGGTGTCCAGCGGCTTCCAGACGTCGTTGCCCGCCTTGTCCTTGCTGTATGTGCCGTCGACCAGAACGGCCAGACTGATTCTGGAGACCCGGGGGCGGGTCTGGCTTATGATCCGGACCCGCTTGCCGATCTCGTAATTGTCGGTCTCTTCCTCGCGGTCGTCATTGGAGCCGGTGCGATTGTTCTGGTTCGCATTGGCATTCGGCAGATTGTTCGCGACCGTGGTGTTGGGCGTCGCTTCGGTGTTGACGCTCTTGTCGGACGTCGTCTGCTGCGACCTCAGGACCTGCTGATTAGGGTCGTAATTTTCCTCGGTTTCGTGAATTTCGTCGGTATTGATGGTGACGGCCGCGCGCGCCCGGACATGGCCGCTGCCCAGCGTGGGGATCAGGATCTCTTCGGCGGCCTGGGCCAGGCGCTGTTCTTCGGCGTGGCGGAATTTCTCAAGCGAGTTGGCCTGGCCATCCGGGCTGTCGGGATCGCCTGGCTTGGCCAGCACGTCGCCGCGCGTATCGACGATCGAGATGTTCTGCGGGCGCAGGCCGGGTACGGCTGCCGCCACCAGGTTCTGGATGGCCTGGATGCCGTCTGGCGCGATACGCCCGCCGCGGCCGATATCGAGCACCACGCTGGCCTGGGAGGGGCTGGTCTGGGTCGAGAACAGGTCGCGGTGGGGCAGGACGAGATGAACCCGGACGTTGCGCACCCCCTGCAGGAGGCGAATGGACCGTTCCAGTTCGCCTTCCATGGCCCGGGTTTCGTTGATCGTCTGCTCGAACTGCGTGCTGGTGAGCGTCGCGCTCTTGTCGAACAGTTCGTATCCGACGCTTCCGCCGCTTGGCAGGCCGTCCTTGGCGAGTAGGAGGCGCGCGCTAGCGACCTGATTCTGTGGGACGTAGATGCTGGTGCCGTCGCTGTTCGTACGGTTGGGAATATGCGCCTTGGTCAGGTCCTCGACCATATGGGCGGCCTCATTGAGGTCGACACCACCATACAGGAGGGCCATCGACTGGCCGCTGCCCCGGAAGGCGAAAAGGCCGATTGCCGTAAGGAGGACTGCCGCGGCAGCCCCCATCACCATCAATCGCGTACGCCCGAGCCCCTTAAGGCCAGCCAAAAAATTTTGCATAAGAAAACCGCTACGTTGATACAGTGCCGGGCCGGGAACTTGTGTTATCCCCAGGGAGTTTGATCATTCGAAATCTCTGCCGTTCGCATTGCCACCGCGCTGTCAGGCGCATCAACGCGATCCGGAAGCACTGTGCCGCCATCATAGCGCAGCCGGTCTTCTCAGGAAGAGCGAAACGCCAATTCATGACGAAAACCCGCAAAAAACCGGATTCGGTCATGTGGCAATTGGAAGACGGATTGCCTCCGCTGTTCCTGTTCTGGACCCTGCGTCCTGTCCCACGGGTTCAAGGGATGTAATCGTTGGTCGGCGGCGCCTGTTTGACGTTCATGTTCAGTCGGTCCGCGTTCTGGTCCTGAGTCAGGCCGGTCGGACCCTGGGCCACTTGCCGTGCGACGTTCGGCATCTGGTCCGGACGGCCCCAGCAATCCACACCGTTCCAGCTCTGGGTGCAATAAGGCTGTGGAACGGGTGGTCTTTCCGGCGGCGCGCACCAATCCTCGCCTTTCTGGATGTAGCCGGCATTGCATTCACGGCCCGTGAGGTGCCGGGCGACCGTGTCGGCGGAGCAGCCCGCGAGAAGTGTGGTCATCAGTACCATCGCTCCGCGCCTGACTGTCATGACTGCCCGTTCCTGCCCCTCAGTAAGACTGCCTTCCGATCGCATGATGTCTGGGTGTTCCAGAATGCCGTACGGAAATGATGCCGAATATGCCTGCGCGCGCCCACCTTCACAACCGGTGGTGTCGGTTTTTCCGTGTGCAACATTCGGAAAGAAATCAATCCACTTTCGTGGTGGGTTCAAAAGTAAAAAACTACAATGTTGGATGTGATTATTTTCGAATCGGACGAATGGTCGTGAAACGGTTCCGTCATGGGGTGGAGGATCACTGGCGCGACAGTTTTAGGGCGTTCTGGTCGGCCCTCGATTTGGGTAACCAGGTCAGTGCTGCCGAATCTCCAGGCTGTCCGGTCATGCCATCAAGAGACGTGTGGAGAGGGCGGAATGTTCTGACCCCTGCCATGTATTGCGAAACGATATTGACCCGCTCGGGCATCATATACCCCATGACGGCCGATATTTTCCGGGGGCTCATTTTGTTGGCGATGGAAACCAGCACATGGATGTCCATGATGTTGAACACCGCCGCAGCTTCCTTGGGAGGCATTTCCTCGTAGATCCTGACCAGCCTGTCTGTTTCGGCTGACATCGTTTCGCGATGCGCGGCCTGCCGTTCGGCAAGGGCCGCCATTGAACTGTCCAGGTTCCGCATCTTTTCATTGATGGCGGCCTGGGCGGCATCAAGGATATGTTTCTGTTCTTCGAGGTTTTTCTGTTCGTCGTCGAAGGTGGATTGTCTCGTCAGAATGTTCTGGACCAGATCTGCTTCCGCTTTGGCGACTTCGGGATCGGCGCTCTGACTCGGCTTCGCTGCATTCGCCGCTACAGGAGGGCAATCTTCGTCCAGGCAGAGTTCGGAGGAGTGGGTGGCGGCTGCGGCGGTCGGCATGGCCGAGCCTGTGGCACGCTTTGCCACGTCATGTTCGTCCGAATAGAGAACCGAGGTCCACCCTTCGGTGGCATTCTTCGCGGTGTTCAAGGTGCGTTCTGTGGTTTCCGCAGGTCTGCCTTGGTCTTTCTGCGGGGCTGGGGTCTGCGTCGTCGTGTCGTCGGCCTCTATGGTGTCATCTTTCAGGTGGCCGGCGAGCGCATGCATGTTCATCGCCAGCAGCAGAGTCATCAGAATCGACGACACATGCACGAGCTTCCCGAATGACAGGCGAGGTATCAGCATCTTAACCTGATCGGCTTTCGGATTCGTGTCGAAGACGTGACATGGTGTTGGACCAACTCGGGAATACAGGCGATAAAATGGACTTACGCGGGCAACTCGTTACGGGTTTTCGCGCTTTGTCCATAATGAGTTTTGGCGGAATCTGTGACTGGCTTGCTTTTCTGCAAGTTACGGAGTCTCCGTAGGCATTGAATGCAACGGACGCGGTAATTCGGAAACCGAAATCGCATGTTTCTGTTGCCGCGCAATAAAAATGCTGGGAATGACGGCCTCTGTCAAGTCGGGCCATGGCTTGGCAGCTTGTTTTCTCAGGGCGGAGTAGAGCGCGGCCGGAGGAAAGGCAAGGGGCGATGTCGGGACGTATTTCCGGTTTGCGGGGCTTCAAAGCCGGCAGGCGGTTCCATACAGGGACCCGGGCGTGCTGGGTCAGGGTGACGTAGCGGAAAGAACTGACCTGGATTTACCGGATGGCTAATGGTCGGCTATTTGGGGGAAGAGCGCATTCTGTCATTGTATTGTTACAATTATTGTAACAATTTTGCCGCCGTTTTTTGAAAAAAGAATGGTGGAAGGGGTTGGATTCGAACCAACGTAGGCGTACGCCAGCGGATTTACAGTCCGCCCCCTTTAGCCACTCGGGCACCCTTCCGTGTTGGGAAGGGTGGTTAAGGCTATCGGCGGGACCTGTCAATGGGCTTGTCATGCGTTCTCGTGTGTCACGTCGTGACGGGCGAGGCAGTTCGCCCTATATCAAGGAGATGCGTAACCGCTCCCCGCGTCGTCCGGACGCCCGAATCGCCCCTCATTCGACCGATAATCGGGCGGAGACTGCTGCCCGTGAGCCCTCCCGACCTTCCCGGCGGAGCGGGGGAACCACGCCGCGCGGTACGTATTGGCTGTATGGCCTGCATCCGGCCCTCGCGGCGCTGGCGAACCCGGAGCGGCGAATCCGTCAGATCCTGACGACGGAAGAGGGGGAGGCCGCTCTGCGTCAGCGGCTGGAAGCGTCCCTGCCGATGCAGCCCCAGCGGGCTGACCGGGCGCGGTTCGAGGCTCTGTGCGGTCGTGACGCGGTACATCAGGGGGTTGCGATCCTGACCGACATCCTGCCGCCACTGGCGATCGAGGATGCCGTGGAGCGCCCCGGCCCGCTGCTGCTGCTGGACCAGGTGACCGATCCGCGCAATGTCGGGGCGATCCTGCGTTCGGCTGCGGCGTTCGGCGCCGCCGCAGTGGTGGTGATGGATCGCAATGCGCCCGACGAGACGGGGGCTTTGGCCAAGGCGGCTTCCGGTGCGCTGGATGTCGTGCCGCTGGTCCGCGTGGTGAATCTGGCCCGTACCCTGGATCTGCTGAAGGCGCGGAATTTCTGGGTCGTGGGGCTGGATGCTGGTGGGGGCGTGCTGGATGGAGGTACGTTCGGACAGCGGCGTGCCGCCCTCGTCCTCGGGGCCGAGGGGGACGGATTGCGGCGCCTGACCCGCGAACATTGCGACGAGATCGCCGGATTGGCGATGCCGGGTGACATGGAAAGCCTGAATGTTTCGAATGCCGCGGCGGTCGCGCTGTATGAGGTGACCCGTCGACGCTGACAGTGCGGGAGGGGGATTCTAAAATTGCCATCATGACCCGTGGAAGGCCGGGCGTTCTGCTGACGGAACCGCTGAGATCTGACATTCTGGGCCTGTCCTGCGGAGAACGTTTCCGACGAGAGCCGTTATTCCTCTTCGGTTCGTTGCGCCCCTCATGCTTGCCGGCTGCGTTGAACGGCGGTCCGACGGGATCATTGCCCGTTTCGATATTTCGATGGGATCGGTCACCGATGCCCATTTTGTACGGGAGTTCACGGTGGCGACCGGTCAGCCCGGCATTGTGAATACATGGTTCATGCTGAATCCGGACTGTTCGGTCGTCGGCCAGGTCACGGCGCGGGTGCAGGATATGTCGGCGCACGGCACGGTGACGGTCGAACCGGGGGCATACTATTCCAACTATGCTGTCGGCGACCAGCGACATGCCTGCAACATGCGGCCTCGACAGGGTGTGCGGGCCATCTATCATCCTGCGGGTGGCGCGGTGGGGCCAGATGGCTTCTCCATTCTTGTCATCTGGCTTTCCGGTGACCCGGAGGCTGTCATGCGTTGGGATCTGCCGACGGCTGCCAGCCTCGCCACCGCGATTTGCCGGACCTATGGCACGCCCGTTCCGCATGCCACGCGGAACGGGCAACTGATGATCGTTCCGGCTGGCACGCTGGACGACCCCGGCATATGGCCACGCCGACAGATCTTCACCGTTTCGCAGGCGGCTTGGTGCATCGATCTTGAAAATGTGCCGGCCGAGACGTGATCATGGCAGCCGGAACGTGATGGATGTTCGGTCATGCGACTATTGGCGTTGGCGCCGCCATGGCCTGTGGCGGCGGCGACGAGAGGGTCTCCGGTTCACGTCCCCATGATGGGTTGTGGGTCCGATTATTTCGGTGCCTATGTACGCGATCCGAACGGCGATAAACTGCACGTTGCCTGTGGGCGGCTGAAGGAGCAAGCGCTTCGTCCTGCTGACGGATTGATGGGGCGCGGCGCCGTTTCGTCACGAGGGAACTGGGTCTGTGGCCACACGAAGCGGGCAGGCGGCGATATCGAGATGAACCGGGGAAAACCCTTTTCTGTCGCCGTCGCTCTGGATAGGGATTGCGGCATGGGATGGCACCTCGACGGTCGTGGCGGTCAGGGTCCGCGCTCCCTTCTGCTTTCCGATCCGGCCGAGGAACAGGGAGAGAATTGTTCTTGCCAAGGCCAGCCTGCCGGATGTTTGGAACAGGATGACCGAGAATGCTTTCTGCTCGTGCGCGGAGTGGTGCGTCAACTTATACTTTCCGGCGTAGAGCGATCCTTTTGACACGATGATGGTCGTGGCCTGATAGGGAATATCATCAATGAGGGCGGTGAATTCCGTCAGTTCATACCGGAAGAGGGATGAGAGCGTGCTGGCGGCATAAGCGGCACGCCCAACCCAGCTCTTCAGCCGCGTCGATGTGCCGTGTACGATGTGGGCGTCGAACCCGATGCTTGCCATCTGCACGAAAAGCTGGCTTCCGGCGTTTGTGTGGAGATAGCCCGGCCAGATGGTCGTGAAATGCCCGGAGTGGATCAGGGTAGCGTTCCTGAACTCCTTGAAGGGGATCCTCAATTCCTGTGCCAGCACGTTGGCTGAGCCGAGGGGGAGGATGCCCAGGATGGCGGATGTGCCGATCATGCCCGCCGATACTTCTGCGATCGTGCCGTCTCCACCCGCCGCGACGATGTGGGAATAGGTTCCGCTCTCGGCGGCGTTGCGGGCCAGGAGGGTCGCGTGGCCTGGATAGTGCGTGCGTACGATCGTCGTGCGCAGGCCGGCCTGTTCCAGGTGGCGTATGAAGCGGGAAATTCTTGAACGACTATGATGCCCGGCCGTTGGATTTGTAATAATAATGACGTGTTTCATCGAAAATATTCATCTTCTGGAAAATTTTCGCGATCATTATACATGGATACGGCTGGTCATGGGGGCATTGAGACGGAAGGATTGGTCAGCATTCCGGGAAATTGACGGCCAGGCCACCCAGCGCTGTTTCCTTGTAGCGGTGGTTCATGTCCCGGCCGGTTTCAGCCATCGTGCGGATAACCTGATCCAGCGAGACATGATGTGCGCCGTCGCCATGCATGGCCAGCGACGCGGCGTTGATCGCCTTTACCGCACCGAAGGCGTTGCGTTCGATGCAGGGGATCTGCACCAGGCCGGCGACCGGGTCGCAGGTCATGCCCAGATGATGTTCCATGCCGATCTCGGCGGCGTTTTCGATCTGGAGCGGCGTTGCGCCAAGTGCCGCCGCGAGGCCCGCCGCCGCCATGGATGAGGCGACTCCCACTTCGCCCTGGCAGCCGACCTCGGCGCCTGAGATCGATGCATTGAGCTTAAACAATCCGCCGACCGCCGCCGCCGTCAGCAGGAAATCATGCATACCGGCGCGCGAGGCATCAGGACAGAAATCACGATAATAGCGCAATACGGCCGGAATGACCCCCGCGGCGCCATTGGTTGGGGCGGTGACGACGCGACTGCCGGCGGCGTTTTCCTCATTCACGGCGATGGCGAACAGGCTGACCCAATCCATCGCCTCATGCGGTGGACGTTGGTTGAGGCGCGCGCGTTCCATCAGGCGTTCGTGTAGTGCGGCCGCGCGGCGACGGACCTTGATCCGACCGGGTAGCGTGCCATGCTGGACCAATCCACGTTCGACGCAGGCCATCATGGTCTCGATGATCAGGTCCAGATAGGCTGCGATCTCGGTTTGGGGACGGAGTGCGCTCTCGTTGGCGAGGACGACGCCCGCGACGGTCAGGCCGCTTTGGCACGTTCGATCCAGCAGTTCGGTGCCGCTGGTGAAGTCGAGCGGCATGTCCGGCTGGGCATAACTGGCTTGTTTCGTTGCGTCTTCTGGCACGATGAAGCCACCGCCAACCGAACAGAAGCGCGCGGTATCCAGTACCGTCCCGTCGCTGGCCAGGGCCTCGAATTGCAAGGTGTTGGGGTGGATGGGCGGAATCGTCTCGCGATCCAGCACGATATCGCAGGTAGGGTCGAAGGCCACGGGGTGACCATGCACGAAGAGTCTGCGGTCGATGCCAATCTGGTGGACGATATCATCGGCTGCATCGGGATTGACGCTTTCCGGTGCTTCTCCCGCCAAACCGAGGATGACGGCCTTGTCGGTCGCATGACCGCTGGCGGTCCAGGCCAGCGAGCCATAGAGCGTGACGCGCAGTCGCGCCACCGGAAACGTGGGGTTGAGATGCGCGATGAAGCGCCGGGCTGCGCGCATCGGTCCGACCGTGTGGGACGAGGATGGGCCGATACCGATCTTGAAGAGGTCGAAGAGGCTGATCATGCTTCCTTATGGTGCGCGCTTGGCCGGTGCGGCACAAGGAGGAAGGAGGGGCATGAGGACAGCCCGCCTGCGTCCATCTTCAGACAGGCTATGAGATGACAGGTTAGGGCAGATTTTGTTTGAATGGGTGCGCTCAGGCCGGTGGAAATGCGCTAGAATGGCAGAACGCTATCCATAATCTGCTGTCCGTAACGCGGTGTCTGAATCCGGCTCAACTGACCGCGGCCACCGTAGGAAATTCGCGCTTCGGCAATTCTGTCGTGAGTGACGATATTGTCTTCGGTGATGTCTTGCGGTCGGACGACACCGCTGACCATCAACTGACGCAGTTCGCCATTCACACGGACTTCCTGCCGAGCCACGACAACGAAATTGCCGTTGGGCAGGACTTGGGTAATCGTGCCCGCAAGGGCGAGCGTGACCGTTTCGTTTCGCGTGATCGTGCCGGTGCCGGTATTGGCGCTGGCACTGCTGGTGTCCAGGGCCGAGGAACTGGACAGGGTCTTGCCCTGGGCGCCAAAGAAGCTCGGAATGCCGAATGTCTGTGAGCCGCTGCCTGCGGCGCTCGTATTGTTTCTCACCGCTGCATTGTCGGCGATATTGACGTCGATCGTGATCAGGTCGCCGACCTGCGAGGCTCGCTGGTCTTTGAAAAAGGCCCGGCTGCCCGGTCGCCATAGGCTTCCGACTTCTGTCGGAGGGGGCTGGAGTGGCGGCATAGGCATTGTGACCGGACGGTAATCGGGCGCCTGGGTCGGATCTGACGTTGTCGTCATGCGGGGAGGGTGGCCGATCTCGCTCATATCAGCGAGCCCGGTGCATCCGGACAGGCACAGTAATCCAGCGAGGACCGCCCCGGACAGGGGATGTTTCATGACAGGCAGGCTCCAGCGCATATGCGACCGCTACCGAAGGGACAGATCCGCGCGCGAAGCGTTGCGCGCAGGCGCCGTCAGGCGTCGCAGTGTATTCCCGTCGGAGGGAACCGGATTGCTCCCGGCCTCGACCTCGATTTCCGATGCGTTGACCACTCTGCCTGTTACGATCATGCCGCTCGATACGTTGAGGATACGGATATATTGGCCCGCACCGCCATCTTCCAGTGCGCGGCCTGTTGCGGTCAGATGAACGCCCGGAGCGGCGAATGTGATCATCGCCGGGTCGCCCTTGTGCATCAGCACGGTGCGATGGAGATCCTGGTCGAGGACGGGCGAACCGGCGACGACGCCATGAGTCACGGTCATGCCATCAATATCGGCCTCTTCGGTGTAGGCCCTTGAGGAAATGTGTCCCGCATAGGATTCATCGATCTGGACGTCGGAGGCTGAGATCACGCTGCCGGCGGGAAGAGCGTGGGCATAAACCAGCAGCCGGCGCGCCGCGTGGATGACGCCTGTCAGCATGAAGGAATCCTGCGTGATATCGCCGCTCGGCTGGCCGCGATAGACAGTCGCGGAAAACCATCCGCTGCGCTGATCCCATTTGACGTCGGACAGCACGACCGGCTTCGGGTCATCAGGCGCGACCATCATGGGATGAAAATCGCGGAGGTCGATGGAAACCGGGCCATTGCCGAGTTCCGGCAGGTTCTGCCTGATGAGGTCAGCGAAATAAGCCTGATCAAGCACGCGGCTCGCACGGGTAATGGTCGCCACGGCGTTGGGTGATTGATCGAGCCAGTCCACACCATACTGGTCCGCAATGGCGAGCAGTTGCGCGCCACCGACCTGAATGCTCGCGCCAGGAGCCGGACCCGGCCCGAGAGCGCGGTCCTGCCCCGGATCCAGATCGGCAAAGAGGTCGGACAGTCTGACTGTGCCGGACGTGATGACCGAGGCATTCCGGAGTGTCGCCGCCTGGGAATGCGCAACGGATGTTGCTATCAGGCCCGCCGCGAATATGCCCCCAATGACCCCGCGCTTCCGCATGTTATCTCAGGTTCGTCAGCGTCTGCAGCATTTCGTCGGAGGCAGTGATGACTTTGCTGTTCATTTCATAGGCGCGCTGCGCCGTGATCAGATCGGTGATTTCAGTGACCACGTTGACCGATGACTCTTCCACGAAGCCTTGCCGGACCGATCCGTAGCCTTCGCTTTGGGGCGTGCTGAGATTTGCCGTGCCTGATGAGGTCGTTTCGGTGAACAGGTTCTGCCCCATCGCCGCCAGACCGTTTTCGTTCTGGAAGGTCGCGAGCTGAATCTGGCCTGCGACCTGGGCCGTCGTCTGGCCGGACAGGGTGTACTGAACCTGGCCGGATTGGTCGATGGTGATGTTCTCGGCGTTGTTCGGCAGGGAAATATTGGGAGACAGAGGATAGCCGTCCGCCGACACGATGGTTCCGTCTTCCGATAGCGAGAACGTTCCATCGCGCGTATAGGCATATTCACCAGAAGGCAGCGTTACGCGGAAATAGCCGCGTCCCTCGATCGCGAGATCAAGTGAGTTGCCCGTCTGTTCGAGTGTGCCCTGTTCGTTGATCCGGTAGATGCCAGCGGTGCGTACACCAAGGCCGATCTGGGCACCTGCCGGGACAAGGTCGCCGGTATCGGAACTCATGGTCCCGGCCCGACGCAGATCTTGGTAAATCAAATCCTGGAATTCGGCGCGGCGACGCTTGTAGCCCGTCGTGGTCATGTTGGCAATGTTATTGGAAATCGTCTCGACATTCGTCGTCTGAGCCTGCATGCCCGTATTGGCGATATCAAGCGAACGCATCATGGGAAGAGAGTCCTCCGGGTGTGCCGCGTGCTATGCGGTTACCCACTATAACAAATGTAGGGCCGTAATATTCGCATATGCCATAGTCCGACGGATCGTATCCATCCCTGCATTGCCATGGACACAGCTACGATCATGTTGCGTGCATGGCAAGGTCTTTCCCTGATCGGGGGGCGTTAAATTTCTATGCCCGTACACTTCTTGTATGGAAGTCAGCATCTGGCAGGTTTCTCACGACCCGGCATATGCCGTTGCTCATGCAGGTCAAAGCGATCGGGGAGCGTCATATCTGGGCGGATCTACCCTGCGAACGGGGATTGGGGGGGGGGAGAACGAAGCGGAAGCTCTGTCGACGGCTTTTGTCGCTGCGGCGCATCATGCCGGGAATCCAGCGCACCGGTCCGGATGTAGCCGTGCGCTGCCGTCTGATAGCCGGCGCGTGTCAAGGAGTTGACTGTGCGACAGTGGCCGGGAACGATCGGCACGGTTATCGGTCGCCGATGAGGAAGATGGATCATGTCCTTGAAATCGCCCCATGTCTGGAAGCCGCTCAACTGGTTTTACCGGGACCGCCACCGGGCCGACCAGCCGCCGAGCGCCCCGCGATGGATCGACGCATTCAATGATCGCCTTGCCGTCAAGATGACGGTCATGTTCGGCAGCATCTGGTGTGTCTATATGTTTACCGTTTTCTCGCTGTTGCCGCTGGTCAATGCATCATGGCAGGGGCCATTGCTCTATATCAGCAACTGCATCCAGCTTGTCGCGCTCCCCGCGTTGATGGTCGGCAATGCGGTCATCGCACGCGGCACCGACCAGCGTGCGATTGAGGACCATACAGCCCTGATGGAAATCCTTAACGACGTGCGCGAGGAACTGGCGCAAGTGCGGGCCTTCACCGCCGGTATTGCCCAGGCCCAGAAGGAGAACACGGAGCGGCCGGCGGATATTATCTCCTTCGCCAATGAAGCTGTCATTACGGTGAACGAGGCAACCGCGTCGAAATCCTGAGCAGGAACAGTCTTCGCATTTTGCGGAGGCGGCGGCGGCGGCGATGTTCAGGGAGTGGCTGTTTTCTGCGGGTATTGGCGGAGAGGGTGGGATTCGAACCCACGGTACGCTTGCACGCACGGCGGTTTTCAAGACCGCTGCCTTAAACCACTCGGCCACCTCTCCGGCGGGATTGAACGGTATGGGCCATCAATCGTATCCGCGAACGGATACCACATATCGGCTTTCTCCGGTCAACCGCCATGTCGCGTTTCGCGACCTGACGACGCCCTGATGCCGGACTGATCGACGCGGACCAGCCCTCGTACCAGAACGTTGCTACTGGCGCGCCCTGCTGGATTCGAACCAGCGACCCACAGCTTAGAAGGCTGTTGCTCTATCCAACTGAGCTAAGGGCGCATGCGCAGTGGCGCTTCTTCTGCCAGAGCACGGTCAGTGCGTCCAGTTCTGGACCCGGTCGTAGCGGAAATTGTCGGCGTAGAGTTTCGGTTTGCGCACCCGGGCCACCGGCAGTTCCAGATCGTAGGGAACCGCATGTCGGTCGGCATAGGCGACGGCGCTTTCGCGGTCGGGAAATTGCAGACGCAACTGCGAACGGGTGTCGCGGCTGCCGGTCCAGCCCATCAGCGAGTCCTGCTGGCGGGGTTGGGTCTGTCCGTATTCCAGAATCCAGTCGTGGGTATTCGCCTGGCCAGATTGGGTGGCCGTCTTTGCCTGCCTGTAGATTCGGGCCCGCATGGAACGAAACTCCCTTTAATTTTTTGCTGGTCGGGGCGCCCGGACTCGAACCGGGGGCCTCGTGTACCCAAAACACGCGCGCTACCAGGCTGCGCCACGCCCCGAACCTGGGGGGAAGCTATGAGTCCTTGAGGGCGCTGACAAGCGCCCCACGAAATTTTTCCTATGGCCGCATGCGGATCAGCCAGTCGTGTTGCCCTTGCGTGCCAGGGGGGGGATGAACAGGGGCGCGGTATCCCATGGGAACAGGACCCAGGTCTCCTGCGGTACTTCGACCACGAACAGATCGGTCAGCGGCTTGCCGGACGGCTTGGCGTACAAGCACGCGAACAGCGCCTTGGGCAGGAGCTGGCGTACGATCTGGGCGGTGACGCCGGAATCGACCAGGTCGTCGATGATCAGGAATCCTTCGCCGTCACCAGCGGCCACGGGCGACTTCAGTACCGTGGGGAGGCCCTGTTCTTCCTCGTCGTAGGTCACGACCGAGATCGTTTCGATCAGCCGGCAGTCGATTTCCCGCGCGATGATGGCGGCTGGGATCAGGCCGCCACGGGTGACGGCCACGATTCCTCTGAAAGGGCCGCGGGGGATGAGGATTTCGGCCAGTTGGCGGGCATCGCGATGAAGCTGGTCCCACGTTACGGTTGCATAGTTGGTGGCCATCAGAACAGCTTTCCTCCATCTGGCACGGTCAGGTCGGGTCTGATCAGGACGACGTCGCCCTTCGTGTCGGGCATGCCCAGGGTCAGGACTTCACTCAGGAACGGGCCGATCTGGCGCGCCGGGAAGTTGACCACGGCGCAGACCTGCCGTCCGATCAATGTATCGGGCGTGTAATGGACGGTGATCTGGGCCGACGAGCGCTTCACGCCGATCTGCGGCCCGAAATCGATCCATAACTGATAGGCCGGCTTGCGGGCTGCGGGAAAGGGGCGGGCCTCCACGATGGTGCCCACGCGGATGTCGAGGCGTGCGAAGGTCTCGAAATCCGTGGGGGGAAGTGGCGCGGATGGGACGGTCTCTGTCATGGAACGGTTTTGCCCGTGCGGCAGCGGATTTGCAAACCACCTGCGGCCGTAGATGTTTGATGATCGGGGTGTGATGGCACGCACGAGAGACAGTGGATGGCAAAAATCCGTCATCGGGCTATTGTTCGTCCACCATGCCAGATCACTCGGACCGGGCGGACGAATCGCGGGCGCCATCCGCCGCCCCCATGCAACCGCCGGCGCGCCTGTTCAGCCATCGGGGTTTCGCCGTTTTTCTGACGGCCCGGACCCTGTCCTCGTTCTCTTCGCAGGTTCAGGCCGTGGCGGTCGGATGGCAGATCTACATGTTGACCCATAGCGCGAGTGCGCTGGGGTGGGTCGGTCTGGCGCAGTTTTTGCCGATGTTCTGCTTTACTCTGCTTGCCGGGCATGTTGCCGACCATTTCGACCGACGCTTCATTACCGCGACCTGCCAGATGCTCGAAGCCTGCGGGGCGTTCATCATGGCGATCGGGTCGTTCGGCGGCTGGCTGACGCCTGGCATGATCTACGGCATGGTCGCGCTGTTCGGAACCGCCCGGGCGTTCGAGATGCCTAGCCAGCAGACGTTCCTGCCGGCGCTGGTGCCTCCGGCACTGTTTGCGCGCGCGGCCGCGCTGTCGTCTTCGTTGTTTCAGGTGGCGTCGATCATGGGGCCATCGGTGGGCGGTCTGTTGTACGGTGTTGGGGCAGGGATCTGCTACAGCGTCTGCGTGGTCGGGTTCGGGCTGGCGTCGGTGGCGACGCTTGGTATGCGGCTGGAGGCACCGACGCGGGTGCGGCGGCCCATGACGCTGGAAACGGTCTTGGGAGGGCTTCATTTCATCCGGGCTCATCCTGAGATGATGGGGGCGATCTCGCTCGACCTGTTCGCGGTATTGCTGGGTGGGGCGACCGCGATGCTGCCGCTCTACGCCGATTCCATTCTGCACGCCGGGCCGACCGGATTGGGTATCCTGCGGATGGCGCCGGCGCTTGGGGCGCTGCTGGTCGCCCTGATCTTTGCACGCTGGCCGTTGAAGCGCCGGGCAGGCGAGGCGATGTTCGCTGCCGTCGCCGTTTTCGGTGTCGCGACGATCGTGTTTGGTCTGTCCCGTTCGCTGGTGGTGTCGGTGGTGGCCCTGGCAGTGCTGGGAGGGGCGGACGTGATCAGCGTGGTGGTTCGTGGCGCGCTGGTGCAATTGCGCACGCCTGACGAAATGCGGGGCCGGGTTTCGGCGGTGAACATGCTGTTCATCGGGTCGTCGAACCAGTTGGGCGAGTTCGAGAGCGGCATGCTGGCCAGCCTGATCGGTCCGGTGGAGGCCGTGGTGCTGGGCGGTGTCGGCACGATTGCGGTCACGCTGCTGTGGATGAGGCTATTCCCCGGCCTGCGGCGGCTGGACCGGCTGGACGATATCCATCCGGCGGGATGAGCCGGCAAGGCGCCGACCATCGGACATCATATAGAAGGAGCGGGCGGATCGGGGTATGGTGACGTTTCGAATGGATCAGGATAGCCGTTCTTCATGCCCGTCTCCACGCTTCCGACCGGTCCATCCATCGCGCTTGTCTGTCTGCTGATCGGGTTTCTCTGCCAGGTTGCCCGTCACTATCGGCGGGACCCGGCGCTGCTTCTGGTTGAGATGGGGACGTTCGCCGCGGGGGTTGGCATTCCGCTGGTGGTGATGCGTCCGGCGGTTCCGGATTTTATCGCCATTTCGTTCGGGAACGGAGCCCTGATGTTCGCCCTGGCCATGTTCTGGCAGGCCGTGGCGCAACTTAATGGCAAGTCTGTCTCGCGCTGCGGACTTGCTGCCCCGGTTCTGATCTGGCTGACTTTTTGCGCGTTGCCGCAATTCCGGCATTCGCTTGGCGTGCGTGTGGAAATCGCTATGGTGATGGCGATCACGCTGGTGGTGCTGGCGCTCCGACAACTGATCCGGCTTCCGCGCGAAACCCGCTCGCATCAGATGCTGATCATTGTATCGGGGTTGCATGTTCTGAGCTGTGTTGCTCGGGGGCTTCTGGTGGCGTTGCCGTCGCTGGCGCTTTGGGTGCCCCTCATGATGGCGACCATTCCTTTCGAGATGCTGACCTATGTGGTTCTTTGGCCCGGCCTGATGCTGACCCTGGTTGCTGAACGGGCGGTTCTCGAGGCGCGGGCGGCGGCCCTGCGGGATGACATGACCGGCTTGCTGAACCGGCGGGGGTTCTGGCAGATGGCGGAACATGTGCCGCAGCGGGGCATGCTGCTGTTCGATATCGATCATTTCAAGCGTATCAACGATACGTTCGGTCATGCGACAGGTGATTCTGTGATCAGGCATTTCGGCACCGTGGCGACGGCGGTCATGGATCGCGAGGCCGTTTTCGGGCGGATCGGCGGCGAGGAGTTCGCGGCGGCGGTCAGTGGCCTGTCCGAGGATCAGTTGGGCATGCTGGCCGAGCGGGTACGCTTGGCCTTCGAGAGGACGCCCCTGTCCGATGACCTGCTGGCGACGGTCAGCGTCGGCTATGCCTGTGCCACGATTCCCGACCGGTCGCTCGGTGAACAGATGGCGCTGGCGGACGCCGCTCTCTATCGCGCCAAGCAGCAGGGGCGTAATCGCGTGGAAGAGGCGGTTGCAGAGGGCAATTCCACCGTTTTCATGCCTGTCCGGGTTTGTCGCAGGACCATCGAAGCCGGGGAAAGCCTATCCGCGGACCTGGATTCGGTGGCTGCCGCTCCGAACGGCCAAGCCTGACCTCTTGCATCCAGACTCGCATCCGGACCTGACCGGCACCATGTACGTGCGCGGCGTGGTCGCTGCGCGCATTACGGGGACGGGGGCATCGCCCCGGTAAAAATTTTCATGAGATGTGTGATGAAGTGGATCGTCTGCGGCACATAAGCGTTTCATATCCCCAGAGCGGAAATGATTGGTCTTTCGTGGAGTGAGGAATGATCTGCCAGTGTCTCGGAACCTGGACGAGAATGCTTGTTGGTGGCGGTTTAGAAGTATTTGAAAATAAAAAGACAATAATATATCTTCCGGGAGGGGAATTTGTCATCGGGAAGAGAAAATGAAGGGAGGGTTTCTGTCGTTGTTCCCTTGTACAATCATGATTCATACATTGTGGGTGCGCTTCAGAGCGTGATTGACCAAGGAAATATCGTTAAAGAGGTTATTGTTATTGATGATGGCTCGAAAGATGACTCGCTGCGCATCGCGCGGCAATTTGCGATCGGCAACCCTCGGATCCGGATATCCAGCCAGAACAATTCCGGTGCCGCTGTAACCCTGAACCGGGGGGTGCAGATGGCAAGCGCCGAGTTTGTGGCCATTCTGAATTCGGATGATGTCTGGGCACCGGGTCGGCTTGATCGCCTTGTCAGGGCACTGGACCTGGATGTGGGGTTGGATCTTGCGGCCAGCGGCCTCTCGTTCATCAATGATGACAGTGTCGAGATTCGCAACGCCTGGTATGAAAAGGTGCGGGATAGATTCATCGAGCGCCGAGATCTTGGTCTGGCGCTGATGGATGCCAATATTCTGATGACGACATCGAATTTCGTCATCAGGCGTCGTGTGTTCGATGAACTGGGCGGCTTCGCGGACCTCAGATACGCTCATGATCTGGATTTCGGTCTGCGGCTGACGCTTAACGGTCGTCGGATCGGTTTCATCGACCGGGCGCTCATGGCCTATCGGGTGCATGAAACCAACACGATCAAGGAAAACCATGCCAGCGTCCGTGTCGACTGGGCTATGGTGGCGTCATTCTTTCTTTGGAGCCTGTTGCGCAACGGGTCGCGGAATGTTGAACGAATCCAGCTGGCTTGGCAGATTCTGGAGACGCACGATCTGACTAGGGCGGCGCGTGAATGCCTTCGCTATTTCGATGCTCATCCCTCCGCCTCGCTGGCCACCAGTGACCTGCTTGCCGATTCGGTCACGAAATCGAAGCTGCTGTTGGCGGTATGATGAAAATTCTCTTTGTCAGTAATCTTTTCCCCCCGAACCAGATCGGGGGCTACGAAGTCCTCTGCGCCCGCGTAGCCGGTTTGATGGCGCGGCTTGGGCACGAGGTGCATATTCTGACGAGCTGCTATGGCGGCAGGCTACCCGTCTCTGATGAAATGCCTGTCAGTCAGGGGCTGCGGTTGCTCTGTGGCGACACTATCTATCACCCTTTTGCCAAAGGGGATCTGCGTCGTCAGGTTATCTCCGACGACAATGCGGTCGTGACCCAGGAAATGGTTGAACGGCTGCGCCCCGATGTTGTGTTTGCCTGGAATCTCTACGGTCTTCATAGAGAGTATTTCCATGTGATCGAACGTCTCGGTGTGCCGGTTGTCTGCATGCTGACCGACAACTGGCTTGCCGAGATGATGGCGCGGGATTTCATAGGCACCTATTTCCAGCGTCAGGTTTATGGTGACAGGCCGGGTGGCGGTCTGGTTCCGGTCGAGCCCGTTCACAAGTTGAAGGTTTCGGCGATTTTTGGCGCTCGCTCGATGCAGGATCTTTATACCGCCGCCGGACTTGGCTTTCGGGACGCGACAGTCATTCATAACGGCGTCGACCTGACGGCGCCGCTCGCCCGTGAACGCAAGCCCCGCCGGGAGTGTGGCGACAATCCGATCCGGTTGCTATTCGCCGGCCGCCTTGTCCGGCTGAAGGGGGTGCATACCGCGATCGAAGCCCTGGCGGAACTCGATCGGCGTTCAGTCTCCGGGCAGCGATCCTTTGTCCTGAACATCGTCGGGGACGCGACGGATGAGGCTTACCTTGCCCAATTGACCTCCCTGATCGCGAAACTGGGACTGGCGGAACGGGTCGTATTCCTGCCGCCGGTTGCCGAGGCCGAGCTTCCCGACCTGTTCGACCGGCATGATGTCTACGTGTTTCCCTCGCTCTACGAACCGTTCTCGTTGACGCTTATCCATGCCATGGCGTCGGGGATTCCGATCGTGGCGTCCGCCGTCGGGGGGAATGTCGAGATCGTGGAGGATAAGGAGACCGGACTGCTTTTCGCGCCGGGAGACGCCAGCGATCTGGCCGCCAAGATTACATTGCTGGCGGATGACGGCGAATTGCGCGAACGGATATCTCGGGCGGGGAGGGACGTGGCGGCGCAATTCACCGTGGCACGGATGGTCGGCCAGATGGAAGATTATCTTATCAGGCAGAGTCAGGGATGAGGGCCGTGACGTTGGCCGGTCGGAGTTGCCTGGTTCTGGGTGCCGGCGGATTCATCGGTCAGGCGCTTTCCGACAGGCTGGTGGCGGAAGGGGCATTGGCCCGTGCGTACGGGCGGCGGCCACGCTTACGCGATCCCGATCCGCGCTTCGACTGGTGGGGGCACGATTTTTCCGACGATCTTGCCCTGGCCCGTGCCGTTGATGGCTGCGATTATGTCTTTCACCTGATTGGCGGAACCCTGCCTGAAAGCGCGAACAGGAATCCCGAAGCCGAGATCCTGGGCAGCGTCAATCGCACGATCCATCTGCTCGATCTCTGCCGGATGTCGGGTGTTCGCAAGGTGGTGTTCGCGTCCTCGGGCGGTACCGTCTATGGTATTCCGAAATCCATTCCGATCGGCGAGACCATGGAGACCTTTCCGATCTCGGCTTACGGCATCGCCAAGCTGACCATCGAGAAATTTCTTTATCTTTACAAATATCTTCACGGCCTGGAGTCCGTTGCTCTGCGGATTGCCAATCCATTTGGTCCCTATCAGGACCCTGGCAGGCGACAGGGGATTATCGCCGCTGCGATCGCGAGCATCTTCGCGGGCAGGCCGATCGAGATCTGGGGCGACGGAACGGTCATTCGCGATTTCATCTATATCGACGACGTGATATCGGCCTTTATTGCCGCCGCGGATTACGATGGGCCGACTGGTATTTTCAATATCGGATCTGGGATCGGCCGAAGCGTCAACGAAATCGTCGCCTCCGTTGGGCAGGCGATCGGTGTGGACGCGCCCCATAGGATCTATCGGCAGGGGCGTCCGAGCGACGTGCCGGTCAATGTGCTGGATATCGCCCTTGCCCGTCAGGAACTGGCATGGGCGCCGACGGCCGATTGGGCAGAGTCGCTCCGTAGTACGGCCGAGTGGCTGAAGACCTCGCAGACGGTGTGACCGTCGATTTGTCGTTCATTGAGGAATGATAGCTGTCGTGCCCGATATGAATCAGATTGAGACGATTTTTCAAGCCCTGCTTGGCCGGGCGCCGCTTCCGCATGAGGTGCGGGCCTATGAAGAGTTGCAAGACTCTCCGCAGGCGCTCGGTCTTCGACTGATAACATCGCAGGAATTTCGCAGGAGAGCGTTTCTGGGCGAGTTCCCCGCGGGGAGCACGCAATGGGTCTGTGCGGAGATCCGCGACGGACTCAGGCTCTGGGTTGACCTGATGGATGCAGGCGTGTCCGCTGGGGCTATTGCCGATAACTGGGAGCCGGCGGAGACCAGTTTCATTCTCTCGATTCTGCATAAGGGTGGAACATTCGTCGATATCGGCGCGCATATCGGCTGGTTTACGGTATTGGGCGCCCATAAGGTCGGACCGGACGGTCGGGTTTATGCTTTCGAGCCGCGTCCTGCGATTTTCGAGCGTCTGCGTGCATCTGTCGAAGCGAACGGCTTTCAGGATCGCTGTGTCCTGCATTGTGCGGCATTGTCGGACAATGCCGGCACTGTCAGCATGGCGACGTTCAGCCGCCAGCGCAATTCGGGCCACGCTGTCATGGTCTCCGACGCGGTCCCTGAAGATGCCAGTCTGGATGAGGATATTCCGGCCATCGTTCTCGATGGCCTGGTGTGGGATCGGCGGATCGACCTGATCAAGATTGATGTCGAAGGCGCCGAAGCGCTGGTGCTGCGGGGAGGGCGCGCATTGCTCATGCGTGACCGGCCCATCATCGTCAGTGAATTCTTTCCCGCTTGGCTGAGACGGGTCAGTTCCGTTTCCCCGGATAATTTCATGGCCTTCCTGAAAGAGCTTGGATATCGCGTGTTCGAACTGACATCGCAGGGGATTGGCCGCGAGATGCATGCGCTGGAAAGGAATCGCGCTTTTGACGAAGATTATTTCACCAATATCCTCGCGCTTACCGATGCGCATATCGATCAGTATCTGCTCCGTCCGCTCGACGGGAGTGTGAGGGCGTACGAAACCGCGTTTAAACATTTGCAGGCCGAGCGCGACGTGAAAAAAATGACGCATGAAGAGGAACTGGCGTGCGAGCGCGAACAACTGGCGCGCCTGCGCGAACAGAGGGAACTGCACGAGGCGGCCCTCGACCGTCTTCGGACGGAATTGGGCGCGGAGAAGGCCGTGCAGGCGCAGCAGGCCGAGCAACTCGCTCGGAGCGCCGCGGATCTTCAGGAGTTGCAAAGTCGGGCAGATAATCGGATCTTGCATATCTCGCAAGAAAATAGCGCTCTGATTGCCAAGGTTCATCTCCTGCAAGAGCAGCGGAGCAATTTGATTGCGCAGAATGAAGCCTTGCAGGCGAGCAATATCTGGCGGGCCTGCACGGTGTTGATACGGCTGGCCCGGCGGATCCCGGCGCCGTTGCGCAAGTTGATGGTTCGGAGCACGAAGCTCGGTTGGTGGACGGTGACGGGGCAGTTGCCTCGGCGCAGGCGGGAGTGGCGGCAGGCCCGGCAAAGGCGCAGTTTGGCGGCCGTAGGACCTCAGATAATGCTTCCGGCCCCCGTCGAGGATCCAGCTGCGGAACTGGCCAGATGGGCGGGTCGGCGGGGGCCGGTGGCTCTGATCGTGGATGATCGGTGGCCGGAGCCGGATCGGGATTCCGGTTCGGTGGATGCGGTCAATCTGGTACGGAACCTGATCTCGATGGGGTTCGATGTTGCCTATGCGGTGGCGAGCGATCTGGTCCAGGATAGGCGGTATCGCGACGGGCTGGTTGCCATGGGAGTTAGGGTGCTGCCGCAGAATGGCTTGGCCCATATCCGGAAATATATCGAGGATAATCGGGATATCTTCACGCTGGTCATCCTCACGCGGGTAACCTGGGGGGGCGTACTGTTCGAGCTTGTTCGTTATAATTGTCCTGACGCCAAGATCATCTTCAATACCGTCGACCTGCATTTTCTGCGCGAGCAGCGGGTGGCGCGATTGAGTGGAAGCGATGAAGCCATCGAAGCGGCGAACCGTACGCGGGACCGCGAGGAATGGCTGGTCGGGCATGCCGATCTGACAATCGTCGTGTCGGAGACCGAGCGGGAAATTCTCTCCGCATCCGTTCCGCGCGCGCCGGTCCTGCATCAGCCTCTGGTCCGCGATGTCATCCCGCCGACGGCGCCGTTTTCGGCCCGCAAGGGAATCGGATTCGTGGGAGGGTTCGCTCATCAGCCGAACCTGGATGCCGTTCGCTGGTTCCTGACCGACATCTGGCCCCTTGTCCGTCGGAGATGCCCGGATCTGACCTTTTCGATCGTGGGCACCAATCTTCCGGACGGTATTGCCAAAGCGGAAGAGGGGGTGACCTATCTCGGGCCGGTTGTTGACCTGCATGCATGGTTCGAGACCTTGCGCGCGTCGGTGGCGCCGTTGCGTGTCGGTGCCGGTGCCAAAGGCAAGGTCGCATCCAGCCTGGCGAGCGGTTTGCCCTGCGTGTTGTCGGCCGTTGCTGCGGAAGGCATGAATCTGGTTGACGGGGAGAATGTCCTGATCGCGGATACGCCCGAGATGTTTGCCGACAGGATCTGCGCGCTGACCTCCGACGACGTTCTATGGCAGAGGATTTCGGCCGGTGCGCTTGCCCTGGCGCGGCAGCAATTCTCTCATGAAGCCGCCCAGCACGGGCTTCATGCCGCGTTGATCAAAATGGGGGTGCCGGTGCCAAGGGCGCTTCCATTGGCGGAAGCCGTGGGATCCTATTGACATGTACCGGATTCGGCCGCTCTGCCGCCCGACTTAGCCGGGCTTGCGATAGCGTCGTTCGCGCCGGGGAGGGGAGGCTAGGGTGCAGTCCGGGTTCTCCAGCGTGTAATTCGGATTGTAATACGGATCATTCAACAGATCGTCGCGCCAGTGCGTGATCATGAAGTCTGTCTCGCGCCGGAACCGCTCCGCTTTTTCGCCGAACCTATCCTGCCCCCGCGATGCGCTTTCATGATGATAGAGTTCTGCGAATGGCGTGCAGACGATACGCAGCCCTAGTTTCCGGATCTTTAAGCATAAATCGACGTCGTTGAAGGCGACGGCCAGATTGGCTTCGTCCATTCCGCCCACCTGTTGCCAGACATCGCGTCGCAATGCGAGACAGGCGGCTGTGACCGCGCCGGCGCTGCGCAGCAGCCCCAGGGTGCCGAATGGTCCGGGATCTTCGCGCCGTGCGCCGACCAGAAGATGGCCACCGACGCCGCCGATGCCGAGTACGGTTCCTCCATGCTGCAATCGGCCGTTCGGATAAAGGAGCCGGCAGCCGACGGCACCGATGGCGGGCCTGAGTGCATGCGAAACCATCTCACGCAGCCAGATGCTGTCGATGACTTCGATATCATTGTTGAGCAACAGCAGGATTTCGCCGCGTGCCTCGGCAGCGGCCTGATTGGTGATCCGCGCGAAATTGAACGGGCCGGGCATATCGAGTACCCGTACGCGCGGGTCGGACTCGGTGGCCCGCAGGAGGGCAAGAGCATCAGGCTCCGTGCTGCCATTATCGGCGACCAGCACTTCGAGGGCCGGATAATCTGTCCGATTCAGAAGACCCTCCAGGCAGACCCGCAACAGGTTCGCCCGGTTGCGGGTTGGGATCAGGACCGACACTAGCGGTGCGGGTTCGGGCACTGGAAAGACGATCCGGTGATGGGATCCGGCCGTCGGCAGAAGCGTCACTTCGATTCCGCGCGCCGCTAGGTGTTCGGTGACAGCCTGACCTGTTAAGGCGGCGTGGTGCCTCATTGTGCTCTGGGAAACCGGTTGCCTGTCGGCAGGCTGGTGCTGATGATACAGGACGCGCGCAATATGACGCACGGCCGTTGGACCGCAGGCGGCGGTTGCGCGTAGAGCCAGATCATGGTCCTGGACGCCTTCGAACCCTTCGCGGAAACCGCCGATGGACAGGAGGAGGTCCCGCCGGTAGGCCGTGAGATGACTCAGCAGATTTTGTCCCAGGAGCAGGTCGGGATCGAAATCCGGCTTGAAGTAAGGCGTGTTGCGATTGCCCTGCGCGTCGATTCTGTCCTCGTCGGTATAGATGACCCGTGCTTCGGGATGATCGAGGATTTCGGCGGCCAGTTCGTACAGGGCGTCGGGCGGTAGCAGGTCGCCAGGTTCCAGGAAGGTCACCCATTCGCCCTGCGCCTGGCGCAGGGCGCCATTGGATACGGCTGAAATGCCGCCCTGCGTCGGGCAGGCGATGACACGCATCCGGGGATCGGCGGATGCGGCCCCCGGGCGCCTTGATGCCGCATGGGTGCCGCCCGACCCATCGGTCAGGCAGAGTTCCCAGTTTTCATAGATTTGGGCCTGGAGCGAGGCGATCGTCGCGCGCAGCGCGGCCTCGGGCGCCTGATGGGGCGCCATGACGACCGACAGCAGCGGCTGGCGTGGGAAGCGTGCGATATCGGCGCGAATGGCGGCGTCGTCCGCCTGGGTGATCGTTTCGTAGCGGACCATCCAGCTTTGATACTCGTCGCGTGAAATATAGCGCGACCGGAAGGGAATGATCGACGGCATGACAAGGTGCGCGGCAGGACGCAGCATACGTTTTACCGCTGGGTGCTTCCGAACGAAGCGATGCGCCGCGCCCATGACCTGATAGAGCTTTTCGACTGCCATTCTGCGGAGTGCTGGGGTTACTCGTCCGGTAAGCAGGGGCATGGCGTGGCTTTTCCTATGCGGCCAGATAAGATGCGGGACGGCCGTCGGTTCGAGGATGTCCTACGGACCGGCGCCGACCTTCGCCAGTTCCCTGAATGCCGCAGGCGGAAGGTATTGTTCGAGAATGCTCATTGGGTCACCGTCTCCCCTGATCTGACCGTTCTCGATCCAGAGCAGGCGATTGCACCATTCGATCAGGATCGAAGGAGAGTGGCTGGCCAGCACCAAGATGTCGGCGTGGCGGACCATGCCTTCCACTCTTTTCTTGGCCTTCTCCATGAAAACGGCGTCTCCGGCGAGTATCCACTCATCCATCAGCAGGATTTCGGGCGGGAAGGCGGTGGCCATCGCGAATGCCAGTCGAATCGTCATGCCGGAGGAATAGTTGCGTACCGGAAGATCGAGAAAATGTCCGAGTTCGGAAAAATCTTCCACATCCTTGACGAGTTCCATCGTCTGGGAAACGGACAGGCCGAGATAGAGGCCGCGCAGGCGGATATTCTCCCGGCCGGTGAGTTGGTGGTTCATGCCCTGTCCGGGGTCCAGCAGGGCCGTCAGGCGCCCGTCCGCCGACAGGACCCCCCCCGTTGGTTGGTATATCCCCGAAAGAACGCGCAGGAGGGTTGTCTTTCCCGATCCGTTCGAACCGATCAGTCCGAGACGATCGCCGGAATTCAGGGAAAAGGAGATATTCTGAAGCGCCTGGACCACGGGACGATTGTTGGTGTCTCGGCCGAAGCGTGCCGATGCTTGCCCGAGAATGGTCTTCTTCAGCGAGCGGCTGTCGCTGTGATACAGCGGAAAATCAATCGAGATGTCGGATGCGGTGAGATTTGCCATTGTGTTCAGACCCAGAAGGCGATCCGGCCGCGCGTTCGCGCGAAAGCGATCCATGAGAAAAGGATAAGGATACTGGAAATGAGCAGCGCGTAGATCCAGGTTTCGGCCGGCAATGGCGTGCCCAGGAGAGGAGCCCTGAGAATTTCAAGGAGGTAATAGAACGGGTTGAAGCGGATCAGAAAAAGTGCCTCGCGGTGGCCGTTGAGGATATTCGCGTTCCACATGACCGGCGTTATGAAAAAAGCGATCTGCATGATTGCCGAGATGATCTGCGGCACGTCACGGAAGCGGGCGCACAGGGCGCCGAACAGGAGCGAGAACGCGAATCCATCGACAAGCCACAGGCCGAATGCCGGTAGCGCCATGAAGGAAAACAGGGATTGGTGCACGCCCATGATCGCGAAAACCGCAATGACGATCACGATATTATGGGCAAGAATCATTGTGTTGCGCATAAGGCTGCGTGCCGCGTGAACGGTGAAGGGCATGCGCATGCCCTTGATGACGGAGTCGGACTGAATGAAACAGCCGCCGCCGTCGGTGACCAGTGCGTTCAGGTAGTTCCAGGCGATGAGGGAGAGGGACAGGAAGGGGAGATAGGTATGGATGTCGGTGTGGAAAAGATCGGCATAGATGAAGGCCATGGCCCCCACTTGGACGCCCATCGAAATGGTCAGCCAGAATGGTCCGAGTGCGGAACCGCGATATCGGAGTTTGATATCGAGAAAACCGAGGACCGCGATGAGTCTCCACAGATGGACCCCTTCGCGCAGATCAGCCAATGCCAGTTGGAACCGTTGTTTCCATCCGCGATCCGCTGACAGAATAAAATGGGCCGGTTTTCGAAAAGCTCCGTCTTGCGGCATCGTAGAGAGTGCTTTGGTCATGAGAATGGAGCCTTTGATACCCTTATATCTGCCTGGAACCTGGGCAAAAACGCGTGCGAAGGGTGATCCGGCACGCATTTGCGGTCAGGTTCCAGTGGGGTGACCATACGCGGATCGAACGTCGAGAGGCAAACCGGCGCAGATGGGAGATCCGGGTTCATCCCAGCACGAACCAGAGGCGGAAAATCATCTGCTCGGCACGGGTGCTGCGTCGCATCTCGGGCATCGTTCGCAGAAGCCGCCAGCGGGCGAGGCAGCCGGCCGGGCCGGGGATATCCAACGCCTGGCGGAGTCTGCCCAGGCGGGCGACCGCCGGGTCCGTCAACAGGTCCCCGTGGCGGAGAAGCTGCGTGACGTTGGCGCGGAAGGTGGACATGAACAGAGCCGGCCCTCGTCGAAGGGCGGCCCGTGCCCGCGCCGCGAAATGCGCGGGTGCGCCCACCACGTTGCTCTGGTGCTGGCGGTAATAGAGAGTGGGCTGGTTGTCCGTCACGACATGGCCGCCCGCACCGGTGACCAGAAGATAGCTCCACCAGTCATGCAGTGTTCCCGCCGGCGGTGGCATGGCGGCCCGCACCAGTCGGATCGCGGCCGGTGAGAGCATGATGGTGCAGCCGGTGGCGATGTTCTGGGTCAAGGCCATGGGAAAAGCGGGCTCGGGCGGCAATGCGGGCGAAAGGCCGAGACGGGCGATCGCCGAGTCCGTGAGCATCTGGCGGGAGCAATACAGGGCTGGCTCGTTGGTCGCGTGGAACGGCGCCAAGGCATTTACCGCGCGTTCCAGCTTGTCTGGAAACCAGACATCGTCCTGGTCGCAGAAAGCGGCCAGGTGACCGTCTGGCACATGATCCAGCAGCAGGCCGAACGATCCGGCTACGCCGAGGCGCTCCACGCTCCGGGTGACCTGGACGCAGCGCCCGGTGGGCAGGTTGTCGGCGAAGCGCCGCACGATCTGCGCGCTGTGATCGGTCGATCCGTCATCCCGCCAGACAAGTTGCCATGCCGCATGGGTCTGCTGTCCCAACGACTGGAGCAGGGCATCGAGAAAGGCGGCGCCGTTATGGACCGATAGCAGGATGCACACCGGCATGACGTTGCGCGCGGGAAGGCGGTCGGAACTCATCACGCGGAAAGATCCCATGCTGGAACGTTGGTTCAGGGGCGGCTGGGAATCTGGTCGACAGCCTGTGGAGGGTGCCTTCCCACCAAGGCTTGTCGTGCCGAGAAAGGGAGTGGCTATGATTTGAAAACGATGCCTGCGTCCCTCATATACGCTATGTCGCTATGTTTATTAAGAAGATTGGGGCGCCATCATGACGGACGGACAGTTTGAAACGAAGCTGGAAGAAGGGGTCGGTCGGCTTCAGGACGGGCTTGGCGGGTTGCTGGGTGATCCCGTGCTTCAGATGAAGGGCAAAGGGCGCGTGCTGTGTGCCAAGGCCCGTTCAGCCGGTCTTATGGCCGGAGATGCCGTGCGCGACCTGACGGTGGATCAACCGCTGGTAGCTGTGGTGACGGCCGGTTTGGCCGGGTTTGTCCTGGCCATGACGTGGGTGCGGCGCTGAGGAACCGCCGGCCCGACCCGGCGTTCGTCATGCAAGGATTATGGATGGAGCGTGGATGATGTTGAAGTTGGCCCTCTTTTTTCTGGTGATTTCGATCATCGCCGGCCTGTTCGGGTTTACCGGAATTTCCGCTGCATCCGCTGGTGTCGCGAAGATACTGTTCTTCCTCTTTATTCTTGCCTTCGTCGTCTTTCTGCTGATCGCGTTGCTGACAGCCAAAACGATCTTGTGACGACGCATTCCGGGCCGCACTGCGGCCCGGAATGTTGTCTTGGGGCTTGCAGGGCGGATGTGCCCTATTGATTCTTGTCTTTCTGGATGAAGGACGGAAGGAGTGGATTGTCGGTCTGGAGCGACGCCTTCGACGGCAGGCGTGCGGCATTCCATCCCCCTCCCAGGGCCTGCACCAGGGCTACGCTGTCGACCATGCGCTGCTGCTGGATGGAGAGGGTCGTTTCCGCGATCCCCAGAGCCGTGGTCACGTTGGTGATGACGGTGGTGTAGATCTGCGTTCCGGCTTCATACTGGTTCATCGAGACCTGGACGGCCTTGTTGGCGTAATCCAGCGCGACCTGCTGCTGTGCGGCCTGCTGGGCGAGGATACGCAGGTTAGACAATTGGTCTTCGGTGCCCTGCAAGGCCGTCAGCACGGTCTGGCGATAGGTGGCTACGGCGCTGTCATACTGGGCGTCGGCCGAGTGGACGGCCGCCGTGCGCGACCCGCCGCTGAACAGGGTCTCGGTTGCCGATGCACCCAGCGACCAGACGCGGTTGGCAACGCTCATCAACGAGGTCACCGGATCGCCGCCGCTCTGCGAATAGCTGGCATTGATGGTGACGTTGGGGAAGAAGGCCGCAATTGCGGCGCCGATCTGGGCGTTGTACTGCTCCATAGCGCGCTCGGCGGCGGCGATGTCGGGGCGGCGTTGCAGCAGGTCGGCGGGAACGCCGACCGGAATCGGCGGAATGGCGCGGCTCAGAGCGCCCGGCGTGATCGTCAGTTCGGCGGGCGAACGGCCGGCCAGCACGGCGATGGCATGTTCGTACTGGGCGCGGGCAACGCCGGCCTGGATCAGCGATGCGCGGTTCTGCTCCAACTGGGTGCGGGCCTGCATGACCGCCGTGGGGTCGGCGATGCCGGCATCGTACTGATTCTGGGCGATTTCCAGCGCCCGGGTGTTGAAGGCGACATAGCGGCGCAGCAGGTCCTGCAGCGAATCCTGGTAGCGCAGGTTGAAATAGGCCGTCGCGAGTTGTGCCTGGTAGGACAGGGTGGCGTTGGCCAGATCGGCGGCGCTGGCCTGCGCTGCCGTTACCTGACTCTGGATATTGCGGCGGATCTTGCCCCATAGATCCAGGTCCCAACTGGCGCTGGGGCCGATATTGTAGGAATTGTACTGCGTGCCGGAATTGGCATAGGAACTGCCCGACGAGGACAGGGACGAGCCGCCATGGGCATTGCGGTTGAAGCCGATGCTGCCGCTGATGGTGGGGAACAGCTGCGCGCGCACACTGTTGATGGTGGCCCGGGCCTGACGGTAATTCGCCTCGTACATCCTGACGTTCTGGTTCGAGATCGCGACCCGCGATTCCAGATCGTTCAGGATCGGGTCGTTATAGATCGTCCACCAGGCATCCTTGGGCAGTTCCGCCATGGCGGGTTGCGCCTTCACCCATCCGGGTGCCGGCACCAGTTCCTTGAAGCGGGCCGAAACCGGTGCGGTCGGGCGATGATAGGACGGGCCGACCATGCAGCCGGTCAGCACCAGTGGCGACAGGGCGGCGCCCAGCAGCAGGGCACGCCGACGCGGCGCGCGTGCGCCGGGGCGGGGTTTCGGGGCGATCGGGCGGGAGGGCGGCAGGGACATCCGGGTCAGGCATCCTGTTGGGAAAGGGGACCCTGCCGGCCCGTGAGGGCTTTGGCCAGGGAACGGAACTGGCGTCGGCACCATAGGCCGAAGCGGTCGAGATACAGATAGACGACAGGAGTGGTGTAGAGCGTGAGCGCCTGGCTGACGACCAGTCCGCCGACGATGGAGATGCCCAGCGGGCGGCGCAGTTCCGAACCATAGCCGTGACCCAGGATCAGCGGCAGGGCCCCGAAGGCCGCCGCCAGCGTTGTCATCATGATCGGCCGGAAGCGCAGCAGGCACGCGCTGTGGATGGCCTGTGCCGCCGGCTGGCCTTCGCGTTCGGCCGCGATTGCGAAATCGACCAGCATGATGGCGTTTTTCTTCACGATGCCGATCAGCAGGATCACCCCGATCATCGCGATCAGCGAGAAATCCTCGCCGGCGAGATCCAGAGCCAACAGCGCGCCGACGCCGGCCGAGGGCAGGGTGGAGAGGATGGTCAGCGGGTGGACATAGCTTTCGTACAGCATGCCCAGCACCATATAGACCGCCGCCAGCGCGGCCAGGATCAGCAATGGTTCGTTATTGACCGATTTCTGAAGCTGGCCGGCATTGCCCGCAAAGCTGCCATGGATGGTCGTGGGCACATGCAGGCGCACTATTTCGGCGCTCACGATCTGTGTCCCGCGCTCCAGCGGCACGCCGGTCGCGAGATTGAAGGACACCGTGGCGGCGACCGACTGGCCCTGATGGTTGACCGAGAGCGGCGTGAGCTGCGGGGCGACGGTGGAGACGATGCCGAGCGGCACCATGGTTTCGGAATTGGTCGAAACCGCCGAGCCGTTGGAAGCCGAGCTGCCGCCTGCGAGGCTGTTGGCGATCTGGTTGCGGAAGGACTGGCTGCTGAGGCTGCCGGCCTGACTGGTGGCGCTGGTTGCGGCCGAGACCCGGATGGTGTTCGCGCGGGTACCGCCACCGGCCGAGCCGCCGGCGGTGCTGACCCAGACCTGCTGGAGGCTGGCGGTGTCTTTCCAGAACCGGGGTTCGACCTCCATCACCACGCGATACTGGTTGAGCGCGTTATGGATGACCGAGGCCGCGCGCTGGCCATAGGCATCGAACAGCGTGTTGGCCACCAGCTGCGGCGTGATCATGGTACGGGCCGAGGTTTCGCGGTCCAGCGCCACGTTGAGGGCTGAACCGCCCTGCTGCACGTCCGACGAGACGTCGGTCAACTGCGGGTATTTCTGGAGGGCGGCCACCAGCTTGGGGGTCCACTCATACAGGTCGGTCGGTGAGTCGGATTGCAGCGTGTACTGATAGGCGGCGTTGGATTGCCGGGCGCCCATGCGCAGCGTGCCAGGGGCCATGGCGTAGAAATGCGCGCCCACCATGTTCCGCAGTCGCTCGCCGATGCGCATGATGGTGGTGCTGGGCGGGCCGTCGCGCTGGGACTTGTCCTTCAGCACCACGAACATGTTGGCCTGGTTGGACGAGCCGCGACCGCCGGTGAAGCCGGTGATGCTGACGACGTCGCGGTCGGACAGAACGGCCTTCTGGACCTCGTCGATCTTGCCGACCATGGCTTGGAACGAGATCGACTGGTCGCCCTGAAGATGGCCCATCAGCATGCCGGTATCGCTGTCGGGGAAGAAGCCCTTGGGCATGTGGATGAACAGCGCCACCATGAGGACGACGGTGCAGGGCAGCGACAGCAGCACGAGGCGCGGATGGGCCAGCGCCGCGTCCAGCGTCTGCGCGTACCCCCGCTGCATGGCGTGCAGCATGCGCTCCAGCATTGCCGAGATGCGAGCCCACGGGCCGGTTTGGGGTGGTGCGATGTGGGCGGGCAGGAACAGCGCCGCCATCATCGGGGTGAGGGTCAGCGACAGGACCATCGAGATGAGGATCGTCACCGACATCGTCATCGCGAATTCGTGGAACAGGCGGCCCGCGACGCCGCCCAGCAGCAGGATGGGAAGGAAGACGGCGATCAGTGACATGGTGATCGAGAAGACGGTGAAGGCGACTTCCTGCGCACCGAGCAGCGTGGCCTCGAGCCGGCCTTTGCCGTCTTCGAGATAGCGGCTGATATTTTCGATCACCACGATGGCGTCGTCGACTACGAAGCCGGTGGAGACGGTGAGCGCCATCAGCGACAGGTTGTCCAGCGAATAGCCCAGGAGTTGCATGGCTCCGAACGTGGCGATGATCGAGGTGGGGACCACGACCGCCGGGATCAGCGTGGTTCGGCCCGAGCGCAGGAAGACCAGCACCACCAGCACCACCAGCACCACCGATATGACCAGCGTATATTGGGTGTCGGCCAATGCGGCGCGGATGGTCACCGATCGGTCGAGGACGCTGTGCAGTTCGACCGTTGGTGGCAGGGCCGCGCGCAGGGCCGGGATTTCGGCCTTGATCTGGTCGATGGTGCGAATCACGTTGGCGCCCGACTGGGCGAAGATGATGGCCAGTACCGCCGGCTGGCGGTTGTAGTAGCCGGCATTGCGCAGGTCTTCGACGCCGTCATTGACCTGGGCGACATCCGCCAGACGTACCGGCCGGCCGGACCGGTAGGCGATGATCAGATCGCGATAGGCCTGGGCGTTTCGGGCCTGATCGTTGGTGTCCAGCGTGTAGCGGGTGCCCTGATGGTCGATGAAGCCCTTGGGGGTATTGGCGTTGGCCGAGGCCAGCGCGGCGCGGACGTCCTCGAACCCGATCCCGAATTTGTATAGGGGCAGCGGGTTCATCTCGACGCGCACTGCCGGGAGCGAACTGCCACCGACCTCGACCTCGCCCACGCCGCGGATCTGCGAGAGATGTTGCTGCAGGACGTTGGAGGTGAGGTCGTAGAGCTGGGACATCGTGCGCGTCTTCGATGTCAGGGCCAGGATCATGATCGGCGCGCCGTTGGGGTTCGCCTTGAAGTAGCTGGGGTTCTGGCGCAGCGACGACGGCAGGTCGGCCCGGGCGGCCTGAAGGGCGGCCTCCACATCGCGGGCGGCCCCGTTGATGTCGCGGTTGAGCGCGAATTGCAGGGTGATCCGGGCCTGGTTCTGCGTCGACTGGGACGTCATTTCCGTCAGGTCGGCGATGGCGCCCAGGCGCCGCTCCAGCGGGGCGGCGACGGAGCTGGCGATTTCCTCCGGCGACCCACCGGCCTGGCGCGCCTGGACCTGGATCACCGGAAAATCGACATTCGGCAGGTCGGCGACCGGAAGCGCCCGATAACCGATGATGCCCGCGATCAGCAGCGCGATCGTCAGCAATGTCGTGGCGACGGGCCGGAGGACGAAGAGCCGGACCGGATTCATGTTGCGGTCTGGTGCGGCGGAACGTCACGGGCCGGCGCGGTTGTCGCCCCGAAGCGGCGCCGCAGGTTCAGGCTGATCCGGTCCATCAGCAGATAGATGACCGGGGTGGTGAACAGGGTCAGCAACTGGCTGAGCAGCAGGCCGCCGACGATGGCGATGCCCAGCGGGCGGCGCAGTTCCGAGCCGGTGCCGGTGCCGATGACCATCGGCATCGCACCGAGCATGGCGGCCAGCGTCGTCATCAGAATCGGCCGGAAGCGCAGCAGGGCGGCGTGATGGATGGCCTGGACGGGCGGCATGCCTTCGATCCGCTCTGCTTCCAGCGCGAAATCGATCATCATGATGGCGTTCTTCTTCACGATGCCGATCAGCAGGACCAGGCCGATGATGCCCATGACGCCGAGGCCCGCACCGCTGAGTTGCAGGGCCAGCAGGGCGCCGACACCCGCCGACGGCAGGGTGGAGAGGATGGTGATGGGGTGGATGAAGCTCTCATACAGAATGCCAAGCACGATATAGACCGCGACCAGGGCGGCCAGCACCAGCCACATCTCGTTGCCCAGACTGTTGCGGAACGCGGCCGCCGTACCCTGGAACGAGGTCTGGAAGCTGGCGGGCAGGTGCAGCGTGCTTTCCACCCGCTCGATCGCATCCGTCGCCTCACCCAGCGAATAGCCGGGCGCGACGTTGAACGAGATCGTGGTCGCTGGGAACTGGCCGACATGAGTGATCAGCAGCGGCGCGGTGCTGCGGGTGACGGTGGTGACCGTACGCATCGGCACCAGGCCCGAAGTCGGCGCGCGGGTCGGGCCGGAGGTGCTGCTGCCCGAATTGCCGCTGATGCCGGGCAGGTACAGCTTGTCGAGTGACGCGAGGTCTTTCTGGAAGACCGGATCGGCCTCCAGGATCACGCGGTACTGGTTGGACTGCGTGTAGATGGTCGAGATCTGGCGCTGGCCGAAGGAATCATACAGCACGTTGTCGATCGTCTGCGGGGTGATCGAGTACCGTGCGCCGGTGGTGCGGTCGAGGGTGACATGGGCGACGAGTCCCTCGGCCTGGAGGTCCGACGTGACGTCGGCCAGGGCCGGTTCCTGGCGCAGGGCGGCAATGACCTTGGGCACCCAGGTGCGGAACTGGTCGTAATCGGGATTTTCCAGCAGGAACTGGTACTGGGTCGCGGACACAGTCGTGTCCAGCGACAGGTCCTGCACCGGCTGGAGATACAGGCTGGCACCGGGGATGTCGGCCGTCTCCTGCTGGATGCGGGTTGCGATCTGGGAGGCGGTCTCCGACCGGTCGTCATGCGGGCGCAGATTGATCAGGAACCGCCCCTGGTTCAGTGTCACGTTCTGCCCGTCGACGCCTATGAAGGATGACAGGCTGACGACATCCTTGTCCTGCAGGATGCGCCGGCCGAGTTCCTGCTGGTGGGCCGCCATCGCATCGAAGGACGTGGATTGCGCCATGACCGAGATGCCCTGGATTACCCCGGTATCCTGCACCGGGAAGAACCCTTTGGGGATCGACCAGGCCAGCAGGCCGGTCAGGCCCATCGTGGCAACGAAGATGGCCAGGGTCAGCTTCTGGTGGCGCAGCACGACCGTCAGCGCGCGGCCGTAGGCGGCGATCACCGCTTCGGTCCAGCGCTCGACGGCGGCCGACCAGCCCCGCGCGTCCGGTCCGTGCGGGCGCTCACTGAGCAGCCGGGCGCACATCATCGGCACCAGCGTCAGCGAGACCACGGCGGAGAGGACGATCGTGACCGACAGCGTGATGGCGAATTCGTGGAACAGGCGGCCCACCACGTCGCCCATGAACAGCAGCGGGATCAGCACCGCGATCAGCGAGACGGTCAGGGAGATGATGGTGAAGCCGATTTCGCCGGCGCCCTTGAGCGAAGCCGTCATCCGGTCGTCGCCCATTTCGATGTAGCGGGCGATGTTCTCGATCATCACGATGGCGTCGTCGACCACGAAGCCGGTCGCGATGGTCAGCGACATCAGCGACAGGTTGTCGAGCGAGAACCCCATCAGATACATGATCGCCAGCGTGCCGATCAGCGACAGCGGAACCGACAGGCTGGGGATGATCGTGGCCGGCACGTTACGCAGGAAGACGAAGATCACGGCCACCACCAGCGCCATCGCCAGCACCAGTTCGAACTCGACGTCGGCAACCGAGGCGCGGATGGTGGTCGTGCGGTCGGTCAGCGGCGTGATGGTGATGCCCGGCGGCAGCGCCTGCCGCAATTGCGGCAGGGCGTATTTGATATTGTCGACCACCGAGATGACGTTGGCGCCCGGCTGGCGCTGCACGTTCAGGATCAGGGCAGGCGTGGTGTTCGACCAGGCGGCGAGCTGGGTGTTTTCGGCTCCCTGGACGACGGTGGCGACGTCGCGGATGCGGATCGGGCCGCCGTTCTGGTAGGCGATGACCTGATTGAGCAACTGGTCGACGCTGGCGATCTGCCCGTCGACCCGCAGGGTGGAAGCCCGCTGCGCGCCGTCGAACGTGCCGGTGGGCGAATTGACGTTGACGTTGCCGATCGTGGTGCGCAGCGTGTCCATGTCCACGCCGAACGATGTCAGCTTGGGCACGTTGACGCGCACGCGGATCGCCTTGCGGTTGCCGCCCGACAGCGTGACCAGGCCGACGCCCGAGATCTGGCTGATCTTCTGGGCGAGACGGGTATAGACATAATCCTCGACCTCGGTCAGCGGCATCGTCTTCGAGGTGATGCCCAGCGTCAGCACCGGGGTGTCGGCCGGGTTGACCTTGGCATAGATCGGCGGCGCCGGCAGATCGGTGGGCAGCAGCATCTGCGCCTGGTTGATCGCTGCCTGGACTTCCTGCTCCGCCACGTCCATCGACATGGTCAGGCCGAACCGCAGCGTGACGATCGAGGCACCGCCGGAGGATTGCGATGTCATCTGGTCCAGACCCGGCATCTGGCCGAACTGGGTTTCCAGCGGCGCGGTCACCGACGTCGCCATGACGTCTGGCCCGGCGCCGGGATAGAAGGTCTGGACCGTAATGGTCGGGTATTCGACCTGCGGCAGCGCCGAGACCGGCAGGAAATGATAACCCAGCAGACCCGCCAGCATGATGGCGAGCATCAGCAGCGTCGTGGCGACCGGGCGTTCGATAAACAGGCGGGACGGATTCACGCACGGCTCTCCGGCTGAAGGCGACGGACCTGGTGTCGGGCCGGGATCATTGATGGGGTTGTCCGCCGGATGTGCCGCCAGAGGTGCTGTCAGTGGTGCCGCCGGTCGTGCTGCCGGTCATGTCGCCCTGTCCGCTCGCATTGTGGCGGCGGTGGCGATGCCCCTGTCCTGCCGCCGGGGTGACCGCATCGCCGGGGGCGGCGGTGCTGTCGGTTGCGCTCGGGATTGTAACCTTGGCGCCGGCACGCAGATGGTCGGTGCCGTCGGTCACGACCGATTCTCCCTCCTTGAGCCCGCTGGTCACCACCACGCTGTCCCCATGCGACGTGCCGGTCGCGATGTCGCGGACCTCGACGGTGTTGTCCGACTTGACGACATAGACGAACGATCCGCTCGGCCCGGTCTGCACCGCGTTGGCGGGGAGCAGCAGCACGTCATGCTCGGTATTGACCAGCAGGTGCGCATTGACGAACTGGTTCGGGAAAAGGGTTTCGTCCTGATTGGGGAAGATCGAACGCAGCTTGACCGTGCCTGTCGCGGTGTCGATCTGGCTGTCCAGCACGCTGACGGCACCATCGGCCAGCTTGCGCGTGTTGGTGCTGTCCCACGCTTCGACCGGCAGGGAGACGCCGCTGCGCAGCCGCTCGGCCACCCGGCCCAGTTCGGTCTCCGGCAGGGTGAAGATCACGGAGATCGGCTGCATCTGGGTCAGGATGACCAGGCCGTTGGTCTGGCCGGCGGTGATGTAGTTGCCCATGTCCACCTGGCGGATGCCGACACGGCCGTCCACCGGGGCAATGACGTGGCAATAAATGATCTGGAGCTTTTCGTTGTCGACCTGAGCCTGATCGACCTTCACCGTGCCTTCGAGCTGCGCGACCTTGTATTGCTGGTCGACGGCCGTCTGGGCCGCGATGCTGTTCTGGCGGATCAGGCGCTGATAGCGGGCATTATCCACCCGGGCCTGCTCCAACTGGGCGATGTCGGAGGCGAGTTGCCCTTGGTACTGGGCCAGCAGCACTTCGTAAGGCCGTGTGTCGATCAGCGCCAGGAGGTCGCCTTTTTTGACGTGCTGGCCCTCGGTGAACAGCACCTGCATCAAGTAGCCGTCGACGCGCGACTGAACTGTGACGTTGGTGATCGGGACCACCGTGCCCAGTTCGGTCAGTTCCACCGGCATATCGCCTTTGCGCACGACGGCAACCGCCACCGGTTGGACATCCGCCGCCATCTGGTGAGCATGCCGTCCGCCACCGCTCTGGCCGTGCGGCCTCAGAAAGGCCGCCGCAATCACGGCGGCACCCACCAGCGCCGTGCCCCATAGCAGTAAACGGCGGCGCGATTTCTTCCCGGCGCTGCCCTGCCGGCCGCGCCCCGTCGATTGCTGCGCAGGCGCGTCGGACGGGTCCAGAGTCGGTTTGTCCATGGTCCTCAGGTCTTCCTCAATCCAATGACGTCGGGCACGCCGCAGGCGTGCGATTTGTTGGGGCAGTGTTAGCAGCTACGCGAAAAAAGATGCCTAAATCCTTGCTTAGGAAACTGTCTAGAAATGTAACAATTTTTGTCGTTCGCCAACTGGCTGTCATGCGTTTTCATCGAATGCCATCAACTATTCCATTGGTGGCGGGATCTGGGCGCCCGCGATAGCGTGCCATCCGGTCCGGATGATCCGGTCCGCCCGGGGGCGGCATGCGCAACCGGGGCGTATTCGATCCGTTTCCATAGAACCGACCCGTGCGGGTTGGTCCGTTTGGAGGAGAAAAAAGCATGACGGAATCCGGTAACGACACATTCGTCGAGAAGGTGAAGGGCACGATCGAGGAAGGGACCGGTCGCCTGAAGGACGCGGCTGGTGGCCTGACGGGTGATCTGGGCATGCAGGCGGAGGGTAAGGTCGATCAATTGAGCGGCATGGCCCGCCGCGAGTTCGCCGAGCTTTATGAAGAGGGCGAGGGCAAGGTGGAGAAGGCGGTGCTGTTCGTGCAGGACCGGCCCCTCCTGTCGGTGGCGGTTGCGGCCGTGGTCGGGCTTCTGGCCGGCCTGATTCTGCTGCCGCGGCGGACATCGAAGGGCTGAAATTTCCGTGGCCCGAGTCCCTGGCGGAAGAAGTTTTTTGCGTTTGAAAGGACTCGGCATGGAATCAGTATCTTGCGCAACATGACGTAAAGATGGTTTCCATCCCTTCAGGACGTGATTCGGTGTGCGAATCGGGCGACAGGCGCCCGGCTCGGCCCGGTTCGGGATGGGGTGAATGCCGGATTACACGCGCGAAGCGCAGCATGGCGGCCGGGTTGCCGGGGTGGATGAGGTGGGTCGTGGCCCGCTGGCGGGTCCGGTTGTCGCGGCCGCGGTGATCTTTGATGGCGGCGTGCCGGCCCAACTGGCCACCCTGCTGGATGATTCAAAGAAGCTGTCTGCCGTGGCGCGGCGTCGTGCCTATATTGCGCTGCGTGGCGCCCGTGGGGTGCATATTGCGGTTGCCGCGGCTTCGGTCGCTGAAATCGCGCGCCTAAATATTCTGCATGCCGCCTTTCTGGCGATGCGGCGCGCTGTCGCACGCCTGTCCGTGCGGCCGGAACTGGTGCTGGTGGACGGAAATGCCGCCCCCGATTTCGGGTGCCCGACGGAATGCGTGGTGGGTGGCGATGGTGAAAGCCTGTCCATCGCGGCGGCGTCGATCGTGGCCAAGGTTGTGCGTGACCGGCTGATGGAGCGCCTCGCCGTCCGCTGGCCTGCCTACGGATGGGAGCGCAACGCCGGTTACGGCACTGCCCAGCATCGGGCGGCGCTTTGTGACGTCGGTAAGACCCCGCATCATCGGGAGGCGTTCGGCTTGGTCCGACAATTGTCGCTTGGCTTGCCCGCCGACGGCCGCCCCGCGGCCTGGGGTGTGTCATGAGCGGCGCGGTTATGATGGAATTGCCCCTTGATCAGATTCTGCGTGGCGATTGCATCGAACTGATGCAGACTCTGCCGAGCGGGTCGATCGACTGTATTTTTGCCGACCCGCCGTACAACCTTCAGTTGCGTGGTGAACTACGCCGCCCCGATGACAGCATTGTGGACGGGGTGGATGATGACTGGG
Organism: Gluconacetobacter dulcium; assembly: GCF_014174165.1. GTDB lineage: Bacteria > Pseudomonadota > Alphaproteobacteria > Acetobacterales > Acetobacteraceae > Gluconacetobacter > Gluconacetobacter dulcium. The sequence goes on along the minus strand of NZ_JABEQN010000001.1, from coordinate 169,525 downwards.
ACAAATTCAGCGATCTTGCGGAATATGACCGGTTTACCCGTGCCTGGCTGGGCGAGGCCCGCCGCCTGCTGCGCAAGGACGGCACGATCTGGGTGATCGGGTCGTATCACAACATCTTCCGGATCGGCGCGATCCTCCAGGATCTGGGGTTCTGGATCCTGAATGACGTGATCTGGCGCAAGTCGAACCCGATGCCGAATTTCCGGGGGCGGCGCTTCACCAATGCTCATGAGACGCTGATCTGGGCCGCGCGGGGTGCCGACAGCCGCTATCGCTTCAACTACCAGGCGATGAAGGCGCTGAACGACGACGTGCAGATGCGCTCGGACTGGTATCTGCCGCTCTGCACGGGGGGAGAGCGGCTGCGCAATGCCCATGGCCTGAAGCTGCACCCGACGCAGAAGCCCGAAAGTCTGCTGCACCGAGTGCTGGTCGCTTCGACCAATGTGGACGACATCATTCTCGATCCGTTCGCCGGCACGGGCACGACGACGGCTATGGCGCGGCGGTTGCGCCGCCGCTTCATCGGGATCGAGCGTCATCCGGATTATGCGGAAGCAGCAATCGGTCGTGCCCGGCGCGAGCGCCCGGTGCCTCTGGACAGCGTGCTGACCACACCTGCCCGCCGCGAGGCACCGCGCGTGCCGTTCGGCAGCCTGGTCGAACGTGGACTGCTGCCGGCCGGAACGATGGTCTATGATCGTCATCAGCGCGTGTCGGCCACCGTTGCGCCTGACGGCACGCTGGTCAGCGGTACGCAGCGCGGATCGATCCATAAGCTGGGGGCGTTATTAACGAATGCCCCATCCTGCAATGGATGGACCTTCTGGCATCTGATGCGCGAGGGGCAGATGGTTCCGCTGGACATCTTGCGAAGCGAAATCCTGTCACAGGACAGCGCAGCCAGCTAGAACACATTCTGTTTGAATGCGTGCATTCAAACAGAATGTTCGTAAAAACAATAAACTAGCATGTTCCGGAACGCCGGTCAGTGAAGCGATGTTTCCGTTCGGATTTGTCACTCGGAACGGGTGGCCAGCCTCACGAAATGGATTGTCAGCCGCCGCCGAAACCGAGGAACCCGATTTCGGGCCGAGGCGTGCCATTGTCTCGGGGGGCGGTACGGCTTGTCGCCATCATGACGCCCGATCGGGACCCATGGCTGGTGCCATCGATGGTCAGGTGGCCGCTGCCATTATGCATCGTGATGCCGGAATGGGTCGTCGAAGCCGCGATGACGTGCTCGTCATCAAGCGTGCGGAGCGACAGCAGCAGGAAGGTAATGTCGTTGCGGTTCAGGTCGATCGCCATGTCCAGAGGCGTCTGGCCCAGAACATTGTGACCTTCCATGTCGGCACCACGGTTCAGGGCTTCCTTGGCCGCGCCGAGGCTGCCGCGATTGATGGCGTCGAACAGGGCCGCGGTGGGATTCAGGTCGCCATTCGCATGACCGCCGATCTCTTCGTTCGACTCTGCGCCGGGCAGGGCGGCCGGTGGGGCTGAGGCGCGTGCGGCGCGACGGGCTTCGGCCTGCTTCGCCGCATCGGCAGCATCGGCTTCTGCCTCATCGTCATCCGACTGGGCACAGGCGAAATGCATCGGAGCCATGATTGCCGCGCTGCCGGTCAGCAGCGCGAGAAAGAGAAGGCGGATACCTGTTCTGATAATCATTATTCGTCTCAGTAACATTCGTCTCGATGACAGGCGCGACCTGTTCGGGGCGGATGCGAACCGTCCGATATGGACCGGCCTGCCGGACGCGGTCCCGGCCCCCTTTTATAGTCCAGATCGGGCTGAGATGCGATGGAAATCGCTGGATCGTGAGTCACGGGGCCTTTTGGAGAGGATGCTGCAAGCCGGCGGACCGGGGTGCAGCACTCTCTTTCAGCGGCCTTCGCGCCACCAGCCGGTCAGTAGAAGCATTGCGGCCAGCGCCAGTACCAGCCATGCGGGGAGAAGTGGACTGGCGGTGCGACCGGTGACCAGACGGGCATCGCGTTGCGGAAAGCCCATCCAGTCCGGTCCTGACACGCGGCCTGAGGCCGGGGCGCGCAGTGCGGGCAGGTGGAGATTGGCAGGGTCGTCACCCAGCCAGTAGATGCCGCCGCCCGTCTGGCCGGCGAGGGGAGCCGTGACGCTTGCCGTGGCACGCAGGTCCGACCATTCCACCGGATCGTCCTGGGTCGGAGCGGCGAAAGCGCGGTGCGTGCCATCATCGGCCATCCAGATGCCCTGCTGGGTCGCGGGCGCATCGGCCTGGGAGAGGCCTATGCCGGTGGTATGCAGGGGTATCTGGCGGGTGGTGCCGTCGGGCGCGGTGATTGTGACCGCGTGCGGCGCGACGGCGGCTGCGGTGCGGCGGGTTATGACGATCCGGTCATTGGCGATGGTGGCCGTCAGCTGTTCTTCTTCCAGTTCCGGTTCTTTCATCAGCCAGTGAGAGACGTGCCGCAGCAGTTCGGATTGCGGGCCGCCGCCACCCTCGCCGTGCGACCACAGCCAGATCTGGTCCGACAGCAGGAAGGCGACGCGGCCTCGGTCCACCCGGTCCAGAACCAGCAGCGGTGTATGGGCCGGACCGTCCATCAGGACCTGCCCGTGGACGGAATCGGTTCGCAATACACGGTACCATGGCCCCCAATCGGCATCGTGCCCGTCCGGTGCGGTGCCGGCTCCCGGCAGCCCCGCCGTGACGGGATGGCGATGACCGTCGGCCGTGAGGGCGGGGCGGAAGCGCTGTTCCACCAGCCCGCCTTCGGTTGGGACATGGGCCGGCAGGATGTCGCCCAGCGGCGTATCCTGCAGAGAGCCCGCCCCCAGGAATTCCGGGCCGCCGATCAGCAGCAATCCGCCGCCGTCACGCACATACTGGGCGATGTTTTCCAGATAGGTGCGCGGCAGGATGGCACGGTTCTCGAACCCGTCGAGGATGATCAGGTCGAACTGGCTGATCTTTTCCTGGAACAGTTCGCGCACCGGGAAGGCGATCAGCGCCAGGTCGGACAGCGGTGTGCCGTCATCCTTGTCGGGTGGGCGCAGGATGGTGAAATGCACCAGATCGACCGATGGGTCGGCCTTCAGCAGACGGCGCCAGACCCGTTCACCCTGGTTGGGCGTGCCCGAGACCAGCAATACCCGCAGCCGGTCGCGGACTCCGTTGATCCGTACCACATCCTGGTTGTTGACGGTCGAGACTTCACCCTCAAGTGGCGAGACCGATAGCCCGACCAGCATCGGGCCGGGATGGGTGACGGGCAGGGTGATGTCCTGAGGCTGGCCGACGCGGACGGTTTTGTGCAGCGGAGGTTCGCCGCCGCGATCCAGTGTCAGGTCGACTTCCGTGCCGTTATCGGGGTGCGGGCCCAGATCGTCCACCTGCACCCGCAACGTGGCATTCTGGCCGACGATGGCATAAGGCGGCGCCTGGAGGATGCGCAGTCGGCGGTCGGTTTCCTCTCCCCGTCCGGTCAAGAGCACATGCAGCGGCAGGGTTGCGTGCCGGCCGCCGGAATCGGCGGGGCGCAGTCGTTCGGGCGGCTGCGGCGGGGTATCGTGGACTTGTCCGTCGGTCAGCAGGATCGCGCCCGCCAGCCGGGCCGGCGGGATGTCGGCCGCTGCCTGGTCGAGAGCTGCGAACAGGCGCGTGCCCTGGCCATGGCCGTCATGCACCGTGACGGTGCGCAGCGTCAGCCCCGGCACATGCGCGGCTTCGGCCTGGAGGCGTTCCGCCGCCTGATGGGCTACGGCGGCGCGTTGGCCTACGCTCATGGAGGAGGATTGATCAACGACCAGGATGGCGGTTTCGGGCAGGGCCTGCCCGGTCTCGCTGATGCGTTCGGGGCCGGATAGCCACAGCAGGACGATCGCTGCCGCCGCCGCGCGCCACAGCGTGCCGCGCGCCCGGCGTAGCAGCCCGGCCAGCAGGACAATCATGGCCAGAATTGCCAGCGTGTAGAGCAGCCAGGGGGGCAGTAGCGGAGAGAAGGACGTCATGTGCCGCAGGGTGGTCAGGTTGGGCATGGTCATTCCCCCAGCCGCCGCAGCAGGGCCGGAACGTGGACCTGGTCCGCCTTGTAATTACCCGTCAGGGCGTAGAGTACGGCATTGACGCCGAACCGGTAGGCCATGACGCGCTGGGTGCTGCCGTCCGGCACCGTGGCGTAGGGGGTGTCGCCCTGTGCATCGACGGCCCAGGCATGAGCCCAGTCGCTGGATCCGATGATGACCGGGCTGACGCCGTCATTCGCGCTGTCGCCCTCGCGCGCCACCCAGACCGGCAATCCGTCATAGCGGCCCGGAAAGCTGTGCAGCAGGTAGAATGTGTGGGCCAGGACGTGCTTGTCGGTCAGCCGGGTAAGGGGGGGGACGTCCAGCCCCCTGGTCATGCGCCGCAGTGCCGCCGCCGTGCCGGGGGCCTGGGCGGCGAAGCCGGCACCGGAGGGGCTACCGGCGCCGGGCGCGGCGGGATCGACGCCCTGGCTGTCGATCAGCAGGATGCCGCCATGGCGCATATAAGCGTTCAGCGCCGCCGTGCGCGCGGGGTCGATCGTCGCGTCGGCCACCACCGGCCAATACAGCATCGGGTAGTAGGACAGGTCGTCGCGATCGGGCACCACCCCATCCGGGTGGCCCAGTACGGCGGAGGTCCGGGCGTTGGTGTAATCCGACAGACCTTGCAGCCCTTCACGCGAGACGGCGTCGATATCGGCGTGGCCGGTCTGGATATAGCCCAGCCTCGTTTCCAGTGCGGCGCCTGGTACGCCATCGGGGCGAGGATCGGCGCGGGCCGGGGACGACAGGGTGGCCAGCAGGATCGCGCCCGTCAGCGCTGCCTTTCGGCCTGACAGGCGGCCCGCCCGCAGCAGTAATGTCAGCATCGCGTCCAGCGCCAGCAGCAGCAGGGCGGCGGCGACCAGCCAGGGGCCGAGTGCGCGGTCGCGTGACTGGCCGCTCAACGTGACCTCGTGCCCGATGGTGCTTTGGGCGGCGAGTGGTCCGATGACGTCGCCCAGATTCAACGCCCGCCGACTGGCGCGTGGGCCATACAGGCCGGGCGGATGGGCGGCGGAGGCTGGTGTGGTGCCGAATGCATCGGATGGGAGAGCCCGCGCGGCCGGCGGGGGGGGGCTCAGGGTCGCGTCGGCATCCAGAGTCATGTAGGGCGCCAGCAGGCTGTGGTCGGCCGGGGCGTCGATACCGACCGAGCGTTCGGCCAGTCGGCGCAGCATATCGACGAACAGGCCCGACAGCGGCAGGTTGGACCATTCCGCCGTACTGGTGACATGGAACAGCACCACCTCGCCCGCGCCCAACGCGGCGTGGGTGACCAGCGGTGTGCCGTCGGTCAGACGCGCCCAGCTATGCGTGGCCAGGTCGGCTGCCGGGCGGGCCAGGACCTGACGGGATACCGTGACGTCGGCGGGAACCGCCAGTCCGTGGAACGGCGAATCATCGGGGAACGGAGCCAGATGTTCCGGCTTGCCCCAGGACATTGCGCCACCCAGTTGGCGTTCGCCGTCCATCAGGGGGACGGGGAGCAGGGCATCGGGTAGCGGGGAAGATGCGGCGGGGTTGCCCGAATCCATCCCTGAGTCCGGGGTGGTCGGGTCGTGGTCCGGACTGCCGTTCAGCAACGGGCCGGCGAAGCGGATCAGCATACCGCCCTTGCGCACCCATTCGGTAACGATACGTCGGGTTTCGGGGCTGTCCAGCGCGCCGTCCGGCGCGATCAGGATCGAAAGCGGGCGCTTCAGCAGCGTGGGCACCGGGCCTTCGCGCAGTTCGGCGGTGGGGGAGAGGGCGCGGCGGAGATAGAACAACGTGCCCACCAGCGGCGTATCTGTGCCGGCGACGCCGATCAGCCCTACCGGGCGGCGACGATCGCCCTCGTCCAGCAGGCGTACGCCGGCCGGGCCGGGCATGTCGCGCAGGACCAGTCGGCCGATCCGGTTACGCAGTTCGGCGGGTAATGCCACGCCGGCCGAGCCGTCCCGTGCGCCGGCCGCGACCGGCACCGGCACCAGCGACAGGACGCCGCCATCCATGGCCTCGGCGCGCACGGTCAACTGACGCGGATGGGGCAGGGGCAGGGTGCTGATGGCGATGTGCAATTGCTGGTCGCCATTGGTGGGGGCGGGTGTCAGGACCGCGATCGTTGCGTCGCGGTCGATCAGGGTCTGGACGGGACCGAGCGCGGTCAGTGTGGCGGCGAAAGCCGGGTCGTCGGCGCTTGCCAGGCCGTCGGAGACATAGACCACGCGCCCGTGCCACCCGCCGGATGCCAGGTCGCGCAATGCGCGCGTGGCGGCGGCGCGGTCGGTCGGCCAGGGCATGGGCCGCGTGGAATCCACCATGCCGCGCAACAGGGAGGGTGGTGTCGGCGCGCCGACGGAGGGCGCTTCGCCAGCCAGGCCGGGCGCGGTCGTCAGCAGGCGGACGGGATGCGTTGCGCGGTCCAGCACGGCATCGATGGCGGCCAGTCGGCGGGGCCAGTCGGGCACGGCGGCCCAGCCGTTGTCGAGGACGATGATCTGTTCGGTGCCCCGGCCGCCAGGTGCCGGCTGGCCGGCCCGGTCCTGGCGCAGCACCGGACCGGCCAGCCCGACGATGAGCACCGTGAGCGCCACGCAGCGGAGCAGCAGCAGCCAGAGTGGGGCGGTGGCGGCCTGGGTGACCCGTGCGCGCAAGCCGCGCAGCAACATGATGGCGGGGAAGGCGCGGCGCTGGGGCGGCGGCGGCAATGTGCGCAGCAGCAGCCACAGCACCGGCAGGATGGCCAGCGCCGCCAGTAGCCAGGGAAGCTGGAAGATCATGGGCGCTCTCCCCGCCCGGACAGGGCGGCGTGCAGGGCCAGGAGGGCCTCTTCGGGCCGGTGGTCGGTTGCATGGCGGATCAGGAGATGACCGTTGACGCGGCAGAGTTCCGCCAGGTCGGCCTGATGGCGGGCATAGGCCTCGCGATAGGCGCCGCGTACCTGTTCGACGCCGGGGAGCGTCAGCGTTTCCTCGCCTTCCAGGCCCGAAAAGCGGATATGTCCCGCGTAAGGCAGTTCGGCTTCCGCCGGGTCATTGACCAGAAGGAGCATGGCGTGGGCCGGGCGGGCCGTCAGGCCGCGCAGCAATGTCGCCATGGCCGGCAGTCCGCACAGCCCGTCGCCGATCAGGACGACCCTGGCATGCCGGGGGACCTGCTGCGGATGGGGCAGGCCGGCATCTTCCGGGTCGTGGTCCAAGGTGCGCATCAGGGCCACGGCCAGCCGGTCCAGCGCCGCCCGTCCGCCGGGGGGGATATCGACCGGTTCGCCCGGCGTGAGCAGGCGTACCCGTTCGCCCCGGCGTAGCAGCAGCGCGCCCAGCGCGAGGGTAAGCAGGATGGCGCAGTCCGATTTCAGCGGCAGCGTCGGCACGGAACGCCAGCGCATCGAGGCGCTGGGATCGCACCACAGGCAGACGGTCTGCGCGGCCTCGGCTTCGGTTTCGCGGACATAGGCCCGGCTGCTGCGTGCGGATTGCCGCCAGTCGATGCGCGTGACCGGCTCGCCGGGCTGGGCGGGGCGGAACTGCCAGAAATCCTCGCCCGGACCGGCCTGGCGCCGTCCATGGTGGCCGGCCGCGACGGTGGCGGCGATGCGCTGGGCGGACAGGATCAGCGCCGGCATGCGCGCGGCCAGGTTTTCCGCCGCCGCCAGCGGGACGGCGGCCGGAGTCAGGCCGGCATCGGGCGTATCCGTCATCGGGACGTGCCGCGCCAATGCGCGGCGCAGGAAGGCGGCCGCGCGGCCGGGCAGGGAAGGGGGCCGCGTCATCGCGACGCTCAGTCCAGCGTGCGGAGCAGGCCGTCGATCAGGTCCGGCAGGCGCCGGTTCTCGGCCCGGGCGGTGAAGGTGAGGGACATGCGGTGCGCCAGGACCGGTTGGGCGAGGGCCGCGATGTCGTCGATGCTGGGGGACAGGCGGCCGTCGAGCAGGGCGCGGGCGCGGGTGGCCAGCATCAGCGCCTGCGCAGCGCGGGGGCCGGGGCCCCAGGCCACGGAGTCGCGGATGGTGGCGTCCTGTGTCGTTTCCGGCCGGGCGGAGCGGACCAGCCGCACGATGGAATCCACCACCCGGTCGCCGACCGGCAGGGCGCGGACCAGGCGCTGGGCCTCGATCAGGTCGCGGTCGGTCAGGACCGGACGGGGCACGATGTCCTGGCTGCCCGTGGTGGCCAGCAGCATCGCGCGCTCGGCGGTCTCATCGGGGAAACCGAGGGGGATCTGGAGCATGAATCGGTCGAGCTGGGCCTCGGGGAGTGGGTAGGTGCCTTCCTGTTCGATGGGATTCTGGGTGGCAAGGACGTGGAACGGGGTGGGTAATGTGTGGTCGGTGCCGGCGATGGCGACCCGGTGTTCCTGCATGGCCTGCAACAGGGCGGACTGGGTGCGGGGGCTGGCGCGGTTGATTTCGTCGGCCATCAGCAACTGGCAGAAGACGGGGCCGGGTACGAAGCGGAAGCTGCGGCGGCCGTGTTCGTCCTCGTCGAGGATTTCGCTGCCGGTGATGTCGGACGGCATCAGGTCGGGCGTGAACTGCACGCGCCGGGCGTCCAGGCCCAGTACCGTTCCCAATGTCGTGACCAGCAGGGTCTTGCCCAGCCCCGGCGCGCCGACCAGCAGCGTGTGGCCGCCGGCCAGGATGCTGGTCAGCGTCTGGTCGATGACCGTGCGCTGGCCGTGGATGACGCGGCCGATTTCGGCCCGGGCCGCCCGCAGCAGACTGCCCAGGCGTTCGGCCTGTGCGAGGTCGGCGGTGGCGTTCGGGGCCGAGAAAGGGGGCAGGCCCGGCGCGGTGCCGGAGGCGGGGGGCAGGGCGTCCGATATCGTCATGCGCTCAATCTGACAGGTCTGGGGGTTTCATCAAGTCGGGGATGATCCCTATATCGGGGGTCTGACGATTCAACAGGCGTGGGTTATGCAGTTGGCTGACGATCTGAACAGGCGTGCCGTTGCGGCTTTCGATGGCGCCCAATGCTCCTCCCGCCCTGTCATGCCCTCCATGTCGGCGTCGTGCGGGGTGTTGCCGTTCCGGATACAGCGGGATGGGACATGGCTTTATCGCGGCACGCCGATCCGCCGCAAGCCGATGGTCTGCCTGTTCGCGTCGGTGCTGACGCGGGACGCCGAGGGGGCATACTGGCTACAGACGCCGACCGAACGCGGCACGATCGAGGTCGAGGATGCGCCGTTCGTGGCGATGGAGCTGCATTGGAGCGGCTGCGGGCGCGAGCAGGTGCTCTCCTTTCGGACGAATGTGGATCTGGTGGTCTGTGCCGGGCCGGACCACGCGATCGTGGCGGAATGGGATGTTCCCTGCGAGGAATGCGGCACTGGCCCGGTTCCCTATCTGCATGTGCGCGACGGTGCCGGGGCTTACCCGATCCAGGCCCGAATCGCCCGTTCGGTCTATTACGAACTGGCGGCCCTGGCGGTTCCCGGCACCTGTCGCGGCACGCCGTGCCTGGGCGTGTGGAGCCAGAATGTCTTTTTTCCCCTCTCATGCCTGCCGGCGGGGGACGGGAGCTGAACCGGGGTGGCGAACTGGCGGACCGGCTGGCGACCTTGCCGCCGGATGCGTGGCGGGGACTGACGCGGCTGTGGGGTTTGTTGCCGGGGGCGCGGCTGGTCGGCGGGGTTGTGCGCGACCTGCTGGCCGGACGGGCTGTGGCCGATATCGACATGGGTACGCCCGAACCGCCTGAGCGTGTGCAGGCGATTCTGACCGAGGCTGGAATCAAGGTCGTGGCCACCGGGTTGGCCCATGGCACGGTGACCGCCGTGATCGACGGCCGACCCTATGAAATCACCACGTTGCGTCGGGACGAGCGGACCGATGGGCGGCATGCCGTGGTGGCCTGGACCGATGACTGGGAAGAGGATGCGGCCCGGCGGGATTTCACGATCAATGCGATGTCCTGCGATCGGGACGGGGTGGTGCACGATTATTTCGGTGGCCGGGTGGATCTGGCGGCTGGGCGGGTGCGGTTCGTCGGCGATGCAGCGGCGCGCATTCGCGAGGACGCGCTGCGGGTTCTGCGCTTTTTCCGCTTTCACGCCCGCTATGGGCGGGGTGCGCCGGACGGGGCGGCGATGGACGCGATCGTGGCCTGTCGTGACGGCGTCTGTCGGCTTTCGGCCGAGCGGGTGTGGTCGGAGTTGCGGCGCATCCTCGCCGGGCCGGCCGTGGTGGCGACCCTGACGCTGATGGCGGAATGCGGTGTGCTGGCCATCCTGCTGCCGGAGGGATGCGACCTGCCGGCGCTGGCGCGGCTGATCGGGAGCGGAGCGCCGGATGACGCGGTGCTGCGTCTGGCGGTGCTGGCGCGGGCTGAGCCGGAGGAACTGGCCGGGCGCCTGCGCCTGTCGCGGGCCGATGTGGCGGCCCTTGCCGCGATCCGGTCGGGGCCGGAGCCTGATCCGGCGCTGGAGGAGGACGACCGCCGTCGCCTGCTGGCCGACGAGCCGGCACAGGCCCTGGTCGGGCGGAGCTGGCGGGTGCAGGCGGAGCGGCTGGGGACGGCATCACCCCTATGGGACGCGCTGCGGGCCGATCTGCTGGCCCGTGCGCGACCGGTCTTTCCGCTGGCGGGGCGGGATCTGGTGCAGGCCGGCATGGTGCCCGGCCCGCGTGTGGGGCAGGTGCTGGAACAGGTCCGCGCCTGGTGGCACGCCGGAGGGTGCCGGGCCGGGCGGCGGGCGTGTCTGGCGCAACTGGAGCGGCTGACGGCGGGGACCGCTTGATACCGGACGGCTCGCGGCCGGCAGCGGCGTTGCTTTCTTTGTCATCCACGGCTTGGTAAAGGGCTGCATGAACGTCGTTTCGTCCCGGACCCCGGCCTCTTCCCCGCCCATGCCTGCGCCGGCCCGGCCGGCGGGAGGCGATGCGCATGAGCGGGGCATGGACCTGCTGCGGCGCGTGTGGCGCGAGGACGTGCGCCACCATCGCGGACGGATCGCGGCGGTGATCGGGCTGACGATCCTGATGGCGTCGCTGACCGGGCTGTATCCGCTGGTCATCCAGCGGGCGCTGGATATGTTCGCCGACCACGATCCGCGCATTCTCTATCAGGTGCCGGCGCTCGTGATCCTGATCACCGCCGCCAAGGCGCTGTCGCAATACGGCCAGACCGTCGCGGTGCAGAACCTGGTGCTGGTGGTGATTCGCGGCTTGCAGGAGCGGATGTTCGCGCATCTGCTCCATGCCGACATCGCGCGGGTCGAGCGCGAGGCGCCGGCGCAGCTTGCCGCCCGGTTTACCACCGATGCCGTCTCGATCCGCGAGGCGATGATCCGTGTCGTCAATTCGCTGGGCGATGTCGTCACCGTCGCGGGGCTGGTGGTGTCGATGTTCTATATGGACTGGGAACTGAGCCTGATCGCGGCGGTGCTGTATCCGATCGCGGCGGTGCCGATCCAGCGGCTGGGTAAACGGGTCCGGCGGGCCTCGGGCGGCATGCAGGAGCGGATGGGCGAGACCTCTGCCCTGCTGACCGAGAGCTTTTCGCAGGCGCGCACCGTGCGGGTCTATCGTCTGGAGCAGGCGGAGACGAAACGGGTCGATCAGGCGTTCGACCAGTTGCATGCGGCCCTTCTGCGGATTGCGCGGGGGCGGGCGCGGGTCGATCCGGTGCTGGAAGTGCTGGGCGGGGCGGCGGTGGCCGCCGTACTGGGTTTTGCTGGCTGGCGTGCGGCGCTGGGCGGGGCGACGCTGGGCGATTTTTCGGGATTCGTGGCGGCGTTGCTGCTGGCCTCGCGGCCGTTGCGGGCGCTGGGGTCGCTGAATGCCGCGATGCAGGAAGGGTTTGCCGGGCTGGAGCGGATCTTCGCCGTGATCGACGAACCGGCCGATATCGTGGAGGCCCCCGATGCCGGGCCGCTGCCCGAGGGTAATGGCCATCTGCGTTTCGAGGCGGCCTCGTTCGTCTATCCCGATGGGCGGGTGGGGCTGAGCGGACTGAGTTTCGACGCGCGGCCGGGGTTGACGGTGGCTCTGGTCGGGCCGTCCGGTGCCGGGAAATCGACCGCGCTGTCGCTGATTCCGCGCCTGCATGATGTCAGTGGCGGGCGGATCGTGCTGGATGGGATGGATCTGCGGGCCGTGCGGCTGGCCGATCTGCGCGACGCCATTGCCTATGTCAGCCAGGATACGCTGCTGTTCGACCTGTCGGTGGCCGAAAATATCCGGGTGGGCCGGCCGAGTGCCACGGATGCCGATATTCGGGCGGCGGCGCGGGCGGCGGCGGCGGAAGCCTTTATCGACGCGCTGCCTGAGGGATTTGCCACCCGTGTCGGCCCTGGCGGGCAGCGCCTGTCGGGCGGCCAGCGCCAGCGGGTGGCGCTGGCGCGGGCGCTGCTGCGCGATCCGCGCGTGCTGTTGCTGGACGAGGCGACCAGCGCCCTGGACAGCGAGAGCGAGGCGCTGGTGCAGGAGGCACTGGGCCAGTTGCGGCAGGGGCGGACGACCATCGTCGTCGCCCATCGGCTGTCGACCGTGCGGTCGGCCGATCTGGTCGTGGTGCTGGCCGACGGGCAAGGGGTGGAATGCGGAACCCATGCCGACCTGATGGCGGCCGACGGGCTGTATGCCCGTATGGTACGAACCCAGGCTTTCGGCCTCTGAATCGCAGGCCGGGGGGAACCGGCCAGTCTTTTCGTCGTGTCTGCCGGGTGGGGCGGTTGATGGATCGGGGACTTCGTGTCATGGATTGACCGACCGGTTCGGTCATTCGACCGCGCTGACGCTATGAGCTGGAACGCAAGAGGAACCGTATGGCCGAGCAAGACGGCGCAGGGTCGGGCGACAAGCCGGAAGAATCGCGCAAAAAGAAACCCAACCCGCTGGTCCGTGTCGGCCTGATCCTGTTTGTCGTCGTCCTTGTGGTGGCGGCCGGGGTCTACTGGTTCCTGACCCGCCATGACGTTGAGACCGACGATGCGTTTACCGCCGGGCGTGCGGTGACCATTGCGCCGCATGTGCGCGGCTATGTGACGGAACTGCTGGTGAACGACAACCAGTTCGTCCATGCCGGGCAGGTGCTGGCGCGCATCGACGACCGCGACTATCGGGCGGCGCGCGATAATGCCGCGGCGACGTTGCAGGTCGCTCAGGCCCAGGCGGAAGGGGCGCAGTTCGGACTGACGGTCGCGCAGAAGGATTTTCCGGGCCGGTTGCTGATGGCGCAGGGCCAGTTGCAGGCCGCCCAGGCGCAGCAGTTCAGGGCCGAGACCGATTACCGCCGCCAGCACGCGGTGGCGCGGGCCGCCACCACGCAGCAGGATATCGACTACGCCACGGCGGCGCTTCAGGCCGCCAAGGCGCAGGTGACGCAGGCCGAGGGCAATCTGCGGATTGCCGAGCCGGTGCAGGCCAATATCTCGAACACCCAGACGCGGATCAGCCAGTATGACGCGCAGGTGGCGCAGGCCAGGGCGCAGTTGGTGCAGGCCGAACTGAACCTGGGATGGACGGAGATCCGTGCCCCGCATGATGGCTGGATTTCGCAGCGCAATATCGAGCGCGGCAGCTTTGTCAGCGAGGGGCAGTCGCTCTTCTCGATCGTCGAGCCGGAAGTGTGGGTGGTGGCGAACTACAAGGAAACCCAGATGACCCATATGCGGCCGGGTCAGAAGGTGGACATCGCGGTGGATGCCTATCCGTTCCTGAACCTGAAGGGGCACGTGGATTCGATCCAGCTTGGTACCGGGGCGACGTTCAGCGCCTTCCCGCCCGAGAACGCGACGGGCAACTATGTGAAGATCGTGCAGCGTGTGCCGGTGAAGATCGTGATCGATCAGGGGTTGCAGCCTGACCTGCCACTGTCGCTGGGGCTGTCGGTCGTGCCGACGGTGCATACGGAATGAGCGATGGCCCGGCGGCCGGCGCGTCTGCCCCGGCGGAGAGGCCATGGAAGCCCAAGGCGAATCCATGGCTGATCGCGGTCGTCGTGACGGTGGCCGCGTTCATGGAAATCCTGGACACGACCATCGTCAACGTCTCGCTGCCGCATATCGCCGGCAGCCTGTCTTCGACCTATGACGATGCGACCTGGACGCTGACATCGTATCTGGTGGCCAACGGCATCGTGCTGACCATTTCGGGGTGGCTGGGAAAGCTGCTGGGCCGAAAACGCTATTTCCTGATCTGTATCTTCATGTTCACCGTGTCGTCGTTTCTGTGCGGCATGGCGACCAGCCTGCCGGAACTGATTCTGTTCCGGCTGATGCAGGGGTTTTTCGGCGGCGGGCTGCAACCCAACCAGCAATCGATCATCCTCGATACCTTCCCGCCCGAAAAGCGGGCGGCGGCGTTCGGGCTGACGGCGATTGCCACCATCGTCGCGCCCGTGATCGGGCCGGCGCTGGGCGGGTGGATTACCGACAATTATTCCTGGCGCTGGATCTTTTTCATCAACGTGCCCGTGGGGCTGGCGGCGACGTTTGCCGTGTCGATGATCGTGGAGGACCCGCCGTGGGCGGGCAAACAGAAGGCGCCGCTGGATATCGTGGGGATCGGGTTGATCGCCATCGGGTTCGGCTGCCTGGAAGTCGCGGTCGATCGCGGCGAGGACGAGGACTGGTTCGGTTCGTCCATGATCCGGATCATGGCGGTTCTGGCTGTGCTGGGAATCGGCGGTGCCGTGGCATGGTTGTTGCGGACCAAAAAGCCGGCCGTGGACCTGCGGGTTTTCAAGGACCGGAATTTTGCGACCGGCACGCTGCTGATCGGGGCGGTGGGCGCGCTGCTCTATGCCTCGGCGATCATCGTGCCGCAGTTCGCGCAGCAGGTGATGGGCTATAACGCCACGCTTTCGGGCCTGATCCTGTCACCGGGTGGCATCGCGGTCATCATCCTGATTCCGCTGGTCGGGCGGTCGATGAAATATGTGAGCCTGCGGACGCTGATCGCGATGGGCTTCTGCTTCATGGGCGTGTCGCTGTTCTGGTCGGCCCATCTGGTGCCGCTGCTGGATTTCCGGCATCTCGTGCTGTTCCGCATGAGCCAGACGGCCAGCCTGGCCTTTCTGTTCGTGCCGATTTCGACCATCACCTTCGCGACCCTGCCGCGCGAGTTGAACGGCGATGCCTCGGCGCTGTTCAGCATGGCGCGTAATGTGCTGGGGTCGATCGCGATTTCGGGTTCCACCGCCACGCTGACGGAGATCCGTCAGGCGCATCAGACGCAGATGGTGCATTGGATGACGCCGTTTCATCAGCCCTATAACGACTATCTGGCCAGGGTGAAGCAGGCGGCGAGCGGGCACGGGGTGGCGCAGGGGGCATTGAATGCGGTCGCGCAGCATCGGCTGTTCGTCGAATTCACGCGGCAGATTTCGATCCTGGCCTACAATGAAGTGTTCATGATCCTGGGGATCGGGGCCTTTCTTGTCGTGCCGTTCTGCTTCCTGCTGTCGCCGATCAAGGGGGGCGGCAAGAAGCCGTCGGCCGGGCATTGAGCGGCAGGAAGACGCGGGGGCGGGTGATCAGCGTCGTGTCGGCTGCGATCGTGCGGGATGGGGCGCTGCTGGTGGTGCGCAAGCGCGGCACCGACAGCTTCATGCTGCCGGGTGGCAAGGGCGAGCCCGGCGAGACCGAGGCCGAAACCCTGCAACGGGAACTGCGCGAGGAGCTGGGTTGCGGGCTGCATTCTGACGGGCTGGCGCTGCTGGGGCATTTCGAGGCGCCGGCGGCCAACGAGCCGGGATGCCTGGTCCGGGCGGCGATCTATCGTGGGGACCTGGACGGCGTGCCGGTGATCGCGGCGGAAATCGCGGAGATGCTGTGGCTGGATGTGGAGGGGGAGGAAGACCCGCCGATCCGGCTGGCCCCGCTGCTGAACCGGCATGTGCTGCCGGCCCTGCGCGACGTGGTGGCATAGTCCCTCTCCGATCGACGAATGGGGATGCAAGGGCCGAGGCCCTTGCCGGGTTCGGGCAGAGCCCGACCTTTTCCGCGCGGCCGGCCCATGCGCGCATCGGATGGCGCTGACGGAGGGAGGAACGCATGACGGAGAAACAGATCGGAACGGCCAGGGGCATGGCGATCGGGGCGCTGGTGTCGGTGGTGGTGATTGGTCTTCAATATCGTTTCAGGGTGCTTGTGCCCGCCGAGGCGTCCTTTCTCTCTGACATCCGGTTCGTCATGAGGGCCGATATCGTTCTGGTCCTGTGGCTGCTGGCGGGTATCGCGCGGATCGCGACGGTACGGTTTTTCTCGCCGCAGGATATAGACGGCAGCGGGCTGACGACGCCTTCGGCGGCGGTTTCGGTCGATCGTGCCGTGCTTCAGAATACGCTCGAACAGCTTGTGCTGGCGCAAGGGGCCTATTTTGCCATGGTGGCGGCCAGCCATCGGACGGTGGTTCTGATTCCGGCCCTCGTGCTGCTGTTTAGCGTTGGGCGGCTGCTTTTCTGGAGGGGATATGAACGGGGGGCGGCGCATCGTGCCTGTGGTTTTGCGCTGACGTTCTATCCCACGATATTCGCCTGTCTGGTGGCGGTCGTTGCCATGGTGTGATCCGGGGCCGCCATGGGGCATGGTCACATTCTATTGTGTCTTTGAGGTCGGTATGGCCGCGTCAGACCAGCAGCCTCTCCCGGTGAAAAGGAAAGGTGCAGGCCAGCGGAAAAGCTGTGCGTGATTTTCGGATCGGGCTGCGTGATGGTGTAGATCTGCTGGTTCGGAGGGAAATGAAAGCGGCAAAGGGCGTAAGCCGCACTTCAGCTACGAGGTGGATACTGTAATCCGCCTCAAGCGTCTGCTCATGGGCGGACATGTGGCCGGAGCGGCCCGAAGCCATGATCCTGTCATCCAGATAATCTGTAGCGTTCCTGTTGAGATGGTGTTCTGTCGCCTTGAACGCCAGAAAATCATGCCTGCGACTGGGGAATCGCGCTGGTCTCGATGGATCGGCAGCGGAGACGCGCCGATGCAAGGTGCGTGCGGCGCTCGCTGTCAGGGGCGGTTCGCATTTCTTGTATCGGCATCTCTGCCCTACTGTTTTTGAAGAACGGTGGCCGTCACGACCTGATGGGGAGTAAAGCCAAGCGACCGATATAATGCGATGGCCGCTTTATTGTCGGAGTAAGTGTGGAGGAAAGGCGTCTCGCCTCTATCCAGAATACGCTGGGCGACAATACGCATGAGAAATCCAGCATATCCGCGTCCTCGATAGTGAGGGTGAGTGCATACACCGCTGACCTCCGTAAAATTTCCTGGCTTCATGCGTTCTCCAGCCATGGCGACCAGACGTCCCGCTTCGCGGATACCGACGAAACCGCCCAACTGCCATGTGTCTGCCAGGAAAGGGCCAGGGACAGTGAGCATCGCGAGCTCTCGCATTTCAACGATGTCGTCTGCCCCTAGATCAAAGAAAGAAAAATCGTGTTCACTATCAGACATATGCGATGCCACCATCTGTAGGCATTCCGCAGTTTTTACGACTTTCAGGCCAGGCGGGGTGGGAAAGCTTTCCTTTTCCACGAGCCAGATCTCTTCATCCGGAGAGAGCAATTCCCCAAATGCCCGAAGATCAATGTCTGTGGCTCCGGCGGACGCGCCGAACGGGGTAATCGTTCTTTGGTAGCACAATGCATGACTATTACCGACAGAGAGTGCGCTTTGCCGGCCCGTGAGAGCATGCCAGACGGGGCGATTCAGAACATCTAACGGAGGTAAGGCGGGTGTGCGGGTGAGCAAATTCCGAACTGAAGTCAGTGCCTGCGCGAGTGTCTGCCGTTCAGTCTCATTCAATTGTAACAGGGTAGCCTCAATGACATCGTATTGTCTTTGATCGACGTTTTCGAAAACGATACGTCCCTTGGCAGTCAGTTTCATGGGGCGTGAACGGCCATCTTCCGATGATCGTTCGCGTGCTATCCATCCTTCATTCTCGAACCGACGTATCATGCGGCTCAGATACCCGCGATCCAGTGTCAGGACATCCTGCAGGACATTGGCCTGAACGGGTTCGCGGTTTGCGATTTCCAGGAGAAGACGGGCTTCCGTCAGCGTCATGTCGCTGCCCAGAAAGCGTGAATCGAGCGCCCCGACATATCGCGTGTAAAAGCGGTTGAAATCACGAACCGCTGCTATCGCCTGTTTCATATTCATCCATTCTGGCAAAAAAGTTGCCTGAAGCAACTATATGCCTGATCGAGAGACAATGCACGCGTTTTGACTGGAAAGAGCCCGCTTCATGGCGAACGAACCCTGTCGCAAGGTGACGGACAGGGAGGCGGTTGAGATCGGCAAGCGGGCGGGGGGCTTATCCTGAATTCATGTGCCTCGTGTGATGCTGGAGAAGGAGACGCATCATGTCCTGGCGCAAGAGGCCGGTGGCGGCATTGCTTCCGCTGGTAGAAGCCTTCTGCCCGGTCGGTGGCCTGGTCCTGGACCCGTTCGCGGGTTCGGGTTCGTCTTTGGTGGCGGTGGAGCATCTGGGGCGAGACTGGCCGGGCATGGAACTGGAACCGGACCACCTGGTCACGCTAACCTGCCGGGAGGTCTGGCACGGAACGGCGAGGGGACGGCGTAAGTGCCCCCTTTCTTCATCTCACCTGCTCGCCAGTTCCAACCGCAAGGCCAGTCTCAGCCGGACGCGCACGGTTCCGGTCGCGTAGACTGCCGCGACGGGGTTGGAATATGCTGGCGGCATGAGGATTGCCGTGATCGCCGATGTCCATGGGAACAGCCTGGCTCTGGAAGCCGTGCTGCATGATATTGCCCATGAAAATCCCGACCTGATCGTGAATCTGGGGGATCTGGTTTCCGGACCGTTCGACCCGGCGCGCAGTGCGGATATTCAAATGTCGCTTTCTGCCGTAACGGTGGCAGGCAATCACGAACGCCAGTTGCTGACAGGCGGGGCGGGTGCCTCCGATGCTTATGCGCGGCCGCGCCTGTCGGAAGACCATTGGAAATGGCTGCGGTCGCTTCCCGGTACGGCGAGGTTGCTGGATGGGCGGGTGTTCGCCTGTCATGGCAGCCCGGCCGGAGGCGACCTGGAATACTTTCTGGAAGATGTCTCGACGGGGCACGCGCGGCTTGATCGCCCTGACGCTATCCGCCGTCGGCTGGTCGGGGCCGGTGATGCGCAACTCGTGCTGTGTGGGCATACCCATATCCCGCGTGTCGTTGTGAGTGATGGCGTTGTTATCGTTAATCCTGGCAGCGTCGGGATGCCTGCCTATGACGACGATCGCCCGGTCGCGCATGTCATGGAGGCGGGGTGCCCACATGCGCGCTATGCTCTGGTCGCCCCATCGCCTTCGGGATGGCGCGTCGACCTGCGGGCCGTTCCCTATGATTTCGAGGCGGCTGCGCGACAGGCGGAGCAGGCCGGACGGCCTGAAATCGCGTTTGGGGTGCGTACAGGTCGAATGCCGTGCTGAATGGTGTTGGGCGCGGGGGCTTTTTGCGCGACCTGGGGAGGTGACGATTCGGCGTATGGTTTTCGGTTTTGCGATGCGCGGTTTGGGCGTCGGGATGACGGTGAGTGCTGCCTGTCTGCTCAATTTTCGAAGCCGACAGGCAGATATGGGGGGAAAGCGGACCGGCAGCTTCTGGGCAGCGAACTAGAGAAACCGCTACCAAATTAATTACGCTTTGTGCAGATCGTCTGGGCAGGCTTCATTATGGGACGATATTGGGTCACAGATTGAAATCATAGGACGGTTTAGGTCGATTTGATACTTGATGAACAACTTTCTGCATTCAATAATGCGCCTCAGTCGAGTTGTTGTTGCCATGTAAACAGAGAGGGTTAGCTTGCAACTTCTGTTTGAGTGCTCAAACACACTGGGACGCCTCTTGCATGACAAGAAATTTGATCTATTAAAATCTAAGAGAGTATTTCGGAGGGCGGAATGGCCACATCAATAGCGTTCTTTAATAATAAGGGCGGAGTGGGAAAAACGACGTTGCTATGCAATGTAGCCGCCTACGCAGCTGAGGAATACAAATTTCGCGTCCTGGTGATTGACGCGGATCCACAGTGCAATGCGACTCAATATATGTTTGACGACAAGAAACTTACGTACTTTTATGATGAAACTTCATCTTTCACGCTTCATAATGTGATACGGCCGCTCTCACTTGGTAAAGGCTACAGCAAAGAGTTCAATGTCAGCACAAGTCCACGTTTCGGTGTGGATGTATTGCCAGGGGATCCTAGACTAGCTCTAGCTGAAGATTTACTCGCGCAGGATTGGGGGGCGGCGATTGGCGGCGACCCGCGCGGCATGCGAACGACGTTGATGTTCGCAGAGCTCATGAAGCGCTGCGAGGATTACGACCTCGTATTTTTTGATGTGGGTCCATCACTTGGTTCTATCAATCGTTCTGTTTTGTTGGCTAGCGACTATTTCGTGGCCCCCATGTCCATAGACATCTTCAGCGTTAAGGCGATCGACAACATTGCTGCATGGATGTCTAGGTGGCGAAAGCAATGGATTTCTGGCGTTGAGAACGTCGATGATCCTGATGACGTCGGCACAAATCTCGCTAGAAGTATCGGATTCCTTGGCTATGCATCTCAACACTATATTGCCAAAGCAGACGCTTTTGGCACGAAACGTGCTGTGAATGCTTATGAGAAAATTATGAAGCAATTCGAGAGCATAGTGTCTTCGAAGCTATCAACAATTGCTCCGCCTCCCAGTAAAATTACTAGCTTCCTACTAGGTTCAATTCCCAACCTCCATAGTCTTATCCCCATGTCGCAAACCGCCCGTGCCCCGGTGTTTGACCTTAAGGCGGCTGACGGCGTAAAGGGCGCTCACTTTTCGAAGGTAAAGGACGCTCGTGAAACATTCGGCACAGTCGCAGAAGAAATTCTTGCTCGGGCGGGATTGAAGTAATGATCAATTGGCCAGAACAGCTTAAACGCGATCTTATATCTAGGCGAGTTGTCGTTTTCCTCGGTAGTGGAGTTAGCAAAAACTCGGTGGGTAAAGACGGAGAAACGCGTCCTCCACTATGGAGCGAGTTCCTTGAACGTGGTTTGGCCAAGATTGGATCTAAGGGCACGGCTCATATCAGACGAGCGATCAAAGATAATGATTTGCTACACGCTTGTGAGTGGATCAAAAGCAGGATGGAAGAGGAGTGGGAACACTTTATTAGGGAATGCTTCATCACGCCTGCGTATGCGCCCGCTGAGATACACAAGCTAATATTCAACTTGGACCAAAGAATATATTTGACACCAAATTTCGATCAAATATTTGAAAATTATGTGATGAGCGAGACTGGTGGTCAAGTGACGGTTAAACGGTATTCTGACCCAGACGTGCACAATTTTTTGCGAGAGGACCGGACCCACATTATTAAGGTCCACGGATCAATCGACCACCCCAACGAACTGATATTCTCAAATCACGATTATGCTAAAGCGAGAGTATCTTACTCGGCATTCTATGACGTTCTAGATGCTTGCCTCTTGTCTCATACTTTTTTAATTATCGGATGTGGCATCTCAGACCCAGACCTCAGTCTGCTTCTCGAAAACCAGCGTTTCAATTTTCCAAATTCACGACCACATTACTTAGTAACATCATCGCATATAGCGCCAGATATGGTGAAATCGTTGCGATCAAATCGGAACTTAAAGTGTCTCTGCTATGATCCGGATAATCACCACGCTGATCTGGTAAGGTCACTCGAAAAGCTTGTCGAATTGATGGATCAAGTGCCTGCCCAGCCCCTTATCAACTAGCAATTATTGCGAGTTCTCTTGCGTAGCTGTTTTCCTCCCCAACTGCTGACGCCTACTCATCGGCCTCATCACAGCGGAAACTGAGCTCGGATAGAGCGGATCGTAGAACTAGGATTTCAGATATCGTCATCGAAAGCTGCTATTCTGCATACTTTCGTGTGCATATCAAAGGAATTCGATAGGTTCTCTACCTTGTCGATTTGACACCGTAGACGCCTGAGCAGAACGACTGCTTTCGGGAATTTGCATAGCTAGACTGAATGGCAGGAATGAGGCGAAAGCAGCCTGTCTGTTTGATTCCGGAAGACGACATACAGCTTTACGAGGAAAGCACGCGGTCTGATGCTGATGACAGATATTTCACGGGATTGATCATCGCATCAGGTCGTCAGCGAAGCGTCGTAGAAGCGTTCGTAACTGATCGAGGTCAGTATCTGTCCAGTCGACAAGGATGCGGTTTGCCAGCCTTTCGCGGGCCGCATTCAGCATGCCGACCATTTCTCGTCCCTTTCCCGTCACGGTCGCTTCGCGAACACGTTTGTCCGTCGCGGACGGGTGGCGCTCGATGAGGCCCAGTTCCTCCAGCCTGCTCATCTGTCGGCTGATCGTGGTGTGGTCGCGGCCCGTCCGGTCGGCCAGATCGACCACGCCGATGGGACCGTAACGCCATACGCGCGCGAGAAGCGGAAACAGAGCCCGGTCCAGTGGAATGCCCGCTTCTTCGATCAACCGGTCGTCACGGCGCGGCCGATTGATCTCATCGACCAGGTCGATGATCGCGGCGTGGAGGCCGCGCAGGATTTCGGGATCGTGTGCATTATTCACGTTTTTCGTTGCCTTGGGAGCCAATCTCAGATACGTGAATATTGCACATTGATTCGTGGAGCTGCCAGTGTCTTTCGATACAGATGTCCTGATCTCGGGTGCGGGGGCCGCTGGCCTGACCCTTGCGATCGACCTCGCCCGCCGTGGGGTTTCGTTCCGACTGATCGAGCAGAGCGCGCAGCCGTTCAGCGGGTCGCGCGGCAAGGGCATCCAGCCCCGGACGATGGAAATTTTTGAAGACCTGGGCTTCGTCGACCGCGTGGCGGCGGCAGGCGGGCCTTATCCGCCGCTTTGTCAGTATCGTCCTGATGGAACCCATCAGATGTCGCTGCTGACGGAAGCGGACGTCTCCCCGTCTCCCGCCGAACCTTATGCCGCGCCGCTGATGCTGCCGCAGTTCGCAACCGAAGCGGTCATGCGGGAGCGGCTTGCCGAACTGGGTCATTATCCCTGCTTCGGCACGCGGCTGGTCGGATTCGAGCAGGACGGCGATGGCGAGGGCGGAGGCGCAGGCAGGGGCGGGGGCGTGACGGCAAGGGTGGAACGGGAAGGCGGCGCGTCGGTTATCCGTGCCCGGTTCCTTGTCGGGACCGATGGCGGCCGCAGCTTCGTGCGCCATGCCCTGGCGATCGATTTTCCGGGAGAGACGCTGGGCGTGCGCGCGATCGTTGCCGATGTGCGGCTGGAGGGGCTCGATCGGGTCGCCTGGCATCGTTTCCAGCTCGGTTCGCCCCGGACGCAGGTCTTGATTTGCCCGCTGGCCGGAACGGATCTGTTCCAGGTTCAGGCGCCCGTGGCGTTGGACGGAGAGATCGACCTGTCTCCGGCCGGACTGACCGCGCTCATCGGAGAGCGGACCGGCAGAGGGGACATTATCGTCCGCTCGGTGTCCTGGTCCTCGGTCTACACGATGAACGCGCGTCTGGCCGATCGCTATCGGGTCGGGCGCGTCTTCATCGCGGGGGATGCCGCGCATGTTCACCCGCCAACGGGCGGTCAGGGCCTCAATACCAGCGTACAGGACGCCTATAATCTTGGCTGGAAGCTGGCGGCCGTGCTCGCGGGGGCGCCGGAGGCGCTGCTCGACAGCTACGAGGCGGAGCGGCGACCGATCGCGTCGGACATGCTGCGTCTCTCGACGCGTCTGCTCGGGGAAGCAAAGCAGGGCACCATGCGGCGCGATCGCGAAGCGCGGCAGATCGACCTCGGCTATCGCGGTTCGTCGTTGAGCGTGCCCGGTTCGGTGGGTGGCACGGTGCAGGCGGGCGATCGCGCGCCCGATGCGCCCTGTCGCGGGCAGGCGGGGCAACGGACACGGCTGTTCATGCTCTTTCAGGGACCACACTGGACCTTGCTCGGTTATGAGGCGCGCGATCGGCCATCGGCCATCGCGGGCGTCCGTATCGTTACCGTCGGCGCCGGGCATGAACTCGTCGACGATGGCGGCCATATCGCCGAAGCGTACGGGATCGAACCCGGCCAATGGGTGCTCGTGCGTCCGGACGGCTATATCGCCGGGATCTTGTCCTCCGACGGATTGGAGCCGCAGCTTTCGCGCTACCTGGCGCACACGCTGCCGGCCCGCTCGGCCGAACGGCTCGAAAAATCATGATCCTGGGCTTTCAGACCTCGCTGGATTTTGCGCTCTTTCTGGTTCTGGCTATCACGGCGCGGTTTGCACAGTCCTGTGTCAATAAAATCCAGCTTAATTCCAGCGTACTTCCAGCGACGGCATGACCGTTTCCAACTGATGGATACGGTCGCCTATCTGTATTTCGTGGTCGAGGTCATCCGGCTCCGGGACTGAGCGAAAGGAGTCGAGACCCTGCTTTCGCTCGGACATCGGTGATCCCGGCGCCGTGTTTCCGGCTGCCTGCGGAATTTCCGCAAGCGGCGTCGGTCTGGTCCGGGCCGACGGGTTCGTCGTGTGGAAGGCCGTGCGGACAACGATTTTCTTTGAAACGGCGTTTCTGGCCGTTCTCGTCAACGCGTGGGGAGTGCGCGGGCCCGTGGCGTGATGCCGGCTGCGCGCGAGGGCAGAGCGCGTCGGCAATGGCTCGATCTCTCGCCGTCTGGATCGACGCGTGCGATCGTTCCACCATGTATGCCGGACAGGTCGGTCAAGGCCCGGATGCGATCGCGCGCGGGCTTGTCGTTGAGCATTGTCGGCCGGACGATGGTCCGGTCCAGGGTGCTGGCCCGGATAATGTCTTCCTGACGGTTCTTGTCGTCATAGATGTGGCGCAGCAGCAAGGGCAGGAGCGGCCGGCCGAAAAAGAAGCCGCCGTGTCCTCGGCTGTCGCCCGCGCCGAGGCCGGTGATGCATGCCAGCCGGCGGATCGTCCGCGCGTTCATCACGTCCATGAGCACGCGTGTTGCCGCATAGAGCATCGTCACTTTTCCGGAAAAAATCTTTGTTCCGTCGAGGTGAATGCGGTTAGGGCCGGTGCCGTGCCCGGATCTGGCGCGGCGGGCCGTCGCGATCAGGGTGGGGCAATCAGGGTGGGGTGTCCGGGTTTTGGCGGGGGAGTGCGACGAATGCCACGCACGCTGCGATCAGCCCGGCGACCGCGCCGATGCCGAGCGCCCAGCGTGGACCGAACGTGTTGGCGACCCAGCCGACGATCGGTGCCCCGATCGGTGTGCCACCGAGCGCCACGCCCACGCGCAGCGCCATGACGCGCCCGCGCATCTCGGGCGCTGTCGAAAGCTGCATCAGGCTGTTCGTCGTGTTGGTGACGGTCAGTGCGGCTACGCCGATTACGACCAGGGAAGCCGCGAAGGCCCAGTAGGTGGGCGCGATGGCCGCGAGGGCGCAGCCGGCGCCGAAAATGCCCGCGCCGGTCAGCAGCAGGTCGAAGCGGGGTGCCTTTCGGCCGGCACCGAGGAATGCGCCTGCCATCGTGCCGATCGCCATGATGGAGGATAACAGTCCGTAACCCTGGGCATTCGTGTGGAACACGCCGACGGCCATGGTCGAGATGAAGATCGGAAAGTTCAGTCCGAACGTGCCGATCAGGAAGAGCATGATCAGGATCGCCCGCAGGTCGCTGCGGCCCCATGCGTAGTGGAAACCCTCGGAGAAACCGCCTTTTTTCCGGTGTGCGCGGATCGCCGGTCGCAGTTCGCCGGCCCGCAGCGCCATGAGGGAGAGCAGCACGCCCGCAAACGAGGCGCCATTGATCAGGAACGCCCAGCCCGTGCCGATGGCCGCGATCACCAGCCCCGCCACGGCGGGGCCGATCATGCGCGCGGCATTGAATGAGGTGGCGTTGAGCGCCACCGCATTGTGCAGGTCCGTGTCTCCCACGAGTTCGGCTACGAAGGTCTGGCGGACGGGGGCGTCGAATGCGGCGGCGCATCCGAACAGGAAGGCGAAGACATCGACATGCCAGAGCCGCACGAGGCCGGTCACCGTCAACACACCCAGCGCCAGCGCCAGGACGCCCATTGTTGCCTGCGTGATCATCAGGAGTCTGCGCTGGTTGAAATGGTCGGCGGCGAACCCCGTCCAGGGCAACAGAAGCATCTGCGGCCCGAACTGCAACGCCATGACCAATCCGACGGCGGTGGCGTCGTGATGCGTCAGTTCTGTCAGGACCAGCCAGTCCTGGGCTGTCCGCTGCACCCAGGTGCCGATATTGGACACGAACGCGCCGCCAGCCCAGATCCGGTAATTGACGTTGCGCAGCGAGCGGAATGTTCCGGACATTGTAAAGATCACGGCTTTTCCGGTGTGTTGCCGCCGTGGATGTGTCGGGAATGCGGGAGCAGCAGATCAAGCCCCTGCATGTCCGGCATCTTCTCTTGTCGGTAACAGGGCCATGATATCCGCGCTCGTACCCGTCTCGCCGAGGCGGGGGAAAACGGACCGGATGCTGTAATCATGGGCTTCCGCGCGGGAATCCGTCATGGCGTCGCAGGCGAGCGTGACGTTGAAGCCGGCTTCATAAGCCTGGCGTGCGGTGGCTTCGACACCCGTGCCGGTCGCGACGCCGGCGACCACGATTTGCGTCACGCCGCGCGCCCTTAATTGTGCTTCCAGATCGGTGCTGGCAAAGGCGCCCCATGTCCGCTTCGTCACCACGATATCGTCAGGCAGTTGATCGAGTTCCGGCACGAGGTCCGTCCATCCTGTCGGGCGCGGGCCTGTCGGGCGTTGCTGTTCCGTCCGGCCGGGTGCGCTGCCGGCGACGTTGACCAGAACGACCGGCAGGGCGCGGGCGCGAAAGGCATCGGCCAGAGACCGGGCGTGCCAGATGACCGGTTCGATCGGGTGCGCGAGCGGCAGGCCGACGATGCCTTGCTGTAAATCGACGACGATCAGCGCGGTTACAGGGTCCAGTGTTGTCAGCGCCATGGGGCTCTCTTTTCCAAAAGCATAATCAGGGGGGAATTGGGCAGGGGTGAATGGTGGAGGGGTGAATGAGGGAGGCGGTTTTGCCATGCGCTATCATTCATCGACGAGCCGCTTCAGGAGCGCGACGGACCGGGTGAGTTCGGCTTGTTCCTGCGCCGAAAAACGGGACTGCAATGCCCGTGTCAGCCAGTCCTGGCGTGCGGCGCGCCCTGCGAGGATTTGCCTGCGGCAGGCGTCCGTCAGGGATAAAAGGGTCTGGCGCCCGTCCGAAGGGTCGGGATGGCTGCCGATAAAGCCGGCATCCGTCAGCGCCGCGACGATCGGTGCCATCGATTGCGGACGGATGCCCTGCGACCGGGCGAGATGCGACGTCGTTGCGGGGCCATGCGCTTCCAGGTGCAGCAGCACCGATGTCTGGGATGGCGTCAGTTCCCCGACATGGGCCTGTTCCCGCAGCCGTCGCTTCAGTTTGCTCAGAAGGGCGCGGAGATCCTGCGCCAGGGCCGCTGCCTCGTGAAGGGGCTGTTCATTCTGGGGATCAGTCATTCCGTCACGATATAGATAGACAGGTAAGCTGTAAAGATATCTGTTTAGACAGGCTGTCCAGGATCGTGGGTTCCATCATCCATGTCGTGGTGCAATGACCACTTGTATGTAAGTGAGTACTTACTTATGTTTGTCCGCGAGGAGAAACCATGTCATCACGTCCATCCAGACTTTCCGCGACTGATCGCAGGCAGGCGATCCTGTCGGCTGCGGCGCCCATTTTCGCCCGGCTCGGTCGGGAGGGCGCGACGACGAAGGAGATCGCCAGGGCGGCGGGGGTCTCCGAAGCCCTTCTTTACCGGCACTTCGCCAGCAAGGAGGCGCTTTACGCGGAACTTGAATCCCATTGCGTGGAGGCCAACGCGGTCGGGAGCCGTCTTCTCGCCGAGGCGGTTCCTTCGACGGCGACGCTGGTCAGAGGGGTTGCCCTGCTTGTGCAGGCGGTCTTTCCCGGTATCGGTGACGCGCGCTCTCATGACGATACCAAGCGGCTGGTCACCGCCAGTCTGCTGGGCGACGGCCAGTTCGCGAAGGCTTTCCTCGACCGGCATGTGACGCCCTGGATCGGCGTTTTCGAACGATCCTTTCAGGTTGCGCAGGGGGCGGGCGATGTCGAGGACGGTGTTCATACCGGCAGTGCGGAAATCTGGTTCGTCCATCATCTGGCGAACACGCTGCATCTGATCAGCCTGCCCGACATCACGATCGTCGAATACGGCGTGACACGCGAAAGGCTGATCGAGAACACGGTCCGGTTCCTGCTGCGCGGGATCGGCCTGAGGAGTGCCGCCATAGACCGGCATTACGACCCTGAAAAACTTGAAACAATTTTTGCGTCGATGGATCAGGACACAGCATGAAACCGATCAGGACAATAGCCGTCATCGGCGCGACGGGGCGGCTTGGCGCGCCGGTCGCGACCGAACTGGCCAGACATTTCGAGGTTCGGGCCGTTGTCCGCTCGCCCGACAAGGCGCGCAGGATGCTTCCGGACACTGTCGAAATCGTTCGGGCCGATCTGCGGGACGTTCCGGGCCTGCGCGCCGCCCTCGACGGGGTGGATGCCATTTATCTCAATCTCGCGACCGAGACGGCGGACCTGGATCTTCCCTTCCATGAAGAGCGGGACGGTGTGCGAAACCTGATGACCGCGATCGAGGGGCTGAACATCCGGTATATCGCCAAGATCGGTTCCCTTGGCGCCTATCCCCCGGCGCTGGGAAACATCAGACGGAACGTCGTGCCCAATCTCATCCGGATGGAAGGGCACAAAATCATCGCGGACTCCGGGATTCGTCATACCTTTTTCGCGCCGACGCATTTCATGGAATTGCTGCCGTACATGATCAGCGGACGCGCGCTCCGGTGGGTCGGGAATACGCGCGTCAGGATCTGGTGGATCGGTGTCGCCGATTATGCGCGGTGGGTGGTCGAAGCGTTTCAGAATCCTGAGGCGATGCCGGAACATTGTCCTGTGCAGGGACCGGAAGCGATTTCTGTCAGGCAGGCGATGGAACGGTTTGTCCGAGCCTATGATCCCTCGCTCAAAATTCGCGTGGCTCCGCTCTGGGTCATGCGGATGATCGGTCTTTTCAATCCGAAAATGAAATTCGTGGCGCATCTGTTCGCGTATTTCGGAGATCACGAAGATCCGTTTTATGCCGAAGAAACCTGGGAAAAACTGGGCAGGCCGACGACCACGCTTGAGATGTTCGCGCTCGGGCTTCGCGAAAGCCGGGGTTTGCTCCGAGCGCGCGATTAAACTGTGAAAGTCTGACGCGCAGAAAAATCGGCTGACTCGTGGAATTGTGCCATGTGGGGCGGATGCGCCGGGGTCAGGGTCAGGGTCGGGGGTGAGCGTAGGACGCGAAATCCTGGGCCAGGGTCTGGTAGATGGGGCGTTTGAAGCCGACATTGCGGTCGGGCAGCGTGGCGAGGTCGATCCATTGCCAGGCGTCGAATTCCGCCGGCTGGTGGGCGTCGAGGCGGATGTCGGCGTCGGTGCCGGTGAAGCGCAGCGCGAACCATTTCTGGGTCTGGCCGCGATAGCGGCCGCCAAGGGCCTTGCCGAGCAGGGCGGGTGGCAGGTCGTAGGTCAGCCATTGCGGGTGGACGGCGAGGATTTCGGCGCGGTCAGTGCCGATTTCCTCGTGCAGTTCGCGCAGGACGGCCTGTTCGGGGGCCTCATCGGCGTCGATGCCGCCTTGCGGGCATTGCCAGACGCCTTCGGACAGCGGGCCGCCGGCGCCGGGCTGGTCGGTGCGCCGGCCGATCAGGATCTGGCCCCGGTCGTTGAACAGCATGGCGCCGACATTGCGGCGGTAGGGCAGAGACGCCGCGTCAGTCATGATGCGGCGGGTTGGTCGGCGTGGCGGCCGCCGTATGCTGGCCGGTGGCCATGGCGCGCACGATCTTGAGCCCCTGCTGCAACTGGAAGTCGGTCGTGGGCTTGGTCATGTCGAAGGCGGGCCAGTTGGCCGGCGGCTCGTTGGGAATGGACGAGACGATCGACGGCAGATCGACCCGTGTCGGCGGCTTGGCGGTGTTGCCGCCCTGGTTCTTGATGATGTGGCTGAGGTCGGCTTCGCGGATGCTGTAGCCGGGGTCCTCGCGCGTTTCGCGCACCGTCACGTCGGGCACGATGCCCAGGCCCTGGATGGAGCGGCCGGACGGCGTGTAGTAGCGCGCCGTGGTCAGGCGCAGCGCGCCGTCGCCGGGGATGGGCAGGATGGTCTGCACCGAGCCCTTGCCGAAGGATTTCTCGCCGACCAGCACGGCGCGCTGATGGTCTTGCAGGGCGCCGGCGACGATCTCGCTGGCCGAGGCCGAGCCGCCATTGATCAGCACCACCATCGGCAGGCCGTCGGTGATGTCGGTGCCGTGGGCGTCCCACCGCTGGCTTTCCTGCGCGTGGCGGGCACGGGTCGAGACGATCTCGCCATTGCGGATGAAATCGGCGCTGACGCCGATCGCCTGGTTGAGCAGGCCGCCGGGATCGGAGCGCAGGTCCAGCACCAGCCCGGTGAGGTGGCCGTGGGCCTCGGCCTTCAGCTTGCGATAGGCGGCTTCCAGCCCCGGTGTGGTTTCCTCGTTGAACTCGGACACCCGGATATAGCCCGTTGAATCATAGAGGGCCGATTTGATCACCTGGATGTGGATGATCGCCCGCGTCATCGTCACGATGATCGGCTTGGGTGTCTTTTCGCGGATGAGGGTCAGGGTGATCTTGGTATCCGGCTTGCCGCGCATGCGCTGCACGGCTTCGTCCAGCGGCAGGCCGTCGATGTTCTTGCCGTCGATGGCGACGATATAGTCGCCGGTCTTGATGCCGGCCTTGGCGGCGGGCGTGTCGTCGATCGGCGAGACGACGCGGATGTGGCTGTCATCGGGCTGGACTTCCAGCCCCAGGCCGCCGAACTCGCCCTTCGTGCGGGTTTGCAGGTCGGCGTACTGTTTTTCGGTCATGTACGAGCTGTGCGGGTCGAGGCCGCTCAGCATGCCGTTCAGCGCGTTGATGATCAGTTCGCGGTTGGAGACCTGATCGACGTAATTCGCCTTCACCTGTTCCAGCACATGGCCGAACAGCGACAGGAGGCGGAAATTCTCGGCCGGGGAATCCGAATCGCTGTCCTTGGCCAGGCTGGCGGCGAGGGCGTTGGATGTCAGGCTATGCCCTCCGGAGAGGGGAAGGTGGGCGATCTGTGGCCCCGCCGCGATGCCCGCCAGAAAGGCGCAGCCAAGCAGCAGGCCGGTGCGGAACGTCATACCGTGCGTCTCCTGAGTGAAACCGCCCCTGCCGTGGACGGGTGGAGCCCGTGCCGTCGGGAAACGGCCCGGACCATCGTCATTGGGACGATCTTATACCGAACTCGCGCCGGGCGGAAACCGCCGAGAGAAAGGACTATAGAAACGGAGCGGGATCGACCGCCCCGCCGCCGTGCCGCAACTGCACGAACAGGGTTGGCCGCGCGCCCTGGCCGGACCAGTCGGGCATGCGGCCCAGCGGGGCGCCGTGGGCGAGCGCCTGGCCGGTCGAGACGGCGAGCGCGCCCAGCCCCGCCAGCACGAAACGGTAATGGCGCCCGCAATTGAGGATGACCATCTGGCCGTAGGAGCGGAAGGCGCCGGCGAAATCGATCTGCCCGGCGCAGGGCGCGCGCACCGTGGCGGCCGAAGGGGGGGCGTAGGTGATGCCGGATGCCGGCCCGGCCTCGGTCGTGGCGCCCCAGGCGGTGACGATGGTGCCCGGTACGGGCGCCCCGCGCCCGGCCGGCGTGCCCGATGGCGGCGTGGTGAGGCCGGGGCCAGGCCCCTGAGCGATGGCGGCGGCGCGGGCGCGGGCGGCCGCGGCCTCGTCGGCGCGGTGGGCGCGGATGGCGGCCTGGGCGGCCTGTTCCAACTGGTCCTCGGCTGCTTTTTCCAGGGCTTCGATCCGGTTGACGGCGTCTTGCAGGCTGCTGGCCCTGCGCGTTGCGTCCTCGACCCGGCGGGCGGCCTGGGTGGCGGCGCTGTTGGAACGCTGCTGGGCCTGGCGCGCGGCCTCGGCGGCGCGGGCGACGCTGTCGCGCTGGGCGGCCTGCTTCTGCTGGAGTGCCGCCAGTTGCGTGCCCTTGGCTGCCAGGTCGGAATCCAGTTTTGCCAGGATGGCGCGGCGGGTGCGGATGGCGTTGGCCCGCTGTTCGAGCTGCGCCGACAGGCCCTGGATGACCAGCAGGCCCGCGATGGCGCGGTCGGGCGGGACCGGGGCGGCCAGCAGCGTATCGGCGGGATAGCGCGCCAGCCGCGCCGCGAGCGGCAGCATGGGGGTGACCGCCGCCGAGTCGCGGCTCAGTTCCGCGCGGAGTTGGGCCTGCTCGGCCCGCAGGGTGGCCACGCGGTCGCCCAGGTCGGCGGTCTGCTGTTCGGTCTGCTGCAATTGCGTGGTGGCGTCGACCGTTGCCTCCGACAGGGCGGCGGCTCTGGCGGCGTCCTGCCGGGCCTGGGCGCGGGCGGCGTCGCGGGCGGCGGTGCGGGCCGCAAGGTCGCGGGCCTGAAGCTGCTGGCGGGCGATCAGCGCCTGCTGGGCGGCATGGGCCTGCGCTACCGCGCGGCGCGCGGCGGCGGCGGCGTGGTCGGCGGCCGCGCTCTGGCTGGCGTGCGGTGCGGCGTGGTGGTGTGGGCCGGGGTGAGACGTGTGCGGCGGGGCCGCATCGGACGGGTCGGGAACAGTCAGTCCGGCGAGCAGTCCGGTGGCCAGGCCGATGGTCGGGAGCGAGAGGTGCAGCGGCCGTGTGGTCCGCAGGCACCGGCGTGGCGTAAACGCGCGCAGGATGGTCGCCGGCGCGCGTTTACAAACGGACATCTCAGAAGCCGTGTTTCGGCACCAGCAGCGATGTTCCCGTCATCGCATCCGGTTGCGGCAGGCCCATCAGGGCCAGCAGGGTGGGGGCGATGTCGGACAGGCGGCCGTCATGCAGGGTGACTTCCCGCGCGCCGGACAGCACCACGGGGACCACGTTGAGGGTGTGGGCCGTGTGCGGGCCGCCGGTCTCGGGGTCGAACATCGTCTCGGCATTGCCGTGATCGGCGGTGATCAGGATGGCGCCGCGTTGGCGATGCACGGCCTCGACCAGTTGCTTGAGGCCCCGGTCCACCGCCTCGATCGCCTTGACCGCCGCGCTGAAGACGCCCGTGTGCCCGACCATGTCGGGGTTGGCGTAATTCAGGATGATCAGGTCGTAGGTGCCGCTATTGATGGCCTGGACGGCCTTTTCGGTGAGTTCGGGCGCCGACATTTCCGGCTGGAGGTCGTAGGTCGCGACCTTGGGCGAGGGGACCATGATCCGGTCTTCGCCCGGCAGTTCGCCTTCCTTGCCGCCATTGAGGAAGTAGGTGACGTGGGGATATTTCTCGGTTTCGGCCATGCGCAACTGGCGCTTGCCGGCCCTGGAGACCACGTCGCCCAGCAGGTCGTCCAGCGACTGCGGGGGGAACAGCACGCCGATCAGGGCCGCCAGGCGGTCGCTGTAGCGCGTCATGCCGACGGCGGCCGAGACCTGGACCACGCGCGAGCGGGGGAAACCCTGGAAATCCTTCTCCAGCACCGCATCCAGCAACTGGCGGATGCGGTCGGCGCGGAAATTGAAGGACAGGACGGCATCGCCATCCTTCATGCCGCCATAGGCGCCGAGGACGGTCGGCGGCAGGAACTCGTCGGTCGTGCCGGCCTTGTAGGCGGCGTCGAGCACGGCCAGCGGATCTTCGCCGTGCGGACCCTGGGCGGCGACGATGGCGTCGTACGCCTTTTCTACCCGGTCCCACCGCCGGTCGCGGTCCATGGCGAAATAGCGGCCCGAGATGGTGGCGATGGTGACGGTGGGCGGCAGGTCGTTGAGCAGGCGGGTGACGTAGTCGCGGCCCGAATGCGGGGGGGTGTCGCGGCCGTCGGTGAAGATGTGGAAGGCGACCGGCACGCCGTTATTGGCGAGGATCCTGGCGAGCGCCACGGCGTGGTCCTGATGGGAATGCACGCCGCCGGCCGAGACCAGGCCCATCAGGTGGCAGGTGCCGCCGGTTTTTTTCACCGCCGCGATCAGGTCGGTCAGGGCCGGGTTGGTTGCCAGGCTGCCGTCGCGGATGGCGGCGAAGATGCGCGGAAGTTCCTGCATGACGACGCGGCCGGCACCGATATTGAGGTGGCCGACCTCGGAATTGCCCATCTGCCCTTCCGGAAGGCCGACATCCTCGCCACATGTCTTGAGGAAGGCGTGGGGGCCTTCCTGCCACAGGCGGTCGAAAGTGGGGGTATGGGCCGCGCGCACGGCGTTGTCGGCCACGTCCTCGCGCCAGCCGAAGCCGTCGAGGATGACGAGCATGACGGGACGGCGGGGGTGGAGGTGAGTCTGGTCGGCCATGGGTATTCTCTCCCGTTATTTTGTCGCCCATGATGGCACCGATTACCGGGATTGCGAATGGCCCGGCACGGGCTCCCGAGAGATTGGTGCCCCGGATGGAGGAAGCGTAATGACATCGAACGAAGCGAACCTGACGGATGGCCCGGCCTGCGGCAGTGGCTGCGGCCCGCTGACGCCGGACCAGATCCGCGTGATGCGCGATCATGGCACCGAACGCCCCGGATCGAGCCCGCTGAACCATGAAAAGCGGGCGGGGCTTTATCGTTGCGCGGCCTGCGGCACGCCGCTGTTCCGCTCCGAGGCCAAATATGACAGCGGCAGCGGCTGGCCCTCCTATTATGACGTGCTGCCGCATGCGGTGGAAAGCCATACCGATACCAGTCACGGGATGGTCAGGACCGAAATCCATTGCGCGTCCTGCCAGGGGCATCTGGGGCATCTTTTCCCCGACGGGCCGCGGCCGACCGGGCTGCGCTATTGCATCAACGGGCTGGCGTTGAATTTTGTGCCTGACGCCGCCTGAGCGGGCGGGTAGCCCTTTCGGTTGCGCCACGATCTGCCGTAAAAGGGCAGGATGAGCGAGAATGTGATTACCCCCCCTTCCGCGCCCGTGGTGGTGCTGGATCATCCTCTGGTTCAGCACAAGCTGACCCGGCTGCGGCAGGTGAGCACGTCGACGGCGGGGTTCCGCCGCCTGACGCGCGAGATCAGCCTGTTGATGGCCTATGAGGCCACGCGGGACCTGCCGCTGGAGACGGTGGAGATCGAAACGCCGCTGGAGCATATGGAAGGGCGCCTGCTCTCGGGCAAGAAGCTCTGCCTGGTGTCGATCCTGCGGGCGGGCAACGGCATTCTGGACGGGATGCTCGATCTGCTGCCGGCCGCCCGGGTGGGGCATATCGGCCTGTTCCGTGACCCGGAATCGCTGGAGCCGGTCGAATATTACATGAAGCTGCCCGAGGATATCGACGTGCGGGTCTGCATCGTCGTCGATCCGATGCTGGCGACCGGGCACAGTGCCGCCGCGGCGATCGACCGGCTGAAGGCCGCGGGGGCGCGGCAGCTTGTCTTCGTCTGCCTGCTGGCGGCGCCGGAAGGGGTGGCGTTTCTCTCGGCGGCGCATCCCGACGTGAAGATCATTACCTGCTCCATCGACCGCGAGCTGGACGCGCACGGCTATATCCGGCCCGGCCTGGGCGACGCCGGGGACCGGTTGTTCGGCACCAAGTAGCCGGCTGGAACCCGGACTGGCGGGAGCCGTTGTTCCTCTGTCGGAGGCTGTTGGAACAGCCTCTCGGGACAGGGAGGAACATCATGTCCGGACATGTCTACAAGGTGGTCGAACTGGTGGGTTCGTCGCCCGACACGATCGAAGCCGCGATCGGCAGCGCGCTGTCGCGTGCTTCCGACAGCGTGCATGCGATCCGCTGGTTCGAAGTGGTGAATACGCGCGGCCATGTGGTCAATGGCCAGGTGGGCCATTATCAGGTGACGCTGAAGGTCGGGTTTACCATCGACGAGACCTGAGCCGCCCGGTCGCGGATCGGGCGGGGCGTCAGTCCAGGCCGTGGACCCCGTTCAGGGGCCAGTTCCAGTGATAGAGGCTGAAATCGTCCATGCGTTCGCCGGATGCTACGCGGATACGGTCGTGCGTATCGCGTAGCGGGCCGACGAAGGGGGACCAGCCGGCCATGATCCGGTCTCGCGCGGCATCGGCCTGCCGCCGCACGGCCTCGGGCACCCGCGCGCCCCACGCATCGCGATCGACGCCGGCGCCGAGGGGCAGCAATCGGGCGGTCGGGGTCCAGCTTCCCTCCAGGCGGGCGCGGACCTGATCGACGTAATAATTCCGGAAATCATAGACGACGGAGCTGAGATAGGCGTCGGGGCCGCTCGCACGCTGGTCGGTGCTGGACATGATGCCCCACAGGCCGCGCTGCTGGGCGAGGCGCAGATAGCTGGGCTCGTCCATGATGCCGGCCAGGACGTCGCATCCATTGTCGGCCAGGGCGGCCGCCGCGCCCAGCGCGCCCTGCGGGTCGAACCAGGCGTTGATGGATACGACATGCATGGTCGTGTCGGGACGGACGGAGCGTGCGCCGAGCAGCAGCGCGTTGGCGCTGCCATAGACGCTGGGCAGCGGGAAGGACGCGATGAAGCCGAGGCGGCCGGTGCGCGTCAGCCGGCCGGCGGCGATGCCGATGACGTAGGACGCATACCAGTGCGCGATATAATACCAGCCGACATTATGGGCCAGGCGGTTGCTGTCGCACTGTACGAAGGCGACCTCCGGCGCGCGTTCGGCGACATCGGTTAGGAAATCGCCGTAATCGGCGCCGGCCAGGACCATGTTCGCGCCCTCGGCCACGAACTGGCGGAGGATGCGTTCGGCGTCGGCCGAGAACGGGACATTTTCCACCCAGACGGTGCGCAGGCGCGGGAAGGCGGCGTGGACGGCCTGGACCGCGCGGTTATGCAGCGAACTCCAGCCGCCATCGGTGACCGGGCTGATATGCGCGATGGCGAGGAGGGCATCTTCCTCGCGGATCGGGGGGAGGGGTGGTGTGGACCATTGGGCGGTCAGCCTGGCCAGGGTCGGGTCGTCGGGCGGGAGGTCGCGGGCGGTGGCGCGGCCGGGCAGGGCCGTGGCGACCGAGGCGGCGGTGGCCATGTGCAGGAGACCCCGGCGCGTGGCCATGCGGGAGGCGGGCAGCCGGATGCGGGTCATCCGGGGGAATCGAGGAAGGGCAGCAGGATGTCGAGCAGCGCATCCGGGGCGACGACGTGGGGGGCGTGGCCGGTGTCGATGGTGCGGATGGTCGCGCCGGGGAGCCGTTCGCACATGAGGCGCTGCAACGGCAGGGTGACGGACCTGTCGCGGAGGGCCTGGACGTAGAGGCGCGGGATGGTGCCGAACCGCTCCGGCGTGAGATGCGCGGTCAGGGCGCGGCCGCGTTCGCCCTGTGGCGTGAGGCGGCGGGAGGCCGGCACCGCGAGAGCCGGGGGGCAGTCCTGGAGGAAGAAGGCGATGGCGGCTTCCGGCGGGACGACGGAGATTGCGCCCGGTACCGGCCAGTCGAGCCATGGGGTGACGCCGGAGGCGGTCGGGTCGGTGGGCAGCAGGTGGTTGACCATGGCCGCGAAGCCGGTTTCCGACGGCAGCATCATGCCGGCGATATAGACCAGCCGGCGCGTCAGGCGGGGATGCCGCTCGGCCAGGGCCGAGGCGACGACCCCGCCGCCGGAATGGGCGACGATGCTGAACGGGCGCCCGATGTTGGCGACGATCTGGTCGAGATGGTCCAGATAGGCCGGCAGGGAAGCGGTGGCGGGCGGCGCGCCGTCGGCGCCGTTGCCGGGGAGGTCGACCGCGATGGCCGGGCGGTGGTCGCCGCGCCGGGCGAGCGCCGCGCGGAAGCCGTCCCAGACCCATGCGCCCTGCCAGGCGCCGTGGATGAGCAGGAGCGGCTCGGCACCGGTATCAGCCATAGGTGCGGCGATACATGGCGCGCAGATGGTCCTGCACGGTGACGGGCGGGTAGCGCGGGGTTTCGCCCGGCGCGAGGCAGCCGGGCAGGCAGGAGACCGTGTAGTCGGCGTTGCCGGTGTAGAAGAAGGGTACGGAGTAGCGGTCGCCGCCGGAGGTGTTGACGACGCGGTGCAGCGTGGAGCGGTAGCGGTCGTTGGTCCAGCGCGCGATCATGTCGCCCAGATTGACGACGAAGCTGCCGGGGATGGGGGTGGCGTGAATCCAGCCATCATCCGGCCCGCGTACTTGCAGGCCGCCGCTCCCGTCCTGCAGCAGGAGGGTGAGGCCGCCGAAATCGGTATGGGCGCCGCAGCCTTTCTCGCCGGGTTGCGGGTTGGCGGGCTGGGGCGGGTAATGCAGCAGCCGCAGCGTGATCTGGGGATCGCGGCAATAGGTGATGAAAAAATCTTCCGCCAGTCCGAGGGACAGGGCCAGGCCCTGCATCAGCCGCTCCGCGATGACGGTCAGGGCGGCGGAATAGGCCATCATCGTCGGACGGAAGCCGGGCATGGCCATGGGCCACTGGTTGGGCCCCTGGTTGAAGCGTAGCCCGCCCGATTCCGGCTGCTCGGCGCCGATATAGAAGCCTTCCTTGAGGTCGGGCGGGGTGCCGGCTTCCAGCGTCTGGTTGCGGAGCGGTTCGTAGCCGCGATTGCAGGAGGACAGGGATTTGTCGAGGCGGGTCTTGTCTTCCGCTGGCAGGGCGAAGAAATGCCGGCTTTCCGCCAGCACGGCGTCGATCAGGCCCTGTGGTACGCCGTGATCGACGCAGTAGAAGAAGCCGGTCTGCGTGCAGGCGGCGCGCAGGGCGT
Source organism: Gluconacetobacter dulcium (assembly GCF_014174165.1). Taxonomy (GTDB): domain Bacteria; phylum Pseudomonadota; class Alphaproteobacteria; order Acetobacterales; family Acetobacteraceae; genus Gluconacetobacter; species Gluconacetobacter dulcium. The sequence goes on along the minus strand of NZ_JABEQN010000001.1, from coordinate 130,815 downwards.
CGCCGACGGCCTGACGTTCCGCGGGATCGGCCGCGCAGAGGCCGGCGATCGAGATGACCGGCAGGGAGTCGGCGCCGACCTGTCGGGCGTCCAGTCTGGTCGGATTGTCCATGCGCCCCCACGCCCGGTTCGATCGTTTCGGGACGATATCGGTGCGCGGGGGAGATGACAAGGAGGCGGGGCGTCAGACCCGGCGGACGATGTAGGTCTTGGCCAGTTCGTCCATGATCTGCTGGGCGTGCAGCGGGTCGCGGGCCTCGATCATCACTTCCAGTTCGGCGGCCTGGACGCTGGCGGCGGTGAACAGGCGCTGGTGCGAGACCTCGATGATGTTGCCGCCGGCATCGCCGATCTTGCGCGAGATGTCGGCCAGCACGCCCGGCCGGTCGGGGATGTCCATCTTGAGGCACAGCAGGCGGCCGTCGCGCAGCAGCGTGCGCAGCAGGGTGTTGGCCAGGATGCGGCTGTCGATATTGCCGCCGGTGACGGGCAGGGCGACGCGCTTGCCACGGAACAGTTCCGGGTAGGTCAGCACGGCCGCCAGGGCCGCGGCGCCAGCACCTTCGCTGACCTGCTTGGCGCCCTCGGCCATCAGGGTGATGGCGTCCTCGACCGCGCGTTCCGGCACCACCAGCACGCGCGAGACGTGATCGCGGATGACCGAAAGCGGCTGGCGGCCGATGCGCAGGACCGCGATGCCCTCGGCGATCGTGGCGCCGCCGGGTGGTGTGAGCTCGTCGCCGGGGAAGTCGGAGAGGGAGGAATAGGCTTCGACCTGCACGCCGACGATGTCCATCTCCGGCCGCAGGGCGGCGCCGGCCACGGCGCAGCCCGAGAGCAGGCCGCCGCCGCCGATGGGGCCGACGAAGACATCCAGCGGGCCGGCATCCTCGAGCAGTTCGAGCGCGAAGGTGCCCTGGCCGGCCATGACCGCCGGGTCGTCGTACGGGTGGACGAAGACGCGGCCTTCCGCCGCGCACAGGGCGTCGGCATGGGCGGTGGCTTCGGCGAAATTGTCGCCGTGCAGCACCACGCGCGCGCCCCACGCGGCGGTGCGCGTGACCTTGGCGGCGGGGGTGAAGCGCGGCATGACGATGACCGCGTCGATGCCCAGCAGCGCGGCATGGCGGGCGACGCCCTGCGCGTGGTTGCCGGCCGAGACGGTGATGACGCCGCGCCCGCGTTCCTCGGATGTCAGCAGCGCCAGCTTGTTGGCGGCGCCGCGTTCCTTGAACGAGCCCACGGCCTGGAGATTGTCCAGCTTGAGCACGATCTCCGCGCCTGTCGCCTTCGACAGGGCGTGCGAGGGAACCGTGGGGGTGCGCAGCACGCGCCCCTCGATCCGGGCGGCGGCCGCCCGGACGTCATCGAGCGTGATCATGACCGGCTGCCTCAGCCGTAGGTGACGGCCAGGATTTCGTAGGTCCGGTCGCCGCCGGGGGCGGGGACCGAGACGGTATCGCCGATCTTCTTGCCGATGAGCGACTTGGCCAGCGGCGAGGACACGGACAGCAGGCCCTGCTTGATGTCGGCCTCGTGCACGCCGACGATCTGGTAGGTGGCTTCCTTGTCGGTCTCTTCGTCCACCAGGCTGACCTGGGCGCCGAATTTCACCTGGTCGCCCGACAGGGTGGACGGGTCGATCACCTCGGCCGAGGAGACGATCTCTTCCAGTTCGATGATCCGGCCCTCGATGAAGGACTGACGGTCTCGGGCGGCGTGGTACTCGGCATTTTCCGACAGGTCGCCGTGGCTGCGGGCTTCGGCGATCGCGCGGATCACGGCCGGGCGCTCTTCACTCTTGAGTTTGCGAAGTTCATCTTCCAGCCGTTGCAGGCCCTTGCCTGTCATCGGAAATTTCTGCAAGGCGCGTCCCCAGGGTGAAGGTCGGTCAGATGGCCGACATGGCAGATTGCAACAAGAGCATCCCACAAGACCGACAGCGCCGGAAACGGGGCCGGCGGTGCCTGCCCTGTTCCCGGCGTGGGTGTGGTACGCTCAGAACGATCCGTTAAAGTAGGATTGAAGCGGCGCGACTTCAAGCGGTCCTTCCCGCATCGCCGCGATCGCGTGGGTTGCGGCGCGGGCGCCGGCGATCGTGGTGAAGTGGGGAATGCCCGAGATGAGGGCCGAGCGGCGGATGTCGAAACTGTCCGCGACCGACTGCGCGCCGTGGGCGGTGTTGATGATCATCTGCACCTCGCCCGAGCGGATGGCGTCCACGCAGTTCGGCCGCCCTTCCAGCACCTTGTTGACCACCTGGACCGCAATGCCCGCGTCGCGCAGGTGCTGCGCGGTGCCGCGCGTGGCCAGGATGGTGAAGCCCATATCGACCAGGCGGCGGGCCAGCGCCGGCACCGCCGGCTTGTCGCTGCCGCGCACCGACAGGAACACCGTGCCCGACAGCGGCAGGCGCACGCCGGCGGCGAGCTGCGACTTGGCGAAGGCGCGCTCGAACGAGGCGTCCAGGCCCATGACCTCGCCGGTCGAGCGCATTTCCGGACCCAGGATCGTGTCCACGTTCGGGAAACGGTTGAACGGGAAGACGGCTTCCTTGACCGCGACATGCGGGGCGACCGCGCGGTCGTCGAGGCGGAATTCCGCCAGCTTCGCGCCCGCCATGACCCGCGCGCCGATCTTGGCCACCGGCACGCCGGTCGCCTTGGCGACGAAGGGCACGGTGCGCGAGGCGCGGGGATTGACCTCCAGGACGAAGATCTCCTGGTCCTTGATCGCGTACTGGACGTTCATCAGCCCGACGATGCCCAGTTCGCGGGCCATCGCCTCGGTCTGCGCCTTGAGTTCGGTGACGATGGCCGGGGACAGGGTGTAGGGCGGCAGGGAGCAGGCGCTGTCGCCGGAATGGATGCCGGCTTCCTCGATATGTTCCATGACGCCGGCGACGTAGACCTCCTGCCCGTCGGCGATGCAGTCGACATCGGCCTCGATCGCGTCGTTGAGGTAGCGGTCGATCAGCACCGGGCCGGAGGCGATGTCCTGGCCGGCCAGTTGCAGGGCCACGCGCATGTAGCGTTGCAGGCTGGCGCGGTCATGGACGATTTCCATCGCGCGGCCGCCCAGCACGTAGGACGGGCGGATGACCACCGGGTAGCCGATGCGGTCGGCCACGTCCTCGGCCTCGGCCGGGGTGCGGGCGATGCCGTTGGCGGGCTGGCGCAGGCCCAGACGCTGGAGCATGGACTGGAACCGCTCGCGGTCCTCGGCGCGGTCGATCGCGTCGGCGGGCGTGCCCAGCAGGGGGATGCCGGCGGCTTCCAGCGCGTGGGACAGTTTCAGCGGCGTCTGGCCGCCATACTGCACGATGCAGCCCAGCACGGTGCCGCTTTCCTGCTCGCGGCGGATCAGGGCGATGACGTCCTCGGCGGTCAGGGGCTCGAAATACAGCCGGTCCGAGGTGTCGTAGTCGGTCGAGACCGTCTCGGGGTTGCAGTTGACCATGATGGTCTCGAACCCGGCCTCGCGCAGCGCATAGGCGGCGTGGACGCAGCAATAATCGAATTCGATGCCCTGGCCGATGCGGTTGGGGCCGCCGCCGAGGATGACCACCTTCTGCCGGTCGGTGGGGCGGCTTTCGCATTCCGGCGTGCCGAACCCGCCCTCGTAGGTCGAATACATATAGGGCGTGTCGGAGGCGAATTCGCCGGCGCAGGTGTCGATGCGCTTGTAGACCGGCGTGACCGCCAGACGGGTGCGCAGGGTGGCGATCTCGGCCGCCGAGGTGCCCGACAGGCGGGCAAGCTGGACATCGGAGAAGCCCATGGCCTTGAGGCGGCGCATGGCCTGGGCGTCGCGCGGCAGGCCGTCGCGGACGACCGTGTGTTCGGCCGCCACGATCCTGGCCAGTTCGCGCAGGAACCAGGGCTCGAACTTGCAGGCGGCGTGGATGTCTTCGATGCTCAGGCCGGCGCGCAGGGCCTGGGCGGCCATGAGAATCCGTTCCGGCCGGGGCTGGGAGAGGGCGGCGCGGAAGGCGTCGGTGCCGCCGTCGCCGGGGGCTTCCACCGGGTCCAGCCCGGCGAGGCCGGTTTCCATCGAGCGCAGGCCCTTTTGCAGGGCCTCGGGGAAGGAGCGGCCGATGGCCATCGCCTCGCCCACCGACTTCATGCTCGTGGAGAGCAGGGCCGGGGTGCCGGGGAATTTCTCGAAGGTGAAGCGCGGGATCTTGACCACGACATAGTCGATGGTCGGCTCGAACGACGCCGGGGTGGAGCCGGTGATGTCGTTGGCCAGTTCGTCCAGCGTATAGCCGACCGCCAGCTTGGCCGCGATCTTGGCGATGGGGAAGCCGGTGGCCTTGGAGGCCAGGGCGGACGAGCGCGAGACGCGGGGGTTCATCTCGATGACGACCATGCGGCCGTCTGCCGGGTTGATGCCGAACTGGACGTTGGAGCCGCCGGTTTCCACGCCGATGGCGCGCAGGCAGGCCAGCGATGCGTCGCGCATGCGCTGGTACTCTTTGTCCGTCAGGGTCAGCGCCGGGGCGACGGTGATGGAGTCGCCGGTATGCACGCCCATCGGGTCGATATTCTCGATCGAGCAGACGATGATGCAATTGTCCGCGCGGTCGCGGACCACCTCCATCTCGAATTCCTTCCAGCCCAGCACCGATTCCTCGATCAGGACTTCGGTGGTGGGGGAGGCGTCGAGGCCCGAGGCGACGATCTGGTCGAATTCCTCGCGGTTATAGGCGATGCCGCCGCCCGAGCCGCCCATGGTGAAGGAGGGGCGGATGACCGCCGGCAGGCCGACATCTTCCAGCGCCGCGCGGGCTTCGTCCAGCGTGTGGGCGATGGTGCTGCGGGGGCTTTCGATGCCGATCGCATCCATCGCCTCGCGGAATTTCTGCCGGTCTTCGGCGCGGTCGATCACCTCGGCATCCGCGCCGATCAGCTCCACGCCGTGCTTCTTGAGGAAGCCCGACTTGTCGAGCGCCATTGCGGTGTTCAGCGCCGTCTGGCCGCCCATGGTGGGCAGCACCGCATCGGGCTTTTCGCGCAGGATGATGCGTTCGACGAATTCGGGGGTGATGGGCTCGATATAGGTGGCGTCCGCCAGGCCGGGATCGGTCATGATCGTGGCCGGGTTGGAGTTGACCAGGATGACCCGATAGCCTTCCTCGCGCAGGGCCTTGCAGGCCTGGGCGCCGGAATAGTCGAATTCACAGGCCTGGCCGATGACGATGGGGCCGGCGCCGATGATCAGGATCGAGCGTATGTCTGTCCGTTTGGGCATGGGGCGCGACTTTCAGGCGGGCTGATTGGTGCGGTCGATCAGGGCGACGAAGCGGTCGAACAGGTAGTGGCTGTCCGACGGGCCGGGGCTGGCCTCGGGGTGGTACTGGACCGAGAAGGCCGCGTAGCGCGTGGAGGCGATGCCTTCGTTCGAGCCGTCGAACAGGCTGGTATGCGTCACGCGGACATCGTCGGGCAGGCTGGATTCGTCCACCGCGAAACCGTGATTCTGGCTGGTGATCTCGACCTTGCCGGTGCCCAGGTCCTTGACGGGCTGGTTGGCGCCGCGATGGCCGCGCGCCAGCTTGTAGGTGCGCGCGCCCAGCGCCTGCGCCAGGAGCTGGTGGCCGAGGCAGATGCCGAAGATCGGCTTGCCGGCCTTGAGCACGCCCTGGATGGCCGGCACCGCATAGGCGGCGGTCGCGGCCGGGTCGCCGGGGCCGTTGGAGAGGAAGACGCCGGCGGGATCGAGCGCCAGGATCTCTTCCGCCGTGGCGGTGGCGGGGACGACCGTGACATCGCAGCCGGCATTGGCCAGGCAGCGCAGGATGTTGCGCTTGGCGCCGTAATCGACGGCGACGACGCGGCGGCGTTTTTCGGGCAGGGGCAGGGTGCCGCCGGGCCAGGTCCATACGCCTTCGGCCCATGGATAGGCCTGGGCGCAGGTAACGTCGCGGGCCAGGTCCATGCCTTCCAGGCCGGGCCAGGCGGCGGCCTGGGCGCGCAGGGCGTCGAGGTCGAACGCGCCGTCGGCGGGGTAGGACAGGATGGCGGTCTGCGCGCCGCCGTCGCGGATGCGGAGCGTGATCGCGCGGGTATCGACGCCGCAGATGCCGGGGACGCCCTGGGCCTTCAGCCAGCGATCGAGACCCTGCGTGGCGCGCCAGTTGGCGGGTTCGGTGAGGTCCTGCTTGACCACCAGGCCGCGTGCCGCGACGCGGGTGGCTTCGTCATCGGCTTCGTTGGTGCCGACATTGCCGATATGCGGAAAGGTGAAGGTGATGATCTGGCCGGCGAAGGACGGGTCGGTCAGGGTTTCCTGATAGCCGGTCATGCCGGTGGAGAAGCAGAGTTCGCCGATGGCGGCGCCGGTGGCCGGCGTGTGCGCGCCGAAGCCGCGCCCCCACAGCACGGTGCCGTCGGCCAGCACCAGGGCGGCGGTGGCGCCCGTGGGAATGGCGGCTTGGGACGAGGCGGGAACCTGGCGCTCGGTCATCTGGGTCTCCGGTCCATCGGATGCTTGGTCGGGGGGCACGCTATCGGGTTGCAGGTCGGACAGGCTGAGGCCGGTATGGCGCAGGATCACCGTCCAGTGCTTGGGCGGAATCGCGCCGGCCTGACGCCATTTGCGAATGGCCTCGGTCCCGACGCCGGTCAGGCGGGCGGCGTTGTCGGCCCCGCCCAGACGGTCGATGATGTGGTCGATCGATGACGGCATGGAGAATTCTTCCTTCCGGGGTTATCTCCTACCAGCCTCTCGTGGGGCTGGGAAGAAAATTCCCACCCTGATTGTTCCCTGTCGGGTGGGAAAAATCTTCCGGCTGTTTACCCGAAGGCACCCCGTCCGGTAGGTGCCTCTCAATTCAGGAGTGACGGATCATGAGCCTTCGCGCACGTTTCATGGAAGACCTCAAGGCGGCGATGAAGGCCGGGCAGAGCGCGCAGGTGGCGACCCTGCGCATGGTCAATGCGAAGCTGAAGGATGTGGACATCGCCGCCCGTGCGCGGAGCGCCGAGGTGTCGGAGGACGAGATCGTGTCGATGCTGCGCGGCATGATCAAGTCGCGCACCGAGTCGGCCACGATGTATCATCAGGGTGGCCGGCCCGAACTGGCCGAGAAGGAAGAGGCCGAGATCGCGACCATTCGCGCCTATCTGCCCGCCGAACTGGACGCGGCGACGCTGGAGGCGGCGGCGCGCGAGGCGATCGCCGAACTGGGGGCGGGTTCGATGAAGGATATGGGCAAGGTGATGGCGGCGCTGAAGGTGCGCTTTGGCGCGGCGCTGGACGCGGGACAGGCCAGCGCACTGGTCAAGTCGCTGCTGTCCGCCTGACGCGGTGGCACTCGACCCCGCCTTTCTGGAGGAGCTTCGTGCCCGCACGCCGATCGCTGCCGTGATCGGGCGACGGACCCGGCTGGTCCGTTCGGGGCGGAACTGGAAGGCGTGCTGCCCCTTCCATGGCGAGAAGACGCCGTCCTTCTACGTCTATGACGACCACTACCATTGCTTCGGTTGTGGGGCGCATGGCGATGTGATCACGTTCGTGATGCAGAGCGAGGGGCGGGGGTTTCCCGAGGCGGTGGCCGAACTGGCGGCCGCTGCGGGCATGGAGGTGCCGCGCGCCAGCCCCCAGCAGCGTGAGAACGAGCAGCGCGCCCGCGACCTGGCCGAGGTGCTGGAACTGGTGCAGGCCGACTGGGTGCGGCGGCTGCATGCGCCGGAAGGGTGGAGCGGGCTGGCCTATCTGCGCGGGCGCGGCCTGTCCGACGAGACGATCGCCGGATTCGGGCTGGGCTGGTCGGGCGATGGCCGGGGGGCGCTGCTGGAGGAGCTGCGTCCGAAAGGCGTGACGCCCGACCTGCTGGCGCGGGCGGGGCTGATGCGGGTGGATGAGGACGGGCGGCCGAAGGGGGAACTGTTCTTCAACCGCGTCACGTTTCCGATCCGCGACCGGCGGGGGGCGCTGGTGTCGTTCGGCGGGCGTATCCTGGGCGACGGGCAGCCGAAATATCTGAACGGGCCGGAAACCGAGCTGTTTTCCAAGCGGCGGGTGCTGTTTGGCATGGACCGTGCCCGCGGCGCGCTGCGGATGGCGCGGCCGCGTGGGGCGCCGCCGGTCGAGTTGCTGGTCGTCGAAGGCTATATGGATGTTATCGCCCTGCATCAGGCGGGTTTTCCGGGCGCGGTGGCGCCGCTGGGCACGGCCCTGACCCCCGAGCAGATGGAGGAACTGTGGCGTCTGGCGCCGGCGCCGATCTTGTGTTTCGACGGGGATGGCGCGGGGCAGCGTGCGGCGGTGAAGGCGGCCGAGACCGCGTTGCCGCTGCTGTCGATGGATCGGACGGTTCGTTTCTGCACCCTGCCCGAGGGGGAGGACCCGGACAGTCTGCTGCGGACGCGCGGCGCGGGGGCGGTTGCCGCCCTGGTGGAGGGCGCGCGGCCGTTGAGTGCGGTGTTGTTCGACCTGCTGACCCAGGGGGTGCGCGATCCGGGGCCGGAGCAGCGGGCGGCGCTGCGCCGGCGGCTGACCGATGCGGCGGCGATGATCGCCGACAAGAGCCTTGCCTCCGAATACCGCTCGACATTGGTGGACCGGTTCTTCGAGACCTATCGGCGCCGGCCGGGTGGCGGGGCGCGTCGGGACGGCGCGGCCCGGCCGTCTGTCGTCTCGGTGGTGTCGGCGCCGTTCGATGCCCTGGCGGCGACGGAGGAGCGCATGCGAATCCTGACGGCGATCCTGCTGCGTCATCCGGGGCTGTTGTCCGAGGTTGAGGATGCCTATTGCCGGCTGGATCTGCCGCCGGTGCTGGGCCGGGTCCGGGCGGGGCTGATGGATGCGGCGTCGGAAGGGGTGCCGATGGATGCCGATGCGCTGGCGGCCTGGATGGACGAGGCCGGGCTGGCGGACGAGCGCGCCGCCGTGCTGTCGGCCCGGCCGCTGCCGATGGCGCTCAGTGCGCCTGACGATCTGATGGCGGTCGATGTCGCGCAGGAATGGTGGCATTTCTATGCGCTGATGAATGTGCGCCGGTTCGGCGAGGATCTGCGGGTGGATACCGAACGGATGTGCGCCGGCACGCTGGACGCGCGCGCGTGGGGCAGTCTGCGCCCCCGGCTGCTGGCCTGGGAAGCCCTGCGGCGGGGGGAATTATCGGCCGACGACGGGTGACATTCCGGGGGCTGAAACAAGCCGGGCCTTGACTTTGGCGGGTGAATCGACCACCTGCACACCACTTGTAATTTGTCAGATGCGATAGAATGGCCGTTTCGTATCCGGAGGTTTGTCTCCCACACCCGTGAGGGAGACCGGATGTGAGGCAGGGCCGGCGATGCCGTGGCGCGGGGAAAGCGTGGCGGCGGGTTAGCGCTTAGGGATAGGGCAGGCGATGGCTACAAAGACAGCCGCGGGTTCGGAAGCGACTTCTGGCGACCAGGATAACGACACCACTCTGCTGGATACGCAATCCGGAGCTGTCAAGAGGCTGATCGCCCGCGGCAAGGAGCGGGGGTACATCACCTTCGACGAACTGAACGCCGTCCTGCCGCAGGACCAGATGTCCTCGGAACAGATCGAGGACGTGATGGCGGTGCTGTCGGAGATGGGCATCCAGGTCGTCGAGAACGAGGATAACGACGACACCGAGGCGAACCGCGAGGAAAAGACCGAGGAAGCCGAAACCGAGGAAGAATCGGCCAGCGGCAACGTCGATACCGAGAGCCTGGGCCGTACCGACGACCCGGTGCGGATGTATCTGCGCGAGATGGGGTCGGTCGAACTGCTGTCGCGCGAGGGCGAGATCGCCATCGCCAAGCGGATCGAGGCCGGCCGCGACGAGATGATCGGCGGGCTGTGCGAAAGCCCGCTGACCTTCAGCGCCATCATCTCGTGGCATGAGCGGCTGAAGGCCGGCGAAATGCTGCTGCGCGACATCGTGGACCTGGAGGCCATGCAGTCGGGCGGCGCCGAGGAGGAAGGTGTCGAGCCGTCGCAGGAAGATGGTGGTTTCGAGGCCCCGGCCGAGAATGAGGAAGGCGAGGAAGGCGACAGCGCCGGCCTGTCGCTCTCGGCGCTGGAAGAGAAGCTGAAGCCGGAGATCCTGGCGCAGTTCGAGGAGATCGAGGAGCTTTATTCGCGGCTGCAGAAATTGCAGTCCAAGCGGCTGGAGACCCTGACCTCGGGCGCCGAGATGTCGGACAAGTCCGAGAAATCGTACGAGAAGCTGCGCGAGGAACTGGTCGGCAAGGTGCAGCAGGTGCATCTGCACAATACCCGGATCGAGTATCTGGTGCAGCACATGAAGGAGATCTTCCAGCGGCTGAACGGGCTGGAAGGGCGGATGCTGCGTCTGGCCGAGAGCACCAAGGTCTCGCGCGAGGACTTCCTGATCAAATATCGCGGCAGCGAACTGGACCCCGGCTGGATGGACATGGTGTCCGCCCTGCCGGCCAAGAGCTGGAAGAACTTCGTCGCCAAACATACCGCCACCGTGCTGGAACTGCGTGGCCAGGTGGCGGCCCTGTCGCAGGAAACCGGCCTGCCGGTGGGCGAGTTCCGCCGCGTCTATGCCACCATTTCGCGCGGTGAGCGGGATTCGGCCCGCGCGAAGAAGGAGATGATCGAGGCGAACCTGCGGCTGGTGATCTCGATCGCCAAGAAATACACCAATCGCGGCCTCCAGTTCCTGGACCTGATCCAGGAGGGCAATATCGGCCTGATGAAGGCCGTGGATAAGTTCGAGTACCGTCGCGGCTACAAATTCTCGACCTATGCCACCTGGTGGATCCGGCAGGCGATCACGCGCTCGATCGCCGATCAGGCGCGGACCATCCGTATTCCGGTGCATATGATCGAGACGATCAACAAGCTGGTCCGGACCTCGCGCCAGATGCTGCATGAGATCGGGCGCGAGCCGGCGCCCGAGGAACTGGCCGAGAAGCTGGGCATGCCGCTGGAGAAGGTGCGCAAGGTCCTGAAGATCGCCAAGGAGCCGATTTCGCTGGAGACGCCGATCGGCGACGAGGAAGACAGCCATCTGGGCGACTTCATCGAGGACAAGACGGCGGTGATTCCGCTGGATGCCGCGATCCAGACCAACCTGCGCGAAGCCACGACGCGGGTGCTGTCCTCGCTGACGCCACGCGAGGAGCGCGTGCTGCGCATGCGCTTCGGCATCGGCATGAACACCGACCACACGCTGGAAGAGGTCGGCCAGCAGTTCAACGTGACGCGCGAGCGTATCCGCCAGATCGAGGCCAAGGCGCTGCGCAAGCTCAAGCACCCCAGCCGCAGCCGCAAGCTGCGCTCGTTCCTCGACGATAACTGAGGCCGGGTGTCGTGAATGCGATGATCGGGTCCGGGCCGACGACCCGGATCGTCGTCGACGTGACGTTCCTGTGCATGGACGCGCCGCCTGCGGGTGCCGCGCCCGTGCTGCCGGCGGCGTACCGGATCGTGCGGCAGCCGGCGCCCGAGGCTGCCTTCTATCGGCGTCTCTATGACGGTGTGGGGCAGGATTATTGCTGGTGGATGCGCCGGGTCATGCCCGAGGGGGAACTGGTCGCCCTGCTGCGCGATCCGCGCGTCGAGGTGCATGTCCTGTGGCGGGGTGACGAGGTCTGCGGTTTCTTCGAACTGGATCGGCAGGTGCCCGGTGAGGTCAATCTGGCCTATTTCGGGCTGATGCCGGGGCAGATCGGGCAGGGAATCGGGCGGACCTTCCTGCGGGCCGCGCTTGACGCGGCCTGGGCCTCGCGGCCCCAGAGCGTGCGGGTCAATACCTGCACGGCCGACCATCCCAGGGCGATGGAGACGTATCTCCAGGCCGGATTCCGCAAGGTGCGCATGGTGCGCGAGGTGTGGGACATTCCCGACCGGCTGGGCATGAGCGTGCCGGCCTGGCTGCGCGATTAGTTTTTCCTTGTGATCGGGCGGGGTTTGTGCTTCACACCGCTCCTTCCCTGCTCGGGCGCGGCATCGCCCCGGCTATACCCATGCCCCCCGGGAGGGGCGCCGTGCGGACCGTGTCCGAGGCGGCCGGGTTGACCTTATCCGAAGGGAGTTCCCATGCCGTTATATGAGACCGTGTTCATTGCACGGAATGACGTGTCGCAGCAGCAGGTCGAAGCCGTCGCCGACGGAATCGCGGCCCTGCTGGAGACTGATGGCGGTGCCGTCAAGAAGCGCGAATATTGGGGCCTGCGCAGCCTGGCCTATCGCATGAAGAAGAACCGCAAGGGGCACTACATGCTCCTGGGTCTGGATGCGAAGCCGGAGACGATCAAGGAGATCGAGCGCCAGCTGAGCCTGAACGAGGACGTGATGCGCGTCCTGACCCTGCGCGTCGAAGAGATCGACGAGGCGCCGTCCGTGATCCTGTCCCGCAAGGGCGACGAGCGCGAGCGCGGTTTCCGTGGCCCGAAGCCGGCCGGCCGGTTTGAGAGCGGCCGTGGCGGCCCCCGTCGCAGCTATGACGACCGCGAGGAATTCCGCGCCCGCAATGACGAGCCGCGCGATATCGACGGCGAAGCGGAGTAAGAATCCATGTCCGACACCACCGAAATCAATCCCGCCGCCCGTCGCACGGCCGTGGGCGCCCGTCGGCCGTTCTATCGCCGCCGCAAATCCTGCCCGTTCTCCGGCCCCAACGCGCCGAAGATCGACTACAAGGACGTGCGTCTGCTTAGCCGCTTCCTGTCCGAGCGCGGCAAGATCGTGCCGAGCCGCATCACCGCCGTTTCGGCGAAGAAGCAGCGCGAGCTGGCCCAGGCGATCAAGCGGGCCCGCTTCCTGGCCCTGCTGCCTTACATCGTCGGTTGAGGGAGGCAGATCATGTCCGCAGTAGAACTGATCCTGCTCCAGCGCGTCGAAAACCTGGGGCAGATGGGCGACATCGTGAAGGTGAAGCCGGGTTATGCCCGTAACTTCCTTCTGCCGCAGGGCAAGGCGATCCGCGCCAACGGCATGAACCGCGAGCGTTTCGAGCGCGAGCGCGTGCAGCTTGAGGCGCTGAACCTGAAGCGCCGTGAAGAGGCCGAGCGCCTGTCCGAGCGCATGCATGGCCTGTCCGTTGTCCTGATCCGTCAGGCCGGCGACAGCGGCAGCCTGTATGGCTCGGTCACGACCCGTGACGTGGCCGAGGCCACCACGGCGGCCGGGCTGACGGTTTCGCGCACCCAGGTTGTCCTTGAGCACCCGATCAAGCAGCTGGGCCTGTACACCGTGCGCGTGGCGCTGCATCCGGAAGTGTCGATCCCCGTCACGGTCAACGTGGCGCGGTCGGAAGAGGAAGCCGAGCGTCAGGCACGCGGCGAGGCCATCGGCGCTGAAGAAGAGCCTGCCGGCTTCGTCGAGGAAGCACTGGTCGAGGAAACGGAAGAGGCTTCGGCCGAAGCCTGATCCGACTCGCGGCGCAGGCCGCCGAAGCTGCGAAAGGCCCGGAAGAGTTTACTCTTCCGGGCCTTTTGTCGTTGAAAAACCATCGAAAGCACCGCTGCTCGTTCTTTACGGATGGCGCTACAGACTTCATGCTGCCCTCAAAAGGGAGGGAGCCGAACGATGACGCCGGTGATCGACAGGATCTTTCGCAGCTTCATCACCCAGGGGCGGCTGGATGTCGTCTTTTCGGACGGGACGCGACGTACCTATGTCGGCACGCCGGGGCCGGTCGCGGCGATGCGTGTGCTCGCGCCATCGGTGGAGCGGCGGCTGATCGCCAATCCGGGCCTGGCCTTCGGTGAAGCCTATATGGACGGGCTGGTCGAGCCGGTGGGCTGCACGCTGTACGACCTGCTGGGCCTGCTGATGACCAACAGCATGCGCGCCGGCCATATCGGCGAGGCCGTGGCGGCGGTGATCCGCTATGGCAAGCGGACCTGGACCCAGTTCAACCCGGCGACGCGGTCGCGGCGGAACGTCGCCCATCATTACGATCTGAACGGGGCGCTGTACGACCTGTTCCTGGACAGCGACCGGCAATATTCCTGTGCCTATTTCGCGCGGGGGGACGAGACGCTGGAAGAGGCCCAGAGGGCCAAGAAGCGGCATATCGCGGCCAAGCTGCGTCTGGACCGCCCGGATCTGGAGGTGCTGGATATCGGCAGCGGCTGGGGCGGCATGGCGCTGACGCTGGCGCGGGACTATGGCGCGCGGGTTACGGGCATCACCCTGTCGGAAGAGCAGCTTGCCGTCTCCCGCCGTCGGGCGGTGGAGGAGGGGCTTGCGGACCGGGTGCGGTTCGAACTTGTGGATTACCGCGATGTGACGCGACGCTTCGACCGGATCGTGTCGGTCGGCATGTTCGAGCATGTGGGGGTTGGCCATTATCGGCAGTTCTTCGAGAAGGTGCGCTCGATCCTGGCGCCCGACGGGGTGATGCTGCTGCATTCCATCGGGCGGAATGACGGGCCGGGTTCGACCAATCCGTGGATCGACCGCTATATTTTCCCCGGTGGCTATTCGCCGGCGCTGAGCGAGACCTTCGCCGCGATCGAGAAGGCGGGGCTGTGGGTGACGGATTGCGAGATCCTGCGTCTGCATTACGCACGGACCATCGCCCATTGGCGCCAGCGCTTCGCCGCCAACCGGGACCGGGTGGCGGCCCTGTATGACGAGCGGTTCTGCCGGATGTTCGAATTCTATCTGGCGGGGGCGGAACTGTCGTTCCGCGTCCAGGGCCATCTGAATTTCCAGGTGCAGATCACCCGCTCGATCGATGCGGTGCCGCTGACGCGGGATTATATGGTCGAGGCCGAGCGGGCCGGAGCCCCCGCGGCTGAACCCGCCGCCGCGCCGCGTCGCCGGGTTCGTGGCCGCAAGGACCGGGTGGCGGAGTAGGGGCGGCGCGTCCCTGCCCGTCAGGCGGTCCGGGCGGCGTGGCAGCGTGCCAGCCGGTCGAATTCGGCGATCGATAATGTTTCCGCCCGGCGTTCGCCGGCGATTCCGGCTTCGCCCAGCAGGGCTTCGCCGCCGATGGCGCGCAGCGATCCGCGCAGCATCTTGCGCCGCTGGCCGAAGGCGGCGGCCGTGACCTGCTCCATGGCCCGGAACAGCGCAGGTTCGGGCTGGGCCGCGTGGGGGATCAGGCTGACGACGGCCGAATAGACCTTGGGTGGGGGGGAGAAGGCGCCGGGCGGGATTCGCATGACCAGGCTGGCCTGGCAGGTCCATTGGGCCAGCACCGCGAGGCGCCCGTAATGGTCGGTGTCGGGAGCGGCGCAGATCCGCTCGCCGACTTCCATCTGGAACATCAGGGTCAGCCGTTCCCACGACGCGGCCTGGCGCAGCCAGCCGACCAGCAGCGGGGTGCCGACATTATAGGGCAGGTTGGCGACGATCTGGCGCGGTGTGGGGCAGAGTTCCGTCAGGTCGCGCCGGGTCGCGTCGGCTTCCACCAGCCGCAATCTGTCGGGGAAATGGGCGACCAGTTCCTCGATGACCGCGACCGCCCGGCGGTCGATTTCCACCGCCGTGACGCTGGTGGCCGGGGTGGCCAGCAGGGAGCGGGTCAGGCCGCCGGGGCCGGGGCCGACTTCGATGACATGCCGGCCGGTCAGGTCGCCCGCCAGGGCGGCGATCCGCGCCGTGATGCCGGGATCGAGCAGGAAGTGCTGGCCCAGCGCCTTGCGGGCGTCCAGCCCGTGGCGGGCGATGACCTCGCGCAGCGGCTCCTGGACCGGATCGACCATGGCCGTGGCCATGGTCGGATGGCTCGGGTTGGTCACACCTTCGACCGGATGTCGATGACGGCGCGGCGGCGCAGGTCGCGGTTCAACTGGCGCGATGTCTGTTCCACCCGCTCGTTCATCAACTGGTCCGCGATTTCGCTGGGGGTCTGCTGGGCGAAATTCTTCTGCTGGCGCGCGCAGACCATCAGCACGGCGATGCCGTCGCCCGAGACCAGGGGGTGGCTGGCCTTGCCGGGCGGCAGGTTGGCCAGGATCTGCTGCATCTGCGGATTGATGCGCTCCAGTTGCAGGTCGCCGGGATTGGCGGGGCGCTTGTCGCCGTATTTGTGGTTTGCCGCTTCGAGGTCCGCGCAGCTATGCGCGTTGGCGGCGAGTTGCTGAGCCTCTTGCAGCATCTGGCGCTGCTGCTCGGAAGGGGCCTGCGGATTGAGCGGCGTGGTGAAGGGCAGGTACGCCTGACGCAGAGTCAGCAGCGTGCCCATCTGGTGGCCGATGGTGCGGCGGCCGTTCAGCGTGGCGATGACATAGCCGCCGGCGACGCGGATCGGGTTGGAAATGGCGCCTTCGGGCATGGCGCGGGCGACGGCGACGACCTGCGGGTCCAGGCTGTCTTCCTGCACCCAGCCCATCATGCCGCCTTCCAGCGCCGTCTGGCTCTGCGAGAACTGGGCGGCGACGATGGGGAAGGGCGCGCCGTTGCGCAGTTCCTGGATGATCGTCTGCGCGAATTTCAGCTCATCCTCGGAATGACGCGCGTCATCGACCGGGATGAAGATCTCGCTCATCAGATACTGCGTCTTGCCGTCTTCGTGGCGCAGGGCTTCCTCGCGCTGGGCGATCTCGGCGGCGGTGGTGCGTCCGCGCGAGCCCAGTTCCTCGCGCAGGACCTGCGACCAGCCCAACTGCACCCGGATCTGGTCGATCATGGTGGTCAGCGAGATGCCGTCCGCCGCCAGACGGTCGCGCAGGGCGTTGTGGGGCATGTTGTTGCGCCGTTCGATATCGGCGATCGAGGCGGCGATCTGCTCCGGCGGCACGTTGATGTGGCGTGACAGCATCTCCTGCTGCCGCAGGCGTTCGTCGATCAACTGCCGGACGATCTGCGGACGCAGCCGGTTCATGAGGTCGTCGGTCAGGTTCAGGCCGGCCGACAGCGCGAACAGACGGCCGCGATTCTCCACGTCACGCCGCGTCAGCACCGTGCCGTTGATGACCGCGACGATCGAATCCTGCGGGATCGAGCCGTCGGACGCTTCGGCGTCCGGCCTGGCGGCCGGCTTGGCAGTTGGCCTGGCGGCATGGGCGGCATCGGCGGGCAGGGCGATGCCCGCCGTCCAGGCCGCCAGGCCGGCGGCGGCGATGCGGGCCAGGAAGGGCGATGGGAATCCGGTCGGGGAAAGGCGGCGTCGCATTCTGTTCGGTCTTTCGCGCGTCGTCGGGTCAGCCATGGATACCAAAGGCCCCGATGGTCTTGAAGGTCAGGGTGAACATGATGGTCGAATTCCGCTGTTCGCCGCCGATCGAGGTATATTGCTTGATATACATGACGTTGAAGGCAAAACAGTCATTCTGGTAGCCCGCATTGCCGCCCATGCTGACGAATTCCTTGCGGGACAGGCTGCGCCGGACGAAGCCCGAGAGGCTGTAGCCGCTCCAGCTCGTCGAGGCGCCGAGCGTCAGTTCGTTGGTGCGGACATAATAGGCGGAGGGCGGGCCGCTGGTCTGGAGGTTGGTGGCGTAATAATAATATGGGGTCACCGGCTCGTAGACATAGCCGCCCGTGACGCGGAAATGCTCGACGCCGGTGGAAAACAGCGCGTCGCCGAAATCGATGCGCCCGGCATAGGGGTCGACGCGGGTGCGGCCGGTGAAATCGACATAGCGGTTGGGGGCGATGCGCGCCCGCGCGACCACGTCGGAGAGATGATGGCTCAGCCCCGAATAGGGGATGCGGTTGCGGGTGATATGCTCCTGGATGCTCTCGCCGACCAGTGTGTCGATTTCATGCCCGTCCCAGGTCCAGTTGGCATGGACGCCGAAATTGCCGCGCAGGCCGCCATCCAGCCTGTCGGTGCCCGGATAGCGGTTCAGCGCGAACAGGGTCGAGTCGGTGAACTCGTATGACAGGCTGTCTTCGTTGGGCATGTTGCGGGTGACGCTGTTGCCCGTGTTGGGCGCGGCGATGATCTGGGCGATCGGCTCCAGGATCTGGGTGCCGCTTCCATGCTGGAAGGAGCGCAGGAACGGCCAGTTCATCTTCAGGGCCACGGTCGGCAGGACCTGGCCGGTGACCGCGGCGCGGCGGGCCGTCGTCAGGGCGTAGAGCGGCTGCTCGTTCAGGCTGGTGGCACGATGGATGGCCGATTCCAGGTGCAGGGTCAGTTTCCAGAGCTGGCCCAGCCGGTTGCGGAACGGCCGGTCCCAGTTCGCCGAGATCTGCCCGCGCTGGTCGGAGACGCCGTTATTGCGGTAGACGTAGAAATCATCGGTATCCAGCGACAGTCGGCCGCCCCAGGCGTCGGGCTGGCCGAAATAGCTGAACGCATAATGCGGCAGCACCCAGGGCAGGTCGGTGTTGCGGATGACGCCCTGGTTCAGGCCCTGATAAGCCTGGGCGTCGAGGCGCGAATAGGAACCGGTGCCGAACCCTTCGAGAAAGACGTTCGACGACAGCATTTCCTGCCCGTAGCCGGTCACCCGGTAGTCGCGCATGTAGTTGGCGGAGGTGGCGACGTTGATGTTCATCCCCGTTCGCCATTCCCGCGAGATCGAAGCCTTGCCCTGGGCGAAGAGGAAGCCCTGCACCCCATGTTCGTTGGCCGAGCCGACGGTGTTGCCGAACGTGTTGATATAGGCGCCCTGGCGATGGGTATCGTACGCCAGGCCGGCCAGGATGTTCAGCGTGCCCCAGTTGAATATGTTGCGGTACTGGGTGCTGACCTGCGGCCCGGTCCGGGTGGAGAACAGCCCCTGGACCGTCAGGTCGGACTGGCCGTCGATCGCCCAGTAATAGGGAATGGTGACGTAGGCGCCCAGATAGCGGTCGTGCGGGGTAATGCCGGGGGTGAGGAAGCCGCTCTGCCGCCGGACCGACGGATCGGACATGGAGAAGACCGGCAGGTACATGACCGGTATCCCGAACATGTCGAGATAGGCATCGCGGAACTCGATGCGCTTGTGCTCGGTATCGTCGATCGCGTCGTAGGCCCGCAATTGCCAGAACGGCGGGCGGGCGGGATGCTTGGCGCAGATCTCGCAGGCGGTGTAGACCGCGCGGGTCATGTCGTTGATATGCGCGCCGGTTCGGCGCATGCCGTTGGCGGCGAGCTTGGCGTTGTCGGCCATCAGCGCGTGCAGGCGCGTCATGATGCCGTCGCGCATGCCGTTGCTGAGTTCGGCATAGTCGCTGAACAGCACCGTGCCGTCCGCCTCGACGATCGCGACGTTGCCGCGCGCCGCCGCGATGCCTGTCGTGCGGTCGTAGGTGACCGTATCGGCCCGCAGGACGTGGTCGTTCTGCCAGATCTGGACATTGCCCGACCAGGTGACGATCCCCTGCGCGTTGTCGTAGGACACCGTGTCGGCCTGGAAGGTCACCGGGTCTTTCTGGGACACCGACGTGCCTGTGCTGACATGCACCGGACGGATCTGGGCGTGGGCATGGTGGATCTGGAACGCGGCGCCCAGAACCGTGCCGCCCAGCATGCTGGCAGCCAGCAGCGTGCCGCGTGCCTGCGCGGATGTTCCCCCGATGGGGCGGTACAGGCAGCGAGGCATGAGAAAGGGCATCATCCGTCTTCTAGATGAAGCAGCAGCGAAACTGCAAGGCAGAGACCCGCTCCGGTCGGGGCCCAGGCGGCCAGAATCGGCGGCATGGCGCCGGATTCCCCGAATTGCGCCGCGACTTTGGACAGTGTGAACAATGCGAAGCCGGCGGCCACGCCGCCGCCGACCATGCGCGCCACCCCGCCGCGTCGGGTCGGACGCATCGAAAAACCGGCCGCGACCAGGGCCATGGTGCCCGCCAGAATGGGCAGCGTCAGCAGCGACTGGAAATGCAGCCGGTGCCGGATGGATGAAAAGCCCGAACGCTCCAGAAGCGTGATGAAGCCCGGCAGCGCCCAGACCGACAGCGTGTCGGGCGAGGCGAAGCTTTCCTGCACGCGCGTGAGCGTCAGGTCGGTCGGCAGCGTGAACCGCCCCACCTGGACGGGCAGGCGGTCGGGCCGGATGGTATGCGTGTCGTCCAGCACCCATTCTCCGTCGCCCAGGTGCCCGCTGGGGGCCTCGACGCGGACGATCATGCGGTCGGCCTCGTCCAGCCGGAACAGGCTGATGCCGCTGATCTGCAGGACGCCGTCCCGCAGATGCACGTTGCGGGCATGCAGGATCGCCACCCCGTGGGGGGTCAGGCCCTGGTCGGCCTGGCGGATCCATAGCGCGCCGTCGGCGAGGTTCAGCGGGCCGCCGCTGCGCAGATAGACATGATCCAGGGTCTCGGCCCGGCGGTACATGATCGAGGAGAGGGGCGACAGCACGCCGGTGGCCAGGGCGCCGATCAGCAGGGCGCAGGCCAGCGGGCCGGTCAGGAACTGCCATGCGGAAATGCCGGCCGCCCGTGCCACGATCAGCTCGGACGACCGGGTCAGGCGCCAGAAACAGACGATCCCGCCCAGCAGTACGCCGAACGGCAGGATTTCGATCGTGAAATAGGGAATGTGCAGCAGCGCGATCTCGCTGACCAGGCGCGTGGGGACGTTCGGGCGCGTCGCGACCCGGCGCAGCAGGTCGATGAAATCGAACAGCGAGACCAGGCCGGTCAGCGACAGGATCATCGCCATGACCGCCAGCGTGAACTGACGGGCGATGTAGAAGGAGAGGGTAACCGAGACGGTCATGGCCGGGGTGCCTGACCCGGCGCGGCCGGTGCCATGCGCGACGCGGCCCTCGCCCGTTGCCGCAGCCGCCATTCGGGCAGGAACAGCACGATCGCGCACAGGGCGCCGGGGACGATCGCCTCGACCCACATCAGGGGGACCAGGCCGGGATTGCGGCCGGCCAGGTTCTGCACCATCAGGCTGAGCGCCAGCAGGCACACCACGCTCATGATCGCGGTGAACGGGCGCAGGATGTTGCCGTGCCGCGAGAACGTGCCGCGCAGCACGCTGACCAGTCCGATCATCGCGAACGAGAACGCGGTGAAGGGCGATGTGAGCCGCCGCCATGCCTCGACCGCGAACTTGCCGCGATCGCGGGCGGAGACCTCGCGCGGATCGGGATGCAGCAATTCATGCAGCGACATCTCGCTGGAGTCGCGATAGCGGATCTGCTCGTCTCGGGGGGCGGTCAGGTCGATGGTGTTGCGGGCGAACGTCAGGACGTTCAGCCGGCCGGTCCGGCGATCGATTTCCTGTCGCGACCCGTCGAACAGGACCACGCGGGGCTGGTCGTTGACGATCAGCATCGTGCCGCGCTCGGCCAGGATGGTCGAAGGATTGTCGGGCTGGCGGTCGTCCTCGACCATGATGCCGTGCAGCGTGCCGTCATGATCGCGGGAGCGGACATAGACGGTCATGGTGCTGGACAGGGGGGTGAAGACGCCATCCTGGAGCATGAAGGCCGCGATGCGGTTGCGGATCTGGAATTCATATTGCTTGAACGCGTGAAAGGCTTGCGGGACGATCCATACATTCAGGACCAGGCAGAGCATCACCGACGCGCCCGCGCAGAGCAGGCCGGCCCGTGCCACATGGAAGGGCGACAGGCCGGCCGCGCGCATGACCGTCAGTTCGCGGTCGGTCGCCAGACGCTGATAGACGAACTGCACCACCACGAAGGTCGTGATCGGCAGGATGATGGCGACGAAGGAGGGGACCAGCAGGCTGGTCAAGCCGACGAAGACCCGCAGCGACAGGCCGCGTTCGACGACCAGGGACACGAAACGCAGCGATTGGGTGAGCCAGATCAGGGCCGCGAGGCCGCCCGTCGTCGCCGCCAGTGCCATCAGGAGCTGCCGCAGGACGTAGCGGTCGAGCATCGGCAGGTGCGCCCTTGACGGACGTCTTGTTGCGGATCGGGCGAACGACATAGGTCTGTGTAGCTCCCCGGAGGATATGGTGAAAAGCCCTGCGTCCCCGGTGTGGTGCGACCGTTACGGCTATCCGGGCCGCCGGTTCCCGGTCGTCGGGACGAGGGGGCCGGTTGAGGCGGCTTCCGTCCCGATGGGGGCGCCGGCGCGGGGGAAGATGCTTGTGGAAAATTAAGGAACCGGAAACGCGCCGGTGCGTCGGCCCGCGACGGCCCTAGCCCGCGGGAGGAAACAGCGTTGCCGGGTTCATCAGTCCGTGGGGGTCGATCGCGTCCTTGATCCGGCGCATGGTGGCGAGTTCGGCGTCCCCGCGCCAGTCTGGCATCATGTAGGGCTTCAGGCGCCCGACCCCGTGCTCGGCCGAGAAGGAGCCATCCAGTTCGCGCACGATGGCGGCGACCGTATCCATGATCCGGTGATCCTGCGCCAGGAAGTCCGCCGGGTCCATGCCCTCGGGCTGCACCAGATTGAAATGGATGTTGCCGTCGCCGATATGGCCGAACGGCGCGGGGCGGATGCCCGGGATCAGCGCCGCGCAGGCGGCGCTGGCGCGGTCGATCAGCTCGGGCACGCGCGAGACGGGAACCGAGACGTCGTTCTTGACGCTGGCGCCCGCCCTGCGCTGGGCCTCGGCGTGTTCCTCGCGCAGTTTCCACAGCGCCAGGCGTTGCCCCTCGCTTTCGGCGATGACGGCGTCGCTGACCGTGCCGGCTTCGAACATGCCGGCCAGGACGTCCTCCAGCGCCGCGCGGAGGTCGGCGTTGCGGCGTGGGGTTGCCAGTTCCACCAGCACGTAGGCCGGGGCGGCTTCGGCCAGCGGCAGGCTGGCGCCGGGCACCAGCCGCGTGACCAGCTCCATGCCGGCGCCCGACATATATTCGAACGCCTGGATCAGCGCCGGGTCCTGGTCGCGGAAGGCGGCGAACAGGGTCAGGGCCGCGCTGGCGTCGGCCACCGCGCAGAGCGCCGCCTCGACCGCGCGGGGCTGGGGCTGCAATTGCAGGATGGCCGAGGTGATGAAGCCCAGCGTGCCTTCCGACCCCACGAAGAGCTGGCGCAGCGCGTAGCCGGTATTGTCCTTGCGCAGCCGGCGCAGGCCGTTGAAGACGCTGCCATCGGGCAGCACGACTTCCAGCCCCAGCACCAGCTCCCGCGCGTTGCCGTAGCGCACGGTGTTGTTGCCGCCCGCGTTGGTGGCCAGCACGCCGCCGATCTGGGCCGAGCCCTCCGACGAGATGGAGAGCGGCAGCATCAGGCCGGCGTCGCGCGCCGCGTCCTGCGCCGCCTTGAGCGTGACGCCGGCCTCGATTTCCATGGTGTGGTCCAGCGGGTCGATCCGCCGTACGCGGTTCATCCGCGACAGGCACACCACGATGTCCCGCCCGCTTTCGTCGGGCGTGGCGCCGCCGACCATGCTGGTATTGCCGCCCTGCGGCACCATCGCGACGCCGGCTTCGGCGCAGAGGGCGACGGCCTGGGCCAGTTCGGCCGTGCCGGCCGGGCGCAGGACGGCCGCCGCACGCCCGTGATAGAGCGAACGCCAGTCGGTGCAGTAGGGCGCGATGTCGGAACTGTCCGTCAGGATGCCGGACGGCCCCAGCAGCGCCGCCAGACGGGCCAGCAGATCGGCGGTCGGGGGGGCGGAGGACTGGGGAGCGGTCATGACGGGGTTCCGGTGGTCGATGGCGGGTCGGCGCGGGAGGCGGCGGTGCCTGTCTTGTGGGGGCCTGTCTTGGGACAGAATGGCGGGCGTGGCAATCTTTCGCACGCGCGCCGTCCGAATCTGTGGATCAGGTCCGCCGGTCTGGTCCGTCGGTCAGTTCAGGGCGGTCGTTCTGAACGGGACGGCGGGCACGTCCATCGCGCGGACCATGCCCATGCCGATCGCGCCGACGAGGGCGCCGACGGCGAAGGCCAGGGCGACGACCGAGCGCCGGCGCTGCGCGGGGCGCGCCCGCATGACGGACAGGGCGGCCTGTGTCTCGGCCCGCGCCTGCTGGGTCAGGTAGAGCTGCGATCGCAGTTCCTCATTGCGCGCCCGTGCGCTGCGCAGGTCGAGGTCGAGCCGGTTGATGCTTTCGGTCAGTTGCAGAATCCGCGTCCGCGCGGCCTGCATTTCCTCGGCGGCGGCCCCGGAGGCGGCGCGGGATGCGCGCGGGCGCGGCGGCGGGCGCGCGGGCGGGTTGGGCGCGAGCGCGGTGAACAGGTTCTTCAGTGCCCCGCCGGTCGTGCCGTTGCGGCGGGCGCGATTGCGGATGGCGTCCAGGGCGTTGGCGGACTGTCCTGGGTGGTCTTCCAGCACCAGTGCCAGGATGTCCGCCAGGATCTTGAGTTCCTTGGGATCGAGTTTGTCGCTCATGGCGGCGGATCACGGGGTTCGGGGCAAGCGGTTGTGGACGGATAGCGCATCATGCGGGGCGCGGCGAGGCGGCGCGGCGCAGGCGGTCGCGGATGGCCAGGCCCAGGCCGGCGCGGGGGATCGGCATCGCGGCGATGCGGGTCAGGCCACGCCGCGCGCCCTCGCTGTCCAGAAAGCGCAGGCCCGCGAACAAGCGGGCCGCGGCTTCGTCCACCGTGCCCGAGGGGCTGAGATTCCAGACCAGCCCGGCCCCTGGCAGTTCCGGCCCGAAGGCCAGGAGGGCTTCGTCGGCGCCGACCTCCTGCGCGTCGAGACGGACGGGCAGGGAGGGGGCGTAGTGCGAGGCCATCCGGCCCGGCGAGACCGGCAGCGTGTCGGTGTAGTCGTCGGGATGCGAGATCGGGCCGCAGATTTCGGCCAGGGCCTCGATCGTGACGCCGCCGGGGCGCAGCAGGACCGGGGCGGTGCCCGTGAGGTCCAGCACCGTGCTTTCCACCCCGACCGGGCAGGGGCCGGAATCCAGCACCGCGTCGATGCGGCCGGTCAGGCCGCGCAGGACGTGATAGGCGTCGGACGGGCTGACCTTGCCGGACAGGTTGGCCGAAGGTGCCGCGACCGGGCGCCCCGTGGCGCGCAGCAGGGCGGCCGTGACCGTGCCGCGCGGTACGCGGACGGCCACCGACGGCAGGCCGGCGGCGGCGAGGTCCGAGATCGTGCCATCCGGCTGGCGCGGCAGGATCAGCGTCAGCGGGCCGGGCCAGAACCGGTCGGCCAGGCGGCGTGCGAGATCATCGGCCACGGCCTCGGTGAAGGCGGCTTCGGCATCGGGGAAATGGCTGATCAGGGGGTTGAAGCGCGGGCGTTCCTTCGCCGCGAAGATGCGGGCCACGGCGGTATCGCTGGTCGCGTCGGCGCCAAGCCCGTAGACGGTCTCCGTCCCGAACGCCACGAGGCCGCCTGCCCGCAGCAGCTCCGCCGCGCGGGAGATGCCCGCTTCGTTTGCTTCCAGACGTTCCGTCATCTCCCGTCTACCCGCCCGTTTTGCCGCCGATCATAACGTGTCACGCGCCTGATGGCTCCCGCTTTCCGGCGCAGACGAAGTGCGGGTTGCGCCAGTCGGGCTTGCCGTAGCGCAGCGGTTCGCCATCCATCATGGTGACGCTGCCGCCGGCGGCCTCGACGATCACCTGCGGGGCGGCGGTGTCCCATTCCATCGTGGTGCCCAGGCGGGGATACAGGTCGGCCGCGCCTTCGGCCACGCGGATGAATTTCGCGGCGGAGCCGATATTGCCCAGATGGGCGATCCGCCGGCCGCCCAGGAACGAGGCCAGCCGTGGGTCGTCGGCGTAATGGCGCGAGGCCAGCACCGTCAGCCCTTCGGGGGGGACGGCGCGCGCGTGGATGGCGTGCGTGCCGTGCGCGTCGATGCGGCGGGCGCCGGTGGCGACGTGGCCGGCGTAAAGCTGGTGGTAGGCCGGCAGGGCGACCGCGCCGAGCACGGCGCGACCGTCGCGGACCAGGCCGATATTGACGGTGAAATCGTCCCGGCCGGCAGCGAACTCGCGCGTGCCGTCCAGCGGGTCGACCAGCCAGAAGGTGTGGCCTGCCTCGACGCGCACGCCGGCGGCGGCCTCTTCCTCGGCGATCACCGGGATGGTCGGCGCCAGGGCGCGCAGGCCGGCCAGGATATGGGCCTCGGCCGCGTGGTCGGCTTCGGTCACCGGGGACGAATCGGATTTGGTTACGGTTTCGAACCCGCGCGCGCGGATCACGCGGATCAGTTCGGCGGCCTCGTCAGCCAGCCGGGTCGCGAGATCCAGCAACATATCGTCGCCGGGATGAAGCAGGGAGGAACGGTTCATGGGTTCATGGAATTAGCTTACTCGCGGCCGCGCGTCATGCGCCTTTTCTTGCGTCCCCGGCCTTTCGGCGGCATCGCTCGGGGGTGCGCTTTGGACAGACGGGCCGGCATGCGGCATGCTGCGGCACCTGTTCCGGGGCCAGGGCGCCACCCTGTCCGACCGATCGTTGCGGAGTATTCAGCGCCATGTTGCAGACCGGCTTTTCCGACATCACTCTTCCCGTCGATGGTGTTCTGGCCATCCTGGTGCCGGAGGATGGGCCACGGCCGGCGTCCTATCTCGCGGCCGACCGGGCGACTGGTGGCGCGCTGGAGCGCGCGGTCGCGGCGGCGTCGTTCGTATTCGGTGCCGGCCGGACCTGCATGCTGCTGGCGCCGGGGGGCGGGTTTGACCGGGTTCTTCTGGTCGGGCTGGGCAAAATTGCCGAGATCGGTGCCCGCGCCGTGGAGAACGCGGCGGCCGCCGCCGTCACGGCGCTGGGCAAGCTGACCACGACCGCGCGGATCGCGGCCGATGGTGTCGCGCCCGAATTGGTGGCCCATGTCGCCCAGGGGGCGACGCTGGCCGCCTTCCGCTTCGACAGCTACCACACGCGGCTGACCGAGGATGCGCGCTGGCGCCTGACGGACCTGACGATCCTCACCCCCGACGTTGCCCTGGCGGAGGCGGCGTCGGCGGACCTGCTGGCCGTGGCGCGGGGGGTCTATCTGGCGCGCGATCTGGTCAGCGAGCCCGCGAATGTGCTGCGTCCGCCCGAATTCGCGACCCGGATCGAGGCGTTGCGCGATCTGGGGGTCGAAATCGAGATCCTGGATCGCGACGCGATGGCGGAACTGGGGTTCGGTGCGCTGCTGGGCGTCGCGCAGGCCAGCGATGCGCCGCCGCGTACGGTGCTGATGCGCTGGAACGGCGCCGGGGACGATTCGGCGCCGCTGGCTTTCGTCGGCAAGGGCGTGACCTTCGATTCCGGCGGGATCTCGATCAAGCCGGCCGGTGGCATGGAGGAGATGAAGACCGACATGGCCGGGGCGGCGGCCGTGGTGGGGCTGATCGCGGCGCTGGCCGGTCGCAAGGCGCGGGTCAATGTCGTGGGCGCGGTCGGGCTGGTGGAGAACATGCTGGCCGGCAATGCCCAGCGGCCGGGCGATGTGGTGCGGACCTGTTCGGGGCAGACGGTCGAGGTGATCAATACCGATGCCGAGGGGCGGCTAGTACTGGCCGACGTGCTGTGGTACGTGCAGGACCGCTTCAAGCCGCGTCTGATGGTCGATCTGGCGACGCTGACCGGGGCGATCGTCGTCGGGCTGGGGCATGAATATGCCGGCCTGTTCGCCAATGACGACGCGCTGGCCGGACGGCTGGTCGCGGCGGGCGAGGAAACGGGCGAGCTTCTGTGGCGCATGCCGCTGTCGGATGCCTACAACGAGGCGCTGCGCTCGGATATCGCCGATTTCAAGAATGTCGGCGGCCGGCCGGGCGGTTCGATCACCGCCGCCAAGTTCCTGGAGCATTTCGTCAACCATGTGCCCTGGGCGCATCTGGACATTGCCGGCACCGCCTGGGCCAGGAAGACCGTGCATTGCACGCCCAAGGGGGCGACGGGCTTCGGCGTGCGCCTGCTGGACCGCTTCGTGCGGGAAAATCACGAAGGGTGATGCGGGGCTGAGGCGGGATCGCGGCGCGCTATGGCGGAGATCGGCTTTTATCACCTGACGCGGACCAGTGTGGACCAGGCGCTGCCGGCCCTGCTGGGCCGGACGCTGGAGGCCGGGCGGCGGGCCGTGCTGCGCTGTGGCGACGCGCAGCGGGTCAAGGCGATGGATGAGGCCCTGTGGCGCTCCACCGATCCGCTCTGGCTGCCGCATGGCAGCGCCGCGATGGGGCATGGGGCGTTGCAGCCCATCTGGCTGACGGCGGGGGAGGACGTGCCGAACGGGGCGACCTACCTGTTCCTGATCGATGGGGTGAACTGCCCCGACGCCGCTGCGTTCGAGCGGGTGTTCGATCTGTTCGATGGTGGCGACCCGGAGGCCGTGGAAGCGGCCCGCCAGCGGTGGACCATTGCCCGCGAGGCCGGGCACACGCTGGTCTACTGGCGGCAGCAGGCGAAGGGATGGAGCCGGGGAGGCCGCTGAAAGGCGGGTCCGGACGTGCTTCCCCTCGATGCCCGAAGATCATCGGTCTCCGGGACGTTTGTCTGGGGAACTTGTCTGGGGAACTTGCGAGGAGGAGCGCGCGGCATGATGACTTCCGTCACGTTTCCCGGTGGCATGTGCCTGCCGGCGCTGGGAATGGGCACCTGGGCGCTGGGTGATCGTGCCGAGCGGCGCGCGCAGGAGATCGCCAGCCTGCGGCTGGGCCTGGATAGGGGGCTGCGGGTGATCGATACCGCCGAGATGTACGGCGCCGGGCGGTCGGAACGGCTGGTGGGCGAGGCGATCGCCGGGCGGCGGGACGAGGTTTTCCTGGTTACGAAGATCCTGCCGTCCAACGCTTCGCGTGCCGGGGTGGCGGAGCGTTGCCGGGCATCGCTGCGGCGGCTGGGTACCGACCGGATCGATCTGTATCTGCTGCACTGGCGAGGGGGCGTGCCTCTGGAGGAAACGGTCGGGGCCTTCGAGCAGCTCAAGAGGGAAGGGCTGATCGGCGCCTGGGGCGTGTCGAATTTCGATATCGGGGACCTGGACGATCTGGCGCGGGTTGCCGCGCCGGGGGCCTGTGCCGCCAACCAGATTCTCTACAGCCTGGATTATCGCGGGGTGGAGTTCGATCTGCTGGAGGCGGACCGGCGGCGCGCCATCGTGACCATGGCCTATTCTCCGCTGGGGCAGGGCGGCGACCTGCTGCGCCAGCCGGTGTTGCAGCGGATCGCGGGGGAGCACGAGACCAGTCTGGGGCCAGCCACGCCCGCTCAGGTGGCGCTGGCCTGGGTGCTGCGGCAGCCTGGGATGCTGGCGATCCCCAAGGCGGGCAGTCCGGACCATCAGCGCGAGAATGTCGCGGCGACCGAACTGGTGCTGACACAGCATGACCTGGACGCGATCGACCGGTCGATCCCGCCGCCGCGCCGCAAGGTCCCTCTCGCCATGATCTGAACGGCGTGGTTTGATGCGGGCTCGATCGGACCCGTGATTCGGGGATGGGGCCATCCTGCCGCTGTTTCTCATGCTTGTGCTGTCGGTGCTGCTGCTGGACGGCCTGATGCCCCGGTTCGCGGTGCCCCAGGCGGCGCGGGCGGGGTGGGGGCTGGCTCTCGTGCTGGCTTTGGCGATGGCCTGTCTGCCACCTGGGTCGGCCCTGATGGCGGGCTCCCCAGTGGGGCCGGTGGCCCTGTTGCGGGTCGATGCGCTCTCGCTGCCCTTCGTGATGATGCTGTCGGTGGCCGGTCTGGCCTCGGGGGCGCGGGGGCCGGTGCTGGCGGGGGCGGCGCTGACGGTCGGTACCGGCAATCCTGTCCTGTTCTGTATCGGCGCGGCGGGGTTGCTGCCTCTCCTGCGCGCCGAGGGCGCCGTGCCGCGTGGCATGGTGGCCTGGGGGAGTGCGGGCGTTGCGGTCGCGACCGCGCTGCTGTCGGGTTCGGGCGGCTGGCGGCTGATCGTGCTGCCGCTTCCTGCTCTGCTGGCCGCTTCGGCGTTGATGGGGCTGTCGCTGCGGCCATTGTCCGGCGCGCGGCATGGGGCGCCCGCCGGGGTGGCGCATCTGGCCGGGCTGGCGGTCGGACTCTGCCTTGCGGTGCGGATGCTGGTCGACTGGCCGGTGGAGCCGGTCGGCGCCATGTGGGGCGGTGGCGTGGTCGTTGCGGGGCTGGTGCTGGCGCTGACGGGATGCTGGCGGGCCAGGGGGGCGCGCGATGCCGGACGGGTGGTGGCCGGCCTGTTGAACGGATGGGGCGGCATGGCGCTGGTGCTGGTGGGGCTGGTGGTCACCGGGCGCGCGGATGACCTGCCGTTGCTGGCGCTGGGGGCATTTCGTGGCCTGATGCTGCTGGTGGGTGGGGTGGGGCTGGCGGTTCTGGCCGCCATCCTGACCCTGGCGCAGATGGCCGAGGCGGCGGGTTCGCTGGGTCTGGCGCGTGTCGGGGGGCTGGCGGCCCTGATGCCGAAGGCGTCGGCCATGCTGGCTCTGGCGCTGGCCGGGGTGTGTGCGCTGCCGCCCTCCGGCGGGTTTGCGGTGGCGTGGCTGCTGGTGCAGTCGCTGCTGGCGCTGCCGCGCGCCGAGGGGCTGGCGGGGGCGATGCCGCTGCTGGCGGTACTGGCCGGCGTGGGGCTGGTCTGTGGATTGCTGATCCTGGCGGCGGTGCGCCTGTTGGCCTGTCTGGTGCTGGGCCGGCCGCGCACACCGCGTGCGGCCGGTGCGACCGACCCCGCGTCGGGGCGGCTGGCCGTGCCGGCGGCCTGCCTGGGTGGGGCTGTGAGCGTGGTGCTGGTGCCTGGGGTCTGGTTGTGGCTGACGCGGGGGGCTGGCTGGGCTGCTGCTGGCCTGAAGGGTCCGATTCCGTCCGGTGCGCGGCCGGACTGGCTGGCTCTTGCCGCGCCGGGGGGCGGCGGCGTGCTGTATCCAGCTGGTATTGTCGCGCTGCTGGCGCTGGCGGGTGCTCTGGTGCTGGCATTGTCGCGTCTGGGGAACACGGTGCCGTCGCGCCCGGCGCCGGCCTGGATGGAGGGGGCGCCGCCATCGCCGCCCTGGATGCCGTTCGGCGAGCCGGTGGCGCAGGCCGGCCCGGCGCAGTTTGCCGGTGTGCTGGCGTGGGGCATGGGGCGGCGTGCGGTGTCGCGGCGTATCCGGCGGGTGGTCCGCTGGGGCCGGGATGGCGGGAGGCGGGTATCGGTGCTGATGGAGGTTGGGGTGGCCTGGGTGTCGCGCCATGCCATGGGGCTGGTGCTGCTGTGGTTGGCCGTGGCGGCGCTGCTCCGGATATGGGGCCATTCGCGATGATGTCGTGGGTGGTGATTGTGGTGGCCGGGAGTGCGCTGCTGGCCGTGCATCTTGTGTTGATGGTCGCCTGTGCGCCGCTCGTGCGGGGGGGGCTGGTGGCCGGCGTGGCGCGGGTTGGTGGCGGGGAGGGGCTGCCGGTACTGGCGCGCTGGCGGCTGATCCTGTCCTGCGCGCGCCGGCATGGGGTGCGTGCGGCCGGCGGGGTGGAGATCGTGCCCGCGATGGCGCTGGCGGTCGCGCTGGCGGCCTGTCTGCTGGTGCCTTCCTTCGCGCTGGGCCTGCCGGGGGCCGGGCTTTCGGACCTGCTGACGGTAGCGGGCCTGCTGGTGCTGGCCCGCCTGCTGCCGCTGCTGGCGGCGCTGGAGCCGGGTGGCGCACGGGCCGGGCTGGCGGCGGCCGGCGACACGGCGGCGCTGGTGGTGATGCAGGCGGTTTTTCCGCTGACAGTGGCCGCGGCGGTGATGGCGACCGGGCATGGGGGGATTGACGCCCTGCTGACGCGCCTGCGCGAGCCTGACATGGGGAGCGGGCGGGTGTCGGCCATGTTGATGGCCCTCGCCCTGCTGCTGGCAGGGCCGGATATCGGGCCGGGCGATGAGGCGCGCGCGGCGGAGCGGATGGTCGATCTGGGCGGGCGCGGCCGTGCCGCCATGGAACTGGCGCGGGATCTGATGCTGATGGCCTGGATCACGCTGGCGGGCGACCTGGCGTGGCCGGGAGGGCTGGCGATGCTGCAGGAAGGTGGTCTGTTGCCGGCTGCAATGTCGCTGCCCGGCGCCATTGTGGCGTGGCTGGTGCGGACGGGGGTGATCTGTGCCGGAATTGTCGTGGCGCGGGTGGTGGTGATGGGCTCGGTGCGGGGAACGCGCGGCCGGCTGGTGCTGGCGCTGCTGTTTGCGACGCTGGCGGTGGTGGTGCTGTTCGCGGACCAGGAGGGCGTGTGATGGCATCGCCGCTTCCCGGCCTGCTGATCGCGGCCTCTGTCGTGCTGTCGGGCCTGCGTTGGGCGTTGCCCTGGCAGGCCGGGCTTGTGGTCCTGACGCTGCTGGCGGGGGCGCTGGATGATGGTGCGCCGGTGCGGCCCTGTCTGGCGGCGCTGTTCGTGGTGGCGGGGACGGCGGCGCTTGTCTGGGGGCTGGCGCGGCTGGAGGATCGGGCACCGATGCCGGGGGAGCGGATATCGGGGGTCGGTGGGGGCCTGATGCTGACGATCCTGGCCGTGCTGGCGGTGCCGCGCGGTTTGGTCGATGCCGTGAGCCGGCCGGATCTGATCGCGGCGCTGGTGGCTATTCTCTGCGGGGTTCTGGCTGCTGCGATCCGGCGTTCGGTGGTGGGGCAGTGCGCGGGGCTGGCGGGGGCGGTGAATGGATTGCTGCTGCTGGCCGGCCTTGGCGGGCGGGACGCGGTGCTGGCGGGGGCGGTGGCCTTGCAGGGGGCGCTGCTGCTGGTCGCCTTCGTCTGCCTGCGCCGTATTGCCTGGGGGCGGGAACTGACGTGAGCATGGCCGCCGTTTCGTCCCCGATGCTGTCGTTGCCAGTGTTGTCGTTGCCGGTGCTGATGCCGCTGGCGCTGTGCTGGCCGTTCCTTTCGATGGGCGTGCTGGCCGCCTGTTCGCCGGCTTCGGCGCGGGCGGCGGCCATCGGGCTTTCTGGGATCGGGCTGGTGCTGGCCGTTCTGGCGGTGGCGGCGCGGAGCGTCTGGCCGGCGACCCCGTTTGCCGTGCCGTCTGGTCCGCTGGGGCTTCTGCTGCCCCTGCCGCTGGTGGCGCTGTTCGTGGCCAGCCTGTCGGCCGACGCGGCGCCGGGTCGGCGGGGAACGCGCGTGCTGACCCACGGGCTGGCCGGCGGCGCGGTTGCCGCCACCGCGTGCGCCGATCCGCTCTCCGGCGCCGTTGCCATCGGCGGGGTGGCGATGCTGGTGGCGCTGGCGACCGCCGTGACGCGCGGTGCGGCGCGGGCGGGGTGGGACCTCTTTCGCCTCAGCCTGTCCGGCACCCTGCTGGCGGTGCCCGGTGCCGCGCTGCTGGCGGCGTCTGACGCGGCGGGGCGGCTGGAGGGGCTGGGCGGGCTGTTGCTGACGCTGGGGCTGGGGACCGTGGCGGGGCTGGGGCCTGCCGCGCCGGTCGTGCTGGCGGCGGGCGATGCCGTGGCGCCCATGGCCCTGGCGCCGGTCATGACCGCCGTGCCGGTGCTGCGCCATCTGGCGGAAGGCCCTGACCGGATGGGGGTGATGGCGCTGGGGCTGGTGACGGTGTGGCTGATGGCGCTGTCGATCCGCGTTGCGCCGGCGGGACGGCGGGGGCGGCTGTCGGTGGGATTGATGATCGGCCTGGGGGCGATGGCGGCCGGGGCCGGCGGGGGCGCCGGTCAGGCAGGGCTGGTGGCCCTGATGTTGTCGGTCGCCCTGATGGGGCCGCTGGCGCGGCAGGACGTGGCGTTCGGT
Organism: Gluconacetobacter dulcium; assembly: GCF_014174165.1. Classification (GTDB taxonomy): domain Bacteria; phylum Pseudomonadota; class Alphaproteobacteria; order Acetobacterales; family Acetobacteraceae; genus Gluconacetobacter; species Gluconacetobacter dulcium. The sequence goes on along the minus strand of NZ_JABEQN010000001.1, from coordinate 97,470 downwards.
TGGGCGGCGCCGCTGGTTCATGCGCCGTTCCTGCCGTTCGGGGGATTTGTGCTGACGCTGGTGGCGTTGTGCGATGCGGCGCCGCTGCTGGTGTTGCCGGTGGCGGTTGGCGTGGCGGTCGGTAGTCCGGGGGCTGTTGGCGGTGCCTTTCGGACAGGATGGCTGGGGCGTGGCGTGGCGGCGTTGCTGCTGGCTGGTCTGGTGGTGGTGCTGTGGGGGTGGCGATGACGGTTCGGGCCGATGCCGATCCGTTGCCACGGACTGCCGCCGGGCTGATCCGGCGCGGCGAGGCTGAAGCGGGGGCGTGGCGCTTTCGGCTGGATGAGGACGGCTGGCGGGATCTGGTCGAGGCCCTGCGGCATGATCCGCTGCCGTTCGTGACCCTGTGGGCGGATGGGCGGGATGTGCATGCCCTGTTCCTCGATGGTGGGGAACGCCCGCTGGTGGCGAGTGTCGAACCCTATGGCGGCCGGTATCTGGGGCTGTCTCCGGTGCGCCCCGCCGCCGCGCCGTTCGAGCGTTGCATGCAGGATCTGTGGGGATTCTCGGCGATGGACGCGCGGGATTCGCGCCCATGGCTGGATCAGGGACTGTGGAGTGCGACCTGGCCGTTGAGCGACCGGCCTGGCCCGGTCGCCTGGCCGCCCGAGCCGCCGGATTTTCGGCCGGTGCCGGCGGACCATATGATTCTGGGCAGCGGCCCGGCCGATGGCGGGCATCATGCGCCCGGTCATCTGCGGCTGGCGCTGGATGGCGGCGGTGCGGTCGGGCAGGCGGAATGGCGTCTGGGCTATGCGCATCGCGGCGTGGCGGCGCGGTTGTCGGGACTGGATGCGGCTGGGGCCGTCCGCCTGGCCGGGCGGGTTGTCGCGGGTGCGTCGGTCGCCCATCAATCGGCGCTGTGCCGGGCGATCGAAAATGCGACGGGGCAGGCGGCCGATATCGCCACGACGCGCTCGCGCGTGCTGCTGGCGGAAATCGAGCGGGCGGCGACCCATCTGCTCGACCTGTCGCGCGTGGCGCGGCCGGCGGGGGCGGGGGCGCTGGCGGCGGAATGCGAGCGGGTGCGCGAAGCGATTCTGGAGCGATGTGGCCGGGTTGGCGGCCATCGGCTGCTGATGGATTGCGTCGGCCCTGGCGGCGCGGGTGATCCGGCGATGGACGATGCGGCGGCGTCCATGGCGGTCGGGGTGGCGGATCTGCTGGAGTCGGCTCGGGACCGGCTGGTGCGGTGTCGGGCCTGGCCGGGGCTGGAGATGCGCGTTGCCGGCGTTGGTGTGCTGGAACAGTTGGTGGCGCGGACGCTGGGCGTGGGCGGCGTGGTTGGCCGGGCGTCGGGGCGCGAGGAGGATCTGCGTCGGCTGGTGCCGGGCTATCGGCGCGAGTGGCTGGATAGCGGGGTGCGGCGTGGTGGGGATGTGGCGGCGCGCATCGACCTTCGGCTGGCGGAACTGGGCAGCGTCGCACGGGTATTGCGGGCGGCGGCAGGCAGCGCGCCGGCTGTGGCGCGGACGCTGCCGGGTGTTGGCGAGGGCGTGGGCTGCGCGGAGGGGCCGCGCGGGGCGGTCTGGTATTGGGTGCGGATTCTGGACGGGCGCGTTGCGGCGGCGCATGTGTGCGACCCCGCGCTGGCGCAGGCCAGTGCGCTGGAGCATGTGCTGGTCGGGGCGCAGGCCGAGGATGTGGCGATGATCGTGCGCTCGTTCGGCCTGTCGGCCGCCGGCGCGGATCTTTAGGCGGGGGACGGGGCTTGGCGCTGCTGCGTGCGATCTTGACGCGGGGATTCCGGCCCGCCATCCGCCTGCCGGCCGTGGGGACGATGGCGGTGTTTCACGTGGAGACCGGTGGCTGCGAGGGGTGCGCGATGGAGGTCGCGGCGCTGGATGGCGCGGCCTATGCGTTGCCCAGGGCGGGTGTGCGGTTCGTGACGACGCCGCGTCTGGCGGATGTGCTGCTGGTGACCGGGCCGCTGACCCGCGCCATGGCCCCGGTGCTGGAGGCGGCATGGCATGGCATGCCCGACCGGAAGGCCCTGGTCGCTGTTGGGGCCTGTGCGATCGACGGTGGCCCGTTCGGGGAGAATTATGCCGTTCTGGGCGGGCTGGAGGGCCGGGCGCCGCTGGATGCGTCGATCCCCGGCTGTCCGCCTTCGCCCGCGGCCATCGTTGCCGGGCTGGCCGGGCTGCTGGGGGCGTCGGAGCCGTCTTCCTCGGCCTGAAGGGCCAGGGCTTCCTGCTTCAGGCGGCGGAAGCTGCGGCGGCTGAGGGGCAGCAGGGCGATATAGATGACGCCGGCGGCGGCCAGCGCGCCCCACGGGTCGGCGACCAGCACGGCGGCATAGGCCCCGGTGCCCAGCATCAGCGGCAGCACGTAGGCCGACGGGACCTTGAAATTCTTGAACGACCAGACGGGCAGCGTGGAGACCAGCAGGAACGCGGTGCCGCTGAGCGTCAGCGCCGGGAGGATGGGCAGGCGGGTCATGTCATAGAGCTGGTTCCAGCCCAGCTTGCGGGCCTCCAGGCCCAGGAACAGCGGAAACAGCGCCAGCCCCGCGCCGGCGGGAGCAGGGACGCCGGTAAAGAAATTGCTGGCGTATTTGGGCTTGTCGGTGTCGTCGAGGCTGGCGTTGAAGCGGGCCAGACGCAGCGCCATGCACACGGTGAACATGATGCAGGGCAGGTAGCCGTAGCGCCCGGCGTCGCGCAGCGCCCACAGATACAGGACGAAGCCCGGCGCCACGCCGAAACACAGGAAATCGGACAGGCTGTCGAATTCCGCGCCGAAGCGGCTGGTGCCGCGCAGCAGGCGGGCGATCCGCCCGTCCAGCCCGTCGATGCACGCCGCGATCAGCAGGGCCACCGCCGCGTCGCCGAACCGGTCGTCCAGCGCGAAGCGCATGCCCGTCAGCCCCGCGCACAGGCCCAGCATCGTCATGATGTTGGGAATCAGCCGGTTGAAGGACGGGCCGCGAACGCGGGGCCGCCGCCTGCGGATCAGCCGCCGCCGCCGCCGGGGTGCGGCGGGGGCGGAAGAAGGGGGGATGTCGGGCAGCGCCATCGGGGTCAGAGACGCGCCATGACCGTTTCGCCGCCGATCATGGTCTGGCCGGCCGTGACCAGCGGTTCCACGCCCGGCGGCAGGTACAGGTCGGTGCGCGAGCCGAAGCGGATGAGGCCGAAGCGCTCGCCGGCCTCGTAGGTCATGCCTTCCTCGGCGTCGCACAGGATGCGCCGGGCGATCAGCCCCGCGATCTGCACCACCGCCAGGTTGCGCCCGTCTTCCAGCGTCAGGCGCAGGGCGTTGCGCTCGTTCAGTTCGGACGCCTTGTCGAGGCTGGCGTTGAGGAACTGGCCGGGGTGGTAGGCCACGCGCGTGACGGTGCCGGCGGCGGGCATGCGGTTGACGTGGACATCCAGCACCGACAGGAAGGTGGCGATGCGCCAGACCGGTGCGTCGCCCATGTCGAGCGACGCGGGGGGGGCGATCTTTTCCACCGACACCACGCGGCCGTCGGCCGGGGCGACCGCCAGATGCGGGTCGGCCGGGGGCACGCGCTGCGGGTCGCGGAAGAAATAGAGGCAGAAGCCGAAGAACAGGCCCGCCGCGCGGCTGAGCCAGCGGGCCGGGCGCCAGGGCAGGAGCCGGGCCGCCACGGCGGTGGCGCCCGATGCCAGAAGAAAGGGACGGGCTGCCGGATGCGGCCGCGCGAGGACGAGCTTGATGGACTGGATCAGGGACATAGGCCGAGCTTCATGAGGTTTGCGGGGGAATGGGTCAAGCGTGGCGGCCAGTGTGGCATGGATCGGAGGGCCGGTCAGCCGGGTTCGTAGATCCGTCTTGGCGCGCGGATCAGGGCGGGGGCGGTGACGGCCGGAACGCCGGACCAGACATCCTTCACCGCCTCGATGACGAAGACGCCGCCCAGTTGCGGCAGCAGCATGTGGCCCGCATTTTCGGCCAGTGCGGCGGCGCGCCGGTGCCCGGCCCCCGGCGGCGGCATGAACAACGCGCCGTCATGGCGTTCGGCGCACAGGAGGGCCTGCGACAGGCGCCGCGCGATCTGGCGGGCGGAAAAGGGCTCGCCCTGGCCGAAGGGCGTGCCGTCGGAATGCGCCCACCAGCCGGCGCGGTTGGGCACCACCAGCAGCAGGCGGCCATGGTCCTTCATGACTTTCCACACCGAACGGATCAGCGCGTCGGGCCGCTGGGTGACTTCCAGCGCGTGGACCATCAGCACCCGGTCGAAGGACAGGTCGGGGAAGGGCAGGCGGTCTGCGGTGACCACGCAGTCGCGTATGCCCTCGGGCGTGACGGCGGGGGCTTCGCGGGTGACGGGGGTGTTCAGGCGCGCCGATATGCAGGGTGGGCCGTCCGGCCTGGCCCAGAGCGGCAGGAAGGGTTGGGTAAAGCCCAGCCCCAATATCCGGTCGCTGCCCGTGCGGGGCCAGAAAGCCTGCATGCGGTGCCGCAGCAGGCGGGCGGTGTTCTCACCCGCTCCGCTCGCGTAGAATCTGGCCGCGGTGCAGATATCGTCTTGCATCACACCTGATTAGCACAAACTGTTGGACGATGCCGGGATGCCCCGGAACTGCATACGAGACGGAGACAGATCATGGTGCTCGTCATTCGCCCGGTCCCGATCCTGACCGACAATTACGCCTGGTTGCTGCGCGACGAGGAAAGCGGCGCCACGGCGCTGGTCGACCCTGCCGAGGAGGCGCCGCTGGTTGCGGCCGTGGAGGCGGCCGGCGGCCGGCTGGACCAGATTTTCCTGACGCATCATCATGCCGATCATGTGGCGGCGACGGATGCCCTGCGCAAGCGCTACGGGGCGATTGTGACCGGGGCCGCGGCCGATGCCTACCGCCTGCCGATGCTGGACCAGGCGGTGGATGACGGTGACGGCGTGACGCTGGGCGGGGCCATCGGCACCGTGATGGAGATGCCGGGCCATACGCGCGGGCATATCGCGTATTATTTTCCGCTGACCCCGGCGCTGTTCTGCGGCGACACGCTGTTCAGTCTGGGCTGCGGGCGGCTGTTCGAAGGCTCGCCGGAGGAGATGTTCCATTCGCTGCGCCGGATCGCCGCCCTGCCGGATGCGACGCTGGTCTGCTGCGGGCATGAATATACCCAGTCCAATGCGCGCTTCGCGCTGGCGGTCGATCCGGACAATGCCGCTTTGCGCGAGCGGGCGGCCGAGATCGACAGTCTGAGGGCCGAGGGGCAGCCGACGGTGCCGGTTCGGCTGGGGGTGGAGAAACGCACCAATCCGTTCCTGCGCGCGCCCGACGTGGCGGCGTTCGCGCGGTTGCGGCGGGAAAAGGACGGCTTTCGCTGAGGATGGCGGCCCGGCTGGTTCCGGCGCGTCGTGCCCGTCCGGCAGCGTGGCCGGTTGCATGCTCTGTCGAAGAAGAGCGATGTCTCCGCGTTTTCGGAGACCAGGCCGTCATAGCGGTTTTTGCGTGAGACCGGTCTGTCGTGCGAAACATTCCGGGCCTGAATGTGGCTGACGATGCCGGTTGCCGCCGGCCCGGTGCCGACTTGCCGACTGTCCGAGGATATTGCCTGATGAAGCTCTACCATGCCCCGCTCAGCCCTTATGCGCGAAAGGTGCGGGCTGCGGCCATTCTGCTTGGCCTGGAGACCCGGCTGACGGAAATCGTGGTGCGGGTCGCGGACGCGCCGCCCGAGGTGCTGGCGGCGAATCCGCTATGCAAGATCCCGACCCTGGAACTGCCGGATGGGGAGGGGGTGTACGACAGCCGCGTCATCGTGGATTATCTGGACGGGCTGGCCGGTGGGGGCCGGCTGGTGCCGGCCGAGGGAGACGCGCGCCGGCGGGCCTTGCGGATGCAGGCGTTGGGGGATGGGCTGGCCGATGCCGCGATTCTGGTGCGGACGCTGATCCCGGCGGGACTTGCGCATGACCATCCGCTGGTCCAGCGGCAGCTTGCGGCGGTCTGGCGCAGTCTGGACCGGCTGGAAAGCGCGCCGCCCGCGCTGGAGCCGATGGATATCGGCGGGCTGTCGGTGGCCTGTGCGCTGGGGTATCTGGACGTGCGCTTCGCCGAGGACCCGTGGCGGCGCGATCGTCCGGCGCTGGCGGACTGGTACGCGGCGGCCAGTGCCCTGCCGTGCCTGGCCCGGACGGCGATATCCCCATAGCCCCATCCTGATGGCACCCGGCCGATCGGCCGTCGGGTGGCCGGCGGCGTGGCCGGTCATCGGAGCGGGTCGCGGCACCTGCGGGCGGTTTGCGCGTCTGGCGCTGCGCGGCCGTGCATCGGGGGGATGGTCATGCTAGGGTCCGCGCCCCCGGTGCCCATATTCGAGGCGATCGCGCGGGGAACGCGCTGGGTGGATGGTCGTTTTCGCGTTGTTTCGCCGGGGTTTGCCCGGCGGTTCGTTTCATGCTCCGGCCATCTGCCGGCCCAGCCCGTCGATGGAGGGTATATTGCCGGATGCCTGTCGCCCGTGCGGCCCGATCGTCATCAAGAAATACGCGAACCGACGTTTGTACGATACCGAGCGCTCGATCTATATCACGCTCGACACGCTGGCGGATATGGTGCGGTCCGGCAAGGAGTTCGTGATTTTCGATGCCCGTACGGGCGACGATATCACGCGCGCCGTCCTGACCCAGATCATCATGGAGGAAGAGACCAAGGGGCGGGCCATGCTGCCCGCGTCCTTCCTGCGGCAGATCATCCGGTTTTATGGCGACAGCATGCAGGGGCTGGTACCGGAGTATCTGGACCAGATGATGGAGCAGTTCACCGCCAACCATCAGCAGATCCGCACCACCATGCAGCGGACGATGGAACAGTTCCTGCCGCCCGGTATCGAGCAGCTTGGCCGCCATGACATCGAGATGATGGACCGGGCGATGTCGATGTTCGCCTCGCTCTACCGGCCGGAGGCGGGACCCTCGTTTTCGGCTGGCGCGGGGGGGCGTGACGAGGGGAGCGGTCGTGCCGCGCCGGTGGACGAAATGGTGCCCGAGGCCGTGGAGAGCATGGAAGAGGAAGTGACGCGCCTGCGCCGCGAGGTGGCCGAGTTGCGGGCCGTGCTGGGGAGGACGCCCGGCGTGAAGGGCTGACGCCGCCGCGCCACTTCAGGGCAGCCCGCTTCAGGGTAGCCAGTCCGTGACGTGACCTAGAGGCAGGGCGCCGATGAAGACCATGCCGGCGTTCAGGCGCAGGGGCAGGCTGATGGGGCGGTCGGTGAGGGCGGGCGTGTCGGGCGTGGCGGGGGCGGTGATGACGCCGGGAGCGGCGGCCGCCAGTTGGTCGATCGCCGCGACCAGATGTGTGAGGTCCGGTGACAGCGTGCCGGCCCGATCGAGCGCGCGGACGGTCTGGCCGATGCCCGCGATGGACAGGGTGAAAGCGCCCTCGGGACCGCCGGGCGCCGTGAGGTGGGCGATTCCTGCCGCCGACAGGGAGAGGTGCGTCCAGCGCGCGTGCAGGTCCTGCACCAGCAGGGGGATCGCGGTGCCGCCGGGGAAGGAGACGGTCAGGCCGGCATCGGACAGGCGGTGCGCGTCGGTCGGGGCGGTGGGCAGCGGCCAGGCGGGCGGCAGGTCGATCGTGGCGGCGTGGGTGGTCATGGCGACGCGGCTGGACTCGGGGCCGGCCTGGCTGTTCCAGAGGCCGTGGCCGCGCAGGTCGTGCAGCGTCAGGTCCGTGCTGTGGCCGTCCGGGTTCAGGATCTGGAGGGTGAGGGAGCGGGCGGTCCAGGCTGCGTGACCGGTGGCGGCGTCGGCTGGCAGGCCGAGCGGCAGGAAGAGGCGGGCATTTTCTGTCTGGAGCCTGAGCGCCTGCTGGGTGTCGGGGCCGGTCAGGCGGGCGGCCTGCGTGTTGCCGGGGTCGATCCGGAGCGTCATGGGGTGCAGCAGGGACAGGGACAGCGTGATCCTGTCCGCGCCCCAGGCGATGGTGCGGTTGCCGGCCGGGCCGTTCAGACGTGGATTCCGGAGGGTGAGGCGGGCCGTCAGCGGGGAGCCGCCCCGTGTGGTCTGGCCGGGGTCCAGCGTCCAGCCTTGTCGGTGTAGTTGCGTGTGCCAGTTTGTGACCGTTCTGCCCAGTTCATGCTGCGCGGTCTGCCAGGCCAGGCCGTCGAGGGCCGCGAACCCGAGCAGGGCGAGGGCGGCCCGGCGTGGCCATTTGTGTCGGCTGGGCCGGCGCGGGCGCGCGGGTCGGGGAGCGTGCTGGGACATGCCGTACTTGATAGGGCACTTTCCGGAAGGCCGGGAACAGATTGATTCACAAATGTTTCACGTGATTACCCGCTCTGGAAAAGAGCGGGGGAGCAAATTTATCCACAATGAAGGGCAGCCGGGTGCATGACGCGGGGCCAGGGCAGGCCGCCGGCCGGTGCCATGCCGGGTCTGTCAAGAGAGAATGTTAAAAACGGGTGTAAGTTTAATAAGTTATTACGCGTTTTTCCACCGCCCTGCGCGGAGGAGCGCGGCGTGGCGGCCGGTGGCGGGAGAGGGATGCGCGGCGGTGGGCAAACGGACAGTCACAGGCTCATGGAATGACCGCTTTGACTGCCCACAGAGTTATCCACAGGCTTGTTTGTGCCCTCGGTCCTGTCGAACTGGTTGGACAGGTCCTGCCACGCTGCTGTGATTCCGCTGAGAATGCCGGCCTTGCCCAGATCGGCGGGGAGTGCCGGGCCGATGGCGATATGGATGGGGCCGGGGCGTTTGACGAAGGCCCTGCGTGACCAGCGAAGGCCGGAATCGGTCGCCGCCGGGACGATGGGCAGGCCGGCATGGGTGGCCATGGCGACGATGCCGGGATGCAGTCGTCGCGTCTCGCCGACCCTGGCGCGGGTACCTTCGGGGAAGATCACGATCTGGCGCCCGTCCGCGACGGATCGGTCGGTGGAGATCAGGAGTGCCCGCAGCGCCTTGGCGCGGTCGGCGCGACGCACTGGAATCATGCCTGCCAGGAGCAGCATCGGCCCGAAGAGCGGGATACGTGTCAGTTCTTCCTTCATCACATAGGCGGGACGATCGACCAGATTCATCCAGACCAGGGCGTCGAAGGCCGATTGATGTTGGGCCGCCAGCAGGCACGGCCCCTTCGGCACATGCTCGCGTCCCGTCACGACGATCGTGATCCCGCAGATCCGGCATAGTCCCGCCAGCGAAAGGCGCGTCCATAATTTGGCGTAGGGCAGCGCGTAGCGGCGGGCAAACACGCGGATCGGCATCGCCGCGATGCCCATCACGATCGTCAGCAGGACGAAATAGAGATTGAAGAGGCAGGTGCGGACGAAAATCATGGCGGGCGGGGGGCGTTCCGGACGGGTGAGGCACGGCATGCGTGCGGCGTGGCGCGTACAACAGAAAAACGGCCGGGAGACAAGGGTACGAAGGCGCGGGACTGGTCGCCGTCAGTTCTGGGCCCTGGTCGTCATGTTGCGGGCCAGGCCCAGGCTGGCCATCAGCCATTTGTCGTATTCCGTCGCCATCAGCCGCACGGAGGAACCGCGCAGCGGCGATTGCAGGGCTGGCGGGCGGACCGCGTAGGGGTAGAGCGCCACGTCGGGCAGGGTGCGGTGGATTTCCATCATCGCGCGGCGGATGTGGTAGCCGGCGGTGACCACGATCAGCGAATGGAGGCCGTTGTCGCGCGCCCATTGCGCTGTTTCGTCGGCATTGCCGATGGTGGAGGTGGCGTGCCGGCCCAGCGTGACCTGGTGCCAGAGCCCCGCCGGCAGGCGGGCCGCCATGTCGGGTGGGAGCGCGCCGGCCACGGTGGCGGTCGTGGCGTGGGGGGCGACGCCGGAGATCAGCAATTGCCGGGCCTGCCCCTGGGCCAGCAGCCGCAGCGAGGCTTCGATGCGGCCCTGTCCGCCGGTCAGGGCGACGATTCCATCCGCCACCGGCGGGCGGAGAGGCGATGTGAGCGCGTCGTGGACGAACCATGCGAAGCCCGCGCCCCACAGGAGCATGCAGCCCAGCAGGCCCGCCAGCGTGCCGAGAAGGAAGCGTCTGGCCGCGCCGTCGTCCGGTTTCATTATGGCAGGGTTCGCAGCCAGGCGCGCACCGTGGCCTGGGTGGTCAGCCAGCCGATCAGCGCCGCCGCCGGTGCCAGGGCCAGCAGGGTGGCGACCAGGGGCGGGGGCAATGTGTCGAGCAGCATGTGGGCGCGCGTCGCCCAGTCCGCCGCCGCCATCGCGGCCGATGGGGGAAGGGGGGCTGCGGTCGCGAAGGGGGCGGCGACGTGGGACAGCAGCACCAGGAGCGGCAGCGCCAGCACGCTGCCGGCCAGGCCGCCGATGAAGGCCAGCAGGGCCGTCCGGCGGGCGAAGCGCCCGGCGATGTAGCCGTCGGTGGCGCCCATGGCGTGGATCAGTTCGATCGGCATGCGGCGCGCCGCCAGCCCGGCGCGGGTGGTGGCCATGATCAGCACCACCGCGATTCCGGCCACGATCGCCACCGCCAGCAGCGCGCAGCTATGCAGACTGTCGGCCAGCCGGCCCAGCCGCGCGCCCCATTCGGCGTTGCGCTCGACCAGCGTGCCGGGGGCGATGGCCGCCAGCCGCCGGGCCAGCGCGCCGGCGTCTTCGATGGGGCCGGTGGCCAGATGCAGTTCGATGATCGCGGGCAGGGTGAGGGCGAAATCGTTGTCGCGGCCCAGCCAGGGGGCCAGCAGGGCGTCCAGCTCCGCCTTGTCCAGCCGGTGGACGCGCGCGGCGCCGGGGGTGTCGGCGAGGGCGGCCAGCACGGCGTCGGAGCGGGTCAGCGGGGTGGTGGGGGTTTTTGCCGCTGTCGGTGCGTCGGGATCGGGGACCTGGACGGTCAGCATCGCTGCGGCGCCGCTGGACCAGCGGGCGGAGAGGATCTGCGCGCCCGTGGCGCCGGCCAGCGCCAGGGCCGCCAGCACGGCCATGGCCGCCACCAGCAGGGGCAGCAGCCGGTCGGGCAGGGCGCGGCGCAGGGCCAGCCCGTCGGCGCGCCGGGCCTGGTTCCAGCGGGTGAAAAAGCCGGTCTGGTGCGCGCGTTCAGCCATCGCGCACCAGCCTGCCCTGGGCCAGTTCCAGCTCATGGGCCGGGTAGCGGCGGATCAGGGACTCGTTATGGGTGGCGACCAGGATCGTGGTGCCCAGGCCGGACAGGTCGCGGAACAGTTCCATCAGCCGGTTGGCCTGGAGTTCGTCCAATGCGTTGGTGGGTTCGTCGGCCAGCATCAGGGCCGGGCGGTGGATCACGGCGCGGGCGATGGCCACGCGCTGCTGTTCGCCGCCGGAAAGCTGGGGCGGCAGGGCGGTGGCGCGGGACGCGAGGCCGACCCAGTCGAGGATGGCGTGGACTTCGTCGCGCACTTCGTCTTCCGGCCGGCGTTGCAGGCGCAGGGGGAGGGCGATGTTGTCGAAGACCGGCAGGTCGGGCAGGAGGCGGAAATCCTGATGCACGATGCCGATGCGCCGCCGCAGCCGGGCCAGCGCGGCGCGGCTGGCATGGCCGATATTGCTGCCCAGGATTTCCAGCGTGCCGGCGGTCGGGCGCGCGCCCAGGGCCAGCAGGCGCAGCAGGCTGGATTTGCCGGCCCCCGACGGGCCGAGCAGCCAGCGGAAACCGCCCTGCGGCACCGCGAAGGAGATCTGGCGCAGGGCGATCGGCGCCGAGGCGCCGGAGGCGCCTGGGGCATCGTAGCGGAAACCGACGTCGCGGAGCCGGATCACGGGAGAGGGGCGGGCAGGATCGGCGTCACATCTCGCGCGCCGCGACGGCGGCGAGCGTGGCGCAGAGGGCGGCCGCCGCCATCATCAGAAGCCCGTCAGTGACCAGCGAAGCGGCCGTGACGATATGCGACCCGATGACGATCTGATGCGGGATGGTGCCGGCGACGTGGGTGACGATGTCGCGCGTCTGCGGGTCGGCGGCGGCGGCGCTGGTGCCGATGGCGCCGACGATATGCGGGAGCGCGCTCCAGCCCACGCCCAGGATCAGCACCAGCGGGGCCAGGAGTTCCGTGACCTGCTGGACGAAATAGAAAAGCCCGTAAAAGACGGCGCAGATCGCTACACGCGCGATGCGGGCGATGGGGAAGCGCGACGGTCCTTCCGCGCGGGGCGGGAGGAACCGGTCGGTGGCGCGGTCCGAATTGAAACTGTCCATGACGGTCGGATCTCCGGCGGCGGCTGCGGCGCGCCCGATCTGCCGGGAACGCATCCCTGCCGGAGGTAGCCGTCACTTGTATTAAATGCAATCTTCGGGGAGAAAAGGAGGCAGGAAACGCGCCGGAAAGGCATTGCCGGACCGGCTCGGATGGAAGGCAGCAAAGCCCCGTGTCAGTGGCCGTCGTCATCTTCCGTCTTGTGGATACGTGCTATGGCCTGCCCGCGCCCGCGGTGCGGGAATGCATGTCCATGCCGGCGCTTGTCCGCCCGGCCGGGACCCCCGCGCCGGTGCTGGGATTTTTTCGCCTGGGTGCCGAACGGGTGGTGGCGATCGACCTTGCGGCGTTGCTCGGCCTGCGGAGCTGGAGCGTGCCGGAGGTTGACGCGATGCTGTATCGGCCGCTGCTGCTCTGCGGCCCGGCCGAAGGGGTGAGAGTGGCCTTCATGGTCGATAGCGTGCTGGATGTGCGGCAGATGGCGGGGGCCGTGACGGCGTTGCCCGCCGAGGGCGTGCCGGCCGGCGGCTGGCTGACGGGGGAAGTCGAACTGGCCGGAGGAATGACCGCCTTGCTGATGGACCCGGATCGGCTGCTGATGGAGCGCGAGCGGCGGCGGATCGAGTCCCTGGCGCTGGACACGGCATTGCGCGACGCCCTGTGGGAGCGTGCGGATGGCTGACCGGCAGCGTGCCCTCGAACGGCTGGCCACCCGGATCGTCGCGCGGACCGGGCTGCATTATTACGCCGACAAGATGGACCTGCTGGAAATGGTGCTGCGGCGGCGCATGGAGGCGTGCGGCTGCGCCGAGCCGATGGATTACCTGTCGCGGCTTTCGGACGATGCGGCGGGCGAGGCCGAGTGGCGGGCGCTGGAATCGGCCGTGACGATCGGCGAGACGTTCTTCTTCCGCTATGCCGAGCAGTTCCATGCGCTGGAACGCACGATCCTGCCCGATTTGATCGCCCGGCTGCGCCCGGTGCGCACGATCCGGATCTGGAGCGTGGGCTGTTCCAACGGTGCCGAGCCGTATTCGCTGGCCATCCTGATGCGGCGCCTGCTGCGGACGCGGGGCGAGCAGGACTGGACCGTCGAGATCCTGGGTACCGATATCAGCGAACAGGCGCTGGAGCGGGCGCGTGCCGCCGAATATGGCGCGTGGTCGCTGCGCGATGTCGGTGTCTCGGAACGGCGGCAATGGTTTCGCCCCGCCGCGTGCGGGCGGCACTGGGTTCTGCGCGACGTGTTTCGCCGGATGGTGCGCTTTGAATACGGAAACATCATGGACCTGCCTTCGGGCGGGGGGCCGGCGGGGCCGTTCGACCTGATCCTCTGCCGCAACGTGCTGCTTTATTTCGAGGAGACGCAGGCGCTGGACCTGATGCGGGCGCTGGCGGGCCGGCTGTCGCCGCCGGGGTGGCTGCTGCTGGGCCATTCGGACCCGATCGGCGAGTGCGGCGGCGTTCTGGAAACGGTGACGTTTAGCGGCACGGTGGCGTTTCGGGTGGCGGGCTCTCGCCAGGGGCCGGTCGCGCCGCGCCGCTGCGTGCTCTCCCGGTCGCCCGATCCACGGCCTGGCGTGCCGGTGCCGCGCCCGCCGGCGCGGGAGCCTGCGCGCGATATCGTTGCCCGCGCGGATGCGGGGCTGGCGCGGGCGGAGGTGCGGGCGCTGGCCGATCGCGGGGCGGTGGCCGAGGCGCGGGCCTGCTGCGGCGCGGCGCTGGCGCTGCATCCGCTGGATGCGGGGCTGCATTTTCTCTCCGCCGTGCTGGCGGAGGATGCCGGGGCCGCCGGGGAGGAGTTCCGGCGCACGCTTTACCTGGATCGCGCGCACATCATGGCGCATGTCCATCTCGCCCGGCTGCTGCGGGATGCCGGGCAGGTGGACGAGGCCGAACGGATGATGCGGCAGGCGCGTGCCCTGCTGCACCGTCTGCCGCCCGCCGCGCCGGTCCCCGATGGGGATGGCCTGACGGTTGCCGGGTTGCTGCGGCTGGTTGGCGGGGATGGCGACGACATGGCTGAGGCCGCGCCGTTGCTGCTGGCGCGGAGCGTGTTCTGAACGGTCGCGGCTTCATGCCCACGCCGAACGCGGCATGCGAGGGTGCCGCCGGGGGCGCGGAGGGCTATGCCCGCCGGGTGATGGCGGAGCGGGCGCGGCTGCTGGCCGCGCGCGGGCAGGCGCCGAGCGACGATGCGGGGCGGCGCGCGGCGGTGATCCTGGATGTGGGCGGGCAGGGCCATGCCATCGACCTGCATCATGTGCTGCGCATGACCGAACCGGCCTGGAGCGCCATGCCCAGGCGCCCGGACTGCCCGGCGGCGGTGCGGGGTGTGTTTGGCCATGTCGGCCATCTGTATACAGTGATGGATCTGTCGGTTCTGCTGGGCGGGGCGCCGATGGATCATGCGGGGGCGATGGCGTTGCTGCGCCCGGTGGCCGGCCTGCCGGTGGCGCGGATCGCGCTGCTGGCCGGGCGGACGCTGGGCGTGGACGATGTTGTGGATGCGCCTGCCGCCGTTTCCGTGCCCGGTCACCCGATGGCGGCCCTGCCGGACGGGCGGCTGGTTGCGGTACTCGATCCTGCCCGCCTGTTTGCCGCGCGTTCATTCGGAGTCTGACCTGTCGTGACAATCGCCAATCGTCTTCTGTTCGGGTTTCTGGTCGGTGTGATGCTGATGGTGTCGATCGGCGTCTATGCGCTGGGGCAGATCCGCAATGTCCGCGACGAGATGACGGTGATCGTGACCCGCGACCTGCTGGTCTATCGGCACCTGAACCATCTGCGGGTGCTGGAGAACGATCTGGTCGCGCGGCGGCTGTCGATCCTGTCGCATTATTACGCGCGGGATTACCAGAAGGAGCCGGCGAAGCTGGATGCCGCGATCGCGGACTGGACCGGGATCGACCGGCAGGCCGAGGACACGCTGGTGCAGGCGCTGGCCGCCGCCAGCCAGGCCGACGACGAGGCGCGGATCGACGCGCGGCGCGCCATGTTCGCCACCATTTCGACCCGCCTGCGCGAGGCGCTGGACCAGGCGCGGCAGAATGCCGAGGCGGTATCGGACCTGTTCGCGGCGATCCGGCAGGGCGACGATGGCGCGGTGCGCCAGCAATCGGCGCGTTCGGACACGCGCGACCAGACTATCGACCGGCTGATCTCCGAGGCCGGAACCACGCTGGATGGCGGGGTGCAGGCCGGGGAGACGCAGAGCAGCGCACTATATGAATTCAGCCGCCGGTCGCTGATCCTGGGGCTGACGGTGGCGGTGATCGTGGCGCTGATCGTGACCTTCTGGACCCGGCGCTCGATCCTGGCGCCGCTGGCGGCGCTGATGCGGGTGATGGAACTGGTGGGGCAGGGGGACCTGTCCACCCATGTGGCGGGCGGCGGGTCCGGCGGGGGACGGGACGAGTTCGAACGGCTGGCCAGCGGCCTGAACCGGATGATCGACGGCCTGCGCGAGATCGCGCAGCAGAGCCGCGACGCCACGCGCAACCTCGACGCGGCGGTGGCCGATATCCGCGCCTCCGCCCAGCAGCAGGCGGCGAGCGTGGAGGAACAGTTCGCGGCGGTGCAGGAGACGGCGGCGACGGTGGACCAGATCACCCATTCCGGCGCGCAGATCAGCAAGCGGGCGCGGGAGGTGATCTCGTCGGCCGAAACCATCGTCCATAGTTCGGCCAGCGGGCTGGAGGCGGTGGAGGAGACCGCGCGGGCCATGGAGCGCACGCAGGAAGGCGCCGAGGCCGTGGCGTCGAACATCGTCGCGCTGTCGGAGCGGACGGATGCGATCAGCGAGATCATCACCGCCGTCAACGATCTTTCGGAACGCTCGCACCTGCTGGCGCTGAATGCGGCCATCGAGGCCGCTGCCGCGGGCGAGCACGGTCGGTCGTTCGCCGTGGTCGCGGCCGAGATGAAGATTCTGGCCGACCAGTCGCGCGATGCCACCCAGCATGTGCGTTCGATCCTGGGCGACATCCAGCGCGGCATCAATACCTCGGTGATGCTGACGGAAGAGGCGGTGAAGCGTGTTTCCGCCGGCAAGGAGCGGACCGACATCGCCTATCGCACCATCGAGCGGATGACCGGCGGCATTGAGGAAGGGGTGAATGCCTTCCAGCAGATCGTGGCCTCGACCAACCAGCAGCAGATCGGCATCGAGCAGGTGATGACCGCGTTGCAGAGCATCCGCCAGGCCAGCCAGCAGACGGCGGCGGGAACCCGCAACCTGGAAGCCTCGGCCAGCAATCTGGGCAGCCTCTCGCACCAGCTTCTGGCCATTTCCGCCCGTTACCGGACCTGACGGCCGGCCGTGGAGGCTCTGCGACAGGAACTTCTGGCGGTCTTCGATGCCGAATATCGCGACCATCTGCGGGTGGTGCGGGATATTCTGGCCGCCGGCCCGCTGGATGGGCGCGGGATCAGCGAGATTTTCCGGCGCGTGCATTCCCTGAAGGGGGCGGCCCGCGTCGTCGAGCGCGCGGATATCGAGACCATCGCCCACGCGCTTGAGAGCCGGCTGTTCGGGCTGCTGGACGGGCAGCAGCCGGTGACGGCGGAGGATCTGACGGCCATCGGCGCGGCGATGGACCAGATCGACGCCCGCATGCAGGATGTCGGGGAGCCTTCGGCCGAGCCTGAGCCGGGCTCGGCGAGCCCGCCAGCGCGCGAGGAAGTGGCCGACAGCTATGTGCAGGTGCCGGTGTCGCGCCTCGATGCGCTGGTCGGCGTGGTGCATGACATGATGGGCATTGCCGAGCGGCAGGAGCGGTTGTGGGCGGATCTGGAGGATCTGACCGCCACGGCCGCGCGGCGGGTGGGGCCGGCCACCGATCCGGCGGTGGAACTGGCGCGGCTGACCCGTGCGCTGTCCGCCCTGTCGCGCGAGCGCGGGCGGATCGCGGGGCAGGCCGACCGGGCCATGATGCGGCTGGAGGAAGAGGTGCGGGCGGTGACGCTGGTGCCGGCCGGGACGGTTTTCGGGTCGTTGACCGGCATGGTTCGGCAGATCGCGCGCGAGCATGGCGGCGGCGAGGTGACGGTGCGCCTGCTGGGCATGGAGGTGCGGGCCGACCGGCGGGTGATGCAGGCGCTGCGCGACCCGGTGATCCATCTGCTGCGCAATGCCATTATCCATGGGCTGGAAAGCCCGGCCCGGCGGCGGGCGGAAGGCAAGCCGGCGGAGCCGGTGCTGACGCTGTCGGTGCGGATGCTGGGCGTGCGGCTGCTGGTATCGGTGAGCGATGACGGGCGGGGGCCGGACCTGGAGGCGATCGCCGCGCGGGCGGTGCGTCAGGGTTTGATGCAGCCGGATGATCCGCGCCTGCCCGAGACATTGCTGGGCATGGTGTTCGCGCCCGGCTTTTCCACCAGGGCGGCGGCCGACCGGATTGCGGGACGGGGGATGGGCCTGTCGGTGGTGGCGGAGGCCGCGCGGGCCTTGCAGGGCTCGGTCCGCATGGAAGCGGGCAGTCCGTGGGGGACGGTGGTGACGATGGCCGTGCCGGTCTCGCGCCGGCAGCGCACGACGCTGGTGGTCGAGGCCGGGGAGATGACGGTCGGGCTGCCGGGGCGGGTGATCGAGCGGTTGGCGCGGGTGCGGCAGGCCGATGTGCGCATGGTCGATGGCCGGGCCTGTTTCTCTCTGGAGCGGCGGCGGGCCGTGGCGGGCGGCGGGGCCGGCGCGGCCGTGCTGGTGCCGGTGGCGCCGTTGGTCGCCTTCCTCGGTCAGCCGGATGCGGCGTTGCCGGTGCATGACGGGGCGCTGTCGGTCGTGGTGCTGGGCATGGCGGACGGCGGGTGTTGCGGGTTTGCCGTCGACCGGATGCGCGAGGTGCGGACCCTGCATATTTCCGACGCCGAGGCGGTGGGGCTGGACAGTGAATTGATCCCCGGCGTCGGCTGGCCGCGCGGCGATCGGCCGGTTTTCGTGCTCAGCCCCGATACGCTGCTGGAGCGGTGGCAGAAGGCGGGGGCGACCGGCGGGTATTTCGCCGGGGCCGACGATGCGGTGCCGGAGGGCGGGGGGATGGCGCCCCGGCATGTGCCGACCGTTCTGGTGGTTGACGATTCGATTACCACACGGACTCTCCAGAAGACGATCCTTCAGACCCACGGTTATGATGTGCTGCTGGCGACGGATGGTGTCGAGGCGCTGTCGTTGCTGCACCGGTCGTCACGCCGGATCGACGTGATTGTGACGGACGTGGAGATGCCGCGGATGGATGGTTTCGCATTGCTGGACGCGGTCAGGTCCGACCCGCGCCTTTCGCGGATTCCGGTGGTGCTGATGACCTCGCGCAATGAGGAAGCCGATATACGGCGCGGACTGGAAGGCGGAGCCCGGGCCTATGTGACCAAGCAGGGATTCGAGCAGGGCGAATTGCTGGACATCATCCGGGGCGTATTGTGACCGGCCGGGCCGGACTGCGCGTCCGGGTGCTGGTGGTGGAGGATTCGGCGGTGGTCCGGCATGTGCTGGTGCGGCTGATCCGCGACGATCCACGGCTTGAACTGCTGGAAGCGGTGGAAACGGCGGAGGAAGCGCTGCGCCTTGTGCCGAAGCTGCGGCCCGACGTGATTTCGATGGACGTGCGGCTGCCCGGCATGGACGGGCTGGAGGCCACGCGGCGCATCATGGCCGAGTGCCCGACGCCGATCGTGATCGTCAGCGATTCCTCGACCGATCCGGCGTTGCGGATTTCGATGAACGCGCTGCGCTCCGGTGCGCTGTCGGTGGTGCAGAAGCCGGCCGGCTGGCCGGTCGACGCCGCCGGAGGGGCGGCGATCGCGACCCAGCTTTACATCATGAGCCAGGTGCCGGTGATCCGGCATCGGATGCGTTATGGCGCGGTCGCGCCGGTTGACGGGGATGTGCTGCCGCCGCCGCGCCTGCGGCCGCGTCTGGTCGGCATGGCGGCTTCGACCGGCGGGCCGCAGGCCTTTGCCCATATCATGGGGGCATTGCCGGCCACGTTCCCCTGGCCGATCCTGCTGGTGCAGCATATGGGCATGGGGTTCATGGAAGGGTTCGCCGCCTGGCTGGATACCCAGACGAAGCTGTCGGTCGGGCTGGCCCGGCAGGGGGAACTCATGCGGCCGGGGCATGTTTATGTCGCGCCGGCCGAAACGCATCTGACGCTCGGGCCTGGCGACGAGATCCGGTTGGTGAGCGCGCCGCCGGTGGGCGGGCAGCGGCCTTCGGCGACCGCCCTGTTCAGCTCCATGGCGCGGGTGGGGGCCGGGGCGATCGGCGTCCTGCTGACCGGCATGGGGGAGGATGGGGCGATCGGGCTGCGCGATCTGCGCCGGGCGGGGGGATATACCATCGCCGAGGACCGGAGCACGTCGATCGTGCATGGGATGCCGGGGGCGGCCGAGCGGCTTGGTGGCGTGTCGATCAGCCTGCCGCTGGGGCAGATCGCGCCGCATCTGGTTGCTGTCGCTTCGGCCGCGGTACCCCTGCCGGCGGTGGTCGGGATGGAAGGGCGGGCGTGATGAACGACGCCTCCGAAGGGCCGCCGACGCTGCTGCTGGTCGAGGATTCCGACACCCAGGCGTTGCGGATACGCCGGATGCTGGAAGGCCATGGCTTCGCGGTGACGCGGGTGGCCAGCGGCGAGGCCGCGCTGGATACGCTGGATACGCGGATAACGGATCTGGTGGTGGCCGATTACCATCTGCCGGGGATGAATGGCGGGCAGATGGCGCGCCAGCTTCGCATGAGCGCCGCCACCCGCATGATCCCGGTGCTGATGCTGACCGAGGGCGGCGAGCCGGGCCTGGAGCGCGAGGGGCTGGAGAGCGGCGCCGACGCCTACGTGCCCAAATCGGCCGAGCCGGATCTGATCGTCTTTCGCATCCGCGCGCTGCTGCGCGAGGGGGCGGGTACGGGGGGCGGGCAGCGCGCGGATGCCAGCCCGCTGTTTCGTCGCGCGCGGATCCTGATCGTCGGGGGGGAAGGCGCGCGCGCGCGGGCGTGGTGGCGGGGCTGGCGGCCCTGATGCGCAATGACGGGCATGATGTGACGGTGATCGGGTCGCCCGGCGCGATGGCGCGGGACGACTGGTTCGACCCCGTGCGCGCGCCGGACTGCGTGGTGGTCGATCTGGTGTCCGACCGGTTCGACGGCATCGCCTTCTGCCAGGCGCTGGACGATCTGCGGCAGGATGTGGTGGTGGCGGGCGGCGGGGCACCGCGCATTCTGGGCCTGAGCGGGCCGGGCGCGGCGCGGGGGTTTTTTCCTGCGCGGGCGTTCGAGGCCGGGGTGGACGATATCGTGGCCGACGATATCGAGCCCGATGTGCTGGCATTGCGGATTCGCGCGCTGGTGCGGCGCAAGCTATTGCAGGACGATGTGCGGCGCATCGAGCTGGACCGGCAGGCGCGCGAGATCGCGGTGGAGGCCGCGCGGGCCGAGGCGGCGGCGATTGCCTCCAAAGCCTCGCTGGCCGAGGCGCTGGAACAGGCGAATGCCGAACTGGCCGATGCCAACCGCCGGCTGATCGAAACCCAGGGCAAGCTGGTGCAGACCGCCAAGATGGCCTCGCTGGGTGAATTGGTGGCGGGCATCGCGCATGAGATCAACAATCCGCTGGCCTTTATCCTGGCCCACAAGGATACGGTGGCGCGGCTGCTGGCGCGGGTGATCGCCGAGGACGAGATGGCCGGGGACGCGGATGGCGAGCGGCATGCCACGCTGATGAAATGCCGCGATCGCGTCGGCTCGATGAGTCTGGGGCTGCGGCGCATCCAGAACCTGGTGCTGAACCTGCGGAAATTCTCGCGGTTGGACGAAGGGCTGTTCCAGGTGATCGACGTGCCCGAGGCGCTGGAGACGGTGCTGGCGCTGCTGACGCAGAAATTCGGCAACCTGATCGTGGTGGAACGGGATTATCGCGCGCCCGAGCGCCTGTACTGCCAGTCCGCGTTGCTGAACCAGGTGATGATGAACATCATCAGCAATGCCGCCGATGCGATCCATTCCATGCTGGAGGAGGCCGGGCAGGGCGGCGACGCCACAGGACCGGCGCGGGGGGTGATCCGGATCGTCACCGAATTGCGGGTGAGTCCGGCGACGGGCGAGCAATGCTATGTCTTTATCGTGACGGATAACGGGCCGGGCATTCCCGCTGAGGTGAAGGAACGGATCTTCGAGCCGTTCTTTACCACCAAGCCGGTCGGGGCGGGGACGGGGCTGGGGCTGGCCATCGCCTATAGCGTGGTGCAGGCTCATCATGGGACGATCACGATCGCCGATGCGGTGCAGGGCGCCGGGGGCGCCAAGGGAGGACGGGGAAGCGTGTTTACCATTTCGGTGCCGTGGCAGCCGCATTTCGAGGCGATGGCCGAGCCTGCCCGTGGCGTGACGGAGATGCCGGCGTGACCGATCGCCCCGTCGTGCTGCTGGTGGATGACGAGCCCGAGATCCTGGTGGCGCTGACCGATCTGCTGGAGGATGATTTTACCATTCTCTCGACCACCTCGCCGGTGGAGGCGCTGACTATCCTGGCCGGGCGGCGCGATGTCGACGTTATCGTGTCGGACCAGCGCATGCCCGAGATGGGGGGCGACGTGATGCTGGCGCGGGCGCGGGGGCTGTGCGACGCGCAGGCGATCCTGCTGACCGGGTATGCCGATATCGGCGCGGTGGCCGCCGCGCTGAACCAGGGGCGGATCTCGTTCTATTCGCACAAGCCCTGGGATGGGGATGCGCTGCGCGCGATGGTGGTGCAGGCGGCGCATCGCCACAAGCTGGAAGGCGAATTGCAGACCGAGCGGATGCTGCTGCGGGGGTTGCTGGGGAATCTGCGCGCGGGGCTGGCCTTCAAGGACCCGGATGGGCGGTTTATTCGCATCAATCGCAAGGCGGCCGCCTTCTATGGCCGGGACGAGGCCGATTGTCTTGGACGGCGGGAGGAAGACCTCTCCGACCCCGCTTTGCTGCCGGCGGTGCGCGCGGCCGAGGCGCGGCTGGAGGCCGAGGGGCGGGACGAGGAAGTGATGTCCGTGCCCGGCCCTGGCGGCAGCGTGACGTGGCGGGAGTTTACCCGCGCGCAACTGGGGGTGAACAGTCGGGGCGAAGCCTATTCGGTGCTGATCAATCGGGACATCACCCGGCAGCGGGAGATGGAAGCCCGTCTGCGCCAGGCGGAGAAGATGCAGGCGCTTGGCACCATGGCCGGCGGAATCGCCCATGATTTCAATAATCTGCTGACGGCGGTGATGGGCTCGCTGGAACTGGCCGTCGATATGGGCGAGGGGCTGGACGACCGCACGACCCATCTGCTGGACAATGCGATGGGCGCGGCGCGGCGCGGCGCCGATCTGACGCGGCGGCTGCTGAATTTCAGCCGTCCACGGGATCTGAGCCTGCAGCCGGTCGATGTGAATGCCCTGTTGCGCGGTCTGCACGATCTGCTGGTGCAGGGGGTGACCGCGCGTCGGCGCGAAGGGGCGGCGTCGCGCGCGCCGGTCGAGATCGTGGTCGAGGCGACGGACCCGGCCGGGGACGTGCCGATGGTGCGGACCGATGCCGGGCAACTGGAACTGGCGCTGCTGAATCTGTGCCTGAATGCCAGCGATGCCATGCCGGATGGCGGCATGATCATGCTGTCGACGCATGTTGCGCGGCTGGAAGCGCCGGCGGTGGAAGGCGACCTGCCGCAGCATGACCTGCCGGAAGGCGCGTATGTGGTGGTGTCGGTGGCCGACCAGGGCACCGGCATGGCGCCGGAGACGCTGGCGCGGATCTTCGAGCCGTTCTTCACGACCAAGGATGTCGGTCGGGGGACCGGGCTCGGCCTGTCGATGATCTATGGGTTCGTGCGGCATGCCGGGGGCGATGTGCGGGTGACCAGTGCGCCGGGGCAGGGGACGCGGGTGGATCTGTACCTGCCGGTCCATCGGTGCCCGGCGGCGGCCCTCGATCGGCCGGAGGTGCTGGTGCATCGGCCGGTCCGCAAGGGGTTGCGGGTTCTGGTGGTGGATGACGAGGATACGGTCAGGACCGTGACGGCCGGTTTTCTGCGCGGCATGGGGCATGAGGCGATCGAGGCGCCGGGTGGGGACGAGGCGCTGGCGCGGATCGGCGCGATGGCGCCGCATCAGCCCGACCTGGTGGTGCTGGACGTCATGATGCCGAAAATGGGCGGCGAGGAGGCGGCGCGCCGGATCGGGGCGCTGTGCCCCGATACCCGTATCCTGTTCCTGACCGGCTATGCCGACAATGCGGTGCTGCCCGAGGATGCGCTGGTGCTGCGCAAGCCGTTCACGCAGGCGGAATTGTCGGGGCTGTCGCCCGCGCGATGGGTGGATGATGGGGCGGCTCTTGTCCTGAGGCGCGAACGGCCTATTTCTTTCAGTCATGCATAACTTACACGCGACTCCCCATGATCCAGTCGGCTGGCATGGAACGACGATCCTGTGCGTGCGACGCGGCGCGCAGGTGGCAATGGCCGGTGACGGGCAGGTGACGCTGGGCGCCACCGTCATCAAGGGCAATGCGCGCAAGGTGCGGCGGATCGGGCCGGCGGGCACCATCCTGGCCGGGTTTGCCGGTGCCACCGCCGATGCCTTCACCCTGCTGGAACGGCTGGAGGCCAAGCTGGAGCGCTTTCCCAACCAGCTTGAGCGCGCCTGCGTCGAACTGGCCAAGGACTGGCGGACCGACCGCTATCTGCGCCGGCTGGAGGCGATGATGGCGGTGGCCGACATCGAGCGCTCCTTTACCCTGACCGGCAATGGCGACGTGCTGGAACCTGAGGATGGCATCATCGCCATCGGTTCGGGCGGGAATTACGCCCTTTCGGCCGCGCGGGCGCTGGCCGAAATCGATGGTCTGTCGGCCGCCGAGATCGCGCGGCGGGCGATGCGGATCGCCGGCGAGATCTGTGTCTATACCAACCATTCCGTGATCCTGGAGACGCTGGGCGAGAAGGGCGGGGAGAACGCATGATGGATATTCCCAATCATTCCCCGCGCGAGATCGTCTCGGAACTCGATCGCTTCATCATCGGCCAGGGCGACGCCAAGCGCGCGGTGGCCATCGCGCTGCGCAATCGCTGGCGGCGGGCGCAGTTGCCCGACGGGATGCGCGACGAGGTGGTGCCCAAGAACATCCTGATGATCGGGCCGACCGGCTGCGGTAAGACCGAGATCGCCCGGCGGCTGGCGCGGCTGGCTCAGGCGCCGTTCCTGAAGGTGGAGGCGACCAAGTTTACCGAGGTCGGGTATGTGGGGCGCGATGTGGAGAGCATCGTGCGCGATCTGGTTGAGGTGTCGCTGAACATGCTGCGCGACCTGCGGCGGCGCGACGTGCAGGCGCGGGCCGAGCAGGCGGCGGAGAACCGGCTGGTGGATGCGCTGGTGGGCGAGGGGGCATCCGCCGACACCAAGGGCAAGTTCCGCCGCATGCTGCGTGCCGGCGAACTGGAGGAGAAGGAGGTCGAGATTTCGGTCGCCGATGCCCAGAGCGGGCCGGGCATGGGCGAGATGCCCAACATGCAGCCCGGTACCGTCATCAATTTCTCCGACATGATGAAGGGGTTGATGAACCGTGTGCCGCAGCGCCGGAAGATGACCGTGGCGGCGGCGCGCGAGGCGCTGACGCGCGAGGAAGCCGACAAGATGCTGGACAACGATGCCCTGGTCGGCGAGGCCGTGGCGCATGCCCAGGATCATGGCATCGTGTTCCTCGACGAGATCGACAAGGTGTGCGCGCGGTCGTCGGAAAGTGGGTTCCGGGGCGGAGATGTCTCGCGCGAGGGGGTGCAGCGCGATCTGCTGCCGCTGATCGAGGGGACGACGGTTTCGACCAAATACGGGCCGGTGAAGACGGACCATATCCTGTTCATCGCCTCCGGCGCGTTCCATATCGCCAAGCCGTCGGACCTGCTGCCGGAATTGCAGGGGCGGTTGCCGATCCGCGTGGAGCTTTCACCGCTGACGCGCGAGGATCTGCGGCGTATCCTGACCGAGCCGGAACATTCGCTGCTGAAGCAATATACGGCGCTGCTGGGGACCGAGGGGCTGGATCTCGATTTCTCGGACGACGCGGTGGATGCGCTGGCGGAACTGGCCGCCGACATCAACGAGCGGGTCGAGAATATCGGCGCGCGGCGGCTGGCGACGGTGCTGGAGAAGCTGCTGGAGGAGGTGTCCTTCACGGCGGCGGATCGCTCTGGCCAGACCGTGCGGATCACCGCCGCCGATGTGCGCGACCGGGTGGAGCCGCTGGCCAGCAAGGGCGACCTCAGCCGCTTCATCCTCTGAGTTTGTAGCCGTAAACGCGCGCTGGCGGCGGGCGGCGATCCGGCCCGCGTTTCCTGTGCTCCGATGCTCACGGCCGGTAAGGCCGCTCCGCTTCGGTGCTCGGACACGCACACCGGGCGTGCCGCTATGCGGCACTCTCGCGCGCCAGCCCACGTTTCCGGCCACAAACCAGGTGCCGGGAGGGGTGGGCTTCTAGCAGGTGAGGATGTGTTTTAGTCTGTGCTCGTTCATTTGCTTATTCTTGTCAGGTAGCTTTGATGACTGATCCTTTCGTCCTCCCCCAGGATGCGACCGCCGCTGCCGCGATTGCGGCGATCGGGGAGGAACTGGACCTCTTCGATGACTGGATGCAACGCTACCAGTACATCATCGAACTGGGCCGCACGATGCCGCCCTTTCCCGCCGAATGGACGAATGATGCCCATCGCGTGCCGGGCTGCCAGAGCCAGGTATGGCTGGAAATGACCGACCGTGACGGTGTGCTGTTCTTTGCCGGGGCGTCGGATGCCGCCATCGTCTCGGGGCTGGTGGCGCTGCTGCTGCGGGTCTATTCGGGCCGGAGTGCGGAGGAAATCCTGGCGACCGATTCCGGCTTTCTGCGTGATCTGGGGCTGGTGCAGGCGCTTTCGACCAATCGCGGCAATGGGGTCGAGGCGATGGCGCGCGCCATCCGGCATGCGGCCGCGCAGGTCGCTCCCTGAGCGGAAGGGGTCTGGCGACCCGGTGCTGAGGCCGGGTCGCGCACGGCCTTACTGGCGGTCGGCGGATTCGGCGTCGGCGTCGTACAGCACTTGCAGCACCACGCACCAGGGGTAGCGTGGATCGTAGCTGTGGCCGGTGGGATCGGCCAGTTTGCCGTCCGCGCCGACCGGGACGTGGGTGAGGGCCACCGCGTCGTCGACATTGCCGCCGATGATGCTGATCTGGTGGCCGAAGGGCTGCCCGTTCTGGTTGGTGGCGACGACGATGCCGCAATGGGCCGGGAAACCATATTGGGTCGGCAGGTCGGCGAAGCGGACCGATTTGCTCGCACCCCGCCCGACGCAGATCAGGTCGCCCAGCGCCGGGGCGTAGGAGGCCGGGTCGCGGGCGCGGACGCCGCTTTCGGTGCCGGCGGCGGCGGCGTTGATGTAGGTGGCATGATTCGGCGAATAGGCGAAGCGGCCGTTCGCGCCCGCGACCCGCATGACGTAGGAAATGAAGGCCGCCGACCAGGCGAACATGCCGTCATGCACGTAGTTGGTGATCGCGCCTTCGGTATTGTGCTTGCCGGTCCAGGCGACCTCGCTTTCGCCCGGGTCCTGGCCGATCCACCAATATTCGCCCACGCGCTGCCACAGGCCGGGCATGCGTTCCGGCTTGACGGTCGCGCTGGTGGCCTCGGGGCGCTGTTCGGGGTCGTCGTCATTCACCGGCTGGCCGAACAGCCGCCATTCCCGCATCGCGATCGCGGCCACGTCCTGACGGGTGAACGGTTCGAAGTTTCGGCTGGCGAAATCGGGGACGTGGTCGTCCACCATCAGCGCGCCCTGACCGGCGGCATATTGCGCCGATGGCGTGTGGGCCGGCTGGGACGAGGGGTAACGCGGGGCGCAGGCGGCGAGGAGCGCCAGGGGGGCCATCAGGGTGATCGTGCGTGATACCGTCGGAGCGACCTTGCGCGACATTGCTTCGCTTCTCCATTCAGCGCGGGCCGGTCGTGTCGCGCACACGACGCCGGCACCCTACCCATAGGACGCGACGCAGGATGGGGAAAGAGGCGGCGTGGCGTGGCGGGGCCGCGTCATGCGGCCGTTCACGGGAAAGATAACAAGATGAAATGCTTTTTCATTGTCGTACGGCCGGTTCGGGTGCCGGATGGAACGTGACGGCTCGGCCGTCGCTTGCATACGAGGGAAAACTTGGCCGGGGTGCTCGCGCGCTCCGGTCCTTTTTTTGCGTGCTTTCCCGATTGCTGAGCCCGCCCTCCAAAGGGTGGGCAGGAAGGAGCATTTCATGCCGATGGAAACCATGGCCGTCTCGGGCATTCCCTTTCCGGTCTCGCGCATTGCGCTGGGTACGTGGGCGATCGGCGGGTGGATGTGGGGCGGGGCCGACGACCGCCAGGCCATCGCCACGATCCATGAGGCGCTGGATCTGGGAATTCGCCTGATCGATACCGCGCCGGTCTACGGGTTCGGCCATTCCGAGGAAATCGTGGGGGAGGCGCTGGTCGGACGGCGCGACACGGTGGCCATTGCCACCAAGGTCGGGCTGGACTGGAAGGACGGCAAGCCGTTCCGCAACAGTTCGGCCGCGCGTATCCGCCAGGAAATCGAGGATTCGCTGCGCCGGCTGCGTACCGACCGGATCGACCTCTATCAGGTCCATTGGCCGGACCCGGCCGTGCCGCTGGACGAGACGGCTCGGGTGCTGGAAGATCTGCACCGCGAGGGCAAGGTGCTGGCGCTGGGGGTGAGCAATTTTTCCGTCGCGCAGATGGAGCAGTTCAGTGCCGTGGCGCCGCTGGCGGCCGTGCAGCCGCCTTATAACCTGTTCGAGCGTGCGATCGAGGACGATATCCTGCCCTGGTCGGCCGCGCATGGTCTGGCGGTGCTGGCCTATGGGCCGCTTTGCCGGGGGCTGCTGTCGGGCAGGATGACCGCGGCCAGCCATTTCGGCAGCGATGATCTGCGCAGTGCCGATCCGAAATTCCAGGCGCCGCGCTTTGCGCAGTATCTGGCGGCGGTGGCGGCGCTGGAGGCGTTCGCGAAGGAGCGGTTCGGGCGCTCGGTGCTGGCGCTGGCGATCCGCTGGGTGCTGGATCAGGGGCCGACCATCGCGCTGTGGGGCGCACGCAAGCCCGAGCAGATCGCGGGGATAGACCAGGCATGCGGGTGGACGCTGTCGGCGGCGGACAAGGTGGAAATCGACCGTATTCTGGCGGCACATATCACCGATCCGGTGGGGCCGGAATTCATGGCGCCGCCGGGCGGCTGATATGTTGGCGTGATCGGGCGGACAGGCCCGGTCACGCTTCAACGGGCGGCGGGGGCGTTGCTCTGACGGGTAATTGCGTGGGGATAGATTTTCAACGGGGATTTTTGGACTGGGAACCGCCCGGATCAATGGGTTTATCCTGGCCGTAGGGCCGATTGCCTCTGTTTGTCCGACCGGAATAATGTTCTGGTTCGTTGTTTTTATTGCTATTTTTATATCTCTGATGCGCGCGTTCAATTTTATCAAAAAAGCGGAATCTCTTTTCGATTGGTTCTATCGATCAGGCCAGGGTGCTGTTGCCGGAAGGTGAGCGGTGGATCGGTGCGAAAGAAGATTTATTCTGACATTTCTGAAACTCGGATGCGCGCCTGGTGGGTTTTTTCAAAATGCAGGTCTTTCCCTGCCGTGCGGCGATCGGGTTTCCGGTCGGAGAAAAATATCTTGCCGTCCGCATAGTCAAACAGTACCTCGCGCCCCTCGAAGAATGCGTTGCCGACAGATCCGTAGGAAATACCTTTGAGGAGAAGAGCTTTTACATCATGTTCACAAAATTCTTTTGCGCAGAGCTCTTTTATGGAACCGATATACCCTAATTTCGGGTCTTTGTCGTAAATTGTCATGGTATTGTAAGCGGGAGTAGATTTGGAATTCGTCTTGATCCATTTTATGGGAATTTCGGTATCGGATAGCGCGGTATCGATGTGTAAATCACGCAGTGTGCCATTTATCCTGAGTCGCATCGCCAGGTTTCTCTGGTCTTCTACCAAATCGGCGTTGTGGAATTTTTCCTTCAAATTATCCATGTTCTTGATGGAGCATTCGTCATTATTCCTGTGGGGTAAGAAATATAACTTATTATTCGGATAGTCTATTAAGACATTGACAACCTTGAATATATTCTCGCCGATTACACCAACGACGGGTATGTCCCGTATGTAGTCGATTGGGTAATAATCGCTTGCTACGGCGGTTGTCGCGCCGACATTCATATTCCCGATCTTGAATCGCTCGATCATTACAAGATGTGCATCGTTGTAGTCTTCGCCGTTACTTATTATTAAGACCTGCTTCAGGGGGGCGGAAAGGTCGAGGTTTATTTTGTCATTGATATAGATATCATCAAAATCACCGCTTAGGTACATTCCAGCTTTATGGCCATTTATATCGACTTGTATGATGGGACTATCGGTTTTCCCCCCGAGCATATCCATATCGACGGCGCCGGCGCACGGCTCCGCTGCGGCGGGGAGGAGAAAAAAGTGACACATTGCGAGGAAAAGGAAGCCACTTCTTGCAATGGATGCGAAACTGAGGATCTTCTTTGCGGAATGGGGTGATCGGCGGGTTGCGGTACTGTGATGCGGGGGACGACGCGACCGGTCTTTCGATAATGCACCGGATGAATGCGAAGGCGCGGGTGACATTGGCTTTTTTCTCTCTATCATTGAAAGAATGGCGTGTGATGGCCTGTTTATTCGCCCGTCTAAAAATATCCGGATGGCGAGGGGACATAATATTGATGTCTATATATCGGGACGTTTGAAGACGGGGGAACTCTCCCATGCCAGCGTATTGATCGGGTCGGTGACATCCAGATTGCCAGAAATAATGGCGGAATGCGCAAAATTTTCCTGCAATGACGGTATATGGAAATGTCTCGTCGGGCCGGGTTTTTATGGTCAGGCGGTTTCCGTTTGGCGACGGAGGATCGTGACAATCCCGGTCGGAGATTTTCGCGGTCTGGACAGGACAAATCGACGGGGTCGGCGTTATGTCTGATGCCGTGTTGAAAAAACGCGATCGCCGGGGCGTGTGAGGTGATGGATGTGGGGTGATTGTGAGCATCGGCCTGTCGCCACATTTGCGTTCTATAGGCTGGATGCCTTCAATTCATGCCGCAGCATTTTTTGTATTTTTTGCCGGAGCCACAGGGACATGGCTCGTTTCGTCCGATTTTTGTCGATGTGGCTGGTCTGTTCGCGAGCCGGTCCATGCTCTCTGACAGGCGCGCGACGTGGAGCGCCTGTACCCATTCGGGGATAAGATCGGGCGCGGTTTCCGACAGCAGGGTGCCGAGTTCGTCGTCACTGTCGGGCGGTGAATCGGTCATGGCGACAAGCTTGTGCAGACCGACAAGGGCGGGACCGACGGTTTCGTCGGAACCACGGAGCAGGTCGTTCCAGGCTTCAGGTCGCAGCGCCATGGCGCGTTCGAAGCCCTCGATCCATAACTCCCAGATTACCTCGTCATGCCTCGTGTCGATATTGAACAGGGGCGCATAATGGCCGCGACCGAGATCATGCAGCACGGCGTTGTAATGTTGCAGGATCAAGCGGACATCGTTCTCGTGTTCGAGAACGGGATCGCCCTCCTCATCGGGATCGAGCACCACGGGCAGCCATTCGGACGGCAGGATCATCTCCGGGCAGACAAGGACGCCGGCGAGGAAGCCGTCCAGCTCGCTCAACAGCATCGCCGTCTCGAGGCGTGCGAGCACGCGCTCGAGTTGGCGGAGATAGGGAGGGAGTTTCGTCGATCCTGGCATGGTGCGCATCAGCGCAGCACTTCGGGCAAGGTGGATCAAGCCTTTTCAGGCGATTTCCAGGGCGTGGCGGGAGGCGCCCCCTGATAATATCCTGTTATTGAGGCATGAAACAGACTGCGAGGCTGCGGACGCCCTGGGCGCCGCGGATGAGGACGCCCTGGATGTCGGCGGTGGCCGAGGGGCCGCTCATCAGCACGCCGTAGCGGGCGGTGTGGAATTCCGGCCGCAGGTAGGCAGTGTGCATGTTGGCCGTGATCTGGGCCGGGTCCAGCAGGACCACCATGTGCTGGGTCAGGTGGGCGATGGCGTTGAGGTGAAGCTGGGCCTCGCTGAGGAAGATCGAGCCGGTTTCCGCGATGCCGAAGGCGGCGCGGACGATGGTGACATCGACCGGTTCGGCGGATTGCGGGGTGGGCAGGTCCTCGATGCGTACCGTGCCGGTGGCCTCGGGCACCAGGGAGCAGATCATCAGGCCGGGTTTGGGGAAGCGCAGCGCGATTGCCTGATCGAGCGTTTCGCCCTGCTGGCGGTCCAGCATCGTGCCGCCCATCTGGAGCAGGCTGGCGCTGAATCGCTCCGGGCTGGCGTCGGCCTCGCCCAGCACGGCCGGGTCGGGCAGGGGGTGGGCAGCGGGTGGCGGGCTGTTGCGGCGCAGGGTGGCCAGGATGCTGTCGCGGGCGCTCATGCCTTTGTCTCCGTCTTCACGGTTTCTGGCGTCGCTTTTCCGGCTGTCGGGCGGTTGCGGCGGTACCAGCTATGGAAGGTTTCCTTGACCGGGGCGGGGAGTTCGCGATTCTTGCCCCAGGGGTTCAGCCAGTTGTAGAGCGCGAAGCGGGGCAGGGTGCCCAGCGCGGTTTCGGTGCCGTTGATGGCGGCGCGATAGAGTCTGGGCTGGCCCATCAGCTTGCCGGCCATGTGCATGATCTCGCGCTTCACGAACGGCATCTGGTGATGTTCGACCAGCACCTGGCGCCATTTGTAGAGCTGCTCGTGGATGTTGATCTTGACCGGGCAGACATTGGTGCAACTGCCGTTCATCGTCGAGGCGTAGGGCAGGGTGCTGTATTTGCGCTCGTTGAAGGTGGGGTCGATGATCGCGCCGATCGGGCCGGAATAGACCGCGCCGTAGGACAGGCCGCCCGAGCGGCGATAGACCGGGCAGGTGTTCATGCACGCGCCGCAGCGGATGCATTTGAGCGAGGTCCAGAAATCCGCCATGCCCAGGCGGGCGGAGCGGCCGTTATCGACCAGCACCACATGCATCTCGCTGCCATCCTGCGGGCCGCGGAAATGGCTGGTATATTGGGTGATGGGCGAGCCGAGCGCGCTGCGCGACAGCAGGCGGATGAACACGCCGAGGTCTGCCATGCGGGGGACGACGCGCTCGATGCCGATGGTGGCGATATGCACGCCGGGCACGGTGGCGCTGAGGTCCGCATTGCCCTCGTTGGTGCAGACGACGAAGGTGCCGGTCTCCGCCACGAAGAAATTGCCGCCGGTCATGCCCGCGTCGGCATGCAGGATGACCGGGCGGGCGGCCAGGCGCTGGGCCTCGGCCAACTGGTGCGGGTCGTCGGCGTTGGGGTCGGTGCCGTAGGAGCGGGCGAAGATGCGCGCCACGTCGCTGGTCAGCTTGTGGACCGACGGTACGACGATGTGGCTGGGCATCTGGTCGTCGAGCTGCTGGATGCGCTCGCCGAGGTCGTTTTCGGTGACCGTGACGCCGCGCGCCGCCAGGTAGGGGCGGAGGTCGCATTCCTCGGTGACCATCGACTTGCTCTTGATGAGCGTTCTTGCGCCGCGGGCTTCGAGGATTTCGGCGACGATGCGGTTATGCTCGGCGCCGTCGGCCGCCCAGTGGACGTGGATGCCGTTGCTTTTGGCGTTGCGCTCGAATTCCTCGAGATAATCGGCGAGGTTCGCCAGCGCGTGTTCCTTGATGGCGGAGGCGCGGCTGCGCAGGTCCTGCCATTCGGGCAGCAGGTGCATCTGGGCATCGCGCTTCTGGCGCATGTCCCACAGGCGGGCATCGTGGAAGTCCAGATGCGGCTTGTCGGCGATGAAGGCGACGGCCGCGCCGGCATGGTTGACGGGCTTTTCTCTCATTGCCGGGCTCCGTTCAGGATTTCAGCGATGTGAATGAAGCGGATGTCGACATGGTTGCGTTCGGCGCAGCCCTGCTGGTGCATCATGCATGAGGAATCGGCCGAGACGATATATTCGGCGCCGGCGTGGAAATGATCGCGGACCTTGTCCAGGCCCATGCGGGCGGACACGGCTTCTTCCGTGACCGAGAAGGTGCCGCCGAAGCCGCAGCATTCGTCGGGCCTTGCCGGGGTGGCGAAGCGGATGCCCTTGACGCCGGAGAGCAGGGTCTTGGGCTTGGAAAACGCGGGTTCGCCCAGTTCCGACATGCTGGCGGTGCGCAGCGCGCGCAGGGACGAGCAACTGTTATGCAGCCCGACCGTGTGGGGAAATTCCGCCCACGGGAAATCGCGCACCTTCAGCACGTCGTGGAGAAATTCGACCAGTTCGTAGGTGTTGGCGCGGACATGGCGCACCGCGTCGGTCTGTTCGATCGCGTCGAAATGCGCGCGGACGTGATGGGTGCAGCTTCCCGACGGCATCACGATGGCGTCGAACCCCGAGAACAGCTTGACGAACAGGGCTTCGGCCGCCGCCGAATCCGACACGCAGCCGGCGTTGGTCATCGGCTGGCCGCAGCAG
Source organism: Gluconacetobacter dulcium (assembly GCF_014174165.1). Taxonomy (GTDB): domain Bacteria; phylum Pseudomonadota; class Alphaproteobacteria; order Acetobacterales; family Acetobacteraceae; genus Gluconacetobacter; species Gluconacetobacter dulcium. Next base: position 63,801 of record NZ_JABEQN010000001.1, on the reverse strand, counting down.
GTCTGCTCGGTCGGGTAGGTGACGTCCTGCCCCAGCCGTTCCAGCAGTTCGAGTGTCGCGATCCCGACGCCGGGATAGAAGGCGTCGATATAACACGGCACGAACAGGCCTATTTTCATTCCCATCGGGTCTTTTCCCTCGGCGCCGCCGCTTGTGCGGGCTCTTGTGTGCGGACCATTCGGTCTTCTGAGTTTTCGGACAGCATCTTGTTATAACAAGATGCCGGACGGACTCAACCGGGGGATTTTGCAGGGGGGCGTGCCGGGGTCAGGGGGTGCCCGGCTGGTCGCCCGGTTGATCGCTCGGGCGATCGCCTGGGGCGTTGCCGGTGATTTGAATCCACGCGCCACGGCTTTCCATGCAGTGGGCGTAGTACGTCTTCAGGCGCTTGAACTGGTTGCCGCCGCTGCCGGTCATCACGGCGCCGGTGGTCGCGGCGCTGACCGAGGCGTCGGTCTGGCAGAAACTGTCGGCGGACCGGTAGGCGTCGCTGTCATGATCGAGGATCGCGCGATAGCCGGCAATCGAGCCGTAGATCGAATGTTCCTTGTGCGTGCGTGCCTGCGCGGGGCCGGCAAGGGCCGCGCCCGTTCCGGCCAGCAGCAGGAGCAGGCGGGCGTTGAGGCGGATGGTCATGGTCGGGGTCCCTTTTTCCTGCCCCAGCCTAGCGCGCCGCGGGCCGGGTGCGAAGCCGCCCGGCGGGACAGGGCGCGCGCAGGATAGCTGCCTTGCGTGCGGGCTTACATTGACCGGCCGGCGGCTGCTCCCCATTATTTCAGACAAGGGGCGCGTCCGGATGATGGCGTGCCGGGGCGGAGCTTGGTGCTGCGCCCGAATCTGTTCGATATCGCGTGCCGCCAGGGAGAAGACGCATAACCGTGAGTACCGATCCGTACGAGATCCTGGGCCTGTCGCGCACGGCCAGCCAGGACGACATCCGCAAGGCCTATCGCAAGCTGGCCAAGAAATATCATCCGGACCTCAATCCGGGTGACAAGGTGGCCGAGGAGAAATTCAAGGCGATCGGCTCGGCCCATACGTTGCTGTCGGACGCCGATCAGCGCGCGCGCTTCGACCGGGGCGAGATCGACGCCGCGGGCCAGGAGCGCGGCTGGGCGGGCGGCGGCGGCAGTGGTTACCGCGACCATGCCGAGGGCGCGCAGGGCTTCCGGTATTCGGCCGGTGGATTTTCCGAGGACGATCTGGGCGACATGTTCGGCTCGATGTTCGGCCAGCAGCGCGGCTTCCGCCGCCGTCCGCAGGGGCCGGCGCGGGGGGATGACCGGAATTTCTCGCTGACCGTCAGTTTCGAGGATGCGGTCAATGGCGGCACGTCGCGCGTGACGCTGCCGGGCGGCGGGACGTTGGATGTGAAGATTCCGCCGGGGATCGAGGACGGGCAGATGATGCGTCTGCGCGGCAAGGGCGGCGAGGGGCATCAGGGCGGGCCGGCCGGCGATGCGCTGATCACCATCAGCATCGCGCCCAGCGAGATCTATACCCGTGACGGCAACGACCTGCGCATGACCCTGCCGGTTGGGGTGAAGACCGCCGTGCTGGGGGGACCGATCAAGGTGCCGACGCCGGGCGGGTCGGTCTCGATGAACGTGCCGGCCCATTCCGACACCGGCAGCGTGCTGCGGCTGCGCGGCAAGGGCGTGAAGGCCCATGGCGGGCAGGAAGCAGGGAACCTGTATGTGACGTTGCAGGTGACGATCGGCCCGGTGGACGCGGCACTGGAGACCTTCCTGAAATCCTGGACGCCGCCGGGCGAGGCGAAAGGGGGAGGTGCCGCATGATCACGATCGAAACCCTGTGCGTTCGGGCGGGCAATGTCAGCGTGGTCGAGGTCCAGCATTGGATCGACAGCGCATGGCTGCGGCCGGAGGGTGAGCCGGGGGCGTATGTCTTTCAGGACATCGACGTGGCCCGCGCGCGGCTGATCGCCGAACTGACCGGCGAACTGGGGATCGGGGAAGACGGTATGCCCGTGGTGCTCTCGCTGCTGGACCAGCTTTACGACGCGCGGCGCCAGATGCTGCACCTGCGCGCGGCGCTGGACAGCCCCCAGGCCGCCGACCTGCGCACGCGCCTGCTCACGTTGCTGGACGTGCAGGACAAGGGGCGCGGGTAGGGTCCCTTATCGAAGAGTGAAGCTGACGGTGGCCGCGCAAAGCCTGCGTGGACAAGTGGGCTGGTGCGCGAGCACGCCGCCAGACCGCCTGTCCACGCAGGCTTTTAGTCGTTGCGGCTCAGGGGGAGGCTGACTGTCTGCCCCGGTTTGGTGCCCTTGATCGTCAGGGTGGCGCTGTTGGCCGAGACGAGGTGCAGCGTGACCTGCGGGTCGTGGCCCGGCGATTGCAGACCATCCTTGCCGAGGGGCGCCAGCGTGACCTGGTGCGGGGCGTAATTGCGCAGTTCGTCGGGCAGGGTGGCCTGCACCTGATGATGGGCGTCGGGCGCGCCGACCACGACCGGAGAGAGGCCCATGGCGGCCCATTCGCCGGTAAAGGGGCTGGCGGTGCCTGCCGCATGGGCCTGGGTGACGGAGAAAGCCAGCAGCGCGCCGGCGGCAAGGGCATGAAGGCGGGGCATGGCGTACTCTCCGGGTCTGTCTCGTTGTCGGGCGGACCTTACCGCTTCCGCTCCGTGTCCGACAGGGGCGCGCCGGCCTGGTCGTGCAGCACGGCGTTGGGCGGTTTGGGGCGGATCAGGAAACGCTTCACCCCGTCGAACAGGCTGGCCCATGACAGGCGGGGCCGCCGGCCGTCCGGCATGACCATCGCGACGCTGGCCGTCATGCCCGCCGAGAGCGTGAGGCCGGCGGGGATGGTGTCGATATGGATGCGGACCGGAATACGCTGGGCCAGCCTGACCCATGTATAGACCGGATTGACCGAGGGCAGGCCCTGGGTGGAGCGTTCGGCGTTGGTGGAGGAAATGCCGCGCGTGATGCTTTCCACATGACCCCATAGCGGTGTGGGCACGCCCATCAGGTCGATGCGCATCAGCGCACCGCGATAGAGGCCGCGCAGCCGCGTTTCCTCGAAATAGCCGTCGACCCAGAAGGAATCGGCGTCGATGACCTGGATGTCGGCCACGCCGGCGGTTGCGAAATCGCCGACGCGCATCGTCAGGTTGGTGACGTAGCCGTTGACGGTGCTGTGGATTTCGGTGCGTTCCAGGTTGATGCGTGCCTGCGACAGGGCGGCCAGGGCCTCGGCATACTGGGCCTTGGCCTGTTCCGCCACGGCTTCGAACTGCTGTTTTTCCTCGGCGGAGGCGGAGGCCGAGGAGAGTTGCTGGCGGCGCTGGTGCTGGGCCAGGCGCAGGGTCATGTCGGCCTGGCGTTCGTTGACGCGGGCCGTGGCCTGCGCCACCGCGATGCGGAAATCGAACGGGTCGATGGTGTACAGCACGTCGCCGCGATGGACGTACTGGTTGTCGGTGACCTTGATATCGATGATCTGGCCCGAGACGCGGGGTGCGATATTGGCCACCTGGACGCGCACCTGGCCGTTCCGGGTCCAGGGCGCCGCCGTGTAATATTGCCAGAGCGCCAGCAGGACGACCGTGGCGAGGGCCAGGATGGCCAGTGTGGTGGTTATCCGCATGACCATGCGGGCACGTTCGAACACCATCAGACCCTTTTAAAGAAGAAAGACATAGAGGCCGACCAGGCAGATCAGGATGCCGAATTCGGCCAGCGGCACGTTCCACAGCCGTTTCTGCACCATCCGGCTGGCCAGCAGCGGGCGCAGGGCCATCAGGGTGAGGACCGCCAGCCCGGCATCGACCAGGAAGGAGGCGATTTCGACCCCGGCGATGGTGATGGTCGGCGTCATCGCGCGGACCCCGGCACGGGCAGGATGCCGTAATGGCGCAGGGCGCTTGCGTTGCGGTCCAGCAGGCGGGCGGCGCCGAACAGGCCGGAGACCGCGCCGATCAGCGTTTCGCGGTCGGCAGGGGGCAGGCTGTCGACCGCCGCCAGCAGGTGGGTGGCGTGGCGCAGGATCGGAGCCCCGGCTTCGGACAGGTTGAGGGTGCGCAGCATGTCCTGCGTGCGGGCGACCGGTTGGGCCACCGTCGGGATGGTGGCGGCGCGCATCAGGTGGCGGCGGGCGCGTGCCAGCGCGCCGTTGAGGTCGCCCAGGGATACGATGCGGTCGAACACGCGCAGGGTGATGGGCTTCTGCGGCAGGTGGCCGGTCCAGGTCCGGGCCTGGAGCAGGCGGTCATATTGCCGGCTGATCAGCAGGGGGCCGGCGATGTCGCCTTGTCCGGTGAATTGGCGCCGCAGGGTCATGGCGACCGCCATGGCGATGCGGAACCGCCGGCGGCGGGCCGAGGGCGGCGCCAGCGTCAGCGCGAAATACAGGATGATCGCGGCGAGCATGTAATAGAGATTGCGGTCGACGAACTGGGTCGGGTCGTAATTATGGACATTGTCCAGGCCCAGCACGATGAAGAAGAAGACCCCGAAATTCAGCCCGATCGGCATCAGGCGCGGGTGGATCAGCAGCAGGCAGCTTGCGAAGATGATCGGGGCCAGCATCAGCGCGAAGAAGACCATGCCCGAGCCGTAAGGCAGGATGCGGGTATCGAGGATCATCGCGCAGACCGTGGATAGCGGCACGCCGATCAGGGCGCCCATGCCGAAGGCGCGGGTGTCGAAGGTCGTGATCGACAGGGTGAGGATGCTGGCGACCTGCAACAGGGTGGTCGTCGTATCCGGCAGGCCGCTGAGGATGCAGACCAGGGCGGCGGCGGCGAAGCCCGTCATGACCCGCGCGCCATTCAGCATGGCCAGCACCGGGTCCTGCTGGCGGGCGATCCGGACCTTCTGGGCGAGGCGGGGGGCGGTGCGGCCTTCTTCGAGCGTGCGGATGCCGTCGCGGACCCAGCGCCCGTAGGAGAGCAGGGCCATCGTGCGTTCGATCAGGTAAGCCTCGGCCGGAGTGAGGGGGGGCTCGTCGGGCTCGCGGTGCAGCAGGTCGTTCAGCGCCTGGCCGGCTTCGTCTTCATTGGCGAAGGGGGTGCCGTCGCCGAAACGCTGGCGCACGCGGGCCAGGAGGGCAGGCCGGACCTCCTCGTCCATGCGCAGGATGCCGCTGATGGCGCGGCTGCATGAGATCATGTCCAGCATCGCGACCATTGCCGAGCGGGCGCCCGTCATGCGCAGGGCGCTGTCGGCGAGTTCGGTGCGGGCGAACGAGACCTGGCTGGTCAGCGCCATGATGCGCCCCGCCAGGGATACCCAGGTGACGTCGTCGGGTGCCGCGAGCCCGTGGACGGCGTCGCGCCCGATCTGCTGCACCTGGGTCGCGCCGTGGCGCAGGCCGGTGGCCAGCCGGTGCCAGGCGGAGGGCGAGCCCGTCACGTCATTGACGATGGCGACCGAGACGATGCCGATCGTGATGGCGGATACGCGGAAGATCGCCACGTCGAAGACGTTCTGCGGGTGGTCGATGCAGCCGATGCCGATGATGGCGACCGTGTAGCCCGCCAGCAGCGCGCCATAGGCCCGGAAATCGCGTGCCAGCGTGCCCAGCACCACGCAGAGCCCCAGCCACAGCCCGACACCGCCCAGAAACATCAGCCGGTCCTGCCCGAAGGTGGCGATCAGGCCGATGGCGACCGCCGCGCCGGCCAGGGTGCCGGCCATGCGGTACAGGGCCTTGGACAGGATCTGTCCGCGCAGGGGCTGGCTGAGGATCATGACCGTGACGCCCGCGCTGGCCGGCGAATCGATCTGCAACCAGAAGGCCGCGCCCAGCGCCAGCATGACGGCGGCCCAACTGCGCAGGCAGAAGGCGACGCTGCCAGGCGGCAGCCAGGACGGGCGTGCCGCCGGTAGCCAGAGCCAGCGCGCGAGCGCCGCCGCCCTGGCCGTTCCGCCGCCCTGTTCCATCGCCTTCATGGTTCTCCATCTGCTCGTAAGCCGCGGACTATGGCGGCTGTGGGCGAGCCGTATATGTCCGGCTTGCGACAAACCGTATCAGGTGCCGGAGGTTCCGGGGATCGGAAAAGTATGGATTGGAAAATGAGCGATTGGATAAAGGAAGATTTCCTATTGTCTGTATGGAGTGGGTTTTGTTCAGGGAAAATGATGGCTGGTATGCAGAGGGAGCAGTCCTGTCGTCCCTCTGGCCGTTGTCGCCGGATCGGGCAATAAGAGGGCATGCGCCTGCTTCATACGTCTGACTGGCAGATCGGTAAGGTCTTCCGCTTCGCTGACGACGATATCCTGCCCGTCCTGCAACAGGAACGGCTGGAAGCGATCGGCCGGATCGGCCGTCTGGCCCGTGCCCAGGGGGCGGACTGCGTGGTGGTGGCGGGAGATATCTACGACCATCTGCGCCCCTCCGAACGCACGTTGCGCCAGCCGGTCGAGCGGATGCGTCAGTTTCCCGACCTGCGCTGGCATCTGATTCCCGGCAATCATGATTTCAACGAGCGGGACGGGCTGTGGGACCGGCTGGTGCGGACCGGGTTGCCGGATCATATCGTGCCGCATCTGGCCCATGCGCCGGTGCCGCTGGATGAAGGGGGCACGGCGTGGCTGTTGCCCGCCGGGCTGGGGCATCGGCATGTGATCGGCGACCCGACCGCGTGGATGGAGGGGGCGGCGACGCCGGAGGGGGCGATCCGCGTCGGGCTGGCGCATGGGTCGGTGCGCAGTTTCGGGGAGGATGCACCGGGGCATAATCTGCTCGCCATCGATCGGGCGCGGCAGGCTGGGCTGTCTTATCTGGCGCTGGGCGACTGGCATGGCGCCGTGAAGATCGATGCCCGGACCTGGTATTCGGGCACGCCGGAGGTGGACGGGTTCGATGTCGGCGGGGCGGGGGGCGGACAGGCGCTGCTGGTGACGCTGGACGGGCCGCGGGCTGAGCCGGTGGTGGAGCTCCATGTCGTGGGGCGCTTTCGTTGGGAGCGCGCGCAGGCGGTGCTGACCTGCGCCGACGATATCGCGGCGCTGGAGGGCCGGCTGCGCGCGCTGGACCCCGACGACCCCAGCCGGGTGCTGGTGTGGCTGGCGGTCAGCGGGGCGCTGGGGCTGCCGGACCTGGAGGGCTGGCAGGCGCGGATCGTGGATGGGCTGGGGTCGGCATTGCGGCTGCTGCGGATCGATGGCGCGCCGGGGCTGGCGGCGTCATCGGACGATCTGGAGGCGTTCGGGCCGGGAGGGGCGGTGCGGGCCGCCGCCGAGACGCTGGCGCGGCAGGCCGGTGAGGGGGACGATGCGGCGCGGGCGATCGCGGCCGCGGCGTTGCAGCGGCTGTATCTGCTGGCGCGCGACGGGGCCGGAGGGGTGGCATGAGCGGCGGCATGATTCTCCGGGGGCTGGAAGTCGAGCAGGTGCGCCGGTTTGGCGACGCGGTGCGGCTGACGGGGCTGGGGCCAGGGATCAACCTGCTGGGGGCGCCGAACGAATTCGGTAAATCGACGCTGCTGGCGGCGCTGCGGGCGGTGTTTCTGCTCGCCCATGGGTCCAAGGCGGGGCCGGTCGCCGCCCTGCAACCCTATGGGGGACGGGGGGCGCCGCGTATCGCCGTCGATTTCACGCTCGACGGATGCGACTGGCGGTTGGAAAAGCGCTTCATGCAGCGCGCTTTCGCTCGGCTGGAGGGCGGGAGCGAACGGTTGGATGGTGACGCGGCGGAGGCGCGGCTGCACGATCTGCTGGGCGTGGAAGCGGGCCGGCGCGGCACGGAGGCGATGGGCCTGCTGAATGCGCTGTGGGTGACGCAGGGACACAGTCTGGTGCAGCCGGATTTTTCGGACCCGGCGCGGGCGACCATCCGCTCGTGCCTGGAAGCGGATCTGGACGCCATGACGGGGGGGGATGCCGCCGGGCGGGTATTGTCGCGGGTGGACGCCGACCTGGCTGTGCTGGTCGATAAACGTGACAATCCGCGCGGTCGCTTTCGTGCGGCGAAAGAAGGCGAGCAGGAGGCCGCGGCCGAACTGGCGCGGCTGGACGGTCGTCGGCAGGCGCTGGAGGATGATTTGAGCGCCATGGCGGATTTGCGCCGCCGCCTGGCGCATGAAGATGACGCCGATCGGCGTGAGAAGGAACGTGCCGATCTGGCCGAGGCCGGGCGGGTGCGCGATCGGTTGCGGGACTATGATGCCCGGTATCGGACCGCGCGTGCCGTGCGCGACCATGCGGCGGCGCAACTGGTGGCCGTGCGGCAGGATCTGGCTGCGCGCGCGGCCTGGGAGAGCGATCTGGCGATCGGCGTGGCGCGGATAGCGGAACTGGACGCGGCGTTGGGTGCCGCGCAGGCGGCGCAGGATGCGGCGGCGGCGGCGCATGCCGGGCGGCTGGAGGCGGTGCAGGTGGCCGATGCCGCGCGTCGCGCCGCACGCGAGGCGCTGGATCGGGCTGCCGGCAGGGTGGAGCGGGCGCGGCTGACGCATGAGCGGCGCGAGGCGGCGGCGGCGCTGGATCGGCTGGAGCAGGCGGCGCAGGCGGTGACGCGGGCGCGCGCGGAACTGGATGCCTGCGCGATCGACGATGCGCGGATGGGGACGATCCGCAAGGCGGAACGGGCGCTGGATGCGGCGCGGGCCGCCGGCCGGGCGCAGGCGACGACGCTGGACGTGGCCCTGGCCGATGGTGCGCGCGGGCGGCTGATGCTGGATGGGCAGGCGTTGGAAGACGGCCGCATTGTGGTGACGGATAATGCCGTGCTGCGGATCGAGGGGATCGGTACCATCACCATCGCACCGGCCAGCCATGGGCGCGATGCGTTGCGCGCGGAATTGGTGAGGGCGGAAGAGGGGCTGCGTCGGGCGCTGGAGGCGGCTGGGTGCGTTGATGTTGCCGGTGCCGAGGCGGCGCTGGCCGTAAGGCGGCGGACGGAACTGGTCTTTCAGGCGGCGCAGACGGTGTTGGGCGGCTTGCTGGCCGCTGCCGGCCAGGTGCCGGCGACGGCGACGGAGGCCGCCCGGCAGCGGCTGGCGGACCTGGATGTGCGCATTGCCCGGATCGGTGAGGCCGAGGCGGACGGTGCGGCGGGCGACCCGCTGGAGTTGCTGGATGCGGCGCGTGAGGCGATGCAGGTGGCCGAGGATGCGTATGAAGCCGCGCATCGGGCGCTGCTGGCCCCTGACGGGACGATGCGTCGGGCGGCGGATGAGCTGGCGCGCCTGCGGGCCGAAGCGCAGGTGGCGCGCGATGGCGTGGCCCAGTTGGCGCGCGACCTGGAGGCGGCGCGGGCGGTGGAGGCGGATGATGCGCTGTCGGCCCGGCTGGCGGCCAGCCTGGACGCTGCCGGGATGGCGGAGCAGGCGTTGCTGCGCATCGAGGAGACGCGGCCCGACGGGACCGAGGCTTTGGCCGATGCCGCGATCCTGCGGTTGGAGCGCACGATTCAGGACGGGCATGCCCGTCTGGCGGCGCTGCGGCAGGAGATGGCGGCGCGCGAGGCCCGTATCCGCGCGGCGGAGGGCGATGGGCTGGACGAGCGGATTGCGGCGCAGGAGCGCCTGCGCGCGGCCCATGCCGCCGAGGATGCGGCCTGCGAACGCGAAGTGGCGATTCTGAAGTGCCTGCGCGATGCGGTGGCGGCGGCGGAGCGGGCGGCGACCGAACGCTATCTGGCGCCGTTGGCGCGCGCGGTGCAGCCGGCGTTGAGCGCGCTGTTTCCGCGCGCCGTGGCCACGGTGGAGCCGGATTTCAGCATCTCGGCGCTGTCGCGGCGGATCGACGAGCCGTTCGCGACTCTGTCGGACGGGACGCGGGAGCAGATCGCGGTGCTGGCGCGGCTGGGACTGGCCGACCTGATGCGGGCGCGGGGGCGGCCGGCGATGCTGGTGCTGGATGACGCCCTGACCTATGCCGACTCGGGGCGGCTGGACCGGATGTTCGACATTCTGACCGAAGCATCCGGGCGGATGCAGATTCTGATCCTGACCTGCCGGACGGAACTGTTTACCGGGCTGGGCGCCCGGCGGCTGGCGGTGGAGCCGGTGGGGGGGCAGGATCGGTCGGCTGGCTGATCAGGGGGCTGGTTGATCGGGTCCGGCGCGGTTCGCGGTCCGCGCCGTCGGGCCTTGCCGCATGAACAGCATCAGGGGAAAGCCGCACGATACGCCCACCAGAAGCGTTGCGGCGTAAATCGGCCAGATCCGGGGCAGCCTGCCGGCCCGCCGTTCGGCCCAGGAAAACCGAAACAGCACCAGCGCGGACACCACGATATCCGCGGCGAAGAAAAGGCTGATCCGGTTGGCGGCCAGATCACGCGCGAAAGCGCCGGGCGCCAGTCCGTGATCCAGCAGCCAGGGGATGAAGAAGGCATAGGGGATCACCGTCCCCAGGATGCACAGCGCAAGGTAGCGGTATCGTAAAGACATTGTTGTCTCCGGCGGTTTTGGCGGACGTTCAGAAGAGATGGAGCCATGACGCGGGGCTGGCGCCTCGGCGCCGCGCGACTGCGGTGCAGAGCGGGTAAAGCAGGCCCATGCCGGCCAGCCAGACCAGAAGCCCGATGGCGTAGTTGGTGCCGAAAGGGAAAAAAATCGTGCCGATTACGGCGAACAGCCACAGATGGGCCAGGTAGAACGCCAATGGCGCGCGTCCGAAGGCTATGCACAATCCTGCCAGCCGACTTCGGGGCGCGCGGGACAGGCAGCGGAACAGGCAGAGCGTGCCGCCCAGCATCGACAGGACGAATACCGGCGACGGCGGGTATTTGACGAGATTGAGAAATTCCCGCCACGACCCGTCGCGCGGCGCGCGCAGGTTGCCGAAGGTGCCGTGCCAGCGCAGCGCGAGGCCCAGCAGGAGGCAGGCGATGCCGATCCATAAGGACGCCTGTATCGTCCTGTCGGGGTGCCGGACCAGATATTGGCCGAAGAGATGGCCGAACAGCGCGATACCCAGCCATGGCAGCACCGGATATTCGACATAGAGTCCCCCCGTCTGCCCGGCCACCAGAGCCAGTCGGGCGAGCATGCCGACCGGCGATATCGGGCTGTCCGGCAGGAAGAGGGAAGGCGACGACACACAGAACGCGGCAAGACAGGCTGTGGCGACAGGTCGTCTCGACAGGGGCCTGAGCAGGGCGAGCAGGAGGGTACACAGCCCCAATGTGGTCAGCACCGTGACCGGCAGCCAGATGGCCGGCCCCGCCCCCGGCCAGCCTCCCGGAGCGGCGCCCGTGCGGTCGCCATGGATGCCGACCAGCCATGCCGGCACTTCCACAAACCAGCTCAGCAGCACGAGGAGGACGCCGCGCACGGCTGTGTGCCTTCTCAGTCGTCCTGCGGACCAGTCCGTCCGGCGGGCGGCCAGCAGGGCAATCCCGCTTCCCATCCAGAAGAAGAATCCTGGCGCGCAGAGATCGGAGAGAAGACGGAGACCCAGTTGGAGGCGGTCGGCCAGGGTGTCTCCGTAGCGCGTCCATGCGCCGGCCCAGAATTCGACCGAATGGCGGCGCACGACCAGCGCGTTGACGTGGTCCATGGCCATGATCAGCATGATGGCGCCGCGGGCCGCATCGATGCCGGGGACCCGGACTGGCTGCGTCATGGGGCGTGGCCCGCAGGGGGCAGGAGGTCGAGAAAGGCATCGACCGCTTCGGTCAGCCGTTCCACCTCGCCGGTTGCCGCCAGTTCGAGGGTGGCGCCGCGCAACATCGCGATCGTCATGCCGCCCAGCAGGCGTGCGGTTTCGGGCGATGCCCCCGCGTTGCTGAAGCGGGCGCTGATCGTGACCAGCCAGAAATGTGCGGTACGCCGCGCGTAATCGCCGAACAGGTCCGGATCGCGGGTGGCGATCGCGTACATTTCGTAGAAAAGGCAGAGGGTCGGCCGCATCTGGGGTTGGGCCAGGTACCGCCATGTCGCCTTGAAAATGCGTTTCGGATCGCCCTGCCGCGGCAGCGTCGCCTCCAGCGTGGCTCTCCCGGACTCGCGGATCGTGTCGAAGACGGTAGCGAGCAACTGCTCGCGCGAACCGAAATGATACAGGATCGTGCGGTGGCTGGTGCCGATCGCCGCCGCCAGGGCCCTGACGGAAAAGGCGGCCACGCCGTTTGCGACGACATAGGCGATGATCTGTTCAAGGAGGCGCGGGCGCAGGTCGGGGTCCACGGGGCGGGGCATCGGCACAGCCTTGTTTTTGATCCACGTGGATCATTAACAAAACATGCCGGGTATCTGTCAACCGCGCCGCGCCCTGTGGATTGATCCTGTGGATTGAAAAGACGTTGACGCCCATTCCGGCGATGGAGAACATGCCGCCATGTCGAAACTGGATCTTTCCCGTCCCTTCCTGCCCGTCCGTATCGCGGTGATGACCGTATCGGACACGCGCACCCTCGAAACCGATACCTCCGGCGCCTTGCTGGCCGAGCGGATCGTGGCCGCCGGGCATGAACTGGCGGCGCGCAGTATCGAACCGGACGATGTGGACCACATCGCCGGCTGCCTGAAGGAATGGATCGCCGATCCCGATATCGACGTGATCATCTCGACCGGGGGCACCGGGGTGACCGGCCGCGACGTGACGCCGGAAGCCTATGAGCAGGTGCTGGAAAAGCGCATCGAGGGGTTCGGCGAACTGTTCCGCATGCTGTCGTACCAGAAGATCGGGACCTCCACGATCCAGTCGCGTGCGCTCGCCGGGGTGGCGAATGGCACCTATCTGTTCGCGCTGCCGGGGTCGAGCGGGGCCGTGAAGGACGGGTGGGACGATATCCTGGTCTGGCAGCTCGACAGCCGGCACCGGCCCTGCAATTTCGTGGAACTGATGCCGCGTCTGCGCGAGCATATGCCAGCATCGCACGACTGAACGATCGACCATCGAGAACGGGGGGGGCGCAAGCCATGAGCGCGAAGAAAATCCTGCTGCTGGCGGGTGATTATGTCGAGGATTACGAGATCATGGTCCCGTACCAGGCATTGTCGATGCTGGGGTTTACGGTCGATGCGGTCTGTCCGGGCAAGAAGGCGGGCGAGCATGTGCTGACGGCGATCCATGATTTCGAAGGGGCGCAGACCTATAGCGAGAAGCCGGGCCATCGTTTTGCGCTGACGGCGGATTTCGATGGGGTCGATGTGGCGGATTATGCCGGGCTGGTGATTCCGGGGGGCCGGGCGCCGGAATATCTGCGGCTGGATCAGCGGGTGATCGACCTGGTCCGGGCCTTTGCCGGCCGGCCGGTCGCCGCCGTGTGCCATGGGGCGCAGCTGCTGGCAGCGGCCCGCGTGATCGAGGGGCGCACCGTGTCGGCTTATCCGGCCTGTCGGCCTGAGGTGGAACTGGCGGGCGGGGTCTATGCCGATATCGCGGTTGACGACGCGGTGACCGATGGCTGGCTGGTGACGGCGCCGGCGTGGCCCGCGCATCCGCGCTGGCTGGCGCAGTTCATCGCCGTGCTGGGCGTACAGGTGGCGATCTGATCGGTTCGCGGCCGCCCATGACGTGTCCCGGCATTGGCATGGGCGGATAGCTGTGCATCATGGACGGGCAAGGGCGGCGTTTCGGTCGCCCGGTCATGCTTGGGAGAATTCCGTCTTGCGCACCCGTCATCTTCTGGCCCGCTCGGCGCTGGCCGTTGCGATCGCCACCGGCTTTGCCTCCGCCTCGTTTTCCGGCCCGCAGGCCCTTGCCGCTTCGCCGCCGGCGGCCAACGCGCCGCTGAAGCTGAAATCGCTGGCCATTACCGGGAACAAGCTGGTCTCGACCGACGAGATCCTGGCGGCGCTACCGTTCCATCAGGGTGATACCGTGACCCGCGACCAGATCGCCGCCGGCGCGCAGGACGTGATGGGCGTGTATCAGAAGAAGAATGTGGGCCTGAAATTCGGCCAGAAGATGAAATTTGTCGGGGCCGCCGTCTATGTCGAGTGGATGATCGAGGAGCAGGCGCCGGAAGTGGTGCAGACCGCGCTGGTGGTCGACAAGATCGTCTTCGAGGGCAACAAGAAGCTGTCTGCCGCCGACCTGACCAATGCGACGAAGCTGCGCCCCGGATCGACGATCGATCAGGCGGCGATGGCGGCCGACCAGGCGGCGGTGCAGAAGGCTTATCAGGCGCATGATATCAGTGCGGCGATCCAGGTGGTGCCGTCGCAGGCCCCTGGGAGCAATCATGTCGTGCTGACGTATCAGATCAGCGAGAAATAATACGTGTATGGGCGGGGGACGGCTGTTGGCCGTGCCCCGCGCTCTTGGAACCGTGGCTGCTGCGGCGACCGCGTTGATCGGGACCATTCAGACGGCGGGGGCGCTGGTGGACCCGTCATATGAATCCTTTATGACATTGGCTGTCTGCCGCTTCGTTTCGTGCGCGGGAATGCGACACTGCCGGGATCGTTCATCGTGGCCCGGAGCATTTCTGCCATGTTTCAGATCAATCGACGTTCCTTTCTTTCCCTGACGGGTGGATTTGCGCTGGCGGGTGCCAGCGGCGCGCGGGCGGCGGTGCCGAACCGGCCGCCGATGCGCGCGCATGAGCCGTTCACCTTTCTGTTCATTACCGACACGCATCTTCAGCCGGAACTGAACGCGCGGGGGGGATGCCACGCGGCCTTTATCAAGGCGCGCAGGGTGCCCGCCGATTTCGCCATTCAGGGTGGCGACCATGTCTTCGATGCGCTCGGCGTCAATGCCGCGCGGGCCACGATGCTGCTGGACCTTTACAAGCGCACGGCCGACGACCTGACGTTGCCGGTTCATCATACGATCGGGAATCACGATTGCTTCGGCGTCTATACCAAGAGCGGGGTGCAGCCGACCGACCCGATGTACGGCAAGAAATATTTCGAGGATAATTTCGGGCGTCTTTATTACTCATTCGACCATAAGGGCGTGCATGTGGTCGTGCTCGATTCCATCGGGATTACGGAGGACCGCATGTATGAGGGGCGGATCGACGCGCCACAGATCGCGTGGCTGGCCAATGATCTCGCCGCCCAGCCTGAAGGGATGCCGATTATCGTGGTGACGCATATCCCGCTGGTGACGGCCGTCCAGGATTATGCGGCCCCGCCGGAGACGCCGCCCAAGCATCATGGGATGAGCGTCGTGAATGCCTACGAGGTTATTCCCCTGTTCGACCGTTATAATGTCATCGGGGTGTTTCAGGGACATACGCATGTTCTGGAGCGGATCGACTGGCACGGTGTGCCGTATATTACCGGCGGCGCGGTCTCGGGTAACTGGTGGCATGGCACGCGCTATGGCACCCCGGAAGGGTTCATGGTCGTGGACGTTGCCAACGGGGCCGTGACGACGCGGTATGAGACCTATGGGTTTCGGACGGTCGATCCGAAGAATACGTGAGGAAAGCCGGTTTATGGGCTGAGGTCTGACCGCCTTGCCGACGCGGCCGCCCTCTTCGCGAGAGAGCGGCGTGGTGGACGCACGCCGGGATTTGGTGCCGGCGTGCGTCTGTGGGGTGGGGTCAGTTCGGGTCGGTGCCCAGGATGCGGTGGTTCAGCATGGGGGTGATGTCGGGGGCCTTGCCGTAGAAGGCGCGGAACATCGGGCCGTAATCCTGCGTGTGGCCCTGGGAAAGGATCAGGTCGCGGAAATGCTGGCCGTTTTCGCGGGTGAGGCCGCCATGTTCGCGGAACCAGGCGAAGGAATCGTCGGCCAGCATCTGCGTCCACAGATAGGCGTAGTAGCCGGCGGAATAGCCGTTGGACCAGATGTGCAGGAAGTAGCTGGTGCGGTAGCGGGTGGGCACGAGGGCGGTGTTGAGGCCGGTCTTGTCCAGTGCCGCTTTTTCGAAGGCATCGACATCCTGCTGCGGGGCGCTGGCGGGGAGGGCGTGCCAGGCCATGTCGAGCTGGGCCGCCGCGATGAGTTCGCCCATATTGTAGCCGCGATTGAAGGTGGCGGCTTTCTTGATCTTGTCGACGAGCGCCTGCGGCATCGCGGCGCCGGTCTTGTAGTGGCGGGCGTAGTGGGCGAAGACGGTCGGGTCGAGCGCCCAGTGCTCGTTGAACTGCGAGGGAAATTCGACGAAGTCGCGCGCGACCTGGGTGCCTGAGACCATCGGGTAGGTCTGGTTGGCGAACAGGCCGTGCAGGGCGTGGCCGAATTCGTGGAACATGGTGACCACGTCTTCGAAACTGATCAGGTCGGGCTGGCCGGCCGCCGGCTTGGCGAAATTGGCGACGTTATAGATGACCGGCTTCGTGCCCAGCAGCCTGGACTGGCCGACGAAGTTCGACATCCACGCGCCGCCATTCTTGTTGTCGCGCTTGAAATAATCGAAATACATCAGTCCGAGCGTCGAGCCGTCCTTGTCGAAGACTTCGAACACCATCATGTCGGGGTTGTAGACGGGGATGTCGGTCCGCTGTTTGAAGGTGATGCCGTAGAGCTGGGTGGCCGCGAAGAAGACGCCGTCGCGCAGGACCGTGTTGAGCTCGAAATAAGGCTTCACCTGATTTTCGTCGAGGGCGTAATCCTGTTTGCGCACCTGCTCGGCGTAATGCATCCAGTCCCAGGGCTGCAGGGTGAAGGTCTGGCCGTCCTTGCGGATGGTTTCCTGGATGCGGGCGGCTTCGCGGTCCTGCTGCGTGCGGGTGGCCGGAGCCAGTTCGGCGATGAAATGCTGCACGGCGGCCGGTGTGTCGGCCATCTGGTCGTACAGCACGTAGGATGCGAAATCCGGATAGCCGAACAGGGCGGCTTTCTGCGCCCGGGCGTGGGCCAGGGTTGCGATCGTGGCGCGGGTGTCGTTGGCGTCGCCCTTTTCGGCGCGCGTCCAGCTCTGCTTGAACAGGGCCTCGCGCGTGGCGCGATCGGTCATGTCCGTGAGGTCGGGCTGCTGCGTCGTGTTTTGCAGCGGGATGACCCATTTGCCCGGCAGCTTGCGGTCGGCGGCATTTTTCGCGAAGGCGGTGATGCTGCCGTCATCCAGGCCGGCGAGGGCGGCCTTGTTGTCGACGACCAGCGCGCCGTCGCGCGTGGCGGCCAGCAGTTTTTGCTGGAACGCCGTTTCCAGCGTGGAGATCTGCGTATTCAGGGCGCGCAGCCTGACCTGGTCGGCGGGAGAGAGCTTCGCGCCGGCATGGACGAACTGCTGGTAATAGAGCGTGAGGACCTGTGCCTGTTCCGGAGTCAGGTCCAGATGCGCGCGGTCGTTGTACAGGGTCTCGACACGTTTGAAGAGTTTCGCGTCGAGATAGATCGAATCCTGATGTTGCGAGAGCAGCGGGGCGATGTCGCTCTGGGTCTTGTCCAGGGTCGGGTTGGTGTTGGCCTGATAGACGCCATAGAAGGTCAGCGACACGCGATCGAGCATGCGGCCCGAGCGTTCCATCGCCGCGATCGTGTTGTCGAAGGTCGGGGCGGCGTGGTTGTTCGCGATCCGGCGCATTTCGCCTTTCTGGATCGCCATGGCCTGGAGGAAGGCCGGCTTGTAGTCGCTGTCATGGATCACGTCGAAACGCGGTGCCTGGAGCGGAAGCGTGCTGGGACTTGCAAACGGATTGGGTGCGGCCATTGCGGCACCGGAAAGACCGGCGAGGGCGGTCGTGGCGACCAGCGCGCCGAAGCGGAAAAATCGTGTCATTCGGTGAACCCTTGGAACCCAGGCGGCGCCGGACGGTACCGCTGGCGGAAGCCGGATGATCCGGCCGATGGGTATTTATAGGCAGGCTGGGCCGGTGTGGGAACCCGCGCGGGGTGGCAGGCGCGGGCTTGTTTGGTAGTGCTATCTAATATAGCATATTGCATATTTTGGTTCGATACGATTGCGTGTCGCGTGGCGTTCCGTTGCTCTGGTCTTCGGCCGGAGCCGCGTTCGTTCCATGAGGTCCCTTGGGTTGTTTTTGGAATGTCTTCTGGAGGACGCATGTTTCTGATATCTCGCCCTGTATATAGCAAATGCTATAATTATGAGTGTATGCGTTTTCGTGGTAGGTCGGGAGGCGCGCGTCTCCGGCTGTGTGCGGGAGGGTGGCGGGCCGTCCTTGCCTGTCTGGTGGTCGGAACGGGTTTGCCGGGCAAGGGCAACGCATCGGCGGTGCCGGCGAAGGGAATTACTCCTGCTGCGGTGGATACGACGCGGAGAGGAGATGTGCGGCAGAATGTCGCCGATGCCGCGCCGGAACGCTCTGCGAAGAGTGTGCGGGGCCATGGCGCCGGAGAGGCGCGGGTTGCCGCGTCGGCACCGCCGGACGGTGGTGAGAGGGTCAATGTCGTAGGGTACCTCAATCGGGAGCGTGTCCGCATCTTCCCTGGGTTGGGGGCCGTCGATTACAGGATCGATCAGCGCCAGATCGCGGCCACGCCCCAGGGGCAGAATGCGGCGTTCAATCAGATCCTGTTGCGTGTGCCGGGCGTCGTGCTGGACAGTTACGGAGAGGTGCATGTGCGCGGCGAGCATGGTGGCCTGACCTATCGCGTCAATGGCGTGCTGCTGCCGGAAGGGCTCAACGGGTTCGGGCAGGAACTGGATACCCGTATCATCCAGTCGCTCGACCTGTTGACCGGCACGCTGCCTGCGCAGTTCGGCTTTCGCACCGCCGGGATTGTGGATGTCACGACCAAGACCGGCGAGAGTCTGAAGCATAATCAGGTTTCGCTTTACGGGGGGAGTTACGACAGCTTCGTTCCGTCGCTCCAGCTCGGTGGGCAGAGCGGCAGGCTGGACTATTTCACGACGCTGTCGTTTACGCGCAATGCGATCGGGATTGAAAACCCGAGTGACACGTTTCGCGCTGTTCATGATGTGACCGAGCAGGAAAAGGCTTTTTCCTATCTGTCCTACCATATCGACGAGGCCAGCCGGGTGACGCTGTTGACCAGCGCGTCCTATGCCGATTTCGAGATTCCGAATTCGTTCAAGACGTTCGATGTGAACAGTCCCGATTACACGACCATTTATGATGTGGCCGGCGTGGATCGGCACGATCCGGCCATGAACTGGGCCAAACTGGATGACAGCCAGACGGAGCAGAATTATTACGCGGTGCTCTCCTATCAACGGAGCACGGACAAGTTGAATGTCCAGGTATCGCCGTATTTTCGGTATGGCCGTATAGATTATACGCCGGATCGGGATCGTGACCTGATTTATCAGGGGGTTTCGGAACATGAGGTCAATGACTTCACGACCGGCGGCATGCAGTTCGATCTGTCTTACGAGATCGCACCCCGTCACACCGTGAGGGCAGGCGTTCTGGGGCAATATACGTCCGAACGGCTGGATACGAATACGCTTGCCTTTCCCGTCGATGCGCGGGGGGCGCAGGCTTCCGACGTACCGGTGCGCCTGATCGACAATACGGGGAACTGGTCGGTGGAGGCCGGGGCGTATATTCAGGACGAGTACAAGATTGCCCGTAACCTGACATTCAATTACGGGATTCGCTACGACCGGTTTGCGTCGTCCTTCTGCAATGAAGGCCAGTTGAGCCCGCGTGCGAACATGGTCTGGAAGCCGGCTGACGGTACGACCCTGCATATTGGTTATTCGCGCTATTTCGCGCCGCCTTCGCCGCAATATGTCTATCCCTCGACGCTGGCGCGTTTCGCGGGGACGACCAATGCGGCGGCGAACAGGATCGACGATGCGACGAAAGTTGAAAAATCGCATTATGTGGACGGGGGCATTCTTCAGAAGATCACGCCGGACTTTCAGATCACGCTCGATGCCTATGCCAAATGGGCGCATGACCTGACCGACCTTGGGCAGTTCGGTCGCGCGGTGATCCTGGCGCCGTTCAGCTACAGGCGCGGGCGTGTCTATGGCGCGGAATTCGGGAGTTCATGGCGGCATGGTCCGTGGTCGGTGTTCGGGAATTTCTCTTATGTGAAAACATCCGCGCGGGACATCAATTCGGCGCAATACCAGTTCGATATGGCGGAACTGGCTTACATCCAACGCCACGCGATCCAGCTGGATCATCAGGGGGAGTATACGGCGACGGCCGGTGCCTCGTGGACCACGGCGCATGACATGGCTTACGTTGATTTCGTATATGGCTACGGCCTGCGCAGCGGCTTCGCAAACCTTGAGAAGGAGCCGGAATACGACGTGTTCAATATCGGCTACGAACATCGTTTCACGAAGGTGCCGTTCGGGCATGACATCAGGGTTCGTGCCGATGTCGTCAATCTGTTCGACAAGCGCTACCAGCTTCGGAACGGGAGCGGTGTCGGGATCTATCAGGCGCAATACGGGCAGCGGCGGGGCACGTATTTTTCGGTCGTTACGGAATTCTGATCTTTTCCGACGGCAGAATGGCCCTCAGGGCGTGTTTTCGCAGCACGCGCGGAGGGCCTCGGCCACACGCTGCTGGTCGGGTTCGGGCAGGGGAAGGATCGGCCTGGGCGGCGTGGCCTCGGACAGTCCCAGGTGATTGAGTGCGGCGTAGGCGACGCGGAGGCTGCCGAACGCACGGAAAAGCGCCCATAATGGCCGGAGTTTCTGGCTGTAATGCAGAACCGTGGCGTGGTCGCCGTTTTGCGCGGCGGTGGTCAGGGTGCGCGCCAGGTGCGGCAGAAAGCCGCCAAGGACGCTGAACCAGCCGTCGTACCCCGCCAGCAGGGCTTCGGCGGCGATCCAGTCGCCGCTACAGCCGATCGCCAGTTTGCTCACCGGGCCGGCCCGGAGCCGGGAGAGTTCGTCGGCGAGGGTGCCTTCGGGCGGGGGCGGCATCTTGACCGCGGCGATGTTGGGGACGTCCGCCAGTCGTTCGAGCAGTTCCATGCCGAAGGTGAAATGGGTGGTGCTGGGGTTGTTGTAGATGCACAGCTTCAGACGGGTGGCGCCGGCGATCGCCACATAGTGCTGGTATGCCTCTTCCTGCGTCAGGGGCGTGTAGGAAACCGGAGCCATGAGCAGGCCGTCGGCGCCTTCGGCCTCGGCGTCGCGCGCGAGGGCCTGGGCGTCGTCGGTGCGCAATGTACCGATGCCCACAATCAGAGGCGTGCGGCCGCCGACGCTTTCGACCGCGGCAACGATGGCCCGGCGCCGTTCGGCGCGCGTGAGATAGGCATAGGTGCCGGTGCTGCCGAGCAGGCCGATGGAATCGACACCGGCCGCCGAGAGATACGCCGTCAGGCGGGCGACGCCTTCGACATCCACGGTTCCGTGCGCGTCGGCCGGTGTGATCGGGAAGGCGGACAGGCCGTGGAAGATCGACATGCGCGGACTCGGTGTCGGAGAGGGGATATTACAGGTGGGCTGTGGCGACCGACGGGCGGTTGAGCATGGACATCAGCTCGCGCCTTGTATCGGAATTGCTGCGGAAGACGCCCAGCATGCGGCTGGTGACCATCGAGACGCCGGGACGGTGGACGCCGCGCGTGGTCATGCACTGGTGGCCGGCTTCCAGGATCACGGCGACACCGTGCGGTTGCAGTACGTCGTTGATCGTGTTGGCGATCTGTGCCGTCAGGCGTTCCTGGATTTGCAGACGGCGAGCGAAGGCATCGACGACGCGGGCCAGTTTTGAGATGCCGACCACCCGCTTGCTGGGCAGGTAGGCGACATGGGCGACGCCGATGATCGGCACCATATGGTGTTCGCAATGGCTTTCGAAGCGGATGTCGCGCAGCAGGACGATCTCGTCGTAATCATCGACCTCGGAGAAGGTGCGCGACAGGATGGCTGACGGGTCCTCGCCATAGCCTTCGAAGAATTCCTCGTAGGAGCGGACGACTCGGCCGGGCGTGTCGAGCAGGCCTTCGCGCGACGGGTCCTCGCCTGCCCAGCGCAGCAGGGTGCGGATCGCATCTTCCGCCTCCTCGCGGGAGGGGCGCAGAAGGGGGGGCTGGGACATTTCGGTCATGAATCCTGTCTTCGGGGCGAAGCGTGCGCGGCGCGTTAGTGGATGATGGTGGGGTGGTAGGGGCAATCCAGGCTGAAGGGGGGGACCTGGACGTCGAACGGCTGGTGCGAGCGGGCGTCGATCATGTGGTAGCGGCCGCGCATGAAGCCGGTGGGCGTCTGCAAGCCGGTGCCCGACGTGTATTCGAAGACCTGGCCGGGTTCCAGCACCGGCTGTTCGCCGACCACGCCGTCGCCGTGGACATGCTCCATCCGGCCGGTGCCGTCCATGATTTCCCATGTGCGGCGCAGGAGCTGGACCGTCTCGCCGCCCAGATTCTCGATCCGGATGCGGTAGGCCCAGGCGAAGCGGTGTTCCTCGGGCGTGGACTGGTCGTCCAGCCAGAAGGTCTGCACGACTACGCGGATCGCGTTGGTGGTCGCCTCGTAACAGGGGGCGCCTTCCATGGCCTCCGCCAGAGCGGCATCCGGGTCCGGGGGCATTCCCGGCGGTGGCGGTCTGTCAATGGCCATGGCGTGCTTCCCGTTGGTTCAGCGCGACCGCAGGGCCGCGAGGCCGCGATCGAGGTCGTCTTTCAGGTCGGCGATATCTTCCAGGCCGACGGAGAAGCGGATCGCGCCGTCGCTGATGCCCAGACGCGCGCGTTCCTCGGGGCCGATCTTCATGTGCGTGGTGGTGGCCGGGTGGGTGACCATCGAGCGGGCGTCGCCCAGATTGTTGGAGATCGCGATCAGGCGCAGGGCGTTCATGAAGGCGAAGGCGCCTTCCTTGCCGCCCGCGACCTCGAACGCCACCAGCGTGGAGGCGTCGCTCATCTGGCGTCTGGCCAGTTCGTATTGCGGGTGGTCGGTGCGGCCGGGGTAGAAGACGCGGGTCACGCCCTCGGCGGCGGCCAGATGGTCGGCGGCGGCGGCGGCGTTCTCGGTCATCGCGCGTACGCGCAGCGGCAGCGTTTCCAGGCCCTTCAGCATCACCCACGCGTTGAACGGCGACAGGGCGTTGCCGGTGTTGCGGGTGAAGGGTTGCAGCGTTTCGGTGATCCAGTCGCGGCGGCCCAGCACCGCGCCGCCCAGCACGCGGCCCTGGCCGTCGATATGCTTGGTGCAGGAATAGACGACCACGTCGGCGCCCAGTTCCAGCGGCTTCTGGTAGAGCGGGGTGGCGAAGACGTTATCGACCACCACCAGCGCGCCGGCCTTGTGTGCGAGGTCGGAGATTGCCCGGATATCCAGGATGTCGAGCATCGGGTTGGACGGGCTTTCCAGCAGCACCGCCGCCGTCGGGCGGGAGAGGGCGGCGGCCCAGGCATCCAGGTCGTGCCCGTCGACGAATTCGGTTTCGACGCCGTAGCGCGGCAGCAGGTTGGCGACGATCCAGTGGCAGGAGCCGAACAGGGCGCGCGACGCCACGACCCGGTCGCCGGCCCTGACGTGCGACAGCAGGGCCGAGGAGACGGCGCCCATGCCGGTGGAGGTCGCGATGCAGGCCTCGGCGCCCTCGAGGTCCGCCAGGCGGGATTCCAGCGCCGCGACGGTGGGGTTGCCGAAGCGGCTGTACTGGTAATGGACGACATCGCCGGTGAAGGTGGCCTCGGCTTGCTCGGCATTGTCGTAGACGAAGCCGGAGGTGAGGAACATCGCCTCGCTCGTCTCGCCGAAGGGCGTGCGCTCGACGCCCGCATGCAGCAGGCGGGTGGCGGGGCGGTAGGTGGAGTCGTTGCTCATCGTCAGTTCCCGGAACAAAACCGTCAGGAGGCCGAGGCTGGGAGCGTCTGGGTGACGAACCGGTTCCATGGCCCCGCGTCCTGACGCGGCAATCCGACCGTGGAAACCGTGACGCCCGCGGAGTCTGGCGGTGTCAGGCCTCTTTAGCGCGTCTGTTTAACCTCGTCGCAAGCCGGCCGATCCAAATCCCGAGGGTCCGTTGGTCCCATGGGGGCTATCGGACGACAGGGTTATTGCGGATCGGGGGGGCGCTCGTCAACCATAGTGGGGCGGCGGCAGTTGTGGAGCAACTCAGCGGATTGCGTCGGGACGTGCGGTGAGGTATAGGGCTGGACGCGACGCGGGTGTAGTTCAATGGTAGAACGGCAGCTTCCCAAGCTGCATACGAGGGTTCGATTCCCTTCACCCGCTCCAGAATCTCTGAAAAAATACGCGCTGATACAGTCATCTTTCTGTTTTCTGTGCGCGGCCCGTCCGGGTCCCTCCGCTTCGATGCAGTCGGGCTTGCGGCTCAGTCCTTGTGGGTGGCGACGAAGAGTGTGCCGTTGGCGTCGATCCAGCCGCGAAACATGCCTTCGGTATTGAATTCCGCGCTGATCGTACCCGCCTGGTCGATGGCGATGATGCCGCCGCCGATTCCATGTGGCGTGAAGGCCTCCTTCAGGATTGCGCTGGTGACGTCGGCGAGCGGGCGGTGCTCGTAACGCATTCGCGCCGCGATTTCGTGTGCCACGACATGGCGGATGAACTGTTCGCCCTGTCCGGTGCAGGATACGGCGCAGACGCCGTTCCGTGCGTAGGTGCCGGCGCCGATGATGGCGCTGTCGCCCACACGGCCGACCGCCTTGTTGGTAAAGCCGCCGGTGGATGTGGCGGCTGCCAGATTCCCGTTGCAATCCAGTGCGACCGCGCCGACCGTGCCGTGCTTCTCGCTTTCGCTGGCGAAGGTGCCCAGCCGATCGTGCGCGCGCATTGTTGCCAGGGCTTCTGCCCGGCGCGGCGTGGTGAAATAGGATTGGGGCATTGTTTCCAGCCCGTGGGCTGCGGCGTACGCGTCGGCGGCCGGGCCGGCGAGCATCATGGGAATCTTCTGCTCCATGAGTTGTCGGGCCAGGCGCACAGGGTTTCGTACCGCCTGGGCGCCCGCGACGGCGCCTGCCTGAGCAGTTGCCCCGTCCATGATCGAAGCATCCAGTTCATGTTGTCCGGCGGCGTTCAGCGCGGCGCCGTGCCCGGCGTTGAAATGCGGGGAATCCTCCAGGACCGTCACGCAGGATTCGACGGCCGAAACGGCGGAGCCGCCTTCGGACAGAATCGTATATCCGGCTTCAAGAGCCTTGCGGATGTCTGCGCGTGCGTTGGTCCATTCCGCCTCGGACAGGAGGGCGCGGGACATGACGCCGCACCCGCCATGGAGGGCGATGACGGGGCGGCGGGGCGATGTCGTGGTCATGATGTCTTTCCGTTCGATTGGGCCATGCACCAGGTGGCCACTTGCTCGTGTGTGGCGAACCAGACATCGCCTTTCCGCCGGGCGGCTTCGAGCAAGGAGGCGATGACGCCTATGCGGCTACGGTGGCCGCTGATGTGTGGGTGCAGCGTCAGCAGAAACAGGCCGCCTTCGTCATGAGCGCCCTGGAATTCGGCCATGAAGATGTCCAGCACATCGCGCGGGGCCGTGTATGGGCGCAAGGCCGAGAAGCGGTCGAAGTTGAAATAGACGGCGTCGTCCCTGATCCATTCGGGCGGCAATTCGGCGACGCCGGTGGCTTCTCCGTCCTGCATCAGTTCGTAGGGATCGTCATCGGCCATCAGGCTGCTATCGTACAGCAGGCCCATCTGGCGGATGATGGGCAGGGTAGCGACCGAGAAATCCCAGCTTGCCGTGCGGATGCCGACGACCGGGCTGCGGCTGATATCCTGCAGTACATCGCGCGCGCGCGATGTCAGATCCATCTCGGTTTCGGCGTCTAGGTGGGTATTGCGCTCGTGAATCCATGAATGGATACCGATTTCATGCCCGTCGGCGACGATGCCGCGCAATTCCTCGGGGTAGAGGAGGGCTGAAACGGCCGGGTAGAAAAAAGTTGCCGGAACCCCGTGGCGTTGCAGCAACGCTCGGATGCGTGGCACGCCGCGACGGTTGCCGTAATGGCCCTGGCTGATCCGCATCGGGCTTTCGTCGCCATCGCGGAGGGGGATCGTGTCGTGGTCCGCATCGAAAGAGATGGCGAAGGCGCAACGTGCGCCGCCCGGCCATGTCGCGGGATGCAGCGAGCGCCCGGCCCGGGCACGCCCGACGGCCGCGCGCCAGCGGCTTTCGGGCCATCGCCAAGGAGGGAGGGGTGCGTCGGGAGGCATTGTCATGGCAGGATTTCCGGAGGCGTTTCGTCGGTGGAGGGGGAGGTGAGAAGGGCACGGCGCCAATGTGCGTCCATCCTGCGGGCGAAGGGGATGAACAGCGCGGAGGCGAGTGCGACGATGGCCGCGAGTGCGGCGAGATTTCCGAACAGATGGGTATAGCCGGCGGTTGATGCTGTGCCGGTGCCTGCTGCTCCATAGGTGGCATCGGTGGCGACGAGGCTGCCGAGATAGCTCGCAAGGCCGCCGAGGACGGAAAAGCAGCCCATCAGTCGACCGACCGCATCGGGTGGCGCGTAGCGGGCGATGACGGCGAGGCCGAGGGCCGCGATCAGGAGTTCGCCCAGAGAGAACAGTGCATATCCCGCAACCATCCACCAAGGAGAGACCGGGCCAGCCGCTCCTGCCAGGGCGGCCGTGCGCCACAGGATGAAAGAGCCCGTCAGCAGCACGAAGCCGCACAAGAAGCGGATGGGAACGGAAATAGGGCGCCCTTTTCGCGCCGCGCTATGGTACAGCGCGGCAAGGCAGGGGGCGAAGATGAGGATCCAGAGATTGTTCAGCGACTGGAACTGGCCGGGCTGCACGATCCAGTCCATGCCCGCCATGTGGATGGTGCCCGCGACATGGTCGCGCGCGAAGCCGGTAAGGGACGTTGCGATCTGCTGATTGAACAGGAAGAACAGGATAGCTTCGGCCTGGAGGGCAAAGGACAGTTTGAGGCCCGCGCGCCAGGCCGGTGCCGCGCGCCGGTAAAGCACGATCCAGATCAGAAGAATGGCGGTGGCGGCGATCCAGATGCAGGTTCGGGCCAGGGTCGGGTAATGCAGCAGCGTGAACGCGGCGCCGATACCGGCGGCGAGCAGCAGCCACAGGCGGCGATCTGCCGCGCCGGTCGGGGCGGGCGTGGTGGCCGGCAGTGTCAGCGAGACGGCGAAGCCTGCCCAGAGCACGGCGGAGGAGACGCCGAAGCTCGCCCGCCAGCCGATATGCACGGCGAGGAAGGGGATGGCGAGGGCTGCGATCGTCGCCCCGATATTGATGGACATGTAATAGATGGTGAACACGATATCGAGCCGGTCATCGCCGTCGCTGAAGGCATGACGCAGCAGGCTGGTGATGTTGGGCTTGAAGATGCCGCCGCCGCAGACCAGGACGGCCAGTACGAGGGAGATGCCAGCCGCGCCGCCCACGCCGCTGGCTAGCCCGGTATAACCGGTGGCCAGAAGCGCGAGCGCCACCGCGACGGTGCGCCGGGCGCCCAGGATCCTGTCGCCAAGCCAGCCGCCCAGAACGGGTACGCCGAACATGAGGGCGCTGAACGCGCCCCACAGCATGATGGCGCCCTGTTCCGATAGGCCCATGGTTTTGACGAAATACAGGATCGAGACACTTTGCAGACCATAGAAACCGAACCGTTCGCACAGTTCGAGCGTCGCGATCCGCAGGAAGATGCGTCGGCGGGCTTCCATCACGTCAGAACTTGGCGCTGACGGAGCCGAAAAACTGGCGGGGGGAGCCTGCCAGCAGGGATTGGCGGTCGCCCTCCAGGGGGAAGCCCTGTTCACCCACCGTGGAGATGTATGGCGTGTTCAGTAGGTTGTAGACATCGAACGAGACCGAGAGGTCGCGGAAAATGCTCTGCTGGCCGAAGCTGTAGCGTGCGCCGATATTGGTCATCCAGAAGCCGGGTACACTGGTGTCGTTCGTGTAGCTGAGATAGCGCCGCGAGATGTAGTTTGCATCGAAATGCGCGGAGAGCCCGTGGTAGCTGTAGATCAGGCTCGTTTTATACATGAACTGGGGATAGGCGGGAACTTTCTTGCCTTGCAGGTGATAGAGCACGCCCGCGGAGGTGATGTTGTTGTCGTAGGTCGAGTGATTATAGCTGATGCTGTTGTCGATCGCGAGGTGGCGGACCGGACGGATCACGACGTCGGCATCTACGCCGTTCATGGTCACGCCGCCGAGATTGCCGACGGTCGAGGTTGGATTGACCAGCGAGCCGGAGGCCATGAGGCCCAGGCGGTTGGTGAAGTTGGAGCGGTAGGCGTCGACCGAGGCCGATGCGACCTTGCCGTAATAATGATAGCCGACGACGTAAGTCCAGTTCCGTTCAGGATGCAGTGTCCGGCGCGCGACGTCGAATGCCGCCTGGTTCTTGACGCCCCATAGCGAGGGCACGCTGCCTGACTGGTAGCCTTCGTAAGTGAAGGCGCGCATATTTTCGGCGACGTCGAAATAGATTTCGTGATTCTTGAGAAAATGCCAGTCGATGTTGACGTGCGGCAGGAATGCAGCCGACGAGGTGACGCTGCCGTTCGGCAACTGATCGACGTGGGTATAGGTGGTGTTGTTTTCGTTCGCGCCGCCGGCCGTTGTGACGACCAGCGACTTGAAACCACCCGTGATCGCGAGGCCGGGCAGGACGTGATACGTGTCGGTGAGGTGATACTGGACCGTGTTGGTGTTGAAACCCATTCCCCAGACTTGGGCGAACGGACCACCATAGGTGTTGAACGGACCGACGGCACCGATCGGAGCGCCCTGACCCAGAACGGGCTCGGAATAATAATATTTACCGATATTGTATGCGTTGTTCTCGAACCATACACCTGTGCGCAGAACGTTGTTTCCGTATGTGTGTGTCATCTCGGTTGTGAAGCCGAGGCGCCGGACCTGCTCGGGGATGGCCATGAACGACAGAGGAGCGCCAGTCGGCGAGGCGACGTAAGGGTTGGCCCAGGTCGAATATTCCTGACTGCCATGGCCGTAGAACAGGGTCTTCCAGCGGATATGATGGCCCATGTCGAAATCGAGCGTCAGGCCGCCCAGATAGTCGCGTTCGGCCTGTCCGCCATTGTAATAGGCGGCATCGGCGGGATCGGACAGCGACGCGAAGGACGCGGGGTAGATACCCTGGGCGGCCAGGTAGGCGGTGCGATAGTCGGGTGCGTAATTGTCCAGACGTTGGCCGACCTTGTGCAGCAGTTCGAGCGACAGGTCCTGATACTCGTACTGTGCGAGGTCGCTCCAGTTGAAAAAGGCCTTGATGCTGCTGTTGTCGCCGATCGGCTGGACGATCTTGGCGTTGACCTGCTGGGTGAACTGATCACCATAGCCCTTCCACTTGTCGCCATCGACGCGCATGTAGGAGATGTAGGCCTTCGTGCCGAAACGGGTAAATGTGCCAGTGTCGCCTTTTACATAAGTGCGATAGCTGTTGTAGCTGCCGAACATCTGAGAAATGATGCCGCCAGCCTTGTCGGCCGGATCGGCGGAGTAGAATTCCATCGCGCCGCCGAGTTCACTGGTCGATGGAAGTGTGACGTCTCCGCCGCCCTGGCTGAGATTCATGCGGGCGATATTGTCCTGCGTGATCGCCGAGTTGACGTCGAGGCCGTTATATTTGTTGTAAGACTGATCGCCGAGCGGAATGCCGTCGAGGGTGGCGCCGAGCTGGCTCTGGTTGAAGCCGCGTACGTAGAACGATTTGGAATAGATATCGAGACCGAGCGGATCGTTCGACACGAAGTTCGCACCCGTCAGGCTGCCAAGAATCTTGAGTGGGCTGGTGCCGGCGACGAATTTTTCCATGTCTTTGCGGGACACGTCGGTGATTGCGCTGTGGGCGGCCCGCAGGGCGGCGGTGACCATGACGCTTTCGTTCTTTGCCGCGGAATCGGTGTGTGGATGCTCCGAGCCGGCGTGCGGCTTCTGGCGAGGATGGGCATCCGGTGGCGTCGCGGCCAGGGCGGTCGAGGACAGCAGCATGAAGGCTGCGGCGCCGAGGGGGGTCATCTTTCTGGTGAACATATGCGTGCCTGCGTCTCCGTTGCGTCATGTCGGGTCGTCGAGTCCGCCGGCTGGTCATTCATTGACCGGAACGAACCGTTATCGGATTAAGCACACAATATGTTACTCTGCAATGATACAAGATGGACAAAATGGCCGATTTTAGCATCCTTGTATGTAACAAGTTTCCATTCTAATATGTCCGTGCAGATCGGGCCCAGTCGGAATGCCGTCGTGACGGCCCGGTTGTCGGCCGGCAACGGGGAGGATGGGTCATTCGACAGGACAGCGCCAACCTCGACGCGCGAGGGCAGGAAGAATTCGAGCGTCTGGACGTAACCCTTTTCCGGATCGACAGGACACTCGAGTTGCCCATTGGAACGCAACTCAAGGGGCAGATCGAATATGGTATCGGCCTGGGTGTCATCCGGCCGGGCCAGCGCTTGCCTCCGGTACGCGAACTGGCCGAGCGGCTGGGCATTTCTCCGGTGACGGTGGGGCAGGTCTATGCCGAACTCAAACGTGGTGGTGTGTTGCGCGGACGGACGGGGGCGGGGACTTTCGTTGCCGACCTGATGGCAGGATGGCCTACGCGCGGTGGACGCAGTTCGGAGATTCAGTCGTCCATCGATGCGCTGGTCACCCGTGCCCGAGCGCTGGGGTTGAGTACGAGCGAGGTTCTGGGTCTGGTCAGCGCGCGGATGGAGGGCGGTGGTCTGGGCGTGCCGCCACCATCGGTGATGGTCGTCGGCAATTTCATGCAGACCACGATTGCCTATTGTCGGCAGATGGAACGGCTGAGCGAAAGAAAAGTACGTTTTCTGCCGACGACCATCACGCAGTTGCAGACCAATCCTTCGGAACGGCAGCGTGTTGACTTGTGTCAGATGGCTGTGACATTTGCTCACCGGCGTGCGGAAGTCGCGCGTATGCTGCCCGGGTTGGGTGTGGCGGTCATCACCTTCATTCCGTCGATGGAGACTCGGATGAAGCTGGCGCAGATCGATCCGGGGAGTCGCGTTGTTCTCGTCGTCATCAATCCGGAATTTGCGGGGTCGATGAAAGCGGGGGTCGAGCAGTTCGCTCCCCATATCACGGAGCCTGCCGTCGTTCTGATTGATGCTCCGGAATGCCAGGACCTGATGAAGAATGCCGACGTGATTGTCTATGCGACCGGCGCGGATGATCTCGGCCTGAAATTTCCCGATGAATCGGTCTATTTCGAGTATCAGCACACGCCCAACCCCCATGATGTCAGCCGCCTGATCGCGGAACTGACCACACGGCGGCCATAAAGGGCGCATGTTACAGGAAGAATCATGAATTTACGCGAGATGAACTGGATGCAGGTCGAGGCCTATCTGGAGGAGGATGACCGCATCGTCGTTCCGCTCGGTTCGACCGAGCAGCATGCCTATCTAAGCCTGTTCACCGATGCGATCCTGGCCGAGCGTGTGGCGCTTGAAGCGTGTGCGCCACTGGGCGTACCGGTCTGCCCTGTCGTTCCGTATGGCATGACGCCGCGCTTTCTGGCCTATCCCGGTACGATCTCCCTTCGCAGTGAAACCTATCTTGCTCTCCTTGAGGACCTGCTCGCCAGTCTGCATGGCCAGGGATTTCGGCGTTTCGTGTTCGTGAACGGCCATGGGGGCAATAGCCCGATCTGGCCGGCGCTTTCCTTGTGGTTTGAAGAAAAACCTGATTGCAGAGCGTTGTTTCATGACTGGTGGCGGTCTTCAGAAACCTGGCGTCTCGTCATGGAGACCGATCCGGTGGCGATGCATGCGTCCTGGATGGAGAATTTTCCGTGGACGCGGATTGCCGGCATTGCCCAGCCCGACGGCGAAAAGCCGGCCATCAGGCCGGAGCAACTGCATGATGCGACGCCGGAAATGGCCCGGGACTGCCTCGGTGACGGTAATTTTGGCGGGCGTTACGAGCGTGCGGACGCTGAAATGCACGCCATATGGAGCGTGGCGGTTGAGGAGACGCGGCGGATCGTTGCGGCGGTCTGAACGTCGGCCAGCATCGGCGCCATGGCGGCAAAACTATTGTTGTTGCTGTCGCTCGGGATGTCGGGCCTGGAAGCGTTCGATGGATTGGCGCAGGTCGCTGTCTGACGCGGCAGGCATGGTGTCGTGGTAGGTGGTGCCGTTCCAGACCCAGCGGTCGGTACTGTCCACGATCAGGTCGCGCATGCCGCCGTGGCTGCGGCGGGACAGGGCGATCGGGCCGCTGACCGAATCCAGCACCTTGACCCAGTCCTTCCGGTCGCGCCGCAGATAGACCGAGGTGGCGCAGCCGGCCGAGCCGCAGAGATTGGCCGATTGCAATTGTACGAACAATGCCGTGTCTCCGGCGTGGGTCGAGAGCGGGGCGGAGCCGACCAGGACTACGGGGGTATCGCCCTTCTTTACGGCCGCTGCGAGGTCGGACTGGTTCAGGGTGCGGGCTGTCTGGTCCAGCGCGCCGCCGGGTTGCTGGGCCAGGATGACCGGGTCGCCGCTTTCGGTTGTGGCGGATGGCTGGTGGCGGGGAGCGGAGAGAGCGGCGGGCGCGTGGGCCAGCGCCATGGCGGCGGCCAGCGTGGCGAGGAGGCGGGTATGACGGGGTGGGCGAATCATGCGATGAGGTCCGTCGGTTCGCGGGCGGCCTTGTGGGCTGCCTGGGGAGAGGCTGGCTCCGGACCGCGATCCGGAGCCCCGTGAGGGTAGTAACGCATGAACGAGACCGAAAGGACACGGCCGGGTCTGTACCGTCATTATAAGGGCGGACTATACACCCTGATCTGTGTTGGCCGTCATTCCGAGACCGAGGAATGGCTGGTGACCTACCGCAGCGAGGCGCGTGGCGATTACTGGGTACGGCCGCTGGCCATGTGGGTTGAGGATGTGGCGGGAGTACCCCGTTTCAGCCCCGTTCATGGTGTGGAAGGCTGACGGGCGCAGCCTGTTGCGTTTTTGAATCGATCGCCGCACCATCGCCTGATGTCACGATTCTTCATTGTCTCTGGTCTGGCCGCCGGCCTGCTTCTGTCTGCCGCCGCTGCCGCCGCGCCCTCGTCCGATGCCGCGTCGCGCGCGTTCGTGATGCTGGATCGCGATCCGGCCCGGCTGGAGGAATTGCTGCGTGCCATGCCCAAGGGGGCGGACCTGCATAATCATCTGGCCGGCGCGATTTATGCCGAGAACATGCTGGATTGGGCGGCCCAGGACGGGTTGTGCGTTTCGCCCGCGCAGGGGCGGATTCTCAAGGGCGCCTGTGCACCGGATGAAGCGGGGCGGGTTCGGGCCGCCGAACTTGCCGGCAAGCCGGATCTGCGGGCCGGCATGATCGATGCGCTGTCGATGCGCGATTTCGTGCCGACGGCTTCGGACCGGTCGGGGCATGACCATTTCTTCGCGACGTTCGGGCGGTTCGGAGCCGTGCAGGCCGCCCATGGTGGCGATATGCTGGCCGAGGCGGTGACGCACGCGGCCGGCGATCATGTGCTGTATCTGGAATTGATGATCTCGCCCCAGCTTGGTCCGGTGGCGGGGCTGGGGGTGCGGCATCCGTTGCAGGGCGAGGCTTTTGCCGAGGCCGATCGCGCCATCGCCGCCGAACTGCCGGCGCTGGTCGGGGCGGCGCGGCAGGAGGTCGATGCGATGGAGACGCGGATGCGGGCCGTGCTGCATTGCGGGACCGCGCAGGCCGCGCCGGGATGCGGGGTGGCGGTGCGCTATCTGTACCAGACCATCCGCACCATGCCGCCGGCCATGGTCTTTCCGCAGCTTGATTTCGGCTACGCGCTGGTCAAGGCCGATCCGCGCTTTGTCGGCGTGAATATCGTGGCGCCCGAGGACGATGCGGTGGCGATGCGGGATTATGGCCTGCATATGCGGATGTTCGGCTGGCTGGCGGCGCGCGATCCGGGGGTGAAACTGTCGCTTCATGCCGGGGAACTGGCGCCGGGGCTGGTGCCGCCCGAAGGGTTGCGGGACCATATCCGGCAGGCGGTGGAGATCGCGGGCGCGCGGCGGATCGGGCATGGGGTGGATATCCTGCATGAGGACGATCCTGACGGGCTGATGGCGGAAATGGCGCGGCGCCGGGTGATGGTGGAGATCAACCTGACCAGCAATGACGTTATTCTCGGCATCGTCGGGGCGGGGCATCCGCTCAACGCCTATCGCGCGGCGGGGGTGCCGGTGGCGCTGTCGACCGATGACGAGGGGGTGTCGCGCATCGACCTGACGCATGAATATGCGCGGGCGGCGACGGTCTATGCGCTGGATTATGCCGCGTTGCGCGACCTGTCGCGTTCGGGGCTGGAATATGCCTTCGTCCCCGGCGCCAGCCTGTGGCGCGGGGTGATGCCGTTCCGTATGGTTGCGGCCTGTGCCTCTGTCCCGGCTGGGGCGGTGCCTGAAGCGGGGGCGTGCCATGATTTTCTGGCCGCGAGCGAGAAGGCGCGGCTGCAATGGACGCTGGAAGCGCGTCTGCATGATTTTGAAACCACGATGATCCGCGCGGCGGGGCGGAATGCGTCCGTCGTGCCCGCGAAGGGGCATGGACCGGGATGAGGACAGGCATAATGCGGAAATGGGCGGGGCGACGGCTGGCGGTGGTGTGTCTGCTGGGGACAATGGTCGCCGGTGGTGCGGTCGCGGCGCGTGCGGAGCAGATTCCCGTGCGCGTGGTGGTGGTGACCACGTTCGAGATCGGCAAGGATACCGGCGACACGCCGGGCGAGTTCCAGACCTGGGTGGAAAAGTTGCCTCTACGGCAGGAACTGCCGGCGCCGGGTACGTGGCATGGGGTGATGCGTTACAATCCCGACTTGCAGGTGCTTGGCATCGCCAGTGGCGAGGGGCCGGAACATATGGCCTCGGCCATCACCGCGCTGGTGCTGGACCCGCGTTTCGACCTGCGGCGGGCTTATTTCGTACTGGCGGGCATCGCGGGGATCGATCCCAATTTCGGATCGGTCGGCGGGGCGGTGTGGGCGCCGCGCATCGTCAATGGCGGGCTGGCGCATGCCGTCGATGCGCGCGAAATTCCATCCGACTGGCCGGACGGCTATACGCCGGTGCAGGGCAGCACGCCGACCGACAGCCCGGTGCCGCCCCTGCATTCGCTCTCCGGCGACATGGAATATACGCTCAATCCCGCGCTGGTCGCCTGGGCGTATAATCTGACGCGCTCGGTGACATTGCCCGACACGCCGGCGCTGAAGGCGATCCGGGCGCGCTATGTCGGGTATCCGCAGGCGCAGAAGCCGCCGGCGGTGCTGCTGGGCGATACGCTCTCCAGCGAGACATTCTGGGTCGGTGCGCGCATGAATCGGTGGGCCGAGCGCTGGGTCGGCTACTGGACCGGGGGCAAGGGTACCTTCGCGACCACGGCGGAGGAGGATGTCGGCCTTATGCAGGCCCTGACGCTTCAGGCCCAGGCGGGGCGGGTGAACCCGGATCGCGTGCTGGTGCTGCGAACCGCCAGCAATTTCGACATGCCGCCACCGGGCGAGACGGCTGCCCAACTGCTGAAATCCGAGGCCAGCGAAGGCGGGTATTCGGGCTATCTGCCTGCTGTGGCCGCCGCCTATCAGGTCGGCAGCGTCGTGGTGCGCGAACTGGCGCTGCATTGGGACCGCTATGGGGAGCACACGCCGGGTACGCCGCCCGCGCAGGGGCGGTGACGCCGCGTCTGTCAGGCTTTCCGGGGGCGGGGATTCCTTATGGTGATCGGCATCGCCATTCCGGTCTGGAGAAGAGTTACGCCTGAGCGCCTGGGCGGGCTGCGATCCGGGTGAACCAGGCGTGCAGGGCAGTGGCCTCGTCGGGCAGGGCCAGCTTCAGCCGGGCGCGCGCGAAATCGAGCGTGACGAAGGCGGTGATGTCGGCGATCGAGAAAGCCTCGCCCGCGATATGGGACGTGTCGCGCAGGCGGACATTCAGGTCGGTCATGAAATCGGCCAGTCTCTGACGGCCGCGCGCGGCGAGGTCGGGGATCTGCGCATAATTGTGCGGACCGACCAGGGCGCGCCCCGCCAGCCCCGGCAGGCTGTTGCGCACGGCCTCCATCGCGGCAAGATAGCCGTCATTTTCCATGCGGCGGTCCCACATGCCGATGACGGCGCGATGCTCCGCCGTGTCGCCCATCAGCGTGGGGGTGGGGTGCCGATCTTCCAGATAGCGGCAGATGACGGGGACCTCGCTGATCGCGGTGCCGTCGTCCAGTTCCAGCACCGGAACGGTGCAGGCGGGATTGAGGGCGCGGAAGGCCGGTGCGAACTGCGCGCGTTGCGCCAGATCGACCGTGACGGTCGGGATCGCCAGCCCTTTCTCGGCCATGAAGAAACGGACACGCCGTGGGTTGGGGGCCGTGGGGTAATCGTGCAGTTTCATGATAATGCGCCACCCGGCTGGCGAGTGGGCGGTGAGGTCGATCGGTCGCGGATGGTCGCGAGCACGCGGCGGCGGATCAGGCCGCTGACGGGTCGGATCAGATACCAGTAGGGCGTGAAGCGGCGCTTTGCGTGGGCCGTGGCGCACAGCACGCGGGTTTCGGTCGTCAGGCGGCGGGTGGGTCCGGCACCGGGCTGGAGTGTGAAGCCGATGACCAGCTTGCAGACATCGTCCGTGCGCGGGGCGCGAAAGGCGTCCGCCGACGGGATGTCGTGCAGCCCGTAATCCGCCTGCCAGAACGCACCGATCAGGCCGTAGACCAGAGCCGCGTCGCCCCGCCGCTCCAGCAATGTGAAGTCGGAAATGTCCAGAGGCTGTTGCCGTGTGTGGCCGAGCAGCCGGGCGGGTATCTCCCGCAGGCGGATGGCGGCGCGGATCAGCGGATCGTCCTTGTTCCGCCACGCGGCGGCCATGTCCATGATGCGGTGGGCCGGAGCGGCGATGTCGATCGTGTGCCGCTCGCTGAAATCGAAGCGCGGCAGGAAATCATCCAATGGGCTCATCGCTTTTCCGTTCTCTGTCCGGGGGCGGCGCGCCGGGGAGTCAAGGTCGGGCTCTGCCCGAACCCGGCAAGGGCCTCGGCCCTTGCATCCCGATGCGTTGGTCAGGCGCGGTTGGTTGGCGTCAGCGTGGCCAGCTTGCGGCGATGCGCTCCGCCAGATCGTTCAGGATCGCCTGGGTCAGGGTCGCGACCTGATCGTCGGTCGCGGCGGGGCCTTGGCGGGTCAGGCTGGCGCGCTGGTGCAGCAGGGGCTGGCGTTCATCATGCGGGACGATCGACCAGTCGGCCACGAGCGATGCCGTGCCGTCATGCGCGATGTCGAGGCGGCTGATATTCACCGCGAGGCGCCAGGTCGCGGGCAGGACCTGCGGCTGGTCGGTCACGAACAGGTCGGTGCGGCTTTCGGCCAGTCGCGCGGTAATCAGGTCGGTGGCGCCGAGCGACAGGCGGCTGGCCCAGCGGCCGGTGGCGCTGCGTTCGATCCGGTTGCCGTCGCGGGCGATCAGGTCCTGGCCATCGAGATAATCGGGCAGGGTGACGCGGGCGACCGTGACGACCGGCGTCGTCGGGGTGACGCTGCCGACCGGCACCGCGCCCGTGGCGATGGCCGGCGCGCCCAGCGTGTAGAACCGCACCGGCGGCGAAGCGCACGCGGCGACCATGGCCGGTAGCAGCAGGGCGAGCAGGCGTGCTGAAGCGCGAGGTGACAAAAACCGCTCTGCCAGCCGGGCTGCCGAGCGAGAGTGCCGCGCAGCGGCACGCCCGGCGTGTGTCCGCGAGCATCGCAGCGGAGCGGCCTTGATGGCCGTGAGCAGCGAAGCGCAGTGGACGCGCGTCGGATCGCCGGCAGCCCGGCTGGCAGAGCGGTTTTTCATGGGCGGCGTCCCATTAGGAGGAGTTGCGGATTACGCTCGACGTCGCTGGCGAAGCCACGCAGGGCAGCGGCGGCGGCGGACAGGTCGCGCAGGGTGGAGTCGATGTTCGCGCGGTCGGCCGAGCGGGGCGATGTCATGTCATGCAGGGCGGACAGGCTGTCGCGCGCCTGGATCACCGTATCGTTGGCGCTGTGCAGCAACTGGTGCAGGTCGGCGCCTCGGGCGTCGAGCTGCTGGGTGCCGGTGGTGGCCAGTCGGTCGATGGCCGTCAGCGTCGTGTCCAGCCGCTGCTCCAGGTCCTGGATGGCGTGGGTCGCGCTGTCGACGGCGATACGCGAATGGTCGGAGGTCTGCTTGATGCTGTCGACCAGCGGCGGCAGGTCCTGATCCAGCCGTTCGCTCAACTGCTTGATGCTGGCCAAGGCGGCCTGGGCGTTGTCGGCCAGTTCCTTCAGAGGCAGTTGGGTCAGGGTTTCCTGCACCTTCTGGATCGCGGACTGGCGGGTGGGAATTTCGATATCCTTGCCGGTGACGATATCGGGGTGCAGCACGGCGGGAGCGGAAGGGTCGAAATCGAGATCGATTTCGGCCTGGCCGGTGACGAAGCTCTGCATGTTCAGCGAGGCGCGCAGCCCGTGGTCGATCATGTTCTGCAGGCTGATGCTGCGGTGCGTGCCCGAGGCGCCGGCGATGGAGATGCTGTTGGGCTGGAGCTGGACCGATACCGGGATATAGGCGGCGTGGGTGCGGGCGTCATAGGTGATCGAGATGGCATCGACCGCGCCGACCCGGACCCCGCGGAACGTGACCGGGGCGCCGATGCTCAGGCCCGACGTCGAGCCCTGGAAGACCACGGTCGCCTCCTTGGTGGGCGAGAAGAGATTGAAATTGCCGAAGAAGACCAGCGCCCCCATGCCCAGGGCCACGCCCCCGACGACAAAGGCGCCAACGATCGTTTCTCGATTTGCCATGGGTCAGTCGGTCCTCCCGGACTCGGTTTCGCGTTCGCGGTGCATGAAGGCGTGGACCTGCGGTTCGTCGCAGTGATCGTGGAGCCAGGACGGCGCGCCGTGGGCGATCGGGGTCTTGGTCTTGGCGTCGAGGAAGATCCCGTCATCGGCGATCTTGAACAGGCTGGGCAGTTCGTGGCTGACGATGACGATGGTGGCCCCCAGCCCGTCGCGCAGGTTCAGGATCAGGTCGTCGAGCCGGGCGGAGGTGATCGGGTCTAGCCCGGCGGAGGGTTCGTCGAAGAACAGGATGTCCGGGTCCAGCGCCATGGCGCGGGCCAGGCCGGCGCGCTTTTTCATGCCGCCGCTGACTTCCGACGGATACTGGTCGATGGCATGCAGCATGCCGACCAGACCCAGCTTGAGTTCCACCTGGTTGCGGACGGTGGCCGGGTCCATCTTCGTGAGCATCTGCATCGGCAGGGCGACGTTTTCGCCGACTGTGAGCGAACTCCACAACGCCGCGCTCTGGAACAGCACGCCGAAGCGCCGGCTGACCGTCTGGCGGTGGGCCGGGTCGGATGTCCAGTAATCCTCGCCATCGACCAGATAATGACCGGCGGCGGGCTTCAGCAGGCCGATCATGCTTTTGAGGACGGTGCTCTTGCCGCAGCCCGATCCGCCCATGACGGCGAAGATGCTGCCGCGCTTGATGTCGAAGGAGATGCCCTTCTGGATCACTTTCGGTCCGAATGCGAGGGTGACATCCTGAAGGGACATCAGGGTTTCGCGGCTGTCGGTGTCGGGGGTTTGGGGCGCCATGTCAGAGTCCGATCGTCGTCGCGATGACGGCGAAGATCGCGTCCAGCGCGATGACGCCCACGATGCCAACCACCACCGCGCGGGTTGCCGCCACGCCGACATCGGCGGCGCTGCGGCCGGCTTGCAGGCCGATGCGGCAACTGGTCAGCCCGATCAGGATGGCGAAGAAGATGCTCTTGACGAAGCCGAACCCGAACTGGTCCAGCGCCACGGCATTGAGCGTCTGGTGGAAATAGCCGGCCCCGGTGACGGACAGCATGCCGATCGCCACCGTGAAGCCGCCCAGCATGCCGACCAGCGAGCCGTACAGATACAGGAACGGCATGGTGGCGGTGAGGCTGAGGATGGACGGCAGGATGATATAGCTGGAGACCGGGATGCCGAAGACGGTCAGGGCGTCGATTTCCTCGTTGCCCTGCATGGTGGCGATGCGCGCGGCATAGGCGCCGCCGGTGCGGCCGGCCATGATGATCGCCGTCATCACCGCCGACATCTCGCGCACCATCGCGATGCCGACCAGGCTGGCGACGTAGATGTCCGCCGCGAATTTGCGCAGTTGGACCGCGCCGACGAAGGCCAGGATCGCGCCGACGAGAAAATTCACGACGCTGACGATCAGCAGCGCCGAGGGGCCGGCGTCGCGGATGTTCGACATCAGGTCGGTCAGGCGCATCCGGCCGCGCCCGGTCAGGCTGGCGACGCCGCCTTTCGCGGTCTCGACGCCCAGTTCGGTGACGGTGCCGATTTCGGTCAGGCTGTCGATCGTCAGGCTGCCGATTGTGGCGAGGGGGGCGAAGCGGCGCCGGGGGATGGGAGGCGCGGGGGCCGGCCGGTCGGGCA
Source organism: Gluconacetobacter dulcium (assembly GCF_014174165.1). Lineage (GTDB taxonomy): Bacteria > Pseudomonadota > Alphaproteobacteria > Acetobacterales > Acetobacteraceae > Gluconacetobacter > Gluconacetobacter dulcium. The sequence continues at coordinate 23,709 of NZ_JABEQN010000001.1, read as the reverse complement.
GCAGGTCGAGCAGCTTGTGCGCCGCGTCGGGCAGGGTGTCGGCGTCCATCTCCAGATGCGCCTGGGCCGCGCCCTGCTTGAGCGCCCAGAGGAAGCCGATCAGCCCGGTATCCCAGCGGCCCAGACGATCGGTGCGGAAGGTCAGCTTCTGGCCCGGTCGTGCCTGGCGCAGCCCGTCGGACGGGAAATCGGGGACGTGGCCCTGCTGGGCGATCCAGTCGCCGGACAGGACGATCACGTTGGCAGTGTCGCTGGCCTCCAGGGACCATTCCGGACCGCGATCGGTACTGTTCACAGCCTCTCCATATCGCAGCACGTCCCGAGACGGGGCTGGAAAAAGGTGGGCAGGCGACGGAGCGCCCGTGGACGGGTTCTGTCTCCTTATCAGATGGAAGCCGTCCGGCAAGGGGGGCGGCCATCAAGGATGGGGTGGCACCAGAACCCTGCCCTGCGTCGCGGGCACGTCTCGACCCATGGCGGCGGCCGCCAGATCGTCCATCACCATGTGGGCGACCGCCTGGCGGTAATGGATCGGGTCCCAGAAGCTGGCCCGGCTGTCGGCGACGGGGCCGGGGATTTCGAAATCGATCGCCATGGTGTGCGGGGTGGCGCGGGCGATGGCGGCCATGGCGGTGCGGCAGGCGGCGCGGGTCGCCGCGACCTGGCTGCCCGGTGCGCCCTGCTGTTCCCGCGATGACGGGGGGAACCACAGGATCTTGGTGGTTTCCGCCGGAATGGCGGCCAGCAGGTCGATCAGGAACGGGACGGAGGCGGGGGCGCGGGCGGGGCCGTCCGCCTTCGCCGTGTCGAAGGCCCAGGTGCGGAACAGTTCGTCGACCCGGCGCGGGTCGTAGCGGCTGTCGGGGGGGACGAAGCTGGTATAGCCGTCGGAGCCGAAGCGCTGCTGCTTGTGCCCGATCAGCCACATGAACTGGTTGGCGGCTTCCTGCACCGCATACATGGTCAACATCTCGGTATAGCCGCGCCAGGGTGAGCCCTCGTACATCCAGTCCGGCATCGGCCGGTTGGGTTCGGACAGGCCGTGCCGGTCGGCGAAGCACCATTCGGCGTCGATGTCGATCAGCACCACGCGGGGGGTGGGATGGTGGCGCAGGAACAGGCGCAGGATGCGGCCCTGTTCCCACGGCGTGGCGCTGTTCATGGCCAGGTTGACGAAATGCGCGTCGAACGGGGCGTCGAGGATGGCCGGTTGCAGCAGGCGGCCGGTCGAGGTGCCGACCATCGCCGAGTCGAAACGCGGGCTGATGGCCAGCGCCGGCATGCTGTAGCGCGCGTTGCTGGAAATCGGAATCCGGTGCCAGGGCGGCGACAGGGGGAGCATGTCCCATGGATCGACCAGGGCGACGAACAGGGAGAGGGTTGCGCCGAGCACGACCGCCGTGACGGCGAACGCGCGGGCAAAGCCCCGCCATCGGGTCTGGGGGTCAGAACTGGAAATAGATGAAGGCATCGGGAATCCGCCCGCCGATCAGCAGAAGCAGAAAGACGAAGGCGATCGCGGCGGGGACCGCGACCAGGGGGCTGGGGCGCAGCATCCGCAGCATCGCGTCCTGCGAGGAGGGGCCGACCAGCGCCACGGCCAGGGCGACCCAGAACACCGCCGCATCGAGGATTCGCGCATGCCCCAGCCCGCCCAGGCCGGCCATGCCGCGCAGGACGCGCCCGGCAGTGGGGAAGTCGGGCGCGCGGAACAGCACCCAGCCGATGATGACGAACAGCATCGTTGCCGCCCATCCCGCCAGCGCCGGCAGGCGCAGGCCCGCGCGCGTCCAGACATGGTTGACGGCCAGGCCCGCGCCATGCAGCGCCCCCCAGGCCACGAAGGTCCAGCCCGCGCCGTGCCACAGGCCGCCCAGCATCATGGTCGCCATGAGGTTGGTCATCTGGCGCATCAGCCCGCGCCGGTTGCCGCCGAGGGGGATGTAGACGTAATCGCGCAGGAAGCGCGACAGGGTCATGTGCCAGCGCTGCCAGAAGGCGCGGATGCTGGTGGCGCGGTAGGGTACGTCGAAATTGAACGGCAGGCGGAGGCCGAACATCAGCGCCATGCCGATCGCCATGTCGGAATAGCCCGAGAAATCGAAGAAGATTTCCAGCGTGTAGGTGAGGGCCGCGACCCATGCTTCCGCGAGGTTTGGCGTGGCGCCCGTGGCCGCGTGCGCGAAGAGCGGGTTGCAGGTGAGGGCCAGCGTGTCGGCCACGCCGGCCTTTTTCGCCAGACCCAGCAGCAGGAGCATCGCGCCGCGTGACAGGTTCTCCCACATCGCGGGGCCGCGCGGGCTGGTGCCGAATTGCGGCACGATTTCCGAGTGGCGGACGATGGGGCCGGCGATCAACTGGGGGAAGAAGGTCACAAATTCCAGGAAATCGAGCATGCCCCGCACCGGGCGGGCGCCGCGCAGCAGGTCGGCGTGATAGGCGATTTTCTGGAAGGTGAAGAACGAGATGCCCAGCGGCAGGAGGATGGTCCAGGCGGGCGGAGGACGGCCCGTCGCCCAATCCAGGCTCTCGGCGAAGAAATGCGCGTATTTGAAGGTGAAGAGGATCGTGAGGTTCAGCACGATCCCCGTGATCGGCCAGAGGCGGCGCCCGGTGGCCGCCCAGGCGCGGCCCAGCGCCCAGTTGGCCAGCGTGAGCGCCACCAGCGCCGGGACGAAACGCCAGTTCCACAGGCCGTAGAACAGCAGCGAGGCCGCGACCAGGACCGCCTGGCGCGTCGTGCGGTGGCCGGCGCACAGATAGAACAGGGCGAGAGTCGGCGGCAGGAAGCCGAGCAGGAAAGCCTGGGTGCTGAACAGCATGTGGGTGGGGGCAGCCCTACTGGTGCCGGAAGGTCACGACCAGGACATCGCGCCAGGCGGGGCGCGCGGGGTCGATCGGTCGGACGGCGGTGACGCCGTGATAGACGCGGTTATCGTCCACCAGGGCGGCGTCCAGCGGGTCGGTCAGGGTGAAATGCCCGACGGGGCGGCGATGCAGGTCGTGGATCGTCGTCTCGCCGCTGGCCACGTTCTCGCGTTGGATCATCAGGACCAGCACCCAGTCCACGCCGTCGCGATGCAGCCCTTCGGGCGTCGGCTCGCCCGGTTCCCCGGCGCGGGCTTCGATGCGGAACTGGTGGATTTCGACATGCCAGATATCGGGGCGCCGGTCGGGCGGCGTGAGGTCGGTGACCAGCCGACGCATCAGCCGCAGCACGGCGATGAGGGCGGGATGGGTGCCGATCGTGGTTTCCACGGGGCGAAACCAGCGTTCGATGCCGCCATTCAGTTCGTTGTAATCGCGGCTCTGGTAGTGGGGCTGGTGCTTCTTGCGTTCGATCGCCTCGGCCGAAACCGTGTAGGTGGCGTGCCGCCGCCGCCGGTAGCGGCCGCCATCGGCCATGTAGCGGTCCAGCCCCAGCCGGTTCCAGCTTGCGGCGAAACCCGCCCAGTCCGCCAGGCCGTACGGTTCCAGCAGCGCGCGCGTCGTGGAGGCGTGCAGGCAGGCGAAGCCGTCCTGCTCCAGGGGGGATTCGACGCCGGCCAGATCGGCTGGCAGGGAGGTGTCATTCATGGGAGGGGTCCGATTGGGGGGCCGCCGGTGCGGTGTTGGTATTGGCGGGCGGCCCCGGCGGCGTCTGTCCGACCAGCAGGGGCGCGCCCCCGAAATTGCTCATCAGCGAGATGGCGGTGGGGACCGGGAATTTCACCCCTTCGGCGACCATGCGCAGGCCCAGGCGGCGGTAATATTCGCGCCACACCTTCCATTTGCTGCCGGCTGTGGTGCGGAACGACCCGAGGAATTTCGCGCCGTTCCCGTCGGCGTTATCGACGCCGAGGAAGGTGAAGTCGGACAGGATCATCGGGGCGAACTGGGCGTCGGCCCGCATTTCGGTGACCACTTTCGCCAGGATGCCGGCCACGCGGTCGGGGTTTTCGGAGAGGTCGAGCATGAAGCTGACGATCACCACGTTATAATCGCGCGAGGTATTGGCGATCGAGGTGACGGACGAGAAGGGGATGATGTGGACGTCGCCCGTGACGGTACGCAGGCGCAGCGTGCGGATGGAGAGATGTTCGACCGTGCCGGAGACGCCGCCGGCGGTGACCCAGTCGCCGACCTGCATCGCGTTTTCCACCAGCATGAAGAAGCCGGTGATGAAATCCTTGACCAGGCTTTGCGAGCCGAAGGCGATGGCGGCGCCCATGATGCCCGCGCCGGTCAGCAGCGGCGCGACGTTGAGGCCGATCTGCGACAGGGTGGTGACGGCGACGATGATGACGATGATCGTCAGCAGCACGGTGCGGATGATCGGCAGGACCGTGCGCAGCCGGATGGCGCGCGAGACCTGCTCGCTGCTTTCGTACCGGTTGATCTGGTTCTGCAACGCGGCGTTCGCGGCCTCCCACACCACGATCGCGACCGTGAAGGCGATCATGACCGACAGGATGGCGGCGACGATCCGCGTGCCCAGGTCGCCATGCAGGAAGAAGGTGACGGCCGGAAGGCCCCATGCCTGCAACAGGACGACGACCGTGACGAACACCAGCAGCGCCGACAGGGTGCGCCTGGCATAGGGATAGTAGTGATCGGCGCGCGCCCGCAGGCCGGGATAGCGCGTTTCGGTGTCGTCACTGATATGGAACAGGCGGTTCTGCGCGCCGAAGAGCAGCAGGGCCAGCATGCGCGAGACGATGATGACGACGACCGTCATGACCGCGGTGCGCCAGATCCAGGCATAGCCGCCACGGATCTGGGTGGCCCAGACCAGCCACAGCGCCAGGTCGAACACCATGGCCGGTAGCCACCACAATTGCGCCAGGCGGCCCAGGAACTGCCAGAACGGGCTGTTCTGGAAGCGGGCCGGCGGATGCAGGGCCGCCGCCACCTGATGGCGGATGCGCCAGATGAACACCGCGACCATGAGATGCTCGGCCAGCACCAGCGCGCGGATCAGGGCCTCGGTGCCGCGCGGGGCGAGATGGAACAACCCGCCCAGCGTGGAGAGGCAGACCACGATCGAGGGCATCGCGACCAGCACGTTCCACCAGCGCGTGACGATCCGGGCGGTGCGGTCCGATGCCTTGCATAGCCGGATGGTGGGCGATTTCGGCACCATCACGGTTTCGACCAGCAGGTAGATTCCACGGGCCGCGGCATAGGCATTGGCCAGGGTGAGCGTGACCAGTTCGGCCTGCTCGCTGCCGCCGAGGAAGGCCGCGCCAGCATAACCGATGCCCAGGAACAGGGCCACGGGCAGGAGCTTGGTCAGCAGATGCAGCAGCGAGAAGGGAATGCGGCGGATGATGCGCAGGGTTTCGACCTGTTTGCGGTCATCCTGGCGCCGCGTGTCCTGGACGGTGCGTTCGGCCTGTGTTTCCCCGCTGGGCACGGGTGCGCTGTCCGCGACCCGGACCCGGGCCGCGCGCTGGTTCAGACGGTGCTCGGCATCGACCGCGCGGGCGGTGATGCTGTTGAGCGGCCGGCGCAACGCGATGGACAGGCCGCGCTCGGCGGCCATGGCGAGGAGGATGATCAGCCCCGCGCGGCCGAATGCATCGAACAGGGCGTTGCGCGACTCAGGGTCGGACAGTTCGGTGCGGAACCAGTGGCCGACGAAGGCCAGGTCGGCGAAGAGGGCGGCGAACTGGCGGGTCTGGTGGACGATGCCGTTGCGCATGGTGGACAGTTCGCCCAGCACGTCGCTGCCCACGCTGTCGGGTTCCAGCGCCACATCCGACGTGTCGGCGGAGGTGGCGGCCGGAGGATTGGCCGCCGAAGGCGCGGCTGAGGCCGTCTGTGGCAGGCCTTTTGCGATCGCATTCAGGGTGTTTGTGAACTCGGCGCGCTTCTGCGGATCGTTCAGCACGCCCAGCACCTGCTGCGCCTGCTGGGCGGTCATGCCTGGTGGGGCGGATTGCGCCGTGGACGGGGATCCGGCCGCGGTATCGGCGGCCCGGCCGGGAGCCGACGGCAGGCAGAATGTGCAGAATGTGCCGAGAAGCAGCACCAGGATCGGCATCATCCGGCATGGGCGCCGTCCGGCGCGGGGAAAGGAAGGACCACGAACGGGGAAGACCGACATGCCTGTGTATGACCTCCTGGAGGGATGACCGGGTTGGGACCGGGTGGTTACGCAGGGCCTGATTGGAAATGCGCGCTGGTGGTCCGACGCGCATCTCCAGTCAGGCTCTCATGGAGTCAGGATAGCGATCCGCGCCTCTTGCGTCACCGTGTTGCGGTCCAGTTGATACAGTGCGTCCAGCAGGCGCACTTGCAGGCTGCCGGGGCCGGCGGCTTCGCGGGCCGCGCGCTCGCCCGCCAGGCCGATCAGAACCATGGCATGCGCGCAGGCGGCCATCGCATCGGGCTCCACGGCCAGGCAGGCGCCGGCCAGTGCGGTGGCGGTGCAGCCCAGGGCGGTGACGCGCGTCATCATCGGGTGGCCGTTCGCGACCGTGGCGATCCGCGTGCCGTCGGTGATGTGGTCGGTCGCGCCGCTGACGACGACGCAGGCGCCGGTTGACCGTGCCAGCCGGGCGGCTGCGTCCACGGCCTGTTCGGCGGTTTTTAGCGAATCCACACCGCGCCCTTGGGGTGGCGGTTCGGCATGGCCGTCGCGCAGGTGGGCGAGTGCGATGATTTCCGAGGCGTTGCCGCGAATCGCCCGTGGGGCGTGGGCCAGGCTGTCCAGCGCGATCCGGGCGCGGAAGGCGAGTGCCCCGACCGCTACCGGATCGAGAATCCATGGCGTGCCGGCACGTTGGGCCGCCTGTATGGCGCGGGCGATGGCGGCGGCCTGGGGGGCGGTGATGGTACCGATATTGACCACCAGGGCGGCCGCCTGGGCGGCGAAGGCTTCGACTTCTTCCTCGGCATCGACCATGGCGGGCGAGGCGCCGAGCGCCAGCAGGGCGTTGGCCGTGGTGTTCGCGGCCACGATGTTGGTGATGTTATGGACCAGTGGCGTGCCGGCCCGGACGCGCTCCAGCGTCGTGGCGACGGCATCGGGCGTGAAGACGGCGTTCGACATGAGGTGTGGCCTCCCGCGAAAGCCGCCTTTTTATCGGGGTGGATTGAAGCTGACGAGCGCTTCCTCCTGCTGGCGGATGACGCAGGTGCCGGCCAGCAGGTCGTGCAGGGCCTGTTTGCGGCGGGTCCACATCACCATCAGGAACCCCAGGCCCAGTGTCAGGATCGACAGGAAATGGCCGAAATACCGCACCGTCGCGCGGCCGAGGCCGATTCTCTGGCCGTGCAGGTCGGTGACGCGCATGCGGCAGGCCCGCTTGCCGGGCGTGCCTTGCAGGCGTGAGGATTCGAACAGGATATAATAAAGCGCCGGCAGGAGAATCTGGAGCACCTCGTACAGTCCGTTGCCATGCCATGTCGGATGGAAACCGCTGTAGGAATAGGAATAATCCGCCGGGACGGTGCTGATGACATCGCTGATGCGGACGATGTCCGAGATCTGGTATTTGTTCGCTGCCGATCCGCTGTTGGTCACCGTGAGGGTGAGGCTGGGCGAGACCGCCAGCCGCATGATGCCACCCAGCACGCTGAGGATGAACGCGTCGATGATCCAGGCCAGCGTTCTGAACCAGAAGCCGGCATAGACCCAGACATAGCGGGGATGGAGGCTGCCGAACGGGTCGGAAAGCGGTGGCACGTCAGGCATGGAGCGGTCTCCGCGCGATCGGTCGGCTACGCGCAGTCAGCTGCGATAGGACCCGTTGATGTCGATATAGCCGTGGGTCAGGTCGCAGCTCCAGGCCGTGCCGATGCCGTTGCCGAGACCCAGGTCGATCGTGATGTCGATCTCCGGACCCTTCATGTGGGCGACGACCGGCGTTTCGTCATAGCCCGGCACCACGGTGCCTTCGCGGGCGATCCAGACGCCGCCGATGGCGACCGACAGCGTGTCGCGGTTCGCGGGTTCGCCGCTCTTGCCCACGGCCATGACGATGCGGCCCCAGTTGGCGTCCTCGCCGGCGATCGCGGTCTTGACCAGGGGGGAGTTGGCGACGGCCATCGCCACCCTGCGGGCGGATTCGTCGCTGACGGCACCCTTGACCTGGATTTCGATCAGCTTGGTGGCGCCCTCGCCGTCGCGCACCACCAGCAGGGCCAGTTCCAGCAGCAGAGCGTTCAGCGCGGTGGCGAACGCGGCCAGTGCCGGATCGTCGGGCGTGGCGACGGGCGGGTTGCCGGCCTGGCCGGTGGCGAACAGCAGCACCATGTCCGAGGTCGAGGTATCGGAATCGACCGTGGTGCGGTTGAAGCTGCGGTCGGTGCCCGCCGCCAGCAGCGGTTGCAGGATGCTGGGCGGCAGGGCGGCGTCGGTGGCCACGAAGCACAGCATGGTTGCCATGTCGGGCGCGACCATGCCGCTGCCCTTGGCGATGCCCTGGATGCGGACCGGCACGCCGCCGATTTCCGTCTCGCGCACCGCCGCCTTGGGGAAGGTGTCGGTGGTCATGATGCCGCGCGCGGCGTCCGCCCAGCCGGTTTCCGACAGGGTGGCGTAAAGGCCGGGCAGGGCGGTGGAAATCTTCTCGTAGGGCAGGACCTCGCCGATCACGCCGGTCGAGGCCAGGAAGACCTCGCTGGCCGCGCAACCGACCAGGCGGGCGGCATCGGCGGCATTGGCCTGGGTGGCTTCGTAGCCGGCGCGGCCGGTGAAGACGTTGGCATTGCCGGCATTGACCACCAGCGCGCGGGCCGAGCCGTCCGGCAGCGCGGCGCGGCACCAGTCAACGGGTGCGCCGGGGCATTTATTGCGGGTGAAGACGCCGGCGACCGTGGTGCCGGGGGCGAAATCCGCCATGACCAGATCGGTCCGCCCGACATAGCGGATGCCGGCTGCCGCCGCGCCGAAACGCACCCCGGCCACGGGCGGAAGGTCCGGCAGCGCGCGGGCGAGGGGAGATACGGGGAGGGGAGCCATCGGTCCGGTCTTCTTTGTCTGGGAGCGGTTTTATCTGGGAGTGGTGTGGTCCGACCCGCCGGGGGGCGGGGAGGGCTTGGTGTGCATGGAACCGGCCGCTTCATCCGGGTTTCATGTGAAACCGGATGAAGCGGCCGGGTTGGCCGTTACTTCTTGGTCGGAGCAGCCGGGGCCGCTGCCGCCGGGGCGGGGGTGTCGGCGATCGGCTTGCCGCTGGGGTCGTAACGCACGACCTTGACGCCGGCCACGGCCTTCTCGACCGCCTCGCGGACGCCCTGCTGGATCAGCTTCTGGCGCACTTCGTCACGCACCGCGTCCAGCTTGGGGATGGCGGCGGTGCGGGTGTCCAGCACCTCGATCACATGCCAGCCGTACTGGGTATGCACCGGCGTCTGGCTGATGGTGTGGGGCTTCATGGCGAAGGCGGCGTCGGAGAAGGCCGGCAGCATGTCGCCCTTCTTGAACCAGCCGAGGTCGCCGCCATTCTGCTTGGCCGAGGCCTTGTCGGTCGACAGCTTGGTGGCCAGGGCCGTGAAATCGGCGCCAGCCTTGAGCTGCTTGATCACGTCCTTCGCCTCGGCTTCCGTCGCCACCAGGATATGGCGGGCGTGGACTTCCTGCTCCGGCTTCTTGTTCGCGTAGTTCTGGTCGTAATAGGCCTGGATCGCGGCGTCGGTCAGCGTCGGCGTGACCTTCTGCGACAGGTAGGCGTTCTGCAGCGCGTTGGAGGCGGCGGTCTGCATCTGCTGCTTGACCTCGGGCTGGTTCTCCAGCCCTTCCTTGTGCGCCGCGACCTGGATCGCCTTCTGGTCGATGATCTGGTTCAGCAGCATCGGGAAAATCATGTTCGGCGGCAGCTGGCGCAGCTGCTGCGGCATGCCGGCTGCGGCCTGGCGCACATCGTCCAGGTGAATGTCTTCGCCATTCACGGTGGCGACCAGCGGGTTCGGATTGGCCGGGGCTGCCGGCTGAGCCGTGCTGGCGGCCGGTGCGGCAGCCGGGGCCGCGGCACGGGCATGAGGAATGGAAAGCGCAGGAACGAGCAGGGCTGCCGCCAGAATGGAGGCTGCCGGGCTGGAAGGCCGCATGTGTTGAGAACCCTAAAATATAAAGCGTCCGTTTCATCATGGCCGAGCCTGTCCGGTCCTGCAAGGCTGGGTGGGCGCGGGGCGGGAAGGAGGCTTTTGAAACAGCCCTCCAGGCGGGCTTCGGTTGACCGGTGGCGGTGTGGGTCCTATCTCAGATGCCGCGCGCGCGAATGCCCTTGCTCCAGTTCCAGCCCGTCCGGGAGTCCGGCCGGGGGTGGGGCCGCGCCATTCCGGAAGGTCTACATGTTCGCCAGTCTTGCCCGTGCCCTGTTTGGAACCGCCAACGATCGTTCTCTGAAGGCTTTCCAGCGCCGCGTGCCCGAGATCAACGCGCACGAACCCGCGCTGCGCGCGCTGGACGATGCCGCCCTCGCGGCCAAGACGGGGGAGTTCCGGGAGCGGATCGCGAAAGGTACGTCGCTGGATGCGCTGCTGCCCGAGGCGTTTGCGGTAGCGCGCGAAGCGGCGCGCCGCGTGCTGGGGATGCGGCATTTCGACGTGCAGCTGATCGGCGGCATGGTGCTGCATGCCGGGCGGATCGCGGAAATGCGGACCGGCGAAGGCAAGACGCTGGTGGCGACGCTGGCCGTGTATCTGAGCGCGCTGGCCGGCAAGGGCGTGCATGTGGTGACGGTCAATGACTATCTGGCCCGCCGCGATGCCGAGGAAATGGGCCAGGTTTACAGCTTCCTGGGGCTGACCACGGGCGTGATCGTGCCCAATATGGCCGACGAGGAACGGCGGGCGGCCTACCGGGCCGACATCACCTACGGCACCAACAACGAATTCGGCTTCGATTATCTGCGCGATAATATGAAGTACCGGATCGAGGACATGGTGCAGCGCCCCTTCCACCACGCCATCGTGGACGAGGTGGATTCGATCCTGATCGACGAGGCGCGGACGCCGCTGATCATCTCCGGCCCGGCCGACGACAGTTCGGACCTCTATCGTTCGGTGGACGAGGTGGTGCGTGAACTGGTGAAGCTGCCCGAGACCTTCGAGAAGGACGAGAAGTTCCGCACCGTGATCCTGACCGATTCGGGGTCGGAACAGGTCGAGACCATGCTGCGCGAGGCGGGGGTGCTGGCCGAGGGCGGGCTGTACGACATCCACAACATCGCGGTGATTCACCATGTGCAGCAGTCGCTGCGCGCCCATACGCTGTTCTCGCGCGATGTGGACTACATCGTGCGCGGCGGCAAGGTGATCATCATCGACGAGTTCACCGGCCGCATGATGGATGGCCGCCGCTATTCCGACGGGCTGCACCAGGCGCTGGAAGCCAAGGAGCATGTCGAGGTCCAGCAGGAAAACCAGACGCTGGCCTCGATCACCTTCCAGAATTATTTCCGCCTCTATCCCAAGCTGTCGGGCATGACCGGCACGGCGATGACCGAGGCTGATGAATTTGCCGAGATCTACAAGCTGGACGTGGTCGAGATTCCGACCAACCTGCCGGTGTCGCGCAAGGATGGGGACGACGAAGTCTATCTGACCGCGCGCGAGAAATATGAGGCCGTCAGCAACCTGATCGAGGAGATCGCCAAGACGCCGCAGCCGGTGCTGGTGGGAACGACCTCGATCGAGAAGAGCGAGTATCTGTCGGAGCTTCTGAAGAAGCGGGGCATTCGCCACAATGTGCTGAATGCCCGTTTCCACGAGATGGAGGCGACGATCGTGGCCCAGGCCGGCGCGCCGGGGGCGATTACGATCGCGACCAACATGGCCGGGCGCGGCACCGACATCAAGCTGGGCGGCAACGTGGAGATGCGCATTCGCCAGGAACTGGCGGATGTGGAGGACCCCGAGGAAAAAGCGCGGCGCGAGGCTGAAATTCGTGCGCAGGTGGCGGAATATCACGGCATCGTCCGCGCGGCGGGCGGGCTGTATGTGATCGGCACCGAGCGGCATGAAAGCCGCCGGATCGACAACCAGTTGCGCGGCCGGGCCGGGCGGCAGGGCGATCCGGGCAATTCGCGCTTTTTCATCTCGCTCGAAGACGACCTGATGCGCATCTTCGGGACCGAGCGCATGGGCGGGATGCTCCAGCGCCTGGGCCTGAAGGACGGCGAGGCGATCGTTCATCCGTGGATCAACAAGGCCCTGGAGCGCGCGCAGAAGAAGGTCGAGGCCCGCAACTTCGACATGCGCAAGAACACGCTGAAATATGACGACGTCATGAACGACCAGCGCAAGGAGGTTTACGCCCAGCGCCGGGAATACATGGGGGCCGAGGACCTGTCGGCGACGGTGCAGGACATGCGGGCCGAAATCATCCACGACATGGTGCGTCGGCGCATTCCCGAGAAGGCGTTTGCCGAGCAGTGGCAGAGTGCCGAACTGGCCGAGGATGTGCGCGAGACCCTGGGGCTGGATCTGCCGGTCGCGGACTGGGCCCGCGAGGACGGTGTGGACGGCGACGTGGTGACCGAACGGCTGGAGCAGGCGGCGACGCAGGCCCAGGCGGCCAAGGCGGCCAATTTCGGCCCCTCGGTGATGCGCTATATCGAGAAGCAGGTGGTGCTGACCACATTCGACTCGGCGTGGAAGGAGCATCTGCTGGCGCTGGACCAGCTTCGGCAGGGTATCGGCCTGCGTGCCTATGGGCAGAAGGACCCGCTGAACGAGTTCAAGCACGAGGCATTTCAGCTCTTTACCGCCATGCTCGATGAGATGCGCCTGCGCGTGACCTCGACCATGGCGCGTGTCGAGGTGGCGCCGCCGGTTCTGGATAATCCGTTCTCGCACGCCGCCGAGATCCATGCCGACCCGCAGGTGCCGGGCCTGACCTCGGAGCCCGGACCCGGTGCGCTGTTCGCCGAGACGGCGGGGGACGTTGCGATTGCAACCCCGATCGGGGCCAGTGCGATCATGCCCGATGATCCGTCAAGCTGGGGCGAGACGCCGCGCAATGCGCTCTGTCCCTGCGGGTCGGGGAAGAAGTACAAACACTGCCACGGCCGCCTAGCCTGAGAGGCTGGCCGTAAATGCGCGCTGGTGGCGATCCGGCGCGCGTTTCCTGTGCTCCGATGCTCACGGCCCATAAGGCCGCTCCGCTTCGGTGCTCGGAAACACACGACGGACGCGACCCTTCGGGCCGCTCTCGCTCACCAGCCCACATTTCCGGCCAGCCTCCGGGCGGCCGGGTGGGGTAGCGATGAATGAAGATTTGACGATTTGATGAAGAGTTAGAGAAGACGGACGATGGCGGGTCATTCGCAATTCAAGAACATCATGCATCGCAAGGGCGCGCAGGACGCGCGCCGGGCCCGGCAGTTTGCCAAGGTGATCCGCGAGATTACCGTGGCGGCGCGTTCGGGCCTGCCTGACCCTGCGAGCAATCCGCGCCTGCGCGCCGCGATTTCGGCGGCGCGCGAGGTCAATATGCCGAAAGACACGGTCGAGCGCGCGATCAAGAAGGCGACGGGTGCCGGCGGCGGCGACGATTATGTGGAAGTGCGCTACGAGGGCTACGGCCCGGCGGGCGTGGCCGTGATCGTCGAGGCGCTGACCGACAACCGCAACCGCACGGCATCGGACGTGCGGGCCGCGTTCTCGAAATATGGCGGGTCGCTGGGCGAGACCAATTCGGTGTCGTTCATGTTCACCCGGCTGGGCGTGATCACCTATCCCGCCAGTGTCGCCAGCGAGGACGGGATGCTGGAGGCGGCGATCGAAGCCGGCGCCGAGAATGTGGAGAGCACCGCCGACGGGCACGAGGTGACCTGCCCGGTAGAATCGTTCTTTGCGGTGCGTGATGCGTTGGAGACGCGCTTCGGCGAGCCGGCGAGCGCGAAATTCGACTGGCGTCCCGGAACCGTCGTGACGCTGGACGAAGAAAAGGCGCGCACCGTGCTGAAGCTGATCGACGTGCTGGACGAGAGCGACGACGTGCAGGCCGTCTACGCCAATTTCGACCTGCCGGACGACGTGGCCGAGAAGCTGTCGGCCTGACCGGGATGGCGGTGGTCCGGCTGCTGGGCATTGATCCGGGCCTGCGTTTTACCGGCTGGGGCATGATCGACGTGGCGGGCAACCGCCTGAGCCACGTCGCCGACGGCGTGATCGCGACCGATGGGGACGCGGCGGTGCCCGACCGGCTGCGCTGCCTGCATGACGGGTTGATGGACCTGGTGCATCGGTTTGAGCCGGCCGAGGCGGCGGTGGAGGAAACCTATGTCAACCGCAACGGGTCCTCGACGCTGAAGCTGGGCTATGCGCGCGGGGTTGCGTTGCTGGTGCCGGCGCTGGCCGGAATCGCGGTTTCCGAATACGGTGCCATGGCGGTGAAGCGGGCGGTGGTCGGCACCGGTGCCGCCAGCAAGGAGCAGGTGGAGATGATGGTGCGCCGTCTTCTGCCCACGGCGACGATCAAGCGGGCCGATGCCTCGGACGCGCTGGCGGTGGCGATCTGCCACGCGCATCATCGCGCCAGCGCCCTGCGCGTGGCGGCGGGGACGCGCACGGCATGATCGCGCAACTGACCGGGCTGGTCGGGCAGATCGAGGCCGATCGCTGCGTGGTCGATGTGCATGGCGTGGGCTATCTGGTTCATGCTTCGACCCGCACCCTTTCCGCGCTCGCGCGGCCGCCCGAAATCTCCCGCGTGTTGGTCGAGACCGTGGTGCGGGAGGATGCCTTCCTGCTCTACGGCTTTGCCGATGCGGCGGAGCGGGACTGGTTCCGGTTGCTGACGACGGTGCAGGGGGTCGGGGCCAAGCTGGCGCTGGCGATTCTCTCGGCGCTTTCGCCCGCCGATGTGGCGGCCACCATCGCGGCGGCGGACAAGGCGGGGCTGACGCGGGTTTCGGGCGTGGGCGCACGGCTGGCCGAGCGGATTCTGTCCGAACTGCGTGACAAGGCGGGCAAGCTGCCCGTGGGCGCGGGCATCGTGCTGCCGGTGGCACCGGCCTCGGCCGGGGTCGAGGGCGATGTGCTGCTGGCGCTGGCGGGGCTGGGTTTCCGCCGGGCCGAGGCGCAGCCGGTGGTGGCGCGGATTCTGGCACGGCTGAAGGAGGCCGGGGCTGGGCAGGAAGGTGATCTGGACGTGGTGATCCGTGAGAGTCTGCGGGACCTGGCGCGATGAGCGATCTGCCTCCGCGCGCGGTCGATCCGGGACGCATGGACGAGGACGCGGGCGAGGTCGGGCTGCGGCCGCAGACGCTTGAGGATTTTACCGGCCAGAAGGCCAGCCGCGAAAATCTGGCGATCTTTATCGCCGCCGCCCGCGCGCGGGGCGAGGCGATGGACCATGTGCTGCTGCATGGGCCGCCGGGGCTGGGCAAGACGACGCTGGCGCAGATCGTGGCGCGCGAACTTGGGGTGGGGTTCCGCGCCACCTCGGGGCCGGTGATCCAGCGCGCGGGGGATCTGGCGGCGATCCTGACCAATCTGCAGCCGCGCGATGTGCTGTTCATCGACGAGATCCATCGCCTGCAACCGGCGATCGAGGAAGTCCTGTATCCGGCGATGGAGGATTTTCAGCTCGACCTGATTATCGGCGAGGGGCCGGCCGCGCGATCGGTGCGGATCGACCTCTCACCCTTTACCCTGGTGGCGGCGACCACGCGGGCCGGGCTGCTGGCGACGCCGTTGCGCGACCGCTTCGGGATTCCGCTGCGGCTGGTGTTCTACACGGCCGAGGAGTTGCGGCAGATCGTCTCGCGCGGGGCGCGGAAGCTGCAATTCGACCTGACGCCGGAGGGGGCGGAAGAAATTGCCCGCCGCTCGCGCGGGACGCCGCGGATCGCCGGGCGCCTGCTGCGGCGGGTGCGCGACTTTGCCTCGGTCGCGCGGCCGGGGCCGGTGGACCGGGCGATGGCCGATGCGGCCCTCTCGCGGCTGGAAGTCGATTCGCTGGGGCTGGATGCGATGGATCGGCGCTATCTGCGCCGGATCGCCGAATTTCACCATGGCGGCCCGGTGGGGGTGGAGACGCTGGCGGCGGCGCTGGCCGAGGCCCGCGATACGCTGGAAGATGTGGTGGAGCCCTATCTGATCCAGGAAGGGCTGGTGCTGCGGACCAGTCGCGGGCGGATGCTGGGTGAGCGCGGATGGCGCCATCTGGGGCTGCAACCGCCCGCCCGGCAGGCCGATCAGGGCGATCTTTTGCAGGGAGAGGACAGATGAAGCACAGCATCCCGTTTCGCGTCTATTACGAGGATACCGACGCGGGGGGGGTTGTCTATCATGCCCGCTATTTCGCCTTTGCCGAGCGGGCGCGGACCGAGGCGATTCGCGGGTTGGGTCGTTCGGCGTTCTCGCTACTGGAAGAATACGGGCTGGCCTTCGTCATTCATCGCGCGACCATCGACTACAAGCGGCCGTTGCGGCTTGACGATGTCGTGACCGTGACGACCCGGCTGGTCGAGCAGGGGTCGGCCAGTTGCCGGCTGGAGCAGGAATTCCTGCTGGACGGCAAATGTTGCGCGCATCTGGACGTGCGACTGGCCTGCGTGCGCGCCGCCGACGGCCGGGCTGCCCGATTTCCGCCTTTATGGCGTGATCTTCTGATCGGATTGCTGGATTAGGGCGAGGCGTTTCCCGCGTTTCTGTCCGGAAGAAAATTTTTCCGCGCGGCGTATGTGTCCCGCCGTGGGGTGCTTCTGCTTTCTTCTGGAAGCCTATAAGGAACAGTATGGAAAGCAGTGTCGGACTGCCCCGACTCGGCGTCGGGAGGCGGTGCTGAAGCTGCGTGCGGAAGGTGCAGGAGGCGTTTTTGGACCAAGCGGTTAACGCGGCGAATCTGGGCGCGGCGGCGTCCGACCTGTCGCTGTGGAGTTTGTTTCTGCACGCGGCGATCGTCGTCAAGCTGGTGATGATCGGCCTGGCGGTCAGCAGCATCGTCGTGTGGGGTATCATCTTCGACAAGATCGTGACCCTGCGTCGCGTGAATCGCGAAGCGTCGGCGTTCGAGGACAAGTTCTGGTCCGGCGGCAGCCTGGACGACCTGTATGAATCAGACGGCGCCAAGCCGCTTCATCCGATGGCGGCCGTGTTCGGCGCCGCGATGGGCGAATGGCGCCGCTCGGCGCGCATCGCCGGCATCGATCTGGCGCGCGGCGGGGTGAAGGAGCGCGTGGATCGCGCCATGAACATCACCATCACGCGCGAGATGGAGCGGCTGGGCCGCTGGATGATCTTCCTGGCCACGATCGGGCCGGTGGCGCCGTTCATCGGTCTGTTCGGCACGGTGTGGGGCATCATGCATGCGTTCGGGTCGATCGCGGCGATGCACAACACCAACCTGGCCGTCGTGGCCCCCGGTATTTCCGAGGCGCTGTTCGCCACCGCCATCGGCCTTGTGACCGCCATTCCGGCGGTGATCGCCTATAACGTCATCAGCAACAGTCTGGGCCTGTTCGAGGACCGGATGGCGGCGTTCGGTACCGAATTCGCCGCGATCCTGTCCCGCCAGTCCGAAGAAAGGGGCTGAATCATGGGCGTTTCCCTCGGTGGAGGGGGCGGCCGCCGCGGGCGTCGCCGCCCCATGTCGGACATCAACGTCACCCCGCTGGTCGACGTCATGCTGGTGCTGCTGATCATCTTCATGGTGACGGCACCGATGATGACCAGCGGCGTGAATGTCGACCTGCCGAAGACCGACGCGGCGCCGGTCAATGCCGATACCAAGCCGATCACGGTATCCATCCGCAGTGACGGGTCGCTGTATCTGGGTGACAACCCGGTGTCGGCGGACCAGTTGCTGGACCAGTTGCGCGCGGCTGCCCAGAACGATCCGTCGCATCGCATCTTCGTGCGCGGCGATTCGCATATCGATTATGGGCGCGTGATGGAGGTCATGGGCCGTATCACGTCCGGCGGCTTTACCCATGTCGCCCTTCTGGCCCAGCAGCCGCCTTCGGGCGGCGGCGCGCCCTGACCGCCATCGGGTAGGAGAGCCGCCGTCGTGGTTCCGCCGCGTCGTTCCGAACGCAAGCTGATGCGGCGATCGATCGTCGTATCGGGCGTTGCGCATATGGTGCTGCTGACGGTCATGCTGCTGGGCCTGCATGTGCCCGTGCCGCCCGAGCCGCCGCCGCCGCCGACCATCGAGATGGAGTTTGCGCCGTCGGATAGCGGCGGCACGCCGCACAAGGCCGACAAGCCGGCGCCCAAGCCCGCGCCGGCTCCGGTGCCGCAGGATGCTCCGCCGGCGCCCACGCCGCCGGTGAAGGCGCCGAACGAGGAGGCCCCGCCGCCGCCTCCGCCGCCGCCGCCGATTCCTCCGCCGCCGGAGACGCCTCCGCAGAAGCTGCCCGACACCCCGGTGCCGCCCAAGGTGCAGCAGCCGTCGCCCGATGCCGTCCCGGCACCGCCGACCCTGCCGTCGCCGCCCGTGCCCTCGCATGAGACGGCGCCGCCGTCGCCGCAGCCCGAGCCCGCGCCCCTGCCCAAGATGCAGCAATTCTCGCACATCACGCAGCCGAACGAGGCGAAGAAGGCGGTGCCGGATTCTCATTCGCTGCTGGCGACGCTGGATGCGTTCCGGGCCGACCAGAAGCAGACCCATCCGCCGAAGGCGCGGGCCAATCCGGTGCAGGGCGGTGCGCCCGACGGTGGTGGCGCGCCCGATGGCGACATTACCAGCGCGCTGAGTTCGGCCCAGCAGAAGGCGATCGGGAATGCCGTGCGCCGTTGCTATACCGAGGATACGGCGGCGAAGGACTATGCGCAGTTCGTCGCACACCTTGTGGTGACGGTGGATGGTACGGGCATGGCCCGCATCGTACAGTTCGCGCCCGAGACCCAGGCGCGGATGGCGGGGGATTCGTCCTATCGCGCGTTGGCCGAGCGGGCGCGGGCGGCGGTGCTGAGCCCGACCTGCGCGCAATTGCCCATACCCAAGGCGATGCTGGGGCAGACCCAGCAGCTTAAATTCGTTTTCCGTCCGTGAGGCAGCCCAGGCGCTGCCCGGTCGGTGCCTTCGAGGAGAAGACCATGCGTTCGAGTGAACTTCCGCTGATTTCCGATGCCGAGGCCTCGGTGCTGGCGACCTATTTCGGCCGTCGGGCCTTGCTTGGGACCGGTTGTGTCGCTGCCGGTGTTCTCACCATGCCCTTATCCGCCCTGGCCCAGGCGGCGCCCGGCGCGTCGGGCGATGCGGAAATTACGGTGGACCAGGCGCGCACGGCGCCGATTCCGATCGTCATTCCGGTGCTGGGCGGCGATGCCGGGCAATTGGTGAGCAGCGTGATTTCGGGCGATCTGGGCAATTGCGGCCTGTTCTCGCCCATCAATGGCGCGCTGCCGGTGGGGGTGCCGGATTTCGGCACCTATAAATCGCTGGGTGCGCGGGCGCTGGTCAGCGGCACCGCGACCACGGGCGGCGGTGGGCTGCGCGTCGAGTTCCGGCTGTGGGACGTGCTGACCGGACAGCAGATCCAGGGCACCGCCTACACCGCGGGGGCCGGGGATGCGCGCAAGATCGCCCATATCATCGCCGATGTGATCTATGAGCGGCTGCTGGGCGAGAAGGGGTATTTCAACTCGCGAATCGCCTATATCGCCCGGTCCGGCCCGCGTGCGCACCAGATCACCCGGCTGGCGATCATGGACCAGGACGGCGCCAACAGCCATTACCTTTCCGGTGGTCAATGGCTGACCCTGACCCCGCGTTTCAGCCCGGTCAGCGAACAGTTGGCCTTCATGTCCTACGCCAATAACCGGCCGCGCGTGTATGTGCTGAACCTTGCGACCGGGCGGCAGCAATTGCTGGGTGATTTCGACGGGATTTCGTTCGCACCGCGCTTTGCCCCCGATGGGCGGACGGTCGTGATGTCCGTTACGCGCGGGGGGGGATCGGACATCTATACGGTCGATCTGGCCTCACGCGCCAAGCGGCAGCTCACCAGTTCCGGCGCCATCGATACCAGCCCCTGTTACAGCCCGGACGGGTCGCAGATCGTCTTCAACTCGGATCGCGGGGGTACTCCTCAGCTTTATATCATGAGCGCGGGCGGTGGCGGTGCGAAGCGGATTTCCTATGGGAACGGGACGTACGGCTCGCCGGTCTGGTCGCCGCGTGGCGACCTGATCGCCTTTACCCGCATCGCGAACGGCAGCTTCTCGCTGGGTGTGATGGCACCTGATGGTACCGGCGAGCGAATACTGACCCAGGGCTTTACTGTGGATACTCCGACCTTCTGCCCCAATGGCCGGGTATTGGCCTTCTGCCGCCAGACGGCGGCGGGGTCCGGAGGGGCTGGGTTCTCGTCCTCGATCGGCACGATCGATATTACCGGCTTTCATGAGCGGTCGATCCCGGCCGTTGGCATGTCGTCAGATCCGGCCTGGTCGCCGCTGAACGGCTGAAAACGCGACCGAAATAGCGCATTACTGTGCTTTTCAGGCCGATCTGCAAAACAAGATGCCCGGCATGTGTTACGGGCATCTTGACGGTCTGTCATGTCTGGCGGTAACGGGCGGATGGGCTCCACGGTCTCGCATAGTTTCGTCGTTGGGTTGTTGACGGAACAAAACGAGTGTCGGAACCAGATAACGCTTACCGGCAACTTAATCATATGGTTCCGTGCGGGAACCGATCTCAGGATCTAAAACCAATGAGACTGAAGCTTCTTGGTGCGCTTGGCATGGCCGTGTTTCTCGCGGCGTGCTCGGATGATACGAACAAGGGCGCCACGACCGGTACCGGCGCCGCCGCTCAGACGACTGGCGTGACGCCGGGCAGCGAAGCCGATCTGGTCGCCAATGTCGGCGATCGCGTCTTCTTCGAACTGAACAAGAACAACCTGTCCAGCGAAGCTCAGGCGACTCTGGACCGTCAGGCCGCCTGGCTGGCGAAGTATCCGCAGGTGACCGTGCAGCTTGCCGGCAACTGTGACGATCGTGGCACCGAAGAGTACAACATCGCCCTGGGCGAGCGTCGTGCCAACGCGGCGCGCGATTACCTGGTGGCCAAGGGCGTTGCCGCCTCGCGCATCACGACGATTTCCTACGGCAAGGATCGTCCGACCGCGACCGGTGACGACGAGGAAGCCTGGGCGCAGAACCGTAACAGCATCACGTCGGTTCGCTGAGCGAACCGGCCGAAGCATTCGTTCGGCTGAAGGAAGCCGGCCAGGTATTGACCTGGCCGGCTTTTTTATTGCCGGCGTGACGCACGGTCTCTTCTTCATTGTCCGGGTGCGTGATCTCTTCACGGCTTTGGAGCAGGCGTGCATAAGAAGGTGGTTGTGACCTCCGGTGCTCGGCATTGGTCCGGGCCGGCGGTGGTGCGTTCATGGAGACATCCATATCATGCGGTCTGTTGCCTTCCGCTCTTTTTCGCCGTTTCGACATCGTGGGGGCCTGCCGCCGCGCGCGAAGGGGCTGGTGATCCTGACTTTGCTGGCCGGCCTGTCGCCGCTGGCGGTGCAGGCGCAGGACACCGAGCAGATGACGAGTCGCGAAGGGATCGCGTTGCAGAACCAGATCATGGATCTGCGCCAGCAGCTTTCACAGATGCAGTCGGCGGTGCCTGGCGGGCAGGGTGGTGGCATCCTTCCGCCGCCCATGCCCGAAGGGGGGGGCAGGAGCGGCAATGGCGGGTCGTCGGCGGCCGGTGGCGACCTGACCGCGCAGTTGCTGGACCGGGTGATGACCCTGGAGCAGCAGGTGCGCGACATGCGCGGGCAACTCGATCAACTGACCAACCAGGTGCAGCAGCAGAATGCGACCCTGGCGAAGCAGATCGACGACATGAATTTCGCCATGCAGAATGGCGGCCATCCGTCGCCCAGACCCGCGGCATCGGCGGCGCCCGATGCCACCGCTGAGACTGACGGCGGCGGAGGAGATGCCGCGCCTCCGGTCAAGCGCACGCCCGACATTGTGCTGAAGGATGGCAATGCCGCCCTGATGCGTGGCGATTATGCCGGGGCGCAGAGTGCCGCCAAGCAGGTGCTGGCCGGCCCGAAGGGTCCGTTGCAGATCGACGCGCAATTCCTGCTGGCGCAGTCGCTGGCCGGGCAGAAGCAGTATCGCCAGTCGGCCGTAGCCTATTACGATACCTATAACCGTTCGCCGCGTTCGGGCCGGGCTCCGGATGCGCTGCTGGGGGTGACGGCGTCGCTGCTCGCGATGGGGGACAAGAATTCGGCGTGTCAGGCCCTGGCCAAGCTGAAGAGCGAGTTTCCGTCGCCAGCGCCGCGCGTCAAGACGGCGGAGACGGCCTATCGCACCCGCGCGGGATGCCACTGAGCGGCTTTGATGCGGGTCTGACTGGCGGTTGCTCCGTCGGGGTGCTGGATGACGGTCGTTTCGCCGCCATCATGGCGGGGCTGGGGCCGTGGCTGCCCGACGGGGTGGGCATGCCCGAAATCGGCATCGCGGTGTCGGGCGGGGCGGACAGTCTGTGTCTTGCCTATCTCGCGGGACGGTGGCGGCGTGCGGTGCGCGCATTCATCGTGGATCACGGGTTGCGGCCGGCGGCTGCCGCCGAGGCGCGTCTGACGCGCGATCGTCTGGCCCGCCTGGGGATTCCCGCCCAGATTCTTGTGTTGGAGGGGCTGCGGTCCGGCCCCGGCGTGGCAGACCGGGCGCGGCGCGCCCGCTATGCGGCGTTGTCGGCCGCATGTCGCCGGGCCGGGATCGTCGATCTGCTGCTGGGCCATCATGCGGGCGATCAGGCGGAAACCGTGCTGATCCGGCGGCGTGCCGGCAGCGGGCCGGACGGTCTGGCGGGCATGGGCGCGGTGACGTTTACCGGGGATTTGCGTCTGGTGCGCCCGTTACGTGACATCGAACCGGCGATCTTGCGTGGCACGTTGCGGTGCGCGGGGCTTGAATGGGTGGAAGACCCTTCGAATGCGGACCTGCGCGCCGAGCGTGCCCGTCTGCGTGCCGGGCTTTCCGCCGATGCGTCGGCTGTGTCGCTGCTTTGTTCGGAGGCAGGACATGCCGGGGCCGCGCGTATGGCGCGTGATGCCGGGCAGGCGTTGCGGTTGGCCCGGAGGGTGACGGTTGCCGAGGGCGGCTGGGTCGCGCTGGCGGAGGACCCCGCTTGCCCGCGCACCATGGCCTTTCTGCTGCGTGCGGTGTCGGGGCGGGATTATCTGCCGCCCTCGCGGGCAGTGGCGGCGTTGTGCGCGAATCCGCGCCCTGTCACGCTGGCGGGGGCCTGCCTGGTCGAGGCGAGCGCGGCCTTGCGCCGGGCGGGGCTCCGCTGGCTGCTTCTACGCGAGGAGGCTGCGATGCAGGTGCCGGTGCCGGCGGAGGTGGGCTGTGTGTGGGACGGGCGTTTCGTGCTGTCGGCGCCGCCTGCGGTCGATCTGCGGGGTGTGATGCTGGGGGCTGCCGGACCGCCGGGACGATGGATGGCGCCTGCCGACAGGAGGACGCCGTGGCCTGCCCGTGCGCTGCGCACCCTGCCGGCCCTGTTCCGTGCCGGGAGGGTGGTAGGCGTTCCGACGATGGGGATCTGTCATGATCCCGCCCTTTCCGGAGTGCGGCTGACGCTGATGCCCGGTGCGGTGGCGGCCGAGGCGGCGCGATTTGTGGGCAACTGTGTTGATCATGTGATCTGCAAAGTCTGACCTTTCTGGATCATGGCATTGAGGATGACGAGAAGCTGGCGTGCGATGGCGATAAGGATGGTCTTGGGTGCCTTGCCCTTGGCGCGCATCCTATCGCGCATGGCGATGAGCGCAGGCACGCGGCGGGACGCGG